>CALVUF010000001.1 GCA_944363525.1 uncultured Bacilli bacterium
CGATGGTGGACAGCAGCCCAAGAAGCCAAGCAAGGTCGCCTACGAGAAGAAGGAGAAGATAATCAAGGAGGCAAAAGCCAAGAAGGAACTGAAACTTATAAATTAGGTGTCTACAAAACGTTTACTAGTGCAATTGGCTGCTGAATGGCCATGGGTGTGCCGCTTTGTCCCTATCCCCTGAATCGATTGCCCCATAGGTTATAGATATGACCCGCAATTCCGACCTGTTTTGCATGGCTTTTAACTTTGGTAAAGGCCATTGCCTTTTATATAATTCCTTTGCTTCAAGGTGAGGTTTCTTATGATTATCAAGCGGAAATTGCCCCATGGCGAGGAATTGATCAATCCCTTAGGCATTGGGACGGCGTCCTTATATCAAGCAGCCGAAGACGAAATCAAAGCGACCTTTGACCTCGCCATCGAGAAAGGAATCAACTTCTTTGATTTGGCCGCCGGTGGGTCCTCGGTGTTCAAACCACTAGGGGAAGCGATGAAAGGGCGACGAGAGCAGGTCTTTCTCCAACTCCATCTTGGCGCGGTCTATGACGAAGCGGGCGAATATGGCTGGAGCCGGAACCTAACCAAAATCAAAGACACCTTCGCTAAGGAAATGGCGGCTCTCCAGACCGATTACGTCGACTTCCTCTTTCTCCATTGCATCGACGAGATTGAGGATTATGAAGACCTCAAAGGGGAGGGGATCCTCGATTTCGCCTTGGAATTGCAGAAGCAGGGCATCGCCCATCATCTTGGCTTTTCCTCCCATACCCCCAAGACGGCGGAACGCATCCTCCAAGATGGCAATTTCGGCATCATGATGTTCTCTATCAACCCGGCTTACGATTATGAGCTTGGGGAAGACGAATACGGGATCGGGACCATCAAGGAACGGAAAGCCCTCTTCGCCTTGGCCGAGAAGCTCGGGGTCGCCATCTCGGTCATGAAGCCCTTCCATGGGGGCAAGTTGCTCCGTTCGGACACCAGCCCATTCCAAAAGGAACTATCCGCTTATCAATGCTTGGCCTATGCTCTTGATCGGCCTGGGGTCATCGCCGTCGTCCCGGGAGTCCGGAATAGAGACGATTTAGTTCAATTGCTCGGCTTCATTGATTGCTCGGAAGAGGCGAAGGATTACGCCCCGGCTTTGGCCAATATAAAGAAGGTGGCCGATATCGCCTCCTGCGTCTATTGCGACCATTGCCTTCCTTGCCCAGCCGGGCTCGACATCGGGCTGATCAACAAGTATTACGACTTAGCCCGGATCGGCGACAAATTGGCTGCTTCCCATTATGAGAAACTCAGCAAACACGCATCTGATTGTCTCCAATGCGGCCATTGCGATTCCCGTTGTCCCTTCAAAGTCAAGCAAACCGTGCGGATGAAAGCGATTCAAGGATATTTCGGGAAATGAACCTATCCGGTTATCACGGCTTTCGGATTTCATAACTATTTTCCATTTCCTTTCATCTTTGCCAATCATCGAACCTCTCTTTTATTAAAAGAGGTTTGGTGTTCGTCGCTATCCTCGAAGCGAATTCTGCTTTGTTTTCGTCAACTAAAGAAAAAAAGTTTGTTGACAAGAAAAAGACGTCATCTACATTTTCGGCAACGAAAGGAGGGCAAAAGCATGAAGAAAACGCCCATTCTGATCGCCGCCGGGCTGTTGGCTTTAACCGGATGCGACAGGGTGACATCGAGTAGTAGCTTGACCGATGGCACCGACGTCACGGATATTAGCACCCCGACGACCGATTCAACTGCCTCAACCGATACCACGCCTCCTGCCACCGACTGGACGGCGGAGGAAACGGAACTCATCACCGCCTTGCTTGGCGACCACGCCCCCGTCTGCCCCGGGACTATGTTCCCTGGCGTCGAATACGAGGTTTTGCCAGGCATATCGACGGCCGGCGACCCGGTCCTTATCATCCAGATATATGATCTAGAGGTCGAGGACGTCGCGACTATAATCTCCGCCCATTCGGAGACCGGGGTTTATGAAGACGTCACCGAGGATTACGCCGGTTATATCGACGAGAACATGCATATCATCGAGGCCTATTACGATGATGAGACCATACTCCAAGCCCATATTGGGACTTATAGCCCTGTGATCAATAATATGCCGGTCACCGAAGGGTATTGTAATATCGAGATCGATTATTTCGGCTTATCGGTCCATTACGATGATTTCCCCGCCGAGAACCTAAACCTCAAAGTCGACACGCTTTATGGACTGGATGAAGGGACGGCGGATTTCCCGGCTTTGACCGGTACCGGTTATCTGTTGACCCCGCTTTACGATCAACAATATAACGAATACGCTGGGCTTCTAATCGAAGGGACGACCGAGGAGGCCGCTGCCGCTGAATTAGTCGCTGCCAGTTGGGACGATGGCTATGCCGATTATTATGGCGAGGGCACCGTTTACCTTATCGATGAGTCCGGGGCCATCGGGGTTATTCTTTACGATGGAGACGATGGCTATACCTACCTCCAAATCGTCCCTAACTCTTTGATTACCGGTTTCCCGTTAGAGGAGATAGTTGATTACTTCGCCACGAACGAATTGCTTGATCCGATCGTGATCACCGACCAGATTCCGGTCCCTGATTTTGAATGCGATGGGTTTCAGACCATGGATTTCTATGGGAGCCTTTATGTCTATTGCTATCCAAGCGACGGGCAGGACCATAGCCAAGAATATATCAATCAATTAACCGAAGCCGGTTATTTCCCCTTGGCCTATATCGGCAACGAATATTATTACTCCTCACCCAATCGCCAGATCATGATCTGCGTCGCTTACGATTCGGAGTATCAATCGCTCGATCTCTTCTTCCAGCCGGTGACCGACAATTACGTGGTCGAATGGCCAGCGGAGTTAATAAGTGGGGCTATTGCCAAAATCGGTGGGGCCGAAGTGACTGCCATTTTGCCTGTCCCAAACTTTGATTGGGATTTCGGCGTCGTCTACGACAGCACCGACCTCGCGATGCCAGAATATGGGATCTATCCCGAATTCAACATCGATATCCAGGATGTCGGCGAAGACGGAGGATACGTCGAGCACGCCGCGGATTACGCCGCTCAGCTTAATGCCGCCGATTCGGGTTGGACTTATGATGACGTTTCCGAGGTTTGGCATGATGCGACTGGGAAAGTCGAGGTCGAGATATTCGATGATCCGGACAACGGCTTCTCGATTTATATCCGGACCTATGTGGCTCTGCCTTCTTCCTTCGACGCCGAATTGGTCGCTGAAGGATTAACGTCTTTAGGAATATCGGAGACCATCCCCGCTTACACTGGGGCCAAGGGTTACGAGACGACGGTCGGGACTTCCTCCGTCAGCGTTAATCTAGTCAAAACCGATGCCGCGTTGGTTAACGCCTATACTGCGGCCTTAGTCGAAGAGGGCTGGACGGCTTTAACGGCTGGGGACCTCACTTTCTATCTAAGCCCGGAGGAGACGGCGGTCCTCCAGATCGGGATGATTGCCGATGACCAAGCCCAGCTCATCGTCCAGAATTCCGAGGTTTGGGAAGCGAAGATCGAGGATGTCACCAGCTGGCTAACGATGATGGAGATGTTCATGGGCATCACCCTTCCTTTCCCCGATGCCTGGGGCTGCCCTGAGGGGACTATTGGGGTCGATAATAAGCCGGCGCCGGCTGATCCCAATGAATCATCGCCTTATTACTTCTATTACTATATCTTCGACACCACCTTCGTTGAGGCGTTCGAGGCGGAACTAGTCGAATTAGGCTACGTCAAAGCCGCGACCCCGGATGATGGGTTCACCGCTTCCTATGTCTACACCTTCACCGAAGAGGTTTACTTCACGGTCGAAATATACGTGGGACAAGGGTACGCGATCGTCGCCTTGATCTGAAGCGAACTCCAACTGTAGGAAGGCCAGCCGGCCTTCCTTTTTACTTTGTCATCGCTTAAGAGTAACGCGTAGGAAAGTGGCTAAAAACCGAGCCTTTCCTTCGATATTTCTTTGATTAGGAAAGAAAGGAAATATTCGGGAAAGTCAATGATGGTTGATGGCGTTTAATCCTCTTGCAAACCCTATTCGTTAGCCCCATAATGCCGCTAGCCAGGAGAAATAGACAATGCCAAATTTGGACAACTATGTCATCATCGGCGACCTGCGGGTCGCCGCTTTCGGGCCGCGGATCATCCGGATCGAAAGGAAGTCGGAAAAGGGTTTCTGCAACGACAAGACCCTTATCGCCATCAACCGCGTCAATCTCGACACCACCCCGATCGAAGTGAGGAAAGGGAAGAAAAACGCCCTGATCGTCAACGAGGATCACGAAATCGAATTGACCCCGGAGATCGTCGGGAGCCGGATTTACCGGGTCGAAGGGGGCGAACGGGTCTTGCTCAAAACCATCGAGAAGGCCGACTTCATCCATACCGGGGAATTGCCCCTGCCGGAAGACACCCCGGAGGTCTACATCGTTTCCGAATCCCCGCGGTTACGACTAAGCAAACAGGGGTATTTGCCGACCAAAGACCCGATGTCGGGCTATGTGTTCGAGCAGGAGGTCGAGGACCTTTACATCGTCTTCGCCGATCAGAATCCTTTCACCCTTCGGAAAACCCTCCTCGCCCTTGTCGGCCCGACCCCGATGCCGCCATTAAGCGCCTTCGGCACCTGGGATTCCAAATATTTCGTCTATACCGACGCCACCGTCGACGAGGAAGTGGCCAATTACCAAAAATACGACCTTCCGCTCGATAATTTCGTCATCGACACCGACTGGCGGGCCGCCGGGGCGACCCGAGGGGCGGGGTATAAGGTCAATACCGATTGCTTCCCCGATATCTCCGCGACCTTCGCCCGTCTTCACGCCAACCGGCTTAACGTCATGTTCAATGACCATCCCGATCCGGTCGAGGGGGCGAAGAACGTCTTCGACCCGAAGGAAGTCGAATTCCGTTCCTACAACCTAGACCACTTAATGGACTTAGGGCTCGATTACTGGTGGTACGACCGGAACTGGATCACCCATCTGATTTCGCCTGATGAAGGGAAAAAAGCGGTGATCAAAGCCGAGACCCTGGGGATGTATTTGTTCGACGATGTCATGCGCCGGCATAACGAAAAGGTCAAGAAAGGCGAGTATCCCCGCCGGACCCTCGGGATGTATAACGTCGACGAGATCAAAAACGGCAAATACAAAGCCATCACCAACCTCGCGAGCCATCGTTATGGGATCCAATGGACCGGGGACACGGTGATGAAGAACGAATACATCGGCCTTGAATGCATTAACCTGATCAAAGCCGGGGTCTCGCTCAATCCCTATTGCCATGGCGACATGACTGGCCACGTCAATGACGGGGACCTCGACCTTTACCTCCGTTATAACGCCCTCGGCATCTTCTCCCCGATCTATCGGCGCCACAGCACCTGTGACGTCAAGCGGTTCCGCCAGCCTTGGCACTGGGGCGAGCATGCCATCGAGGTGTGTCGTTATTACGATTACCTTCGCTATCGGATGCTGCCGTATTGGTATTCCCTCTCTCGGGTCAACTTTGAGACTGGCATCCCCCTAACCCGGGCCCTTGGCTTCCTGCCGAATGAGAAGACCCGTTATGACGAATACAAAATCGGCGACGCCCTTCTTTATTCCCCTTCCTTCATCCCCGACAAGAAACTGCCGGTCACCAAGGAGATGTTCCTTTCGCCGATCAAAGCGACTTATTGGAACAATAAAGATCTATCTGGTAAGCCGGTTTACGAAGAGGTCATTGACGGGATGGTCGACTTTGATTGGGAAGACCATTCGCCCAAAGACGGGGTGGTGAACCGGGAGGATTTCTCTGCCCGTTTCGAATTCGATTTCTTCAATCCCTACGATGAGGAAACGACACTTTATATCGGCTCCGACGATGGGGCCAGGATCTACGAAGATGGAAAACTCATCTTCGAGAACTGGTCGATTCATGCTTATGATTTCGATGAAGGCCCGGTTTTGAAAGCCAAGTCGAAACATCATTATGTCATCGAATACTTCCAAGGGAAGATGGGGGCGCAGCTCCATCTCGAGGTCTTGCCGAAATCGCTGATCCCGACGGCCGACAAAGACGTCTATATCCCGACCGATTCGGCCTACTTGGATTTGATCGATGGCCATTTGCTTCAACCTGGGACTATTTATAACCACCTCTACGCCATGGAACAAGCTTCCCTTTTCGCCAAAATGGGTTCCATCATCCCGCTGGCGAAAGAGGTTCTCAATACCCATGATTCCGATTGGTCGAAGCTGACCTTGGCTCTTTTCCTCGACCAAGATCATCCGGCCAATTTCACCCTCTATGAGGATGACCGGGAGAGCGAGGGGTATCTCCATGGGGAATACGCCAAGACCCGCATGAGCGCCAATTACGTCGAAGGGAAGCATTGCTTCGAACTGGTCATCGATGAGGCGATTGGGGACTATGAAGGCAAGCTCGCGGAACGCGACTATAACTTCGACGTCTACTTGCCGGATGGCGCCAAGCTCAAAGCCGTTCGCATCGATGGGGTCCTTGTCCCGCATACTAACGTCGATAAGAGCGAGAAAGGCGATATCCTGCCTTTTGAGGGACCGGCCCTGGCGATCGATAAGGCCACTTGCTACGCCAAACTCGATACCGGCTCCGCCCACTTAATCGAGTTCTTCCTCGAATAAGTCCTCACCATCAATAGCCCCCTCGCTCGAGGGGGCTTTTTTGTCGTTACATTCCTCGGGTTGTAATTGGCGAAATTTCTATCGCGAAAAGCTGCAAAATCCATTACGAACCGGCAAAGAGGCGATTTCTGCGGGAATAATCACCCATCAAATAGGCCAACGCTTTAAAGTCATAAACCTTTCTTTTCGGCGACGGATACCGATTTGGCTTCAACGAATTGTAAATAGTACTTAACTTATTTATCCGATTATGGCTATACTATGGTCAGCCAAGGTTTAATCTTTATTAACTTCTTCTTGAAGTAGCCTTGGCGAAGCGAATAATTGACCCGTAAAAAAGGAGGAATTCCCGATGCCTCTTCCCTTCGCGAGCATCCATTCACCCCTCAAGGTGATCAAAGTCCATGGGCCGGAAAAGCAAGTAAGGCACTTCCAGGACATCGGCTTAATCGAAGGCGCGATCATCCGCTTGCTCTCGGTTAGCCATGGGGCGTGCGTGCTGCAGCTAAAAGACGGCCGGTTGGCCTTAGACGCCGGCACTTCGTCGCTTATCGAAGTCGAGGAGGCGGGAGAACGGTTATGACCTTATTCGAACTAGCCGTCGGGGAAAGCGCCGTCATCAAGGAGGTCAGCGGGGAGAAAAAACTCGTCCGCCGCCTCTTCGACATGGGCCTAACCCCCGGGGTCGAGGTGTACTTGCGCAAAAAAGCGCCCCTTGGCGACCCCATTGAGCTCACCCTTAGGGGATATGAGCTAAGCATCCGGAAAGCGGAAGCCAAATCGATCAGTATCGAGGAGGAGAAACAATGAAGACATTTGCTTTAGCTGGGAACCCCAATTCTGGCAAATCGACCTTGTTCAATTCCTTGACTGGTTCCCGGGCTTATGTTGGGAACTGGCCCGGGGTCACGGTCGAAAGAAAGGAGGGGACTTATCTCAATAAGAAGAAAAACCAGGAGGCCAAGATCATCGACCTCCCGGGCATTTATTCTTTGTCCCCTTATTCGCCTGAGGAAAGAATTGCCCGCGATTATCTTTTATCCGGGGAGCCCGACCTCGTCATCGCCGTCGTCGACTCGACCAACCTCGAACGGAACCTCTATCTGACCCTCCAATTATTGGAGATGGATATCCCCGTCGTGGTGGCCCTTAACATGAGCGATGCCCTTGCTAAGCAAGGAAGGAGCATCGACGTCAAAGCCCTCTCCGATGGGCTCGGGGTCCCGGTCATATCGATATCGGCCCTCCAGTCCCATAACCTCGACGAATTGATGGCTTTGAGTTTGAAGGCCGCCGAGAAGAAACGGGTTGGTCAGACCGTCTTAAGCCATGAGCTCATCGCCAAGGCCAAGGATATTTACGCCGCCGAAGACGTCCCTTCGCCTTTGTTCCATGCCATCAAGGCCTTAGAGCAAGACGAAGTCGAGGAGAAAGACCATCCCGAGGCTTATAGGCAAGTGGGGGAATTAAGCGTAGACGATACCCTCTCCTCCACCTTCGCCGATGCCCGTTATCGTTTCCTTGAACCTTTGGTGAAGAAGTGCCTAAGCGGGAAGGAAACAAAAGCCAAAGAGAAGCTGAGTTTATCGGATAAGATCGATAAGGTCTTGACCAATAAGTGGGCCGCCCTCCCGATCATGGCCCTTATCATGTTCTTGATCTTCCATATCGTCTTTGGGACCGACTTGCTCTACATCGGGAGCATCTATTCGGCCGCGACCGGGAATTCTTTGTTCGCCGAAGGATTCGGCGGGGTCGAGCTCATTATCGACGGGGAGACGTATCAGCCTTTCGCCGATCTCTTCTATTCAACCGACGGGGTCAATAACCTCGGCGAGTTCCTCCATATGCTGGCCGGCGATAACGAGACCGGCATCCTGGGCTGTATATCGCTCGGCATTAAGCAGGGGCTAATCAACATCAATACCCCGACTTGGCTCGTCAATTTCCTTTATGACGGAGTCTTGGGTGGACTAGCGGCCGTCCTCGGCTTTGTGCCCCAGATCATGCTCCTCTTCGTCTTTTTCTCTTTCTTGGAGGATTCGGGCTATATGGCCCGGGTCGCCTTCGTCTTAGACCGGATCTTCCGTCATTTCGGGGTCTCGGGGCGGGCGTTCCTCCCGATGATCATGGGATTTGGCTGCGCCATCCCGGCCATGATCAACACTCGGTCTTTATCCAGTGAGAAAGAGAAGATTAAGACCATCCGGGTCATCCCCTTCTTCACCTGCGGGGCCAAAGCCGAGTTCTTGGTCATCATCGCCGCGGTCATCGCTGGTATCGTCGGGGTCGATGCGGGTCTTTTCACCTTCCTAACCTATGTCTTTGGGGTGGCGGTGGCTTTAATCGCCGTCATCGTTATGACTAAGACCACCTTAAAGGAAGAGGCGCCGCCCTTCATCATGGAACTCCCTTCCTACCATCTTCCCCAACCGAAGGCCTTAGCCCTCCATGTCTTAGACAAAGGCGGCCACTTCATCAAGAAAGCCTTCACCATCATCTTTGCCTCGACCGTCATCATCTGGTTCTTGGCTAACTTCTCTTGGGACTATACCCCCATTTGGACCTTAGAGGGCGAAGCGGCCGAGACCAGCTCGATCCTCTATTCGCTTGGTAACTTGTTACAACCCTTATTCACCCCGATGGGCTTCGGGGTCCAGGCGGGGGACAATGGCTGGATCTACGCCGTCGCCTCGATCCAAGGGATCGTGGCCAAGGAGAACGTCGTCGCCACCGCCGAGTCGTTATCGGCCGTCGCCGGGTATGGCTCGTTTGCCGACTTTGCTCTTGCGAGCGGCATCTCGACCGCCGGCTTGGTCGGGTTCGCCGTCTTCAATATGCTGACCATTCCTTGCTTTGCTTCGGTCGCGACGGCCAAAGGGGAGTTAGGCAGCAAGAAAGCCTATATCAATACCCTCTTGTTCTGGCTAGTCACGTCCTATGGCTTAGGGACTCTAGCTTACATCACCTGCGAATGGGTTTGGACCTTAGCCATTACCTTGCCCTGCCTCGCTGGCTTAATCGTCGGGCTCTACTTCTATAACCGCCCGAAGAAGATCAAGGAGGTGAACGCCTAGTGGATTTATCTTGGATCAGCTACGTCCTCTTGGCCTTGGTCCTCGGTTTCTTCCTCTTTGTCCTTATCAAAGGGATCATCAATAAATACCAGGGGAAGGGCGGCACTTGTTGCTGCTCTTCCTCAAAAGGGAAGAAGCTGGTCAAGCAGTTCCATAAGCTAAAGAAGCAAGAGGCGAAATGCCCGTATTGTCAAAATGGAGAAAGCCACCTTAATAAGGGCGATGCTCTCGATTAAGCCCAACCTTGATAAGCGGGGCTATTTCACCAGTAAGTCCTTGGCTTATTCGCTTAAAGTCTCAAAAGCCCGGACCTCGGTCATCGTCTCCTCCCTAATCGCGGAAGGCTATTGCGCCAAAGCCGGGACCCGGGATCTGATCTTGACGGAGAAAGGGTCAGCCAAAATGGCGGAGATCGAAGAGGATTTGACTAAACTCAGCCTAGCCCTCGATTCCCTTTCCCTTCCCCAAAAGAAAGAAGTGAGCGGCTTACTTTACACCTATGGGTCAATGAGGATCCTTGAGCAATTGCTTAAAGGAAAATGAAAGTTGGTCTATAATCTAGCGGCGCGCCGGTAGCGCAACTGGATAGAGCACCAGACTTCGAATCTGGGGGTTACGGGTTCGAGTCCTGTCCGGCGCGCCATTAACAAGGTAAAAGCGCCCGAGCAATCGGGCGTTTTCTTTATCCAATCATGAATCCATGTTCTTGGGTATCGGTTTTGAAGCCCCCTATTCCAAAGAGGCGATTTGTTGGCTTTGGGCAGCTGTTAAAAGGCGTTTCCATAGCTTTGACCCAGGGGATTATCACCCTTTGGTGCAGGGATTCTTGGCTTCGGCGGTTTGCCAAATTTAACGTTTGTTTCTAGAATATTCCTATCCGGATGTCTAGCCAAGGCATCACTAAAAAGCAGAAGGAGAAGGGAAATGATCGATATCGGCGATGAAACCGCGATTGATGGCCTTCAATATAAGGTCTTGAAGCTGCTTGGCCATGGCAAAGGCGGCTATTCTTATTTATCGACGGCTGATAACCGACAATATGTTTTGAAGCAGATCCACCATGAGCCTTGCTCTTACTATAATTTCGGCAACAAGATCGAAGCCGAGCTGCATGACTACCAACGGCTGTCGCAGACGGGGATCCGGATTCCGAAGATGATCGCGGTCGATAAGGAAAAAGAAGTGATCGTCAAAGAGTATATCGATGGCCCGGTTCTCTCTGAACTTATCAAATCCCATCAAGAGGTGGATGCCTACATCGAGCAGATGAAGGCGATGCTCCCGGCCATCTATGGCGCTGGGCTCAACATCGACTACTATCCGACGAACTTCATCGTCAATAAGCAAGACGGCCTGCTTTATTACATCGACTATGAATGTAACCTCTATGATCCGAAGTGGGATTTCGAGCATTGGGGAATTAATTACTGGAATGGCCAAGAGGCTATAAATTAGATATCGAGACAATAGGCGTCGGCGAGCGCTTGCGGTCATCTTTTTCTAAAGTTAATCAAGGGGACGCGGTTTCCGCTGAAATAGAAGTGGCTATTAATCGTATTAATTCGGTTAATGCCAAACTTGTTTTTAAACCTAGGTATAAACAAGTTGAAGGGATAACCGATGAAAAGACCAATGATATCCCCATCATCCGCGAAGTCCTGCAATAAGCGATACATAACTCCGCTGCCAATTGGGGGTCTCGATGGAGACGCCGAACAATCGGAAGTTCTCCCAAAGCGGCATGTGGGAATCCCAAAACATGGGGAAGATGTATTTGTCCGGGGCTTTCGGTGGTAATCCCTTTATACAAGTCCGTCGATTAATGCATTTAAAGAGCAAAACCAACTCGAACTGCGGGGGCTACTCAAGGGTCACCATGGGTATAACTTCCCTTTCCCGTATATTTTCCATGCCATTTTGCCTAAAGGGTATGACCAAAAAAGGGGGGGAGAGCCCGACGGACTGCTATTTATCCTGCTTACGGCAGGCGGAAAGGATGAACTTCCGTAACTTAGCCTTCTGTTCCATCTCGACCGGGGTCTAAGGGAGGAGGCGGCGCCTTTGGCTCTTTAATTGACCAGGGAATACCTCAAGATCAGTTCCTTGGAATTGGCAGTCTTCGTCGCCTATAGCGATTATAACGCCCGGGTTTATGGTGATTCGCTACGTTATTTAGAGGAAAAGGAATGGTTTTTGCAGGAAAAATGAGGTACTTCACACTGAGTGAAGTGAAGTGTGAAGTAAGAGTGAAGTAAAACTTCATTCTGAAATTTTAAGAGTGAAGTAAAACTTCATTGCGGATTAAAATCGGCATATAATTAAGCGCGAAAGGAACTGTTTTCAGCAAGTATGGTCATTCAAGAATTGGTGCCGGGGGTTAACCTGGAAGATTACACAACCGAGTTTAAGGCGCGGATTGCCGAGGGCCCTTCGGCCAAAAGCGGCGAAAGGCTAGAAAATACCTGGTTAAAGACCATTGTCGCCTTTGCCAATTCCGGCCCTGGCGATCTTTACATTGGGGTCGACGATAAGACCCACGAAATTCAGTCCCTTAGTCACGAAGAGGCCGACACCATTCATTTGATGATCCAACGCTTATCTCAAGAACGGATTACCCCAGAACCTCATATTGTTTATTCGGCTATACCCGTTCCCTCGACCCAACCGACCCGTTATGTTTTGAAAGTCCATGTCGAGAAATCCACGTTTCCTTTGGTGAGCCTTAAAGAAGGCAATGCCCGGTCCATCTATTTCCGCGACTTCGGCCGCGATTCCTTGGCGACCCCGGAGCAGATGGTCGAGATGGTGCATCAAAGCTCATATGTCTCCTATGATGACCGTTATCTTGAGATTAAATACCGGAAAGAAGATTTCCGCGCTTTCAACGAATATTATGCCAAAGTCCGGGGCGAGGAATTGAGGGAGAAGACGTTGATGGGGAAGAACCTTATCGACAAAGAGGGACATCTATCGGTTGGCTTTGATATGTTCAGGGATGATTACCAAAGCCCAAAAACATTGGTTGAGTGTACTTGGTTCCGCGGGTACGATGCCGGCGACAGCGTTTTCCTCGCCTCGAAGCGAATCCAAGGCAATCTGCTTTATGAGTTTCAGCAAATTGCCGAGTTCATTAAGTCGCGGACGGCCAACGGGATTGAAAAAAGCGGACTTACCCGTATTGATTACGTCGCTTATCCCGACGAGGCTTTGAATGAAGCAATCGCCAATGCCTTGGGCCATCGGAACTATTTCATCAATGGATCGCAGATCTCAATAAACGTTTTCAAAGATCGGGCGGAATTCATCTCTCCTGGCGATTTGATAGGCCAATCGCGTGAACTCCATCAATTCAAAGATCTCGGCTCTTTGCCGCCAGTTAGGCGAAACGATCTAATCTGCGAGGCGTTCTGCTTATTGAGGCTGATGGACCGGTTGGGGACGGGGTTCGATAAGATCCTCGACGTCTATCGTCCATATGGAGATAAATTCGCCCCCTTCGTCAATTCGGGCAACCAGTCTTTTTGTCTAACTTTGCCTGACCTAACCCATGAGAACGGGCTCTATGCCTATAATGATGAGCCAGCGATCGAACTGAACCCGTCGGTGAAAGGGAAATACGATAGTATCATCCTTTCGTATTGCTATAAACAGGCGCGGACCGCCAAGGAAATCGCTGAACGAATCGGCATCGGCCCAACTTCCTATTTTAGAGATAACATCTTGGGCCGGTTGGTCAATGAGGGATATTTGCTTAAAATCGAGTCAGAGTATCCCGCCAAGTTCTACGCCAATCGGACTAAGGTAACGCTGAAATAGGACTACTTCACACTGAGTGAAGTGAAGTGTGAAGTAAGAGTGAAGTAAAACTTCATTCTGAAATTTAAAGAGTGAAGTAACACCAATCCTCATCAAGTTAGAGGCCAGTAGGTGATAGGAGATCAGTCCCATAAGAAAGCAGGGTGTCCGAGGTGAAAACATCGAGAATCCAGCATGGGGATTAACCGGTTTCCAAAAACCGGAATGAAAGGCCATCAAAAACCGGAAGCATGATTGATTATAGGCTAGTTTTCATCGATATGATTAATGTATATATTCGATAAAATCTATCTAATTTGGCAAAATCATCAAAAATCGGAATGGAACGCCATCAGAAACCGGAATGACCGATAAACCTATATAAACATTCATATTCAAAACTATTTAACATATAATTAGTTTATTAACGTTGAATACCGACCGCGTTTAGCCGAGAAGACCTTGACGAGGAAACTGAGAACATCGGGGTGCGTCTTGCTTCAGGGACCGAGGCAAGTAGGCAAGCAAACCTTCGTCCGGCAATTCGTCAAATCCCAATTTCTTTTGGATTCCCCTAATGCGATGGCCCTTGCCCAAGCCGATCCCCGATCCGTGCTTAAAGGCGAGGCCCCTCGGTTGATCGGCGAATGGCAAAAAGCACCCGACATTTGGAATCATATCAAGGCTACGTTGGATGATGATTTCCAGTTTGGCCGATTCATCCTAACTGGCAGCACGACCCCGGTTGATCCTAAGTGCATTCTCCATTCTGGGACGGGGCGCTTCTCGCGGATGACCCTCTATCCCTTTTCGCTTTTCGAATCGGGCGAATCGAATGGGCATGTCTCACTCGGGTCGCTATTGGAGTCTCCGCATATCGAGCCGTTGCTGGCGGCTGATAACCATATTGTATTGAAGGATATCGCCTATCTTATTTGCCGGGGCGGCTGGCCGTTATCGCTCTTGACGGAGAAGGAGGACGCCATCGACGTGACGAGGAATTACTACGATGGGCTCTTCGTCGCCGAGGATGAAAACGATGAATACTCCGATTTCTTCAAAAGCAAAGATGTCGATCTGCTGGAGATAATCCTCAAAGGCTTCGCCCGCAATATCTCGACTCCGGCGAAGAAAAGCCGAATGATCGCCTCGATTTTGGAGTCCGGCCGGCGAAGCACCTTAGACGAGAAGACGTGCGACGCGTATTACAAGACGTTGAAGGATCTGTTCATCGTTTATGAATTGCTTCCTTGGAACGCCAATATCCGTTCCTCGGTGATGATCCGCCAATCCCCGGTTTATCACTTCTTCGATCCGTCGATTGCCGCCGCATCCCTCCGCCTTTCGCCGGCCCGCTTGGTGAAGGATCTGCACTCGCTCGGACTATTCTTTGAGGACTTGGCGATCCGAGACTTGACCATCTATGCCGAAGCCATTGGGGCCGACGTCTCTTATTACCGGGATTCCAGCGGGCTAGAGGTTGATGCCATTGTCACTTTTCCTGACGGGGATTACGGCGCGGTCGAGATCAAGGTCGCCGGGGATGATTCCCTGACTCGAGGCCGGAAATCGCTTTTATCATTTGAAAAGAAGATGAGGGAAAACGGCAATCCGACCCCCGCCTTCAAAATGATTTTGACTAGCCATGGGGCCTGTTACCAAGGGGCGGACGGAATCTATGTGGTGCCCATCAATTGCCTGCGGCCTTGAAGGCAAGGCGTTTCCCTAAGGCGAGCAATTTGATTCGCGGAATTCCTGGTTTTCTGATTTGGGTCTGCAATTTAAGAGAGTTCAGAGTCCCATTGAATCGAGTTTGCTGCCGATTTGCTCCATTGTCTTTAACGCTTCTTCAAAGGAAGGGAACTTATCAAAGAAAGACATGCTATGCATGATCGACTCGTAGCCCTTTCGAACATCGCGATCGAGTTTCTCTTTCCAACTGGAATAAGCATAGGGCCCGGTCGGGTCATAGCCTTGTTCGCCCCATTCGGAATGACGCTTAACGTAATAGGCGTCGGACTCCTTGCTTAAGGCGATGAGCGATTTCAATTCTTCAGGATTGGCGAACAGGTTCATGATGTCGGGATGCTTCATCATCAAGGTGACGTCATTGAGGTGGCGGGAATTGATGGAGAGTTTCCCAATGTAGGCATAACGCTTGATGGCCAAAAGCTTATCGAGGAAGGTCCGTTTGATGGAGGTGACGTTGATCGTTACCTCTTTCAAGCCATATTGCTCGATTTCTTTATCTAGCCCCCGTTGCTCCATGAACTCCTGGATATAGGATTTGATGGGACGCGGGGAGTAGGGGATGGAATTGGAGAAAGAACCGATATCGAGCTTGATTGGGTCAACGCCTTCGATAAGAAGGTCGCTGCTTTTATGACGGGGATAACGTTTATGGATGTCCTTTTGGAAGGTGGTCCCTTCAATGTTGGACAAGATCGTTTCAATCTCCTTGATGTTCCGGCTGCACTGCCCGTTGGATAAAGCCGAGCCTAAGTAATTGAGGTCGACGTCTTCCGAGAAGCGGTCAATCGAACCGGGATAGCCTTTGCTTAAGGACGTGCCGCCTTTGAAGACGCAGTCATTGGCGAAAGGGGAGGCGGCGAGGTTCGAAAGCATTTTGACGATGTAGTAGTCGCGTTTGATTTGGTCGGGGTCGATGCCGATCAGGGTCGAGGTTTCGCGGGCGTAGTACTCAAAAGATGACGGGTTTAGATGCAGATTCATTGATGTCCTCCATTTTAGGTATGTCGTAAAACGAATATTCGCTGAGGTACTCATTGAGCTCGTTTTTGATGTTGTAGAAGTTCAGCAGGTTCCTAAGGAAGGCGATGGTGCTTTTCTTGTAACGTCGTTTCTTCAATAGCTTAGCCAGGACTTTTTCGTCAAAGGATTCGGCGACGGTCTTCGAATAATCCATAAAGGCTCCTTCGTCGAGGCCGGGGATTTCTTTGTAGTGTTCCAATACTTCTAAAGCCGAGAGGGTATCGATGGTCGGCTTATCGAATTTGACTTTGAGGCGATAGGCGGTGCACTTCCCGATTTGCTTTTTGTCCTCATCGATCCTGGAGGTTAGGTATTCCCGTCTAAAGGGAACTTGAGTCGTGAGACCGAGCTTATTGTAGAGGGCATAGCCGACTGGCATCCCCGATTCATCACCGGTCAACGATTTCTCAATGCCCTGGAGCTTGATGGGGAAAGACTGATCCCCAACGGTGTAGGGGAAGTAGTAAACGCCCCGGGCGGCCTTGGATAAGGTCCCATCCTCAACCAGCCGCTCCAAGCACTTATAGTAGGTCAATTCATTGACCCGCCCTTCCAGCCGTTTACGGTATAAGGCGGAGGCGAAGATCAACTCCTCGACCGCGAACTTCTTCAGCTCGTTTTTGACAATCTGCATCTGGCTCATTTGCAATCCCCTTCCTTTGTTACCTAAACTATAATGGCTTAAGTCAAGTTGTCAAGTGCCGTAAGGGTGCACTTTTGTAAAATTGTGAATCTAGCAAAGATATGATTAGGGCGGTCATCGTCTTCAAAAACCATACAAAACAGAATTCGATACTTGCAAATTCAAGGTAATTTCGGAGGAATTGCCCAAAAGCGCCGATCCCTCTTGGCCTTTATTAATCGCGCCTCTTATAAAGACCAAGATAAAACACTTAATCTATAAGAGTCGATAACAAATGTCGAAAACAATCAGGAAATACGTATAGGCGATTATAGGTAAGTCGGATAGATGTAATACTCTTCCCCGAATAGCCCGGGGCAATAGGCGACCTCGACCGAATCCCCGATTTGCAAACTAACGTAAATCGACTTGGGGATGGCGATGGAGCAATAGCCTTCATCGCTTCTAAAGCTTAGAGAGTAATAGCCACGGGTCCGAACGCGGTTAATGTATTTCAAGTCGGTGATGGTCACGGTTTGGTATTGGGGTTCGGCGTAATCGAAGGCGACGTTGAGGGAGGAGATGCCGCACCAAGCGTAGGCAAAGCCGAGGATCAAGCCGGCCAAGGCCCAGCCGGTTACCCTGGCCCAAAGGGGGTTCTTGGCTTTCTTAGGCGTCCGTCTTTGCTTTAGCCAATAGCCGAGCCCGGTTGCCCCCATCGCCACGATGGCGATGATTAAGGAGGGGAACCAAAACGGGAAATCGGTTATGTATCCGACCTTCGAGTTGAAGCTTATTCCGGGCAATAGGGCTAGCAGGGCCGGGCAATCGACGAAGAGGAAGAGCTCGGCATCGGTGGATTTGAATACGATCCGGAAGAATAGGGTTATCGCCCCGCCGAACAAGGCGAAGAAGAAACTGCTGATGATGAAAACCTTGCTCGATACCAAGAAGGGGAAATAGCTGATCCCGAAGGTGAAGATAAGGAGATAAATGATTAAACCCCAATGGAGTTGGGGGCGGCGGAAGAAGATTAGAATCAAGAAAGCGAGGCAAAGGAAGGAACGGGTTAGAAGGTTCCCGTTTAACGAAGACAGAAAGGCGTTGTGATTGCCGGCGATATCCAGGGCTAAAGTCAGGATCAGCAAAGCCACGAACCCAGTGTAACGGGTGTAATCGATCCAAGGACGCTTCGGCTTTCTCATCGATCAACACTATACAGGAAAACGAGAATACTTGTTGTTGCAAAAACCGTAAAGATATCCTATTGCAAATAGATATTAGTTTGAGTATCATAGGATTATGAAAATAATCAATTTCGACAAATGTTCCTTAAGCGGTCGCTATTACGGAGGTTCCGAAAAAAAGCTGGGTATACTTTACGAAGGCGCACCGTATATGCTTAAGTTTCAAAAAGAAACGCCGTTTGGTTTACGGTTCAACCATATCTCCGAGTACCTAGGTTCGCACATTTACGGCTTGCTTGGTTTTGACTGCCAAGTGACACTACTTGGGACATTGGATAGCAGATTCGTTGTTGCCTGTAAGGATTTTACAACAAATGATTCTACGTTCGTACCCTTCAATGATGTAGGGGAATCGGCCATCGAAGAGGATAAGACTAAATTCCAATATTCTTATTCCGATATTTTAAAAATGCTTAGAGCTAACAAAAAGCTGACCGACGTTCAAACTACCGTCTCTTGCTTCTTCGACATCTATATTGTTGATGCCTTCCTTGGCAACTTCGATCGCCACGGAGGCAATTGGGGGTTCTTAAAGCGCGATAATCATTATTCGCTTGCCCCGGTCTTCGACAATGGTTCCTGCCTGTTCCCAGCGATGATTGATGAGGAGATGATGGCAAAGATAATCGGAGATGAAACCGAAATAGACAAAAGGGTTTACGAATTTCCGACTTCACAGATTAAATTGCGGGGGCGGAAGAGCTCTTATTTTCAAGTGATTAATTCTTTGGCGTTTCCTGAAATCAACGCCTCTTTGAAAAGAATTTACCCTCTTATTGATTTGAAAGAGATTTTCTCTCTTGTCGATGATATCCCTATAATCAGTGATATCCACAAATGTTTCTATAAAACGATGATCCAATCGCGTTACGAAAAGATCCTTCAAACCTCTTATCGCAAATTGATGGAAAGGCAGCCATGAAGTCATATCATTCAGAAGGAATTATCTGCATAAAGGACCGATACGGTATCGAGTATCGGGTCTGTCATCTTGCCTATACCCTGAACGAGGACGAGACCTTTGAATATGTCTTTACCCCGAATTATTCGGTCATCGATCTAACCGATGCTTCCTTTTTCCAAGGCATCCCCGGACTAAACCTTGATTTAAGGCGGAAGCAATATGTCCGGAGCAATATGGTTCCCTGTTTTATCTCGGAAAGAGTTCCCCAGACGAACCGAGTGGATTATTACGAACTGCTTGAGGAAGTGGGGATGACTTACATGGATCCACTTCTCTATTTAATCCGAACCGACAAGGTTTATTTTGGAGACCGCTTCTACATGATTCCCATCGAAGCGAAGAAGACAGTCGATTTCGATTCTTCTTCAAGAAGACTCAATTCCATTAGCTGCATCCGATTGATCCTTTCTTCCTTGGCGGCCGGCGATGATCTCTTGCTTGGCGAATATAAGATCGACGATTCAACTCGGATGCCGGTTTTTCGGGTTGTCCATTCTCTTTACGCGCGTTCGGTCGCAGCTTGGAAAGCCGCTCAGGAAGAAGGGGTAGCCCAAGCCCGTTCCAGCGGAAAGTACCATGGACGGAAGCCGGTTCCTTTCGATACGGTGAAATTCCATCTACTCTTAGGCCGGGTAGAGCGGAAAGAAATGAGCGTTAAGCAGGCGGCTGGGGAACTGGGCATCTCCACCGATAAGTTCTACCGGGAAAAACGGAAACTGGAGAAGGGAAAATAGGGGCAATTTTTGCCCGAAATCAATTTTGTTTCGGCCCAGTTTTCGACCTGTAATTTCTCTGGTTGACGAAGACTATAAGTAGAATATCGCAATCATTCAAACCTCCGATTTAATCGGGCTTTTGGGTTCGAATGTGGCGAACTGTATCTGGGGAATCGGCGGAATATCGGGGTTGGAGTCGGAAGTTTGTGAGGATTTGCATCGGAAGAATGTAAGGGTTTCAACCACTGACATTCCGACTTTTATTGGGCTAAAAGCTGATTTTATCAACTAATCTAAATTTGATATAAACAATGCTCATATATAAAATGCCGGTATGGTTTTCCCTGAACAAGATTGTTTATCGGATAAACTGGCCAATCCTTCTTTGCCGGTTATCCCTAGGCCGATGGAGACAAAAGAAATTCAGGAGTCTTTTGCCGATCCTTATCCTTCTAATCCTCTCTACTTCCTGCTTGGTCCACAGGGGTCTGGGAAGTCGACTTTTCTAAGGGGATTGTTTGATTATTACGCCCAATGCCCTGATTGGCTTGTCGTTGATTTAAGTGGGGCATCCCATCTTCTTTTGACTGCCTCATCCGCTATAATCGATCAAGGGCGGACCAAAGGCCTTTATCTCCGTCGGAAACCAATTTCTTTTGGGAAGGGGAGGGATTCGTGCTCGAGGGGCAAGAACCGATTTCCTCGCCCTTTGCTTTGTTGACTAACCTCTTGGACATCCTTAAGGAGAAACAGAAGAAAGTCCTCTTCGTTATCGATGATGTGGTTAATTCAACCGAGCTTCAGCACTTTCTATCGGATTATCAGTCTTTCCTACGCCGTAAGCATTTGGTCTATCTGTTAATGGCCGGCACCTTCGAGAATATATCCAAACTGCAAGACGAGGAATCGATAACCTTCTTGTATCGGGTTCCCAAGATATATTTAGGGCCTTTGCAGCTTAAGGAGATTGCTTTCAATTACATCCGCTACCTTGATATCAGCTTAGGAGAGGCGGCTTCTTTGGCTAAGTTCACCAAAGGCTTTGCCTATGCTTACCTGGTCTTGGGGTTGATACTAGGGAGAAACAAGAAGAAGACAATCGATAATGAAGTGCTCATTGAATTCAATCGGACCTTAGCCGAAAACGCCTATAACAAAATATATAGTGAGTTAACCAAGACCGAACGCCGCATTGTCAAATCCTTCGATAACGATGAATCCGTTCCGACCACGGATATGATCGCTAAGCTGGGTATAAACGAAAAGAGTTTTCGTGTCTTTTGCGACCGTCTAATCAAGAAAATGGTCGTGATATCCGATGGCTATGGCTTGCTGTGTCTTGCTTTGCCGCGGTTCCGGGAATACCTGTTCTTCCGCTGACCCATCCTAGCCATAGGGTGGTCAACCCCGGAAAAAGATTCAAAAATATGATCGTAGAGCATTGAAATAGCGTAACCAAATGGCTTTTTAATATCTTAAAAACTGCAAATTCATAGATTAGAGATGTCTAAAAAACTGCAAATCTATAGATTAGAGATATCTTAAAAACTGCATTTTTTACTAATTCTAGCATTGAAAAAACTGCCGATTGATTTATAATTCACTCGATGGGAGGCCGATAATGTATGTTGAAAAGAAAAGTGACTGACCAATTAGCAGAATGGAAGGAAAATTACGCTGGACAATATGCCGTTCTCCTTGAAGGGGCACGCCGGGTTGGCAAGTCCACCATCGTCAAGGATTTCGTCCGCCGCCATTACAAATCCTATATCATCATCGATTTCTCCCATATCAAGCAGGATGTTTTGGAATGCTTCGATTGCCTTGGCGATCTCGATTTCTTCTTCCTCCGGTTGCAAGCCGTCACCTATACCACTTTGTATGAAAGGCAATCGGCCATCGTCTTCGACGAAATCCAATTGATGCCCAAAGCCCGGCAGGCGATTAAGCATTTGGTCGCCGATGGGCGTTATGACTATATAGAAACCGGTTCCTTGATCAGCATTAAGAAAAACGTTAAGGATATCGTCATTCCTTCGGAAGAAATCAAAATCCCCGTCTATCCTCTTGATTATGAGGAATTCTGCTGGGCTACCGGCCGGGATTATTCGGTGTTTGAAAAGGTCTTGAAAGCCAATCGTCCCTTGGGACAAGCGGCCAATCGGTCCTTAATGCGCGACTTTCGGGTTTATATGGCCGTCGGGGGCATGCCCCAAGCGGTCGTCGCCTATACGGAGGGCAAGAACTTCCGGGCCATCGATACTATTAAAAGGCAGATTATCGATTTGTATAAGGATGACTTCCGGAAAATCGATTCCAGCGGTCGCATTTCCATGATCTTCGATTCGATCCCCAGCCAATTGGCATTGTCCCACAACCGATTCGTCATCAGTCGGGCGACGAAAAAACGGCGGACCGATAAAGACTATGAACGGCTCTATGACCTCTTGGATTCGAAGACAGTGCTTATTTGCTATGACGTGACTGAGCCCTCGGTCGCGCTTGATCTGACCAAGGACCTCGATAAATTCAAACTCTACCTTGCCGACACAGGATTGTTCGTCACGATGCTTTTCCGCAACAAGAAGCTTGTTTCGGAGGACATTTATAAGAAATTGCTTAGCGACAGCCTTGAAGCCAACCTCGGATACCTTTACGAGAACGCCATCGCTCAAATTATCGCCTCGAATAACCGCGAGCTTTATTATCATTGCTGGCAAAGGAAAGACTCGCCTCAATCCTTTGAGGTCGATTTCTTGGTGTCGGATGGCAATAAGATCATCCCAATCGAAGTGAAATCGTCCGAAGTCAAAAACCACCGGTCGATTAAGGAATTCGCCAAAAAGTATTCCTCCTCGGTGTCGCGGTCGATCCTTTTTTCCCAAAAAGACCTCGGCCACGATGGGATGTTAGAGCTTAAACCCTTATATCTGGCTCCCTCTTTGCTAGGCCAGATTGACTGAACGGGTTTTAAGCGATTTCTTCCCTCCTAAACAAGTATTCCTTCTTGCCCGTATAGGGGGAGAAGTCATCGTTATAGTGCCGCGACACGAAGAAATATATGAGCCACATATAGGGCAAGCCCATATTGGTCTCGATAAGCGAATTGACGATTATGGTTTGGAAGGAGAAGCCATTGAGGGGCCGGATACCATTGATCAAGAGGGCCGCCTCCCAGCCAAATTGGACCGAGATGCCGATAAGGTTAAGCTTCAGCAGCGAGAAGAGATGCCTTTTATCGGGCCGGAAGAGCTTATAGGCCACCATCGCCCCATACCCGACGATCAAGAAGACGGCCATGATGTAATGATAGGCCCCGGTGGTCCGCTGGGTGACGATACTTGGCTCCCCGCCGGCTTCCGATAAACTTGGGCACACCAGCCACCACATGACGATCAGGAAGATGAAGAGATACTTATCCTCGTCGTTTTTAAGCAACAGCCAAATGAAGCAGAAGTTGGTGATCCCGTAGGATAAGGACATCCATAACAATACCAAAGCGGTATTGACCTCCCCTTGGACCACCCCGTTGATCAAGACCTCCCTTGTGCCGGTTATTAGATGGAATCCCCCGTAATCGACGAGGAAATAAAGGACCCCGCCGGCTAAAGACCAAAGCAAGGTGATCCGTTTCTTCTTGAGGAATAAGAAAGCCAATAAGAAGCAGATAAACAAAGAGTCGAGGATGATATAGGCGAGGTTGAAGCTCCGGGTCGGGGTTATCTCGGTCGGATCGGTGATCATGGCGAAGATATTCATACGGCTAAATACTAGTGAAGCGGTGGCCAATATTCAAAACCCAAATCGGATATCCATCATCCAAATGACTTGCGCCCGAAAAGCAATCCGGGCCATTCCACTGATCGCCGAGGAGGCAATGAGATTAATGAAAAGCCTTGAGGTTTATACCGCGGCGGCGGGGGACGGTTATGTCTTCGTCACCCCTTCCGGGGCTGGCCTCGAGAGCACCTTCGACCATTTGATGAGCATGGTCAAAGAGGCGATGGGGGAAGAGGGGGCGGCGAAGGCGTAAGCCGATATCGGATACGCTATACCGCTTAACCATGCGATAGCTACGGCTATTTTCCACGTCGAGGATATCCATAACGCCTTTGATGATATCTGTTGGTGGCGGGCTTATATTTCCTTCGCGAGGGTCAAAAGCCCTTCGATGGCGTTGAAGCCGTTCTTACGATAAAAATCTTCCGAGGGGAACCCCTTTTCGGTATTGAGGATCATGGCGTTAAGCCCTTCTTTCTTTATTTGCTCCTGTATAAGGCGGAGGAAAAAGCTCCCGATCCCTTGCCTTTGCCGCCTCGGCAAGACCCCGAACTGGTCGATATAGTATTCTTTCCCCTTGATCCAGAGCTTTTGGAAACCGAGGCTAAAGGCCACGAGCTTTCCCTTGTCCTTTAGCCCATATCCGAGGAAATAGTTGTTATGGAAGTGATTCAAGAATAGTTCCCGAACCGGGACGGGGGAAGGGTATTCATCGTTCCAAGGGGGCTGGGTGAAGATATCGATATATAGGGTCATCGCCTCTTCGAGGTCGGCTTCGGTTAACTTGATTAGCTTCATATCTTTATCCAATGCCCATCTTAATGCTCTTGGGGGCAAGGCTTAAAGGATAATGGGGAAAACACGACCAAAAGCGAATCGATCCGGTCTTCCGCGCCGCTTGTTTGAAGAAGGCCAAGGCCCCCATTGGGCGATTGTTGGGTAGGCATTCCAAAATCCCCGCCCTCTGACGGGCATTGATTGTTTGGCGAGGCCCCTATTCCCTTTCGTTCAGGTAATTATTCAGCAGGTACATCTTATAGTCATCGAGGGAAAACACCTTATCGGAATTCGCATCCCCATACCTTCGGACCAGTTCCTTCATCGGAATGGTCTTCGCTATCCTTAAAGCCAAGATATCCTCATTGAGGGCTTTCTCGGCGATCAGGTCGATTCCGTCCGCTTCGATGTTGCCTATCCGCCAAGCGGGCGAGGGGTTGGTGAAATTGAAATAGACGTTCAAGTCGCTGGTGATGTAGAGGGTTATGTCCGCCTCGTTATGAGGGACGTAAGGGGTTTCGTCGTCTTTGAGTTTGGCGATGCATTCCTTCTCACTTAGGAGGGCTGGATAATTCAAATAGTAGGGACTAAGCGGCTCCGGTATCCCATTTTTGTCGATCCTTATATCGTAGAGCTTCCGGTTATTGCCGTCGCAGCTGCCTTCGTGGACGAAGATATCCTTCACGCCCATTTTTCTAGCGATATCCAAAAGGGCGACTGCTTCTTGCTTATTGGTCTGGTAGAGGAATATCTGCCATCTTGGCTCGATGCCGTGCCCTTGCAAGGCCTTAGTCGCCTTCAGCAACTCCTTATAGGCCCCTTTCCGTCCGATGAAATCATCGGTCGTCCTCTCCAAGCCGAAGAAAGTCAGCTGGACCTTCTTCGTCCCGACCTTTTTTAGCCAATTGACGTATTCTTCGTCCCGGGCGATCTTATAGAAACTCGCCAATTCGAACCGCTCGGGCTTAACCGGAGAAAGGGCGTTGTCTTTAATCCAGCGCTGCTTATAGTCGGGGCAATAATCCGGTTCCCTTAGCCAACTGTAAAACGTTAGGTTCGGGAAATGACGTTTGAATGATTCGACGACGAATTCGTCATATCCTTCCTCTATCTTCCGGTTTGGCAAATCGCCTAACCAGCAGTGGCGGCATCGATTGGGGCAGCCGCGCATATCGAGGCACACGGTCAAATGCCGATCGCTTTTATCCATCGCTTAATCTCCTTACCCGTTCGTTTGCTCATAAAAGCCCTTAAATGTTAAGGGATTGGGCGAGGCGATAGCAACCGCCCGGAGGTGTTTTCGATGGTCATCCATCGGTTCCTCCAATCGCCTTCAGCGTGGTGCCTTATCCGGGATTACGCCTTCCTTTTTAACTGCCAAAAGGGTCTATTCAATCGATTTGGCAAGGGATCGGTTAAGGCCTTCTTCCCCAATAATCGTCATAAGCAGCCCGGCGGCTTTAAGACGCCCTACACGATAATCGCCTCCGTCTATTGTTCAAAATATCCTTTACGGGCTTTATCATTTGGCTATGAAGAAAATCGATGACCGCTATTTCGTCAATCCCAATCAAGGCGACGAAAGCCTTGACGCCTGCTTGGAGGAGAACGAGCAGATCCTCTGGCGGGGTAAGCCGTATAAGAAATCGTTCATCCTCTCGAGCGTCTTCCGCCTTTTGCCCGTCGCCCTCATCTTCTTGCTTTTCGATGTTTCCTTCATCGTCATGCTTTGCCTATTCATGGATGGGATGCCCTGGTTTGTCTATATCTTCATCGGCGTCTTCTTCTGCTTCCACCTGCTTCCTCTTTGGATTTGGATCGCCGGCATCGTCTCGGCTAGCAAAAGGCAGCAGAAAGAGGAATACGCCTTCACTTCTAAACGGATTATCATTAAGCAAGGGCTAATCGGCTCGACCGTCCTCTCGATCTATTATCCCTCCCTTACCTCGGTTAACCTCCGGATCGGCTTGATCGAGAAGCTATGTAAAGTGGGGGATATCTATATCGTCGCCAATAACCAGAAGGCGGTGCTTGAGGACATAAAGGATCCCTATTTCATCGCCTCGAGGTTACAGGGCATCGCCAACGACATCAAAAGCGATATCTATTATCCCAACGACTTACGTCCCAAGGATAACCATGGATACGACACCCAATACAAATGAAGGGAATAACCCATGAAAAAGAACGAAGCCTTCACCGAGGCGATCGGGAAATTGCTCGAAACCCAAGCCCAGACCATGGACGAGGCCGAGATGATCGTCAAATCCTTTAAGCCGGACGAGGAGACCATCGCCCTTAATAACCTCTACGATGAATTCGAACGGGCTTCGGGGAAGCAGAAGAAAGCCCTAGGCCAAAAGATCTTAGCCGAGCGGCCCGATGACTTAGACGTCAAGGTCGCCCTCCTATACGAAGAAGACCTTCCGCCCCGGGATTTATTAAGGGAATTCGATAAACTATTGGAAGAAGGCTATCCCGCCTTCGCCAAAGCCGCCGAACTAAAAGACGATAAGAAGGACGAGGAGGACCATAACCTCTATCAGATCCTCGATTGCCGGCCCTACCTAAGGACTTTAGCCGCCAAGTACTCCCTGCTTATCCAGATGGAGGAGAAGGAGGAGGCTTGCAAGCTCGCCAAAAAGCTCCTTTATTATTCCCCGGGCGATAACCTCGGGATCCGGATCAAGGCCAGCTGCCTCTTCTATTATCTCCATGACCAAGAGGCCATCGATTTCATCTCCTCCCATTATCCGGGGGAACTAGCGACCGTCTTCGCCGCCGCCTTCGACAAGTACAGCCATGACCAGGATATCGATTCTTTCTATAAGGAAGTCTCGCCATTCAATGTCTATTTAGCCCTTTATTGCACGGGGCAGTTATACGTCGAGGATGAGGATTTCAAGGCCGCCAACCGAAGCCCGTATTTCCGCCATAACTCCTTAGAGGAAGCGACCGATTATTTGGAAGCGGTCCTCGATTCCTATGGGAATGAGATATTCAACGAGCTGGTGAGGAAAGGGGCCGAGGGGCGGCACCTCATCGACTTTGCTTCCTTCGCCAAAGAGCATGAAGGGATCATGGAGGTGGTGTGCCCCCTCTATTTCACCCCCGATGCCTTCGAGAACGGGGTCAGCCGTAATTACTTGGAGAAAGTCGCCTCGGGCAAGACCAAGCCGGGACCGAAAAGGAAGATGTTCGAGTCCTTGCTCTATGGCCGTTATAAGGGCAAAGAAAAGGAATTCCAGAAGGAACTCCAATATCTTGACCATGAATTAAACGCCATCCAGGTCCAGCCCGATTACGTCTATGTCATGCCTTCCGGCGCGGCCTTAGCCAGCACCTTCGCCGTCTTGATGAACGTGATCAATCCGGTGGAGGATGGGATTGCCTCGGCTTAGGCAAAAGGGAAATTGGTAACGAGAGGAGGACAAGCGCCTCCTCTTTTTTTGACGCGGCGGAAGCAATTCAGCTAGGCGACCGAGCTGTTACTCGTGGCCCTTGGCAGTTTTAGGAAAATCTAATTTTGGCTTTGCCCCTTATTTTGTCTTTTCTAATTGTTTGACTTAAGCCAGGCCCTAAACGATATCGGCTCTTTATCGGCGTTAGTTCTATATGAAATTAGCGAATACAAATTTCAAAACGCACGACGGATTGTAAATCTGCTTGAAGACCTTTAGCATATGGGCGAAAGTTTTACAGGGGAAGCGGATGGTCTCGAACTTTATCCAATTTATCGCCTTGACGATGATTATTGGGTAAAATTAGAAGAGAAATAGAGGAGTGGCCTCGGGAGGGCAAAGTTTGAGGATATATCACGGAAGCAATCAAATCGTTAGACTGCCGAATCTTCAATCTAGCCGTAAGCTCCTTGATTTCGGAGCCGGGTTTTATGTTACCAGCGATTATGACCAAGCCGCTTCGTGGGCATTATCGAAAACCTCGCGAGTCGGGTTTGGACGTCCAACCGTCAATGTCTACGAATTGGACATGGGCGCGGTGGCCAAGCTCAAAATCTATAAGTTCAACGAGCCAAATAAGGAATGGCTGGATTTCGTCGTCGCCAATCGCAAAGGGCTAATCTCTCGGCCTAATTATGATATCGTCGAAGGGCCGATCGCCAACGACTCGACCCTTTTCGTCATCAATAACTATATTTCCGGCGTCATCGACGAAAACACGGCTTTATCGTTATTGCTCCCGCAAAAACTCAAAGATCAATATGCCTTTTTGACCGAAAAAGCCTTGGCTTGTCTCAAATTCATCGAGGAGGTGCTTATCGATGGATAACGTTACCATCCCCGAGAAGTTCTATTGGCAAGAGGCGATGGTGTGCCACTATATCGCTAAGCAGAAAGGGATAAGCGATATTGAGGCATTGGAATTATTCGTTAAGTCAAAGACCCATGCCATGCTGCTGAACGAGAAGATGAAGATGTACTTTTTCTCTCCGGAAGCTTTGTTTGAGATATATAAGGTCGAGGAGGAAACCGGCGATCCGCGGAACTCGCCGTATATCAGTGAGCCATGAACCCGAGCAAGGAATTCATCTTCTTCGTCTATCTGCTCGAATGCTATGCCCGTTATAAGGGGTTAGAGGCGGAGTCTGTCCTAAGGACGTGGAAAGAACACGGGGTAGTGGATCTGATATACCGGATGTACCCTTATTACCACGTCGAGGACCT
The DNA here is from genome assembly GCA_944363525.1 of uncultured Bacilli bacterium. Classification (GTDB taxonomy): domain Bacteria; phylum Bacillota_I; class Bacilli_A; order RFN20; family CAG-826; genus Alloenteromonas. The sequence goes on from CALVUF010000001.1 coordinate 29,128, forward strand.
GCACAATGCCTACGACGATATCGATGATTTGCTAGAGTGCCATCAGGGTTAACCATTATGGCTGACCCACAGGGTCAAAAGCAGCAAGAGGAGGATGTTGGCCTCCTCTTTTTCGATTGGGCGGAAGCAATCGAGCTGGGCGATTTGCCCATTGCCATGATCATGGCTAATTGGTAATCGGGATCGGGAATTTCCCCCTCTAGGGCATTGAGGTAACTTGTTGGATAGACATCGATCCCCTCGATTCCGGTTTGGGCGAGGGATAGTTTGGTGTGGTTGTCCTTGAGCATCCCCTTCTGGAAGAGGAAGAGGCGTTCCTTTCCTTTATAGGCGATAAGGTCAGGGGTCAAACGGTAATCAAGGAAACGGTATCCATCATTCTGGATATCGATATCGAGATGCAGATCGGGAAAGTAACTAGAGACGAAGGATAAATGCCCGAAGAGCTTGGTCAAGAAGAAAGTCGGCTTATCCGGGTCAAAAGCTTGATAGGGATAGGCGGGGGTAACTTTGGGGGTGGAGGCCGCCAACAAAGGCGTGAGGTCGGCTAGCTCGGGGAAGAGGGAATCGATGGCCTCGATGTCCTTAACCAACGATAAACCTAACAAGAAATTGGATAATGGTTAGTCAAGGGTTTTGGGGAAGGCGATATAGACAATCGGAAAAATCCGTCGCCCTAGGGCTTCCTGTGTTTTTTCCGATTGTCTATAATGCTATCGTTCGAAGGCCGCCCCGTTAAGCAGCATCGACCTTATAACCAACAGAAGCTTGCGGGCGCCTGCGGTCACGGCGGCTTTGTGGCAGAGGCCGCCTTTCTTTGGCCTCCCGACGAAGGCGGTTATCCGGTTCTGGCTCCTTTGGCGGATCATTGACGTGACGGCGAGGTAAAGCGACCTCCGAAGCCTTGAGTTCCCCTTCCTGGTGATGCTCAGGTGGAGGCCGTCGTTCTTCCCAGACTGCATCACCGCCGGGTCTAGGCCGGCGAAGGCGACGGCCTTCCTGGCGTTGGCGAAGCGCGAGGCGTCGCCGATCTCCGCGGATATCGAGGCGGCGAGCTTGCCGCCGACCCCGTCGATCGTCTTCAGCAGCTCGACGTCGGTGGAGCCATCTGACGCCTCGGCCATCATCCCGTCGAGCTCAGACACGCGGTCGAGCGCCGCCGACATCGACTTGGCGGCGATCGCGAGGGCGTCGGCCTCCGGGGCGCCCACCTCGACCGAGCTATAGGCCCCCTCGGCGTAGGAGACGATCTCCTCGGCCGACGGCGCGAAGCGGGCCGGCCCCTTCCCGCGCATCGCCTTGCGGAGCCTCGCCTCCAGTTTCCGGGCGCCCATCGCCAGGGCGGCGTCGGGGTGGCCGAGCAGCCCGACCGCGGCCAGCGCGCATGGGGAGAAAGGGTCGACGGCGTCGGCGAAACCCGGCCAGACGAACTCCAGCCTGGCCAGGTAGCGGTTCTTCTTGGCGACCGCCTCGGCCATCGCCTCGTCGCGGAGCCTCGAGAGCGACGCCAGCCGCCTCCTCTGCTCCGCCCAGGCGGCCGGCTCGCGGACGTCCCGGGTGTAGGCGACCTCGGCTATGGTTGAGCAGTCGAGGTTGTCGGTCTTCGTCGGCCTGACCTTGCTCTTCCTCACCTTCGCCGACTCAAGCGGGGAAACCTCGTAGGCGGCGAGGCCGGCTTCGGAGGCGGCCCTCCTTATCGGCCCGGAGTAGGCCCCGGTGGACTCGAAGGCGACGGCCGGCTTGGCACCGGACTCGCGGAGGAGACGGTCGGCCAAGGCTGCTATCTTGCCCATCCCCTCCTTGTCGTGGCGGGCGACGAAAGGCCGCCCGATCGGCTTCCCGAAGGACAGGAAGCCCTGGACGTGGCTTTTCCCCTTGGATACGTCTACGGCGATCAAGGGGCGGTCTGCTTGCATCATTCTCGATGCCTCCTTCCCGGCATTCCCGGCTGGGAGCGGAGTCTCCGCGAAAGCATTTTTTTCCGAGTCATACGCGCGATGGCCTAGGCGGCCTCGCATTTGGATTAAGCGTGCTCGATCCGCGGGGGCAGCACGTTTTCTTGTCCGAGCTATAGGCTCAAAAGGGCAGGCGTGCTTGCTCCCCCCATGGCGGCATGCCTGCGACCATGGGTCAGGCCAAAGGCCGTATGCCACCTCTATCTTATTGAAGAAGGCAGCGGCAAGCCAAATTTGGCCTGTCTATATAGTAGAAAAGAGGGGAGTTCGGCTAGCCGAGCATAGGCCAAGGAATGGAACTTGACCTTGGATAAAGGCTCCTTGGGATAGCCAAGGGACAAGAGGCGGGCATAGGCGCGTTTCAAGGTCGTCGGGTCCATATGATCCAGGAGAAGGCTATCACTATGGGGAGGAGCAATCTATAGGGAGTGGGGCACGTAGGATTTTGAAAGCGATTTGAAGGGAAAGATGTAAAACCAGAAAATGCGCTCATGTTCTAATTGTCCGATTGAATGCTATTGCCCAAAAAGAAGCCGAGAAATTTATACGAAGTATGACAAAAATAGATTGAGGTCAAAAGAATCGTCGGCACAGGCGATTTTATAGTCGGTTTGTCGTTCAGCGTCCTTAGCTTTGTCTTGCTGCCCATTGGCAAATAGAAGGACCTTTTTGCTGGCCCAAACAAGTAAAGCCCGTGAATGCAGTTCGGGAATGTCGGCATCGATGAAGTCGGGATCGGGAATATTGGCCTTTAAAAGCATAGAGCAAATATTGCCGGCCATTTTCCCGCTTACTAATATCAAAGCTTGGCGCAAGGGCATTTCCAAAATATCGGATTGGAAGGTGATTGGCACGGCTGTATTGATTATTTCGCCATCGAGTGGCTTTAGTGCCTTTCCACGATATGGTGAAAGGAAATCTAGCGCGAGTTTGCGGTTTAATTGTTCGTGATGGAGTTGATTTGCGTAGTTTTTCAAGCACGAATAGCAAGCGGAATCGCAATGGCATTTTTCCATTTTTGCACAGGCAAGTTCGATTATTTCGGGTAGCTTATCGGCTATTCGTTTAACGTTTCCGGCTCCGCCGGCCGCGGTATCGAAAAAGACGAAGCGAACATTGGACCCATATTCGGTGGCCGGTAAGCAGCAACCGGCAATATCGCTTTCTTCGATGTCTAATGCTTTAGCCGATGCGGCTAGCAAAGCGTAAAGAACAGAATATTTTTTCGACTCCGCATCATCTCCGGTTAGATATCGGTTATTGAAGGCTAACTGAATAATGTCGGTGTTAAAGGAGTGAGTAAGTATCCTTCGTTCTAAAATCGTGCATTGACAATTCTTGCCATTCGCATCGCAATGCGATTTCACAACTGTTGGCGCGCCGGTGAGAATCGCATTTTTAACTTTCTTTTCTTTTACCTGATCATTTTTACTCAAGGCGTATCCGCAACTTGGGCAGACATAGAAAGGATCGTTTTCGTTTGTCGTCACCATGATTTTGTCGTTTTCGGTCGTTATGATAGTAATTTCCTCGTCGCCGATTGAAAATTGTTTAACCGAATCTTCACCGTGCTTGCCGCAATAGTAATAATCAGAAGTATATGACCTTTGCGGTTTAGTCAAATTGATTCTGGCGTTTTTCAAATGGGGGCCTGCAGGTTCTGCTTTCATGCCATTGGTTGGCTGGATAGAATCAAAAGCATTGATTGGATCGAGGGCATGTCCACAATAACGGCAAGTGCGAATTTCCTCTTTGGTCAAGAAGAAGTTCGGACTGTGACATTCATGACAGAATACCAAATATCCATCAGATAGAGCGGCTTCGCCATGGCGATATATTGGTTTTATATAGCGAGACCGATATTGCTTTCCGTTGGCTATTACAGTGGCGCCAGGGGCGTAATCTCCTATTGCCCGTGATAAATCGCGACTGAGCGTAATGTCTGGGTCATCGGTTTCCAATTCCACTGTGTCGATTGGGAACCCATATTTTGGCAGAATGTTTTTATCTACCAGAAAATCTATGAATTTCTTGTGAACATAGGCTTGATATTTCGAATGGATTTTCTTCATGCTTTCGATATCAGCCATATCCATTTCCAAAGCCGCACTGGCCTTTTCTTGGTAAAGGCTTTTTAGGCTTTGCTCGTTAGCCAAGAATTCGTCTCTGGCTCCGGTCAGGGTTCCGCTATCGCCAAGCAACGCCTCAGTCCAACCAGATTTAAATGAGGTGTCATAATCGGATATGTGGAATCGTTGTATGGCCTCGGCGTTGAAAGACCTTGCCAGCAAATTTACTAGGGAATTATATTTTTGACGAATAAGGTCGCAAAACTCCTCGTACATTTTTCCGTTGTTCTGAACAAAAAAATCCAAGAGAGTGATTTTTTCGTCATAACATTTTTCTCTAAGAAAATAGCCTATGACAACCGAGTTTACATGACGGTAAAGTATTTTTTCATTATCGGTTTTGACAATTGGCGGCTGTATTCGGCCTTCGATCATATCTAGCGGATTTTCGAAGTAATGGAAGTCGTGAGATGAAAGTTTGGCGTAGGTGAGTGCAAAAGCCGCCGAATCCTTTGAACGCCCAGCTCGTCCGGCCCTTTGAATATAGTTTGCCGGTGTCGGGGGAATATCTCTGAGGAACACGGTTTGCAACGAGCCTAAGTCAACGCCCATTTCGAAGGTGGTGGAACAGGATAGGGCATTTATTGCCCCGCTGGTGAAGGCGTTTTGGTAGTTGCTTCCGGTTTTTCGGCTAAGTTGGGCGGTATGTTCCTTTATGATTAACTTACGCGGATAATCTCCATGATAAATTTGGTAATAGTAATTGTCTTTAAAAGAGTTTTCCGGGGATTCTATTGGGCGGAGGTGACCCGGGCAGTTTTTGACGTTGCACCGGCCATCTGAATCAAAGAGCGATATCTTGCCGCAGATGTCGCATTGGTACCATTTTGCCTCCTTCATTCCTTTTACGGCGATGGCGAATGCGCTGGTTGGCATGACAAACCCCTCTGATTTGCGTGCTGGGACTGCATGATACGGCCTTTGCTGATTGGTGAAATATTGGTCAAAGACGTAACCTAGGAAATCGTTCGCGGCGTTTGCATTGATCGAAAGCGCGTTCATAACCAAACGCGCTCTTTTGTTGGGATAGAATTCGTCGCTTTTTCCTTCTCGGTTTTGAGCCAAGAAACTTTTGACGTTTATCGAATTTTTCAGCGCTTTCTGTTTGACCATCGTGGCCTGAACTCCAGAACGGAACACATAATCAGAAGTAACGGGATCAAGTTTTTTGTCTTCCCATTGGACCGCCCCAGAACTGGGGAAAGAAAAAGCTAGTTCGGACAGTAAGTTATAAAGCCTTTCATCCGAGATAGAGATGCCGAACTTCTTTCTTATGTCCTGCATCATCTTGCCGTCTATGCCTAAGTATACATATTTGAAGATTCCCATTGGCTGGAGGAAGTTCTTACGGTCGGAGCCTACTAGTTGGTCTAGAAGGATCATCCACGCCATATTCATGGTGATGGCTTCGTCATCGGCGTTGGTGTAATCCTCGCCGATAGTTTCGACGAAGCTCCTTTTATCGATGAAAAATGCTGCTAATTGTTCGGCATGATAATCCAATGATGCATAATCAATTGGGTGTTTTATTAAATCGTCTCTAGCGGATTCTAGATATTTTGTTAGTTGTCGCCGAGCGATGATGGTGGTGTAGGTTTGATCTTCGTAGCAGGCAAAGTAAGCGGCGGCGCTTCTTGAGTCGGAGAAGCAAATAAACTGTTTCCCAATCTCAACGAGCCGCTTTTTGGTTCCACCGTCTTTAACCCGAATATCTCTTAAAACTGTTTTTGACGGCAAAGATTCAAAAAGCGCTTGGCCGAGGACTGAGGTTGCGCCGTCGAGGCCGACGTAAAAGCCAGCATATTTTCCTTTGGAGCAATGGGGGCAATTAGAGTTCTTCGAGTTTTCGATTTTAACCATGTCCGTTTCGGGGTGTCCGCATCGAGGCTTTCCATCATTGACTTCGCTGATGGCGCGACAATGTGGGCATAGCCAATATGTCTTTTGGTTTTTCGGCGGCAACGCTTCTTTTTGCTCGTCCTCTATTTCGAAATCGCCAGTCAAATCGACCGATTCAATTGAGTCGTCAGGATCGCTCTCCGTTTCGTCTTCGCCATCGACTATCCGATAATAACTGAAGGTTGATTCATTGCTTGGCTGTCGGTATGCCGATTCTATTGGGAAATCCAATGTCTTTCTTCCTTCCCCATCGGACTTGATTCGACCCATGATCGCTAAATCGCCACAACGGGTGCAACGACCGATTTCAAAGACGGAATCTCCGTTTTCATCTTGACTCTTTTTGTCGAGATAAAGCTTATGATGTTTCCCCAAAGATAAATACGCACCTTCTAAAGCTCGCACGAAAAAGTGATAGCGGACATCGATGAGAGGAAAACCTCCGTCGGTGGTTAAAGAGCATACTTGAAGAAAGTCGAATACTCTCTGTTCTGTTTCGCTCAATTCTTTGACTAAGCGGCTTATTTCGATAGGGTGTCGATAAACTGATCGCAGCCGGTGATATAGGTTGCTGACTGCACATAATTGGTAAAGATTTTCTTCGGGGGTAATAGCGTGATCATATTTTTGTCCGTGCTTAACGAAAATGCGTTCGTAGTCCTCGTGTTTGGCATCGACCAATTCTGACCAAATTTCCTCTGGGACGCACACGGATTTTTCTGTTTTTGTGTTTCGCCTTTCTCCATAGATAATGTCATCTGATTGAAACGGCGTAGAGGTCAGCGACGAAGCGAAGGCAGCAATGTCGGATTCTGATTCGCAGCGTTTTCCCAAGGTCGCGGAAGTTAAAATGAATTGAGGGTGGGAGGCGGTTCGGCCCAATAGCTTTTTATACAAAGCCGCCGACTCCATGCCAGCTGCTCCTCGGTAAACATGGGCTTCGTCAAGGATGACGAATTTCAAATCCGAGGTTTGAAAAATCCAATTGTCCGCCGGCCGGAGCAATAGATATTCCAACATGACATAGTTCGTGATCAGCAAGTGAGGCGGTTTTCTCTTAATCTGTTCGCGCGAGACCATCTCGTTTGGCAGTGGCCGCCGTAGTTCTTCATATTCGCTGTCGCTATGCTGCTGCTTATACAAGTCTCTTCCTTTTGATTCTTTTTCCTCGGTATCTCCGGTGTAGACGCCAAAACTGATATCCGGGTAATACATTAGGATTTCCCGGATGCGTTTGATTTGATCATTGGCAAGGGCGTTCATCGGGTATATGAGCAAAGCGTGAACGCCGTCTTTCAATTCGCCCTTGGCTTTTTCGCGCAACAATTCGTTTAGCAGCGGAAGAAAGAAGGATTCCGTTTTCCCTGAGCCGGTGCCGGTGGTTATGACCAGGCTTCGACCTTCGCTGGCTTTGACTAATGCGTTTTCTTGGTGTTTAAACAAACTGCGATGGATAGGCAATACCCGTCGATAATTTGTTGGTTTCCCTTTTTCTAAATCCGCGAATAACGGCGAGGCAATCCCTTCCTCAATTAGTTGGCTAAGCGATTTTCCTAGGAGGAACGAATCGCTAATTTCGACGTAAGGACCCCTGGTGATCTTCTCTTCTAATATAGAAGCGAATTGATCGTTAACACCTTTGTCTTTGGTGTGAAAAGATGTTTTCAAGTAGCGAATATAATCGCGCTTTATTTTGTCGGCGGCTTTGATTGGGTTAAACATTCGCTTGCCTCTTCATATAAATGGATTTCAGCTCATCGCCATTGGAGCTTGCGATAAGGGTTAGATTTTTGCTGTCGAAGGAGAGAGGATCGAATTGATCGTTGTAGATGGCTCGTATTTTGTTGTCGTAGAAAGCGAAAAATCCGTCGATAGCTTTTTTAATTCCGGGGTTAGCATGGATTTTGCAGCTGAAATAGAGGATTTCATCACTTTCGGAATCGAATTTAATGTCGGTCAAGACCTGCCCTTTAACTTTTTTCTTGCAGATCTTCTCCAGTTCGATTCGACCGCCATAGTTTTCAACGGCCTTTCGGTCGGGGTTGCCGAATTTTAAATTTTCGCTTTCGGCTAAGACGGTTTGCTGCCCATCGGGCTTCTTGCATACCAATTTGAGGTTGTAGATACCGATTGTCAGGTGAATGGCGGCGTTTTCAGGTTTAATATCGTATCGCTTGGCATCCGTTATTTCGTCACGCCCAAGGATTTCTTCGACTTCTAACCAGAAATCCGAGTAATTGGGACCTTGATAGTTGCCAATAAGGTTTACTGAAAGAAGGTCCTCTTGTTCATTATAATCGTAGAGAGCTTCGGGGTCGGCGCTTCTCAGGTATGGCTTGTCGGTTAAATCGAAGAGGCGATATTGTGTTCCGTCATTTTCGAAAGCGACGACTGGCAGCCTATCATTTTTAAGCAAAGCCCCTTTTGTTTGTTTCGATAAAACATATTTACCAATCAAGTAATCATTATCGTTTCTATTGGATTTTTCGACCTCGACGTCCCCAACCTTCACGCATTTAATGGAAAGCGGGGTATCTATATGGAGAACGTCGTTGCTTTGGAATTTCTCGTCGAAAATCGGATCGTTTTCCGGTTGGCATTTGCATTCCCGCTCATTGATGCCCCATCGGAAATAGTTAAGTCTAAGGCGAAATTGACGTTCCCAAATATCGAAAGTTTCTTCGATTTGGTTTGTCGAAATTACGTCTGAATAGATTGCGTGATTGATTCGAACTTCGAATCGAGCGAGTCCATTGACTAGGTAAATTCGCGGATTTTCTATAATCTCGGCATCGTCGCAACAGGCGAATCTTTGAATGAATCGGGTCTTGTTGTTTTGATGGTCGAAGATGCTGATGGTCAAAGCCATGAATTCTTTGTCGGCATTTGGGATTTCCGAAATGAGCTCACTGAGTTTTACGAGGATGGTGCTGCCGGTTATAGGGAAGCATGCTAACGGCCGGCTAAAGAGATTGGCGTGGTCACTCGATATGTTCAGCACGCAAGCTTGTTGACTGATTAACTCGTCGGTTCTGATGATTAAATCACCAAGATGACGCGTGACCGAATATGTATTGCCATCATTTCCAATATATTCCAAAGCCGCAAGATCTTCTTTGTCTTCATCGATATATTGGAAGTGAATATCACTAGACATTTCGCCGGCAATTACGCGGTGGCCGTTATATGAAATGCGTTCGCCGTTTCGGAAATCGGTTTCGAAGAATGTCTCTTCTCTTCTGCTTATGTGTTGTTGGCCTATTTGATGGTAGTTGGTTTCAGGATTGAACTTGGCGGGGCAGTAAATTCTGATGTGGCTGGGTCGGATGAAGCTGTCAAGAATTTCAGTATCGTTCCGAAATATTAAATAATCACGATAAAGTCTTTCCTTCGTGTCGAGGAAAGGAGGACGGTCATCAAAAGAAAGTGTTAGTTGGAAACCGATTCGGTGGTTGCAGTGCCGCAGGTAACTTTCAATCGGAATGTATATCTCTTTTAAGGCATGACGGAATCCCTCGTTTTCGCAATCGAATTCTTTAAAACTTATTTTGATTGGCTCGAAACCGTTGCGATCGTCTACCCAAAGACGGACTTTTGCCTTTTGATATGCTTGACAATCGGAGGCGTAAAGCCGAATTCGCGGGATATAAATACAGAGTGTGCCATTAGTATCGAGGACGTATTTTGGCCGGATGTTTTGGATAGAGTCGACTGTTTCTTTCGGGCGTTCAATGTGATAAGCATTGGTTTGCGATCGGATAACTAGTTTCTTGATGGTTGCGTTACAGAGCTCTTTTAAATAACTTTCTGATCCATCATCGACTTTGTTGTAATAAATGCGATCGATATTTCCTAATATTCGGAAAAGTAGATTGGCGGCGCGCCGTTTATCTTCTTTAAACGCGTGCCGCAAGCCGCTACGAATCGCGTATTTTGTGGAGTCAAACTCGTATGGTGACAGGTCGTCGTCTAAATCTCCTGACAATACGGATGAAAGGGAGTCGATGATTGATTCGCAAAGCTTTTTGTCTCCTTCGGTGCCAGCAAAAAGGAACCCGAACGTGTTTGCGTCGCAATATAAATGCCAAGCCAATTCTATGAAAGCTTCGATCGATGTTTTCGGGGCATAGGATAAAAATTGAAATACCGAGGCGTAATTCCGTTTCGTTTCGGAAGCGAAGACTACCCCGTTGTAAAGTTTTGGCAGATAACCTAATGTTCGTCGTCGCTCATTGCTGACTTCTTTATTGGTTTTGGTTTTGATTAGTTGCCAAAATTTGTTACCCCAATCGCCATCGAATTGCTTGCAAAATTGGATTATGTATATGGCTGCCTCTTTTTGTTGTTGGATGTTCCAGCTGGTGGAGCTTGAGCAAAGATTGCTAAAATTCAGGCGCAATTCTTCCGTTTCTTCAGCAGTGAAGATTATGTCGCCTGGCAAATCGCCATTTTTATACCGTTCGAATGCAAGGTCGATTTTGCGTTTCAGATTCGCTGAAAGGTCCATTGCTCAATGATACACGTTAATCCGGTTTTGCCTAGGTAGCACGATTCTATTTGATTGACTTAGCAATGATATTCAGCCACTGATTGTTTCTATTCTGGACATCATCGGTGATCATGGCATCGACTAGCTTGAGATGGGCTTGAGCAAGAAAGGGTTCGATGGTCTTTTCGGTCATATCGGTGTAGTAACGGCCATCCCGGGTTCCTTCGTATACGCCATATTTGAAGGAGGCGTATAAGAACCCTTTCTTGGTCAAGGCCATCCGGCACTTGGATAAGACATTGGTTAGTTTGATGGAAGGGATATGGAGCAAGGAGGCCGAGGCGAAGATGAAGTCGAATTCTTCGGTATAGTCCAATTGCTTGATATCCTGCTGGATTAGGTGGGGCAATCCGATAGTTTGGCCGTGCCTGATGAATTCGGGGCAGCTATCGAGGGAATAGACGTCATAGCCAAGGCTTAGGAAATAGAGGGAATCCCGTCCGGATCCAAAGCCGAGGTCCAATACCTTCTTGGCTTTCTGCATGTAGGGCTCTGCGAAAAGGTAGATTGCGGTCATGTCGCTGTCTTTGGTCTTGGCGATGTATTCCGAACTATGGTTAGTGTAGTAATCGGTTATCTTGTCCATAATGTGAAGCCATTTCTTAGGGCTGAGTCATAGGATAAGACGAGGTTATGCTCATGATTGGGCACGAATAGCCTGCGGTTCCGCAGCACGATCTTGCCCAAGAAGGGTTTGGGGGCTAACTTGTCTTTCTTATGGGCGTTGCAATCATGGCAAGCCAAGACGAAGTTCCAGTCCTGATTGTCCTTGACGAAGGACCAGGGAACGAAGTGATCGACCTCGATTCGCGATAGGGGTTTGCCACAGTAGAAGCAGACCCTGGGCTCACCTTTGCTAAGCAACTCATCCCTAAACTTATTGAGGGCGATCCGTTCGGGTTCTTCGTCTAGCTTGGAAGAGAGGTTAGCGATCTTCTCGTGCCTTATATCCAATATGTTTTCGGTCCATCTGATCCAGGCATAGAAGTTTATTTTCTCCAAGGCGTCCTTATAGTCGCAAAGGAACTTATAGGACTCAGGAGTGAAGAAGATGACCCTTTTGTTATTGTCATAGCCATAGATGGTGTTATTGAAGTCATCATAGAGGGCATATATGACGTCTTTGGTTATCTGATTCTTGGTGGCTTGGAGGTATTTGTTTCTTATGTTGTTATCCAAGACATCGAAGTCGACGCCTTTGAGCAAGGGATCGACGGTCAGTTTATCGGCCTCGACCACCATGGTGTTGTTTCTTCCATTCACGATCTGGGGGATATCGTATTTGGCCGAGAGGTTCCAATAGATCCGGGAGAACGATTCCGCTAGATATTCATAGGGTAAAGCGATCATCTCCTCATAGTCATAGGCATTGAACAGGTTATCGAGGATGCATTTAAAGAACACATACTTATACGAGGTCACCTTCCGGGCATTGGAGTTAAGGCAATGCATGATGTCATTCATATAGAAATGACCGGGGGAAGGGATGATGATGGGGCCGTAAGTGGGGTGAGCGGGCATAGATGAATTGTATAACGGGATTAGGCCGAGGAGAATGCTTATGTCCTATAACGCTTAACTTTTCCTGAAGATTGGCTAGGTGATTTGTCAAGCTCTTTTGCCGTATCTTCAATCACAGGTAGATCTTTTTGACAAGACCGCAAGCAAATCCTTGGAGTAAAGCCCGTAGTCAAAATAGCAAACAACGCGAACTGAATTGATTCGTTATTTATGTCGGCAAATGAGTTCGAGGCAATGAAGCAATTGAACAAGGATAATTGGCCTTTGACAATCAGCTGGCTTCTTAATATTTGAGCTCTAATACTGCTTTAGAATAAGTAGTATTGCGACGCTGCTTTCTGCTTCAGATTTTGGAATTTCACTAGTTCTTGTAAATCGCTATTGAGAATCGCGCTGTCTTTCAGGTAGGTTTCGATTTGACTAATCAGTTGTTTGTTCGCGTCTCTTCTAAGTATCTTTGCCCCGTAATGCACCATTCTATGGCAGTTAGGGCAAAGAGAAACGACATGGAAGATATCGTCGTCCCCACCATCGGATAGGGGGTCGACATGATGACATTCGAAATATAGATGGCCTGATTCAGTTAGGAAGGTTGGTTTGCCATAGTGATCGCATTTGCCGCCGGCTCGTCTAAAGGCGATGTTTTTAACGATGGTGAGCCTTTTCCTAACCAAGGTTAGTTTTCGTTCGCCCGAGGCCGTATCCACTTGATGGATAACCTCGCCAAGCTTATTGATTAGTTCGTCATAGGCGTCATTGAGTATCTCGTCGTTTCTCGTTTGCTTCATTTCGATGATCTCATCGACGCTCACCCTGTTCAGCAACATATCAAGATAATGCTTGACGGCCGACGAGATCGTCCGATTGCCTCGGAAATTAAGATCCGACAGGCAGGACTTATGATTCATAATCGATTGGTATATTTCGCTGACTAAAACCGGTTCATCGATATCGTAAATGGTTTGCCCGCGGAAGATATATCCGTCATGGATTAAGCCATCGGTGATGCTGTCCATCGCGTTTAGGTAGGAACGGACGGAGGACTGCGAAAGATGGTCGCCTGGTTTGGTCTTGGGGGTGACGCAGTTTTCTAGATAATGCTTGTAGGTTTTAGCCCGTTGGCTGTTCATAAACTAAGCTTAGCAGCTTTCTGACGGCACGCAACAAAACGATATCCATCCCTTGGTTTAGGAAGGTACAATAACTGGGTAGATGATATCCGTCCTGTCAACTCCTACCTCCGAGGCCTTCTTCTCTTTATTAGGTCAATGCACCTCCTCGGTTTTCCTATGCTCTCCCTTTGTCAAAGAACCAGTGGCCAATCGGATAATCAAGACGGTTAAACCTTCAGTCGATATCCAGGTTTTATCTAGATGCCGGCTCGATACCTTTGCCTCCGAAGCCAGTGACTTATCGGCTATAAGGAAATTGGTTGATCATCATATCGGGGTGGCCTCCGATCCTTTGTTACATGCTAAGGTCTATGTCTTCGATGACAAGAAAGCTATTCTAGGTTCGGCTAACCTCACTCCCAGCGGGCTTTCCCATAACGATGAGATATCCTTGCTATTCGATGATGAGGCGACCATCCGGACCCTTAAGGGGCAGTTCGATTATCTGCTGGGTCGGTCATCGGTCCTCTCTAGTTCCGACTTGGATTATTTCGCCGATAATCTTGACCGGGTCAGGCCCTTAGTTAATGATGGGGAGACGGAGAACCTGCCTTTAGGCTATGGCGATATCCTCTCCAGCTTAAGCGGTTGGGAACAGGATGTCTTCCGCTTCCTCAATGGACTTAACCATCGGTTCTCCCTTGAAGAGGCCTATGGAGGGGAAGCGGTGCTATCTGCCCTCCATCCCGATAACCACCATATCAAGGATAAGATTAGACAGGTATTGCAGTATCTTCTTAACAAAGGGCTTATATCCTTCTTAGGGGGAGGCCAATACCAGCGGCTATGGCTATGACTTATCAATACACCTTATATAACGAACCATTCCAAGCCATTAAGGATGGCTGTAAGAAGGTGGAGATGCGGCTTTACGACGTTAAGAGGAGATTGCTTAGAATCGGCGATCATATCGTTTTCACCAATCGGGACAATGGCGAGACCCTCGAAGTTATTATCCAAGGGCTTAAGCGATATAAGGACTTCGATGAGCTTTACGATGCTTATCCCGATAAAACCGTTATCGGTTATAAGCCAGGGGAAACCGCTGACCCAAAGGATATGCTTCGTTATTACAGTCAGGACCTAATCGATAAGTGGGGCGCCTTCGCCATAACCATTGGGCTGGTTAAGTGATCAGTCGATATAGGCTATATCGTCCACTTTCGCGATTAGGCGGACCGAGTTCATCCCTTCGATTGGATTGAGCCCGGCATAAAGCAATTGGGCGTCGTTGTTGTATTGATTAGACTCAAACAAGGATAAGATGAATTTAGCCTCGTCTTGGCTCATGGTCTCGAGGTTATCTAGGAACAATAACCTCCCTCTACTCAGGGAGTTATAGAGACTGCCGGATATCGATAGGAACCGCCTTAGGTGGGATCCTTCTTGACTTAGGGGCATTCGGTGCTCCTTGCCATTGATTATCCTGATGACCTTAATCCCTTGATCATCGATTAGGGCTTTGATCGAATAGCCTAGGGAGTGGAGGCATTGGATGAGGAAGCAATGGTATTTCGGTTTTGCTAATGCCTTGGCCATCGCTTCCTCATCCAAGTGGCTTAAGCAATTCTCGAAGTCCAGATCGTAGGCTAATTGATAGTAGGCCTGATCGATATAGGGAACCGAACGGGATTCCATTAAGGAGAGGAGGGGATAATTGAGGTCATAATGGTCCATAAGGTAATCGATGTCCTCGTTGGGGATCCGGCTTTGATCGACCATCATCCGCCCGTTATGGATAGAATATAGAGGGGAGAGTTTGCCAAGGCTATCGCAAAGCAATTCCTCTTCGATTATCGTTCCTTCATAGATGGCGATCCGGTATACATAGCGAATGTCAATCCTAACAAACTCAACCTCAAACCGGCAGGGTTCGTTTTTCGTTTCTTCATCATAACGATACGGAGAGAATAGGCTCTTATCGAAGGCGAAGATATTGCTGATAAGCAGGATCTTGAGATTCATCCATTGGCGGATAAAGCTTGACTTCCCCGAACCTGGTTTTCCAATTAATCCAACCGTCTTCGATAGGCCGTTCTCGGTCTTATTTAGATTTCGAAAACTGAGGGAAGCAGGGTTACGGAAACAATCTAAATTCTCGACGGCCAAGGATATGAACATCGGTTAGCTCCTTGAGCAAAAATATACGAATAAATCTAGCTAAAGTCAATGAGGCTAGGATGAAGCGGACAAGCAATGGGCCGGTTCCTGCAATATAGCCTTCTGCTGATATCCGCGCTGAATCTGTCTTCAATCAATCCGTGTGCACAAAAATATATCAGCAAGTATGTAACTAGAAAAATTAGGCGATTATGAGCCAAGACAACTGGACGATTTTACAAAAACCTTTGCTTTGATGCCAAACTCTCGGCATTTCGACTCCAAATTGTCTCATTGAGACCGGTCTCTGCCTTTAATTAACGCTATAAAAGCCATTTTATTGATAGTAACTGAATAAATAGGAAAATATATAAGCAATAAATTAAAGGCGTTAAACCTAAATAATCTTTAACGCGAATTAAAAACATCTTCCTCGCAAACTTTCCCCGTCCTTTAATCCTTTCCCATCCATGCTAAACTTTACTCCATGAACGTCTATCCTTATGACAGCCCAATTGGCCGCTTGCTCTTAGCTTCCTTAGATGGGGAACTAACCTTCCTCGGCCCCTTATCATTCCATCCCGATTGGCTGGAAGCCGAGGCGGTGCAGAAGGACTCGGCTATCGAATCGGCCATCGATTGGTTGGACGCTTATTTTAGAGGCAAGCCCTATCCGATATCGATCCCGGAGCATTTGCCGATCACCTCTTTTCAACGAAAGGTATATGAGGCTTTGCTCACCGTTCCCTATGGGTCAACCATCACCTATTCCGAATTAGGGAAGTTGATTGGATCGAAAGGTTATCGAGCTATCGGTAACGCCTTACATCATAATCCCTTATTGATCATGATCCCCTGCCACCGGGTCATAGGCAAGAACGGGCTCGGTGGCTATGCCGCCGGAATAGACAATAAGCGTTACTTGCTTACTCATGAGGGCAGTCTATGAAGCAACTTAATCCTAAGCTATTGAAAGGCCTAACCTCCTCTTTATTGGAACAAGAAGATGAGACGGAGAACGATCTGACTCTGGTCTATTGGGCTAAGCAGGTTATTAAGAACAAGAACATCGAGGGTGAGGCCCATTGCTTCTTATTGTTCGCCGCGTTCAATTACCTCAATGCCGCGGTTAAGCGAGATAAAAGCATCGGCTACTACTTTAAGTCGGTATTCAAGCAAGTCGTCCCCTTATTGGATGGCAATGGCTTCGACATCGCCTTCTGCCTTAGTAAGGACGAGACCGGCCTCGTCTTATACGTCGAGTTCGAAGGCTGCTTCCAGTTCTCCTTCCATAACCCCAATATCAAGGAAATCCAAAACCAGAAACCTTTGATATTCGATGGGATAAGGAAACAACCGAAAGCCGGCTATATCTTCCGGGAAGCCCGCCTATTTATAAGTGCCCGCGATCTCCCAGAAGTATAAAGAGGCTAAGGATAAGTAGGGGGATAACCGGTTTCTTATCCTCGTAAATCGGATAGGGGATAAACTCTTATACCCATAGACGATCATAATTCCCTTTCTTATCCCATAATCCCCATAGCTTAGGATGCTTTTCCTTTCTAAGCAAAACAGGAGGAACATCTCAGCGGTCCATCGCCCGATCCCCTTAATCGCGGTCAGTTCATCGATGATCTCCTCATCGCTTAAAGAGGACAAACGGTCTTTGTCGAGTTTCCCTTCCTGGGCTAATTTCGCGATCGCCTTTAAGGTCAAAGCCTTCCGTTCCGATATCCCCAATTCCCGGAGCTCCTGGATATCCATTCTTAGTATCGATTCGGGCTGGAGGTAGGGCCGGACCCGTTGGAGGATCCCCATCAAAGCCTTATTCGATATCTGCTGGCCGATGATCTGGCGGCTAAGCGAGCTAAACGGGTCGGGCCAGACCTCTTTGTAGATATGGGGGATATCATCGATCGCCTTGGCTAAGATGGGGTCTTTGGCTTTTAGCCCCATTAGTTCTTCGTCGGTATAAGGGTAATAATCCATAACTGTTCCTATCTTACCAAAGAAGGAGTAACCTTCTTACGGTTATGCGTTACATCCATTGTCCATCCGGCATGAAGATCCCTTATATCGGCTTCGGGACCTACACCCTGACTAAAGACGATATCGAAGCCGTCATCCCGCTTGCCTATCGCACTGGTTACCGCCTTTTCGACTGCGCTGAGTACTATGGCAACGAATCTTCCCTCGGCCGGGTCATAAAGGAATACAACCTTCCCCGTAATCATTTATTCCTCTCGAGTAAGGTCCATCCGGATATACGGTCTTATGAAGAAGCCAAGGCAGCGATCGAGCAAAGCCTAAAGGACCTCCAAATCGATTATCTCGATCTCTTGCTCCTTCATAGCCCAACCCCCTTGGATAAGTTGGATCGGGATCACTCTCCATATTATGAGTCCAACCACGAAGTCTATAAGGCGATGGAAGAGGCTTATAAGGAAGGGAAGGCAAAATACCTTGGGGTCTCGAACTTCGGTATCGATGATCTAAAGGATCTCCTATCCCATAGCTCAGTCAAGATCGCGGTCAATCAGATCAAACTCCATCCCCATCATGTCGATCAGGATTTATTGGAGTATTGCAAAGGCAAAGGGATCTTGGTTGAGGCCTATAGCCCCCTAGGCTCCGGCGGCTTATTAAGCGATCCGGAATTAAAGGAAATCGCTGCCACCCATGGGGTGAGCCCGGCCCATATCTGCCTCTCTTTCGTCCATCAATTGGGATGTCTTCCCATCACCATGGCCAAAGAAGAAGCGTATATGGCCGCCAATATATCGGTTCCGACCGAATTATCCCCCGAGGAGCTATACTCCTTGTTGCAATAAATAATGGGAATGGTATGGTTTGCCCGTTGACTGAATCTAAGGACTTATGAAGAAATACCTATTGTTACTCCCCCTTGTCTTGCTCGCCGCTTCCTGCCGTGAGCAAGCCTCCACCTCTTCCGTCTCGGAAGAGTCGACCCCGGAATCGACGCCGAGCGAATCGACCCCCTCGGTCTCGATCCCCGATATCGACACCCAAAAAGCCTTCGCTTCCCTCCGCTCCGATGTCTTGGCCTTCAAAGGGCAACTAAGCTATAAGGTCGAGAAAGAGAACGGCGCCGTCTTGCAGGAAACCCTTACCTCGATCGAATCGATCTTCGCCGACGGCTCCTATTCCTATTTACGGGAATATGACGAAAACGGGACCATCTTCCTCTCCCAGGACTATGCCGATGACGAAGGCTATGCCTATACCTATGACGAGAATGGGGAGCAGGCCTATTACGTCTTAGAGGAAGACGAGTCCTTGGTCAAGTTCACCGACCTTTGCCCCCCGATGTTCAAGATGCTGGCCTCTTCCTTAGCCCATCCCCAAGCCGACGGGACGTTGCTGCTCACCTTCGGGACCAATGAGGTCAATTACCAATACAAGCTCGAGATCCTCGCCTTATTGACCGGGCGGGGCGATCTCCCGACCGACGGGGACTTCGTCTTCACCCTTACCGATGGGGTGATCGACGGGGGAAGCTATACCGCTTCCCAAACCGGGATGGTCAAGATCAATGGGATTAATACCATGGCCACCATCACCTCGGTCTATGACTTCGATATCTGCGACGAGAGCGACATCGACTTCACCCCGAACTTCGCCGAATAAGGTTATTGCTATCCTAGGCCAGCCCTTGTGGTTGGCTTTTTTAATGTCTTTGATGGGGGGACTGCTATTTTGGCATTCAAGACTAAATTAAAAGGCATTAACGTTTAGACAAATAAATATAATCACTTCGTTTATACGCTTTTCGATTAATGCTTAATATTTGATTATCTACTTCGCCAACTTCTCTATTCACTTCTCAATAGTTCACAATCACTTCACGATACTTCACGAACTTCGGGTTGGGGCGGGGCGTTTAACGTTCGAAATGATGACCCCTTTCCCTTTTCTTAGTATCGTTGAAATCGTTTAGAGTATCGCTTTTCGGATGTTTCGCATCGTTCATCGCTTCGGGGAACTTCGCCTCCTAACGGCCAGCTTATTCGATTCGGGGCTTCGGAAACACTTTTTTCTTGTTTGCGATATATTTTTCCGGTCGCCCGTTTGTGCGGATTAAATATTCTTTGGCAATCAGCGGTTCCAACATGTTTTTTCGGAAATAGGTCGAGGCGGATAAACCGAGGCTCGACGCCAGTTCCGCTGCGGATTTTGGACCGTTATAGCAAAGGGCCAATATCTTTTCGCCGAACTTGTCATCCAAGAGGCCGTCGACGTAGATTTCAATCTCCGTTTCCCCCTCGGGTGTCGTCAAGGCATTGTACGTTATATCTGGCAAAACCAGCGAAAAGAAGGCATTGGTGGAAGTGATATACGGTTGGTACTTCGGATCGAAATTGGAATAGTCGTTTATGATTTTCGTGAATCCGGAACCCCTTTTCTCGATGTAATTAATGGATCGGCAAACATTGCATACGACATCGTTTCTTCTGGTCGGGATGATGCTGCCAATATTCTTTTCTTTCTGCAGTCGGGTGCCGCTGACGAGGCTTCCGGGCGAGGTTATTTCTAATCGATCCAAGAATACGTTGATTTCGATTTGCGAACCGTTAATCCAATAATCGCGGTGGCAAATGGCGTTCATGACTCCCTCGAAAACCGATCTTTGGGGGTAAGAAAAGTATTTGGTTCGGCCGGTTGGAAGCTTCTTATAGCCGTTATTGGAATGCGACTGGACGAAAGCCAGGCAAAAGGCGACGGCATCGATTATGTTTCCGTTAAAGGTGTCGGTGGCGGTTACGATATCGCTGCCCTTGTCGAGGCCGGGCCACTTGGTGGCGACGATGAGGTTTGAATCGTCATGATAATCGTCTTTGAACATCAGCGCTCCCCGGCTCAGATGTTTTCCCTTATCCATGAAGCCCATTGATTGCAGGGCTTTTTCGGTTAAGTGGCAATTGTTTTCTTTGTAGTATTCGCGGTCCAACTTAACGAAATCATCAGGGTTGTATACGTATTCGGTGGGCTGCTCGTCATAACGGATGTCGGATTGCGATAGGAAAAGGCTCCGAAGCTCTTCTTGGGAACAAGCTTCGGTGGCTCCGAAGTGCCTTATGTAGTAAGCGACCAAGCCGCGTGTTTTCAACCCGACCGGAAGATTTTTGCTTCGGGACACCTTGACCTCAATGACATATCGGGTTGCCTCCCCTTCGTTTTTAATTGGCAAAGCTGCGATATCGTAAGGCAAAGACGGAACTATTTTCTGCTTGATCAGGCGATGGATCATCTGGATGGTTTTGTCAGCCGCGACATGGTCTAGCGATAAAACTTTATGGGTTTTGTCCTCAACGCCAACATAGAGACTCCCGCCTTGGGAATTAGCAAAGCCAACCAGCGTCTTTAGCCAATTATCTTCCTTAGGCATGCCGTCAGCCGTTTTTCCTTCCTCTATAAGGCCTTTGAATTCGGTTTGACCGTCTTCGAGATTTATATTCGGTAACAAATCTTCAATGAGCATAATTAACCCTCTTTAAAATAATTATACCGATTAAATAGCAATAATCAAATATTTACTTCGCCAACTTCGCTATTCACTTCTCTTTACTTCACAACTACTTCACGATACTTCACTAACTTCGAGTTAAGTTGGGGTGGAATTAAGGATCCAAACCGAGCGGACTGGCAATGGGGCAGAAGGCCTTCGACCCCAGGCGGTTAATTAAGGGGCGAGGAATCCCTTGCCCCCTCTTTAAACAAGTTATCACGTTCAAAATACAATAGGGCGAGGAAGAAAGGGCTTGCCTTTTGCATATTCAAATTGCAAAATAATATCAGCAATTGAGGAGCTAATTAAACATGGCAGCAGAAAAGAAAATGGTCTTTGTCGAGAAGCTGAAAAAGAAATTCGGCTATGACGAGCCGATCTTCACTTCCGAGATCATCGACACCTTCCCTGAACTCTCCGTGGTCCGGGTCCACCAACTCATCCGGGCCGCTGAGGAGGAAGGGTACCTTAAGCGGTTCCAACACGGAATCCATTTCTTCCCGAGCGACAAAACCGCCAAACTCAACATCGGCCGCATCATCGAACGGAAATACGTCACCGATGGGAAAGACATATACGGCCTCTATGATGGCTTAATCAAACTCCTCCCCTCGATGTTCCGCGATCCGGAAACTAGGGAAGAGGAAGTCTACACCAACCGCGAAGGGAGACGGATGAGGGAAGTCATGATCGGCAATAAGCGGATCATCATCCGGAAGTCGAGGCTTAAGATCAACAACGAGAACTACAAAGCCTATGCCTTGCTCGAATGGCTATCCCATCATAAATCGATCAACGCCAAGCTCCGCAAGGAAGTGACCGAATACCTCAACGAAGTCCAGCTTACCCGGCAAGACGTCTTCTCCCTTGCCGCCTATTTCCCCGGCAAGGCGATGAAGAACCTGATCGCCGGTGGCCTGTTCGACTTATTAGCCGCCTAAACCACCTCCGGGTGGTTTTTTCTTTATTCGGTTAAATGTAAGCAAAACCGCCTTTTAATCGTTGATTTGGCTAGCGGAAAGTCTAAGATATGCCGTTGCTATGGCAACGTTTCTGCTCGCGGTCATCTACCTCGTCTTCCTCTCGCTCGGCTTACCCGATTCCCTTTTAGGCTCCTCTTGGCCATCAATCTCCGCCGAGTTGGATATTGGCCGCGGGATGCAGGGGATGATCACCATCATCATAAGCGCGGGGACCATCGTCTCCTCCTTGCCGACCCGGTTCCTAAATAAGCATCTCCACCGTTATGGGACGGTCGCCCTTTCAATCTGTTTAACCGTCACCGGACTCGTCGGCTATTCCTTCTCTGGCGAGCTGTATCAATTATGCCTATGCGCCATCCCGCTTGGCTTAGGGGCCGGGGCGATCGATGCCACTTTATCCGATTACGTGGCTAACCATTACAAAGCCATCCATATGCAATTGCTCAACGCCTTCTGGGGGATTGGGGCCTTGACCTCCCCTTTCATCATGTCAGCCTTTTTGACTAATTACGGGGGCTGGCGGAAAGGGGCCTTGGTTTTAGCCTGCATCCAAGGGACCATCTTCCTCCTTACCTTATCGATCATCCCCGTTTGGCATAAAATCGAGATCAGCCGGGGCGAAGGGGCGGCGGAGGAAGCGGCGGATTCAGTTGGCTTATGGGAAACGTTTAAGCAACGGGGACTCATCTTCGCCATGATCGGGATCTTTGGCTATATCGCCTTAGAGCAGACTTCCTTCAATTGGTATGCCTCTTTAGCGGTCTTCGAATACGGGGTCTCCGAGGACTTAGCCTCGATCTATTCCTCTTTCTTCTTCATCGGCATCACCGCTGGCCGGATCGGGTCGGGGTTCTTGTCCTTAAAAGTCGATGACAATAACCTCATCCGGATCGGGGAAGGGATCATTTTGTCCGCTTGCATCATCGTCTTCTTCGCCGATGTCCCGGCCTTGCTCCCTCTAGGGATCGCCTTAACTGGCTTTGGCTGCGGGCCAATCTATCCCTCGATTTTGCATCGGACCCCGTTTAGGTTCGGGAGGGAATATTCCTCCTCGGCGATGTCATTAGAGATGGTCGCCGGCTATATCGCGTCGCTTAGCATGTCGGCTTTATTCGGCCTAATCGCCCAAAACACCACCTTCAAGATCTTGCCGGCCTATAACTTGATTATCTTGGCCTTAATGGCTTTAGCCAATGAGGCGGTGCTGTGGACGAAACCTAAGCAACCTAGTAATCAAAACTAGATAACTTGACTTTTATTACTAGTAGGTTATAGTTTTTTCGTTATGAAAGAACGTAAGCCGCTTGATCTCCCCCAATATACCCTCGCCATGGATCTCTCCAACTCCATCACCCATGGGGCTGGGGCTTTGTTCATGCTGATTGCTGGGGGCTTCATCATCAAGAAGGCGGTCGATACTGGTTCTTGGGTCACCGTTTTATCCTGCGTACTCTACGTCATCGGGGTGTTCTTGATGTTCTTAATGTCTTGCCTTTACCATGCCTTAGCTAAGAATAAAGGCAAGAAGGTGTTGAGGGTTTTGGACCATGACTTTGTTTTCGCCGCGATCATGGGTACTTATGTCCCCTATAGCCTAGTGGGGCTAGCCGAGGTTCCCGGCACTTCCTTTCCTTGGGGCTATTTAGTCTTCGGGGTCGTCTGGGGTGGCTCGATCGTCGGGATCGTCCTCAATTCGGTCAATTTGAAGAAGTTCAATGCTTTGAACATTACCCTCTATGTGGTCTTGGGTTCGGTGGCTGTTTTAGCTTTCTATCCCCTTTACTTAGCCATCCCCTTAGAAGGGTTATTGCTCCTTTTGTTTGGTGGGGTCGCCTATTGGATTGGGGCGGTCCTTTATGGCTTAGGGGGTAAGAAGAACCTCTGGTTCCATACCGTCTTTCATTGCTTCGTTTTGATCGGGGCGATACTAATGTATTTCTCGCTTTATTTCTACGTTATTTAAGAGCCTTCGGGATTGCTGAATCGAGGGGGCCTGCTATGATTTCCCCGGAGGAACCATTATGGAAGAGATGAATCTATTGCCGGACGAGGAGATTTTGATTGAGGCTAAGTCCGTTAGCCAAATGCGGGCTGGTGGTCCGATCTTGCTGACCTTAGGGCTCCTTACCTTCGTTATTGGCATTATCGTCGTTGTTGGCGACCTCTATGGATTGATTCCTTTGTCTATCGGGGCCGTATTGGCGGCTATCGGCATCTATTTCATCGCGAAAGCGCCCCTGCCGACGGAAATTTACGTTACGAATCTCCGGGTATTCGGGATCGCCCTCATCAAGACCAAAGGCTTATTCAAACCCAACGTCAATAAGTGTTTCACCGTCCCCTTATCGGCCATCGTCGACATCGAAAGCGTCTATCAGAAAAACAATGCCTTTCATAACCAAGGCAAAGGCCAGGTTGCCATCACCGATAAGGGCGGGACCGTCGTCGACTTCGGCTATTTAACCAACGCCGGCGAAGTCTATGATGAATTGGTGTCTTTGATTGCCAAAACTAATTAAAGGATTGTTATGGGTGAATCATCAAGCGAACTCCGAGCCGATATTGTTCCTGTGCCCGATCATAGCAGCCTCATCATGATGGTTTTGGGCGCAGTCCTCCTCATCTTGGGCTTAATCTTTTTCTTCGTCCCCTTTGACTGGGCTACCGTAATGATGATCGTCGGCTTGCTAGCGGGGGCTTTCTTGCTTTTTGTTGGCTTCGTGACCCTTTCCTTCTCTCCTAACCCTTCGGAGTTAACGATTGCCCAAGAAGGATTATCCGGCCGGGCCGATTCAATCTATAAGAAGTTCTGGTCTTATCCATCCAAACGGTTCTTTCTTCCCTATGCCGAGATTGCTGATATCCAGGTGAGTAGGAAAAGAAAAACGGCCACCTTGACCTTAATCGATAAGCGGGGCCGTCATTATGAGTTCGCTTCGGTCAACGATATCGAGGACGTGGTTTCCTCTATAGATCGATATCGAGGATGATCGGGCAGTGGTCGGAGTAGGGGAAGTCCTTTTCCATTGAGGAAGAAAGGATATTATCCTTCAAGGAGTCGGAGACGATGAAGGCATCGATCCGCCAACCGGCATCCTTCTCTTTGGCATGGAACCGATAGCTCCACCAGGAATAGGCGACTTTATTCGGGTAAAGGTAACGGAAGGCATCGACGAAGCCACTAGATAAGAGTTCACTCATCTTGTTCCGTTCTTCAATGGTGAAGCCAGCATTATGCTCATTGGCTTTTGGATTTTTAATGTCGATCTCTTCGTGGGCGACGTTGAGGTCGCCGGTATAGACAAGGGGCTTTTTGGCGTTGAGCGATATTAAATAAGCCCGGAGCTTATCCTCGTATTCCATCCGGTAATCCAGCCGCTTGAGCCCCTCTCCCGAATTGGGGACATAGGCCCCGACTAGATAATAGCCCTCGTATTCTAAGGTGATGACCCGCCCTTCGTCGTCATATTCCCCGTTTGCCAATCCATAATGGACCGTTAAAGGCGGGTTCTTGACGTAGACGGCGGTGCCGGAGTAGCCCTTTCTAACCTTGGAATTGGTCGAATAGAGATGGTAGTTCGGGATCTCTAGGGGCCGTAAAGCCTCGCTTAGTTTGGTTTCCTGGATGAATAAGACATCGGGATTCAAGGCGAAGGTCGGTTCGTAGAACCCCTTGCCCATGGCGGCCCTTATCCCATTGACGTTATAGCTGATGATCCGCATCGTGATTATGCCTTCTTTCGATTTCTTGTCGGTTTTGCTCGCTAAAGAAGAGGAAGTCGAGCATCTTGACCTTCCGTCCCAATAGCACCGGCCCTTTGATCAATAAATAGCCTTTCCCTTTCCTTATCTTCCCCAAGGCCTTATAGGGGATATAGACGGTCAGGTTCTGGCCCATCGTCGCCCCTTCCTTCAAGGAAGCGAAATCGGCTTGGAGATAGTCATTCGCATAGGAATAAAGGACCGTCTGCCGCTTATAGACATAGGGCTGGGAGAAAAGGAGGAAGAAGAACATGGCGAGGCAGAGGGCGGCGCAGACGAAAAGGCAGGCCGAAAGCAAAATATCCTCATTGGTAAGCAAGGGGATGCAGGCGAAGAAGGCTAAGGTTAGGGCCGCTAAAAAGAACCCAGAATAGACCAGCTTATTGGCCCGGCATAAAGGAATGAATAGCCCCCAATAGGAGGGGAGGTTGTCTTGATAGGCCGCCTCGATCTTCTCCTCCTTCATCCCTTTCGCTAAATCCAGGAGGTTATCCTGTACCAAAAGGGCTTGCCGGAGCTTCCGGAAGTGATTGGTCGGGAAGAGCAAGACGATGAGGGCGAAGATAAGGGCCATGAAAGCGGCGAAGAACTTCTGCTCATCGACGATGGCTAATTCGATGTCATTGACCCCGAAATAAAGATAGGCGATGCCGGTGCCGATTAAGCCTAAGAGGATGGCGAGCTCAGTGAAGAGGAAGAGGAAGAAATTGACGTTGGCTTTGGTTTTCATTTATTGATCCCCCAATAAACCCCTTAGGGCTTTGATGACCGGCTTGGATAAGAAGGCCGCGATGATCGCGGTGGCGATGCTGGCCACCCCCCTTAGCACCGTCTCCACCAAAACAAAGGCGTAGGGATAGCCGATGATCAAGGCGTCTAAGTAGATGGCGAGGGTATTGGCCATGGTGACCAATAAGGCGGCGAGGATGGCGAAGAGGATGAAAAGGGGCAACCGGTCCTCTAGTCGTTTCTCTCTCTTCCCGAAGAAATAGGCGACTAACCCGAGGAACAACGGGCGGATCGCCGGCCCGACCATCCAGATGATGGTGGTGGGCCCTGGGCCATAGAGGGCGCATTGGATGACGAATTCGCCGAGCAAGCAGATGATCGTCGCCTCGATCGGGCCGAAGAGGAGAGCGCTGACGATGAGGGGGATGGAAGCGAGGGAGAAAGAGAAATTGCCAAAGCGGATGCTTAAAAACGATAGGGCGATGTAGATGGCGATTAAAAAAGCCAAGGCGGACATCCGCTTCAAGGCATTGCCCTTGCCAAGGGGCAGGAAGACCGATCGTTTCTTCTCCATTCTTTCCTCCGGGTCGGCATTCTACCCTTAATAGGGTAAACAGGCAATGGAATGGCATTCTCTAGCCTTCGATTCGGTTAATGAAAACGAACTTAATTATGTTAAAATCCCTTATCGGCAGGTTACCATGCGTTTATATGGCGGCAGTGATCGGACGATCATGATCCCGACTCTGGATAACAATACCCCGACCCTCGACTTCGGCTTGGGTTTTTATTTGGCGACAACCTTGAGCAAGCCCAAGCCTTCGCCAAGAAAGTCGCTTTCCGTCGTGGGGGTATCCCGACCGTTAATGTCTATGAATTCGTCCATCCCGGATTGAAGACGCTTCGATTCTTTGATCCTGATGAAAGCTGGCTTGATTTCGTCCTCGCCAATCGCGCGGGGGAGAAAAGAAAAGGAGATTGCGATTTGATCATCGGCCCGGTGGCGAATGATAACGTTTATGAAACCGTCGCCCTTTATATTCAGGGCATCATCAATAAGCCTGAGGCTCTTTCGCGTTTGAAAACTTACAAACTATTCGACCAATACGTCTTCGCTTCGGAAAAGGGGCTGAAGGCTTTGCGCTTCCTCAAGACGATGGAGGAGAAAGAATGAGCAGCGACTGTTTCGCCACCTTGTTGGCCGTTTGCCTAGTTAAGCCAGTCATCAAACTGATCGTCGAAAAGGAAGGGGTTGACCTAATGACGGCGATCAAGGGCTTTTATGAATTGCTGACCTATCATTACTTATCGATCCCCGAATCCGGGGTCTGGCATTATAGCCCTTTGACTCTTTATGACGTCTATCGGCGAGAAGGGGAAAGCGGACTCATCGACTTCCCCGAGGAGGCGGCATGACTCCGGCGGCCGAATTCCTGATCTATGTGCTGGAGGTCTATCGGCACTATAAAGGCCTATCTGAGCCGGGAGTCGTCATTTTATTTGATCGCCATGGGGTTTTCGATTATGTCTTAGAGGCCTATCCAGCCCTTCAGGTTGAAGGGGATCAAGCCATCATCGAGGGCATCGATGGGTTTATAGCCGAGCATTAGGCGGTAAAGCCAACCTTGATAGTGCAACCAATGGTTATGATTCTTGCTGCTTCCAGTGGTAATTTGTCCTTGCCAGGGGAATAAGGAGCTGAAAACGATTTGAGCTTCCCAATGGGTCTATTAAATTGAACGTATTCATTGTATAATAATTTTAGTTAGAAAGAGGCCCTCAGCATGAAATTTATTGAATCGGAAACCACAGAACTCAAAAGGACCCTTAACAAAGACTTCGCGAAGGAAGTGGTGGCCTTCCTTAATACCAGAGATGGGGTTATTTACATTGGCGTAGATGACAACGGCAAAGTGTTGGGCGTTACCAACACCGACAAAACGATGCGGGAAGTTAGGGATATTATTCGCGATCAGATCCTCCCCTCTACCGAAGGCTTATGCGAAATCGGTTCCTTGCTGGAAGGCGATAAAATGGTTGTTTCCGTTAAAGTATCAAAGGGAACAAAGCTCTATTACATTAAGAAAGAAGGGCGAAGCGCGACGGGCTGTTTTTATCGAGATGGCACCTCTTCGACCCCTATGAGCGAAGAGGAGATTGAGCGAAAATGGAAATATTCTGTGGCGAATGAAGACTTGCTAAAAGAAACGCCGGCTTCTTATAGTCCTTTGACTTTCAAGCAGCTTAAAATTTTCTACGATGAAGCTGGAATGACGCTTAACGACGACACCTTTGCGTCTAATCTCGGCCTATTGACCCTAAACGGAACTTTCAACAAAATTGCTGAGTTGTTGTCTGACAAAAATCACATTGGTTTTATTTACGCTCGATACAACGGAAAAGACAAGTCATCGTTCTCGGAGACAGTAGACTTTGGAAACCAATGCGTCCTTACCGCCGTCGAAAAACTGATGTATAGGCTCGAGGCGGAGAACAGGGGCGTCACCGAGATATCGTTGACCACTAGAAGAACCAAAAACTTGGTTGATATCGATTGCTTAAGAGAGGCGGTTTATAACGCCCTTGCACATAATGATTGGCTAAATGGCGGCGTTCCGTCGGTTTATGTCTTTAATGACAGAATAGAAATCATTTCTTATGGCGGCCTTCCTTTTGGACAAACCGAAGAAAACTTTTTCAAAGGCATCAGCAAGCCGCGAAGCGAAGGCTTCATGAGAATCTTAAGGGACTTAGATTTTGCCGAGAGGACTGGGCATGGCATACCTCAAATCATCGGCAAATACGGCAAGAAAGTCTTCAATATTACCGATAGTTTTATATTGGTAACCCTGCCTTTTGATTCTGATGTCGTTTCCAAGTTAGGCAAAAATGAGCACCTAGATGAGCACCTAAATGAGCACCTAAATGAGCACCTAGATGAGCACCTAGGCGAACAACCGAAAGTGAAAACCTCCGACAGGGAGAATTTGGTAATCAAAATGATACGTGATAATCCATATGTCACTTATGACGACGTTTCGTCCAAATTAGGTGTGTCGATCGCCACGGTTCGGCGGATATTTTCCGCATTGAAGAAAAAAGGGATAATTGTCGGCTCTAGAGAAAACAAATATGCTAAATGGATGCTGAAAGATCGATGATTATCCAAAAAAGCAAACGTTTTGGCCTTTATTCGTGATGGATAATAGCAAGCAAAATCGAATGAAAGTTCGATTTGGTCATTTATGACGGGAGTGAAGTCATACAAGACTGGGGGCCCTTTCGCGAACGGCCTCCTTATTGGCTCCGCCAATCCATGGCGTTTTCTAGCATGGCTTCACCTTTGTCAATATAGAGGGCGCGAACAGGTTCTGGAGGCCACGGAGCCTACAATCCGGACATTATTCGCTTCTCCAGAATGGGATAATGCCCTGCGGAGTTTTGCTCGCTTTTGATTATGCCGTCTATGGTCGCTTTATAGATTCTTCACGAGGCGCTGGCACGATAAACGGCACAATAACCGGAATTGCCGACTCGCACGGACCGCCGGTGACACTGTAAATGAATCTGTAAATGACACTGTAAGCGGGAATGACACCGTAAATGAATCTGTAAATGAGTCTGTAAATTTTCATAGGTACTTCACAGACACTTCACAGACCCCGGCGATTCCAAAACCTTAACGCCGCCCAACAACAAAACCCCGAAGGCTTTAACCCTCGGGGTCATTGGCTTAGTTCTTGGATAGGATCGTGGCCCGTTCCTTGATCAAGCGTTTAATCTTGTCTTTGTCTTCTTCCGATAACAAGGAATCATCGATCGCTTGGTCGAATTGCTTCTCTTGGCCCAATAAGCGATTCAGCAACCGGGGCAAGACCACCGGGGTCAAGCCCAGGCGGGCGGCGAATTGCTCGAAGTCAGTTAATCGCAAATCGTCTTTCTTACCATTGAGGGTCAAGGCCAATTGATGGGGGTAACCGGAGATGACGGAGCTGCTCAATCCATAGGCCGGGGCTAATCGGTAAGCGGTCTTGGCCTCGATGAGGGCCAGCTTCTTTAAGTGGAGGTCATTGTCCCCGGTTAAGAAGGCGAATAGGAGGCGGGATAGGTACTCGGCCTTGTCTAAGCCCGGATAAGCCGAATATTGCTGGAGGACGGCCTTGCCATCCTCGTAGCTCCCTTCCCGCTTGGCCGCTTCTCCCCGTCCGAGCAACGCGGCGAAATCCTCAAACCCCAACTTATCACGTTTCACCTCATCGAGCCGGCGGAGCAATAAGCCCAACCCGTCGTTGGTTTGGAAGAAGCCGAATAAGGGGACCTTGATGCCGGATAGGCTAGCCAAGGTCAAAAGGAGATGCTCCATGGGGATCCGCTTCGGATCGTTTTTATCGGGATAGATGACGAGGTAATTGGGGTAAGGCCGGTTCCGCCCCAAGGGCAAGGTGACGATCCTTTCCTCCCCAGGGATGGCTTTGCCGTTCCTCGCATCATTGGATAAGGCGTCGGAATAGGTTAACTCGGCTGTGTCTTTGAGCCGAAGATCGGCGAAATGGGCCCTAAGGCAATCGCTATGGTAGGGCAAAATATCGTCATTAAGATCCTGCTGGCAATAAAGGCAACGCTTAATCATTGTCGTAGACCTCGATATCGCCGAAGCAGTTATGGGCTAAGGATAACAAGCACCCAAACCGGTCATCGGGATCTAACCCCATGGAATGGCAGGCCAAGCCGAGGTTATTCCCCTCGGGCAATAGGTTGTCAAAGCAAGGGAATAGATAAGAAGAGGAATAGGGTTCCCCGGTTTTCGGCAAGCTCAGCGACACCGGCGGGTTCTTCTTATCGGCAAGGTACCCTTGGTCATATTCAAAAACATAGGCCGACCCGGTTTCACGGAGGTAGCCGCAGAACCGCCCCTTCTTATACACCAGGCCGGTCCGGCTAGCGCTTTCCATCCCCATCCTCCTCTTCCGGGACCAAGCGGGCCCCGAACATCTTCAAGGCCTGATTGACCTTATCGAGCCGGACGGTCTGCTTCCCCCGTTCGAGCTCCTGGACGAAGCGAAAGCCGAGGCCGGAAAGGAAAGCGAATTCCTTCTGGCTGTAGCCGGCTTCCTTCCGCTTCCTCCGTATGTACTCGCCGATCAGGTTGTCGTCCATAGGGGATAGTCTATACCCAAGAATGAATAAATTAATTAGTAAGTTAAATATAATACCCGAACGGGTAACAATTTTCTTAAATTAACTCAAACTGAAGCCCGTTCGGGTCTTACTTTCCCTTCTTTGGGCATAGAAAAAAGCCCCGCCTAGGAGGGGCTCGCTATCAATAATAGGTGGCGGGGCTATCGATGACGGTGACGCTGATGACGTAGCAGATCAGCCCGATTAGGAGGCCAGAGAGCAAGGCGATGCCGAATCCCATCCAGGAAAGGCGGGAGAGTTTGAACCGCCGTTCGTAGATGGCGGAAAGCACATAACAATAGGCCCCTAAGGGGATGAGGGTGAAGAATCCGCCGATGGAAGTGAGGGCCAAGGCCAAGGCGAAGGCCGGGATGAAGGTCAATATCCGTAAGGGCAGTTTCTCATTATCCCCAGAAGTCCCGCAGAGCTCGCCGCTCGGCTGCTTGACGAGGAAGGCGAAGACGGCAATCGTCACTAAAGCCAGGCAGTGGATGAGCATATAGACGATGTCGGCAGGGCTATAGATTATGGCCGGCTCCCCAACGATCCGGGCGGCGAAGGTCCGGCTAAGGACGATCATCGTGCTGACCGGGTCGATGGAAATCGAGAGGACGGCGTCAAGGGGCTCGCCATCGAATTGCTGGACCAGCACCACCGCGATGTAGAAATATAGGAAGGCGAATAAAAGGGCCGAGGCGTAATGGATGACCCCCGTCCGGAAGGAGAGGGAGATTTTGGCGAAGAAGGCTCCGACTAAATAATGGGCGGCTAAGAAAAGCAAGAGGACCAGCAATAAGGGGAAGTAATAGCCATAATGCAATGGGCCACGCCCATCCTGGGGCCTGGTTTGGAAGACGATGATCCCATTGAGCAGGGCCAATAGGTAAATGATGAGGACTAAGGTTAAGAAGGCCACTAGCATCGTCAAATGCCTAGTGAGCCAAAGGGTCTTGCGCTTAATGGGGAAGGAGTAATAGACGTCGGTGCTCCGGCGAGAATAACGGTAGGACTCGGCCATGAAAGGCAGGCAGGGGGCGACGATTAAAGGGAAAACGGAAAGGACCTCGACCCCGGGGTTCGGCCAATAGCCATAGAAAGACGAGGTGCTGGCGAGGTAGATGACCAATAGATAGATGACGGAGAAGATGGCGAGGGCTGGGAGATAGGATAGCAGGCATTGCCCGATCAGGCGTTTATTCATCGATCCGTCCCTCCTTTTTGGTTAAGGCCAGCTCGGCGGCTAAGGTCTCGTTTTCCTCCATCGGGACCGATTCAAGCAGGGCCGGCTTATAGGCTTCTTTGAGCCTCGCGATCCCCTCCTCGTTTTCCTTGACGATGAAATGGGTGATGGAGCCGAGGTGGCGGAATAAGACGACCTGGAGGCCGAGCTCCTCTAAGTCGGTGGGGGTGAGGCTTGAGGGCAACAAAGCTTGGTATTTGACGAGGTTGGCCCCGAAGTCGGCCGAATCGGCGTCTTGGCCGAGCCTCCCTTTATATAGCAAGAGGAACCGCGAGGCCATTGAGCGGGCGGCTTCGGCGTTATGGGAGGCGGCGACGATGGCTTTATGGTCCGCTACCATCAATAGCTGATCCTTAATGAAAGACAAAGAGAGGGCATCGAGGCCATCGAAGGCCTCGTCCAACAAGAGGATTGGGGCCGAGCTCGCGATGGCTAAGGAGAGCATCGCCTGCCGCCTCATCCCTTTAGAATAGGAAGAAAGCCGTTGCTTGGGGTTCAAGCCGAATTGCTTTAAGCAAAAGGCGAGCCGTTCCTCGTCGAAGGAATAGAAGCTGGCGTAGATCCTTTTCAAGGAAACAAGGGAATGGGAGACGTCGTAATAGGGTTCATCGGGCAAGAAGAAGACCGGGGTCTGCTTCTCCTCGACTGGAGAGCCATTGATCAGTATTTGCCCCTCGGTCGGGTCGATGACGCCGGCTAAAAGGCGGAGGAGGGTTGATTTGCCGGACCCATTCTCCCCGATTAGGGCGGTGATGCCGTCATTGATCTCGGCGGTCAGCCCCTTGACGGCGACGATGGGCCCATAGTTTTTGCTCAGGTTGTTTATTTCGATCCGCATTGGCGCTTGACCTCCTCGATGATATCGTCCCCGGAGTAATCCTCCAACAGGGACTCAATGGCTTGGGTGAGCTTGGATTTGGGCGGCTCGAGGCTTTGGACCCGGTAGCCGCTGCGGGAGACGGCCTCGATATAGCCTTCTTGGATCAATAGCTCATAGGCTTTTAAGACGGTTAAGGGATTACATTGATAAAAAGCCGCCGTCTCCCGAACTGAAGGGAGGCGGGATTTCAGCGGATAGGCCCCGTGTTTGATGGCCTGGACGTAGTCGGAGGCGATTTTCTCGTATAAGGTCCCTTTGCCGTTCATGGTTATATTATTGCCCCGGGGAATCTGTTATACAAGTGAATATAACAGTTGTACATTCTCAGATTCCCCTTGCGGTTGCGGTTGTTCCGATTATAACTTAGGCATAAGGAGGAAGAACGATGATTGGTTCTTTGCTGCTAACGGCGCTAACCGCCGTCGGTGGCAGCGCGGCGACCGGCGATTCGGCCACTACTCTGCCGCCTCTAGTCATCCCCGCCTCCGAAGCCGCTTTAGCAAGCGATCTCGAGGGTTTTACCTGCCTTTATCAGGATCCGAAGGTCAAGACGTGGAATATGATGATGGATACGTCTACGCGACGCTTTCGGTCTATCGAGCGCCTTTCACCGAGAAAAGCAATCTCTATTTGCTTAATGCCGCGGTGCAATTTACGCCTGGCCACGTCGCCATTTTGAATGACAACACGCAGTCAAACGGCGAACCGTTCGCCGATTCATACCTTGGCGCTGGGTATTTTCATATCCGTTTAGCCGAGGTTAATGAAGGCTGGCGTCACAGCAGCAAGCTGAAAATCAAGCAATGCTGGCCACAATCGAGCGACGTCTCGACCCCCATTTCCTCATCGTTTGGAAGTGAACTTAGTCTCGGCTTTTCCAAAGGCGGGAAAATTTTGATGAATAATGGTGGAAGTTTGGGTTTTGAAGGTGATGTTTCTTCGTCCCTTGGCCTTTCTTTCCCGTTCAGCAAATCAAAATCTAGCCTGGTCGATGATCCAAGCCTTTCCGAGCAATGGACTAACGAGGATTCAAAAGAAGTAGAGCGGTCGTTCGAAACCCTATATCCTAAAGTAGCGGGATCCCTCACCTACAGTCTCGACGCGAATATTCTCTTCGAAATGGATGAGTCGGCGAACGGGATGTCGGACGACGCGTTTTATTGTCAGTTTACGACCATGAATCAAGGCGTCGACGCCGACGGCAACGATTTGGAGCGTAAAGTGACCTATCGGTCGTCGTGGCCTTTTTTTCTCTAAGGCCGCCTTAAGCGCCATCAATAGGCATAAAGCCGATATAAGGTGGGGGGCGGCCCGCGGTTAATGCCGCGCCTAGGCCATTTCGGGGCTTGACTATTCAGGGATTAAACGTTAATTTATTACTGTTATTACTGGGTGAGGACCACGAAGGCCTTATCGGTCGTCGTGGCCTTTTTTCTCTAAGGCCGCCTTAAGCGCCATCAATAGGCATAAAGCCAATATCAGGTGGGAGGCGGCCCGCGGTTAATACCGCGCCTAGGCCCTTTCAGGGCTTGACTATTCAGGGATTAAACGTTAATTTATTACTGGCTTAGGACCACGAAGGCCTTATCGGTCGTCGTGGCCTTTTTTTCTCTAAGGCCGCCTTAAGCGCCATCAATAGGCATAAAGCCAATATCAGGTGGGAGGCGGCCTGCAAGAACTCGACCAGTCTTTTTTCGTTTTCCCTAATAGCCAAGTCCCCGATCGGGTGAAGTCTCCGTTTGGCATAGTAGCCTCCCTTTGACAAGATAATTATATTGGGAAACCTATACAAAGTAAATATAAGTGAATGTGATTAAAAATAAAATATTGATTGGATTGTTTTTTGATGGTTAACTCGATTGAATAATAAGCAAACTGGCGGTTAAGGCAAAAGAAAAACCCCACCGTATAGGCAGGGCAGAGCTAACGAGCCAAGGACTAGAAGAGGTTCGAGGACTGGGTTAGCTGATTGTCGAAGATCTCGACGTAGGTCGGGGCTTCGTAGGCTTTCCCTTCGAGCTCATCATAGGAAGCGTCGAAGTGGACGCCGTCGGAAGCGATCTGGTTCAACTTGTCAGTGTAGTTCATGTTCGCTTTCTCCTTTGCAATTCCGCCTCTTTTCTTTTGAGGCGACATTATATTAGCAAGCGGTCAAACCGAATATGAATGTAACCGTTTTCTGAAAGGGGTTTCTGAAAACGCTTTCAAAAATAGTGCCCATTCTATCGAAACTATTTTTTATATAAATCAACGATTTGATTTGAGTTTTCATCCGCTTTCATAATGTTTTCAGGCAACGAAAAAGCCCAGCGCGAAGGCTGGGCGAGCTGATTAACCGACTGATTAATAGAGGTGGTTGAGGTTGATCCGCTGGTTGTCGAAGATTTCGAGGTAAACCGGCTGGGCATAGGGCGCGCTTGTGACGTCATCATAGGACGAGTCGAAGGTCGCGCCTTGGGAAGCGAGTTTCTCGAGTTGCTCAGTGTAATTCTGCATATTCGCTTTCCTCCTTTTTCTTGGGCCCCCTTTTTCTTGAGGCAGCTAAAATATAACCCCCTATTGAGCCTAATCAAGACCGCCG
This sequence comes from uncultured Bacilli bacterium, assembly GCA_944363525.1. GTDB lineage: Bacteria > Bacillota_I > Bacilli_A > RFN20 > CAG-826 > Alloenteromonas. Next base: position 65,333 of record CALVUF010000001.1, read on the forward strand.
GTCGTGTAAGCGTTTTCTGAAAGGGGTTACCGAAACCGCTTTCAGAAAAAAGTGGCCTATTTATCGTAGGAACGCATCTGATACTCGTTTGGTGATTTGCCTTGATATTGCTGGATTATATCGGAGCGTTCTTCGCTGAAGCTCGTTACCGTCTTCCCTTGCTTCGGACTTAGCCGGTTAACGATGAATGCTCTTAAAACTTCTTTCCGGTAAGTTTTATAATATCTACCAAGCAGGAGAATTCTCTTAATATGGACAAAACGAAACCTGTCTTGGCCCTGGTGGCCCATGACAACAAAAAGCCGGAGATGGCGGTTTGGGCCGCCTCTCACAAGGAACGGCTGTCTTTGTTTACCTTAGTCGGCACCGGCCATACGGCCAAGTTGGTCCAAGATGCGACTGGGCAACCGGTGAAGGCCTATCTATCGGGCCCGATGGGCGGGGATCAACAGATCGGGGCCGCCATCGCCGAAGGGCAGATCCAAGCCGTCTTCTTCTTTTGGGATCCGCTTTCGAGCCAACCCCATGACCCCGATGTCAAGGCCTTAATGCGGATCGCCGCCGTCTATGACATCCCCTTCGCCACCAATGAGGCGACCGCCATCGCCCTCTTGTCTTATCTCGCGACCCATTAAGAAAAGGAAAATATATGTACGAACCGAAAATGGAATTGACCCCTGAGCAACTAGCCATATTGCAGGGGAAGGAAGGAAAAACCAAGGCTAAGATGATGGAGTGCTTAGTCCGTTATGGCGACGTCTTTGGCGCCAAGCGGCTCGCGCCCCTCACCTACAAGACCGGTCACCTAGTCACGAGCTTCGGCATCTCGATGCTCACGACTATTTATCCATTGATGGATGAATTGATTGAAGCTGGGCTTAAAGCCGAAGGCGGCTTCACCGCCGACCCCCGGCCGATGGAATTCGAGAATTGCTCGGCTAATCCTTTAGAGAAACTGGTCTTCAAGAAGATCATCTATGGGCGGCAACAAGAATACGAGGGGATGCTGAAGAAGGTCGGATTGAAGTCCGATGATTCGTTTACTTGTACCTGCTATCTCCCAGAAGTCGGGAATGCCCCGAAAAAGGGCGACGTCATCTCCTGGGCCGAGAGCAGCGCCGTCGTCTACGCCAACTCGGTCTTAGGGGCTAAATGCAACCGGAACTCCGGGGTCTTGGAATTATTCGGCACCATCTTAGGCTATGCCCCGGAATTCGGCTTCTTGACCGAAGAGGGGAGAAAGGCCGATTATAAAGTCATCGTCAAAGGCGACCATCTCCCCGAAGCCCAGATTTTAGGCTCGGCCATCGGGATGAAGGTGATGGAGAAAGTCCCCTACATCGTCGGCCTTGATAAGTTCTTGAAGCCCTTGCCCGATGAAGACACCGTCGCTTATCTCAAAGACATGGGCGCCGCCTCGGCCAGCAATGGAGCGGTCGGCTTATACCATGTCGATGGCATCACCCCGGAAGCGAAAGAGCAAGGGGAGAAGCTATTGAAAGACGATGCCAAGGAATACATCGTCGACGAGGCCGAGATCGAACGGGTCTATAAGTCCTATCCGATCATGTGGAAGAAGAAGGAGAAAGCCCCTCAACGGGCCTTCATCGGCTGCCCCCATCTGACTTATAAGCAACTGGTCGATTGGACCAATAAATTCGAAGCGGGGCTCAAGGAAACCGGACGGAAGAAGCTGACCTGCTACACCGTCTTAACCGCCGCCCCGGCGGTGGTCAAGAAGTTCAAGACCACCCCCGATTACGCTAGGCTAATGGCGACGGGGGCCCACTTAGCTTCCATCTGCCCTCTTATGTATGCCGATAACCCCTTATGCGGGGCCAAGCGGCTCATCACCAATTCCAATAAGCTAAGGACCTATACCTTCGCCAAATACGCCAAGGATGAGGAACTGCTCAATATCCTCGTCGGAAAGGAGGGCAAGTAAATGAAAGAGTTCCATGGCCGGGTCATCGCCCCTGGGTACTTCAAAGGGGAGGCGGCCGTCACCCATCACGGATTCAATACCCTCGCCTCCTTCCAGAAAAGCGCCCTCAATAGCCGCTGCAAGAAAGTCATTGTCTCCGATCAGAACAATCCCGACCTATTCGGGAAGAACATCACCGGCAAGGCCTTATGCCTCCCGATGACCATCGGCTCGACGACCGGAGGAATGATCATCCAGACGGTGGCGGCCCGGGGCATCGCCCCTTTGGCTTGGCTATTCAGCGAGCCGATCGATCCCCTTGCCGCCTCCGGCATCATCCTCGCCACCACTTGGAACGGGGTCAAGCTCGTCGCCGTCGATAACCTCGGCCCTGACTTCCTTGAGTCCGTCAAAACCGGCGACCAAGTCGAAGTCAAGGAAGACGGGACGGTCATCGTCTATTGATCGAAGGGCCAATCCTTTCGGGGGTTGACCTTTTTCTATAACGCGTTATCGAAAACTTATTCCTTTAACGTTCGATTCCATCGAATGAATTTGGATTTGCTATAACGGCGTTATCGCAAATGTTATCGTAATCGTTGTAGAAAAGGGGTCTCCCGGCGGTTTTCAAGGTAATCAATCTAAAGATTCGGTGACAAAAGTTGTCGCCATCGGACGGGCCAAGAAGTATCACCTGGCGTCTAGACGTTGATAAAAACCTGACGTTTTTACATCGGCAAATTAAATTTCTTCATTGCCATTCCCTTGTCATATAATGGCGATGTAAATCTTAAAGCTTCATTTTGTCTTCTCTAAACATTGGAAAAATGAGCGAAATTAAAAGAAAGTATTTATTTTTGTCTTAAAAGAACTTAATAAAATGCACATAAAAAGTGAAATGGCGCTTCTACGACATTTTTAATTTCTTCATCGCCATTGCCGTGTCCTAACGTGGCAATGTAAAGTTTTGTCTCCTTTCGCTTAACCATGTTTCGGAGATTGTTTCGAAATAAAACTAATAATGTAATTGCACGTTCATTTTGTTATATTTTTGTTGTTTTTGGCCTAGCGTAACATGGAAAGTTCTAAATTCACGAAAACGCCACCTCCATTAAGCGATTGCCCGGCGGGGCAAACGAATACCCCAAGCATCGAGAATGGGCATCCTTTAACCAAATATACTGATACCGACATCAACGCCAGGAAATATCGCCTTTCGGACCTTGATCCATTTTCACTTTCAGAATATAGGGCGCGCTTCAAGCGCGAAAATCGCGATAATCGTCTCGCCGATCAATCTGACGAACTTTTCTTCGCCGCTATCGGAGCAGCCAGAAAAGAGGGCGATGAATACATAGCGACCAATGCTGGCTTGCTTTGCTTTGGGTTTCTCTATCAGATCAGGGAGACCTTTCCTTTCTTCCAACTTGACTATATTCAAAGCGATGGCCAATCGATTCGCTGGGAACGTCGTATCAGCAGCGACGATCTCTCCCCCGCCGGCAACCTTTTCCAGTTCGTTCGGGCGGTGACTGAACTGGTAAGCGGCAACCTTCCGGCTCCCTTTTACTTTCAAGATGGCTTTGATTCCGGGAAGAAATTGCTTTTTGAAACGGTCCGGGAGGGACTGATCAATGCTATCTTCAACGCCGATTATTCATTGCCTGGTGGCGTCAAGATGGTCTTGACCCCGAACGAGGTGGCCATCCGTAATCCTGGTTTATTCGCTATCGATCTGCAAAATGCTTTATACGGCGGGCTTTCGGTCCCTCGCAATGCCGGGGTGGCCTCGATTTTCCGTTCCGTTCACTACGGGGAGAAGGCCGGGACCGGCATTCCCGCGATGGCTGAGAACATGCGTCTGTTCGCTTTCCCCGATATCGCCTATGAGCAAGATGACAACGCGGTGACGACGACTTTGCGGCTTTATCTCGTTCCGAACCTCGACGAAGAAACCCGAATCCTGTTTAAGCTTATCGCCGGGGCCCGCGAGGGGGTTTCGGTCGCCGAGGCCATGGAGCAACTTCATCTTGGGCGGCGGAAGGCCGATGAGCTGCTCTCCTCGTTACAGGCCAAAGGGCTTATTAAGACCAATGGCCAGGCAACCAAAGGGAAGCGTTACCTCAAGGCTTGGCGAACCATTTGAGTGGATTCTTGTTCATTTTGCGGTTTTGATGAAAAGATTATTGCCAAATGATAAAGAATAACAGGCGAATGAGCAAGAATAAGCCTTCATACCAGCTGACTTGCTTTCTGAATTGGCTCATAGCCATTTTAACTTACTGTTTTAATTTGGCTAACTTACATTTTAACTTACACGTTAACTTTTCTCGACTTCGTTTAAAACCTAAAAATGCAAATTAGATGTAAGTTAAACGTTGCTATCCATCGAATTAATATCCAAAAGCCTATTTTTCAAAATCCTAAAATTGTTGACGTTTCGTTTAATTTATATTCGCTTACTTGCGGTAAGTCAAGGAAGTGATGAATTTTTCCTTCGAGACTGGCCCAGAAGAATATAGCCGACCTTTGCCGAGCTTGAAGCCGGTTTCGATGGCGTAATACCTCGTCTCTTTCTCGTTTAGGCCGGCCGCCACCGCCAGCCCGCCGAGCTTATCGACTTTGTCGAGGGTCTGCAATAAGGTGAGGGCGGTCGATTCGCTCCCCATCGAGTCGACGACGAAGCCGGAGTCGAAGACGAAGAGGCGGATCGAATCGAAGGGGAAGTCGCTATTCGCGGCGTTGCTATCAAGGTCATAGACCCCGATGCTGGCCCCGAGGCCATTGGCTTTCTCGATCGCTTGGCGCGCCGCCGTCCCATGGGCGAAGAGGTCTTTGGCCTCGAATAGGAGCCCTAAGCCCCGGCGGGGGAAATGATAGGTATCCATTAAGTTGGCTAGGAAAGGCAGGAAGGCCTCATCGAGCAAGGAGGTGGCCTTCATCCGGAGGTAGCAGCCTTTGACCCCGGCGCTTTTCATTAGGTTCTTCCCATAGTCGCGGTAGAGCAAACATAGGCTTCTCAAAGCCGAGTAATCGAGGTCGCGCCGCTTTTTCTCGTCATCAAGCAAAGAACGGAGTTCGGCCTCGGCGATCATCTGGTTCTCATCGTTTAAGGTTAGATATGCCTCGTAATAGACCGGCTTATTGGTCGATAGCTCGACGATCGGGGCTAAGCCGACTTCGGCCGCGTCTTTTTCCAAGGCTTGGTTAAGCAAGGACTTAAGGTAAGCCCTGCGTCCGGCTTTTCTTACATTGCGCCGCCCAACCTCGGCTAAATACCCATCCCCGATCTCCTCGCTTCGGTCGAGCTCGCTTTTGAGCAGCGAGATCATATCGGAAAGGGCCGCCGCCTCGGTCGGATAGGCGATGGCCGAGTAAGCGAAGGTGGGGGAATAGGTCGAAGAACCGAGCATCACTGGTTCGCTGATGGCCTCATCGATCGTCTCGACCGCGGCATAGAGGTCGCGCTTGGAATGGTATCCGCTTAACTTGATGACGATGCTGGTGTCATCGTAACGATAGGCGTCGGCGTAATAAGGGGTGCTTTGGAGGTTGGTGAGGATATGCAATAAGATGGTCGAGGGGGATTCGAGGGGGTTATGCTCTAAGAAGGATTCGAGATGGAGGAGGCGGATAGCCACCATATAGCCGTTTTTCTCGATCAGTTCGCGGGATAGCATAGCCTTGAACCCTTTAAAGGAGGGGATATGGAGGGCTTTATCAACCAAGGTCCCGGCGGGCTCGTTCTTATTGACGATTGGCTCGATGATCAAGGTCGTGAGCCCATCTTTGTTCCGCCCGACCGAGGAGATGGTCGATTCCTTCTTCCCGATGGCCTCGATCACCCGGTTGATCGACCCGACCCGTAAAGGGCATTGCTCGCAGGGGGCCTCCAGACCGAATAAGGTCTTATAGCAAGGCAAAGTCTTGCAATTGGGGAATTTGGCGATGAAGTTATCGGTCGCCTCTTTGACTTCATAAGTCCGTTCGTCGATGGTATAGACATATTTATTGGCCCGCTTGGCCAGCGCGTTGATAAGCGTCCGCCGCTCGGCGCTTTCCTCATTCCGCCGGTTGACGATTAAGGCGGTCCCTAAGATCGAGAATAAGTCATGTGACTTATCGAACCCCTCTAAGCTTAGGTCCTTGGCGGTGGCCGATAATAAATACAATAGCCCGAACTTCTCATCGTCCCAGGAAATCGGGAAGAAGAGGGCCGATTCGGCGAGCAAGGACTGCATGAACCCCATGACGGGCTTGGGGGCGTCTTTTAAGTGACGGATGAACAGAGGGAAGTCGATCTTAGCCGCCTCATAGACCGGATCCAAATAGGAAGGAGGGATGTTCTCGCCTAAGGCGGCTAAGGAGGCGGTAAGCGGATTCTCGGCCGTCTCTTCCAACACCATCTTATAGCAGGCATCCCGTTGGCTATATTCGGCGACCCCGCCCCGATCGAATCCTTCGGTCTTTAAGAAATAGGCCAAAGCCTCCCTTAACGATTTCTCCCGTTCGCCCTTTTTGGCGGCGAAGCTGGCTCGGAAAAGCTTCTCGAAGTTGGCGATGGCGATGACCCGCCTTGAGTTGGGATTGGACCGGGCCGAAGGGAGATAGATGGACTTATCCCCTTCCTCGATATAGACGTCCTCGCCTTTGGCTAAGGCTTTCTCGGCCGTGCGAATTAGCGATACCGCCGGGATAAGGGGGAAGATGGCCGCCCCGACCCGGAGGGAATAGACCTTCGATTCGGAAGTGGGCGAGGCAAAGCCCCCGACTAAGGTCCGTAACCTCGATAAGAACTCGGAGTAGGAGCCGGCATCGTAAATATAGGCGTAATACCCATTGGGTGAGCGGCGGCTTAATAAGGCATAAGGGAAAGTCCCATAGACCGCTTCCTTGGCTTGATTGGATACTTCCTCATTTGGTTCGCCCGGGCCTGATATCTCGATGGCAAGAACCGCTTGGCGATAGGCGGAGTTAGCCTTTATCTCCTCAAGCATCGTCTCCTCAAACGATTCGGCCGGGGCTAAATACCGTTTCCCTTTGTATTTCGGCCCCTCTTCGGCGGGGGCGGTGTTGGCGTAGGCCGCTAAAAAGGCGTTGATCTCATCTTGGAAGGAATCGATGTCAGCGAAGCCATATTTATTGGGGCTGAGCTTTGGGATTCCCTTTCTAACTTCCTCTAATTGGGATAAGACGGCTTTATTGAAGGCCTGCTCGGCGTATTTCCGTTTCCGGTGATACACCACGAACAAAGCGAATAAGGCCAAGAAGACCGAGAAGCAGCCGGCGGAGACGATAGCGAGGGCTAAATAAAGCCGAAGGATCAATAAAACGATCAGGGAGGACAAATAGGCGACCCCGATCAAGGTGAAGCCGAGGATGATGAGGTTCAGCCTCTTGTCGTTGGGTTTGTTCATGTCGTTTCTCCTTAACGATTGCCATTGGCCTCGATGCTCTTTATCTTGAATTGTAACCCTTGATAAGGGGTCGATAAACGGAAACGGGAGGAATCGTCGAACTCCCAATAGGTGATCCCATCCTCGGTTGTGACCACTCTTCTTAGATGGGTGTCCTTGAAGTCGGTGAACTCGATGGTGAAGACCACGAGGGCCGCCCCTTTAAACTCGGTTCTTTCGACCAATCCCCGGGATATTGAGCTGGGGTTATCGTTGTCTCGATCTTGTCGATACTCAAACCGGTCCACCCGCTTGAAGTCCTCGGCCGTATTTTCGATCGGATCCCCGTTCCCCATCTCGGTGGTCAAGAAGGCGCTGAGTTCATTTTTCTGCGTCTCGTTCAAGCTGATGCTAAGCTGGCCATTGGTTTCACTGGCTTTGCTATCGAGCGTGAACACCTTGGCGTAGATGTCGATGGCCGAGGCTAAAACGATCGGTTCGTTCTTCTCCGTTAAGTAATTGGTTTGGGTCGAATCGACTGAGGAATCGGCGGTCACGCCAACCGAGAAATCAGTGAAATCGCTCGATTCGAGATAGAAGGCGAAGGTGAAGCAAGTCGAGGGGAAGACGTCCTGCAACTCGATGCCGTTGATGGTCTGGAAATAGTCGTCGAAGTTTCCGTTCATCGAAGGATCGAGGCTTGCGGGTATCCCCTCCGGATAACGGGTCTGCAATAAAGCGTAATCGGAATAGGAACGGGTTGGGTCGGAATCATCGACGGGATTGCCGCCGACCGAGTAGGCGAAAAGCTGGTATTTATCGAATCCCGGGGCTTCGACTTGGATGTTCTCCCCTTGGAAGCTGACCCGGTGCCGGGCCATGAACCAAGCATAGGTCGAGACGCCTAAAGCCCCAAGGCAGGATAACGGCGCGATGCTTAAGGCGACCAATTTCCAAAGGAAACGATGCTTCTTCATGCTCGTTCCTCCGAACTGAAGGGAATCGGGTCGATCTTCGGCATATTTCCATCGAGAAAGGCGGTGTTCGAGTATTCGATCGAGATGGTGAAGTTGAAATTGATTGAACCGGCGACTGAGGCGTTGACTGAGGTGTTGACTGAGGTGTTGACTGAGGCGTTGACTGAGGCGTTGACCGCCGCGATTAAATAGTCCCAGAAGGCCAAGGGATCGGGGGATATCTCCAATAAGGTCGAGCAGGAATAGTAAAGGTCATTCCCCTGGTAATAGGGGTAGGGCTTGACGTAGAGTTGGGCGGCGTTCCCATCCGAGGAATAGATAGGCAGGTTGTCGCTTATTTCATCCCATTGCAATGGCAAGGACAGCTTATCGCCTTCAAGCTTTTCCATCAAAGAAACCGATTCGGCGTTCGCGGCATCGATTTGGCTTCGGGTGACGACACGGGAATAGGCGGTCGCGGTGGTGCTATCCCCAAAGCTGATCGACCCTTGGCTATAACTGGCTTTGACATAGCCCCCGATGTTGTCCTGGGAGTATTGGAGCTCAAGGTAAATGCGCGGCAAGTACGAACGGGATAAGGAGACCTCGTTTTGGACTAAGTTGAGGTAATCGTAGATATCGATCTGGGGAGCGAAGGTAACCGAGAGGGAAGTGCTGTCGGAGGTGCCGGTGGTAGCAGGATCCCCAGTCGGCGAGTATTCGGGGTTCCCGTCTTTCCCGATGTCGACGAAGACGTCGGAGACGGTATATTTGGTTTCGCCGGTTGAGGCGGATTCGCCGGTTGAGGCGGATTCGCCATAGGTCACCCCATAGCCGATCGCCTTGACGTAAACCGACGAGACCCCTGAGCGGAGGATGATGTCCTGGGGGTTGATCTTTGCCGAGGTCACGAACCAGGCATAGGTCGCGACTGAAAGCGATAAGGTGGCGACGATCGAGGCGATGGCCGATATGAGGATGTTCTTCTTGGTGGTGGTCATGGCTGTACCTGCGTTATCCCCGCGACTGCATATCCATCGGTGTTCTCAACGGGTGTAGACCCACTGTAGGTGGCTCGGACGTAATTGTCATCAGGGTTTTCTGAATTCCCACGATAGAAGGAGAATTTACTACTCCCGCTTCCATAGTCGAAATGCAGCAAGACATTGGAAGCGTCGGGCCACGCGGTCCAACTGCCATCGTTTTTGTCAAAAACGTATTGGCCGTTTTTCACATAGTCAACGTTATAAATGATTGATTCCGTATTCCCAATTCGGTTGGTGAAGGTCACGCGGAAGTCCTTGATGAAGAGTTTGGTGTTGTTTTCTACGTCGAAATAGGTGTTAAAGTAAGCGCGCTCCCGATTGTTGTATTCCTCGGAATAATATTTAGTGGGGATTCCAAAAAAGTTTTCTTCATGGTCTGTTATTTCGACGTCGCGCGGCCCGGGAGTGGTGGAATTGGGGTCGTAGCATTGAAAACCGATTACGTCACCGCTGCTAGCTTCGAACGTTTTGGTATCTAATTGATTATCGCTGTCTTTGCCTAAAACATATTTTGTCCCGTTTGCGTCTTTGCCTTCAATGAATCGGACCCCGTCACTATTGTTTTTGTCGTAATAATCAGCGTAGTAATGGAGGCCATTTGCTCCGTAACCAACCGCGAAAGCCGGATAACGGATATTGTATTGGCTACTGTCATTTTCAGCACTTGCATTGTTACCAAACAGAGAATTAAAGATATTGGTTGCAATTTGAAGAATGCTGGCGGCGGTTTCTTGATCGATTTGTATTTGAATTTGCTTTGTTTGTTCAATTGGTACTCGCACACCGTTTTCGGAAATATAGTACTTTGCTTCAATCGGGTATTGCGCGGGGTTGTATGGTTTTTCATTGGCTGGATTGTTGTTGAAGTCAAGCAGATAAGAAAGGTCCTGCCAGAATAGGTAGGATGAGTAGGAAGTAGACCACGGATGTCGCATGAGAGCAGAACTGCCGATAACATCAGGATTATAGGCGTTATAAAGGATTTGGAAGTTATTTCCGGTGTAAGCACTAAAGGTACCGTCGTCGTTGCTATCGCCTTCAATATCGCTCTCGACGGTATAGGTGATATCGAAATTGACGTAGAACATATTAGTGGAAAACACTTGCGAAAATTGTTTCGTCGACCAAATCAAAAATCCGTTATTCACAGTCATTCCACGGCTTAATCGATAATAGTACTTATCGTTGTCTTTGGCTAAAAATGTCAAACGGCCGGTACCGACGGTTTGGGCAGGGCGAGCAACGGTGGCAGCGCCCAAACCGCCGTCAAGGACTTGGGCGTTGAATCCCGAATCTGCGGCATCCGATTGCGAATGGCCGTAATCGCTGGAAGTTGGCTTTAGTTTTGAATCGCCATATCCGGCCTTGTAGGCATCTTCGGGGTTCGTCCCGGGATAAAACTTCGAATAAGAACGAATGGTTTCGGATGGAATTACCTGCGCAGATAAGGCATCGGCATTGTTTTCCTGCCGCTCGAAGTCGGCGTCAATGACCGGGTTGCCCTTATAGCCGACGACGACTTGGTTCCCCCATTCGCTATTGGTGTTATACGGGGTGTGTTCATTCGATGTAGTCCCATCGTTCCCAACCTGATAAAGATTCGCAACATCGTCATCAAGATACCCATATCCGTAAGCTTCTTTGGTGTTGTCCGCGCCGGATTGGATATCGACGACGCGGATGGAGGAATCGTTTCCCCAATCTTTTTGGTTATGGATGGCGCCTGCGTAATCGTATATTACTTGGAGGGTATCCCCGGCTGAAGCGTCGACTGGGTTGTCAAGCCGGCTTTTGCCAATTAGGACGCGAGCCGAATAAACGCTTTGACGAGCGGAATCTTCGATGATGATTACCCCGTTGTCTTGCCCGGAGCTGCTTCCACCATCAAGACCAAGGTGATTGGCTTTGCCATCGCAATGGCCAATGAAAAAACCGACGTAGCAATCGTGCTCTTCGTATTTCGGATGGATCGTTTTGAAAGCCCCTGTTAAAACGCCTGCGTATTCGACCCCGGCAGAATTCGTTATGTCTTCGGTGGCTTCGGAGATTTTGCCGTTGCCTAAGACGTTAAATTGATACCGTTCGAGGACATAGGAACCGAATTGCCCGTTTATTTCATACCGAACGCTGGCGGAGATGGTAACCGGTGCTAGGTCGAAATTCGGAGCTGGGGTGTCGAATGGGTAGCACGAGAAGGTATAGTTTGCGTCAGTCTCGCCATTTTGGCGCATTATCGAATCGTCGCTGCTCTTGTAATTGACGGCAAAAACGTTTCCGTTGTCGTCGGTTACGGTTTTAGGAAATCCATAAACGGTGGCGGTATCGTTATCCCCTCCGTTGCTGATGGTGATGTATTCGTTGCTAATAGTTTCGGTGATGGCGATTTCCGGCATCGATAATTGGCCGTAATATCGCTCGAAAATCGAACCTGAGAGTGAGTCATTGCCGTCGGAATTGCGAGAGACCGTTATCGTTGGCGATTTAAGAATCAGGTTCTTAACGACCGAATCGACCGAAGTATAGCCGAACATCCCGACGTCACGGCCGTCTTTCCCCTCAACTTTAAGGCCGGTTATGGTATGGCCGGCGCCATCGAAGGTCGAATTGAACGGCATTTCATCGCTTCCGATGGGCAAAAGCGGCGTAGGGCTGTTCCAGGTTACGTCTTTGCCCAACTTGATGATATCGCTCTCCGTTAGTAAGCCAAGGGCAACTATTTTTTGCAAATTGATTAATTGCTCTGAGGCTGAAAGCCCGTTTTCTGTGTCTTGAATAACGTAGGTCATGCCTTCATCCGATTCATTGGGTTGTGAAGAGTGGAAATACTGCCCCAAATCGCTGAAATCGACCTTGACCTGATTCGTGACCTGTAGGGTATTAAGATAGGCCGCGAGGGTGATGCCACCGATAGAAAAAACGACCCCGAGCATTGAGCAGACGGCGAGGATCGGAAGCAGCCATTTATTGGCTTTATGTTCATTCTTCGGGCCAGTCATTGATTTCTATTCGGCAGCTGGCTACCTGCTTGAGGCCCTCTAGTTTTGCGCCCTTAGGTCGCCCTAAGTTTGCCTTTGACAAAGCAATTGTACACGATTGGGGGCATCTATCAAGTTTTTATATGAAATATAAAACGCTTAGATCCGGGAACGGCGGAGCAATAAGGCGGCGATGATTTTCCCAATCGAGGGCATGACCTCGAGCCCCTTCCGGCGGAAGTTGAGCCTTTGCGAGGGCGTATTGGCCTCGTAATTGACCGCCTTGATGGTCAAGATGGCGATGTTTTTAAGGTAGCACGCTAAGGCAATCCCGTAGGAGCAATTGTCGTAGCAAGTCAATCTCGAATAACCGGCAAAGCGACGGTGCAAGTCGCCTTTGACGTCATCGCCATCGAATATCCGAACGTCACCCGATAACAATGACCCCCGTTCGATATAATGGCCGCCGAGTTCATACCCTTCTTTCTCGGCCTGCTCGCATAAGGATAGGTCCCCGACGAAGAAAGGGGGGAGTCCCGGAATCTGGCCATAGACGTTTTTCCCGTCCCCGGAATAATCGATCCCGTAGGAATAGTAACGCTCGGAGATGAAGATATCCCCTTGGTGGAGGGTGCTCTTGATCGCCCCGACCGAGCCGATGTTATAGACGACGTAGGGATCATATTTCTCTAATAAAGCGGTCGTCTTTAAAGTAACCAAAGGCAAGCCGACCCCGACGGAAGCGACGGCGACCTCCTCCCCGCCCATCCGGCCGACATAGACTTTTAAAGACGGGAAAAGCTCTTCGACTCTTGGCAAGTCGAGCCTTGAACGGAGGTAAAGGATGGCGTCTTCGTCTTCCCCAACGATGAGGATCATGCTCTCTTCCTTTCTTTGCTCGCTTCGGCGATATTGACCTCGAACCGGCCGCGATCGACTGGCCGGGAGAAGTAGTAACCTTGGATAGCGTCGCAATGGAGGTGGCGGAGGATCTCGGCTTGCTTAGCCGACTCGACCCCTTCGGCGATGACTTCCATCCCCAAGGTATGGACCAATTCGACGATCGAGGCGACCATGGCTTGGGCCTTGGGCTCGATCTCGATGTCATCGATAAACGATTTATCGATCTTCAAGACGTCATAGGGGATCGATTTCAAAGCCGAAAGCGACGAATACCCGATCCCGAAGTCATCGATACTAGTATGGAATCCTAAGGCCTTGATCTTCTTGATGACCGAGGAGATGAAGATGAGGTTCTCGGCCGCGAGCGATTCCGTCAACTCCAACTCAATCTTATTCGGGTCGACACCGTATTGGGCGACCGTCTGCTCGAGGAAGGACAGCAGCTCCGGGTCATAGACGGTCCGTCTTGATAAGTTGACCGAGACGATGAGGTTCTTCATCGCCGGATCGCTTTTCCATCTGGCCAGGGATGCGCAGACGGTCTGGAAGACGAAATGGTCGATCTCAACGATCCTTCCGCTGGATTCGCAATAGGGCACGAAGACGCTCGGCGGCAAAATTCCCCGGTGGGGGTGCTTCCACCTCACTAAAGCCTCGGCCCCATAGAAATTCATATCATTCAAGTTGACTTTCCCTTGGTAATAGACGACGAATTCGCCTCTTTCGATGGCGTTATTCAAATCGGCGTCGAGCCAATGGATCGAAGCGTCCTCATCGACTAAGCTCTGCGAGAAGCGGAGGACGTCGCAAGAGAGGCGACGGGAGGCGCTATGACGGAGGGCGAACTCGGCTTCTTCGACTAAGGAACGGCCGGCAAGCGGTTTCACCGCCGACCTTGAGGAGACCCCGCCTAATAAGGAGGCGAAAGGCAAGGAGCCAGAATGGGCAAAGGTATCGCTAAGGTGGATCAAGAACACCCGTAACCCATCGATGAAGGCGTCTTCGTTTTGACTCCGATGGAGCAGCAAGAACTCATTGTCGGAGGTGATGCCGATCGGATTAAGGGGGAAGCCGACTCGGAGGCTTTTCAAGACGAAGCGCAGAGTTTTCTTGGCGACATCGTTCTGCAAGGAGGATAAAGCCTGACCCCCTGGGCCGGCGATGGAGAAGGCGACGCAGAGGACTTTTTCGTTTTGGTCGCCTTTCACCATCTTCTTGGCGATACTGGCGATATCCTTCTCCGAATAGACATCCTCGACCGCCCCGAATTTAGCGACGATGAAGGCTTTTTTCCGCCCATCCTCGATCCGGAGGTGGAGGAAGAGGGCGCTTAAGGCGGCGAAGACTAGGAGAAGGACGATCAAGATGGCGAGGGCAAGGTATTGCCTCGTCCCGTACTCGGCCCCGAATAGACCGATTAGAGCGATGGCTAAGCTAAAGCCAAAGCAGAGGCCGGCTAAGAAAAGGGAGACTAATAAGCTGTAGGAATGGATGGCGATGCGGCGCTCAATCATTGCTTACCCCCTTATCGCAAGAACTAATTTTACCTTCCTTTTTTAGTTTTTGCCTCTCTTTCTTTTTGGCTTTCTCGATTTCCGCTTGATAATGCTCTTTCAGTTCCTTCTTATAACGCCATTTCTCTTCAAAAGCCAAAACCGCCGCCTCGTCATTAAGGTCGATCCTGGCTTTATTCAAAGCCTCCTGCAATTCAGCCTGTTCTTGCTTATGTTCTTTCTTCATCTGGACCGCGGTCGAGGCGATGGTGTAGACGGCGGCGATCGCCAATGGGGTCAAGATCAATAAGGGAAACAACCAAGTGGCATGATTATGCTCACTCGGGACTTGGGGGGAGACGTAGGTTAAGAAAGCCCCAAAGGACTCGGAATGGTAAACCATCTTCCCGATGTAGTTATCGACGGAAAAGGTCTCGCCGCTTGAGGCGATTTCGGCGTTGGCGTTATCCCCTCTGGTCTGGAAAGTCCTGACCTGCCCATCATCGTCATAGATGATGTTGGTTACCCGGTGGGTATCGGGGGCGCCTAAAGTCGCGTAATAGAAAGTGATGACGTCGCCGACTTCGATTTCCTCAGGCGGGACGTCCTCGATGATGATGCCCGAGCCGACCGGCAAGGAATCGGGCTTATCTCCGACCATTGAGTCGGTGGCGACGTAAAGGAAGGAATAGCCGAACACCGAGGGAACCCCGAAGTTCTTCTTCATGCTGACTAACATCGAGACCTGGCAATAGCCAAAGAAGAGGACGAGGAGCAATAGGAAGCCGGTAACGAGGCGGGATAACCACTTCCTCATCGTTTACCTCTCCTCTTGCCATAGTCTTTGACGAAGATCCTTCCACCCCGTTTCGACCGGGTCTTGAGGTTGGTGTAATGGATGATTTTTGGCTGCTTAGCCTCTTCGGCTTTCTTTTCCGCCTTCTTGGCTTTTCTGGCCGCCTTCCCTTTCTTTTTGATCGGGGCGACCGGCTTTGATTCTTCGGTCTTTTTAACGGGCTTTTTATGGGGTTTCTTGGGTGTTTCCTCGTTATTTGCCGCCTTTTTCTTAACCGTTTTCTTCTTGGTTGAGCCCTTTTTCTTCGCCGTTGGTTTCTTTGGTTTTTCCTCCTCTTTTTGCAACGATTCTTCGGTCGATTCGACCGGCTGCGGCTGAGTTTCGACGTTCAAAGGCTCGTTGGCCGGCTCGGCCTCTATCGGCTTGGCTTTTGGCGGCACTTTGTCTTTGATGAGCTCGTTGATGAGCTGCCCTTCTTCCTCGGGGGACGTGAGGGCGTAAACGCCTTCTTTCTCCTCCTCAGGTAATAGGTACACCGGGTGTTCGGGGACCGGGATGTTGAGGTCATCGTTAGCCTCATCGCTCTCGGCGATCCCTTGGTTATCGGAGATGATGGCGCCCCCGGCGACCGGAGACGGCGTCGCGTCGGGATAAGGATGGGATTGGCCATCTTCTAGATATGGCGAATAACCGGATTCGATGTCGCGGTTCCGGTCGATTAAACCCAAACGATGGACCTCGATCCGGGTCTGCCGGAGCAAGGCCATCTCCTCTTCTTCCTTGGCCTGGATGTCTTCGAGTTTTTTCTTCTCGGCCTCAAGGCGGGCCCGTTCGAGTTCGAGCCTGCGGATCTCGGCCCGCCGTTCATCCTCTCTCCGTTGAAGCTCAGCTTCCTCTTTCCGTTGCTTGGCTTCCTCTTCGACGTCTTTGGCCTTTTGCTTTTCGATCGCTTCTTCAATCGCGGCCAATTTGGCCTTATCGGCTTTAAGCTTGGCTTCAAATTGCTCGCGGTAGGCTTTGGCTTCCTCTTGGGTCGGGGCAAGGGGGATCTTCGATTGTTCCCGTTCGGCCAGGGGGAATTGGTCATAAAGGAACTTGCCATCGTAGAAGGTCTCGTCCTCAAGCGAGAATAAAACCTTGGGGACGATCTTCTTCTTTTTGCTCTTGGCCTTGATCTCGTCTTTTTCGATCAAGTTGGCGTCGAGGGTCAATATGGATTCGGCCAATAAGCCGGCGAGATTGTCGATATAGGCGTCATCGAACTTCTTGTCGTCTTCTTGGACGTTATAGGAAATGCCGAGTTCCTTATAGGCATCGAGGAACTTCCAAAGCGCAAAGCATTTCTTATAATCCGGGTTCTTGACCAATAAGTTAGTCGGATGAATTGGGTTGGCGACCGGCTTGGCCCCTTTCATCAAGGCCATGAAAGGAGAGGCGTTGAAGAAGGCGACCCGTTCCCTTAGCCTGGCAAGTCGAAGCAATAACTCCTCGTTTTTCTCGGCTTGGCCGCCATCTTTGGAAGGGGCCGAGACTTTGATCCGGGTATCGACTTCGAACTTGACTCCGGCCTGCGTTTCTTCGCTATGAAGGAGCAAGACTTCGGAATCTCTAGTCTCGCCATGGTCGCGGACAAAGAGGAAGCGCTTCTCGACGAAGACCCCGGCCTTTTGGATTAGGGTCATCAAAAACCGGTTCTCGTAAATCCAGTAATCGACTTCCGATTTGGGGACTAACAGCTTCTCCGGGGTGACGTTTCCTTGCTCATCGACCGAATGGACGTATTGGGTATGGGAGGCGAGGTGGGAGATGGACCGAGAACTGATCCTTTTCGCTCTGCCGGCCTCTACTAGGACATCGTTATCTTTAATAAAGGAACGGGGATTGGCGATGATTTTCTCAATCGCCGCGAACCCTTTCTCCAACTCGATGATGAAAGTATCGTCCAGCGTCTTCTCTTCTAATCTACTCTTTTGGGCCAAATAGGTTTTCTTGCTGCTTCTTATGCTCTCCAATAACGCCTTAAAGGAAGCCGACTGGCTGATTAATGATTGCAGTTTTCTTAGATACGCCCGACTGGCGGCATCTAAACTCAGCTTCCCGGCCATTTATTTATCCAACCTGTTTCAAGAAACCTCTGATCTTGGCTTTGCTCCGCTTGAACTCGCCTTTGCCAAAGAGCTTAGTCAGCTCTTGATCTAAGGCCAAAAGCTCATCCCGGAGGAAGGCGACGTTTAAGACCTCGAATTTCTTCAATATCTTCGATTCGAAGACATAGTCGACCGCTTCAAGCTCGGTCCCGCCGCAGGCGACGTAGCCGGGGACGAAGGATTCCATCTGGCGGAGGATCCGGTTGCCGAACGCCAATTTGAAATGGGCGATGACGAATTCGTCTAAGGCCTCGAACCGTTCCTTGGTTTTCGTCGATAAGGGATAATCGGCCTTGGCCTTGGCGAATAAAGAAGAAAGATAGTCATAGGGAAGCGGGCAGGCTTCGGTGAACTTGGCCTCAAAGGGGACGCCTTTATTATCGAAGAAAAGCGACATCGACCGGTCATAGACCTTATCGGTGATGGTAAAGGTTGAGTCATCGTTATTGGCCGTCCCGACGAAGATGATGTTTTGAGGGATAAGCAACCGGCCTTCGTTTAAGTGGCGGGGATCGTCGCTTCTAGGCGCGGCGACAAGGGAGATATTCCACTCGTTGACGTTAGGCATTTCCATGATGGAAAGGAATTCGGCGAAGTAATACTCGATCCGGGCGAGGTTCATTTCGTCTAAGACCACGACCGAGAGGTCATCGCGGTAAGTGGCTTCGTAAATCGCCCGCAGGAACTCGGTCTCGGTGAAGCGGTGGGTGAAGTCGTTGTAATAGCCGAGCAATTCCGACCGGTCATGCCAAGACGGCTGGACCGAGCAGATGGTGGCGTTATGCTGCAAGAAGCGTCCAAAAGCATACGGCAAGGAGGTTTTGCCGGTGCCGGAGATACCTTCTAGGATGATGATCTTGCCCGTACCGATGGCGGAGATGAATTCCCGCATCGTCTCGATGGTGTAATAAAGCCCGAGTTGGGAAGCGGCGAAGAGGCGGAACCGTTCGCAGATCCCTTTTAAATCGATATTGGTCGCGTCTTCCGGTAAACGGGTCGGGGGTAAGGGGGTCAAGTATTCCTCGTCGACGGCCGCCAGCTTGGGGAAGCGGATATCGTCGTTGCTTTCCTCGTTTTCCTTCTTCTCGTTCTTGTTCTCGATAGAAGCGGTTCCGGCATTCGCGGGTAACGCCCCAACCGAGATGCCCAGGATCTTATCTTTCTCCGAGATGGCGTGGAATAGCTCTAAATTCAGCCGTTCGATCTCGGCTTTGTATTTCTTCGTGTCCTCGGTCCGGCCCCGATAACGGATATAACGCCTTATAAAATAGAAGATTAAATAGCCTAACGCGCCGAGTAAGGCGGCGGCGATGAGTATGAAGAGGACGAAGAAGAAATAGCCGGCCGTCCCGAAGTCGGGGGAATAGTTGGCGTAAAGCGAGTTGTAGTAATCGATTTCCTGGGGGACTCTTTTCCAGGGACCAGCGAAAATATCGGCGAAGAAATAGCCGAGGTTCGTGAAGAACTGGATGAGCATGTTCTTTAAGTATTCGAAGTAAGCGGACATTGACTATCCCTCCTTAATGACGTTGAGGCAGACGAAGCGGAGATCGAGGTTGAAGGCCCCGTCGACCACTTGCTCGGATGCATCCTTATCCCAGCCTTCGATATAAAGGCTGATGACGACCCGGGTCGGCTCGTTGGCCTCTAGATAAGCCAACGGGAACTGGGTGGCCGGGTCGAAGTTCGGCTCATTATAATCCAAGGACAAGGAATCGATGGATGTGGCCTGTTCGATCTCGGGTATAAACCCCTGTTCCTTCGATTGCTCTTCTAAGAATGGGGCAACACCTGCGGCGGTCTTGGGTAAGCCCTCCCCATTATCGATGACCTCATCAGTCTTTTCCCCGTAGACGGGATCGCCAGTATAAGACCCATAGACGATTTCTTGGCCATCGAGCGAATCGAAGTAACCATCACCATTGAGGTCGAGTCGGCCGGCTAATTCCGTCTCCCCATCCTTATATAGATCGAGGATCCGATACCCCTGGTTGCCTAGGAACGAGACCCGGATGCATTTCGTGACCGCATCGAGACTTCCTTCCTCTAACCCGTAATAGGCTTCGGTTTCGCGGTTGGTTTCGACATTAGGGGAGAGGAAGGTCCCCTCTTTATCTAAGAAAAGATAACCGGACTCTTCGCAACGGAAGTAAGTCTCGAAGGATAGATACCCTTGGCTGGCCTTAATGGGGGTCGGGATGCCTGGACTAAGGGAATAGAGGACCGGGAAAGCGGAAGCCAAATCGGTGTCTTCGTTATACCAGCTATCCAGCTTCATCCCCGAGACGGGGCTTAATTCGGCCCCCGGGGCATAGCTTGGATAATGCTCCGTTAGCTCCTTATCCCCGATGGCTTCGTAATAATCGATATTATCGCCGAGGTTCTGCTTGAGGCCGATCTCGAGCTTGGGCCCTTCGGCGACCGACATCCCGATCTCGCTGACTTTCTGGGCGTTGGTTAACTCAAACCAGGCGTAGGTGGCGGTGACGGAAGTCCCGAGTGCCAGCAAAAAAGCCCCGGCGCCTAAAAGAAGGAGGGACTTAATGGTTTTAAGGTCATCGAAACGCTCCATCAGCCGTCGAACTCCATCTGGAAGGTCATAATCGCCCCTTCCGGGACCGCCCCGGCGCATTCCTGGTCGTTGCCTTCTAACCAGGAGACGATGGTATAACGAACCACCCCCATCGGGGCGATGGTCGCGTTATCGCGGATAATGACCCCGGTTTCGTCATAGAAAGGGGTGCAATAGCCTTTCGATTCCTCCCGTTCCAAGTCGGGGGAAGGATAACGGAGGATGTTCCCGTTCTCGTCCTTTTTCTTTGAGGTTTTAGAGACGCATTCGCGGGTATCGTCTACTCCTCCATCGATCGTCCCGGGCTCCAATGACTGATAGCCATAGATGTCGAACCCTTCGCTTGAGTCATCATCGGATAAGGATTCGCGATATAAGCCGATCCGCAGGTATTCATAAGGCTCGTGGGCCTCATTGAGGGGAGCGACGTAATCGCTTATCGAGAATTGATAGGTATAGGTGAGGCTCTCCTCGGTGTTGTTATGAAGATAGAACACATACACCAAGGCGGCGGCCACCCCTTCCTCTCCTTGCTCGGAAGAAAGGTCGGAGCCGGAGACGATCCCATCGTTCCAATAGGCGTTATAGGACCCACCGAGGTTGTCTTGGTTTTTGACGTTGTTATCAAGATAATCGAACACCTGGTCAGAAGCGGCCGGGTTGGCGTTGGCGATCCCATCGGCGAGCAAAGTCGATGTCAAATCCCCATCTGCATATTGGGATAAGGAAAGGTTATCCGACTTATTCCGCGGGTTTAAAGCCACGGTGAAATTGCCGGATACCCGGCCTAAGAACGCGGCGATGGTAAAGCCTATAAAGCCTAGTAAGGCCACCGAAAGGACAATGGCGGCGATGTTGCGTCGCTTTCTTCGCTTCGTTATCTGCTCCGCCGTTTCCCGTCCCACCATGCCGGGGGTATCGGGCTGCGGGGCGGCCGAAGCATTTTCTTCCGGAGTCTCCTCTTGGCTATTCTCTTTCTCTTCGTCAGCCAAAATCAAAAACCTCTAATGGCCGAAATTCACGGCCGGCGCCATTCGGATGACCATTGGAATCGCTTAGTTCACCCGGATAGGCATATAGCCCATTTAGGGGAAAACGGATCGAAACGCCCCAGTTGCCCACAAGGATCGCTTTATCGTCTTCCGGGGTAACTGGCTGCCATTCCGAGGGAGTAGGCCCTATAGTTTTGCGCCGCCAGGTTTCCCAGGCTTTGCTTTTCACGGGCCTATTTTGGAATCTTTGTCTCCGTCAGTCAAGAAAAAAACGTCAGCCGTTAAGGACGTGATGTAAACATCAATTCCCGTCAGCCGACGTTATTAGTCTTTATTGTTTTCTTCTTCGAGTTCTTTCAAGACTTCGAGCCGAGCTTCTTCCTTGGCTTTAGCGGCGATGGCGTCCCTTTCTTTGTCGCTAAGCTTCGATTCCCGTTTGAGGGCGAAGTAGACGAGATAGACGATATCAAGGGCGAGGATAACAAGGATCGGCATCACGATCATCAGAAAGAACGGGGTGGGGTTATTCTGGAGCCAGCCGATCATCGGCCCGTTTTCCTCGAGGTTCAAAGCCAAATAATCGGTGTATTGCTCGGGAGAATGATAGGTAGTGATGACCAGAATCGAGACCACGAAGGCGAAGACGATGATGCACGCCTCGATAATCCCGGCGATGATGAGCGTTAACTTCTGTTTCTTGTCCATATCGGTTCGTTTCCGGGCTAGATTGTAGCACACCAAATGCCATATTTAAGGGAAAAATGCGCCCAAAAGCAAAATCCCCCCTTGATTTGGCTAGGTTCCGAAGGCTATAGTGTTGACGTTTCTTAGGGGAAGCCTGCCCAAAGCCCAACCGAAAGAAGCATTGCCCGTCGATACAAGCGACGTTACGAAAACCATTGGAATCCCATCGCTAGTGATGCTTATTGAGCATCGAAAGTGAAAGGATTTATTTTTATATGAAAACCAAAAGCAAATTGCTCCTCGCGTTGTCCGCTTTAACCGTCGGCACCGTCGCCGCCGGGACCACCGCCACCTTCGCCTGGTTCACCACCAACCGGACCGCCCAGGCCCATATGACCAACGTCACCGCCTCCAACCGGAACGGCAATCTCAAGATCAACTTCACCGGCTTTGGCGATAGCGCCGTCTTGGATACCTCCGAGGATCCCAACCCGGCTACCGACGAATCTGGGACCGACGTCACCGCCAAATTCGACCAGGAACTACGCGACCTCTCCTCCAAAGACGGGGCGAAATTCTACGCCCCGATCTGGGACGCCTCCAAAGGCTCCGGCACCTATTCTACTGGCAATCACGTCAAGCCGCAGGGGTATGAGGAATACACCGAAATCGCCTCCGACCACGGCTACATCCAGTTCTATTTGACCATCGAGAACACCGGGGCCGCGCCGCTTCAGATCTATCTCGACCCGAGCCTGACCCGCATTAACGCGGCCACCGGCGAAGGGACCCAGCTAACCGCCAACAAAGAGCTCGCGAAATTCATACGGGTCGCGGTCGTCGCCTCCACCACCACCACCCAGCCCGATGCCTATCCGACCTCTGTTGACCTGGAAAGTGCCGGCAGTTTGGTCTTCATGGACGGAAATCACAATTACAATCGGTATGTCACTACCCCTTCGACCGATCTTTCGACAAACGATGGGTTGTTCGCTTATACTGCCGAAGAACATTTCTTCGATTCTCATGAGGACATCGATGACGATTTGACCACCATCGCCGCCGAGCAGGATACCGCCCGCGAAGAGCACGCCAACTACATGGGCACCGTCGAAGCTGATGGCGGGGAAGACACCATCTACGTCTCCGTCGCCATCTGGATGGAAGGCACCTGCGCCGATTCCGATACGGCCGACGGCGGCAAAGTCGACATCGACCTTGGCTTCACCGCTCTCGAGCCGAACCCGGGCGCCTAATTCCCGCTGATCCCAAACTCCACTAGGGCATCCGCTTGGGTGCCCTTTTATTGTCGAAAGTAGGGCGATTCTTTTGGCGAACGTTTAGGAATGTAGACATGGTTATCAGGCGTTTTCCCCAGCATAAATGCCCCCTTCTAATATTCGGCCAATGATAGTAAACTATCATGCGTTTATGGGACTGACGTTGCTTAAACGACCGCATTACCCCCATCGGGTGAAGGATATGGCCAAGCGGCGGGTTCCATATTTGCTGCTGTTGCTATTGGGGCTGATGTGCTTTGCCATCGGGGCTTATTTCGAGGAGGCCATCGCCTTCTTCAATAACCCAGTCAACATCACTATGGACGACAGCGAGTTCTTCATCGCCATGGCGGCTTCTTTGGTCTCCATTGTCCTGTTTCTAGTCGTGGCTTATCGCCATCTCCGGCTCGGGGTCAGCTGGGGCTTTTTGGTTTTGTTCATCGTCTTAGTCGCGAGCAACGCGGTGGGGCTATATCTCTTCCCTAAGAATGCGACCGGAATGGTCGAGCATCTAGACGGGACGACTAGCGAGTTTACCTACATCCTTTCGGACATGAACCGGTTCCGATATCTCTGCATGTTCTCGATTGGCTGTATCTACCTTTACATGCTGTTCTGCGTCTTCCCCAAGGTATTGAAGAACGCCAATTCCTTGGTATTCCTATTCTATGCCACCGTCTTCGTCACCTACTTCGCCTTGGCTTACTCGCTGGTAAAGGAATTCGACGTCTATTGCCAATACTTCGACCCAAACGTCGACATCACCCGGGCGACTTACGCCGCCAGTTTCTTCTTCAACCGGAATACCTACGGGACCTGCTTGGTCTTGGGGATATGCGCGCTGATGTTCATCCATAACCGCCACCCCTTCTGGTGGAACTATTTTCTGATGATCGTCCTTTTCGTCGAGCTTTTCTTCGTCATCTCCAAAACATCGATGATCATCTCCGCCATCATCTTGGTCATCTTCGCTACATACCGTTTTGTGGTTACGGCCAAGCGGCACTGGATAAGGAACATCATCGCCACTTGCTTTGCCATCGCCATCCCCTCGGTCATCTTCTACTTAGGCTATGCCAAGACCTTCGGGGGCAATGACATCCTCTCGAAGTGGGTCGCTAACTTGATGCAGGCCTTAGAAGGACTTGATGCCCCGACCATGAAGTCAAGATTCGACATCTACCATACGGCGATGGAGTTTTTATTCGAAGATCCTCTCCGCCTCGTCTTCGGGGTGGGGGAGAATAACGCCAGCTTCTTATTAGGCGCGATCAATCATGTTCCGGTCACCGACATGAACGGCATCTTCTTCATCCATAACGGCTTCCTTCATGTCCTTTTCTCCGGCGGGATCATCAAGCTCTCAATCTATTGCTTCACCCTGATTTTCTTCTTGGTTCAGGATGTCCGGGCCTTGATCCGGGGGAGCAAGGCCGCTTTCCCCTGCCTTATTTTCTTCATCGCCTTCCAGATCCATGGGATGACCGAGACCACGGCTTTCCTTATCGCCGATACCAAAGGGTTCATGATCATCCTCTTCGCCTATGTCCCGGTGTTCGCCGATATCCATAAGATATACGGGAACTTCGACCGGCTGCCGGAGTTAAGCAAAGACCATTCGCCTTTGACCGCCAAACTAAGCGGGCCTTATGTTTTAGCCCTCGATTATATCTTGGCTGGTTTATTCGGGGTTTTGCTTCCTTTAACCATCGGGGTGGCCTCACTTGGCTATCAGCATGATTACCGTTATCTCGCCTTATTCGGGATGATCGGTTTCCCCTTATTGCTCCTTTGCGCCCTTCCGGGGCAAAAGAAGGCGATTTACAGCCTTTTCCATCTTTCCGGATTCCTCGTTTATTCCCTTTTTGCGGTCCTTTTGCTCTTTATCCCGAACCCGGCCCTCTTCTTTGCGGGGTTATTCCTTTTATTCGGTTTGGCTTTCGCTTCCTGCCTATTGAACCTTATGGATTTGCCCTTATTCGCCCTGAAATACGTCTTGCCTTTGGTTCTGCTTTATCTTCCTTTGATCATCCCCAATATCTGCTTGGTCTATAAGCTTCCGGCCTTCTCCATGAGTGATTATGCCCATCTGTTTGTCTTAGATTGCTTCATCCTCTTCTTAGGTATTGCCTGCTATCCGGGCATCCTCTATCCCTTGTCCCATGGGTATATGCGTTTCGAGTGTGCTTATTTCCGTCTGCTTGATAAACTCGATTTCCGGGCTGAACGGAAACTCGCTCTCCGCGATTGGAAGGTGGCCAAGCGCCACCGGAAGTGGCGTTATCGCCGGCTTGAGAAACGGATCGAGAAAGCGATCTAGCGGCCCTTTGGCCGTTCTATTGGGTCTCGACCTATCGCGATGCCCCCCGTTATTCGCCGGGAAGATCGCCAGCCTGTAACCCCTTTAATCCTTTGATTTCGCTTTAGCCGGGTTTAAAATTACCCCCATGGAACAAAGCAAACAACTTCCCCCGTTGAAACTCAACTACAAACGGACTTTCCTCATTGGCTTTGCCTTCTTCGGCATCCTGCTTTTATGGCAGGTCTACGATTCTTGGTGTTCGCCGATGCTGACTGAGCTCTTCCAGGAGGCCTTGGGGGCCGATAACCCGGAAGAGGTCCAATATCTAGTCGGGATGGTCATGGCCCTCGATAATCTGGCGGCATTGATCATGCTGCCGATATTCGGGCGATTAAGCGATAAGACCAAGACCCCGATCGGCAAAAGAATGCCTTATATCCTCGTCGGCACCTTAGTCTGCTCAATCGCCTTCCCCTTTATCCCGGTCGCCTTCCATTACCATAGCTTAGCCGGCCTTATCATCGTCATGGCCATCGTCGTCTTCTTCGCCATGATGTATCGAAACCCGGCGGTCGCCTTAATGCCGGATATCACCCCCAAGCCCTTGCGCTCGAAAGCCAATGGCATCATCAACATCATGGGCTATTTAGGCGGGGCCTGCGCCACTTTCCTTGGCATGTTCTTCGTCTTCACCAATTATTTAACCGAGCAAGAGGGCAAGGAATCCCAGTTCAATAACATCTGGATCATCATGATTCCCTTCCTTGTCGCTTCGGTTTTGATGATCGTCTCCTGTTTAGTTTTATTTTTCACCATCAAGGAGAATAAGTTAGCCCGTGACCTAGCCGAGGAATTGGCCAGAGGCGAAGCCGAATCGGAAACCGTCGATAAAGTCGATGACGAAGCCCCGATGAGCAAGAACAACAAGATCATGCTCTGGCTCATCCTGGGGGCCGAGTTCTTATGGTTCATGGCCGACAACGGGATCGGGACCTTCTTAAGCAACTACACCATCTATTATCTCCATAGCGACACCGGTTCTTCCTCTTTACTGACCATCGTCGGCGGGGTCGCCTCGGTTTTAGGCTTCCTCGCCGGCGGTTATCTTGCTTCCTATATCGGGAGGAAATGGACCATTTTCTCGGGTTTAGCCTTAACCGCGATTGGTTTGCTGGTCTGGGTCATCTGCGGTTTTGCCTTCCCACCCGAAATCCCGCCCGAAGGCGAGCTCAATCCCTTCCCTTTCTTCCTTTACATCGTCTGGGTGCTCAAAGGGTTCGGCATGAGCTTAGTCCACGTCAATTCCTACCCGATGGTCGTTGAACTTTGCTCTAGCAAGAAAGTCGGGGCCTTCACCGGTTACTATTACGCCTCCTCGATGGCGGCCCAGACCATCACCCCCTGCTTATTGGGCTTATTGCTATTGATCCCAAGCTTCAGCTTCGCTTATCTGCCGGTTTACGCCATCGCCGCCATCGGGGCGGCCACCTTGGTCTTCGCCTTCGTCAAAAACGTCACCAATAAGAAGACCACCATTAAGAAAGGGCTCGAGTCGATCGGCTCGGAAGACTAACGATGCCGGCTGCTTATTCCCATCATCGCTTGGCCTTAACGGTCTTAAAGCTTTATCCGGATTTGGATTCAGACGCCTTTTGCTTAGGCTCCCAGGGTCCCGACCCCTTCTTATATCGCGGGACTTTGCCTTGGGAGAAGCAAGTGGGGGCCATCGCCCTCAATGACTATGGGGACAGGGTCCATCACGCCAATATTTATCCCCTATACTCGAAGATGCTCTCTTTAGCCGAGGACAACGTTACAAAGTCCTACGTCAAAGGGCTTTACCTCCATTATTGTTTAGACTCTTTAGCCCATCCCTATATCTTCTATCGCTCCGGCTTTGAAGAGGATGGGACGTTAGTAGGCTTAACGAAATTCAGCCATGGCAAGTTCGAGGCCTTGCTCGATGCGGTCCTGCAGCGTTATGACGGGGTCAAGCAGAATCCGGGCAAATTATTCAAACTCAAAGATGGCGATATTGCGGACATTTCCCATTTATGGGCGAGCCTAGGGGAAGTGAAGGAAAAAGACTTCATCGATTGCTATCATGACTTCAATAAGACCCAGTCGTTCCTCTATTCTCGAACCGGCTTAAAACGTCCTTTGTTCTATTTGATCGGCCCCAAGGGCTTAGCCTATGGGATGAGCTATCCCCATTTCGTCAAGAAAGCCGATGAAGGGATCGATGTCTTGAACCTCACCCATCAAGAGTATTTAGAACCAGCGACCGGGGTATCCCATACCTATTCCTTCTTAGAACTACTGGATTTAGCGAAAGAGAAATTCGTCGAGATCATGGGCCATATTGAGGATCCGGCCTTGCCGCGGATCATCGATTTCAATATCGACCACGATGGCGATCCAGCCGGGAAAAGGAAACTCTATTCCAAACCTTGCTTCCCTTTCCTAACCCCGAAGGAGCGGAAACAATGAAAGACATCGCGATCTTAACTGATGGCTACGGTATCCTCCTTTACGAAGAGAAGGGATTTTATAAGTTACCCGTCTTTGATGAGTTGCCGCCCGATTGCTTAGTTGGTAAGGCGGTGGGGCCGCTTTTCCTCGACTGCGGGCAGGGTGAAGAAGAAGCGCGGATCATCGGGGTGGTGGAGAAACTCCCGATTCCCTTTAATGCCAAAACCCGTTATTTCCTTCTTTCTGAACTCAATGCCCCGGTGGTTGAGCCCAGTTGCCGATTGGCCTTAGCCGTGGCCTTTGCCTTCTTCCCGTTTCTATTTGGAATCAAACGGGTCCATCCCTTATCTCCTGATGACTTGCGGATGGCTAGGAAGCTGGTCAAGGAGCTAAAGAAAAACCGAGCCGGGAAGAACAAGATCCGGACGTATCGGGGTTTGATCCGGAGCGAATGCGCCCTGCCCCGATTAGAAGAAGCCTATAAGCTGCTTTGCCGATGCTGAAGAAACTGCTTTCGAAAAGATTTTGGCCCAAGGCCATCATCGCCTTCCTTATCTTCTGCCAGTTTGTCGGCCTGTTTTTGCTTTTCCTCTATCTTTCCGATTGGAGCGGACTCTCCCCCGAATGGTCGGTCATCGCCGTCATCATCGTCTATGCCATCGGGGTGGTGTTCGCCTTCTATTGCTTTAATTCCGACTCCTCAATCGCCTATAAACTATCCTGGGTCTTCGTTATCTTGGGCTTCCCCGGGGCCGGCTCGTTTTTGTATTTGATTTTCGGCAACAAGCAGAACACCCGGCGGAACGCCAAAGGGGTGAAACGATTCATCGCCCCCTATCAACGGGCGAGTCTAAGCGAGGACGAATGGAAGCAGATCGAGGATAAATTCCCTTATGCCTATCCGATCGCCCATTACCTCCATCGGGTTAAAGGGATCATCCCTTATAAGGATAGTTCGGCTGAGTATTTCCCGCTTGGCGACGCCATCTTCGAGCCGATCCTCGCGGAACTAAAGAAAGCCAAACACTTCATCTTCTTGGAATTCTTCATCATCGAATCCGATGGGGTGTTCTTCTCTTCGATCCTCGATATATTGAAGGAGAAGGCCAAGGAAGGATTGGATGTCCGGATCGTCTATGATGACGTCGGCTGTCTCACCACCTTACCTTCCTCTTTTGCTAAGGATATGGCCGAACTCGGCATCAAGGCCCATCCTTTCAATGAGTTTCGCCCCTTTCTTGATGTTCGCCAGAATAACCGCGACCACCGGAAGATGATCATCATCGATGGCCATACCGCCTTCACCGGGGGCTTTAACCTAGCCGATGAATACATCAATAAGAAGGAACGGTTCGGCCATTGGAAGGACAACGGGATTCTGGTTCGGGGGAAGGCGGTCGAAGGCTACACCAATAGCTTCTTGGCCACCTTTGAGTCGCTTTATCCCTCGAAGCCCGGCGAATTTGACAAAAAGCAATATAGCTCCGCCATGTATATCGATGAGATCGGGGGCTATCCCAAGCAAAAAGGCTATATCGAGCCTTATGACGATATCCCCTTTGATGGCGAGACGGTCGGGGAACGGGTGTATCTTTCGCTTATCCAGCGGGCCAATAAATACGTCTATATGAGCACCCCCTATCTACTTATCGACGAGGAGATGGAGAATAGCTTATGCGCCGCCGCCAAATCGGGGGTCGACGTCCGGCTGCTCACTCCCCATATCCCCGACAAGAAGACGGTGTTCAATTTGACCCGTTCTTACTATCGGCGGTTACTCCAAGCCGGGGTCAAGATTTACGAATACACCCCGGGTTTCGTCCATGAGAAGATGTTCATCGCCGATGATCTGATGGCGACGGTCGGGACCATCAACCTCGACTATCGGAGCCTCTTCCTCCATTTTGAGAACGGGACATTCCTATTCGGTTCGCCGATCATTAAGAACATGAAGCGCGATTACCTCGATACCCTTTCCGTCTCCAAGGAAGTCGACCGGGCCACCTACGAAAGATGGTACCAAAAGAATAAGTACTATTGGGCGTTGCTAAGAATCGCCGCCCCGTTCCTTTGATTGGGGCGGATTTATTACGCCATTTATTACGCCATTTATTACGCCATTTACTACGCCACTAGAAGGGAAAGCGGCTTTTTATCGGACTTTTGCTAAATAATTTATTACGCCACTTATTACGCCACTTGGGCTCTCCGTTGCCGTCGGGGATCCCGGTCCCCTTCAGTTCGCTTGAGACTGGTGTTGGGTTGAGCTTGAGGATGAAGATGAGCCGATGGCAGCGTTGTGTTGCCATATTTCCTGTCCTTTCGTTTCTATTTCGGAGAGAACGGGGGATGGTTTGCGTTAAAGTGTCCGGGACGCTACGCATGTTGGTCGAATGTCCAACGGTGATGGCTCTCGGAAACGGCGAACTTTTACAAGCAAATTTGACATGTTTATTTGCGTTGGTAAAATAATAATTACCTTCAACCTACAGGCGCAAAACCGCTTGATCTCAGGCTAATTAGAAAGGAGTGGCATTAGTGGCCTGAGTCCAAACTAAAATGCTCGAATTGAAAATGACCGTTCGTTTATTACTATTTTTGTCATTATTGTTTCCGAACTGCCATCATTTTAACTTTAATTTGGACTGGGCAAAGGAGAACCATAGTTTTTATCTTGGTTCAAAGGATGCGTCTTTCTCGACAATTCCCAATTCGGATTTAAATTCAGCGAGGCCTGAGTTTGAAGGCGATTATTCTATCGTCTCAAAAGATTTTGCCGATGGTTCGGTCGACTTCTTGCCTTTCGATTCAAGTGACTACTCTTTCCGTGAATTCGCGTTTGATCAGTCGGAAATTGAAATGACTGCAAAAATTGCGAGTTTTGTGTCGGCAAGCGGAGGGAGTCGTTGGCTTTCTTCGGAACCGTCCGTAGCCCCCTCGTCAACATCTCCCTACAGTAACTATCTTTCGAACGCTAAAAGCACGGAAACCGCGGTCGGCCGTCTCCTAACGAAGTATCGATTGTTCGACTACAACGACAATCACCTTAAAGAATTGAGTTTTATTTCAACTGCATTTATGGTAGGACCTGATTTGCTTGTAACCTCCGGTCATTCCCTTTTCCTCGACCCAAGTGTTGCAAGCATCGGATTTGATGATGGGGTGCATAACCCACGTTTTCCGGACGAAGCGCTCTTTTTCCCTTATTCCTTAGAAAGCAGGTTTCCGAATGGAGTCGAGATTGAGAGAATCTATATCGAGAAAGCGTTTTATCTTTCGGGAGAAAGAGATTGGGGATGTGCTAAATTGCGCGATTCCATTGGTCAA
This sequence comes from uncultured Bacilli bacterium, assembly GCA_944363525.1. Lineage (GTDB taxonomy): Bacteria > Bacillota_I > Bacilli_A > RFN20 > CAG-826 > Alloenteromonas. The sequence goes on from CALVUF010000001.1 coordinate 96,598, forward strand.
CAGACCGGATATTTTGGATTAATCCGTAGCTTTAAGGAGCCTAGTCAAAATGTAAGGATGCTTGGATTCGCTGGTAAAAATGGCGGAGATCTATCTGTTTCCAAAGGAAAAATATTATCTTTCGACAGCGGCGGAGGATATTGTTCTGATTTAGACTCTAGCGCGGGACAAAGTGGTTCGCCCGTTCTAATGCGTTTAAACGGTGAAGAGTATGTCGTCGGAATAAATGATTATGGAAAAGGATCGTTTAGCGGAGGAATTGTAATTGATGACTTTATTTTTGGTTTTATCGATAGTTTTCTTGGTGCGACAAACGTAGAAACCATCAGCATAGCAGACGAAAAGATATTATCGTTTGAACCACTTGGCAAAAACGATCTGATGGTCGATGCGATTACCCCTTCTGGCATCAAATACCAAACTAGGCAATATGCTGCCTCTATTGAGCAGAGAACCGCTTCGAAAAGAACGGATGACAACGCAATTTACTATGAATATTCTTTTCGCCGGCCATTAGTTCAGGTCGCGATTAATTTCGGGGAAGCAGTTGATTCCGCCGCTTCTTCCTCGGCGTCAAAAATAAAATTAGAGACTTGGAACGACGAAACGAAATGGTCATATCGCATTCCATTGTCTTTTAATGAAAGTAGCAGCAAAACCAACACCGCTAAGCAAACGACAATCGTTTTCGATGACCTAGTTTATCGCTTCCGGATTGCTTCTTATGGCCTTCCTCCGGAAAGCATTGATGTTTATTTGGAGACCGGCACATATTTTCCGTTAAACGGCAGTGAGTTGCCTTATGAGCCGGAAAAGTGGAATTACAAGCCGGTAGTCAATTATACCAACTGTTATTCTTACGCCATTAATAATCAGGTCTATCCCGGAACTAACACTTTGTTCTATATGAGGCCAGGTGAATATCACGGCGTAATGATGTCGAATCTAGACGTAAACGAAATTGTTCAGGCGTGCAAAAGGGATTTCGCTAAGTACAGTAATACTTTCCATCATACTTATTTATTCGGTTCGATTGGGAAATACGCGGTGCCTCCGGACGGGATGTATAAAGTGGCGTTGTTAGTCGCCGATTCCGTCTATTATCGGGATTTTCATTTCATGAGGCAGGATTCCGATGGTTATTGGTCGCACAAAAAGGGGTCTGATCCCGCAAGAAGAAACGATTTAGATAAATATTCCTATAACTTAATAACCGATCCCGAGACCTGTTATCTTGGGTTTTACGAATTTTGCGGATTTTATGCCGTTCATCCGTGGAACAATATGTATATAGAGGAGTGAATCCATGAAAAAACTTCGTCTCGCCATCGCTGCCTTGGCCGTCGTCTGCGTCCCGACCGCTTGCTCTTCTTATGAGCAGTATTACACCGTCCCGACTTTCGGCGCCGTCGTCCAATGTTTTGTCCGCGATACTTGGCTAGGCTATCGATATGCTTTTGGTGCCCATTTATCGGGAATGGTTTATACCGCCGATCAGGTGAATCCTCTTCCTTTTGTCAGCCCGGCCAAAGCCCGAAAGGTAGTCGCTTATTATCTAGACCATTCCAATCCCGATCGGTTCCACATAAGCTATTTCCTTGTCTCTGACCCTTGCACCGATGAGGAACTTCATCCCAATACCTGCATTCGGTTAACCGATGAGCAGAAGCTTTTCTTCGACCAAGAGCTCGGGTTGATCTGATCTATATAGGCCTTATCAAGCCATTTAGGCAAAGGACGCTTATTCAGAAGGCGATACTTTTCTTGTTTCGCCGATTTCCCCTTCCCAAAAGGAAGATTTAATGGCGTTATCCCCTTTAGGGGCGATATAATCTTTTCTGGAAAAAGTATGGATATCAAAATAAGCAAAACCCCAACTTACGATTTGCTGAACCTTACCCTTGATGATGGGCTCCAGGTGGGCTTAGTCGACGTCGGGGCCGGTTTGGCCTATGTCAAAAAAGGCGAGGACTATTTGACCCGCCCGATCCCGACCGGGATCCTGCTCCGTTGCTACGACGGCAAGACCGTCGGCCCGATCGCCAACCGTATCAAAGGCGACGCCTTTGAGTTCAACGGCCAAAGCTATCATCTGAGGGCCAATGAGAAGGGCAATATCCTCCATTCGTCTTCCTTGGCCTTGAACGAACGCCGCTTCACCTATAGCCATAAGAGTTTAGGCGATGGGAGCTTGGCGGTCTATTTCGCTTATTACCTTTTGCCCGATGAAGGGGAATTCCCCTCGCCGGTCGATATCTTAGTCACCTATACCTTCTATCCGACCCATGGGTTCAGCATCGTTATCGAGGCGACCCCGGAGGCCGATTGCCCGTTGTCGCTCACTAACCATGCCTATTTCACCTTAGGGGAAAAGGAGATCACCGGGGTCAAGCTCTTCCTAGACGCCGACTCAGTCGCCACCTATGACCATGAACTGATCGTCCAATCCTACGTCCCGGTTAAAGGGCCGACCGATTTCCGGACCTTCAAGAAGATCGGGCAGGACATCCATTGCGATCAATTCATGTCCAACCCCAAACTCCATGGTTATGACCATTGTTTCGTCTTAGCCCATAAAAAGCCCCATTCGCTGATCGCGGTTGGGAGCAAATACGCCATGGCCGTCCAAACCAACGCCGAGGCGATGCAGCTATACACCTCCAACTCCCCCGATGCCCAGGGGATAGTCCATGACGCCTTCGCCGTCGAGCCGGAGAAGGCCTTGGGCCCGGTGTCGCGCTACGCGGTCAAGGGCAAGACCGCCGATAAGCTTTCGATCACCTATTCGTTTTTCAAAACGGAGGAATTGCGATGAAGTTAGATCAAGCCGTCGCCGAAGCCCTTAGCTATGCTAAGTCGCATCTAGGGCTCGGGAAGCTCGGGCATTATTACTACCAGAACCTGCTGCTCCATGAATTGGGGCTAAGCAAACCCTACGAAGGGGAGATCGATGAAAAGCATATCGCCTCCCTCCCTTTGCCCGATGAGATCATCGACCATCTAGTCGAGGCTTTGATCGAGAAGAAGGGGATGGCGGTTGACGAGGCTGAGCGGGAAGCGACTTATGTCTTAGGGCTCCTTTCCCCTGACCCCGACGCGGTCGATAAGCATTGCCATGAGCTCATGAGCAAAGGCGAAGCCAAAAAGGCCACCGATTACCTTTATTCCCTCTCGATCGAAAACGGCTACATCGCCAAATCGAAAGTCGACAAGAACGTCTTCTTCACCGCCGATTATCCCGACGGCCCAAGCCTCGAGATCTCGATCAATCTCGCCAAGCCGGAGAAGAACAACAAGGACATCGCCAAATTGCTCACCTTTAAGTCGAGCGGCTATCCGAAGTGCATGCTCTGCCCGGAGAACTTAGGCTATGAAGGCAACCCCAAGCATCCGGCCAGGGAGAACATCCGTTACATCAGCTTGACCTTAGACGGGACCCCGTGGTACGCCCAATATTCCCCTTACGTCTATTACCCCGAGCATTGCATCGTCTTCGCCCAAGAGCATACCCCGATGGCGATGAACCGGCACATTTTCGCCTGCTTGCTCGATTTCCTCGATATCTTTCCCTTCTATTTCATCGGCTCCAACAGCGACCTCCCGATCGTCGGGGGGAGCATCCTCGACCATGAGCACTTCCAAGGCGGGGGGCATATGCTGCCCTTGCTGAAGGCTAAGCCCCGGCGGGAATTCGATATTTCCGTCCCGGGGGTAAGGCTATATGAAGCTGATTTCTACGACACCTGCCTCATCGTCGAATCGAAGGATAAAAAGAAGCTGCTCGACGTGGCTGAGAAGATCGACCTCCATTGGCATCTTTATGAGGACGAGGAGAACGACATCATCCCCATCACCGACGATACCGTGTTCCATTCGACCGTCACCCCCTTAGCGAGGAAGATCGACGATACCTATCGGCTGTTCTTGATCCTTCGCAATAATCGGACCAACGAGCAATACCCCGGCGGCATCTTCCACGCCCATCCGGAGTACCATCACATCAAAAGCGAGGGCATCGGCCTCATCGAGGCGGCCGGTTTATTCATTTTGCCCGCCCGGCTCATCCGCCAAGCCAAGCAAGCCGAGGACATCGTCGCCAAGGGCTTAAGCAAAGAAGAAGCCCTGAAGCTCTATCCGGATATGGAGGGATTCGATCCGCTTCTCGAGCATCTCCGGCAGGGGAAGGATTTCCATTCTTATTTAGCCGAAGTGGGGCGGAAGATTCTCGGCAACGTCGCGGTATTCAAAGGAATAAAGGGGGAGAAAGCCCTCGCTAAATTCGTCAGGAGGCTGAAGTTATGATTCTACTTGACTCGGTTTGGGAGAACTTCCCGAAAAACTGCTTCGAGGATCCGGAACGGGCTTATTTCGCCCATGGCCGGCTCGAGATCGTCGGCAACCACACCGACCATAACCATGGCGTCTGTCTCGTCAGCGGCGTCGACATGGGGACGACGGCCGCGGTCAGAAAACGCGATGACGGGGTCGTGAGCATCGTCTCAAAAGGCTATGCCCCAGCCGAATTCAATATCAATGATGGCTTAGGGGTCACCGAAGAAGACGGCCATTCGCCTTTATCCCTTACCAAAGGGGTGATGGCGCGGATGCAAGAGCTCGGCTTTAAGGTCGGGGGGTTCGACGCCTATATGGAAAGCGATATCTTCCCCGGGGCGGGAGTCTCGAGTTCGGCTTGCTTTGAATCGCTTATCGCCAAGATCGTCGACGACCTTTATAACGACGGGAACATGGACCCAATCGTCATGGCCAAAATCAGCCAATATAGCGAAAACGTCTATTTCAAGAAGCCCTCGGGGCTCTTAGATCAAATCGGGGCTTGCTTCGGCGGGCTGGTTTACGTGGATTTCAATGATCCTTCCAATCCCGAGGTCGAGCCCTTGCCCTGGAGTTTCCCTCTCCATGCCGTCTTGCTTAATTCGGGGGGATCGCATGCTTCCTTGACCGGGTTATACGCCGCCATCCCCTCCGACATGAAATCGATCGCCGCCTATTTCGGGAAGGAATATCTTCGTGACGTCGACCCGAAGGAATTCTTTGCCCAGATTGGCCAGATGAGTGGGGTGAGCGAACTCGCCAAACTTCGGGCCACCCATTATTTCGGGGAGAATGAACGGGTCGTTCAGGCTAAAAACGCTCTTAAGAACGGGCAGCTCGATTCTTTCCTCGATGCCTTGCGCGAATCGGGCCGCTCGAGCTCGACATTATTACAGAATACCATGGTCCCGGGCCGTTATTATGGTTCGCCCCAAGAGGCGATCGATCGGTTGAAACCCTTCGTCGGCCAAGGGGCCATCCGGGTCATGGGCGGGGGCTTCGCCGGCTCGATCATCGCCTTCTTATTCCCCCGCGACGTCAAGCCGTTCATCGAGGCGGCCAAAGGTTATTACGGGGCCGGCGCCATCCGCGATGTCAATATGGAAGAAGGCGGGCCGCGCCGGATTCGCTAAACTATGCTGCTTGGGGTAAGCTTTGGCAATTTTCCCTATGTATTGGCGATTTTGCTGACCGCCGTCCTTTTCTATGCCTGCGTGGCCCTCTGCCACCGGGCGGGGAAGGACTTTTCCCATAAATTCATCACCGTCATGGTCTGGGTCAACTTCGCCCTTCATTTCCTAAAGCAGCTTAATCCTTATTACGCGGCCGAATGGCCTCTTTCCTTAGCCCGAAGCACCGGGGAGAACCTCTGCGCGGTCTTAGTCATCATCACCCCTTTCCTTTGGCATTTTGGCAATGCCTATGTCAAAGACTACATGTATTACATGGGCATCGTCTCGACCTTGGTCATCTTGCTTTACCCGACCTCCTTAGTCGAGGTCGATATAAGGGAGCTCGATGGGTTTTTGGAATATGTCCGATTCTATTCTTGCCATCTTCCCTTATTGGTGGTCGCGGTCGTCATGGTCAACGAGGGGTTCCATAAATTGGATTACCACCGATTATGGGCTATCCCCTTTATGTTCTGCGCCGTTCAGGCCATCATCTTCCTCAATTCTTTGATTCTCAACCTCTGTTTATACCATTATTCCTGGGACTATTTCTTCTCGGTCGATGCCCCGGAATTCAATTCCTCCTTCACCTTTGGGCCGGGGCATTTGCTCGATCCGGTGCTCGGTTGGCTCTATCCCTACCTCCCACCCTATCTAATGACTTATCATTATGGGAATGAGATCCGGTTCACCCCGGTCCTCTATCTGTTCTTGCCCATCTGCCTGCTAACTGCCATCTTAGGCCCCTTGCTCGCCCTGCCTTATGAGTGGCGCCATATGAAGGCCGATCGGGCGGCGATTGGCCAAAAAATAAAGATGGCCAAAGAAAAATGGTTGCATCGTAGGTAAGGCCTACTCTTTAATAAAGGAAATTAACAGAAAGGACGCAACAAAATGGAAAACAAACGGAAAGCCGGGCTCTTGGTCCCGGTCGCCTCTTTGCCCGGTGGGCATGGGGTCGGGGACTTCGGGGCCGATTGCTTTGACCTCATCGATTCCCTCGCTGAAGGCGGGTTCACCCTTTGGCAAATCCTCCCTCTTAACCCTTTGGGCTATGGCCATTCGCCATACCAGCCCTTCTCGAGCTTCGCCATGGACGAGCTTTACGTCGATCTCTTCGAACTAAGCCAGCGGGGCTTATTGAAGTCGGTCCCCCCGTTTGAAGACGGGATCAAAGGCAAAGTCAGCTACGAGAAGAGCCGGGAATACAAACTCCCCTTGCTCCACAAAGCCTATGAGGCCGAGATGGAGAAAGATCCCCATTGCCTTGATAAGTTCATGAAGGACCATCCTTGGATCAAGGACTTCGCCGCCTTCATGATGTTCAAGCGGATCGATTCCCGTTCCTGGGACCACTGGGTTCCCGAGAACCGCGACTGGATCAAGAAGCGGACCCCCTTCCGCGGGGAGAAACGGAAAGCCTACCTCTTTGAGGTTTGGCTTCAGATGACCCTTTACCGTCAATGGGACGCGGTCCATAGCTATGCCAATAAGAAGGGCATCAAGATCATCGGCGATATCCCCTTCTACGTCGGCCATGACTCCTGCGACGTCTGGGCTAATCAGGATACGTTCCTGCTTGACCCCGAGACCCATCAGCCGTCTTTCATCGCCGGGGTCCCGCCCGATTATTTCTCCGCCACCGGGCAGCGCTGGGGCAATCCGATCTACGATTGGGATAAGCTTAAAGCCACCAAGTATTTCTTCATCATCGACCGGATCGCCCAAAACGCCAAAATCTATGACATCATCCGGCTCGATCACTTCCGGGCCTTCGATACTTATTGGAAGATCCCGGCCTCTTGCCCGACGGCGATCGATGGGCAGTGGATCGAGGCCCCGGGGTATGAGCTTTTCGATGAATTGCTTAAAGAATACCCCGATATCGACATCATCGCCGAGGATTTAGGCGACCTCCGTCCCCAGGTCTTGACGCTGCGCGACCATTATCATTTCCCCGGCATGATCGTCGTCGAATTCACCTTCGATGACGATGCCATCGCCCATAAGCCGGGGTATGATGAAGCCAATGCCGTCTGCTACATCGGGACCCATGATAACGCCACCGCGCGGGGCTATTACTTATCCTTAACCCCCGAGAAGCAAGCCGAATGGCGGAAAGCCCTCGATGAGCATGATTGCCGCGACAACGACGTGGTCGATGCCCTCATCTCCTATTGCTTGAATAAACCGGCGAACGCCGCCATCCTCTGCGCTCAAGACCTATTAGGTTTAGGCGATGAAGCCCGGATCAATGTCCCGGGCATCGTCGATGACATCAACTGGACCTGGCGGATGGATAGCTTAACCGAACTGAAGAAGCGGATCGTCGCCTTAAAGGAGAAGATCAAGGCGAGCAACCGCCTATGAACCTTTATTGCGTCTCTTTAGGCTGCGCCAAAAACCGGATCGACACCGAGATGATGCTCGCTTGCTTTCCCTCTAGCACCAAAATCGTCGACCGGCCCGAGCAAGCCGACCTCATCCTCATCAATACCTGCGCCTTTATCCTTTCGGCCAAGCAGGAATCGATCAATACCATCCTGGAACTAGCCGCCTATAAGGCGAAAATCGCCGTCGTCGGATGCCTAGCCGAGCGTTATTACGCCGAGGTCAAGGAAGCGATGCCGGAGATCGATTGCTTAGTCCCGATCCGCGATTACGCCCATTTAGCCGAATATCTATCCGATTTAACGGGGGAAAAGGGGTTCAAACCCCTTGACCCCCTCGATCGGGTTTTGACGACCGCCCCCTTCGCTTCCTATCTTCGGATCAGCGAAGGGTGCGACAATTTTTGCTCTTTCTGCGCCATCCCTTATATAAGGGGGCGCTTCGTCTCCCGGCCCTATGAGGAGATCAAAGCCGAAGCTAAACAATTGCTTAGCCAAGGGGTGAAGGAGATCTCGCTTATCTCCCAAGACACGACGGTTTATGGATCGGATTTCCCGGGCAAGAAGCCGGATATCGTCGACTTATTGAAAGAGTTGGACGGGATGGGTTTCTACTCGATCCGCCTTCTTTATCTTTATCCTTCCGAGATGAGCGAGGAACTGATCAAGACGATTGCAGCTAGCCGGTCCATCGCCCATTATTTCGACGTCCCGGTCCAATGCGCATCCGATCATCTTTTGAAACTGATGAACCGGCATGGGGACGCCAAGCAGATGCGCGATCTTTTCAAAAAGATCCGGGAAATCTGCCCCGATGCGGTCTTGCGGACGACTTTGATTTCTGGCTTCCCGGGCGAAAACGAAGCCGACCAAAAGGAAACCATCGAATTCCTTCAAGAAGTCAAATTCGATCATATGGGTTGCTTCACTTATTCCCGGGAAGAAGGGACGGCGGCTTATTCGCTTCCGAACCAGATCAGTGAGAAGCTAAAGCAACAACGGAAAGACGAATTGATGAAGGTCCAAGCCGTCATTTCCTATCATAATAACCAAGAGCGGATCGGAAAGGTCTATGAAGGCTTGGTTATCGGAAAAGAGGGCGGCCGTTATTTATTGCGGTGCGCCTATAACGCGCCTGATGACATCGATGGGGCCGTGACCTTCGCCTCTTCCAAATCCCATAACCCCGGCGATATCGTCAAGGTCAAGATCACCAATGCCGCGATCTACGACCTCGACGGGATCGAGGTTGAGTAAAACCATCGTTAAACCGATTGTCAATTTATCGTTTGCCTGATAACATTAGTCCAAACTCAAGGAGTAAAAATGAAAAGAAAATCGTTGTTGTTGATGCTGCCGTTGATGGCCCTCACTTTCTCTTGCGCCTCCTATGGCTCGAAGATCACCTTGGAGGAGGCCACTGAAGTCTACACCGACATCAGCAAACATACCCTCGACTGGAGCGAAGTCGAGAAGTTCACCATGAAGTCAAGCGGGGCTAGCGATGCCTTAGTCACTGGCGACAAGGAAAAAGGATTCATCTATACCGAATCCCCGGAGTCCACTGCCTATATCTTCCTCGCCGAGATCGACGGGGAAGAGAAGATCGTCACGACTAATGGCGACACCTATACCGTCACCGGAGCCGGTTCCGAATGGGATGCCGGATTCGCTTCCATCGTCAATACCAGCCTGGCCACCTTCCAGGCCCTTGGACTGACCGCCATGGGCGCCGCCATTCTCGGCGGCGGGCTTAGCGAAGACGCGGTCACGTTCTATTCCAAAGGCGATGGTTCCCTAACGGCCAAGATGCTGATCGAGGAAGCGGAAACCGTGGTCAGCTTCGATGATTACCGAGTCGTCGAGTTCAGCGGGGAAGATGAAGAGGGCAATGACATGGTCGTTTCCATCTCTTATGACAAGTGTTCCGCGAAAGCCCCGAAATTAAGCGACTATAAAGCCGCCTAATCATCAGCTTATATATTTAAAGGCCCTCGGATTGAGGGTCTTTTTGCTCGTTATCTAGCTTTTCGAAAGCTTCTCGGAGGTTAGTTTTCCTCTCCTTTTGGAAATTTTGGCTTGGTCGTGGTCGGACTATTTTTGAATGTGTTAAGAAAATGCGCATATATTAGGCAATTCATGGCTAGATACATATTTCGATGCATATTCTTGTCTATTGGTATGAATATCTGGATATTCATTCTGGTTATGGTGAGCGATTTCCGGTTGCCCAATCTCCTCCTCGACCTATAATCGAGGCGAAAGGAGCAGATGAAAATGAAAACCCTTATCTGTTATTTCTCAGCCTCGGGCGAAACGAAGAAAACCGCCGAGGCTTTGGCTTTCGTTTTAGCCGGCGACCTATTCGAGATAACCCCGGTTCCACCCTATAGCGAAGCTGACCTCAATTGGCGGGATCGCCATTCCCGCTCGACTCTTTTGATGAACGATGAATCGGCCCGTCCGGCCATCAAGGAGGACTATCCCGATTTAAGCGGCTATGACCGCCTCCTCATCGGCTTCCCCATTTGGTGGGGCGTTGAGCCGCGGGAGGTCGATACCTTCCTTGACGCGGTGAAACCCGCTTGCCCAATTTACGTCTATGCCACCTCCGGCGGCTCGCCGATCGAGACGGCGGTAAAGCATCTGAAGGCAACCTATCCTTCCTTGGATATACGCGAGGGAAGATTGCTGAATTTCGGCGTCAATGAAGAAACGCTGAAAGGCTGGATCGAATGAAGCAGACCGCTGGAAGAAAGGGCTGGGGGACTTAGCCCCCAAATTCGCCGAGCTCAATGATGACGTCTTATTCGGCGAGGTGTGGTCTAGGACCGATAAATTGGATCTCAAGACCCGTTGCATCGTCACCGTCGTCTGCTTGTTAGCCAAAGGGATCACCGATAACTCGCTCAAATACCATATCGAGAACGCCAAGAAGCATGGGGTCAGCAAGGTCGAGATGGTCGAGATTATCACCCACGCCGCCTTCTACGTCGGCTGGCCCAACGCCTGGGCCGTCTTCCCCCTGGTCCGGGAAGCCTATGCCGAAGATAAGCCCGCCTATGAGCCGATGTTCGGTCTTGGAGAGCCTAATGACGGATTTGCTCAATATTTCGATGGGCAAAGTTATCTTAATCCTCTCAATAAGGACGGGGTCTTCTTCGCCAACGTCACCTTCGAGCCGGGGTGCCGGAACCACTGGCACGTCCATCAAGCCAAGGAAGGCGGGGGGCAGATATTGCTCGTGACCGATGGGGAAGGCTATTACCAGGAATGGGGGAAGCCGGCTCGGAAATTACATCCCGGCGATGTCGTCTACATCGCCCCGGGGATCAAACATTGGCATGGGGCAAGTAAGGACGAATGGTTCGCCCACCTTTCACTCGAGGTGCCGGGGATTGATTGCCATAATGAATGGCTTGAACCGGTGAAGGAAGAGGAATACCAAGCGCTTCAATAAAGGAAAAGCCGTCGTCATAGGCGGCTTTTTAATAAACATTTGGGTGAAAACAGGCAACATTTGTAAGTAGTGTGGCCCGCTTCCAATTAACCGCGAACGAGTTGGAAAGCCGAATCATGAATTTTTGATCGTTCTCGTAATAAAGGGGGAGGCAACGCGAATAAGCACAGGAGTTCAGTTAATTATGTACTTATTTATGTTTTGAACATGTTGGACGCTTAATCGGTTTTAACGAGCGCATCGCCAATATTTTCATTAATCGTTAGGGTTATGTGACAAAGCCTCTTCCATTTCCGTTGAAAAAAGAATATAGTTTTGTCAACGAGGTATTGTTGTGGTTAGGCCAAATTATCTAAATGAGATCAAAAATCGAATCTCCGCTTCCGAAAACGGATCCGTTTTTGTCGCTTCCGATTTCGCCGACATCACCGACAAAAAGACGGTAAGCGTCGAATTGACGCGTCTTGAAAACGACCGTTTTATCAAACGAGTGCTACGTGGCGTTTACTATAAGCCCCAATACAACGATTTTTTGAAAGAGTATCTTGTTCCCGCTCCGGACAACGTGGCCCATGCGATTGCCCGCAATTTTGGGTGGAGGATTATCCCGTGTGGAGACACGGCTCTCAATTTGCTGACTTTATCGACGCAAGTCCCGGCCGTTTGGCTTTATGTCAGCGACGGGGCGTATAAAGAATATTCTTACGACAATACCATCATTCGCTTCAAAAGGACGACGAACAAAGATATATCGGGACTCTTTTATAAAACCGCATTGACCGTTCAAGCGTTAAAAGCGTTGGGGAAGGACAAGACCGATGAAACGGTGATCAGGAAATTGCGGAATTTATTGTCGGCCGAGGAAAAAACAACGATGCTTCAGGAAGCAAAGTCTGTAACTTCCTGGGTCTACGAATACATAAAAGAAATTTGTGGGGATCAAAATGAGAAACATCGCAAAAACCAATGAAGGCAACAGGATTGCACTTTTCCACAATACGGCGGCCAAAATGGGCATGACGGATGCCATTGTCGAAAAGGATTTTTGGGTATGCTACATGCTCGATTACCTCTTTCACCGTTGCTTCTGGAAAGATAAGTTCGCATTCAAAGGCGGTACGAGCCTATCGAAAGCCTATGATCTAATCGAACGGTTTTCGGAAGATATTGATCTTATTCTCGATTGGCGTGTTCTCGGATATGGTATTAATGAACCGTGGGAGCAGCGCAGCAACACCAAACAGGACGCGTTCAACAAAGAAGCAAATGCCCGCGCGGAAGCCTTTTTGCGCGATACTTTCCTACCCGCGATCGCTGCCGATCTGACTGCCGAACTCGGAGATAATATACATTGCCTAATCGATGACGATGACCCACAAACGGTAAAGATCATATATATCCCCACAGTTTTTCCGATCAATCTATCCTTCAGGAAATTCGCCTTGAAATCGGCGCATTGGCCGCTTGGACTCCGGTTAAATACGCGACGATTACACCCTATGTCGCCAAACAATATGCCAGACTTTTTAAACAGCCTTCAACCGAAGTTTTGACCGTTTTGCCAGAACGCACATTCTGGGAAAAGGTCACGATTTTGCACCGAGAGGCGTTTCGACCGAAGGACCGCCCCTTCCCGTTAAGATATTCGCGGCATTATTACGATCTGTATCGAATGATGGCTACTCCTGTAAAAGATAAAGCTTTGCAGGACGACGATCTGTTGGAACGCGTTGTGCGGTTCAAAGATAAATTTTACCGTTGCCCGTGGGCAAGATACGATCTAGCAAAGCGTGGCACGATGAAATTATTGCCGCCCGAATACAATGTCGGAAAACTCCGCTCGGATTATGAGCATATGCAAAATATGCTATTTGGGGAGAAGCCGAAGCTCGAAGAGATTATGGATGCGATGGCACGGTTGGAACGGGAAATAAACTCAATCTAACCGGAGACACTTCATTAAACGAAACCGAATATTCTTATCGGCGGTATTCGCTCGATGAATGGCTCGAACCGGTGAACGAAGAGGAATACCAAGCGCTGAAATAGAGGAAAAGCCGTCGTCATAGGCGGCTTTTTTTGAACTTATATGTTTGTCTCTGCTATGTATTTAGTACGGCGCCAAATTGGTTTATTCGATAATCCGAATCGTTGGAGATTGCTCTCGACACTGGGTCTTGCAAGCGAATGAACAGTTAGATTCCGTTGAAAAAAGAATACAGTCTTTTCAACGGGTGATTTGAGGCACTTCTTAAAACCGCATTCGATTGATGAATGGATCGTGCCGGTCAAGAAAGAAGACAACAAGCGCTTCAATAAAGGAAAACCGTCATCGTAGGCGGCTTTTGATTATATAAAGTGATATAATCTAGGGTTCACTTCTATTCTACTTCTATCACTACTTCTAACCAACTTCTATCGAGCTTAGAAGTAACTTCTAAGTATCGCAAGTTAAGAAAACCCTTTCGGGCCTTATACCTTATCCTTGAAGGCGGAGTCATCGACTTTCCCGACCGCGGTCCGGGGGAGTTTGTCGATGAAGCGGATTGACTTAGGTTTGTAATAAACCGGCAGCTTCTTATTTATGCTTTCGCGTATCCGTTGCTCAATGGTTTCTAATGAGTCCGCGCACGCGTGATGCTTAACCAAGACTATGTTCAGCACTTGACCGAGCTTAGGGTCAGGGACGGCATAACAATAGGCCTCGTAAATCCCTTCGTCTTCTAAGCAAAGCCTTTCTAAGTCAGCCGGGCAGACGATGACCCCGTTGACCTTGGCGATCCGCCTTAGCCGGGCCCGGAAGTGGAGATAGCCTTCCTCATCAAGATAGCCTAAGTCCCGGGTCAAGACGTATTTAATCCCGTCGATGACCTTGAAGCTTTTCTCCGTCAGCTCCGGATCCTCAAAATAGCCATTCATCAAGGTGGGGCCGGCTATCGCGACCTCCCCTTCTTGATTCGCCCCAAGCGGTTCCCCGGTCTCCAGATCGAGGATGATCTCCTTTAAGCCCCTTAAGGGTTTGCCAACCGTTCCCCGCTTGGCGGAGAAATCGGAATTGACGTTGGTGACGGTGACGGTCTCGGTCAAGCCATAGCCTTCGTGAAGCCGGCATTTTGAACCGGATTTTTCGGCTAATTCATCGAAACGGTCCAACAAGGAATCGGATACCGAATCACCCCCGACGAAGGCGGCGATCAAATTCTTGATGGCCTTGCCGGCGAACTTGGGATTATGGAGCAAGGCGTTATATAAGGCCGGGACCCCGATGATGATGTTGGCTTGGTTTTTCCGCATCCTTTTGATCGCGGCTTTGCTATGGAACTTGAGGTCTAAGACGGCGGTGCCGGCGACTTGGATCGGCAAGCAGACCCCCATAGCCAGGCCAAAGCCATGGAAAAGGGGGATGACGGTGTACATCTTCGCTTCACGCCCGTCCTCGATATCGACGATCTCATGGCCTCGGCTCGCTAACTCGGCGATGGCGGCGCTGCTGAGCATGATGATCTTCGGCTCGCCATTGGTCCCGCCGGAATTGAGGTAGACCGAGGTGGCGCTCGGGTCTTTAGAGGAACGGCTGGCCTTTATTTCTTTTAACTTGGCTAAGGGATAGGCTTTCTTTAGTTTTCCGGCTTTTAAGGCGGCTAATCCTTTCATCAATGGATTCCCGACCGCATAGGGGTTGACCGAAAGGATTTGGACATTCGGGCAAGAAGCGGCGATCCGCTCGGCATCGATATTAAGGCAGATAAGGGCCTTGGCCTTGGCTTTATCCAAAAATCCCGAAAGCTGGTCATCGGGGGTCAGCGGATGAATTAAATAGGCGATGGCCCCGAGGTAATCAAGGGCATAGAGGACATAGACCGCATGGACGCAGTTGGGGAGATTCATCGCCACCACGTCGTTTTCTTTCACTCCGAGCCCAGCGAGCTTATTGGCCGCCTTATATACTTCCTTCAATAACCTTTCGTAGGTTATCGCGGCATATTCGAACCTTAAGGCGATGCCCTTGGGGTTATAGGCGGCGGAGGCGGCGAGTTGATCGAATATCTTTTCCATGTTTACTTCCTTATAGGCGATACCCTAATCCTAAGCAGACGAAGAGGAGGATAAGGGCGAGGAGAGGTTGGTGCAAGAGGTAGATTAAAGCGCTATGCCTACCGCAGAAGCCGAACGGCTCAGCATAACGAAGCCCTGGCAAATAGGACTTCTTCTTGGCATAGAGGGTTTTCCCGACGAAGGCCCCGATGAACAATAAGGCGATGACCGGCAACGGGCGGATATAATCGCCCCCGGCCCCGGCTTGGCCGATGAAAAGGCGGAACAGATGGGGCAAGACGTCAGAGGGATCAGCATAGCCAACGGGATTGCTATCCATCAGCATGCAGCAGAGGAAGACGAAATAGAGCCCGATCCCTAAATCCAGCCACTTATCCTTGGAGAAATGATCTTTAATGCAATAGAGGAGATGGGCGATGAAAAGGCTATCGAGCATCCCGAAATATATATACATGCTCGGGTCTTCAATCGCCACGCCTAAGCCGAAGAAGGCTAGCTTGATGATCATCGCGAAGGCAAAGAGGATCCCGGTCCGTTTCCAGTTATTACGCGAAAAGGTGCAGCAGATGCCGCTAAGCAGGACGAAGACCCCGACGAAGAGGATGTGGGCGGCATCCCGTAAAGGGAAACCGCCGATGGGTAAGCCTTCATAGAAGCAGAAGTTGCCGAACTCCGCCATCGCTCGAACTGGCTCAATGCCGATAATCGAGTAATTGGAGGCGACCGACTTCAAGATACCCGGGAGCATCGCCAAATCGACGCAGAGGTGGTCGAAGATCATAAGCAGGATCGCGAGCCCGCGCAGGAAATCGATCTCGGGAATCCGGTTCCTTTTCCTTTCTTTCCTCAAGGCGGCCTTGCTTAAATCCATAGCCTGCATATCTTAATGGAGCGACGGCTATTTTGCACCCTTTTCCCGTCTCGAGGGCGATAAAATATTTCTTGCATAGGCTAGGGGGTGTCTCTATAATACCGCTTGCGCACCGATAGATGCGTTACCGCCCTCATAGTTCAGCGGTAGAACGGATCCATGGTAAGGATCAGACCTCTTTTCGACTAAGGGTGAGGGCACCACGAAGAACAATCGGCCGGGAAACCGGCCTTTTTTCGTCGTTTATCCCCTTGAAAAATTAGCCATCCATCGTAATATTCTTCCTATGAAACCAATACGAATCCGCATGCTCTCGGCCGCGACCTCGGTCGAGGGTCAAGGGGTGGGCTCGGCCTATTTGGAACAGGTGGCCTTGGTCAAGCAAATACCGGAATTCCAAATCCTTTTAAAAGGCGATAAAGGCAAAGCCCAAATCAACCACGTCCATACGGTCAACCCCTCTTTCTATCTCCGGATGGGACGAAAGACTGTCAACGTTTGCTACGTCCATTTCCTCCCAACCACTTTGGATGGGTCGATCAAATTGCCCAAGCCGATCTTCGCCATCTTCAAATGGTATGTCAAAAAGTTCTATAAGAAGGCCGATGAGATCGTGGTGGTCAACCCGATCTTCATTAAGCCCCTTATCGAACTGGGAATTAAGGAGGAAAACATCACCTACATCCCTAATTACGTTTCCCCTGACGCCTTCCATCCTCTTTCTTTAGAGGAAAAGCAAGCGATCCGGGAAAAACTCGGGATCAAGAAAGACGCCTTCGTGGTCTTAGGGGTGGGGCAGGTCCAGACCCGGAAAGGGGTCCTGGACTTCATCGAGGTCGCCAAAGCCAACCCCGCCGTCCAATTCGTCTGGGCCGGGGGATTCAGCTTCGGGAAGATGACCGATGGGTATAAGGAACTGAAGAAGGTGATGGATAACCCGCCGCCTAACGTCAAGTTCCTTGGCATCGTCAAACGGGAGCAGATGAATGAGGTGTATAACGCCAGCGACCTCCTGTTCATGCCGAGTTACAATGAATTGTTCCCGATGTCGATATTAGAGGCCGCCTCCTGCGGCGTCCCCTTCCTCTTACGCGACCTCGATCTATATAAAGACATCCTCTTCGACGATTACCTTAAAGGAAAGGACAACGAGGAATTCGCCTCCCTCATCAAGAAGTTATCCGCGGATAGAGAAGCTTATGAGAAAGCCCGGCTTCAAGCCGATAACATCGCCGCTTACTATTGCCTTGGCCACGTCAAGCAGCTTTGGCGCGATTACTACCCCCGGATCATCGATAAGTGGAGCGCGGACAAACCGATTAGGCAATAAGCCGACTAACCACTATAATTAACAAGCCAAAGGAGCCATTCATTATATGAAAATCTGCATCTCGGCCGAAACGACCGTTGACTTACCCAAGGACCTACTGAAAGAATGGGATATCCATACCATCCCCTTCACCTTGATCCTTGGCGAGCAAACCGGGTATGACGGGGAAGTCACCCCCGAAACCCTTTACGAATACGTCAAGAAGACCAATCAACTCCCTAAGACCTCGGCCATCAACGAAACCGAATACGAGGAATACTTCCGCCAGTTGCTCAACGAATACGACCGCATCATCCATTTCTCCCTCTCTTCCTGCATCTCCTCGAGTTATTCCCATGCCTGCCTAGCGGCGGAGAAATTCGACGGGAAGGTCGACGTCATCGACACCCATTCCCTTTCGACCGGCATCGCCTTGCAGGCCGAATACGCCCATCGGCTGGTCTTGCAGGGCAAAACCCCCGAGGAGATCGTGGAGTCGGTGACTAACCGGATCCCCTATGATCAAGCCTCCTTCTCCCTCGAATCGGTCAATTACCTTTACAAAGGGGGAAGATGCAGCGCCCTGGCCATGATCGGGGCCAACGTCTTAGGCTTAAAGCCCGAGATCTACGTCAAAGACGGGAAGATGGGCCCGGGTAAGAAATACCGGGGCCCGATGAAGAAGGTGGTTTTGAATTACGTCGAAGACACCCTAGCCACCTACAATAACCCCGACAAGGACATCATCTTCGTCACCTATTCGACCGCCCCCGAAGAGGTGGTCCAAGCGGTCGTCGACCGGGTGAAGAAGGAAGGGTTCCGCCGGGTTTACGTCACCACCGCTGGGGCGACCATCTCCTGCCACTGCGGGCCGCATTGCCTCGGCATCCTCTATTTCAACGACGGCGACCATGCGCTCCTCGATTAAGCTCGCTTTCGGCTTATTGCCTTTGCTTTGCGCCTGCGCGCAGCCGGCCTCGATCGGCTTAGACGATTACGTCTCCGAGATCCCCTTTCAAGGGGAGACGATGAAGGTCATCCAGCTTGCCGATACCCACTGGACTTTCGGCTCTGATCTCGACGAGGAGGCGGCTTATCTTAATGCCTTGATCAAAGAATCGGGGGCCGACATCGCTATCTTGACCGGCGATCAGATCCTCGGGGGCAATAAGCGGATCTACACCCGGCTCCTCGATACCTTGCAGGAAAGCCCCCTGTCTTATTTCGCTTTGGCCTGGGGGAATCATGATGAGCAGGGGCTATTTGATCCCGATTTCCCAACCAATCTAGCCTTAAGCTACGATAAATGCCTGAACATCGATCATCCGAATGACGATGTCTTCGGGCGGAGCAATTTCGTTATCGATATTACCAAGGGCGGGAAGATCGTCCATGAGCTTTACGTCCTCGATTCCAATAAGCTCGATCCCCATGGGTTCTCATTGGCCTATGATGTCATCCATGAGGACCAAATCGAATGGTATGAAAGAATGGTCAATCGGGCCAAAGACATCAATGGGGCGATCGTCCCTTCCTCGGCCTTCTTCCACATCGTCCTTTGGCAATACGAATACGCCTATCGGCTGGCGATGAAGGGGATCGAAGGCTATTCAGCTGACCCATCTCACCCCGGCGGGGTCATCGATTATTCCGGCGAGATGCATGAGGAGATCTGGGAGATCCCCGGGCTCGGGGAGACCCGAACCTATGCCGGTTATGAAGACAGCGGCTTCTTCGATAAAGCCGAAGAACTCGGCTCGACCAAAGCCATGTTCGTCGGCCATGACCATAAAAACGACTTCTGCGCCCTCTATTACGGGTCAAAGGAGAAAGAGGATGACCCGATCGCCCTTTGCTATGGGCTGAAATCCGGTCAGGGGCTCACCTATCAAGCAGGACACCTTGGGGCCAACGTCATGGAGATCGGCTCCGATGGGGCGATAGCCTCCTTGAAACGGCTCTACCTCGATTACCAAGAAGATAATGTCTATGAATCCAATGACTTCACCTGGGAGGATATCTTCGATGCCATCTAAGTATTCCTGGGCTTACAAAATCATTTGGATTTGCCTATTCTTCGCCTCCGGCATCCCTTTTTACGAAGGGATCTTCGCCCTCATCCATGATTATGGGTCGGGCTTCGTCTATACCCTTGAGGCTTTGCCGTATTACCTTTGCTTCCTTTTGCTTATCCCGATGGCCTTGATCTTCTTCTATTTCGCTTTGACCGGGGCCAGGTCGAAGGCCTTTTACCTCTCTTTGTCCATCTGCTTAGCCAGCGGCGGCTTCCTCCTGGTTTTGCTAGACGCTATCTTCGTCTTATCAGGCATCTTCGATTCGGTTATTGAAGGGAGCTATTCCGCCCTCTATCCCCTCGATACCTTATTGCTCGGCCTTCTGATCGCTTTCGTCAGCCTCTATGGGCTCTACAAATGGAAAAAGTGCGATACCAAGCATGTTTTCCCTGGCTGGTTGAAACTAGTTGAAGGGCTTGGCAAGGGGTTTGTTGGTCTCGTGGCTCTCTTCTTTGCCGGGGATTTGGTCCTCTCGCTCATTACCATGGACTATTCTTTTGCCCATGCCGCCAGCACCTTTCCCCTCTATATGTTGGCTCTTATCATGGTCGGCTATGTGGTGACTTGGCTTTTCGACATCAAGAAACGCTTTTTGGTCAATGCCATTCACCTGGGATTGACTGCTATCTTCGCCATCTGGTTCGGGATCGCCTATGCCCTTGACCCCTATTTCCTCAATTCCTCGATGGTCGCCTTCTTCCCGATTGACTTCATGGGCTCCTTGATGGTCGGGCCGACGGTCTTAATCGTGGTCAACGCCATCCCGGCTTTGCTGGGGGTGGGGTTCTACTTGTTTGACTGGATTAAACTCCATCGCCAAGCGCCTTCCTCCATCAACGGCTAAGGGGCGAAATGAACCCTCTACGAACTTCGTTCGGGGTCGGTTTTCGCTTGGTCTTTCAAACTCGATGCAAAATAATGTAAAAAACCATTGATTTTGTTGTCCTATCCTCCTAGTATGCCCCCTTGCAATGAAAGCCTCTTCGCTTCCCTTAGTCCGGGTCTTCGCCCGGAATACCGCCCTCATAAGAATGGCGGTCCCGGTGTTCCTCGAGATGATACTTTCGGTGGCCATGGGCTATGTCAACCAATTTTTGCTTTCCCCGGTCCCCTTAGCCTCGAACGCCGTCGCCCAAGCCAACCAGATATCGAATATGTTCATCGTCTCCTTCTCGGTGCTTTCGACTTCCTCGCTCATCCTGCTCACCCAGCTATTGGGCAAAAACGATACCGCCACCGCCAAGAAGATATACAGCCTCTCGATTTACCTTAACCTCGTCATCGGCATCGTGGTGGCGGGCATATTATCCGGCTTAGCCTTCGTCGTCTTCCCCCTTATGGGGGTGGCGGAAAACGTCGTCCCCTTAGCCAAACTTTACTTGCTCATCACTGCCCCCTCGTTGGTCCTGCAGGCTTTGACCAATGTGCTCGGGTCCTTCCTAAGAGCCCATAAACGGCTGACTTTCCCGACCGTCGTCGCCTTCTTGACCAATATCATCAACGCGGTCGTGGCCTCGATATTCATCTTTGGTTTCCCTGATCAAACCATCGAATTCAAGCTGATCGGGGTCGGGATCGCGACCTGCGCTTCCCGCCTGGTTGGCTTAGCGGCCTCCTACATCTTCTTCAAGATGTCGATCAATGGCTCGCTGTCGGTCAAAAACCTTAAGCCCTTCCCCCATAAACTTTTGGGGCGGCTCATGGGCATCGGGCTGCCGACCGCCGGGGAGACCCTCTCCTATCAAGCCTCCCAGCTGGTTTTGGCCATCATCATCAATTACGCCGTCGGGGTCTTAGACCAAAACCTAAGGACCTATATCATCACCTTCACCTCGATCATCTACCTTTTCGCCCAGGGGACCGGGGTGGCGATGCAAGTCACCGAAGGGACGTTATTGGGCAAAGGGAAGAAAGACGAGGCCGCCCGGCTGGTCCAAGACGTCGGGACCATGGCCCGGACCGTCTCCTTCATCATGGCGTTGCTGATCACCGCGTTGGCTTATCCGATCTTCACCGCCTTGATGCATCAAGCCTATGCCGACCCCTCGGTCAACGTCGATAATACCTCCCTCCATACCATCGGGATGATGGCGATCTTCTGTATGCTCATCGACGTCGTCTTAGACCAAGGGCGGGCCACCAACCTCGTTTACGTCAAAGGGCTCGAGACGGCGGGCGACATCAACTTCCCCGTCGCCTGCTCGATCGTCACCTCCTGGGTTTTCACCGTCGGGGTCTCGGCATTGCTTTGCATCGTCTGCGGCCTTGGCATATACGGGGCCTTCATCGGGGCGGCCTTAGACGAATGCGTCCGGGCGGTATTGTTCTATATCCGCTGGAAGAAAGGCGGATGGCGGAATAAGGCCATCACCAAGGGGCTCGGGGAGGAAAAATCCGCCGAGTAAAAACCGGCCTTCGAAGCGAATAAAGTTGCCTTGATTCCGGCGGCGTGCTATATTCCCCTTGCGGAAATCCCGAAGCGGTTCCGTGAAGCGAAACTTATCAGAGTGGCCTTCGAGCCACTCTTTCTATTGAAGGAGGGACAATGAGCGAAATCGAACGCACCTTAGTCGAATTGCTGCAGCCGAGGATCAACGAGCTCGGCTATGACCTTTATGACCTGAGCTTCAAGGGCGGGTCGTTGCAGATCGTCATCGATCGGAAAGAGCCGATATCCCTTGATGACGTCGTCAGCGTCTCGGAAGCGGTCTCCGCCATCCTTGATGAAGCCGACCCGATCGAAGGGGCCTATACCCTAGACCTCAGCTCAGCTGGGGCCGAGAAGCGGATCGCCCTCGATAAACTCGAGGATTACGTCGGCTCCTACCTCGCCCTCCATCTCTCCCATCCTTACAAAGGGGAAAACGATCTCCAGGGGACCTTGGTCAATATCACCCCCGAGACCGTGGACCTCGAGATCGCCATCAAGGCGCGCAAACAAATAGTCCAGTTAAACCGGGCGGGCGTCGAGAAGGCCCGCCTCGCCATCAAATTCTAGAAAGGAAACACCATGCCAAGAAAATCCACTCCCGTCCAGGAACGGCCGCCGTTCCTCGAATCGCTCCAGGCCCTCAGCGAATCCAAAGGGCTGACCGACGAAGACGTCCTCGCCGCCTTAGAGGAGGCGACCTGCCGGGCCTACATCAAAGAACTCGGCGGGGGCGATGATGCCGTCGTCACCTGCCATATCGACCCCGAGACCGGTTCGGTCTACCTCGCCCAGGTCAAGAAAGTGACTGAGGAAGACGACATCACCGATGACTTCCTCCAAGTCTCGGTCGAGGAAGCCAACGAAGGCTTAAAGGAAGCGAAGTACAAAGTCGGGGACGATTTCGAGATCCCCTGCCCGATGAGCCAGGTCACCGCCGTCTTGGCCAAGGCCATCAAGAACAACTTCCGGGCCCGCTTAGCCGAAGCCGAACGGGTCGCCCTCTACCGGGTTTACAAAGACCATATCGGCGAGATGATGGTCGGGACCGTCGAGAAGAGCGACGACAAGACCACCACCATCTCGATCGGGCGGACCACCATCGAATTGACCCGTAAGGAATTGATCGGGGACGAATACTTCCGGATCGGCGACCAGATCAAGGTCTACATCCAGGAAGTCCGACCGGCCCAAACCACCGACGGCAAGCCGAGCCGTGGGCCCCAGATCGAGGCCACCCGCTCCTCCGAAGGCTTCCTCAAGCGGCTCTTTGAGGAAGAGATCCACGAGATCTACGACGGGACCGTCCTCATCAAAGGCATCGCAAGGCGGGCGGGGATCCGGAGCAAAGTCGCCGTCGCCTCCAATAACGAAGACGTCGACGCCACCGGGGCCTGCATCGGCCAAGGCGGCTCCCGGATCCAACGGATCGTCAATCAGCTCGGCAACGGGAAGAGCAAAGAGAAGATTGACATCATCAATTATTC
This sequence comes from uncultured Bacilli bacterium, assembly GCA_944363525.1. GTDB lineage: Bacteria > Bacillota_I > Bacilli_A > RFN20 > CAG-826 > Alloenteromonas. Next base: position 120,178 of record CALVUF010000001.1, read on the forward strand.
CGACAACCCCGGCATGTTCATCATTGAGGCGGTCCGGCCGGCCCAAGCCATCGGCATCAACGTCGATGAGGAGGACAAGGAAGCTGACGTCATCATCGCCGACGACGCCCTCAAGATCGCCAAAGGGTCGCGCGACATCAACCTCAACCTCGCCCAGAAGCTAACCGGCTATACCATCCACCTCATCCCGAAATCGGAAGCCGACGCCGACCAGATCGAATACACCCTGGCCGAAGACGTCAAGGCCGAGGCCGAGGAGGAAAAGAAGCAGAAAGCCCAGGAAGAACTCACCAAGAAGATGGCCGAGGAAAGCGCCAAGCGGCTCGCCGAAGCCAAGAAGGTCGAGGTCAAGAAAGCCGAGGCCCCTTCCGTCGAAGCCAAGGACGAACCAGTCGTCAAAGTCACCCCCAAAGCCAGCGCCGCCCCCGAATCCTTCCCCTCGGAAGCCATCAATCCAGCCGCCGCGGCCTTAGCCGAGCTCAACAAAAAGAAGGAAGAGCCGGTCAAGGAAGAGTCGCAGGACGTCAAGACGACCACCACCCTCTCCGACCTCGAGAAAGAGCTCGAGGAGGCGAAGGAGAAGAAGACCAAGCCGGTCGCCAAATCCAAACGCCCGCGCAAGATCACCGAAGAGGAAGTTAAGCGCGAACCCGCCTCCCCGGCGAAGCCCGCCGGCCCGACCATGCCGGTTTACACCGACGAGGAGCTCTCGGAGATCGAGGAAGAGGACATCCATAACGGCGATTTCGACGATACCGAAGACGATATCGAGGACGATTTCAGCGAATACGACCGTTATTACGATGACGACGGGAAGTAAATGCGGATCATCCCTCAACGGATGGACGTCCTGACCAGGAAGAGCCACCCCAAGCAATCCCTGCTGCGGGTGGTCCTTAGTCCGGCGCCCCGAATCGATTACGCGCAAGACCAATTAGGACGGGCCATCTATTTCGCCCCCGACTTAGCCGCCTTCGAGCTGGCCTTAAAAAAAGGACGGCTAAGACGATACGGGCTAAGCGAGGAAACAATCGCGGAGATCAGGCAATGGATAAAGAATACGGATTCCTCGGCTTGCTGAACAAAGCCGGGAAGCTCGCCTTTGGGGAGGCGATCTACGGTTCCCGCCCGCGCCTATTGCTCATCGCGACGACCGCTTCGGCAAACTCGAAGAAGCGGTTACTTGACTTCGCCGCCTTTAAGAAGATCCCCTATTTGGAAGAAGACGGGGAGAAAATGGGGCAAGCCCTTGGGAGGGATTTCCTCTCCGGACTCGCCATCATCGACGATAAGGCGGCCAAAGCCTATTTGCAGAAGAAAGGAAAGGAGAACATATGAAAGGGAAGAGCAATTTCCATAAGAAGAACAACAACCCGCATCCAAACCGGGTCAGCAACTTCACCCCCAATAAGGGCAAGAAAGAGGTCGCGCCGAAAGTCAACGGCGGCGTCTTCGTCTATTCCAAGCCCCTTTCCGTCGGCGAGTTCTCGAAAGCCATCGCCGTCCCCGTCAACGACATCATCAAGGCCCTGTTCATGCAGGGGAAGATGGTCACCATTAACCAGATCCTCGACGACGAGGCCATCGGGACCGTCTGCTTGGAGTTTGGCTACGACTTCAAGAAGGAGAAGATCGTCGACGCCGCCCATTTCGAGGAAATCGAGATCGTCGATGACCCGGAAAATTTAGTTGAACGGCCTCCGGTCGTCACCATCATGGGCCACGTCGACCATGGCAAGACGACCTTAATCGACGCCATCCGGAGCTCCCATATCGTCGACACCGAAGCCGGCGGCATCTCCCAGGAGATCGGCGCCTATCAAGTCGAGATCAACGGGAAGAAGATCACCTTTATCGACACCCCGGGCCACGCCGCCTTCACCGCCATGCGGGCGCGCGGCGCCTCGGTCACCGACATCGTTGTCTTAGTGGTGGCGGCCGATGACGGGGTCATGCCCCAAACCTTGGAGGCCATCGACCACGCCAAAGCGGCCGGCGTCCCCATCATCGTCGCCGTCAACAAGATCGATAAGCCTGGGGCCAACCCCCATAAGGTCTTAGAGGAACTAATGGCCCACGATGTCATCGCCGAGGAATTCGGCGGCGACGTCATGAGCGTCAATATCTCGGCCAAAAAGAAAGAAGGCATCGACGAATTGCTCGAGATGATCGCCTTAAAGGCTGAAATGCTCGAACTCAAGGCCAACCCGAATCGTTACGCCATCGGGACGGTCCTCGAGTCCGAACTCGATAAGGGCGAGGGGCCGAAAGCCACCTTGCTCGTCCAAAACGGGACCCTTAACGCCGGGGACTTCGTGGTCGTCGGCGAGACCTATGGCAAGATAAGACGGATGACCAATGAGCACCGCTCGGTCTTAAAAAGCGCCCCCCCGAGCACCCCGGTGGCCGTCATCGGTTTAGCCAGCGTCCCCTCGGCCGGGGACCGCTTCATGGCCTTCCCGGAAGAAAGACAAGCCAAGGAAGTGGCGGAAGAACGGGCCTTAGCCAAGCAAAACGAAGCGCGGTCCGGCACTTCGGCGATGTCCTTATCCGACCTCAATAACCTGGTCAACGCCGGCAAGGTCAAGGATTTCAACGTCATCGTTAAGTCCGATAGCAACGGGACCGCCGAGGCCTTGAAGGCCAACTTGGAGAAGATGTCGACCGATAAGGTCAAGATCCATGTCCTCCTCGCTTCGGCTGGGGCCATCTCCGATTCCGACATCATGTTAGCGAGCGCCTCCCACGCCATCATCTTCGGCTTCGCGGTCCGCCCGGATGCGAGAGTCCGGCAATTAGCTGAGGAAAACCACGTCGAGATCCGGCTCCATAACATCATCTATGAAGTGTTAGATGAGATGGAGGCCGCCCTCAAGGGGATGGTCGACGTCGAGAAAGTCGAGTCGGTCTTAGGCGAGGCCGAGATCCGCCACATCTACAAAATCACCCACGTCGGGACGGTCGGAGGTTCTTATGTCACCTCCGGTCTACTGAAGTCGGGGGCCAAAGTTCGGCTTATCCGGGCGGGCGTCGTCATCTACGACGGCAAGCTCGGCTCCTTGAAACGGTTCAAAGATGACGTCAAGGAAGTCAAGGAAGGCTATGAATGCGGCCTCACGATCGAAGGGTATAACGACATCAAGGAAGGCGACCGGGTCGAAGCCTACGAGCTGGTCGAGAAGGCCGAGTAAATGGCCGACCGCCAGGGACGGCTTAAAGCCGTCATCGGCAAAGACATCGCCGACATCGTCTCCCGCGAGATCAAGAACCCCCATGTGGGATTAGTCTCAGTCAACGAGGTGGTGGTCAACGCCGATTGCTCGGAAGCCCGGGTCTACGTCACCTTCTTCGAGGCGGGGCATGAGAAAACCCGTCTTAAAGAGCTGAAGAAAAGCGAGGGGTTCGTCCGGACCTCTTTAGCCAAAAAGCTCGATGTCTACAAAGTCCCGAAGGTCAGCTTCTATTTGGATGAGACCTTCAAGAAGGCCGCCTCGTTGGAGGATGCGCTTTCGCGGGAACAGCAGCAATTAGACGAATTAGCCGATAAGCGTTAATTCGAGACGCCGCCCCTTACCGAGTTTGAGTTTCTCCTCAAACCCGGCTAAGCGGGCGGTTTTCTTATTGGCCGCTTGATAAACAAAGGTCAAGGGGTTCTTCTTCTTGGCCTCTAGATGCAAAGCGAAAAGGAAGCATTCGAGGGCTTCTTTTTCCTTGTTTGCTTTATACGACAATAGGGTGACGGTCATCTCCATCCGGCCGGTCTCCTGGAATTGGACCGCCCCGAACACCTTCTTCTTATCGAGGAAGACGTAGGTCAGGCAGTGCGGCTGCAAGGGCTTTAAACCCTTAATCGCGTTATATTCGATGGCCAGTTCGCTGAGCAATAAGGGGCGAATGGTCAGCTTTTTCCCGACATAATGCTCCTTATGGAGGGCCGGGAGGTTCAAAGCCTCGGCGTTATTGAGGGCGGCCCCTAAGTTGAAATGGGCTTCCTCCCGGAGGCTATACAGTTCCGCTAGGGTCTCCTTGGCGAATTGCCGTTCGGTCTCCCCGTCATTGGGGCAGATCTTGCCCATGACCGGGAGCCCTTCTTCCTTCGCCATGCCCGAGAGGTCGCTTTCGAAGCAATCGAGCAACGGGCGGATGAAGGTGATATTGGCTCTTTCCAAATGCATCTTCGGCTCAAAACTAGCGATCCGTCCCCCGTGGATGGCGTTCATGAGCAACGTCTCCAAGCAATCGTCTTTATGGTGGGCGAAGGCGACCTTATTGGCCTTGAGTTCGTGGGCCGCTTCGTTGATGGCGGCTTTTTTCATTCTGGAGCAGATCGAGCAGGGCAAGCGGCCTTTTTTGGCGTGGAGCTTTAAAATCTCGTAAACGTCATGGCAGTCTTTAACGATGAGTTTAAGCCCAAGGGAGGCGCAGTAATCGGAAATTGGCTGAGGGTCGAAGCCCGGGAAGCCCAGGTCGAGGCAAACCGGATAGAGGGTGAAGCGCTTGCCTGAGAACAATCCATAAATCGACATCGCCTTGAGCAGGCAAAGCGAATCTTTCCCTCCGGAGATCCCGAGGACGATCCGGTCCCCTTTCTCAATCAAATCGTAGGCCTCATCGGCTTTCCGGAGGCAGGCTAAGACGCGGCGGATGTATTTCATAACCCGTTCATTATATAATGATTTGGTTATGGACGGCATCCTCATCCTCGATAAACCGATCGGCTTAACCTGCCGGCAGATCGATAACGCCATCATGAAGGCGCTGGGCAGTAAAAAGGTGGGGCATTTAGGGACCCTTGACCCTTTTGCCTCGGGGGTGCTAGTCATCGCCGTCAATAAGGGGACGAAGTTTTTGCCCTATTTAGGCGGGGGAGTGAAGTCGTATCTTGCGACTTTGAAGCTTGGGGAGGCAACCGATACCCTTGATAACGAAGGGCAAATCGTCATGCGCGCCCCTGTCCCCCGGCTAAACGAAAAGCAAGTGGCCGCCGCCTTGAAGGAATTCCTCGGGAAATCGATCCAATTATCCCCAGCCTATTCGGCGGTGAAAATCGATGGGAAGCCGGCCTATAAGTACGCAAGAGAAGGGCAAGAGGTCAAGCGGAAGCAACGGACCATCGAGGTCTATGACGTCAATTTGCTCCAGTATAAGCCGCCTTATATCGATTTCTCGCTTACCGTCAGCGAAGGCACCTACATCCGGGTCATCGGGGAGGATTTGGCGAAGAAACTGGGGACTCTCGGGCATTTGACCGCCCTCCGACGACTGGCGGTCGGGCCTTTTAGCCTAAAGGACGCCCTGCCATATTCCGCCTCCTCTTTCCCTTGCCTGCTCAATCCGACCCCCTATGTCGATTTGCCGCGATTCCCAATCGAAGGGGAGACCTTAAAGAAAGCCTATTCGGGGATGAAGCTGAAGCTCGATTGCCAAGAGGACAAAGTCCTGCTCCTCGATGGAGGCAAGGCGGTCGCCGTTTATTCTAAAGATGGGGACATTTATCGTGCCGAAAGGGGGCTTTTCTAGAATGGAGACCATCCGTTTTACCCTGGGGGGCAATATCCCTCATATCCCGGGGCTATCCTTGGCCTTAGGGACCTTCGACGGGTTCCATAAAGCCCATCAGAAGCTATTGATCGAATCCAAACTCCATGGCCTATATTCCGGGGTCCTGCTTTTTTCCTCGCCCCCGGAGGATATACTGAAAGGCCCTTCGCCTTGCTTAATGGGGCTTGAGGATAAGATCCGCCTCCTCGGCTCTTTTGGCCTCGATTATTGCCTCGTCATCGAGGCGAGTCCGGGATTATTCGCCCTTACCAAAACCGAATTCATGGACCAGGTCCTAAGCCCCATTGGGATGGATTCGCTGGTCGTCGGGGAGGATTTCCGGTTCGGTTATCGGGCCGAAGGGACGGTTGCCGACCTCAAGTCCCGTTATAAGACCTATGTCTGCCCTTTACTCCGCGACGAAAACGGCAAGATATCCTCGACTCGGGTCCGCCAGCTATTGCTTGAAGGCGACGTCCAAGGGGCTTGGAAGCTTTTGGTCCGGCCTTATGAAATCAAAGGGATCGGGGTCAAGGGGAAGCAAAATGGGGGCAAGATCGGCTTCCCGACCATGAACCTGAAACTATCGGAGAATTACCTCCTCCCGAAAAACGGGGTTTACGCCGGGATTGGTTTTGTATTAGGCCAACCTTATAAAGCCATGATCAACGTCGGCGATAACCCGAGCATTGGCTCGGATATCCCTCGCCATATCGAAGTCCATCTGCTCGGCTATCCCAATGAAGATACCTATGGCCTTACCTGCTATCTTGGCTTCCTCTATTTCGTCCGGGAGGAAAAGAAGTTCGCTTCCTTAGCTGAACTCAAGAAACAACTCGAAATCGACAAGCTAAAAATAGAAAGCCTTTTATGTAAGTAAAAGAAAAAGCCCGAGCGAATCGGGCTTATTTGTTATTCTCGGCTTCGGCTTTCCGCTTGGCGTCGAACTTTTTCCGCTCCGGGGTCGAAAGGATTTTCTTCCGCATCCTAAAGGCCGTTGGGGTGATCTCAACCAACTCATCGGAGTTGATGTAATCCAAGCAGGCCTCTAAGGTCATCTTCCGGGGAGATTTCAAGACGACGGTTTGATCTTTCGTCGAGCTGCGGACGTTGGTCTGTGGCTTGGCGGCAGTGACGTTGACGGCTAAGTCGACCGGGTAACGGTGCTCGCCGACGATCATCCCCTCATAGCAGATGGTGCCGGGGGTGATGAACATCGTCCCATGCTCCTCGACTTTCTCGATGGAGTAAGGGGTGGCCGGCCCTTTATCGACCGAGACCAAGACCCCGAGTTGCCGTTCGCCGACCGAATGGGAATAGACTGGCCGATATTCGCGGAAGGTGTGGTTGATGATCCCATACCCTTTGGTTAAGGTCAGGAAGTTATTGACGAAGCCCAGCAACCCGCGGGAAGGGATAACGTAGATGAGCCGGGTTTGGCCGTTGTTTTCGATCATATCGCTCATCTGCCCGCCTCGATTGCCAAGGGTATCCATGATGTCGCCGACGTATTCGCTCGGGACGTCGATCTGCAGGTCTTCGTAAGGCTCGCATTTGACCCCGTCGATCTCTCTTATGATGACGTGGGGCTTGCTGACTTCTAATTCATACCCTTCCCGCCGCATCGTCTCGATTAGGACCGAGAGATGGAGCTCGCCTCTTCCGGAGACGGTCCAGGTCTCGGTGTTGGGGATCCGTTTGTAACGGAGGGAAACGTCGCGCTGAACCTCTTGGTAGAGCCGATCCTCGATGACCCTCGCCGTGACGAATTTGCCATCCTGCCCCCGTAAGGGCGAGGAATTGGTCCCGAATTCCATTTGCAAAGTCGGCTCATCAATCCGAAGCGGCGGCAAGGGCCGGATGGCGGTGGGGGCGCAGATGGTGTCGCCGACGTTGAGGTCTGGGTAGCCGGCGATGGCGCAGATGTCGCCGGTCTCGACATGGTCGACCTCGACCCGTTTAAGCCCTTGGAAGGTATAGAGCTTCATGACCTTGAAGTCCTTGGTCGAGCCATCGATCCTTACGTCGGTCACGGTCTCGCCGACTTTAACCGAGCCGCCGCGAACAGTCCCGACCCCGATCCGGCCGACGAATTCGTTATAATCGAGCAAGGCCGGCTGCATTTGGAAGGGGGCGCTGGGGTCGCAGATTGGTTCGGGGATCTCCTTTAGGATCGTCTCGAACACCGGGTCCATCCCTTTCTTCTGGCTTTCCGGCTCCGGGGAATAGGAGGAGGTGCCGTTTAAGGCCGAGGTATAGACGACCGGGAATTCCAATAAGTCGTCGGGGGCGCCCAATTCGATGAAGAGGTCCAAAACCTCATCGACCGCCTTCTTCGGATCGGCGTTGGGCCGGTCGACCTTGTTGATGACGACGATCGGCTTGATATGGTTCTCAAGGGCGTTCTTTAAGACGAAGCGGGTCTGGGGCATGGTCCCTTCGAAGGCATCGACTAAAAGAAGGCAGCCATCGACCATGTGCATGATCCGCTCGACTTCGCCCCCGAAATCGGCGTGCCCCGGGGTGTCGACGATGTTGATTTTGGTGTCTTGATACATGATCGAGGTGGTCTTGGCCAAGATGGTGATGCCCCGTTCCCGTTCCTGGGGATTGGAGTCCATGACCCGGTCGACGATCTCCTCATTCGCCCGGAAGGCGCCGGAATTGGCAAGTAAGGCGTTGACCAAGGTGGTTTTGCCATGGTCGACGTGGGCGATGATGGCGATATTGCGCATTTTCATAGACGATACCTCGAGATAAAAACAGTCGCCCTTTCGGGCCGGTTGCTATCTTATTCTCGCGCGCGCCTATGTGCAATAAGCAAACAATGGAAAGCGTTTTTCGATTGCCTATCGTAAAAAGCAAAAAGGCGGGCAAACCCGCCTTCGGCATCGTTTATCGGCGGTTATTTTCCGTCAGGATCCTTTTTCTTTTGTTCCCGTTTTTTCTTAATGATGGGGAGGATGATTTTGACGAATTCGTAAAGGATCGCGATAACGATGATCGTGAGGGAGAAGTGCGATAGACCGGTCATGAGTTCGTTCATGGTGCCGTCTCCCATCGGGTAAGTTGGATAAGCGGCCCTCGCCCACATCCAAGTGATGTCCGTCATAGTGATATAGAAGGTGGAACCGGCAAATAGGAGAGCGGCTAACAACAAGATTATTTTCATTGTATTTTTCCTTTCATTAATAGAAGAAACCAATGGTGGTTAAATTATCTTCCTGGCGTTCGAATAAGTCGCCTGGTTTGTCATCATCGTGGTTCCATTCGGTGTTTTGATAGAACGTGTTAACGCGGCAGCGGAAGGCATCGCTGCTCATATTCATGGCGGTGTTGTCCATTTCGAAGAGAACGTAGGAATTGACATTATAGGTTATCGTTCCGGCGACTTCGGGGTTTTGGGTAATATAGGTCCACTCTAGATTTTCAACGCTTTGGGGGCTGTATTGATGAGAAAGCATCGGATCGGCAGTGACGCTAGATAGCGTTTTGGTAAACTGGTAGGCAACCGAAGTCGTAAACATTGAATTGGCTTCTACAGACAAGAAGCCGCCATTGAGGTTTCCGGTCGATTGACCATTGCTTATGCCGAAACTTAAGGTTTTGGAGAATGAAGAAGAAATGGTGGTCGAGACGTTTGTTGAGTAGGGCCAGGAAGCCTTGATCGATATATTGCCGCTTCTTCTCCATCCTTCGTTGTATTGTTCCAACTCGAAATCGAAGCCGCCATACTTGAGGTAAGCTTCTTTGAATTTGCTGCCATCGTCTTGCCTGTCTCCGTGGATTTGCGGAATAATCCCGGGAGTGAAGTTGACTTTGGAATTCAGAAGGTAAAGGTTGCTTTTATCGGTGTAAGGGGATTTGTATAAATCCATTTCGACATAAGCGTAGCCGCAGTCGCTTTCCAATACTTTTATCGGGTTGATTCGCTTTATCAATTCAAAGCCAAATCCATCGTTGGCATTGGTTGATTGAGGTTGGAGATAACCAGCGGGGTTGCCCGATGAAACGCTGGTAAGGATGGTGAGCAGCAAAGAAGTTGTCATATCTTTGCCTCCTTTCGATTTTATTATAGGTTTCCCTTTGAAAACTGTCAATTTTCCATCTTTTTTCGCTCAAAGAATACCTTTGGGACGACGAATAACAAAAGTCGCTTCTATTCCCGAACGAATCTCGCTTTGGGAGGGGCCATTTAGTCTGCGCAAACTACGTATTTTTAATAAAATTAGTCTGCGCAAAAAATGCTGAAAATATTAAACGTTCAAATAATATGTTAAAATTTAATCACAAAAAGCCAGCATGATTCTTAAACGCAAAATTTATCATAAATTGGTGGATTGGAAAAATCAGTCCCAAGGTCAGACCGCCTTGCTGATTGAAGGGGCCAGTCGAATCGGAAAATCCACCATCGTTGAGCAGTTCGCGCGAGAACAATATCGGTCGTATATCCTTATCAATTTCAGCGAATCGGTCTCGAAATTCGTCCGGGATTCCTTTGCCGATCTCCGGCGGCTCGACGAGTTCTTCCAAAACCTTTCCGCCGACACCGGCGTCACTCTTTATCCGCGGGAAAGCCTCATCATATTCGATGAAGTCCAGCGCTTCCCAAGGGCCCGTGAGGCGATTAAGTTCCTGGTCGCCGACGGCCGTTATGACTACATCGAGACCGGCTCGCTTATCTCCATCAAGGAAAACGTCGCCGACATCGTTATCCCCTCGGAAGAGAAGTCAGTTCAGATGTACCCGCTTGATTTCGAGGAGTTCCTGTGGGCGGCGGGGGAGGAACCCTTGCTGTCTCTGATTAAGGCTAAGGTCGAAGCCCGGGAACCGCTGGCGAACGAATTGCATAATCGGGCGATGCGGCTTTTCAGCGAATACCTGATCGTCGGCGGCATGCCCCAAAGCGTTGCCGCTTTCTTCGACAATCACCGCGATTTTTCCAAAAGCGACGAGCAAAAACGGGATGTTCTGAAGCTTTATTCCAATGATGTTCGCAAAGCCGAAGTCAAGTATCGAGACAAAGTCGCCTATATTTTCAGCCATATCCCCGATTTCCTTTCGACCGGTGCCAAAAATGTCTCGATAAGCCAAGACGCTCCAGCCCAAGGCTGGGGAACATACCGCCAGGATTTCTTTTGGCTGGGTGATTCGATGATGGCGAATCTCTGCTATCGTTGCTCTGATCCCAATGTCGGGTTTGCGCTGAACGTGGACGAGAAACGGCTCAAATGCTATTTAGGCGACACCGGACTGCTTTTCTCGATGGCCTTCTCGGAGTCGGAAATAAAGAAGCTGTCGCTCTATCGTGATTTCCTCAGCGGCCGATTGGCCATCAATAAGGGGATGTTCTTCGAAAACGCCGTCGCCCAGATGCTGGTCGCCCAAGGTCGTCGTCTCTTTTTCTACGATGAGCAAGACCGAATCAGCCACCGGCCGACGATGGAAATTGATTTCCTATTAAGTAACGAGTCCCGTTTGCATTACCGGATCTTTCCCCTTGAGGTCAAAAGCTCGAAGAATTACACGACCTCTTCCTTGGATGGGTTCGCTTCTAAATTTCCCAAGCGGATTGGAATGCGGTTGCTGGCCCATCCGAAGCAATTCGCCCTTGAGGATGGGTTGGTCAAATTGCCTCCCTATATGCTGCCTTTCTTCGATTTTGAGTGATTCGCTTTATTTTCTTGCATAAGCAAGAGGGTTCGCCTAATATATGCCCTGCAGCTTGTCTGGGCCAGCAAGACGATTTCTCCGCTTGCGGCGCGGGCAATGCCAAGTCAAAAGAAAGGAGAAAACACCATGGCCCTTAGCAAAGAAGAGACCTTAGCCCTCGTCAAGAAGTACGGCAAGGACGAGAAGGACACCGGCTCGACCGAAGTCCAGATCGCCATCCTCACTTCGAGGATCAAGGCCCTCACCGAGCACCTCAAAGCCAACCACGGGGACGCCGCAAGCCATCGCAGCCTGCTCATCCTCGTCGGCAAGCGCCGCAGCCTGCTCGACTACTTAGCCCGGAACGACGCCGAGAGGTACACCAACCTCATCGCCTCGCTTGGGATCCGTAAGTAACAAGGACGCCGCCCTTCGGGGCGGTTTTCTTTTACCTAAAGATTCCATTATAAAACGGCATGGCTTAGCGAAAACTTGCTTTGACAGCCGCGGTTTTCGTCCTCCCTCGTTTTTATGGGCCATTGTCTTTTAGCCGCTTTTATTTATCTACTGTAACGCTCTCAACGGTTTCCTTTATTTGCAGTTGGTTTTCTAGAATTCTGCGTTTACCGCCTTTCCGCTTGGAAATCGTTTATTCGAAGTCGTGCCTTTGAACCTGAGCAATGCGTTTGAACTACGGCAGCATTCAGCGCCGCGTTTGGTCGGCACGTTTCATAAAAACAACCTGCAAATCGGCTTTAGTTCACCGTAACGCGACTTTTGGTAGATCAACTGTCAAATATTCAATAATGAATCTTCTCGGTGGAGAAACATCATTTCAATTCGTTGCTCATCAAGCATCATTTTTCTATGCCGAATTATAAAGAAACAAAGATCGTTATTAATTTATAAAAATCTTTTCCACTTTACGTATTTTATTAAAGATTCTAAAATCGCTCTGTCGGAGGGCTTTATGTTCGGTTTGCATCGTTTGTTGGCTTCTTTGTCTGTATTGGTAGGACTGAGTGCTTGCCTTAGTTGTGGATGGGACTCGACTTCTATTGGCTCGAAGCTAGATCGTCATGATCTTTCAAGTTACCACCCGGAAATTGAAGGCTTCACTTATCTTGATGGTTTCGACGAACGCCAGTACTCTTCGGATAATAAGTCGGGATATATCTATTATGATTTAGACTTGTATTGGGCGCAGTTTACTCAAAAATCAAAGCTGATAATCGCTCATGTTACGGCTGATTTTACCCCCGGTTATGTTGCTAATTTAAACGAAAAAACTTTTGACTCTGGATACAAACTAACGTCGGGATACATCCATATTGGCGCATCCAAGATAGTTCGAAGTACATATTGGTCCTCTGATGTCTATTACTTGGCGGGTTGGCCTTACTCAAGCAAAGAATCTTATGCCGTTTCTTCTACTACCGGTTTGGAAATTACTTTTGGCAAAGAAAGCTCCAAATCCCATAATCTTAATGGTGCGGTGCTATCTAAATCGACCAAGAAGAACTCACTTACTTTAAAAATTGAGAAAACCGCCTCTGCTAGCGGAGACAATCCAAAATTATCAAGCCAACAGGCCCCAAATAATCAATTGGAGCATCAGCTTAGTTATGAATACAAAGTTGCTGGCACTAATACGCTAAACCAAGATTGCTATTTGCTTTTCGAGTACGTCGATAATGCGACTGGGCCGTTTAATCCCGCTTCTTTCAAAATCGACGTTGATATAAAAATGAATACAACAAAAAAGACGCTCGGAATTTTTGCTTCCAAAAAATCAGTTAGCGCCAATTGCGCTTTTGAATACGGGATCAACGATTAGTCGTTATGAGGAATTTGCGAGTAACGATTACTCGGAAGAATTTCGGTTCAAGAGTTCTGCTGGAGGGCGTTAGCTTTGATTTTGCTAAGCCTGGATTATATTTGCTTACTGGACCAAACGGAGTGGGCAAAAGCACCTTTTTATCTATCTTGGCGGGGCAAGATAACGACTACGATGGTTCTTTAGATTTAGACGGACAAGTAATTTCAAAGAGGCTTTTGCCCGATTATTTTGAGCGGTTTGTTTCCTTTACCCCGCAGGATCCGGTGATCTTTTCTGATTTATCGGTTTTGGATAATTTGTTGTTGCCGTTTGCTAAAAAGGATAAAACAAAAGCAATTGAATTGCTTCAGAACCTTGGGCTAGGACAGCAATTGCATTCGGTCGGAGCCGATTTATCGGCCGGAGAGAAGCAAAGGGTTGCCTTTGGCCGTGCTCTCTACGCCGATAAGCCAATCGTTTTATTGGATGAAATCACAGCCAATCTCGATAAGGGCAATAGGGCGGTAATCGAAAAGGCGATAATGGAGCTATCCAATTCAAGGATTGTGATCTCCGCCGCCCATGATTGTGGGGCGTTCGCTTCCTTTCCGACGCTCACACATCTGCAAATCAAAGGCGGGCATATGACAGTTTTAAGCCAAGGCTCCGCGAATAATGATCAAACCGGGTTTAAAGACGATAAAGATTTAATAAAAGGATCGGTTTGGCGTTTTCTGTTTTCGAAGTTAAGGGAATTCAAGGCCCATTTCTTGGTTTCCTTATTGTCTTTCACTGCCTGCGTCGCGCTGCTGAGTTTCGGCATTTCCTATAGCGCTTCTTTTGATGAAGGCCGCGAGAATAGTTTTTTCTCAGAAGATATTTATTCGAGTTTTCCAATGATCGTCTCCTCGGCAAAGCAGGTCGATCAATATGTTGAAAACCATCCCGACGCCCATGTGCTTTCTTTTGGCTTTTCTGAGGAAACGGTTTTTCCGCAATCGGGATATATGGTTGACGGGCACGCGGTTATCGATCGAGGATTTGTAAATGATAATCGGCCTTTCAACTGCTTGAGCGGATGCCTTTACCTTTCCTCGGAGTCCGATCTTTCGGTTTTCGGAACCGCGTTGGTCGCAGGACGATTCCCGATCAGCGGCGATGAGGCGCTGGTCTCCAATAGCATCCTTCCTCTTCTTTGCGAAACGGTCGGCCTTTCGCCTAACTTAGATGCTTCCGCGGTCATCGAGTATTTTTCCTCTCACATCGTTTTCGCTGAGCGGATTAGCGAATTCGAAGGGGCGGTCAATTTGGCCAATCCTTTTAAGATCACAGGGGTCTATGAAGATTTTTCTTTGCCTGCTCAGGCTGAACGGATGGAAACCGCTTACTCGGCCGGCGTCGAATATTCCAATGCGTCTTTCGGCATTGGCACGGTCACGATGATTAAAATCGAAAAGGAAGCCACCCCCGATTTGTTGGCGGTGCTCGTCGACGATTCGTTGTTGAAGTCCGCCCCATTTGAGCTGATCGAGGGTCATTATGGATCGCTTGGCGTTTACCCTTCGTTTTTAATGGATCGAGATGGCGGTGAACTATTCGCTGGTTTTCCCTCTTTGGTGGATGGCGATAAAGGCAAAGGGTTTTTCGCGGGCCTTTCAATCGGGACGCTGGTCATTCTTTCCCTTTCGGTCATTGCCTCGTTTTGCTTCGCTTCGAAACGGAGGTTTGCTTTGCTTCGGGCCGTGGGCGAGCGTCGGCAAAGGCTTTTCTATGGCAGTTTAGCATGTCTGCTTACCGGGGCGGGGCTCGGCGTCATCATTGGCTGCGGGCTCGGGAGCGCGGGGTTGCTTATCCTCGGTTTGGTTTTGAATAGCCGGAAGGTTGGTCTCCCGATTGAGTGGCTGAAATGGGATCCGTTGTCGTTTGCTCTTCCTCTTGTCTTTTTGGTCGCCTTTGGAATAGCGGTATTCCTTGCCGACGCTTTCTATTTGCTGCCCAAGCATGACGAAAGCTTGCTTATCGAAACGAAAAGGAAATGATATGCGAGTTATCGGCCTTTCCAAATCCTACGGCAGTCGCGTTTTATTTGAGGATTTTTGCTTACAGGCAGATCGAGGGTTGATCGAGGTCAAAGGCCCGTCTGGATGTGGGAAGTCTACCTTGCTCAAAATACTTACGGGGTATGAACGAGCCGATTCCGGGACCGTTGAACTGGGCTCCTATGCTTATTGCGGCCAAGATAACACCATCTACCCTGAGCTTTCTTTGCGGAAGAACATGCAGAAACTCCTTGGCGGCGATCGCACGGGGTCAACTGCCGTCTACATCGAAAAGCTTTCGTTTGCCCGTTTTCTCGATTCGCCGATCATCGAATTAAGCGGTGGGGAGAGAAAGAAAGCGGAAATCATCTTCGCGCTTTCGCAAACCGCCGAGGCCTATTTCCTCGATGAGCCTTTCGCTTCCTTAGACGAGCAAAGCCAGGTGGCGCTCGCCGATATCCTTTTCGATCTTTCCCGGCACCGTTTGGTTGTCTGCGTCAACCACGAGATGGCCTTGCCGAATCGGCAGCCTGATTGTCGACTGGTGTTTGAAGGCAATGGGGCGATTAGGAGCGAAGGTCAGCCGATTGTCGACGGAAAGGCCCCCTCGCTCCCCATAGAAAAGCGCCCCTTGGCAAGGGCGGCCATGTTTTACCGATTCACCCATCAGCGATTACGTGAATTTCTAAAGTTTATTTTGGGCGTTTCCTCTATCGTCTTGCTGACTTTTGGCGCGGCATTTACCAACACGAAATCCCCGAATCAAATCAACGCCGCCGCTCTCGCGGCCGACCCTTTCTCCGTTCATCCGATAAGCCTTGGCAAAGGAACGGGCGAAGGTGGCTTGCTGGAGGATCCGGTAGAGTTGGCTCAAATCATCAAAGACGAGGCTTGCGTTTACTTCGAACTCCCTTATTTGGATGTCTATTCGATTTTGCCTTCGACTTCTTCGGCTTTGCTTTACGTCGATGAGTCCGTTTCTTTTGATCTAAACCAGGTGGGGATAAACGGGAGGGATTACATAATTCCGGTCGAGAGACTGACCGTCGATAAGCGGGATTCCGCCCTCACTGATTTCTCTTGCCAGGCGATTGCCGAATGGTTCATAGCCGATAATCACTCCGAAAATTTGCTTTTGCTTCCGCGCGCCTTCGGATTGGATATTCTCGAGCTCGGCTGCGGTGCATTGCTCTTCGATGGAATAGAGGCGCCCGTAACTTTGCCGTCTTTGGACGTGTTTCGCCCCGGGGTTATCGGGGTTGTCGAATCAAGTGAGGCCAAAGCCCCGATTTCTGGTCAAGAGGGCTTTGATTTGCGGTTGAATCACGATGATTTCTCCCCGATTGCCTCGCTTTCTGACACCGGGGTGCGCTTAACGGTCAATGGGTCTTCTGAGTTACCTGTTTCGATGTCTTTCGATGCCTATCTAGTGGCTTTGTTTTCATCAAACTGGGGGCAGGAGCACTTCCTATTTGACCGAGCGGTTTTCAATCGGCTTTCGGCTTTTGGCGAATTGAGGGTCGGAGGCGTCATTCAAGACGCATCGGCTGGTTGGACCTATCAGGTTTTGCTTTTTGCCTTTGGTGGAATCTGCCTTCTCGCTTATTTGATCATGGCCCTTCTATCCGGATATTCGCGAAATTCATCCGCGCTTATCTCGCGTGAGGTTTTAGGCCATCTAGGATTGGATAAGAAACGTTTATCCGTTGGATTATTTGGCACCTCGCTCCTCGCCTATTTGCCTGTAGTTGCGTTGTCGGCCATCTTGTATCCGGCGGTTTTGATTCCGATGGCGAATTATCAGAATATGGTTGTGCTATACGGGGAAGATCGCCCCGATGGTTATTACTATTATTCGGAGCAGCCGGCCAATCCATTTTACGATTCCATTCAATCGCCGGTTCGGTTCGTTTCCTTCGAATGGGTATATTTATTCGTGGTTCTGGCTTTCGTCGCGATAATGGTCGCTGAATGGCTTGCTTTGGCGAAATCGATTTCAACGCGGCGCGATCCGTTCCGTTTCAATCGCTTTGGCGGTGAACAGGATCGGGGGTTAGATCAGAAGAAAAACGGAGAGGACGATTAGGCGAAGCCCTCCTGGATGGCCCTTTCGGCCGCGCGGACCGTCTACTCGTCGGAGTCGACCCCTTGCCGCGGGCCCTTCTTCGGGAATGCGGCCATCTGCTCGGCGGTCGTCGGGTTGTAGGCGAGGCTGCACGCATGCTTCTTGGGGCATCTCTCGCAGGCAATGGGCGGCGTTGGGTCTTCTCGCGTTCGACCGTCCCGCCGCCGTCGGGGATCCGCTCCTCTTATTCTCGCGGTGGACGGAGGCTGGGTTGACGCTGGGAGTGAAGGCGATTTGGGTCGCCTTCTGCCGGTTGGCGGCGCCGACTTGGACCATATTCCTCTATTCGAAGGTGAACCGATGGCATGGTTGCGTTGCCATATACTATGTCCTTTCGTTTCTTTGGCGGGAAACGGGGACATTTTTGCATCCGACCGTCTGAGACTCAACGCTTGTTGGCCGAACGTCTAACGGCATGGCTTTCGGAAGTGGCGTTCTTTTACTTAGATGCCTATCCTTACACCTGAAAGATTGATACAATGAGGCTATGGGAAAGCGATTGAAGGGACTGATTTATTTGCCAATCGTATCGCTTTTGGCCGGCTGTTCTTTAAGCGATCAGCTTTATGGCGGCGACTTTGCGTACGATTTCGAATCAAGCATGGCCGTGTGCGTTATAAGAAATACCCCGGACCACGAGGCCGCTTCACCCTTTCCTTTGCCTGATGCCGCCGTTTTTTCTTTGCGTCCAATTCAAAAATCCGAATACGAAGCCGCCAATGGATACAATTGTCTCAAGTCCCACCCCTCCAATCCGTTAACCACGGTGCTTTATTATAGGTTCGAATTGATTTTGACTTTTGGCGATTCCGCGATCAGAATGAATATGCATGACGCCGGGGTAGGCGTGGCCCACGATACCTATGCCCTGGATTTCGTTAATTCCCCATTCGATCAAAGCGTAAGGTCGGGTCAGCTTTGGATGATGGACTCCGAAAAGCCGGAAATAAGGTTTCGCGTTGATGTAAAAAAGGATTTCTACGTCGCGTTTTCGTTGATTTTTAATCGCTTATCGACCGTCACCATTTCCGGAGTCAAGAGTTATGTTCCGGAAGTCTGATGGGCTTAGCAAAAAACCGCAAAGCGTCCGGCTGTTGCGGCCCTTTCGGAAGGATGGCATAAGATTTGCGCGGGAAACCAAACGAAGCGACTGATGATTTGCCAATCGTTTTGTTTTTGACCGGCTGTTCTTTGGGCGATCGGCTTTATGGCGGGGATTTCGATTACGGCTATGAGTCCAGATGCGTTTATTGCACGTTAAGTTTTCCAATCCCTTTGATGCCTATTCGCCATTGCTATTGTTGGAAGCAGCCGAGTTCGCCTTGATTCTAATCGGAAAGGAACGATACCAAGAGCCGAGCGGCTGTCATTGCCGGCAATCCCGTTCCGCTAAAAGGGTTGATGACCCTGCTTTAGTAGAGAGCTGGCTTGAATTGGCCTTTAATGGCGTGATCCGCGATTTAATTTCAACGACGGCGAGAAAGGGCGCGCCGATAGCCATTTTCTGGACTTGGGCAATTCGCTATTCGATTACGAAATCGGCATTTGAACTTTGCGGATGCCGGATTTTCAGAAGCCAAAAATACCGTTCCCTAAATCTTAACGATAAGGAAACTATTGCTTATTCTCTTTTTTATTATTCATCGACCGTTGCCATTTTGGGGCAGGGGTCGGATTCTTGCGCCGCAAATGGATTAGCGATCGCTCGCCGATATATCCTTTTCAGTCTTCTTGAGTTTCTTCCTTCGGCTTATCTCGTCGATGACGCAGATGACGGCGCAGGCTATTAGCAAGACGAGCGAGACTCCAAACAAAATCCAGAAGAGGTAGTGCAAAAACGGGCTGTATAGCATATCCCAATTTTGCAGCAGCTCATTGACTCCGTAGAATGTCGAAGCGGCGAATATGACGCTTAGGCAGGCGATGATTCTCGACATTTAGGTTCCTCCTTAAAGTTAATAGAAATAGCCTAACGAACCATTATCGAATAACTGCTTGGCGAAGAGACTATGTCCATTTTTCTTGGTGTTCTGATAGCAGATATCGTAATAGCAGCGGAAGGCGTCGGAGCTCATGTTGGTGGCGCTATTGTCCATCTCAAAGAGAATATGGCAATCGATGTTGTAGGAGAGGGCGCCGGCGACTTTATGATTTTCCACGAGGTAAGACCATTGCATTTTGTCACCATTCTCGCGGTCGGCTTGGTAAGAAAGAGCGGGGTCATCGACGGTGCTGGATTTTGATTTCTCGAAAGCGAAAGATAACTTGGTCGATTGCTCGGATGAGGCCTCAATTTTAATAAGTCCTCCGTTACCTAACTCGATTGATTGGCCTTTGGTGTATTCTTTTGAAAGAGTGAACCCAAATTTTGATGTTATGGTAGTGCTGACATTGGACGAGCGAGGCCAAGAAGTCAGGACTTTGATGTTCCCGGATTTTCTCCAGCCTTCGTTGTATGCACCCAATTTGGCATGGAAATACCCGTTTTTCAAGTACCCCTCAGCGAAGGGCTTACCGTTGACCTGCAAGCTATTGTTTAGCTTTGCCTGATATCCGGGGACGAAGGTCACGGACGGATTGTAAATATAAAGATTGCTCCGTTCGGTGTATGGCAGTTTGTACACTTTTTGCTCAACATAAGCATATCCGTCCTCGCTTTCCAAAATCGTGACTGGCTTATACGAGTATATCAAAGCGTAATCTTCGACATTAAGGCTCGTAGAGGTCGAGGAGACTGCCGCTGGTTCTTCTTTTGGAGCCAAAGGCTCGGCAATGCCGGATGACGCAAGACTGGTGGCGCAAGTCATTAACAATGATCCAATCACTTTTATCCTCCTGTTAACAAACACATGTATAATACAATACTAATGTCGTCTATTCAATAACTTTCCAGCATTTGATTGTACCGAGAAAAAACCTTGCTGCAAAAGTTCCTCCTTTTCCCTATAGAGGGAAGAGGCCGAGGGTGATAACATATGCACTGTTTGAGAATAAAGGAAAAAAGAATGAAAGAAGTGTTCGAAACAACCTTCGCCGGACGCCATCTCCAAGTGGAATCCGGCGAGATCGCCAAACAGGCCGATGGTTCGGTCTTAGTCCGCTTTGGCGACACCGTCGTCCTCGCCACCGCCTGCTGCGCCGACGAGCCGAAAGAAGGGGATTTCTTCCCCCTCACCGTCAATTATGAGGAAAAGCAGTACGCCTCTGGCAAAATCCCCGGTAGCTTCCTCCGCCGGGAAGGCCGGGCCAGCGAGCATGCGACCTTAAGCGCCCGTCTGATCGACCGGCCGATCCGCCCGTTATTCGCCGATGGGTTCCGCAACGAAGTCCAGATCGTCGCCACCGTCATGAGCTGCGATCGGGACAATACCCCGGAGATGACCGGGATGCTCGGCGCCTCCTTGGCCCTTTGCACCTCCGACATCCCCTTCGATGGCCCGGTGGCTGGCGTCTATGTCGGCCGGGTCAACGGCGAGCTTATCGTCGATCCGACCGAGGAGCAGATGAAGAACAGCGACATCAACCTCGCGGTCGCCGGCACCGAGAATGCCATCATGATGGTCGAGGCCGGGGCCAACCAGGTCCCCGAAGAGGAAATGCTCGATGCCATCATGTTCGGCTTTGAGCACATCAAGACCCTCTGCGCCTTCCAAAAAGAGATCATCGCCAAAATCGGCAAGCCCAAGCGCCATATTGACCTCTACGCCCCCGACCCGAAGATCGTCGAGGACATCCATTCCCGGATCGGCGAACGGATGGTCAAGGCCATCTCCATCTTCGATAAACTCGAACGGCAGGACGCCATTGATGCTTTAAAGAAGGAAATCAAAGACGATTACGAATCGCGCGAATACGAAGACGAGCATGACCACAAGATGACCATGCTCATGGTCGATGACATCCTCGAGAAGATGGTGGCCGATGAAGTCCGCCGCCTCATCACCGAGGACAAGATCCGCCCCGACGGACGGAAAGTCGATGAGATCCGGCCGCTCGATTGCCAGATCGACCTCCTCCCGCGGGCCCATGGCTCGGCCATGTTCACCCGGGGTCAGACCCAGGTCATCGGCACGACCACCCTCGGCCCTCTTAGCGACAAACAGATCATCGACGATCTGACCGGGGAGACTGAGCGCCGCTTCATGCATCATTACAACTTCCCGCCTTATTCGGTCGGGGAAATCGGAAGAATGGGCGCCCCGGGCCGGCGGGAGATCGGCCACGGGAAGCTTGGCGAAAGAGCTCTTAGCTACGTCCTCCCCTCGGAAGAGGAATTCCCCTATACCATTCGCTGCGTCGCTGATGTCGTTGAATCCAACGGCTCAAGCTCGCAAGCCTCCATCTGCGCCAACTGCATGTCGCTTATGGCGGCTGGCGTCCCGATCAAAGCCATCGTCTCCGGCATCGCCATGGGGCTCATCACCTCGGGCCCGTTAGACGGGAAGCACCCCTATACCATCCTCACCGACATCCAAGGCTTAGAGGATCATTTCGGTGATATGGACTTCAAATGCGCCGGCACTGAGAAGGGGCTCACCGCCCTCCAGATGGACATCAAGATCCATGGCGTCACCCGCGAGGTCCTAAGCGAAGCCCTCGCCCAGGCCAACAAAGCCCGGGCCGAGATCCGGGAAGCCATCGCCAAGGTCATCCCCGAGCCGCGGAAAGAGGTCTCGAAGTACGCGCCGAAGATGGTCAGCTTCAAGATCGACGTCGATAAGATCCGCGATGTCATCGGGCAAGGCGGCAAGGTCATCAACGGCATCATCGCCGATTGCAATGGCGTTCAGATCGATGTCGAGGAAGACGGGACCATCACCATCTACCATAGCGACAAGGCGATGATCGAGAAGGCCAAGGCCATCATCGACGACATCGTCCGCGAAGCCAAGGTCGGGGAGATCTTCGAAGGGAAGGTCACCCGGGTCGAGGATTACGGCTGCTTCGTCAACCTCTTCGGCGACACCGATGGGCTCTGCCACGTCTCGCGGTTAGCCTGGAACTACGTCGAGGACGCCCATGACGTCGTCAAAGTCGGCGACACCCTCAAGGTCGTC
The DNA here is from genome assembly GCA_944363525.1 of uncultured Bacilli bacterium. Taxonomy (GTDB): domain Bacteria; phylum Bacillota_I; class Bacilli_A; order RFN20; family CAG-826; genus Alloenteromonas. The sequence continues at coordinate 142,411 of CALVUF010000001.1, forward strand.
GTCATCGGCTTAGACGAGAAGGGCAAAGTCAAAGTCAGCCACCGGGAATTCGAGGAGAAGCCGGAAGGCTACGTCGAACGGCCTGAGCGGCCATCTCGCGGCGGACATGGCGGGAACTCCCATCATGGCCCGCGGGGGAACGGCAAACCACGCCGGTAAAGGCAAAAAAGACTAGGCAAGGAGGGAAACTTCCTTGCCTTTTGCTATATTTGGCACAAAATATAAGCAAGGAGGGAGACCTATGCCTAAAATCATCACCATCGCCCGGCAGTTCGGCAGCGGCGGCCGGGAAGTCGGCAGGAGATTGGCCGAGAAGCTCGGCTATGCCTATTACGATAACGAGATCATCAACGAGTTGATGAAAAGCACCTCGTATTCGAAGGAATACATCGAGGAGGTGTCGGAGAAGGACCCGGTGCCCTTATTCCCCATCCGTTATGGGTCGACCCTCAATCCCTCGCCTGACCCCGGGGTCTCGATGGCCATCGAGGTCTTAAGCGCCCAAGCCAAGATCATCCGCGAGATGGCCTTGAAATCCGACTGCGTCATCATCGGCCGGGCGGCCGATTATCTGCTTCGCGATTTAAAGCCATATCGGATCTTCGTCTATGCGAGCGACGAATCCCGCCTCGCCCGGACACTCGCCCGCGAGCAAGGGGGCAAGACCGAGAAGCAGCTTAAAAAAGACATGAAGGCGGTCGATAAAAAAAGGCGGAAGTACTACCGCTTCGTCACCGGGAAAGATTGGGACAATTGGGAAAACTACGACCTTTGTCTCAATACCTCGAACGCCGACATCAAGTCGCTCGTCGATTGGTTAGCCCATCTATTCGCCTAATTGTTTGGCGATCAGCCTTATATTGTCTGAACAAAGCAAACCGTCGATGTCCTCGACGGTTTTTATCATCTTGTCCTTCAATAGGTAATGGAGGGAGGAGAAAAGGCCGTCGCCAAGAGGATAATCCTTATCGCCATAGCCGTTGCTCTCTTCCTCGATCAAGGCGATCAGGTAGCGGCGTAAATACTCCAGCAGGCTCTCCTCAATCCAGTAGGCGTTGGATTTGGCCGCCCCTTCATTGGCCTTTAACTTAATATATAAGGGCAAGCCATCGACCTCATCCCGCCAGATGTCGGCGAAGAGGAAGTCATAGCCTCCGTTTTTGTGGGCTTTGGCGTATTCGATGGCGTCTCCTTGCTCAATAGCAATCTTCTCCTTATTAGGGAAAAGCGGGAGCAATTTGGCCTTAAAACCTTCGATCAATCGGGGGTCTTTCTCGATGACCTTAACCGATTCGACCTCTTGCTTATTGGCTATCATGAAAAGAGCATAGCCTAAGCCTAAGCCGTAGAGCAGGACTCGGCCTTTAGTCATCTCGATTGGATGGCGCATCGTATTGATCTCGTGGGGGATGACCTCCATCCAGTTCGCGCCTCCGACTTGGTAGAGGGGATATTCGACGATGGTGGGAAAATAAGCCGAGGGGGAGTAGGACTCATAGGACTTCCGGATGGTTATTTCGTCATAGAGGAACACCTCGTTGGCTTGGTAGTGGGAAAAAGCAAACCCGTCCTTTGGGGTCAATTTATCTTTATGGTCAACAAGGAATCGATAGTAAGGATTATCATAAAGTTCCTTCGGGTCGAGTTTCTTGAATTCGACGGTCTGGAACAGCTGCTGATCCTCTTCATCGAAAAGGGAAAAGAGGGACTTGAGGCTTTTATATCCCTTGGAGGAGACCCGGTAGAGGCGAGACAAAGCGTTATCGCGGGCTGAGGAGAAGGCATCGGCCTCATAAATCCGTTCTAAGTAAGCCTTGGCTTTCCGATCCAATTCGAAAATCATGGCCATGATTATGCGCCGAAAAGAAGAAAAATAAAGAGAAGCGCGTATAATAGACATGTGCAAGACGTAATCATAATCGGCGCCGGGGTTATCGGGACCCTGATCGCCAGAAACCTCTCCGCCTACCAGACCGACGTTTTGGTGTTGGAGAAAAACCTCGATGTCGGCGATGGGGCCAGCGGGGCCAACTCCGCCATCGTCCATAGTGGCTATGACCCGATCCCCGGGACGAAGAAAGCCGAATACAACGTTCGCGGCAACGCGATGTTCGACCAATTGAGCCGCGAACTCGGCGTCCCCTTCCGCCGGATCGGCTCGTTGACCTTAGCTTTCGATGAAGAAGGGGAGCAAAAATTGTCCGAACTGCTGAACCGGGCTAAGCAAAACGGCGTGCCGGCGGAAATTCTATTCGGTTATGACGCCATCAAGGAGAAAGAGCCCCATGTTCCCAAGGAAGTTAAGGCGGCCCTTTATTGCCCGACGGCCGGGATCGTCGACCCCTTCCTTTTAACCGCCCGGGCGATGGAAAACGCCCTTGATAATGGGGCTAAGCTCCATTTAGGCGAAGCGGTGACCGCCATCAAGCCGATTGACGGCGGCTATGAGGTGCAGACCCCGAAAGCAACCTATCAAACCCGTTATGTAATCAACGCCGCCGGGGCTTATGCCGATGAGATCGCCAAGATGATGGGCCTTGATAAATGGAAGATAATCCCCAAGAAAGGCCAATATTTCGTCCTTGACCATTTCGGCCCTTTCGTCAAAACCGTCCTGTTCCCTTTGCCTAGTCAAAAGGGCAAAGGAATGCTCGTCACCCCGACCACCGCCGGCAACTATCTGGTCGGCCCGTCCTCCTCGATTGAAGAAAGCAAAGACGACGTCTCAACCGATAGCTTGACCTTAGCCCAAGTCAAAGAAGGCGGGGCTAAATTAGTCGATCAGTTGCCATTGAAAGAGGCGATCCGGGTTTACGCCGGGCTCCGCTCCTCCATCGAAGGCGGGGATTTCGTCATCGAGGAATCGAAACCAGGTTTCCTTAATCTCATCGGCATCGATTCGCCTGGGTTAGCCAGCTCCCCCTATATCGGGAAACTGGTGGCCGAGATGGCCGAGAGCCGGCTCCATCTAACGAAGAAAAAGAACTGGAATCCGTTCGTTAGCCGGATCAAATTAGCCAATCTTAGCCTCGAGGAAAGAGCCAAATTAATTAAGGAAAATCCTGATTATGGCGAGATTATCTGCACTTGCGAAAAAATCAGCCTCGGCGAGATAAGGCAGGAACTCCGCACCTCTTTGCCATGCCTCACCATCAAGGCGATGAAGAAAAGGACCCGTTGCGGGTTCGGCAAATGCCAAGGCGGCTTCTGCCAAGCCCGAATCCTTGAGGAGATCGCCCGGGCCAACGGGAAAAAGCTTGAGGAGATCAATTATGGCTTTCCCGACAGCTTTCAGCTGAAGGAGGCGAGCAAATGAAGAAGACGGTCGATATTCTGATCATCGGCGGCGGGGCCGCCGGTTTAGGGGCGGCTTTAGGCGCCGTCGAAGCCGGGGCGAAGGAAATCCTCCTGGTTGACCGGAAGAACCGGTTAGGGGGGATTTTGACCCAATGCGTCCATTCCGGCTTTGGGCTTAAGGTGTTTGGCGAGGAGTTGACTGGCCCTGAGTTCGCCTCCAGATTAGCCCGGAAATTGGCCGAAACCCCGGTTGAAGTCTGGCTCAACGCCTTCGTGCTCTCGATCTCGCCGGCCAAAGAAGCCTTGATTTCCTCTCGGGATGGCCTTTATCAAGTGAGTGCCAAAACCATCATCTATGCCACTGGCTGCTTGGAACGGACCCCGGGGATGATCCAATTGCCTGGCACCCGGCCCTCGGGCGTCTTAACCGCCGGCTTAGCCCAGCTTTATCTCAATGAATATGGATATTTACCCGGCAAAAAGGCCTTTATCTTAGGCTCGGGCGATATTGGGCTCATCATGGCCAGGCGCCTTAGCCTAGAAGGGGCTAAGGTCCTCGGGGTGGCCGAGATCATGCCCTATAGCAATGGATTGGTCCGGAATAAGGTCCAATGCCTCGATGATTTCGGCATCCCTTTATATCTATCCCATACCGTCTCCCGGGTTTATGGCAACCATCACCTGGAAGCCATCGATTTAGTCAAGGTCGACGAGGAGGGCAAGATAATTCAGGGAACCGAGGAGCATATCGAATGCGACCTTCTCTTATTGTCGGTCGGCTTATTGCCTAACGTCGGCATCCTCAAAAACGCCGGGGCCCGGATTGGGGAGAGCAAAGGGGCGGCGGTCGATGGGTCATTGATGACTTCCTTGCCCGGGGTCTTTAGCGCTGGCAATTCCCTTCACGTCCACGATTTGGCTGACGAAGCTTATCTCGAAGGGATCGAGGCCGGGAAAGCGGCCGTCAATTGCCTTAAAGGGGTGCCGGAGCATCGGACGATGACCCCGTTATCCCATAATGAGAACATCGGCTATCTCGTTCCGTCCTATTATGACGAATCCTATCTCGGCGACCTTCTCATCAAGTTCCGTTGCCGCCGTCCAAAAGAAAAATGCGTCATTATGGTAATAGCGGATGGCGAGATTATCAAAACCATCAATAAAATATCGATGCTGCCGAGTGAAATGGAAATTATAAGAATTCCTAAAAAACTACTGAAAAACAACTTAAAAACTATCGAAGTTATTTTGGAGGACCGTTTATGAAACTCCAGACCACCTGCATCATCTGCCCCCGGGGTTGCCGCTTGACGGTCGAGGACGATCTGACCGTTTCCGGGAACTCCTGCCCCCGCGGCGAACGGTATGGCCGGCAAGAGGCGACCGACCCGAGGCGGAGCGTCTCCTCGACCATTAGGATTGACTCAACTTTAGTAAAGATGTGCCCGGTCCATACCAGCGCCCCTTTCCCGAAGGCGAAGATCCCGGCCTTGATGGAGGCTATTAAGCCGCTTTCGGCAAAAGCCCCTGTTCACATGGGCGAGGCGGTGTGTCAAAATCTCCTTGGAACGGGCATTGACTTGCTCATAAGCGAAGACATCGAACGATAATGAAAGCCTTAATCGCCAGCGATATCCATGGCCGGAAGAACGCCATGGCCAAACTCAGCGCCGTCATCGACGCCTATGCCCCCGATCGGATCATCCTATTGGGCGACTACCTTTACAATGGGCCGCGGAATGGGGTGCCGGACGATTACGACCCGATGCATGTCTGCCAGGAGCTGAACCGCTACGCCGGGAAAATCGTCGGGGTCCGGGGAAATTGCGATTCCCGGATCGACCAGACTTTGCTCAAATTCGGGATCGAGGACTCGAAAGTCATCTATCTCGACGGCTACCGGATTGATTTGATCCATGGGGACCTGCTCACCAGCGACCTCCTGCACGTCTGCCGGGGTGATATTTTGATGTATGGCCACACCCATATCCCGATGCTGAAGAAGCAAGAAGGGGTCTTCTACCTCAATCCCGGCTCAATCTCCTTCCCCAAAAACGGCTACCCGGCGAGCTATGCCATCTTTGAGAACCGGGAGATCAAGGTGTTGCCCTTAGACGGCGGGGAACCGCTTTTTGCCCTTTCCCTAGCCTAGGCTAGGGCGAAACTGCTATAATCACCCCAGAACGAGGAAAATAATGGATAACAAAGTCAAGATATTCGCTTTAGGTGGGCTCGATGAAGAAGGGAAGGATTGCTATTGCGTCGACATCGACGGCGACCTCTTCGTCATCGAATGCGGCCTCCGCCAGCCGGACAAGACGATGCCGGGCGTCGATTACGTCATCCCCCGGCTCGATTACCTTTTCGAGAACAAAGACCGGATCAAAGGCTATTTCCTGACCCATGGGCACGACGACGTGCTCGGGGCCTTGGCCTTTATCTATAAAGAAGCCCCGGCCCCGATCTATGGCTCCAGGGTCTCCTTGGAGATGTTGAAGATGTTCACCCTCCATGTCCATAAGGACCCGAAGATGTACGACCTCCATCCGGTCGAGCCGAGCTCGGTGTTCCAGGTGGCGGGGCGGACCATCACCTATTTCCATACCGCCCACAACATCGCCGCCTCCAGCGGCATCGCCATCTCGACGAGCCTTGGCAACGTCGTCTTCCTTGGCGATTTCGTCATCGAGAACGCCGCCTCCGGGTCCTATGTCTGCGACATGAACGCCATCGGGAAATTGGCGGAGCAGCCAACCTTGGCCTTATTGATCGAATCGATCTACGCCGACCGCCCGGGCTATACCGCCCCCCAATACAAATTAGCCCCCAAGCTCGAGGACATCATCAAAAACGCCACGGGTCGGGTGTTCGTCTCCATCTTCGCCAGCGACCTCTATAACGTCAACGAGTTGATCAGTTTGGCGGTCGCCAACAAGAAGAAGATCGTCTGTTACGACCAAAGCGACCAAGAGATCCTCCAAACCATGCAAGCCTGCGGGGAACTCTCGATCCCGCGGGATAATTTCGCCTCTTTGGACGACATCCTCCGTTATCGGGACCAGGACCTCGTCATCCTCATGACTGGCTTCGGGGCGAAGATTTTCCGGAAGATGGCCTTATTGGCCTCGGGGCAAAACGAGGACAAGCGGATCAAGCTCCGTCCGACCGATACCTTCGTCGTCGCCTCGATGAGCAACGATTTGACCGAGCTTGAATACACCGACGCCGCCGACGAACTCTTCCGTTCCGGCTGCCACGTCCAGCTCCTATCGAAGAAGACCTTCCTCCGGATGCACGCCTCGGAAGAGGACATCAAAATGATGGCCTCGATGCTGAAGCCGAAGTATTACATCCCGATCAAAGGGTTCTATAAGTCCTTGCTCCATAACGCCATGCTGGCCCTTTCGATGGGGCTGAGCCTCAACCATCAGAACGTCTTCGTCTTGGAAAACGGCCAATCGGTCATCCTCGATGCCAAAGGCGGCCGCCTCTTTGACGAGGGGATCCCCCATGGCGACATCCTGATCGACGGAGAAGGGGTCGGGGACGTCTCCGAGCAGGTCTTAGCCGATCGGAGCAAATTGGCCGAAGGGGTCTTGATCCTCGCCCTCACCATCTCGAAGAAGACCAAGAAGATCCTGGCCGGCCCCGAAGTCCAGATGAAAGGGTTCGTCTATGCCCACGAGGCCGACTTGGTGGCCCGGGAAGTGGGGAAGGTGTTCGTCAGTAGCGTCGAGGAAGCCCTGGCCGAACCCCATTTCGACCCCGAGCAGATGAAGCAGGCGGTCTATGAGAAGTGCCTAAAGACCACTAGGCGCTGCACCGGCGGGAAGGAGCCGATGATATTGCCGCTTATCGTCGAGGCCGAATAGGAAGAAAAAAATTCCCACCGCGCAAGGGACATTCCTATGGAATGACCTTGCGTTTTTCTTTACAATATCGCTATGCCAAAACGCTCGGAGATTTTCAATTCGACCACCGCCATCAAAAAGGCCTTGGCCTTGCTTGGGTTGCTTCTAACCCTCCTTTTCTTTTTGTCCCCCAATACCCATCTTAAAGGGCTGTCTTTGATCCTGGCTTTCCCCTTTGGGACCGTCGGCTTCTACGCCCTCTGCCTCGCCGGGGCCTATTTCAGCCTTAAGTACCTTCTTTTCCCGACTGTCAAAGTCCCGAAGCGGATTTATTTCGCCTTGCTTGTGCTGGTCCTAGCCATCGGTTTGACCTGCAACGCCACCTTAGGGTCCGACCTCGCCGCCTATTCGAGTCTAGAGGCCTATTCGAAGCAAGCCTGGGCCGATTACGAGGGGTTCGGCTATTTCGTTGATTTCTCCCTAGGCATCGGGATCCTCGGAAATTTCCTGATGGGGCTTTTCTTAGAGCCGAACCTCGCGGGCCTTGGCTATTTCTTCCTCGTCTTAGTCTATTTGGCCGCCATCTTGGTCTATAGCTATCCCTATATAATCCTGCTTATTCGCCATCTGAAGAGCCAAGCCGCCATCCGGGCCAGTCAGGCCGAGCGGGAGCAGCAGGCCGAACAAGAAGTGCCCGACGAAGAGCCGATCCTCCTTTCCAAACGGCCGGAATCGATCATCGCCCCCGAGGACGTCGACGATTCCTTCGAATCCTATGAGCCGAGCGGTGCCATCTCCAATCCTTTAGCCTCGTTCCGGTTTGAGCCGGCTGGCGAATTCAAGCCGATGAAGCGGGGCGAGACCCGGTCGCTCGGGGTGTCCGCCGAGGCCGGACCCCGGGAAGTCCCACCGGTCCAATCCCATCTTTACCAAGGGCGGCCGGTCCAGTATTCCGGCTTGCAGGAAGCCCATTTCACCCCGAGCCGGGAAGCCACTCCCCCGAAGCCGGCGACCCCGCAGCCTTCCCTGGCCTCTTTCGCCCCCAACTCTTCCTATAATTCCGTTCCCACCGAGATCGTGGTTGAGCCGGAGCCCGCGCTTTCCCCGGCCGCGCCGAACTTTATCCCAACCCAGCCGATCCCGGCGAGCGCGCCGCAACCCATGGCTCCGGAGCCAAGCCCGGCGACGCCATCTTCCTTTGCTCCGACCCCAGCCGAGCCGATTAAGCCGGCGGAACCGGTTATGCCGGTGCCACCTACGCCCGTCATCGAGGAACCGGAGCCCCAGATTCAGGAAGTGGAGCCGGAACCTACCCCGGTGGTCCCGCCCTTGCCGAAGATCCCCTCAATCCAAGAGGCCCTTTCGCCGACTCCCGCCGTTTCCTCGACGGTTAACGAAGCCCCCGTCAATGAGCCCGTCGTCGAGCAAGCGGTCAGCGAACCCGAGAAAGAAGAGGACCTCGGCGATCCGGCCAAACCCTTGCCGCCTTACCAATTGCCCCCGGAATCGCTATTAAAGACCTACGATGACCAAAGCGACCGCGAGGCGAGAATGGAGCAGGAATGCTTAGAGCGGACCGAGATCATCAACCAAACCTATGAGAACCTCGGGGCCGGGGCCCGGGTCGTCTCCCATAAGATTGGGCCTTCCGTCACCCGTTATGACGTCGAAACCGCCCATGACGTCTCGGTTTCGAGCTTGAACCGCTATATCACCGACATCGCCTTGCGCCTAGGCGGGGTTTCGGTCCGTTTCTCCGAGATCGTCCCCGGCAAAGTCACCTCGGGCTTAGAGGTCATCAACTCGACCTCGCGGATCGTCTCTTTTAAGGAAGTCAATGACGGATTGCCCCATACCAAGGGCATCACCATCCCCTTTGGGGAGGACATCGACGGGAAGATCCTCGGGGCCGACTTAACCTCCTTCCCCCACATGCTGGTGGCCGGGACCACCGGCTCGGGCAAATCGGTGTTCATCAACTCGATCATCATGGCGATTTTGATGCGTTATCGCCCGGAAGAGGTGAAGTTCCTCCTCATCGACCCGAAAACCGTCTCCTTCTCCAAATTAGCCGATATTCCCCATCTGCTCTGCCCGATCGTCACCGACGCCGGGGCCAGCCGGAATGCCCTGAAGAAACTGTGCGAATTGATGGACAAGCGGTATAAGATCTTCGCTTCCTGCCAAGTCAACGACATCGCCGAGTACAACTCCGACTACGCCGAATACGCCGGCAAGGCCAAGATGCCTTATATCATCGTTATCATCGACGAATACGCCGATTTAAGCGAGCAATGCAAGGACGTCTCTTCTTTCGTCTTGCGCTTAGCCCAGAAAGCCCGGGCCTGCGGGATCCATCTGATCGTCGCCACCCAGCGGCCCGACGTCAAGGTCATCACCGGGACCATTAAAGCCAACCTCCCGGTCCACGTCGCCTTGATGGTCGCCAATCCGATCGACTCCTCGACGATTCTCGGCTGCGCTGGGGCCGAGGAACTGGCTCCCCATGGCGACATGCTCGTTGATTGCCCGCAGGTATTAAGAAAGCAATTGGCCCGGTGCCAAGGGTGCATGGTCGATCCGTTCGAGATGCGGCAAGTGGCCAACTGGGTCAAGCAGCAGCAGAAAGTGAGCTATGACCCCGAATTCCTCCATCTGGAGGATGAAGGGGAGTCGGGCGATGCCGCCGTCTCGGCTTCGATGCCTTCCCCGGCCGAGCTCAAAGCCGCCTCCGATGAGGAGAAATACCAGATGATCAAAGCCGCCATCATGACCCGGGAATACTGCTCGATCTCCCAGATTCAGCGGGATTTCTCGGTCGGGTTCACCAGAGGCGGCAAGATCATGAAGCGGCTCCAGGAAGAGGGGATCGTCGCCTTCGATTCCGGCAATTCCAACTCGACCAAGGGCAGCAAGGTCTTAGTCCATAGCTTGGAGGCGGCCGAGCAATGAGAATCGGCTGTGACCTCGTTTATTTGCCCCGGATCAAGCCGGGGTTAGAGAAAGCCATCCTGACTGAGCTTGAGAAAGAAGAACTATCCGCCAGCCCCAAGCCAAAGGAGTTCATCGGCGGCCGGTTTGCCCTGAAGGAAGCGTTCATGAAATCGATGGGGAAGGGGATCGATTCGATCGGTTTCCGGTCGATCGAAGTCCGCAAGGAAAGCGGCGGCGCCCCCTATATCGTCTATCAGGGGAAACGCTATGAATGCTCCTTAAGCCACGATGGGGATTACGCCTTCGCCGTGGCTATATATGAGGATTGAAAAGCACCGGTAATCTCCTTATATTTACCTCGACACGATTATGAAAGATACCTACTTAGACGCGAAGCTCGTCAAGCCCAACCAGATCCGCCTCGTCGTTTTCTCGGCTTTGCCGTGGGAACGGCTCGATCCGGTATTGCTCATCGACGGGAAGAAATACACCGGTTTGACCACCGCCAAAATCCAGACGATGCCCCAACTCGCCATCGTCGACTTCCTCCTCCCGACGCCTTTGGAACTCGGGCATAGTTATTTCTTGGTCCTTCCCCAATATGGGTCGATCCCAGTCGACGTCTCGGAAGCAACCGAGTTCCCCGATTTCGATTCGAGGTTTTATTACGCCGGCGATGATTTAGGCTGCACCTATTCGCCAGAAGGGACCCGGTTTGCCTTATGGGCCCCCTTAGCCTCGAAAGCCTCGCTTTTGTATCGCCAAACCGAAGCCGATCCCTGGAAACTCTCGATCATGGAAAGGACCGAGAAAGGGGTGTATCGGACGTATCTTGAAGGCGATTACGATGGCTACCAATACATCTATTCCATCGTCAATTCCGAGATCGAGCGCCAAGCGACCGACCCTTACGCCAAAGGCTCGGGCCCCAACGGGGCCTATTCGGTCGTCATCAACCCGGCCAAGACCAAGATCGACTTCAAACGGGAGAACCTCCCGGTCCTCGATTCGCCGTCCTCCTGCATCATCTACGAAGGCCACGTCCGGGATTTGACAATCTCGACCTATACCGACATCGTCCATAAGGGCAAATTCTTAGGGCTCGCCGAAACCGGGCGGAAGACCAAAGACGGCTTGCCGGCCGGGTTGGATTACATCGCCTCCTTAGGCATCACCCATCTTCAGCTTCTGCCGATCTACGATTACCAGACCGTCGATGAACTCCGACCCAACGATTCCTATAACTGGGGCTATGACCCGGCCCAATACTTCGTACCCGAAGGGAGTTATGCCAGCGACGTCCACGATCCCTATTCCCGAATCAAGGATTGCCAGGCCTTGGTGGCCGCGTGCCACCAAAAGGGGATCCGGGTGGTCATGGACGTCGTCTATAACCACGTCTATGAATACCAGTTCTCGGTCTTCGAACGGGTGGTGCCGAATTACTATTTTAGGAAACGCCATTCCGGCAAGATGGCCGCCACCTCGGGGTGTGGCGATGACCTCGCCTCCGAACGGCCGATGGTTAGGAAGATGATCCTCGATTGCTGCGGCTATTGGCAGGACCAATTCGGGATCGACGGCTTCCGGTTCGACTTAATGGGCATCCTCGACGTCGAGACGATGAAACTGATTGCGGAAAACGCCAAGCGGAAAGACCCAAGCTTCATCGTCTATGGCGAAGGCTGGAACATGGGCGGGGAGGTCAATGTCCCCTTGGCCCATATGGGGAACTACGCGATGATGCCGGGAATCGGTTTCTTCAACGATTTTTATCGCGAGAAAGCCAAAAGCTATTTCAAAGGCGACCCGGAAGGGATGCAGCCGTTTAAAAACGCCTATGCCGGCTCCTGCCTCGACTTCATCGCCCCCAAGCATTTCCTCTCGGCCAACCAATCGATCAATTACGTCGAATGCCATGATAACGGGACTTTCTTCGATTACCTCTCCAAAGCCCGGCCCGATTTGCCGGAAGCGGAGATCTTAAAGCTGGTCAATGCCGCCAACGCGACCGTCTTGCTCTCTTTCGGCGTCCCTTTTATCCATGCCGGGCAGGAAATCGGCGCCTCAAAGTGGGGCGAGGACAACACCTACAACAAAGGCGATCACTATAACAAATTCTCCTACTCCCTACTCGGGAAGCGGAAATGGATGTATGATAGTTTCAAGCGGTTCGTTAGCTACCGGCGCAACAGCCGTTATCTCCATATCTACGACCCCCGGGTCATCGATACCGCGATCGATCTAAGCGACATCGGCGAATGCCTCCATGTCCATTTCCTCGAGAAGAATCTGATCGCCCCCTTGAAGGCGGTCGACTTCTTCATCAACCCGTCCCCAAAGGACGCCAACTATACCTTAAACGCCCCGGCCGCGGTCGCCCTTGACCCGACAGGGAATCCCGGGACGGCCCGGGTGAGCGAACTCTCTTCCCCCAAGCGGTCGCTCATCGTCACCATAGCCAAATAAGCGGGGGATAGCAAAAAGCCCGATATAAAACCAAAAAAGGAGGCTTTTTGCCTATGTTATCCGCCGTTTTCCTTTCCGGTCGCCTCGGTCCCGCCACCGACGACCCCATCCGCACCGTCTACGTCGACCGGGTCATCCCCGAGAAGGCCGCTTACCGGGTCGACTCCTTCCCCGTCCGCTCGATGCTGGCCCATTCCGCCAGCTTCTACACCGCCAAAGAAGGAACCCCGATCGTCTTGAAAGGGCGGCTCGAGATGGAGCAGGGGAGGCTCATCATCGTCTCCGAACTCGAGGAAGTCGGGCTCGGGGCCCGTTAATCGTTTTTGCCTAAATAAGGCAAAGCGGCCCCGATTGTGCTACATTTATCGCGATGAAGAAATTCCTGAAGTGGTGCCGTCTGGTCTGTTGCCTCTGGTATAAGGTGCTTTATGCCTACTTCGCTTTTCTGCTTAAGTATTCCCGCCATCCGGAGCGCTATCCCCTTTCCGAGCGTTATGCCCGGGTTCGGGGGCTGATCGTCGACGTCTGCCGGCATTTACGGATCGAGCTCAAAGTCCAGGGAATCGAGTATTTCCTTGACCGGGAGGACGGGACATTGCTATGCGGCAACCACATCGCCGTGAGCGACGTCCTCCTGATCCTTTGTTTGTCGGAGAAGCCGATCTCCTTCGTCGGGAAAAAAGAGGTCAAGAAGATCCCGGTGGTCGGAAGGTGCCTTAAAGCCATCGACGGCCTGTTCCTCGATCGGAGCGACCCCCGGCAAGCCATCTATTTATTCCGGGAAGCCGATAAGCGAATGAAGGAGGAAGGGCTTTCCTACGTCATCTTCCCCGAAGGGACCAGAGCCAAAGGGAAAAACAAGGGCAAGACCTTGCCATTCCACCCGGGCTCCTTCAAGATCGCCTACCGGAACAAAGGGCCGATCGTCCTTTATGCCGGGATGGGGACCGACCGTTTATTAAGCGGCGACTTGGATAAGCGGCATTATTGCCAGCTGTCCTTCTTCCCGCCTTTGACCTATGAGCAATACCATGAGCTCTCGACCGTTGAATTCGCCGAGAAAGCCCATGGGATCATCGAGCAGGAGGCCAACCGTCTCCGGGAAGAGGATAAGAAGTATTACTTAGCCAACCGGCAGAAGCAAAAGCTGCCCGCCTTACCGAAAGGAATCGGAATGCATTATGCGAAATGAGGAAAACAAACCCGATTACGGCCTGTTCAAGACCAGCGGCACCGCCTTGGTCATCGGGAGTCTGGCCGTCGCCGTCTCGCTGATTTCGATCTTCGCCACCTCCGATGCCCCTAATAAGACGATCGATATCCTAACTTACGGGATCCCCTGCTTTATCCTGCTGCTGGGGCTCGGGGTCATCGGGATGCTCTCGCTGACCAATGCCGACCTTCCCAAGTTCCGTTTGCTTAGCTGTATTGGCTCCATCGTCGGCGGCGTCATCCAAGCGGCAATTGGGATTTTGATCTGGGCTGGCTTAAAGGACATGACCCTTGGCATCTGCGGCCTCGGCATCGGGGTCTGCGTGATCGGGGTCGGGATCGCGGCCTTGCTTAAATACCGCGAGCAGGCTAAATAAGGTCGGAAGCGACGAATTTCCGCCTTAGCCCCTTGGGCAGGCGGTTTTTTATTTGCCCGTGGACCGATTTCCCCGTCCCTAAGACTAAACCGTTGTAAGTTAAGGAAAGGAAGCCGCTGGGGGCGGGGTGAGCTATCTGCTCGCCATGGAGATAGGCGAGGGCTTCCTCTAAGCTCAATTCGACTTTCGGAAGATATTCGCGAAGGTTATGGCAGGGCTCAAAACGGGGTAAGGAAAGGGCCTGCAAGCCGTATTTGACGATCCCGGAAGAGAAACGGAACCCGGGGATCGGGAGGGCATAGACATAACGGTCGCTTAGATAGGTGCAATAGTTGTTTAACCCATAAGGGGCCAATTCGTCGGCGTATTGGTGATCGGTTTTCCTTTCAACCGGGAAGCGGGGCGCGGCTTGACCTTCTTTTTTAAGCATGCAGCAGAACTGCCCTTCGCCTGGGAAGCGGGATGGCAGCAGGTAAACCGCCTCCGGAAGGTCGGGGTGATGATAAAACCGGGGGTCGTCTTGGACGGGAACCGGACGGAATTCCGGATGGGAGGCAAGGAAGGATTTGATCATCCCGATGTCCTCTTCATAGCTGAATGAGCAGGTCGAATAGACCATCGTCCCGCCAGGTCGGAGCATGAGCGAAGCCCCTTCGAGCAGCTCTTTTTGGATGGTGGCGCAGGCCTCGACTTTGCCAAGCGACCAATCGGCCTTGGCCAAGGCGTTTTTCCGGAACATCGCTTGCCCCGAGCAAGGGGCGTCGAGGATGATCTTATCGAAGACCCCGTGCATATCCGGTCCATAGGCGGTCAGGTTCTTCGAGAGGACTTGGACGTTGGCGAGGGCCATCCGCTCGATATTGCTCGATAGTTCGAGGGCCCGAGGATGGGACAAATCGTTGGCTAAGACCAAGGCCGGCTTCCTTAAGGCCGCCTGGATGGTCTTGCCCCCGGGGGCGGCGCAGCAATCGAGGACCAATTCGCCTGGGCTTACGTCAAGGAAGTGGACCGGGAGGGCCGAGCTCGGGTCTTGGATCGAGATGGCCCCGGCGAAATAGGATAGGGTTTTGCCTAGATGATGGGAAGCGGGGTAGCGGAACCCGTTTTCGATCAAGGAATCTTTGGTCAAAAAGGGGAAGCGGCGGAGCAATTCCTCCGCGCTTAGCTTGCTTTCGTTAAGAATCGCGATCTTCTCGCTGACCGGTTCTTCGAGTGCCTTCAAAAGCGGGTCTTTTTCTTCGCCAAGGTAGGCCAACGAGTCCCCTAGTCCGTTCATACCTGCCCACTATACCACCATTTGGGGTCTTTGCTTCTTTTCTCTCGCTTTTTGCCCTATAATTCAGTTGCCAAGAATATAAATATTCTTCAGGAGGAACGCTTATGCGGACGGTTGATATCATCGAGAAGAAACGGGATGGGGGGAAGCTCACCCAAGAGGAGATCTCCTTCTTCATCCAGGGCTATACGAAAGGGACCATCCCCGATTACCAGGCCAGCGCGTTGCTGATGGCCATCCTTTTCCAAGGGATGGACGACGAGGAGACGGCCGAGCTGACCGACGCGATGCGGCTGTCCGGCGAGCAGGTCGATTTGTCCCGCATCCAAGGGGTCAAGGTCGATAAGCATTCGACCGGCGGGGTCGGGGACAAGACCTCCCTCGTCTTAGGGCCCTTGGTCGCGAGCTGCGGAGCGAAATTAGCCAAGATGAGCGGCCGCGGCCTCGGCCATACCGGCGGCACCCTCGACAAGATGGAATCGATCCCGGGGATGCGGATCGATTTAAGCGAAGAGGAGTTCATCAAGCAGGTCAACGACATCGGGATCGCCATCATCGGCCAGACCGCCGACATCGACCCGGCCGATAAGAAACTCTATGCCCTCCGCGACGTCACCGGGACCGTCGAGTCGATCCCCTTAATCGCCTCCTCGATCATGAGCAAGAAACTTTGCTCGGGAGCCAACGCCATTCTCCTCGACGTCAAGTTCGGTTCGGGGGCCTTCATGAAAACCCTCGATAAAGCCAAGGAATTGGCGACCACCATGGTTAAAATTGGCGACCATCTCCACCGTGATACCCGGGCCATCCTCACCGATATGGATGAGCCGCTTGGACTGGCGGTTGGGAACGCCTTAGAAGTCAAAGAGGCCATCGCCACCTTAAAAGGCGAGGGGCCGAAGGATTTGACCGAACTGGTCATCAAAGCCGGCGGGATCATGCTAGAGCAAGCCAAGTTGGTCAAAACCCATGAAGAGGGGGAAACCAAAATCAAAGAGGCCATCGCTAATGGAGCCGGGCTTTCTAAACTCAAGCAGATGGTCGCTTCCCAAAGCGGGGACGTAAGCTATATCGATGATCCGACGAAGTTCCCTTTAGCCCAGCATATCGTCGAGATCAAAGCCAATCAGGACGGCTATATCCAGCGGATCGATTCGCTTGGCATCGGGGTTTCGGCCATGAAGCTTGGGGCTGGCCGGGCTACGAAAGAAGATAGCATCGACATGGCGGCCGGCATCGTCTTGGCCAAGAAAGTCGGGGATTACGTCGTTAAAGGCGAGACCTTGGCCCTCGCCCATACCAATAAAGACGATTATGAGGCGGTTTTAACCGATATCTTTCATGCCTTCGTCCTCGGGGAAGAGAAACAGGCTGAACGGCCGATCGTCTACGGTTATATCAAATGAAGGTCGTGCTCCAATTAGTCAAGCAGGCCTCAGTCGAGGTTGATGAGCAGTTAGTCTCAAAGATTGGGAAGGGGTATCTGCTTTTATGCGGCTTTGAGAATGGGGATGAGGAAAAGGTCTTATCCCAAATGGCCCATAAGATCGTCAATCTGCGGGTTTTCCCCGATGAAAACGGGAAGACCAACCTTTCTTTGGCCCAGGTCGGCGGGAGCATCCTCGCCGTCAGCCAGTTCACCTTATTGGCCGATTGCCGCCACGGCAACCGGCCGAGCTTTACTAAGGCGATGGGGCGAATGGAAGCCAAAGGGGTCTATGAGGCTTTCTTGGAGGAATTAAGGAAACTCGGGGCCGAGGTCCAGCCTGGTTCCTATGGCGACGATATGGCGGTCAGCCTAATCAATGACGGCCCGTTCACCCTGTATTTGGATTCAAAGGAATTGTTTAGATGAAGGTATTGTTAGGCTTAAGCGGCGGGGTCGATTCCTCGGTCGCCGCCTATTTGCTCAAGAAAGAAGGGTATGAGGTCGCCGGGGCTTTCATGCGGAATTGGGATGCTTTGGCCAATTCCGATTATTTAGGCAACCCGACGATTAACGACACCCAATGCCCGCAGGAGAAGGATTACCAAGACGCGGTCAAGGTGGCCGAGAAACTTGGCATCCCTTGCCTTCGGGTCGATTTCGTCAAGGAATATTGGGATTCGGTCTTTTCCTATTTCCTATCCGAGTATAAGAAAGGTAGGACCCCCAATCCCGACGTTTTCTGCAATAAGTACATCAAGTTCAATTCCTTCCTTAAATACGCCAAAGCCCAAGGATTCGAGAAGATCGCCATGGGCCATTACGCCGGATCCGGCGAATTTCGGGGGCATATCCATATCAAGAAGGCGGCTGACCTCAATAAAGATCAGTCGTATTTCCTTAGCCAGCTTAATGAAGAGCAGGTCGCGTCCTGCCTCTTCCCGCTAGCCAACATAACTAAGCCCGAAGTCAGGGATTTAGCCCATCAGCTCGGCCTTTCCTCAGTCATGGACAAGAAGGATTCGACCGGGGTCTGCTTTATCGGCGAACGGAACTTCAAGCAGTTCCTCCGGAATTACTTCCCCGCCACCCCGGGGAAGATAATCGAGGGGAAAACCGGGAAAGTGGTCGGGGAGCATATGGGGGTCCTCTATTACACCATCGGCCAGCATAAAGGGCTTGGCGTCGGCGGGATCAAAGGCGAGGAGGAAGGGGCCTTCTTCATCTATAAGAAAGACGTGGCCAACAATATCCTCTACGTCGCCCACCCGAATGAAAGATACCTACTTAAAAGCACCCGTTGCGTCCTCACCGACCTCAATTACATCGGCGAGAGGAAAGAAGAGCCGGTCGGGGTCAAGTTCCGTTATCGCCAGCCCGATCAAGCGGCCGTCATCTCCTTTACGGGCGAGAAGGCGATCTTGGCTTATCAGCAAGGGGTCGACTCGGTGACCCCGGGCCAGATCGCGGCGATTTATAAAGACGGCTACTGCCTTGGGTCCGGGATAATAAGCGAAGTATACCGGGACGAGGAAAGAATCGATATTTAGGAGACTATCATGAAGCATCGTTTATTAGGATTGTTATTGCTTATCCCGTTGGGCTTGGGACTATCCAGCTGCGACCAGATCCAAGGTTTCTTCGATGATTTATTCCATCGCGGCGATGAATCCTCGTCCTCCTCGTCTTCAAAGGAGGAGCCGCCGGTTTCTTCGAGTTCCGACTCTTTATCTTCCTCCAGCAGCTCGGAGTCTAGCGAATCGGAATCCGGCTCGGGCGAGGTCATCGCCAATGGAGCCCTCGAGTTCCATTTCCTTGAACTGGGCAACGCCTATACCGGCGACTCGATCTACGTCAAAGCCAACGATAAGGACATTTTGATCGACGCCGGCAGTCGGAAGAACTCGGCCGCGGCCATCGCCGAATACCTCGATCCGATACTCGGCGACAACCACCTCGATTACGTCATCCCGACTCATGCCCACCAGGACCATATCGCCGGCTTCGTCGGCAACAGCGATAAATCGGCCCCTGGGGGACGGGATGGGATCTTCTACCATTACGACATTGACCATATCTACGATTTCGCCTATTACGACGATGGGGGATCGAAGGTCTATTCCAACGCCGAGCCATTGCCAAGCGAGGCCAAGACGACCGCCATCTATAAGGATTATCGGACGGCGCGGGACTATGCCGTCGGCCAAGGGGCCGAATGGCGGACGGTCGAAGAACTATTCAAAGAAGGGCAGAAGGTTTATACCGTCGACCTCGGGGATGGAGTATATATGGATATCCTCTACACCTTCTTCTATGACCATACCTCGGCCGATATCAAGGAACTGAACCCCGAATTCTCCAAATCCTCCTTCTCCAACCAAAACGACTGCTCGGTCTGCGTCTTATTCCGGCAGGGCGAGAAGGCCTATCTATTCACCGGGGACGCCGAGGAAGCGACCGAGTATAGCTTAGTAACCGAGCATGATCTTCCGACGGTCGAGCTATTCAAAGCCGGCCACCACGGGAGCTATACCGCCTCCGGCGACTTGCTTTTGTCGGAGATCCAGCCTAAGCGGGTCTGCGTCTGCTGCTGCGCCGGCAACACCGAATACACCGATAACCCGGAGAACACCTTCCCGGCCCAGGCGGCGATCGACCGAATCGCGAAATATACGAGCGAGGTCTATGTGACCACCGTCGGCAGCATGACCGATTCTTCCTTTTTCGCCCCCTTGAATGGGACCATCGTCGTCTCCTCCCCTTCATCTGAGGATCCAATCACCGTTAACTGCTCACATTCGAATATCCCATTGAAAGACCAGGAATGGTTCAAGGTCAATCGAACTTGTCCCGAAAGCTGGGCTAGTTAGGAAAAACCTAGATTTAACTCCATATTTTGCTATTTGACAGAGGGAAAATCTCCTTGATAATTAATGTACATATTAAGGAGAAAAACAATGAGACTGAGAAATCTCTCCCTCCTCATCCTTGCTTCCCCCTCCTTAGCCGTCGCCAGCCCTTCGCTAAAAGCGGCGGACCCGGAAGGCGTCTCCGCCTCCAAGCCCGTCATCGCCCGTTCGCCGGGAATCAATTTGGGCCTCGAGATCCAAGGCCTTGAGCCGGTTTATGCCCATCGGGATGTGGTTTTGTGCGTAGAGGCTAAGAATGCCGTTTTGTCGATTTCGGATATCTCGGCTTCCGGGTGCCAAGTGAAGCATATCTATAATCTCACGCTTTTGCTTGATAAGCTTCAATTCTTGCCGGAAATGACCGTGACTTGGGATATGGGCGATAATGTCACCATAGCTTATGGAGACAACGGATCATGCATCGCGGCCCCGTTTACCAATTTCCGATTGGAATGGGCCGATTCCGAATGGAATTACGTTGACGACATTACCCTTCCAGCAAGTGGTTTGGGCTATATTTCGGCATCTGAATTGCAGGGTATGTTCGGTGAATATGGCAGTGTCCTTCGGGCGATTATCGGTGCCCAACGTACTTACCGAATAGACCCTATGCACCTTTGGACTAGCCAATACTACTATTCTGTCCCGGTTACGTTTTATGAATATGAGGCTTGAGATATGAAGCGGTTCGTTGCCTTGGCGTTATTGGTGGTCTCGATGATGGGTTTGGGATCGTGCTCTGAAGACAATAATGAATTGCCCTCGGTTATCTATTCCGATCCTTTTGATATCGGGGGAATTTATAACGGGGACGGTCTTTATCGTTCGCTTAGAGAAGACTCTTTCCCTTCATCGGTCAATTCAAAGCCGGACAACCCGATGAGGGATGAGTTTAGAATGTTAGGGGTTGGATTGCCGACCATTGAATTGACGTCGAATTTCAACGTGGAAATAACTTTAAGAATGGAAACTGGCGAAATCGCAGTTCGAGATTTAGGGGATATCGGAATCGACAATTGCCGCGACTTCCTTTTTACGGTTGAAGCGGAGATAAGCAATGGCGAGGAAAAAGTGACCGTCGGGCAAGCTAATATCGACATTTTGCCGTTTTTTGAAGGAACTGGGTATCGATGGGATTTGCTCACTATGGTCGACGGGCGTAATTGGAGGGCGTTGGAAACGAGTTTTCCTTTGGCTATCGATTTTGCAAAAATGTCGCAAAACCCCGGGTTTATGAATTTTGGCATCGGCTTTTATTGCTATGATGCGCTCGGAGAGAGGCGATTCGTCTACTCTCTGCCGAGTAATTCTATCGATTTCGAAAATGTTAATGGCGCCATTCGGTTCATCGATTTCCACGGCAATCCGGTGACTCCAAACCCCTATGATTGCGGTTATATCGTTGTTCCCGAATTGATCAAGCGGATGGAATATGGCGCTAGTGATTTGCCGTTATTTTCTCTAAATGATGATAACCTTATCCGCAACCCTGGAGGGGGGCGAGTTGCCGTCGCTTTGCCGAAAAAGGTCCCAGATGGTCAAGAAGCGGCCGCGATGGTTTCTTTGTCCGATCGCTTTGTTCGGGATCCAAAAAACGTGCCTAATGCCGACCGTTCTTATTGTGGCGAAGTTATCGATTTCCACTATACCGCCTCCGAAGGGGACGTGGTCTTATCCGATTCGGTTTTCGCCAATTACGAGAAATCGAGTTCGAGAGGCGGGCTTGTCGACGCCAATTTTCAAACTCACCGGGCTTACGCTCAAGCGGACCCGGTCGTCATTCCGACCGATAAAATGGAGGAATCGGGCGAATTCACCATCGCCTTGACTTATGACGCTCATTACGACAAGCGTTTTAAGCTAACCTATAAAGATGGAATGGACATTAACGAGGTCGGGGAACATGGCGACTCACCATACGAACCGAATTGGACCGAGCCGGAAAGGGTCAAGGTTGAGGAGGCCGCGATCAAAGTTCATTACGAGAAGAAAGATGGCTATTGCTATTTCTCCTATTCCGGCGACTTCGATGAAGAGGAGGGCAATAACGCCCATTGGTTCGTCGACCCGGATTTATTTCTTAGTTATTAATCATCGTCTTCTAGGGCCGGAAAGGCCCTTTTGTCAATGAGAAGCAGGCTAATCTTGCAATCGCGCGTAAGCGCGCCTAATATACAGGCGCATCGGGAACTTGCCACTCCCCCTTATGCGGGTAATGCCGCCGAGCCCCTCGCGTCAAAAGGGTGAAACTAAGCGCGCGAAAGCGAAGAAGGATGGTACCGCGCCCCCTCGGGCGTTCCTTCGCAAGTGGAGGCATTTTGCACATATGAAAAGACTAAGCGGAAAGCAGATCCGGCAGATGTGGATCGAATTCTTTGAATCGAAAGGCCACAAGTACATCCCGGGCGTTTCCTTGATCCCAGAAGGCGATAAGTCCTTGCTTTGGGTCAACGCCGGGGTGACGGGGCTAAAGAAATACTTCGACGGTTCCGAGATCCCGCCCTGCCGGCGGATCGTCAACGTCCAGAAATCGATCCGGACCAACGACATCGAGAACGTCGGCCATACGGCTCGGCATCACACTTTCTTCGAGATGCTCGGCAATTTCTCCATCGGCGATTACTTCCGGAAGGAGGTCATCGAGTTCGCGATCGAGATCCTGACCTCGCCCAAATGGTTCGCCATGGACATTGATAAGCTCTACATCACCTATAACCCCGATGACCATGAGGCCTTTGAATTTTGGCAGCAGCAAGGCGTCAAAGCCGATCACCTCGTTCCCCTCGAATCCAATTACTGGCAGATCGGGGAAGGGCCCTGCGGCCCCAACACCGAGGTCTTCTATGACCGGGGCGAGAAATACGATCCCGACCATTTAGGCGTCAAATTGCTCCAAGACGACATGGAGAACGATCGTTACATCGAGATCTGGGGCATCGTCTTCTCCCAGTTCAACGCCGTGAACGGGGTGGCCCGGAAAGACTATAAGGAACTCCCGAGCAAGAACATCGACACCGGCTCCGGCTTGGAACGGCTCGCTTGCATCTCCCAAGGGACCGAGACCAACTTCGAGACCGACCTCTTCATGCCGATCATCGAGAAAACCAAGCAATTATGCGGCAAGCCCTACGAAGGGGAATACCTCCTCCCGTATCG
The DNA here is from genome assembly GCA_944363525.1 of uncultured Bacilli bacterium. Lineage (GTDB taxonomy): Bacteria > Bacillota_I > Bacilli_A > RFN20 > CAG-826 > Alloenteromonas. Next base: position 165,318 of record CALVUF010000001.1, read on the forward strand.
GGTCATCGCCGATCACGCCCGTTGCCTGACCTTCGCCTTAAGCGACGGGGCCCGCTTCTCCAACGAAGGGCGGGGCTATGTCCTCCGCCGGATCATCCGCCGGGCCGCCCGTTATGCCCAGCGGCTCGACATCCACAAGCCCTTCATGGCCGAACTGGTCTCGACCGTGGTCGACGAATACTCCGATTTCTATCCCGAGCTCAAAGCCACCGAGAATACCGTCAAAGCCTTGGTGAGCGAGGAGGAGAAGAAGTTCTCCAAGACCTTGCTCGAAGGGGAGGCGATGCTCAAGAAGATGGTCGAAGGGAAGAAAGAACTAAGCGGGGCCGATGCCTTTAAGCTTTACGACACCTATGGCTTCCCGCTCGATTTGACCCTCGACATCACCGGCGAGCTCGGCATCAAAGTCGACGTCGATGGCTTCAATAAGCTGATGGATGAGCAGAAGGAAAGAGCGAGGTCGGCCCGGGGCGAGATCGAGTCCTTCCATAAGCAATCGAAGGATCTATTGGCCTTTGCCACCCCCTCGACCTTCGATTACGACGATGATGCGGCGGAAGCCACCGTCACCGGCCTCTTTGTCGATGGGGTCGCGGTTAACCAAATCGATAAGGAAGGCGAGGTCGCGACCGACCTTACCCCTTTCTATAGCGAAGCCGGCGGCCAGGTCGGGGATAAAGGGACGATCGATTCCGCCTCTTGCCATGGCGAAGTCCTCTCGATGGGCAAAGCCCCGCGGGGACAGCACCTCCATTTCGTGAAACTCGTTAACGGATCATTGCGTATCGGCGATAAAGTAACCTTGGCCATCGACACTAAATCCCGCCGGCTCAGCGAGCGGAACCATTCGGCCACCCATTTGCTGCACGCCGCCATCTCCGAGGTCCTCAGTAGCCATGTCGACCAGAAAGGGTCCTATGTCTGCCCCGATTACCTCCGTTTCGACTTCACTTCCGATAAGAAGCTAAGCGAGGAACAGCTAAACGCCATCGAGCAAAAGGTCAACGATCTCATCGGCCAAGGCATTAAGGAAGAGACCAAAGTCCTCCCGATCGAAGAAGCCAAGAAGCTCGGGGCCGAGATGGAATTCTCCGAGAAATACGGCGATACCGTCCGGGTCGTCTGCTTCGGCGACTACTCGAAGGAATTCTGCGGCGGGACCCATGTCAAGAACTCCTCCGACATCGGCTTATTCGTCATCACCGGCGAATCCTCGATCGGCTCGGGCTTACGGCGGATCGAAGCCAAGACCAGCGAAGGGGCGTTGGCTTATCTTAAGCAGAAAGCCCAGCTTCTAGCCAAACTCTCCGCTTCCTTAGGCGGGAACGAGGAGGAGGCTTTGAATAAGCTGTCCTCCCTCCAAAACGATTTGACCCAAGCCAAGAAGGAAATCGCCGCCTTGCAGGGGAAACTGTCCGGCGAATCGGCTTCCTCCTTAGCCAACAAGTTCGAAGACATCGCCGGAGTTAAGTTCCTCGGGGCGACCCTCGAGGCCGACCGGAATGGCTTAATGAAAGTCGGCGACGCCTTGAAGAGCAACCAAAGCGATTACTTAATCGTCTTAGCCAGCTCCAAGACGCCGAAAGCCCCCTTGGTTTGCTTCGCCGCTGGAAAAGGCGAGAAGCTTGGGGCCGGGAACGCCATTAAGCTCATCGCCCCGTTATTGTCCGGCAACGGCGGCGGCTCGCCGAAGATGGCTTCCGGGTCGGTAAGCGACCTCCATAAGTTCGCCGAAGCCTTGAAACTATTAAAGGAGAAACTCGGTGAATAAGGTCTTGGGGTTCGACCTCGGGACTAAGACCCTCGGCATCGCCAAAAGCGACGTCATGGGCATCGCCCATGGTTATGAGGAGTTCCGCTTCCTCGAAGGGGCCTATAAGCAAGCCCTAAACCATGCCAAGGAAGTCATTGACAAAGAGGGGATCAAGGAGATCGCCTTAGGCTATCCTCTGAATATGGATGGCTCGGTGGGGGAAAGGGCCAGAAGCGCCGAGCGGTTCAAAGCTTCCTTGCTCGCGCTGGACCCTTCGCTTAAGATTACCCTCGTCGATGAGCGGCTCACCACCGTCATGGCCACCAGACGGCTCCTCGAAGCCGACTTAAGCCGGGCCAAACGGCATAAGGTCATCGACCAGGCGGCGGCCACCGTCATCCTCGAGACCTATTTATCCAGCAAGGAGAACCAAGATGGAGATCAGTGAAGAAAACGACATCATCCTAACCGATGACAAGGGGGTGGAATTCAAGGCCAAGATCCTCTTCTATTACCATAACGACGAACGGAACGCCGACTACTACTTCCTCTATAAGCTCGAAAGCCCAGAGGAGATCGTGGTCATGGCGAGCGACGATGGGGAGTCGCTGCGGGAAGTCGACGAAGAGGAATTCGCTGAGGCCAACGAGGTGTTCGAGGCCTATGAGCACGACCCCCAGATCGAAGAGGCCCGGAAATAGTTAAATAAACCAGGCTAACCCTGTATAATCATTTATTGTGAAAAGAGGTACTTATGGCAGAAAAGAAACCCGTCCTAACCCAGGAAATATTCGATGAGTTGAACCAACGGCTCCGTTACCTCCTCGACGTCGAGGATCCGGAGATCAAGGAAAAGCTCAATTTGGCTCGGAGCCAAGGCGACTTAAGCGAAAACGCCGACTACTCGGCCGCTAGAGACCGCCAAGCCCAGATCGATTCCGAGATCCGGATGCTCGAATCGGTCCTCCATTCGGCCGTCATCGTCAGCGAATCGGCCTCCAACGACCAAGTCTCGATCGGCCACACCGTCACCTTCGTCAAGCTCCCGAGCAACGAAGTCAAGGTCGTCCGCCTCGTCGGCAACATCGGGGCTGACCCGACCAGCAACCCGCCGGCGGTCAGCAACGAATCCCCGATCGGCAAAGCGCTGATCGATAAGAAAGTCGGGGAAGTCGCCACCGTCGAATCCCCGCGCGGCTCCTATTCGGTCAAGATCGTCTCGATCAATATGTAATAAAGGGTTCGCCCCTTTGGCCTCAAGTTGAAAAAACTTGAGGTTTTTTAGTGATGAAGAAGGAATTCAAAGGTACATATTCCTTAAGGAGGTATCCGCATGAAAACCATTCTCATCATCGTCGTCTTGACCTTAGTCGGGTTAACGGCCTTCGGCTTCGTCAATCAAGTCATCACCGCCCCGATGATCGATGACGCATCGGGCTTAAGCGGGGGCAACGTCAGAAGCGTCACCATCAAAGGCGAGGTCATCACCCCGGGGACCTATGCCGTTGGGGAATACGCGACTCTCTCCGATCTCGTCGATGCCGCCAACGGATTGACCAGCAACGCCGACCATTTGGCCTTCAACCTCGATTACGTCCTCGACGACGAATTCGACACCTACTACATCGCCCCGATGTACGACCATTCCGACGTCTGCTCGACCGAGCCGATCGTCAAGGTCAACCTCAACGCCGCCTCGGCTGAGGACTTAAAGGAAGTCGCGGGCTTCAACAAAACCGTCGCCGGGGCCATCGTCGAGTACCGGGCCGACCATCCCTTCCAGTCGATCGAGGAGATGATGGACGTCTCGGGGATCGGGGAGGCGACCTACGAGTCGACCAAAAGCAAAGTCACCCTCAAAGCCACGGCTTGATGGGGCTGCTATTCGCCTTAATCGGGGCGTTATGGGGCTTATTTCTCGTCAAAGGGGGCGATTTGCCGTTTCTCCTCGTCTTGCTTTTAGCCGGCGGGCTGACCTTTGCTTTGGCTTGGACCTCCAAAAGGCTCAAACCATTTCTGCTAGGCATATTGATCGCCGCTATGGTGGCTTTGATATACCGCTTCCTGCCGGTCGGGGATGGCCCTTTCCGCGGGGTCGTCATCAAGACGGGGGAGAACTATTTCCTTTTAAGCGGGTTCTCGGCCCGTTATTACGTCTATAGCCCCGATCACCCTTATCAGGTCGGGGATTTCCTTACCATCGAAGGCTATGCCAACGAGCTACGGATGACGAGCTATGAATCGCGGTTCGACTTCGGAGCCTATTTAGCCTCTTATGGGGTCAAAGCTGAGATAAGCGGGCCGAAGGTAAACGAGGTATTGCTTTTCCCGTTGCGAATCAAGGCGCGACGGGAAGCGGTCTTCGGTTCCTTGTCCCCCGCCTCCTATAGTGCCGTCCTCGCCATTTTCTTCAATCTCAAGGATTACGATTCGTCGTTAATCGCCTCGGCCGATGAATTGAACCTTCTTTTCGCTTTGTCGAGCTCAGGATTTCTTTATGGCGGGGCGGTCCGCTTGCTGTCGAAGCCGTTTGCCTCGATCTCCAAGAAAGCTGGGCGGATCGGGGAAATCGCGTGTGCTTCGATCCTATTGCCTTTTGCCATCGCTAAAATCGGGGCCATCCGGGTGTATCTTTGCCTCCTTTTGAAAGGGAACAAGCGGTTCCCGGACTATCTAAGCCGGCTGAGCTTCGTCGGGCTGCTGCTCCTAGCCATCGATTTCCACTTCGCCTATCAATCCGGTTATCTGCTTGGCTTCTTGATTTCCTTCCTCTTCTGCTTATCCCGGCCGTATTTTCATTCTTTTTCCAGCAAGGGGCGGAAATGGGGCGGGAAGCTGCTGCTATTTTCCTTAACCATCCCCAGCGGCATCTACTTCGCCGCCGGGGGTTTCCATCTATTCAGCCCTCTTTACGTCTCGCTTATCAGTCCTTTGGTCCTAGTCATTTATCTATTGAGCCTCTTCTCTTTCTTCCTTTTCCCTCTAGCCGGGGCGATCGAAGTTAGCAGCGGGGCCCTCGAATGGCTCCTCACCCAACTAAACAAAGTCAACCCGACCATCGCCTTGCCGCCGATTAGTTCGGCCGGAATCCTCCTTTATTATCTGATCCTCATCATCTGCTTCATATTCCTCGAATTCGGCTTAAAGCATAAATCCGTCGTCATCGCTACTTCGAGCTTAGTTGTATATTTGCTTTCTCTTTTGCCGATCCAGGGGTATTTATTCTCTTCGGTCAGCTTCATCAACGTCGGCCAGGGCGATAGCATCTTGCTTATCCACCATGGCAAGGCGATGCTCGTCGACACCGGCGGCTTCCTTTCCTTCGATATGGCGGAGGAAGTGCTCTTGCCTTATTTTAGAAAGCGGCGCCTCTATTCCCTTGAAGCCCTGGCCTTGACCCATGCCGACTTCGACCATTCGGGGGCTAAGGAGTCCTTGCTCGCTTCCTTTCCGGTCAAGCAAGTGCTCGATTCGCGATCCGATTTTCCTTTTTACCTCGACGATCTAAGGATCGATAACCTCAATGATTACGGAATCGCCGGGGAAAACGAATCCTCTTTGGTTTTGTCCTTTTCCCTTGGGGGCGATGATTACCTATTGATGGGCGATGCGACTTCCGAGATCGAGGAGCGGATCATCGCCGATTATCCCAATCTAGAATGCGATATCCTCAAGGTCGGTCACCATGGCTCCGACACCTCCTCGAGCAAGAGGTTCCTATTGGCCCTTAAGCCGGAAGTGGCGGTCATCTCGGTCGGGGCCGGCAATTCCTATGGCCATCCCGATGAAGCGGTGATTCGCCGCTTAGAAGGCGTGGGGGCAAAAATCCGCCGGACCGACAGCGAAGGGACCATCGTCTTCCGCTATTTTGCGGTATAATCCTTTCGTTATGGTTACCCTCGTCTTCTCCGCCGATCCCTTCCTCGCCCATAAAGGGGCAAGAAAGGAATTCGCCTTGGCCAAAAAAGAGGCCGGGGACGGAATGAGCATCGACTTAGCCGAGCAATCCTTCCTCGATCTATATAACGCGGCGGCTTCTTATCCCCTTTTCGGCGACAAAAAAGCCATTTTGGCCCTCAATTGCCCCGAAACGATGAAGAAAGGGAAGAAAAACGCCGACGCCGGCTTAACCGAGCTTATCCGCCTAATCGAGGCCGAACCCACCGACCTGCGGCTGGTCATTAGCCTCGTCACCCCGAAGCTCGACGAGAAGAAGCCCTTATTCGCCGCGATCAAGAAGCATGGCAAGATCAAGGAAGTGGCTTTCCCCAAAGACGCCGATTGCCGGGCTTACTTGGATAAATATTTGGCCGCCTCTGGGTCTTCTATCGAGAAGGCGGCGGCTGATGAACTATTGGCCCGGGTCGGGTCCGACTATGGCCGGTTCCTCAACGAAGTCGCCAAACTCTCGGCCTTCGCTTCCGGCGAGCGGCTGACCCTCGATGACGTCAAGACCTTAGTCGCGGCCAAAGAGGAGGACAATTCCTTCCTCTTCATCGATTCCTTGCTTCAAGGGGATGCCCGGAAAAGTCTAAAACTCTATGAAAGCCTCAAACGGAAAGGGTATGAGGAAGTTGGGCTACTAAGCGCCATCGCCTCCCAATTCCGTTTCCTGGATTTAGTCGAATACCTCGATTCCAAGGGGATGGACGAATACCAGATCGCCCAGGTCCTAAGCTCCCCAGCCCCGGTCAATCCCTATCGGGTCAAAGTGAGTCTCTCGAAGATCGCCCGTATTTCCCCCAAAGCCTTGGAGAACGCCTTGGAAGGGTGCTACCAAGCCCAGCTTTCGATCCTTAAAGGGCAAAGCGATCCTGAGCTCGCCTTCACCCGCTTTATCTGCAACCTTGAGGTCAGATAAATAAGAAAACCCCCGATCGAATCGGGGGTTATTCATTATTGGAAGATTAGGCGATCTTTGCGACGACCGATTCCAAGTGGGCTTTCTTCCGGTCGGCGTTGTTCGGCTTGAGGATGCCTTCTTGGGCGATTTTGTCCAGAAGCGAAACGGCGACTTTGAGGGCCTCTTTGGCTTCGTCTTTCTTTCCTTCGGCGGCTAAGGTCTCGACCTTCTTGCAGGCGGTCCGGACCTCGGACTTGAAGGAAGCGTTGTGCTGCCTGGCCTTTTCGTTGGTCAGGTCGCGCTTGATCTGCGATTTGATGTTCGGCATATTCGTTTGGTTTCCTTTTTGAGATGTTAACGCGCCTATATTAGACATAATGTCTAACAAAGGCAAGGATTACTTGGTGAGGTCAAGGATCTCCTTAGTGAAATCGTTCGCGGTCATCAGTTTCCCCCAGAGTTCCTCCGGGATGTCGACTTTGAATTCTTTGTTCAAGGTCTGGGCCATGTCGATGTAGCTCATCGAATCCCCACCGAGGTCGGCGCCCCAATCGGCGTCGGGCTCAATCTTGAATTCCGGGAGGGCCAAGATTTTGGCGAAGACTTGGATGACGTGGTGGAGGACCTCGTCGACTTTGGCTTGGTCATAGCCTTCGAAGCTGACGGTCTTCTTCTTCGGGGCATCGAAGGAGATGAAGTCCTTCGACCCTTTCTCGATGGCGTCCTTGATGACGAACCGCTTGACCTTCATCGAGCCGGATAAGGGGAGAGGGCGTTTATTGACCAAGATGGCTTGGACCTTCTTCTCGGTCGGGAGGGTCGAGTTGATGGCCTTGATGTCCTCGTGGATCTTCTGCAAGGTCTCCTCGGTGACCGAGTTGTCGACTTCGCAGACCAAGGTGATCTTCTCATCCTTATCGCCCGGGAACTTGGCCCCTAAGCAGACGACGTTGTTCAGGTTCTTGACGTCTTTGAAGTAGGACTCGATCTCATCGGGGTAGACGTTCTCGCCATTGCCGAGGATGATGGTGTCCTTGATCCGGCCCCGGAGGTAGACCCGGCCGTCTTCATCCATGTAGGCGATGTCGCCCGAAGGGAAGAAACCATCGGGCCAATCGACGTATTTCATGACCCCGCCGATGATCTCGCGGCCATGGACGATGTTGGATTTGATCTGGAGTTCACCCGGGACGTTGGGGGCGCACACATTCCCCTTGCTATCGACGACCCGATAGGTGACCCCGTCGAAAGCCTGGCCGATCGAGCCGCGGAGGCGGGTATCGACGTCGGGTGAGCGCTCGACCGAGGTGATGCCGACTTCGGTCATCCCATAGCCGTTATAAAGGGGATAGCCGATGCCGTTGATGACATTTTGGGTCTTAGGCGAGAGGAAGCCGCCGCCGGAGATGCAGTATTGGACCTTCTTTCCGAGGACTTTCTTCTGGAACAGCCCCTTGATGGACTTCGACCCGCCAAGGCCGGCCTCTTTCTTCGAGATCTTGCCGGTGTTGTAGGCGATCATCCGGGAGAAGACGTCGGCCATGCCGGGCTTCATCGCGACGATGGTCCGGTTGACGGTCTGGGCGATCTTGTCCCAGAGTAAGGGCACCGAGAAGATATGGGTGCACTTGGCTTTCTTGATGGCGTAGAGCAAGTCCGGGGTCGCTGGGGAAGCGGGGTAGACGATGGACTTGCCATAGTAGGTGAACCAGAGGAGGACGGCGATGAAGCCGAACACGTGGTGGAAGGGGAGCATGGCGAAGTTGCGGATCGCCCCCGGATGGATCAAGGTGAGGGAGGTTTCGGGGATGTTCCGGGCGGCCAGGATCTGATAGACCATGTTCTTGCCGGCGTAGACCATCATCTTCGCGTCGCCGGTGGTGCCGGAGGAGCAGAAGATGAGGTGGTTGGCCCAGTCGGGGCGGAATTGGTAATCGACCTCTTCCTTGGCGATATCGTTGAGCCGGAAGCTCGGGACGAGGAATTTCTCCTCGTCGTTGGCGATGATGGCCTTGGCTTTGGCTTGGCGAAGGAGGTTATCGGTGTTCTCCTTGGCCAATTTGGCGTCGATGAGCAAGGGCGAATGGCCGCACATGAGCAAAGCCCAGAAGACGACCGGCCACTTGGGGGAGTTCTTCAGCTTGATGCCGACGACGGTCCCGGCCGGGATGCCGGAGAGGAGCTTGCTGAGCTTCGAGCTGGTCTTGAACACCTCGTCTTTGAATTCGCTATAGGTCTGCTTGATCATCTTGCCTGATTCATCGAAGGAAATCGCGATGACGCTTTTGGGGTCGTTGGCGACGATGGCGTCATAGATGTCATGCATGGTCATGCGGGTATCCAAGAGTTTGGTCGAGATATCGACGTAGCGCTGGACTTCCGCTTGGGTGTATTTCTTCATATCTTACCTTTCTGCCCTAAAGGGCAACTGGCACATAATACAACCCATAACGCCGATAATGAAAGGGATTTTGACTTATGATACAATTGCCAAGACATGGAAAAATTCACCGAAAAATCCCAATTCTCCATCCTTTACATGGGGACCCCCGATATCAGCACTCGCCTGCTTTCCAAACTGCTCGATAACGGCTATAACGTCATCGGCGTCGTCTGCAATCCCGATAAGGAGACTGGGCGGAAGAAGGTCTTAACCCCTTGCCCGGTTAAACAGGTGGCCTTAGAGCATCATCTCCCGGCCTATAGCCCAGCTAAGATCAGATTGGACCACGATTTCCTTAACGATATCTCCGCCGATCTGATCCTCACTTTCTCCTATGGCCAGATCGTCCCGAGGGCGGTCCTCGATTTCCCGCGTTATGGATGTTTGAACCTCCATGGCTCCTTATTGCCGGCCTACCGCGGGGCGGCCCCGATGCAGCGGGCCCTGCTCAATGGGGACAAAGAAACCGGGGTCACCTTGATGGAGATGGTCGAGGCGATGGACGCTGGCCGGATGTACGCGAAGAAAACCATCCCCCTATCCGAAGAAGACAATTACACCTCCTTATGCGCCAAGATGGCGGAAGCCGCCTTCGCCGTCTTTGACGAGAACATCCTCGCTTACCTAAATGGCGAATTGCCGGGTGAAGCCCAAGACGAAACCCTCGTCAGCATCGCCAAAAAGATCAAGCCGGAGGAGGAAAAGCTCGATCTTAACGATACCAGGGAGCACCTCTTCAATAAGATCCGGGCCCTCTCCTTGACACCGGGGGCCTACGTTTATTTCGAGGGAAAGAAACTCAAGATCCTCTCCGCCGTCATCGAGGAAGAGGCCAAAGGCGAAGCGGGGACGCTCCGCTTCGACAAGAAGCACCTTTCGGTCTTGGTTGGGGATGGGTATCTCGGACTGAAAGCCGTCCAACTGGAAGGGAAGAAGGCGATGGATACCGTCTCCTTCCTCCAAGGGCAGCATGACCTAAACGGGAAGAAGCTGTCTTAATGGGGCTTTTCGCGCGGCTTTCGGTCCACGAGCTGGTCGATCCATTGTTCCGCTCGGGCGACCTCGATGACCGGATATACAATCAGGAGACGATGGCCGAGGGCAGCCGGATCCATTCGAAGTACCAAAAGAAGCAACGGGGCGATTATCTAAGCGAATACCCCCTCGAATGCGCGATCGAGGCCAAACTCGGCACCGTCTATCTTTTCGGCCGGGCCGACGGAATCAAGAAAGACGGGAACTCGGTCTCGGTCGAGGAAGTGAAGTCGACCGTCGCCGACCTCGATGAGTTCTTCTCCGTTCAGGAGCGATGGCACTTATCCCAAGCCCAGTGCTACGCCTATATGTACTGCCGGCAAAACAAACTCCCCCAAGCCGAGATCAAGTTGGTCTATATCTCCCAACTTAAAGACGGGGAGACGATGAACAAAGGCTATGTCTTCAGCTTTGATGAGCTCGAGGCGGCGGTCCTTTCGATGGTCGACCTCTATTTAAGCCGGCTGGTCAAAGAGCAGGATAGGAAGAAAGCGCGCGACGAAAGCGCCCTCTCCCTCGCCTTCCCATTTGCTTCCTTCCGTCGGGGGCAAAGGGATTTAGCCAAATATTGCTACGCCTTATGCCTCAAGGGCGGGCGGATGTTCGCCGAGGCCCCGACCGGGATCGGGAAGACGATGTCGGTCCTCTATCCGGCGATGAAAGCCTTCGCCAAAGGGAAACTCGATAAGGTGTTTTACTTGACCGCCAAAGGGACCGGGGCCGAAATTGCTGAGAAAACGGCTCGGATCATGATCGAAAAGGGGCTCCGGATCCGGGTCTCGAGCCTCTTGGCCAAAGAGAAGGCCTGCGCTTTCCCCGGCCATTCCTGCAACCCCGATGATTGCCCCTTCGCCAAGGATTATTACGGCAAGCGGGAAGCCTGCTTGGCTGAGGCCAAGGAGCGGTCAGCGTTCTTCACTAGAGCCGAATACGCCGCCTTTTGCCGGGAGAAAGCCATCTGCCCCTTCGAGTTCCAGCTCGATTTAAGCGAATCCAGCGACCTCATCATCGCCGATTACAACTACCTTTTCGACCCCTTCGTCAAATTGGAACGCTACTTCGGGGCCGAGGCCGACCCGACCGATGACTTCGCCCTGATCGACGAAGCCCATAACCTGGTCGAGCGGGGACGGGCGATGTATGGGGCGAAAATCAGCGCGTCCGACGCCTATTACGCCGCTTTGTCTTTAGAGAAAGGGAAGTGGAGCAAGGTCAAGCGGGCCATTGGGAAAATAAGAAAGGCCTTGGAAGAGGAATGTGCCGATTCCGAGGAATTAGGCTTCTTTTCCGAATTCCCCCTCTCGGTCCAAAAAGCCATCGAGGGGCTGCAACGGGTCTTGCTTGAGAAACGGAAGAAAGAAGGGGGCGGGATGCCTTCTAGGGCCCGTGACTTCGTTAGAGAATGCTCGCGGATCAGCAAATTGATGGAAGGGTATGTCTCCTCTGCCCCTTCCGCCTTTAAGCTCATCAAAGGCCGGGCCCAATACCCCTCGATCGAGCTGTTTTGCCTTGATCCTTCCTCATTCCTGACCGATTCTTTATCGAGGTTGAAGGGGGCGTTATTGTTCTCCGCCACCTTATCGCCTTTGCCTTATTACGAAGAGGCCATCTTCGCCGGCCATACGGTCCCGACCCTCCTTTTGCCATCCCCTTTCCCCAAAGAACGGATGAAACTGCTCATCGCCCCCAACCTCTCGACCCGTTATAAGGACCGGGAGAAAAACGCCGACCGCTTGGCGGAATATCTGCAGGAATTCGTCGCCGGCAAAACCGGGAACTACTTCATTTTCTTCCCGAGCTACGAATATCTGCATCTATTGGAGCCGAAGCTCAATTTCCCCGGGGCCGAGGTCTATGCCCAAAGCAAGGACATGGGGGAGGAGGCAAGGTTGGAATTGCTTTCGGTATTTGCCCCGAATCCGAAGGTGTCCCACGTCGCCTTATTGGTTTTAGGCGGGACTTTCGCCGAGGGGATCGACTTGCCAAGCGACCGGCTGATCGGGGTGGCGGTGGTCGGGGTTGGGCTGCCCCAAGTGAATTTCACCAACGAATTGATCAAAGAGACCAAGGGCGAGGACGGGTTCGACTTCGCCTACAAGCACCCGGGGATGAACAAGGTCATGCAGGCTTTGGGTCGGCTCATCCGGAGCGAATCCGATTCCGGGGCGGCGCTCCTCATCGATGACCGTTACCTCCATGCCGATTACCGGGCTTTATTAAGCAAACGCTACCCCGATTACCAAGTGGTCCGGGAGAAGGGTGACATCTCCCGTTCTTTGGCTTCTTTTTACAAGAAAATCGGTAGCGGAAAATCAAAATGAGGCTATAATGAAAACCTATGAAAACCACTACGCTAATATATCTCTCCTTCATCCTCATCGCCGTCGGGTTCATCGTCGGGAGCGGTTTCGCTTTCCTTGCCGATGTGGCCATTGCGACCGGTTATCTCGTTGGGGCGGGGCTTTCTTTCTTAATCGGGATTATCGGCTTGGTCGTCTTGGCCGTTAAAGACCATAAGCAAGATAAGTAGGGCGGTTTATCCCGCGAATTTCGTCAGTAAACGACGTTATCTCGAAAGGCGCGTTTTTTAGGACTAATTGCCGGGACTCAACCGATGTTGCCGATTGTCTGATGACGTTGGCTTTCAGAAGTGGCGGAAAGGTTTTCCCTCCTTGATAGGAGGGGCGCTTGCCTTTATAATCGCTGCCGTTATGGCATTTGACCAATCGAAAATCCGCAATTTCTCCATTATCGCCCACATCGACCATGGCAAATCGACCCTGGCCGACCGGATTTTGGAATTGACCGGGACCGTCGATAAGCGGGACATGAAGGAGCAGCTGCTCGACTCCATGGACCTAGAACGGGAACGGGGCATCACCATCAAGCTCAACGCCGTCACCGTCAGCTATACCGCTTCCGACGGGGAGAAGTACATCTATAACCTCATCGACACCCCGGGGCATGTCGACTTCACCTACGAAGTGAGCCGGAGCCTCGCCGCCTGCGAAGGGGCGTTATTGGTCGTCGACTCGACCCAAGGGGTCCAGGCCCAAACCTTGGCCAATGTCTATTTGGCCATCGATAACGATCTGACCGTTATTCCGGTCATCAATAAGATCGACCTCCCCTCGGCTCGGGTCGAATTGGCTAAGAAGGAGATCGAGGAGCGGATCGGCCTCGATTGCTCCTCCGCCTGCTTAGTCAGCGCCAAAACCGGCTTAGGGGTTCCCGATGTCTTAGAGGCCATCGCCAAGCAGATCCCGGCTCCCTCGGGCGACCCCAAGGCCCCGTTGCAAGCCCTGATCTTCGATTCCTATTACGATTCCTACCGGGGCGTCATCGTCTTGATCCGGGTCAAAAACGGCGCGGTCAAAGTCGGGGATAAGATCAAGCTCGTCAACTCCGACAAAACCTATACCGTGACCGAGGCCGGGATCAGGACCCCCTCGGAGATCAAGACCCCCTCCCTCGAATGCGGGGAGGTCGGCTATTTGGCCGCGACCATCAAAGACATCCATGACGTCTTCCCCGGCGAGACCATCACCCTGGCCGACGATCCTTGCGCCGAGCCTTTGCCGGGGTATCGGCGGATCCGCCCGATGGTCTACTGCGGCCTTTACCCAGTCGAATCGAAGCAATACGGCGATTTGAAGGACGCCTTGGCCAAACTCGAATTGAACGATTCATCCTTGGTTTATGAGCCCGAGACCTCAAAGGCTTTGGGCTTTGGCTTCCGGGCCGGCTTCTTGGGCTTGCTCCATATGGACGTGGTCCAGGAACGGCTCGAACGGGAATACGGCTTGAATTTGATCCTCACCGCCCCCTCGGTCGTCTATAAAGTGGTGACCACCGCCAAGGAAGAGCTTTTGGTCGATAACCCGGCCGGCTTCCCATCCCCTTCCTCGATCGACCATATCGAGGAGCCTTTTGTCAGCGCCTCCATCATGGCCCCGAAGGAATTCGTCGGCCCGATCATGGAGCTTTGTCAGGACCGGCGGGGCATCTACGTCGATTTGGAATACTTCGACGAGACCCGGGTCATCGTCAAATACGATCTGCCGCTTAGCGAAATCATCTACAATTTCTTCGATAAACTAAAGAGTTTCACCAAGGGCTATGCCTCGCTTGACTATGAGTTCAAGGAGTATCGGAAGTCTGATCTCTGCAAAATGGACATCATGCTCAATGGCGAGGTCATCGACGCCTTATCCTCCATCGTCTACCGCCCCAGCGCCTATAACCGGGGCTTAGCCATCGTCAGCAAACTCAAATCGGTCATCCCGAGACAGCAATTTGAGGTCCCGGTCCAGGCGGCGATCGGGGGCAAAGTCATCGCCAGAGCCGACATCAAATCGATGCGGAAAGACGTCTTGGCCAAATGCTATGGCGGCGACATTTCCCGGAAGAAGAAGCTGCTCGAGAAGCAGAAAGAGGGCAAGAAGCGGATGAAGGCCATCGGCAGCGTCGAGGTCCCGCAGGAGGCGTTCATGAGCCTCCTCTCGATCGGGGATGATGACGATTAGTAGATTTTCAGTTGATTGCCACCCTCTCCCTTTCCTATAATTTCCTTTGGGAAAAAGATAGCATAGCGATGTTCAATTCTTATTTGAATAAAGAGAGCAAGCCGAAGGACTCTTACGAACGCTATACCGACGAACGGTATTGCACGAAGAAGATGGTCCGCGCCGACATGGGCGGCTTGACCCTGATCGACGGGATCTGGAAAAACGTCACCGCCTATCGCTTTAACTATTATTCGGCGGCCAAATCGTTGAAAAACCGAGGCGGCAAGGCCTTTCATTTCATCATCACCGACGCCATCGGGAAGAAAATCGACGAACTGACAGCCATCCTCAATGATCTGGAAGCGAAATTAAGCGCCAACGAATCGGAGGACAATGCCAAACGGCTTTCTTCCGACTGCGTCGCCTATTTCGCCACTTCCCACGGGCATGATGGCAAGCAAATCGCCTCGACCATCAAGCTTGGGGCCATCGCCCCGGGGGAGAAGGACCTCGCCGGCTTAAGCGAGTATTACCAGGACCTCCTCCATTTCCTCAAGCTCGAGAAAGACGACTTCGAGGATTTCCTCGATGAAGCCGCCGCTTCCCTAGGTATTGAGGAAGGGCAGCTCTACCGCGACTCCGACAAGAAAAACGTCTTCATGCGGATGTCGGAAGCTTGGGAATACGAGGACGGGCTCGATTCCTCCGATATCGCCGATTACCTTGATTCCCTCTTTGCTTTCCTCCTCAATGATCCCCATTCGGCTTTATTGAAGGGGCTGACGGTCCTTTTCTATTGCGACTTCGTTCAGCCCTTCAAGGAAAAAGGCGAATTGCTTTCGTTGCTCCTAGCCAAGATGGTTCTAACCAGGCAATTCCCCAACCTCGGTCCCTATCTTCCGATCGAAGGATTCACCAAGCATGACTCTGAGTACCTCGACCTCGCTAACTCGGCGATCGAGGATTTCGATCTCTCCTACCCAGTTTATCATTTCCTTTCTAGGCTGCGTGCCCGTTTGGCCTCGATGGAGATCAAGGAGGTCGAGAAGAAGGAGACGGTGGCGGCGCCGTCCCCGGCCCCGGAGCCAATTCCGGAAGAGCCGGTAGCCGAGGCGAAGCCGATAGAACCGGTGGAACCTAAGCCAGTGGCGACCCCCAAACCGGCGGTCGAGCGGATTGAGACCCTCCCGACTTCGGAAGGGCAGCTGGCCATCGTGGTGCCGAAGAACCATCTAAGCGAGAAAGAGCTTAAGGACGCGGCCCGATACATCGCCATGACCCATCCGAATCTCCGCAAAACCCAGGCCAACTTCTACGTCGCCCATTGCGAGATCGGCTGCTTCTACACCATCGCCGATTACAAGAAGCATGCCAAATGCGCCTACGAAACCGCCCGGACCTCGATGGATAAGCTGGCCGAGGAAGGGTTCTACAAGAAACTGCAGCTGAAGAACAAATACGTCTACACCCCCATCAAACAAAATAGCTAATAAGGAGAAAAAACCATGCATTTGCCATTACTTATGGCCGACTGGCTCATCCCGGTCATCCTCGTCGCCGTCTTCGGCGTCATCGTCATCGCCGTCATCTTGATCCGGCGTCATGTCTCTTTCTTCAAGTCCGATGAGAAGCCCAAGGACCAAAACGAGATCGCCAAGGAAGAGCTCGACCGGCTGCTCGAGCCCGTCGAGGAGATGAAGCCCTCCGAAGACGAGGAAGAAGAATCGGAAGCGAAGGCCAATACCGAAACCGAGGACGAGAAGAAGTCGGGCGAATGAGCTCGCTTTATATCCATATCCCCTTTTGTCCCCGGATCTGCCCTTATTGCGATTTCCTCAAACTTTACTATTTCCCCGATTGGGGGAAGCGGTATGCCGCAAAGCTAGCGGAGGAAATATCGGCCATTCCGGGGCTTTTCGATACCATTTATCTTGGCGGCGGGACCCCGACTTGCCTGGATTTATCTGATTTATCAAAGGTTCTTTCCGCATGCCAAGCCCATCTAAAGGAGGGCGGGGAATTCTCGATCGAAGGGAACCCCGAGTCCTTTTCCAAGCGGCTTTGCGTCCAATTGGCCTTATATGGAATCAATCGGGCCTCGATCGGGGCCCAATCGGCCAATCCGAAAACCTTGCAGACCTTGGGGCGATCGCATAGTTTCGCCGACGCGACCCATGCCATCGCCAACCTCCGTCAAGCGGGGATAAGCAATCTCAACCTCGATCTGATGTATGCCTTGCCCGAGGAAAGCGAGGCGGAGGTGAAGGAAGACGCCTTGACCTTCGCCCGTCTTCCCATCACCCATCTATCAGCCTATTCCTTGATTCTTGAGGAGAACTCGGTCTACGGGAAAAAAGGGGTCAAAGAAGCCGATGAGGATACCCAGGCCAATCAGTTCCTAGCGATTAAAAAAGCTCTGGAGAAGCAAGGATTCCATCAATATGAGGTTTCTTCCTTTGCCGAACCTGGCTATGAATGCCGCCATAACCTCAATTATTGGGAAGATGGCTATTATGCGGCTTTAGGCATCGGGGCAGCCGGCTATGACGAAAAGGGACATTATAAGAACCGAATCGGCCTGCTGGATTACTTTGAGCATGGTTCGATCCGGGATTACGAAAACGAGTCCACCCAAGACCAGCTCGAGACGTTTTTATTGACCAATCTCCGTTTGGTTAAGGGGTTCGCCGTTTCCGAGTTCATCCGCCGGTTTGGGGAGGATGAATGGGGCAAGTTAAGGCGAAAAGCCCAAAAGGATATCGATTTGGGCCTACTTGCCATCGATCAAGGACGGGTCTATTGCACCGGTAAAGGGCTGATGCTCCTTGATTCGGTGCTGCTGGACCTCTTCTAGTTATGTATTACGACCGGTTCGTCGACATTCGAAACCTGGAGTCCATTCCATCTTTTAAGGACCGGCAGGCCTATTTCGTCGCCTTCTTTTCCTTAGGGATCCTCTCCCCGGTCGTGGTCAGCTTCCCGACCTTCTTCGGTTATTGCTTCACCCATGTCCTGCCGATCGTCTTCCTTTCGATGTCGGGATTGACTTTATGGGGTACTATCCATTTCTTCATCAAGATCATCCGGCTGGAAAATCGGTTCCATGTCTTTAAAAAAGTCTATATGGGGCCATTATTGGCATCCGGTTTTCTTTTCCTCGATTTGGTTTTCCTCCTTTTGCCCATTTGGACCGCCCATCCTTATGTTGAGGGGGACCGCTTCGGGGTCCGACTGAATCCTTTCTTTTATTTCTTTGTTTATTGGCCTTTGCTGATTGGCTATATCCTTTTCTCCTATTACGCCTATTTGAATGGTTTTGCTCCCTATGCAAGGAAGGAAAACCGCCATTTAGTCGATTGACAAGTTCCCACGTCCCTCTAGAATGTCGGCGTTACCATGCTTCAAGTCCAGGATATCCATAAAAGTTACGGCAAAAACCTCGTACTCAAAGGGGTCAGCCTAGAGGCGGCCCCCGGTCAGGTGGTCGGGCTGATCGGGGCCAATGGCTGCGGCAAATCGACTTTGCTCAAGATCATCGTCGGCTTAGCTCCGGCCGATGAGGGGACCTGCCAATTCAACGGCCAGGAAAGTGCCACCTCAACCGAGGTCGGCTTCATGATCGAAGAACCGTCTTTCTACCCCAACCTAAGTGGATACGAAAACCTCTCCCTCATCGCCTCTTTGTTTCCGCCGGATCGTCGCCCAGACGTCGATTGGGCCTTGGAAAAAGTAGGGCTTTCCGAACGGAAAAAGGACAAATACCGGACTTATTCACTCGGCATGAAGCAGCGGCTCCATTTCGCTTTGGCCATCATGTCCAAGCCTTCTTTATTGATTTTGGATGAGCCCTTCAATGGCATCGATCCCGTCACGGTCATCGCCTTTGAAGAGCTGATCGGGGAATTCGCCAAACAAGGGGCAACGGTTCTTATTTCCTCACACGGCATCCGCGAATTGCAGGCCATCGTCGATAAGGCCTACATCCTCGATTCCGGGGTCATTGCCTATAAGACCGATAAACCCCATGAGGTTGATCTTTTCGCCGTCTTTAAGGACATCGTCGCCCGAAGCGGGGCGGGGCTCCGTTAATGAAAGCCTTCCTTCGCCTTCGGCTAGCCCAACTGAAAGGGCGTTATCCCTATTTGCTTTTCGCTTTGTCGGTCTTGCTGCTGATCATCGTTTTCGCTTGCGTTTACTATGGCCGGCATGTCGAATCGCTGACAAAAGGGGATTTGGCCGAATCGCTATCTTTCTACGAACAGCAACTAGCCGACAAATTGGTTGACCCCCAAAGCCCGCAAGACATCATGACCGCCGGGAAATACCGCTTCTTTCTCGATACCCAGACTGCCAAGTGGATGTATTGGGATCCGCTTTATTTGCTTTCTGGCCAGGCCTATTCTTCAGCTTGCTATAAACTGCTGGTCATCGTCATGCCGTTATTAACGCCGGTCGTGGCCGTTTTCTTCGCCTATGCTTTCTTCGGGGAGGATATCGCGAGCGGGTATTGTCGGGAGTATTTCCATTCGCGGCTGTCAAGGCGCCAGGTTTTCCGCGCCTCGTTTTTCTCGTCGTTCGGCCTCTTCGTCGTCCCATGGCTCCTCGTTTTGCTCTTCCTCTTCCTCTCCGCTTCCCCGATGTTCGGGATAAAGTTGCTTTGTGTCAATCTTGATAGTACCAGTGCCTACTCGGCTTTGGAAGGGGCGGCATTCGCCGTTATTTCCTGTTTAATATCGGCTTTCCTAAACTTTGCATTGGTCGGCTTCCTTGCCTTTTCCCGGGTCAATGGTCTGCCGGTTGTCCTCCCAATTGTCCTCTTTTATATGATGGTTATGTTGGCTATGCTTTGGCAAAGCGTGCCCCGGTTCAGTTACGCGATGCCGCTTATTGGGGCGAGCGTCCCATTGGCGAGTTTGCTGGTCAGCGGGCTCAGCGGGGTCTATTGGGGGAGTTGGCTTAATTTGCTGGCGGCCTTGCTCTTGGCCTTGGTTTGCTATGGGCTGCTTCGGAGGCGTTATGGCGAAGGGACGTTCTGATCAGGTTAAGCGGAGCTTTCTTTGCCATCTCCGCCGGCTTTATCTCGATCCCGGTTGGTTTTTCTCCCTCATCCTGATCGTCATTTTCCTTTTCGTCGTGTTGCTGGTCTTCTCCACCCTCAGTTCCGGGCAATCGACGGCGCCCGATAATTATTTGAAATCGCTGAGGAACCTTTACGAGCAAGCTTTGAAACAATTTTCCAGTAGCGGATCCTCCGATGACCAACTTCGCCTTTCCTACGCCGAGACATTGCTGGACCATAACGTCAAAAACGGGAGTTACGCGGTTTATGGCTACGCGGCCTTGTTGGGCGAAAATGATTTTATCAACGCCAATGCCTATCGCTTCCTGACCTTCGTCCCGGCGGCCACCTTGGCTTTCGGGACTTTCCTCGCTTATGTCTTCTTTTATTCAAAGGGGTCGCTTTCGGCGGAGAAGAACGCCTTCGAAGCCCATTTGGAGAGACGGAAGTTTCAACTTGGCGGGTATTTCGGCTATTTCCTGCTGATTGGTTTGTTTTGCTTGCTTTTTAACCTGTTGTCATTGATCCTATCATTTCCTCGGATGACCTTGGTCCGGTTCGGCGATGGCTTCGTTTGCTTGCCGACGTTTGTTCTCTTGCTGATCAAGATGGCTGAGAATCTCCTTATTTCCCTGGCCTTCGCTTTTATTCCGCCGGCGATCTTCTTACTGGTTAAGCCCGACAAAAGGGCCTTTTTCGGGATGCTTATCAACTTCGCGATAACCGCCTTTTGTGCCTATTTGTCGATCCTTTCCTTCGATAAGACCGGAGTTTGGCTCTATTTCCCCTTCGGCGGGATTCCTTTATCCGTGGGAATGGTTTTCGCTCGCTTAGCCATCATCCTTTTGATAGGCGGCTTAGCTTTCGGGCTATCGAAACTTGCGGCGAGGATGGACAAAAGGCGGCGAGTAAACTAACCTATTGTCGTTATGGGAAGCGCTCGGTTCGATAAACGTGTCTATGCCTGGCTATTGGATGAGATCCCTTCGCTTTTGGCTGCCATTACCATCGTTATCCTCATCTTCCGCTTCGCCCCTTCATTTTCCTGGTTCTTCGCCTTCTTCTTGGCCTTTTTATCCGGTTATATCGTCTATTTCCTTTACGTTTTTATCCCGACGGCCGTGAGCTTAGGAGCCTCGCTAGGCATGAAGATGCTGCATATTAAAGCCATCCGGCCTGATGGGGCGCCGATCAATAAGAAAGATGCCGCCATCAAGGCGTTACTATCCGGCTTGGTCCCGGTCGTCATCGTCAATGCCCTCTACATGCTTTTCGCCCATACCGAGCATTCCCCGATTGACCGGCTGACCGATTCAATCGTCATTTCTTTGCGTTAACGAATTTTGGCACTCTCCCCTTGACAGTGCCAACCCTTTCCTTATAATTTCCTTGGCAATCGGGAGCCCCGAGTGCCAGAAAGGTTAACATGGAACGCCGCGATCTCATCTTAAAGCTTATCGTCGAGCACTTCATCAAGACCGCCCAACCGGTCGGAAGCCAGACGCTTTTGGATGAGTATAAGCTTGATTGCTCTTCCGCGACGATTCGTAACGAGATGAACGCCTTGGAGAAGGATGGCTTCCTCGAGAAACCCCATACTTCTTCCGGACGGGTCCCCTCAAAGCAGGGCTATGTCTATTATGTCGAGCATCTGCGCGACGATCGGATCGATGCTAGCGTCAAATACGCCCTTGAAACGGTCTTAGATAAACAAGCCCAGACCGTCGAGGAGGTCATCAAGCAAAGCTGCGAGATTCTCTCGAACATGACTAACCTCGCCTCGGTCGTCTTAGGGCCGAAGGTTGAGCAGGAGCATCTGGTCTCGATCCAACTCATCCCCTTGTCGAGCAATACCGCTACCGCGGTGTTCGTCACCGACCAAGGGTATGTCGAGAATAAGACCTTCATCCTGCAGGAAGGCATCTCCATCGAGGACGTCAAAAAGACGGTCGATGGGTTGAACGAACGCCTTCGGGGCACCGCCATCGCCGATATCGTCCCCAAAATGGAGGCGATGCGGCCGGCTTTAACCGATTACCTCGTCGGCAAAGACGCCATCTACCAGGCTTTCTTCGCCGCCTTCGCTAAGTTCGCCTCCGAGCGGATGAACCTTTATGGAAAGGCCCATCTGCTTGAGCAGCCGGAGTACAAAGCCGATGCCAATAAGCTTCGCAAGCTGTTGGGATTGCTCGAAAGCCCTGATGAGCTCCGGACCGCCTTAAGCGAATCAAGCGAAGCCGGGGAGTCCGACATCCACATCAAGATCGGCTCCGACGAATCCGGCCTCGATGACGTGGCCTTGGTCACCGCCAAGGTCCAGATACCGGGCGGGCAAAACGCCTCGATATCGCTCGTCGGCCCGAAGCGGATGGATTACGACAAGGCGATGGGGCTGCTTAGTTACGTTACTGAGCGGCTCGATGAATACTTCGCCGGCAAGAAAGGAGAGAAGAAACAATGAGCGAGGAAAAGGAAAAAGAAACCGAAAACGCCCCCGAGGAGGAAGAAAAGCCCTCCCGGAAGGAGAAGAAGCAGCTCGCTTCCTTATCCGAGCAGCTCGAGAAGATAAAGAAAGAGCTCGATGAGAGCCACAAGGCCTTAGAGAAGGCCAATTCCGACATCGACCACTGGAAAAATGAGTATTACCGGGCTTACGCCGATACCCAAAACCTCCGGAAGTCGCTAGAGGAAGACGCCCGGACCGCCTATCGTTACCGGTCCGAGGGGTTCCTCGCGAACCTCCTGCCGGCCCTTGACGCCTTCCATATCGCCTTGCAGAACGAGCCGCCGAGCCCGGAAACGAAAAATTACCTCGTCGGCTTCTCCTACATCTACAACTCCCTCGTCAAAGTGCTCACCGACGAAGGGGTGTCGGAGATCGCCCCCCAAGAGGGCGAGGAATTCGACCCCGCCCGCATGCAGGCGGTCGAGGCGACCGTCTCCGAAGGCGAGCCGAATAAAGTGCTTAAGGTCTATGCAAAAGGATACAAACTCCATGACCATCTCATCCGCCCGGCCATGGTCGAGGTGAGCAAGAAAGCGGATGCCAAGCAAGAAGAAGACAAACCAAGCGAAGAGGGCGAAACCTCTCCCGCCCAAGCCTAAGGAGGAATAAATCAATATGGCAAAGGAAATCATCGTCGGTATCGACTTAGGTACCACCAACTCCGTCATCAGCTACATGCAAAGCGACGGCAAAGTCAAGGTCATCCCCAACCCTGAAGGGACCAACACCACCCCCTCGGTCGTCGGCTTCAAGGCCAGCGGGGAGGAGATCGTCGGCAACGCCGCCAAACGGCAAGCCATCACTAACCCCGACACCGTCTCCAGCGCCAAGCGAAAGATGGGGACGGCCGATAAATTCCACATCGCCTGCCTCGATAAGGACTATACCCCGCAGGAGATTTCGGCCAAAGTCTTGGCTTATATGAAGTCCTATGCTGAGAAGAACATCGGCCAGACTATCTCCAAAGCCGTCATCACCGTCCCGGCCTACTTCAACGACGCCCAGCGTCAGGCTACCAAAGACGCCGGCACCATCGCCGGGCTCGACGTCGTCCGGATCATCAACGAGCCGACCGCCGCTTGCTTAGCCTATGGCCTTGACACCGACAAGAGCGAGAAAGTCATGGTCTTCGATCTCGGCGGCGGGACCCTCGACGTCTCGATCCTCGACATCGGCGACGGGACCTTCCAAGTCCTCTCAACCAACGGCGACACCCGCCTTGGCGGGGATGACTGGGACCATGTCTTAGCCGACTGGATCCAAGCCCAGATCAAGATCGAATACGGGGTCGATTTGACCGACAAGATGGCCCGTCAGCGGTTCGTCGACGCGGCCGAGCGGGCCAAGATCGAGCTCTCTTCGAGCTTAGAGACCACCATCTCCCTCCCGTTCATCGGCATGAGCAAGAACGGCCCGATCAACTTCGAGACCAAGCTCACCCGGGCCAAATTCCAGGATTTGACCAAGAGCCTATTGGAACGCTGCAAAGCCCCGATGGCCAACGCCTTGAAGGACTCCGGCCTCTCCTATAACGACATCGGCACCATCCTCATGATCGGCGGCTCGACCAGAATGCCGGCCGTCCAAGAGATGGTCAAAGCCGTCACCGGCAAGCCCATCAACCTCTCGGTCAACCCCGATGAGGCCGTCAGCATCGGCGCCGCCATCCAAGGCGCGGTCATCGCCGGCGACGTCAAAGACGTGGTCTTGCTCGACGTCACCCCGTTGACCTTAGGCATCGAGACCTTAGGCGGGGTCATGACTCCGCTTATCCCGCGGAACACCACCATCCCGACCACCAAGAGCCAGATCTTCTCGACCGCCGAGGACAACCAGCCGGCCGTCGACATCATGGTCTACCAGGGCGAGCGCTCGATGGCCCACGACAATAAGCTGTTGGGCCACTTCCAACTCTCCGGCATCAAACCGGCCCGGCGGGGCCAGCCGCGGATCGAGGTTACCTTCTCGATCGACGTCAACGGCATCGTCAAGGTCTCGGCCAAGGACCTCGACACCCAGCAAAGCCAAGACATCACCATCTCCGGCAGCAATGGCCTTTCCAAAGAGGACATCGACCGGATGATCAAAGACGCCGAGGCCAACAAGGCCGCCGATGAGAAGCGGAAAGGCGACGTCGAGGTCAAGAACAAAGCTCAGACCTACGTCGACCAGATCAACTCCGTCCTCAATGAGAAGGGCGAGCAGATCCCGGCCGAGCAGAAAGAGCAATTGACCAAGATCCGCGACGAAGCCCAAGGGGCCATCGAATCCGACAACATCGAGAAACTCCGGGAAATCGTCGGGCGTCTCGAAGATATGGCCGCCCAGGCCGCCTCGATGGGAGCGCAGGCGAATAACGCTTCCCAAGAAGCGCCGAAGACCGAAGAAGGCACCCAGACCGCCGATGACGTGGTCGATGCCGACTTCACCGACAAAAAGTAATCGTCATCAACATTGAAAACCGAGAAGGCGCCTAACCGCGCCTTCTCTCGGTTAAAGGAGGATAGCCAATGGCCAAAAGGGATTTCTATGAGGTATTGGGGGTCAGCAAATCGGCCAGCAAGGACGAGATTCGCAGCGCCTACCGCAAGTTGGCGAAGAAATACCACCCCGATATCAACCACGATCCGGACGCCCCGAAGATGTTCGAGGAGGTCCAGGAAGCCTATGACGTCCTTTCTGACGACGCTAAGCGCCGCCAATACGATCAGTTCGGGATGGCCGCCTTCGAGCAAGGGGCCTCGACCGGTGGAGCCGGCAACCCCTTCGGCGGGGCTGGCTTCTCCTCAGCCGGCTTCGGCGACATCGATTTAGGCGACATCTTCTCCTCTTTCTTCGGAGGCGGGGCCAGACGGCAAGCCCGCAAAGCCTCGACCGCGCCGGAGAAAGGCGAGAACAAGTTCACCCGGATCCGCATCTCTTTCATGGATGCGGTCCTCGGGACCAAGATCAAACTCAACGTCTCCTACGATGAGCCCTGCGCCCATTGCCATGGGACCGGGGCCGAGAACCCCGGCGACCTCGATACCTGCCCTCAATGCGGTGGGTCGGGCGTCGTCATGAGCCAGCAGCGGACCATCTTCGGGGTCATGCAGAGCCAGTCGGTCTGCCCTCATTGCGGCGGGACCGGCAAAATCGTCCGTAACAAATGCCACGAATGCGGCGGGGAAGGGTATTCCCATGTCCGGAAGGATATTCCGGTCAACGTCCCGGCCGGCATCGCCTCGGGTCAGCAGATCCGGGTGGCCGGCAAGGGCGAAAGAGGCCGCAACGGCGGGCCGAATGGCGACTTGTTCGTCGAGGTCCTAGTGGCCGATCATCCCTATTTCAAGCGGAATGGGAATGACGTCCACCTCGAAGTGCCTCTTTCCTTCGTTTCCTGCGCCCTCGGGACTTCAATCGACGTCCCGACGGTCTATGGCGAGGTCTCGGTCAATATTCCCGAAGGGACCCAACCCGATCAGATCCTCAAGATCAAAGGGCGGGGCATCAAGGATCTAAGGACCGGGGTGCCGGGGGATGAATACCTCCACATCAAGGTCCAGACCCCGACCAAGCTCTCCAAAGCGCAGAAGCAGTTGCTGAATGAATTCCAAGCCAATTCCAAAGGGGAATCGGCTTATGAGAAGTGGAAAGCGCGTTTCCAGGCCTAACCGGGTTTAAGACCCGGTTTTCTTTTGCTAAAATATGGCCGTTTGGGAGAAAGAGAATGGATCAATATATGAAATTGGCCTTGGATGAGGCCTATGAAGGAATAAATAACGGCGATGGGGGCCCGTTCGGGGCGGTCATCGTCAAAGACGGGAAAGTCATCGGGAAAGGGCATAACAAAGTGGTGAAAAACGCCGACCCGACGTGCCACGGCGAGATGGAGGCAATTCGCGACGCCTGCAAAAACCTCGGCACCTTCGACCTTTCCGGCTCGATTATCTATACCACCGGCGAGCCGTGCCCGATGTGCCTTGGGGCCATTATGTGGGCCAATATCGACAAAGTGTATTACGGCTGCGACGTCAAGGACACCGAGCGGATCGGCTTCCGCGACGATAAGTTCTACGAGCTCTCGAAGCCCGAGAACAAGAAGCGATTCGTCTCCGAACTCGACCGCGAGGAATGCCTCAAACTGTATGAGGTCTATTTGAAGAAGACCGATCGGACGGCCTATTGAACTATGCCATTCTGCAAATACTGCCACGGGGAGATCTCCCGTTTCGATGAGGACGTCTGCCCCCATTGCGGCGCCCCTTCGCCGATTGACGAAGGCTATAAGACGATGGATGTGACCAAAACCATCCATGATTTGAATTTGCCCAAGGACCTCTATCGGTCGCGGAGCCGGATCGTCTACGCCCTCCTTTGCTGCCTTTTAGGCGTCTTCGGGGTCCATTCCTTCTATGCCCGTTATTACAAGCGAGGGGGAATCGAATTAGGCGGGACCATCGTCTTAGTCGCCGGGATCGGGTCGCTATTGTATTTCGCCGCCTTCCCGTCGGTTTGGGCCTATTTAATCCCCTTAATCTGCCTTTATGCCATCGCCATCGGCTTTGGCCTCTTTTATTTCCTTTACGATTCAGTTAAAGACGGGAAAGGGGAATTGCTTCGGTAAATGCAGCATTATTTCGGCCATATTCAAGGAAAAACCGCCTCGATCGAGGAGGGGGACGCTCTCCGGGCGAAGCAAGTCAAGCGGATCGAGCTCAACGAGCAGGTCGAGATCGCCGAGGGCGAACGGGTTTACCTTTGTCGTTGCTGCAAACTCCATCCTTTGTCTTTTGGGGTCATCGCCGAAATAACCGAGACCCGGGAAGCGCCGCTAAAGCTGACCTTGGCCTTTTCGCTATTGAAAGGCGACCATAATGAATTGATCGTCTTGAAGGGGACTGAGCTTGGCGTCACCCGGTTCGTGCCGTTAGTTTCGGCTCGGACGGTGGTGGTGCCGAAAGGGAAAGAGGACAATAAGCTTCTGCGTCTACGGAAAATCGCCAAGGAAGGGGCTGAGCAATGCCGACGTTCCGTCATCCCGGAGGTTAGTGATTATTCAGCCTTCGACGAAGTGGTGGAAAAGGCGGCTGGGCTGCGACTTTTGGCTTATGAAGAAGCCGCGATCCATGGGGAAAGCATCCTCGAATACGCCTTAAAAGGCGAAAGCGAGGCGACCTTATTAATCGGGCCGGAAGGGGGCTTTACCCCGAAAGAAGCCGAACTAGCCATTCAAAATGGTTTCCATCCGGTCAGTTTAGGCAAAAGGATCCTTCGGGCCGAGACGGCGGCCATCGCCGGGGCGGCGACTTTGCTATTGGCTTCGGAACGGTAAGCAATGGAACTATTTCATAAACTCGCCAAATACCGCCGGAAAGACGACTTCGAATCCTCCTCCGAGATGCGGTTTTTCTTAGAGAACGCCGATATCCTCAATTCTTTTCCCTTATATCGGAAGTTCCGGAAAGCCTATTCGAGCTTCGACGTCATCCGGGCCAATCTCTTGTTAAGGGCCCTGTCGAATAAGTTTGTTATCGAGAAAGCCTATTTGGCGGCTAAGAAGCAAGAGGTCATCCCCGGGACCCCAGCCGACCCCAATTCCGAATCGATTAAGGCCAAACTCGCGGCGATCAAGCGCGACCTTCCGTATTACCAACTCAATGACCAGCGGATTTACGTCCCGGTTCTCCCGTTGTCATTCAACCTTATCTATGACCAGGAGCCGACCCGGCTTGATGAGCATCCTTACTCGGGGCTCGCCAAGGATTATGAGGCCGCCCTCATCGACCCGTTCGATTACTATGGTCCTGACCTCTTCGATTCCTATTTCACCCGCCTGGTCAAAGTAGGGCAAAAGGGGAAGAACCGGGCTTTCCTCAATTACGATTCCTTCTCGATTTACTTCGTCAACGAACAAGGGCGTTTAGATGTTGAATGCGTCCTCTTCGATAAGTTCTTAGACCATCCGAGCTATAACCATCTGCTGGTGCGAGTCAAGCCGGCGGTCGAGGCGTATTATAAAGATAGCCGCGAGGAGTTCATGAAAGCCCTAGTAGATAACCGGTTAATTTCTAGTAGTTTGGCTTTTAAGATTAAACACGATGAGCAGCGGTTTTATGCAAATATCGCAAAGAGGTATTCGCTCGATGGAAAGCAATAAATTCTTCACCCACTCGCTCGGCTGCAAGGTCAACGCGTATGAGACGGAGGCGTTGTCGTCCCTCTTGCTGCAGAAAGGGATGATCAAAACCGACTTCTTAAAAGAGGCTGAGGTCATCATCTTGAATACCTGCGCCGTCACTGCAACCGCCGCCCAGAAGAGCCGACAGCATATCCGTTCCTACCGGGAAGCGAACCTGGAAGCGATTCTCGTCGTCATGGGCTGCTACTCTCAAAGTGAGGGGAAGAAATGCGCCGAGATGGGGGCCGACATCGTCTTAGGATCCGGAAAACGGAAGGACGCGGTCGAGCTGATCGAGAAGTTCAAAGCCGACCACGAAACCATCATCGATGTCGTCAACGATCCTCGGAAACAGGACTATGAGGAGTTCGGGACCGCCATTTTGGCTGAATCGGCTCGGGCTTATTTGAAGGTTCAAGACGGCTGCGATGCCTTCTGCTCCTATTGCTATATTCCGCGCCTACGGGGCAATTCCCGTTCCCGCGACCCCCGCGAGGCCATCAAAGAAGCCCAGCGGTTGGTCGAGTTTGGTTATAAGGAACTCATCATCACCGGCATCCATATAGGCTATTACGGCAAAGACCTGGGGCTCGGGCTTTTCCGACTGCCGGATCTTCTCCATTCGCTCTGCGTCAAATGCCCGAAACTCCCGCGTTTACGCATCTCTTCCCTTGAAGTCAGCGAGATCGACAAGGAGTTCCTTTCGGTCCTAAGCAAACATAAGCAGATCGTCGATCACCTCCATATTCCCCTCCAATCGGGGTCAGACGAGATATTGCGGAGGATGAACCGGCCCTATAACACCCGGGAATTCCTCGATAAATTAAGGCAAATCCGGGCCATTCGGCCCAATATCGCCATCACCACCGATTTAATCGCCGGCTTCCCTGGGGAGTCGGAGGTCGAATGGGGCGAGACGCTGCGCTTCTGCGAGCAGGCCCAATTCGCCGAGATCCACGTCTTCCCTTTCTCCCCTCGTCCCTTGACCCCGGCCGAGAAGATGCCCTGTCAAGTCGATGGGGCGGTTAAGAAGCGGAGAGTCCACGAAATGCTGGCTTTATCGAAGAAACTCCGGCTGGCCTATGAACGGAAATTCTATGGCAAGACCGTCGAGGTTTTGGTTGAGGAAGTCCAAGGAACCCATTACAAAGGCCATACCCCGAACTACCTCCTGGTTGAGGGGGATTTGGACAATGTCCAAGAAGGAATGATGGTCAAAACGATTTACGATAGTGAGTCGGCATCGGATTAATTAGGAATTTTTTTGACATTGTACGACTTTTTTGTTTGCCTTCCCCATCTTTTTCCCTATAATAGCCGGCGTTATACGAAAGGAAGAAAGCCATGGCAGTCCCACAAAGAAGAACCAGCAAGACCCGCAAGAGATTGCACCGGACGCACTTCAAGCTCAACGTCGCTGGCTTGGTCGCCTGCCCGCACTGCGGGGAGATGATCCGGAGCCACCACGTCTGCCCCAAATGCGGCTACTACGCCGGCAAGGAAGTGCTCCACGTCGCCAAAGAAGAAGGCGAGCCGAGCAAGAAGTAAGGAATTCCCGCTTAAGGCGGGTTTTCTTTTTCTTTATAATAAGGATCAGAGGAAAAGAATATGGACATTGCCAAATACTTCGACCACACATTGCTAAAACCCGACGCGCGGGAAGCGGACATCCGGAAACTCTGCGAGGAAGCGGCCTATTATGGCTTCGCCTCGGTCTGCGTCAATCCCGATTTCGTCCCCTTAGCCCACACTTTGCTTGATGGCAGCGGAGTCAAGACCTGCACCGTCATCGGCTTCCCCTTAGGGGCCAATAGCAGCAAGGTCAAAGCCTATGAAGCCTCCTATGCCGTCTCCGAAGGGGCGGATGAGGTCGACATGGTCATCAACATCTCGGCCGCCAAGGACCATCGCTACATCGAAGTCGAGAAAGATATCAGAATGGTCAGGGAAGCGGTGCCGAACGCTTTATTGAAAGTCATCCTCGAGACCTGCCTATTGACCGATGAGGAGATCGTCGAATGCTGCCTGGCCGCCAAGCGGGCCCAAGCCGACTTTGTCAAGACCTCGACCGGCTTCTCGACTGGCGGGGCTACCGTCCACGCGGTCAAACTTATGCGCGAGACCGTTGGGCCGGAGATGGGGGTCAAGGCCAGCGGGGGGATCCACACCAAAGCCGAGGCCCTCGCCATGATCGAGGCCGGGGCGACCAGGATCGGGGCCAGCGCTTCGGTCAAGATAATGAAGGAAGAATAGGGGATTTCACCTTCCTAATGCCCTTTTGGGGGGCTTCAGCGCATTTATTCGTTGATTTAGCTTCCTTGAGCAGGTATCATCTAGAAGCGTTTTGCAGGAAGGAAGTGAGAATCCATGGCCGTTAAAACCGTCGTTCGCGAAGGCGAATCCGTCGACGACGCGCTCCGCCGCTTCAAAAGAGGCGTCAACAAGTCCGGCATCCTCTATGAGACCCGGAAGCGCGAAGCCTTCCTCAAACCCGCCCTCCTGCGGAAAATGAAGTCCAAGTTCACCCGTCGCAAGAAGTGGTAAACGAAATTCCCTCGATCAAATCGAGGGATTTTTAATTTTTACATAATTTTCTGTAGCCTCTTTGGTTTTTGTCGACTACTTATTCAGTATGAGAACCGAGCTGGTCTACCAATCCCAACGCCAAGGCTGCGGATACGCCTGCGTCAAAATGGCGCTCATCCATTCCTCAAATAGGAGGGATTTCGCCTTCGCGTCGGAGAAGCCGATCACCGGGCAGGCTCCTTCTTTCGCAGACCTTATCGCCTATGGGCGGAGTTATGGGCTGAAACTCACGGGCTATAAGGTCTGGGATTCAAGGGAGGTTCTCATGAACCGGAACCTTTATCCGTTCATCGCGACCATTGGGGAAGATGGGTTCTCCCATGCGGTCTATGTGGTGAAACGGGTAAGGGACGAGGTGGTCTTTTTCGATCCCGCCGTCGGCAAAAGGCGGCTTCCCTCCTCGACTTTTTCCTCTTTGCTTGAAGGCTATGTCCTGATTGAGGAAGGGTATGAGGACGTGAGCCAGCCCATTAGGCGCCGGAGTCCGGTTGCAGCCCTGACCCAGCTTTCCGGGACGGTCCTCTCCATTTTCCCCTCTTTCCTTCTTCTCTCCGGGCTTTTGCTCCTTTCTTTCATCCCGGAGTTGGGGTTTTGGAGCATCGGGCTTTTCCTGGGGTCGCTTCTGGCCTCGATGGGGGGACGGCTTTACCTCTCGTCGAGGCTGAAGCGATTCGACGACCATTACCTCGATGGGGTGGATGAGGGCGACCCTTCGTTAAGAAGGGAACGCTATCTCCATTACCACGCGTACAAGGCCGCCGTCTTCTCAACGGCTCCTCAATTGCTTTCTTCCCTGTTTGAGTTGCTGGCGGCCTTTTCCTTCCTCGCCTTCGCCGACCTTCAGTTGGGTTTATCCCTCGCGATTCTCATTCTCTTGCTTTGCCTTAAGCATCTATTGACTAGACCCGCCCTCGACAAGAAGGCCGAGCGGATCGAGCAGCTGGAGAAGTCTTTTCTTTCCGAGGGGACGAAGGACCGCAAAGCCCTGCTCCGTTCCTTGCGGGAGGAAAGCGAATCGTTCTCTTTCGCCTATTTGATCGACCATGCCTTCGGCTCCTTCCTCGCCTTATGCTTGGCCTGCCTCTCGTTATTGCCGTCTTCTTTCTCGGCCGAGCGGTTCCTTTTCGTCGGCCTGAGCCTGCTTTTCGTCTCTTCCTTGGTCGAGAAATGCTTCGATTCGGCCAAGAAATTAAAGAAAAAGAAAGCCGAGGAAGGGTATTTCCGCCTCCATTTCATGGATTAGCCCCGAATATGCTAGAATAAAAGGGCTATGGAAATCGGATTTGAGAACCGCCTTGCGGCGGGTTACGATAACTTAGAGGATGTCTACTCTTCGATCGCCGAAGTCGCCTTCGCGATGCTCGGCATCAAGGAGAATTACGAAATCGACGTCAGCTTAGTCGGCGACGAGGACATCCAGCAGATCAACCGGGACTACCGGAAGATCGACCGGGTGACCGACGTCATCTCCTTCGCCTTCGAGGACGACAAAAGCGAGTTGTCATTAATCAAAGGCGATGAGGTCCCGCGGATGCTGGGCGAGATCTTCATCTGCGTCCCCCAGGCCCTCCGGCAAGCCGAATCGATCGGCAATACCCCGGAGCGCGAACTCGCTTTCCTTTTCACCCATGGGTTGCTCCATCTGTTGGGGTATGACCATATGAAGAAAGAGGACGAGGAGATCATGTTCCCCTTGCAGGAAAAGATCCTCTCGGCCTATTTGGCAAAGAAGGAGGGCCAGCAATGAGTCTAGAGGAATTGATGCAGATCGCCATTGAGGCAAGGGAGAAGGCCTATGTGCCGTATTCCCATTTCGCGGTCGGGGCCGCTATTTTATGCTCCGATGGCTCTTTCTACATCGGGGCCAACGTCGAGAATGCCTCCTATCCCTTATGCATGTGCGCCGAGCGCAACGCCGTCTATTCGGCGATGATGGACGGCAAGACCATCGATGACTTCGAGGCTTTGTGCGTCGCCGCCGATTCGACCGGGCCGGTGTCCCCCTGCGGGGCCTGCCGCCAGGTATTAAGCGAGCTATTCCCCAAGAACAAGCCAATCATGCTCGGCAACCTCAAAGGGGAGACCAAATTGACCAACGTCGAGGAGCTCTTGCCCTTCGCCTTCGACGAGACTGACCTATGAAATCCGGATTCGTCGCCATCCTTGGCCGGCCCAACGTCGGCAAAAGCACCTTGCTCAACGCTTTATTGTCCAAAAAAGTCTCGATCGTCACCCCTAAAGCCCAGACGACCCGCGACTCGATCATGGGCATTTTGAACCTTAAGGACGCCCAGATCGTCTTCGTCGACACCCCGGGCATCTTCCAAGGGGGACTGAAACTCGATTCGAGCATGCGCAAAAGCGCCTTCACCTCCTCTCGGGAAGTCGATGCCATCCTTTATTTGATCGATGCCTCGATCAGCGAATTCAACACCGACAAGAAAATATTCGATTCCATCCATTCCGAGGCCCCTCGCTTCCTGATCCTGAATAAGATCGACCTCATCACCGCCGAGCAGGCCTTGGAGAAAAAGAAAACTTTAACCGATCTTTTCCCTGGCGTCCCCTTAATCGAAGCCTCCTTCAAGACCAATTTCGGCTTAAAAGACGTCACCAACGCCATTTTGCCCTTATTAAGCGAAGGGCCGGCCTATTTCCCCGATGACGTCTATACCGATAAAGACCCGGCCTACCAAGCCAAAGAGATCGTTCGGGAGAAGCTGCTTCATTTCCTCCGCGACGAAATCCCCCATCAAAGCGCCGTCAAAATCACTTCCTTAGTCGAAAAGAAAGGCGGGTTATTGATCGAGGGGACCATTTACGTCGAGAAACCGTCCCATAAAGCCATCGTCATCGGCAAAGGCGGGGCGATGATCAAGAAAATCTCGATGGCCGCTAGACAGGAAATCGAATCCAACTGGCATAAACGGGTCCTTTCATTGCAATTACAAGTCGAAGTCGCCCCCAATTGGCGCGACGATCCGAAGACCCTTTCCGACCTTGGCTATGGAGCGGACTGAGCAAGGGGAGATTCGGGTCCGCTGCTTGATCCTCCGCCGGGTCGCCTATAAGGAGAATTCGGCGATGGTGACCGCTTTGTCGCCATCCGGGCTTTTCGGCTTCGCCGCCCGCGGGGTCAATAAGCTCAACTCTAAGAACCTGGCCCCAACCAACGAACTATCCTTGTCGTCCTTGGTTTTTTTATCCTCTTCCCAAGGGAAATTGACCTTGAAGGAGGGCAAGTTAGAGGAGAGTTTGCTCCCGGAAAACGATGATCTGGAGGCCTTTGGGATCAGCTCCTTCTTATTGGAGTCGACCCTCCGCTTTCTATCCGAAGATAGCGATTCCGCCGATTGCGAGGCTATTTTCGATTCTTTATTGGCTAATCTCCGCTCCTTGAAAACCGGCGATTCGGCCTATTTGGCCGGGACCCGTTTCCTGTCGGTGTTGCTAAAGGTCGCCGGCATCGCCCCCGAGGTGAATCGTTGCGTCCGGTGCGGAGCCCGGAACGGGATCGCCGGCATTTCCAAACTCGATGGGGGCTTCGTTTGCTTGAATTGTTTGACACCCTCCGATGAGCGGAAGCCGGTCGCCTTTTTGAAGGATTTCCGAACCGCCATCCTCGCCCCGGAGGCCTTAGGGGAGGAGCATATCCGTGACCTTTTCCTTTTTACTGCCGACTTCCTCGTCGTCGCCAGCGGGGTTCACCTGAAAAGCCTCGATATGCTCAAGAGATTTTAGTACCCTTATAATGGGTTGACAATGATAGGGGCGGCCATTATCCTTTCCCCTGGTTGTATTGAAACTGAGGTAACATAATGGCACACAAATTCAGCTTCGAGCAGATAGTTCAGCACCTGCTCAACACCGGTTATGTGTTCCAAGGCTCGTCGATTTACGGCGGCCTGTCGAACACCTGGGATTATGGTCCTTTGGGCGTCGAGATCAAGAACAACATCCGCGCCTACTGGTGGCAGAAGTTCGTCCGCGAGTCCCCGACCAACGTCGGCATCGACGCGGCGATCTTAATGAACCCGAAGGTCTGGGAGGCCACCGGCCACGTCTCGACCTTCAATGACCCGATGGTCGATTGCAAAGCCTGCAAGGCGCGTCACCGGGCCGATGAGCTCATCAAAGGCCAATACCCCGACGTCGACGTCGATGGGATGACCTTCGAGGACATGGACGAATTCATCAAGACCCATCCGCTTAAATGCCCGGTCTGCGGCAAAAGCGACTTCACCCCGATCCGGAAGTTCAACATGATGTTCAAGACCCATATCGGGGTCACCGAGGACGCTTCGGCCACCGTCTATCTCCGGCCGGAGACCGCCCAAGGCGTCTTCGTTAACTTCAAAAACGTTCAGCGTTCGGCCCGGAAGAAGCTGCCGTTTGGCATCTGTTCGGCCGGCAAGAGCTTCCGGAACGAGATCACCCCTGGCAACTTCACTTTCCGAACCCGGGAGTTCGAGCAATTGGAGATGGAGTTCTTCTGCAAGCCCAACACCGACCTTGAGTGGTTCAACTATTGGAAGGAATATTGCCGCGACTTCGTCCATTCGCTTGGCGTCAAGTTGGAGAATCTCCGCTTCCGCGACCATGAGCCGGCCGAATTGGCTTTCTATTCCAAAGCCACGACCGACGTCGAATACGATTTCCCGGGCATCGGGTGGGGCGAGATCCTCGGCGTCGCCGACCGGACCGATTATGACTTACGCCGCCACCAGGAATACTCGAAGCAGGATCTGACTTATTTCGATCCCGACACCAATGAGCGTTATCTCCCCTATACCATCGAGCCGTCGATGGGCTTAGACCGGCTGATGCTCATGGTCTTGATGGATTCCTATGACCAAGAGGAGCTCGAAGGCGGGGACGTCCGGACCGTCATGCACATCGCCCCGAACCTCGCTCCGTATACCGCCGCCATCTTGCCGTTATCGAAGAAACTCAACGAGCAGGCGATGGACTTGCTTAAGCAATTCTCTAAGCACTTCTCGCTCACTTATGATGAGACCGGCTCGATCGGCAAACGGTATCGCCGGCAAGACGAAATCGGGACTCCCTATTGCGTCACCGTCGACTTCCAGACCGCCGAAGACGGGATGGTCACCGTCCGCGACCGCGATTCGATGTCCCAGGTCCGCCTGCCGATCTCTGAACTCAAAGCTTATTTGGACGAGAAGATCGGTAAGTAAACAACCAGTCGATAATTAGTAGATAACTAGTAATAGTACCTACATTGTAGGTAGAAAGGAGGAATATGTACAGCCACGATTTAATCGAAGATATCCTGCGCAAGGCCGATATCGTCTCCGTCATTTCCTCCTATATCCCCGTGACCAAGAAGGGTCGGAACTACGTCGCCATCTGCCCATTCCACGATGACACCAATCCCTCCCTTTCCATCTCGCCCGAGAAGCGGATTTTCAAATGCTTCGTCTGCGGGACCGGCGGCAACGCCATTTCCTTCATCGAGAAATACGAGAAGATCCCCTTCGATGCCGCGGTGAGGAAACTGGCCAAGCTGATCGGCTATAACGACCCCCGGCTGGAGCAATCCTTCTCCGCCCCGAAGGTCGATGAGGCGATCAAGCGGCTCTACGACTGCATCGACGACCTCCAAGCCTATTATTCTTATTCGCTAAACGCCGATACCCCCGAGGCAAAAGCCGCCCGGGATTACCTAGCCTCTAGGCAAATCGACGACATCGCCATCAAGCGTTATGGCATCGGCTATTCCCCGATCGATGGGGCCAAAACCATCGAATACCTCAAAGCCCGGGGCCATAGCCTCCATTCCATCGAATCGATCGGCATCGCCTACGCCCGCGAATCGGGCATGACCGACAATAACGCCGGGCGGGTCGTCTTCCCCATCTTCGACGCCTCGTCCCAAGTCGTCGGCTTCTCAGCCCGCCGGATCCATGATGACGATTCGGCCAAATACGTCAATTCCCCAGAGACCCCGATCTTTGTCAAGTCCCGCCTCCTCTATAACTTCAATAAAGCCGAAGGCGAGGCCCGAAGAGCCGGCTACATCTATCTTTTGGAGGGATTCATGGACGTCATGGCCTTCAATCGCAGCGGAATCGAGCCCTCCGTCGCGCTTATGGGCACGGCCCTGACCGAAGACCACATTCGGATGCTCTCCCGCCTTAAAGCCGAGGTCCGGGTCTGCTTAGACGGTGACGCCCCGGGGCAGACGGCGATGATGAAGATCGCCCGGCTGCTACGGAAAGCCAAGCTGAACTGCCGGCTGGTCGATAGCCATGGCGATCTCCGCGACCCCGATGACATCTACCGGTCCGATGGTCCGGCCGCCGTCAAGCGGCTCGCCGATTCCTTAGTCGATCCCCTCGACTTCGAGCTTGGCTACTACCTCCATACCAAAAAGCTTGACACCCCCGAGGAAAGGCGACAGGCGGTCGAATCGTTCATCCCCCATCTGAAAAGCCTCCCGCCGGCCAGCATCGAGTTCGAGGATACCTTAGCGAAGCTCGCCAAAGCCACTTCCTATGAGCCAAGCGCTATCCGCGAACTGGTGAAGATGGCCCGCGGCCCCTCGCTAAGCAACGAGGAAGCGGTGCTGACCAAAGAAAGCATCAGCCGTCGCCTAAGCTATGGGAAACCGGCCCTCCGCCGGCTCTGCAAAGCCGAGGAGATGGTCCTGGCTTACATGATGGAAAGCAAGGAAGCGGCCGAGAAATTCGAGCCGCAGATCGGCAACTTCTACGACAAGATCAATGACCTGCTGGCCAATTCGATCCTCGATTACCGCGCCACCCATCCGGACGAGGAGCAGATCGACCAGGCGGCCTTGATCGCCCAGATCGAGCAGACGATGGAGGATTCGGGATCACAGGTAGCGGGGACGCTCTCGGACATCGCCCTGAGCGAAGCCGACCGCTACCAGCCGGAGTTCTTCGACGAATGCGCCAACATCATCAAGAAGGAGAAGGAGAAGCTGCTCGAGCGGAAAAAAGCCGAGAAGATGCTCAACTCCCCCTCCACCCGGGAAGAGAAGGCCCGGGAACTGAGCAGCTTAGCCGCGTCCACCCGCAAACGGTGGGCCAAAGAGAAATAGAAAGAAGGAGCAAAACCATGACCAAAAAGAAGGAAAAGACCGCCGTCGAAGAGGAAGTCGAGGACCTCGATTCCGTCCCCCTCGCCGAAGAGGGCGATGAGATCGTCGGCTTAGACACCATCAAGAAAACCTTCGTCGAGAAGGGCAAGAAGGATGGATCAATCAACGTCGGCGACGTGATGGACGCCACCGCCCACCTCGACCTTTCCGATGATGATTTCCAATCGCTCATCAACTATTTCCAGGAACAAGGCATCAAAATCGAGCAGGATGAGGATGCCGGCGACCTCGAGGACATCGAGGGACCGAACGAAGGCGAGGACATCGAATCCGAAATGGCCGATGACGACACCCTCGATGATGACGTCTCCGAACAGGACAAAGCCGATTTGGAGGCGGTCGATTTCGCCAACATGGCCATCGGCGAGGTCAAAGTCAACGACTCGGTCAAGATGTATTTGAAGGAGATCGGCAAGACGCCGTTGCTCAACGAGTCGCAGGAAAAGGAACTGGCCAAGCGGATCGTCGCCGGACGGGCCCCAGACGCCACCGACTGGGAGAAGATCGACGGGAAGGACGCCAAGGACCAATTGACCACCGCCAACCTTCGGCTCGTCGTCTCCATCGCCAAGCATTACGTCGGCCGGGGGATGCAGTTCCTCGACCTCATCCAAGAAGGGAACATCGGCTTGATGAAAGCGGTCGATAAGTTCGATTACACCAAAGGTTTTAAGTTCTCAACCTACGCCACCTGGTGGATCCGCCAAGCCATCACCCGCGCCATCGCCGACCAGGCCCGGACCATCCGGATCCCGGTCCATATGGTCGAGACCATCAACAAGATGACCCGGGTCCAGCGGGCCCTTGTCCAAGAACTTGGGCGCGACCCGACCCCGGAGGAGATCTCGGCCAAGATGGAAGGGACCTTATCCCCGGATAAAATCCGCGACATCCAGCGGATCGCCATCGAGCCGGTCTCGCTCGAGACCCCGATCGGCGAGGAAGAGGATTCCCACCTCGGCGACTTCGTCGAGGACAAAGAAGACGAATCCCCGCAGGAATACACCACCAAGAGCCTGCTCAAGGATGAGCTTTACGAGATCATGAAAGACCTTAAGCCGCGCGACCAGATGGTCCTCCGGCTCCGTTACGGGCTCGATGACAACCGCCCCCGGACTTTAGAGGAAGTCGGCAAAGTGTTTAACCTGACTCGGGAACGGATCCGGCAAATCGAAGTCAAGGCCATCCGCCAACTCCGCCACCCGATCCGGGCCAAGAAGCTCGGCGACTACTCCGAAGCCTATCCCGACAAAGGACGGAACTGATGGCGGGCTCCAACCAAGCCTTCGACCGTTACTGCGCCGAAGTCCGTTCCTATCCCCGACTGACTTTAGACGAGGAGAAGGATCTGGGTGAATTGGTCAAAGCCGGCCGCGATCCGAAGGCTGATGAGACGGCGAAAGCCAAAGCCCAGGAGGCCCGCGATAAGCTGGTCAATTCGAACTTGGCCTTGGTTTTGAACATCGTCAAGCAGGAACTCCCGGTCGAACTCCGAGGGCAGGATCTGAACATGGACGCCATCCAGGAAGGGAACAACGGGCTGCTGAAGGCGGCCGCGATGTTCGACCCCGACAAAAACGTCCATTTCTCGACCTATGCCGACGCTTGGATCCGGGCTTACGTCAAAAAGGCCATCGCCTCTTTCCCAACCATCAAGATCCCCCAGGAAACCCGGCAGGATCTATATAAAATCTCCAAAGCCGCCCAGGATCTGCTTTCCCAAAACGGCATCGATCCGACCGATAAGCAGATCGCCGAGAAACTAGGGATGAAGGAAGAAAAGGTCAGCGAGCTCCGGGCGCTAGGCACCGCCTCGGCCCCCATCTCCCTCGACGACACCGTCGGGGAGGAAGAAAAGGAGAACTTCGGTGACCGTTACGTCGGGGAAGACGACGATGAGATCAAAGAGGATTCGGAGGAGACCAATTCGGCCATCGCCGAGGGGCTAGCCTTCCTTTCCCCGATTGAGAAAGACGTCTTAAGCCGTTACCTCGGCCTCGATGGGAAAGAGGAGGAAAGCCTCACCGACATCGGGAAAAGCCATGGCTTCTCCCGCGAACGGGCCCGTCAGATCAAAGAAAGGGCCAACGCCAAACTCAAGGCGTTCTTAGAGGAAAAAGGGATCAAAGGCTAAGATGGCACGCAAACTCTCCAACCGGCTCAAAGCGATTTATGACTTAGTCGATTCCGGCGTCTTCGTCTCCGACGTCGGGGCCGACCATGGCCATTTGGTTTTGGAGTTGGTCGAGAAGGGCAAGACCCCCTATGCCCAAGCCATCGACAATAAGCCCGGCCCTTTCCTCAACATGAAGAGCAACGTCAACGCCTCCCCAATGGGATATCGGATCCGTTGTTCCTTATCCGATGGGCTGAGCCAGCTATCCCCCGATTGCCGGTGCGTGGTCATCGCCGGCATGGGCGGCCGCCTCGCCAGCTCAATTCTGGAAAAAGGAAAAGACAAACTCTCCTTCGTCGATTCCTTGGTCATCGATGCCCATCGCGACTTGGTCTATCTTCGCCGCCACGTGAGCGCCCTCGGCTATCTGATCGAGGATGAACGGCTCATCTACGAGGATAAGATCTACTATTCGATCATCAAATTCCGCAAGGGGACGGCTCCGGCCTATTCGGCCGCCGACCTCTTCTTCGGGCCGATCCTCCGTCATAAACGGGAGCCCTTGTTCCTTACTTACCTCGAAGAGCAAAGGAAAAAGATCAGCGACATCCTTAACAAAGGGCTCGACGAGAAAGCCCGGGCCCAGTATCTATCGATCTATCGGCTGATCAGGGACGAGTTGAATCGGAACTAAGGTAAGC
The DNA here is from genome assembly GCA_944363525.1 of uncultured Bacilli bacterium. Taxonomy (GTDB): domain Bacteria; phylum Bacillota_I; class Bacilli_A; order RFN20; family CAG-826; genus Alloenteromonas. Next base: position 206,175 of record CALVUF010000001.1, read on the forward strand.
GTAGCAGCGCTCGACCTCCTCGTTTGACGTCGAGGCCCCCGAGCAGAGGGCAACGGTTGAAAAAGACGACAGATCCAATCGCCGCAGCTCAGCCAAATCCAAGACAAGGTATCCCGCCTTGCCTTTTTTCTTGGCTAAGGTGAGGAGCCGCCGGGAATTGGAACTGGTCTTCGAGCCTAAGACGATGAGGCAATCGGCCACTTGCAAAGCCGCCTCGACCGCCGCTTGCCGTTGCTCCGTCGCCGGGCAGCGACCAGCCAAAAGCCTTACCGGACCGTATTTCTCTTCAATGGCTTTTAACCCTAAATCGATATCCTCGGTGTCGAGGGTGGTCTGGGCGATGACTCCCTGCAGCGAACCCTCGTGCGCATAAACCAGTTCGCCGGACTTGGCATCGAAAAAGGCCAAGGGATGGACGTTTCGGCAAAAAGCCTCGGCCTCGGCATGGCCTTTGGTCCCGATATAGGCGATGCTCCCTTTCCACCTGAGCCCGAATTCGATATTGGCCTGAACGTAAGGGCAGGTGGCGTCAAGGTAACGGAGTCCCAAATCGTGCGCTTGGCTTTCCAAGGCCTTATCATGGCCATGGGCCGAGAAGAGAATCAACGATCCCTTAGGGGCAAGTTCCAGCAACGGGGCGAGGTCCGGCCCGTTCTCTTGGATGGTCCTGACCCCTTGGGCGGCCAACTCGCGAATGGCTAATTCGTTGTGGACCAAGGAGCCAAGGCAATAGACCGGCTCGGTTTTCGCGGCCTCTAGGGCGATCCGCTGGGCCCGCCGGACCCCGAAGCAATAGCCATAGGGCTGGACTAAGATGGTTTTCACCCCTTTATTGTCGCCTGTTGAGCGTGAAAAATGAAAGGATTTCCTCTATACTCACCCCGTATGCATAATTTCTCATCGTTATCTTTATCCTCGACTATGGTCGAGGCCTTAAGCCAATTGGGCTATGTCAATCCCTCGCCCGTCCAACTTCGGGTCATCCCCAAGGCCTTGCGGGGCGAGTCGCTGGTCTGCCAATCCGAGACCGGCTCTGGCAAAACCCACGCCTATTTGGTGCCGATCATCGATCGGCTCGATCCCAATAAGGGAATCCAGGCCATCGCCATCGCCCCTTCCCGGGAATTGGCCCGTCAGGTCTATGAATTCGCCCGGGCCTTATTGGCTTATTTTCCCTCTTTGAAAGTCCGTCTTTTCACCTCCGAGGCCGATAAAAGCGACAACGAGGAAGGGCTGGAGGTCGCCCCCCAATTGGTCATCGGGACCCCGGGGCGGCTGGAGGACATCTTGGTCAAAGGTTATGCTTCGTCTTTAAAAGACGTCAAAACCGTCGTCCTTGACGAGGCGGATATGCTCCTGGAATTCGGCTATTTCGATTCGATCGACCGCCTCTGCTCGATTTTGCCTTCTCCTCATCAGACGATGGTGTTCTCGGCGACGATTGAGGAGCCGCTGAAGCCTCATATCGAGAAGGCCATCGGCTCGAAATTCTCCTACGACGGGGAAGACGAATTGACCGCCACCACGGTCCGTCACCATTTCGTCGATATCCGCCACGCCGGCAAAGAGGAAGCCTTGCTGCGCTTCCTTAACCTCAAGCGCCCCTATCTTTGCTTAGTTTTCGCCTCGACCAAGGAAGCGGTCAAGAAAGCTTACGATTTCCTTAAAGCCCATAACGTCGATTGCTTGCTTTTCTCCGGCGACTTGACCGACCGGGAACGGAAGCGGGCTTTACGGGAAATAAAACAAGGGGAAACCCCGGTCATCGTCTGCTCCGACCTTTTGGCCCGGGGCATCGATCTTCCCGACGTCACCGACGTCATCTCCCTTGACCTCCCAAGCGACCTCGATTATTACTACCATCGGGCCGGCCGGAGCGGTCGTTTCGGCAAAGAAGGGGATTCCTACATCTTCTACGATAAGGGTGAATCGGAAAAGGCCGAGGAACTCTACGCCAAAGGGCTTAAAGCCAATTTCCTGGCCTTGCGGAAAGACGGGCTCTGGGACGATCCGGTCGGTTTTGCCCCCAAGAAGAAACTCTCGGGCAAGAAAAAACCCTTCGGCACTGATGAACTGCGGGAGATCAAGATCGCCAAAGCCAAAACCCGGGTCAAGAAAGTCAAGCCGGGGTATAAACGGAAACGGAAAATGGCCATCGAGCGGGTCAAAGGCAAGTATCGGCGGAAAGCCAAGAACATCGCCATCTCCAAATCGAAGAAGGCCAAGCAATGAAATACCTCGGCTCCCACGTCGGTTTGTCCGCCCCCGATTATCTCCTTGGCAGCGTCTTTCAAGCCGAACAATGGGGCGAAACCGCCTTCATGTGCTATACCGGCGCCCCGCAGAATAGCCGCCGGGTCCCTTTGGAAAAGCTAAAGATATCCGAAGCCGACGCCGCCTCTTCCTTGTCTCGGGTCATCCACGCCCCCTATATCGTCAATTTAGCCGATCCCAAGGGCGAAGATAAACTTAAAATCGGCAAAAAGACCGTTGAGAACGAACTGATCCGGGCCCAAGCCATGTCGGGGGTTTGCCTTGTCCTCCATCCCGGGGCCTCGCTCGGGGCGGAATTCGAGGAGAGTGCCCTCGCCCTCTGCCGTTGTTTAGAGGAAGTGGCCCTCGGGAAAGACTATCCCCCGATCGCCATTGAGACCATGGCTGGCAAAGGGAGCGAAATCGGGAAAACCCTCGAGGAAGTGGCCTTTATCCTCAATAACTGCCGAGTTCCTTTGAAAGTCTGCCTCGATACCTGTCATCTCCACGACGGAGGCTACGATTTATCCGATCCGGGATTCCTCGATGAGGTCGACCGGGTCATTGGGTTAGATAAAGTCGCCTGCGTCCATTTAAACGATTCGAAAAACCCCCGGGGCGCCCATAAAGACCGGCATGAGAACCTTGGCTATGGGGCGATCGGCTTCGACAATCTATTGCGGATCGCCCGCGATCCCCGGCTTGACGAGCTCCCCATCATCCTTGAGACCCCTTATTGGAACGGGGAAGCCCCGTATGCTATGGAAATAAAAATGCTCCGCGAGGGAGCATTCGTCGATTGGCGTTAGAGCAAATCGATCTCTTTCTTCATTTCCTCGACGATATCCTCGTCTTTGACCGTCCGGATGACTTTCCCTTTTTTGAATATCGCCCAGGAGCCGTTCCCGCCGGCCGCCCCTAAGTCCGCCTGCTTGGCCTCGCCCGGCCCATTGACGATGCAGCCCATGATGGCGACGGTTTTCGGCTTACCGGTTTGCTCTAAATAAGCCTGGATGACTTTGGCGGTCGGGATGAGGTTGACCTCGGTCCGGCCGCAGGTCGGGCAGGAGATGAAAGTCGGGTAAGCGGGATAAAGCCCAAGGTCATGGAGCAAGCGGCAGCAGGCTTTGCATTCTTCTTCCGGGTCATCGGATAAGGAGATGCGGATGGTGTCGCCGATTCCCTCGAGCAATAGGGGGCTAAGGGTGGCGGCGCTTCGGAGGAGGCCAGTGTCTTTCGGCCCGGCTTCGGTGACCCCAAGGTGCAAAGGATAAGGAAAGATCTCGCTGGCTTTCCGATAAGCGGCGATAGTAGTTAAAGCTGAGGAGCCCTTTAAGGAAATGACGATGTCGTGGAAATCGTGCTTTTCCAAGATGGCGACGTGCTTTTGGGCCGAAGCGACGAGTTCCTCGGCCTCGAGATGGCCGGAATAATCGTAGACCGTTTTATCCATCGAGCCGGAATTGACGCCGACCCGGATCGGGAGATGATGCTTCTTGCAGGCTTCGACGACAGCCTTTACCCGTTCCTCGGAGCCGATGTTGCCGGGGTTGATCCGGATGGCGTCGATGCCGGAGGAAATAGCGGTCAAAGCCAGCCGGTAGTCGAAGTGGATATCGGCGATAAGCGGCGTCTTAGCGAGCTTTTTGATGTCTTTGATGGCTAAAGCGTCGTCCATATCGAGAACCGAAAGGCGCATGAGCTTCGCCCCGGCGGCAGCACAGCGATTGACTTGCTCAGCCACCTCCTTCACCCGGCTGGTCTTGATGTTGGCCATCGATTGGATGACGACCGAATTTTGCCCGCCGAGGCGGACATCGCCGACTTGGAGCGGGCGGGTTTGCTCTCTTCGATTCATTTCCTGTTCCTTTTTGTTGTTACTTGGGTTTCGCTATGGTAACATTCTATCCGCGCTAGTAAGGGAGTGTGAAGACAAATGGCAAGCAAACGCGATCAAGTGATCCTCAAGTGCACCGTCTGCGGCGACGAAAACTACATCACGACCCGCAACAAGCGGTCCCATCCCAACAAAATGGAGATCAGCAAATATTGCCCGAAGTGCAATAAGCAAACCTTGCACAAGGAGAAGAAATAAGGCCGCGGCCTTATTTTTTTATCACCTATGGCCCGTATTACCGCTTTTTGCTCTTCCCCCGATCGTTGCAATACTTATGTTTTGGATGATGGGGAGCATGCCCTTATCTTTGACGCCGGCTTCGACGCCAAGTCGGCCTTGTCTTTTATTAATCGCCACAATCTGAAGCTGGAAGGGGTTTTCCTAACCCATGGCCATTATGACCATATCGGGGGCTTAACCGATTTGGATTCGCCCGATCGTGCCTTCCCGATATTTATCGGGGCCGAGGATATGCGCTGCCTCGATGACGACAAGTACTCATTAGCCTATTCGTTCTTCCATGAGCATAAAACCTTCGATGTCGCCTGCAATCCGCTTGATGATGAGGATGAGATCAAAATGCCGCATTTCTTCGTCAAGGCGATTTGGACCCCTTACCATACCTTGGGCTCGATGTGCTTTCTTTTGTCGGCCGAGCAAGCCCTCTTCACCGGCGATTCTTTGTTTCATCTAGGCATCGGGCGGAGCGACCTCCCGGGCTCGGATAGCGAGATGGCCGAATCCTCGTTAAGGAAGCTTTTATCCCTCGATGACGGGCTCCGGTTTTATCCGGGACACGGCAGCGGGGCGAAACTCGGCGAGGAGAAGCGCTTAAACCCCTATTTATCGGCAATAAAAGTGATTTGAGCCGGTTAGGTGGTTGGTATATAATACCAAAGCCAATCTGAATGGATTGAAAAACAGGAGCAAACAAATGATCAACGTAACCGAATTACGGCCTGGCAACTACTTCATCGATGAAGGCAACCTCTACCAGGTCATCGACATCCTCCTCAACAAAACCGCGATGCGGAAGATGGTCGCCAAAGTCAAAGTCAAGAACATGCGGACCGGGGCCATCACCGAATTGGCCCGGAACTCCGGCTATGGCGTCGAGGACGTCCACGTCGACAAGAAGACGATGCAATATCTCTACGACACCGGCGAGACCCTCTGCTTCATGGATGGCAAAACCTACGAGCAGATCGAACTTCCGAAGAACCATCTTGAGCACGAGATCCCCTTCCTCGCCCCCAATAGCGAAGTCACCATCGTCTCCTATGAAGACGAGGTCCTCGGGGTCAACCTCCCCTCGAAGGTCACCCTCACCGTCACCGAGTGCGAACCGGGCGTCCGGGGCGACACCGTCACCAATGGCGGCTCCAAAGACGCCGTCCTCGAGACCGGCATGAAGATCCGGGTCCCCCTCTTCATCAACCAAGGCGATAAGATCTCGGTCGATACCACGACCGGCAAATACGACGGGAGAGCTTAATGAACCTCCTGATGGCGTGGGACGGCGGCTGGTTCGGCTTGCTCATCGCCGCCTTGATCATCGGCTTAGTCGTCGGCTTCTTCGGCGCCAGGGCCTTGATTAAGAAAGAGATCGCCAAGCATCCGCCGATCGATGAGAAAACCATTCGAGCCATGTACATGCAGATGGGCCGCAAGCCCACCGAAGCCCAGATCCGGGCGGTCATGAACTCGATGAAAAAGAACTCCAATCTCTAATCGAAAACAGCATTAGGGCGAGGCCAAATACCTCGCCTTTTTTCGTTGAAAAATCGATCAGTTAACCAAGATAAGGAAAATGGGACAAAACTGCCTTTATTCACGAGCGGCGTCAATTAAAAATAGGCCCACCATCGGACCTATTTTGAACATATTCAGTTTTCCACCAAATATCCACATTCGGCTTTAAACAACTAAAAAACTACTAATTAACTACTTTATCCACTTGACGGTATTTTCCTTTCCTTCCTTCAGCCGCTTGATGTTGGGAAGGTGGCGGAGAATGAGGATCAAGGTGGTGATGAGCAAGGCGGCGGTCGATTCGAAGCCGAAGACCAGATAGCCCGGCGCCCCGAATGACCAAGTGAGGCAGGCGCCGCTGGTCTCAAGGGCGCCGGTCCCATACATCACTAGGCAAATGATGAGCATGGTCAAGGCGGTTAAGCTGCTGGCGAGAATCGATGCCAGGGAGACGAATTTCTTTTTGAACAGGGCGACGAAGAAGGAGACGGCGAACACCACCACCTCAACATAGGAGAAAAAGATTCCGACCCCGACGTAGCTCGCGACCGCCTTCCCGCCTTGGAAATGGAGGTAGATCGGGAAGCAATGGCCGAGCAAAGCGAAGACGGTGGCGCCCCAATAGTAGAACGGGGCGGCGTAATAATCGCCCCAATAGAGGTACGGCTGGAGCCCTTTGACGTAAGTTAGGACCAAAAAGGGGATGAAAAGGGCGAGCATGCTCTTCAGGGCATCAAGGACAATGACCAAAACCCCGATCTTCTTGCCGAACACCCTTCCGACGTTGCTCCCGCCGGAATTGCCCGAGTAATAATCGCGGGGGTCCTTATGGAAGAAGACCTTGCCGATGATGACCCCGTTCGGTATCGAGCCGAGGAAGTAGGCCAATAGGAAGGTGAGGGCCCCGATTAGGAAATTGACGAGATAGATGTTCATAGCAACCGGAATTATACGGTAGCCCCGTCCTTTTTCCATTCCGACTTTCAAAGAAAGCAGGCGTTCTTGACCCCGTTTTGCCAGTTCGAAGCCGAGCGAAAGCGCCTCGAAGAGACTTTGGTGGCCAAAAAGCGAGAAAAATATCGTTTGCAACGCATCTTTCCCCTTACTTTTTCATAGAAAAAGGCGTTATAATTGACCCAGTCAACAAAGACTGATTTTCAATAATGGACGATATCAAGCAACCAATCGACATCGAGAAGGCGGAGCAAGGCTACACCGCCCAGGACATCGAGCTCCTTTCGGAGATGGAAGGGGTTAGGAAACGCCCAGGCATGTACATCGGCTCAACCAACTCCACCGGCCTCCACCATCTGGTATGGGAAATCGTCGACAACGGCGTCGACGAGGCGGTCAACGGCTATGGCGACAAAATCTACGTCACCATCCACAAAGACGGCTCGATCGAAATCGAGGACGAAGGCCGGGGCATCCCGGTCGACATGCATTCCTCCGGCGTGCCGGCGGTCCAGCTTATCTACACCACCCTCCATTCCGGGGGCAAATTCTCCGATAAGAACTATTCGACCTCGGCTGGCCTCCATGGCGTCGGGGCGACCGTTACCAACGCCTTAAGCGAATATTGCGACGTCACCATCTATCGGCTGGGCAAGATCTATCACATCCGGTTCGAGGATGGCGGCAAGCTCGTCACCCCGTTGGAAGTATTGGGCGCAACTAGAAAACACGGGACCGTGGTCCGTTTCAAACCGGACAAACGGATCTTCTCAACCGTCGAATTCAAATGGGACACCATCTCCAACCATCTCCAAGAAGAGGCCTTCCTCTTAAAGAAAGTCCATTTTATCCTTAAGGATGAGCGGGCCAATCTCAGCCGGGAGTTCTATTACGAGAAGGGGTTAAGCGAATACGTCTTGAACCTCAATCAGAACAAGGAACCTTTAGGGCCGATCCTTTATTTCGACGACGAAGGAAGCCAGATCAAGATCGAGCTGGCGATGCAGTGGTGCATCAAGGACTACAACGAGAACATCTATTCCTACGCCAACTCGGTCCGAACCCACGATGGCGGCACCCACGAGACCGGCCTCCGCCTCGGCTTGACCAGGGCGGTCAACGACTGGGCCACCCAAAACGGCATCATCAAGGAAAGCCAAAAGCTCGACGGGAACGATATCCGCGAGGGGCTGACCGCCGTCATCTCGGTCAAGGTCCCCGAGAAGATCCTCGAATACGAAGGCCAGACCAAGGGCAAACTCGGCACCCCGGCCGCCTTAAGCGCCGTCAACGACTTCACCTACCAATCGGTCGTCCATTACCTGGCCGAGCATAAAGATTTCGCGGTCGACCTCATCAAGAAGGTCCAAGCCTCTAAAGAGGCGAGAGAAGCGGCCCGGAAAGCCAAAGAGGCGGCCCGGACCGGCAAGAAGAGCAAGAAAGAGGACTTCATTATCTCCGACAAGCTCGCCGCCGCCCAAAGCAAGGACTACGCCCAGAATGAGCTCTTCATCGTCGAGGGCGATTCGGCCGGCGGTTCGGCCAAAACCGGCCGCGACCGGCTCCATCAGGCCATATTGCCATTACGGGGCAAACCGCTTAACACCGATTCGGTCACCATGGAACGGATGCTTCAGAACGTCGAGTTCTCGACCATCATCAACACCATCGGGGCCGGGGTCGGGGCCGACTTCGACGTCGAGGACGCCAAATACGGCAAGATCATCATCATGACCGATGCCGATACCGACGGCGCCCACATCCAGATCCTGCTTCTGACCTTCTTCTATAACTACATGAAGCCCCTCATCACCCATGGCATGGTCTATTTGGCCTGCCCGCCGCTTTATGGGGTTTACAAGAAGACCGAGCCGAACAAAATCATCTATTGCCAAAACGACCAGGACTTAGCCGCCGCCAAGGAGAAGATCGGCCCGGGCTATGCCATCAAACGCTACAAAGGCTTAGGCGAGATGAACGCCGAGCAGCTAGCCGCCACCACCATGAACAAAGCCACCCGCCAATTGCTCCAAGTCAAGATCGATGACCCGCTGGTCGTCGAGAAGCGGATCTCCATCCTCATGGGCAAAGACCCCTCCTTGCGCCGCAACTGGATCGAGGAGAACGTCAAGTTCAACGATGAGGACACCTTCATCAAGGAGGTCGCCAAATGAGCCGGAAGAAAATCAGCGAACCGAAGCCGATCGAGGAACTCATCGTCCCCGGCACCCTTGACGAATTGATGGGGGAGCGGTTCGACATCTACGCCAAAGACGTCATCCAGGACCGGGCCATCCCCGATGCCCGCGATGGCTTGAAACCGGTCCAGCGCCGAATCATCTACGCCATGTGGAAGACCGGCAACACCATCGACAAGCCAACCAAGAAATGCGCCCACATCGTCGGTGAGGTCATGGGCAAATACCATCCCCATGGCGACTCCTCGATCTACGACGCCCTCGTCCGGATGTCGCAGCCCTGGATCATGCGGGCCCCTTTAATCGATTTCCAAGGCAACAACGGCTCGATCGACGGCGATTCCGCCGCCGCCTATCGTTACACCGAAGCCCGCTTAAGCGCCTTATCGGCCGAGCTGATCCGCGACTTAAACAAAGACACCATCGAGATGGGCTTGACCTTCGACGACTCGGAATTCGAGCCGATCGTTTTGCCATCCCGTTTCCCGAATATGCTCGTTAACGGGGCGAGTGGCATCGCTGTCGGCCTCGCCACCAAGATCCCGCCACATAACCTCAAGGAAGTCATCGACGCCGTCATTTACCGGATCCAGCGCCCCAATTGCCCGATCGAATCGCTCATGCGGTTAGTCCCGGGCCCTGATTTCCCGACCGGCGGGGTCATCTTCCAGTCCCAAGGGCTTTTCGATATGTATTTGACCGGCCAAGGGACCATCACCACCCAGTGCCGATACGAATTCGCCGTCAACGACGACGGGCAGGACCAGATCATCATCGTCGAAATCCCCTATGGCATCGTCAAAAGCGCCCTCGTCGGCTCGATCGACAAGATCCGCCACGACAAGGAGATCGATGGGATCGATGAAGTGCGGGACGAGACCGACAAGTCCGGCCTCCGGATCGCCATCGACATCAAGAAAGGGTTCAAGAAAGAAGCGGTCTTGGCCTATTTGCTGAACAAGACCAACCTCCGATCGTCTTATTCGGCCAACATGGTCGCCATCGTCGACGGGCGGCCGGTGACGATGAACCTGCTGACCTATTGCGATACCTACATCGCCCATCAAAAGGACGTCTTGACCCGCCGGACCAAGTTCGACCTGGCTAAGGCTAAGGCCCGGCTCGTCATCGTCGACGGGCTCATCAAGGCCGCCTCGATCATCGAGGAGGTCGTCAAGATCATCCGCTCATCGAAAGACAAAGCCGATTCCAAGCATAACCTCGAGCAGGCGTTTGGCTTCCTGCCTGAGCAAAGCGAAGCCATCGTCATGATGCCGCTTTATAAGCTTTCCCACACCGACATCGACGTCTTGATGGCGGAAAAGAACAGCCTCGAAGCCGACATCGCCGAATACGAGGCCATCCTCGCCTCGGACGAGAAACTCGACAAATTGCTCATCAATGATCTCCGGGCCATCGCCAAAACCTATGGCGACGACCGTCGAACCCAAATCCAAAGCGCCGAGGAAGCCAAGGTCGAATCAATTGATAAGAGCGACTTGGTGGCCAAAGAGGAAGTGGTGGTCGCGGTGAGCCGTGACGGCTACCTCAAGCGGAGCTCAATCGCCTCGTTCAAAGGATCGAATGGCCATAACGGGGTCTATCCGGGCTTAAAGGCCAAGGATACCTTGATCTTCGAGGCGAAGTGCCTTTCGACCGACCATCTGCTCCTTTTCACCAATTTCGGCCAGTTCATCGATCTGCCGGTCCACGCCATCAAAGCCACCAAATGGCTCGATGAGGGGATCCATATCAATTTCACCGCCAATTTGGCCCCGAAGGAGAAGATCGTCAAGGCCTACGCCATCAACGAATTCCGGAGCGACCTCTATGTCGTCTTAGCCTCTCGCCATGGGGTCATCAAGAAAGTCCGGCTCGATAACTTCGCCGCCGCCAGACTCGGCAAGCCGGCCCGGGCGATGAAACTTTTGGTCGGCGATGAGGTCGTCGACTGCGCCATCTCCTCCGGCGCCTCGACTTTGATCCTCTTCTCGGTCGGGGGCTTGGCCAATGCCTATTCGGAGAAGGAAGTCACTCCGACCTCAACCAATGCCTCCGGCGTCAAATCCGGCAATTTCCATGGGCAAGACGTGGTGGCCTTATTCGCTTTAAAGCCCGATGAGACGCGGAAATTCGCCCTCATTACCGATAAAGGGGCAACCCGGGTCCTGGCTAGCTCGAACATCGTCTTCGGCAAACGGACCACCAAGCCGACCGTCGTCTTCAAATGCTTTAAGAAGGAAGAGCATCAATTGGTGGCCGCCGTCAAACTCCATAAAGACGAGGCGGTGCCATTGACTATGAAAGTCACCTTAAGCAACGGCGATTACCTCGACGTCACCTTCGAGGACCTCCACCTCACCCCGATGGAGAAGATTGCCAAAGCCGAGGTCAAGTTGCCCAAAGACGTTACCATCGCCCGGGTCAACATGCCGCGGGGCTTAACCATCGATTCTTCGCTTGAATCCTATGCCGAGGAAGCTGACCTCGATAACGTCGAGGAGGGCGAAACCCCAGCCGAACCGGTCGCCGAAACCAAGGAACCGGAGGAGTCAGTTGAGGAGAAATACGAGCAAATCTCCATCTTCGACGACTTCGACTTCAACTCGTAATCTATTACGTAGTAATAAGCAGAACGTATTAGTAGATAATTAGTAGAAAGACAGTAGGGCGTTTGGCCTTCCCTCTTGTGCACTCGCGCCTACGTGCTACAATGTGAGCCATGTGGAAAAGGATCGTGCCATTCGCCTATAGTGAGGATATCTTCTCGCTTTCTTCGGATTATTTGCTTTCCCTTGGCGTCAAAGCCGTCCTTTCCGACCTCGACAACACCCTTGACCCCTATTCGGTCAAAACCCCCTCTCCTCGGGTCCATGAGCTGAAAAAGCGGCTCGACGGACTTGGAATCAAACTCTTCATCGCCTCGAACAACCATTCCGACCGGGTCTTGAATTACGCCCGCGACCTCGGGGTCGAGGCCGAATGCATGCTGTTCAAGCCGTTCTCTCGAGGCTTAAAGAAAGCCCTGAAGCGGCTGAACCTCAAGCCGGAGGAAGCCTTGATGGTCGGGGATCAGATCGTGACCGACGTCATGGCCGGCAACGGGGCGAAGATCAAGACGATCCTGACCATGCCCTTATCCGACGATGAGCCCTGGTGCACCAAATTCAACCGCTCGCTCGACCGCCCGTTGCGGAAGAAACTATATAAAAAAGGATTGCTGAAGGAGGCTAAACTATGAGCCGAATGTCCGTCGTCCGCCGCTGCTACAACTGCGGGGCCATCCTCCAATGCGAGGATGAGAAAAAAGAAGGCTACATCGACAAATCCTTGCTCGAGCAAGGGAACGAGGCCGTCTTGTTCTGCCAAGACTGCTACAACCGGCAACGGTACAATTTCGCCCCGCGCGACCCGCACGTCTCCCCGGAGTTCCTTTCCTTATTGGAAGACGCCCAGGCCAGCGATTCCTTAATCGTCTACGTCATCGACCTCTTCTCCTTCGAATCGAGCTTCGCCCCCGAGGTGACCAGCCGAATCGAAGGGCTCAATATCCTCGTCGTCGCCAATAAGCGCGACCTTTTGCCGGAGCATTGCTCGGCCGAATGGCTGAAAGAATACGTCGCCCACCGGTTCCGAATGGCCCGGCTTCAGGTCAAGAAGGAGGATGTGATCCTCACCTCCCTCTCCTCGACCATCGACGTCTCTTCCATCGCCAAGGAGATCGAAGAGCGGCGAAGGCGCCATGACGTTTACGTCATCGGGGCGGCCGGGGCTGGCAAGACCCAGCTGATCTATGCTTATCTAAGGGGCTATAGCAACGATTCCAACCGGGCCGTCTCCAGCGGCGACTACCCCGGGACCTCGATCCGGGTCATGATGATCCCGCTCGATGGATCGACTTTCCTCTACGACACCCCGGGGATCCCGACCGATAACTCCATCATCGCCAAATTGCCTAGCGACGAGGCCAAAGCGGTCTATCCTGACCGGGCGGTTAAGAAGAAAACGGTCAATTTAAGCGAAGGCGAGGGGGTCGGCTTCGGCGGGCTCTGCCTGCTTGAGCTCCATAAAGGCGAGAAAACCGCCTTGGATTGCTATGTTTCCTCCTATCTGCCAATCAATAAGAAATCGGCGAAGGGGGTTAAGAATTACTTCAACGAACTAAACGATAAATCGACCTATCCCAAGGTCCCAAGCGCCCTCGACGCCCAATCCTTCGACGCCTTCGACATCGAGGTGACCGAGGAGGGCGACCGCGACATCGGGGTTGAGGGGTTAGGCTTCTTCTCCTTCAAAGGGAACGGCCAGACCTGGCGGATCTTCGTCCCCAAGGGCATCGCCGTCTATACCACCAGAGCCAAGGTACGCAAAGATGATCAAAGGTAAGCAAGTCCGTTATCTCCGTTCGCTCGCCAATACCATCGAGCAACGTTATCTATTCGGGAAAGGGGAGGTCGATGAGGCCTTCTTGGCCCAGATCGACGCCGCCCTCGAGGCCAAGGAATTGATCAAGGTCGGCTTATTGCAGAATAGCTCATTGACCGCTGATGAATTGGCTAATGAGCTGACCAGCCGACTGAACTGCGAATTGGTCCAGCATATCGGCCGGGTTTTGGTCCTTTACCGCGAATCCAAGCGCCATAAGCGGATCGTCTTGCCCTAATGGAAGCTTTATTGCTTTACGGCGGCTCCTTCGACCCGGTCCATAACGGCCACCTGCGGATGGCCCGGGCCGCCTCGATGAAGCTCAATGCCGACGTCATCTTCATCCCGGCCTCAATCCCGCGTTGGAAAAACCCGGTCGCCACCCCCAAGCAGCGGCTTGATATGCTTAAGATCGCCTTAAAAGAAGGCGGGACCCCGTCTTTTTCCATCGACCTCTATGAGTTCAATCGGCACGATCAAGTCAACTATACCATCGATACCGTCGAATATTTCGCCAAAAAGTACCCGAAGAGGAAGCTCTATATCCTCATCGGGGCCGATCAGGCCAATCAGTTCAACGAATGGAAGAATCCGGACCGGCTCCGTCAGCTTGCCACCCCGATCTATTGCCCGCGGCCGGGCGTCACCCCGAATGACGCGGTGCTGCAGAAATACGGGATCCTCCGGCTCGATTACCTGGAATCGGGCGAGGTCTCGAGCACCGATATCCGGAACCTCCGGAATAGCGACCTGCCCTTTGGCGTCAGAAAATACATCGAGGATCACCGGCTGTATTATTTCCAACAATTGGCGAAGCTATTGAGCCCCCATCGGCTGATCCATTCGATCTCGGTCGCCAACCTGGCTTACTCAATCGCCCTCCGGAACAAGAACCCCTCCTGCCAAAAAGCCTACTTGGCCGGCTTGCTCCATGATATCGGCAAGAACGTCAAAGGGCAGGAGGCGGCGGCGATAATGGGGCAACATTACCCCCAATTCGCCTCTTATCCCGAATGGACGTTCCATCAGTTCATCGGGGAGTATTTGGCCCAAAAGGTCTTCGGGATCACCGATTCGGAGATCCTAACGGCGATTAACCGCCACGCGACCGGGGACGTCCATATGGCTCCGTTAGCGAAGATCATCTATTCCTCCGATAAGATCGAGCCCGGGCGGGGGTATGATAGCTCCTCGCTTATCAAGGCCTGCTATAAGAACTATTACGCCGGGTTTTTGGCGGTATTGTCCGCCAATATGGAATACCTGGGGCAAAAGGGGTATAAAATCGACAACCAGTTGACCCAAGACTGCGTTGACCTGTACTTAGGAGAAGAATAAATGGATAAAGAACAGCAATTGGAATTGGCTTTGCATTGCCTCGACGAGCATAAAGCCGAGGACTTGAAGCCGATTGACGTCGAGGGGATCAGCCCCTTCGCCGCCTATTACGTCTTAGCGACCGCGCCGAATCTCCGAGCCCTCGGGGCTTTAGCCGAACTGCTCGAAGACGAATTGGAGAAGAATAGGGTAAGCGTCCTCCAGAAGGAGGGCAACCCGGAGTCGGGCTGGATGATCATCGCCACCAGCGAGCTCATCGTTCACCTTTTCTCGAGCGTCAACCGCAAGGAGTTCGACCTCGAAGGCCTCTTAGCCAAGCTCAAAGGCCAGAAGCCGACAGCAGATGAGTTCGCTTTGCCGAACGCCTAAAACGAAGCAGTCAATCCAAACAGAGATAACGCTCATCATCAAAAGTGAGCGTTTTCTTTCGATACTCATAACTTCGCATAATGTCCATTATGTTAACTAGAGATATAGGAATAGCGGTCTCTTCTTTATTTATAAAGCCACATAATCCGTGAAAGTCATCATTAGCCCAAGCCGTTCTTTCAATTCTTTATATTTATCAATATCTACTAAATAACTACTAACAAGATAGGTGGCGGCTTCCGTCGATACATTGATAGGACAAAGGCCTTCTACTATTAAAAATGGTTCGTTGCCGAACCAATATTTGATTTTAATGGGTGTCAGACGATGATTTACGATAGATTGTCTTAATGGTCAACAGAAAACTAATTACCCTATCCTATTTCGATGCATCCCCATTCTCGAATCCCTGCTTCCGCATCCGCGACTTCAAGACGACGAACGGGATATCGATGATGGCCAAAAGGATCAAGGCGATGACGGCATAGGCCAAGACTCTAGGGAGATCAGCCTCATAACGGGCTTGATAGATCAGCGTCCCTAAGCCGGCTTGGACTCCGCTTATGTTAACTAGGACTTCGGCCATGATCGAGGTCTTGAACGAGAGGCCGACGCTTTGGGCGATGGCTAAGGAAATATACGGCCAGGCATCGGGCAATAAGACGAATAAAGTCCCTTTGAGCGAGCGTTTCCCACAGTCTAAATGAAGATAATCGGCCACTTCCTTGTCCTCATCCTCGATTCCGGCCCGAAACGCCTCGTAGATAATCGGGAAGGCAACGATGAAAGTCAGGACGCAGGGGATGTAATTCATGTATTTGGTCGTGTCGGGGGCTAGTAGCATTCCAAATAGGATCAGCACCACCGCCACCGTCGGAATCGCCTTCATCGCCCCGACGCCCGGGAGCATAAAAAGCTTCACGTTTGGAAATAAAGCCGCTAAGGTGCCGATTAAGCCGGCTAAAACGAAGGCGATGCTGAAACCAATCACGACCCGGGCCGTGGTCCAACCCATCGCGACCCAGGTTTTCGTTGCTCCAGAAAGGAAGAGCAATTCCCCCATTTCCTTTACGGTTTCATGGGGATAAGCCAAAGTCGAGTTGTTTTGGGCGTAAAGGCAATAGGCGATCAAATACCAAAGTCCAATAATGAAAACGAGCCCCAGCAGGACGAAGAGGATGGTTCTGAGGGCTCGTTTTTTGTTCATCGAATCGATTTTACCTTAATTGAGGAAGGATGTGGCATCGAAGGCCGCCCCGCCGATGGCGGTCTGGAAGGCGTTGGTCGTCTTCAAGGGATCGACTTCTCCGTCTTTTTGTAGGTTGAAGCCGTTCTTGCCGCCGGTTTGCAAAGAGGCGACTAAACTCGGGGCATAGCCGAACCGGTCCTGGGCGTTATCGTGCTTACTGGCGTAATCGGTTAAGGCCTCGACGGCGACTTCCGGATGATCGACGGCGGTCTCGATCCGCTCATCGACTTCCGATAGGAAAGCGTCCATGACGTCCTTTTTCTCCGAATAGGCTTTCTTATTGACGAATAAGGCGGCCGCCGGGACGAAGCAGCCATCATGAGCTTCAGCCCAATCGGCCTGGAGGTCAGAGATTATGTTAAGTTCAATCCCTTTATTTCCTAAAGCGTTCTGAGCATTCAGCAATTGCGGCTGGCTAAGGATATAGAAATCATAGGTTTCGGGCGTATTGGTAAGCGCGGTCAGAACTTGGGCGACCCCGCCGGCATAGGTGATAGAGTTGAATTTATCGATGTTCCATTCCGAGGCGGCTAGGCTCCGGAAAACCTGGCTCCCGACGCCGGTTTGGTTGAAACCATAGATCAAAGAATCCTTGGTCATATCCTCGACCGAATCGTGCTTAGTCGAGACGACGTAGAAGGTGCCGCCGCTGATCCAACGGGCCAAAACGTATTTGGCGCCGTTCTTTTTGGCGACGTTGAGGCCGTTGATCCCATCGAAGACGATGGCATCGTAATTATCGGTTCCCCACGCCGGGGCGATGACGTTGCTCGGATCGCCGGTCGAAGTCCAGTTCGTATTCTCCCCTTGGTCATAGAAAGCCAAGGTCGGGATGCCGACCGGGGTTAAGAGTTTGACGTCGCTGGTATCGATTTCCGGGGTCGTCTCGACTTTCGAGGATTCCTCGCTCGAATTGGGCTTGGTTTCCGACGGGCTTGAGCTGCTGGAGGTACTGGTCGGTGAGCAGGCCGCCAGCATCAAGGCCGAGGCGGCGACCGCCATGATCTTATTGAATTTCATGCTGTGTTCCTTCTTTCAACTTCGGGATTATGACCCTAGGAAGAGGCAATGTTAAGGGAAATGCTCAAGAAGTGGTTAATCCGGCTTATTTCAGCAGGTCCTTAAGCGGTTCCCCGACCATGCTCGGGGCTTTTTTGAGACCGAAGTTGGCCAGAACCGTCGCCCCGATGACCCCGAAGCAGGCATGCTCGCCTAGGCAATGGCCATCGCTAAAGGCCGGACTATAGGCCAATAAGGGCACTTTCTCCCGGGTATGGTCGGTCCCATGGGCCGTCGGGTCGTTGCCGTGGTCGGCGGTGATGAGCAATAGATCATCCTTCCCCATCTTGGCGATGAATTCGCCTACCCGCTTGTCGAAGGCTTCGAGGGCTCTAGCGTAGCCGACCGGATTCCGCCGATGACCGAATTCGCTGTCGAACTCGACGAGGTTGACGAAGCAAAGGCCGGTATAGTCCTCATCTAACTGGCGGATAGCCTCATCCATCCCTTCCTCGTTAGTCGCGGTATGGATGCTGCGGGTGATGCCGACGGCATTGAAGATATCGGAGATCTTGCCGATGCCGGAGACGGTATAGCCGTTCTCTTTCAAGATATCTAAGGCAGTTATGCCGGTTGGGGAGACGGTGTAATCCTTTCGATCAGCCCCGACCCGTTTGAAGTTGCTCGGGTTATCGCCGACATATGGCCGGGCGATGACGCGGCCGACGAGGTATTCCGGCTTCATGCAAAGCTCGCGGGCGATTTCGCAGCATCGATAAAGCTCCTGCAAGCCGGTCACTTCTTCGTGGGCGGCGATCTGAAGGACCGAATCGGCCGAGGTATAGACGATGAGGGAGTTCTCCTTCATCTGCTGCTCGCCTAATTGCTTGATGATCTCGGTCCCGGAGGCGGCGATGTTGCCGATGATCTTATGGCCGGTCTTCTCTTCCAATTCCTTTATGAGCGGTTCGGGGAAGCCGGTGTCGGTGAAGGTGATGAAGGGCTTTAAGGTCTCGACCCCCATCATCTCCCAGTGGCCGGTCATGGTGTCTTTGCCCCGGCTTAATTCCGTAAGCCGGATCGAATAGGCTTGGGGGTGGTCTTTAATAACCTCGACCCCGGGGATGCCATCGAGCTCGCCGAGCCCCATCGCCTCCATATGTGGGACCTTTAATCCCCCGATTGAAGCGGCGGCATGGGCGAAGGTGTTGCATCCCTCGTCCCCGAAGCTGGCGGCGTCAGGCATCGCGCCGATGCCGGCCGAGTCGGCGACGATGACGAATATCTTTTTGAATTTGGGTTCCATATGAATTTCTCCTGGCTTGATTATAGACTGTTAACCTTCCTTATCGAAAGCTTTTGCATATTCCTGCTGCGCCCGCGCCGAATTGACGTGGGTATAGATCTCGGTCGTCTCGAGATGGGCGTGGCCTAATAAGGAAGAGACGACCCGGAGGGAGGCGCCATGATTCAATAAATGGGTGGCGAAGCTATGGCGCAAGGTATGGGGGCTGACGTTTTTCTCAATCCCGGCCAAGGCGGCGTATTTCTTGACTTGAAGGAAAAAGTACACCCGAGACACCGGCTCGCCGAATTTGTTAAGGAAACAAAAATCCGATTTGTCGGCGTTTTTGGTTTCCGGTCGGTGCAAGTTAACATAATCTTCATAGGCGATCAAAGCCGCCTCCCCAACCGGGACTGTCCGTTCTTTGTCGCCTTTGCCGTTCCGGACCTTGATGAGCCGTTTTTGGACGTTGACGTCGCTTAATTTGAGGCTGACTAATTCCGAGACCCGAAGACCAGCCATATACATGATCAGCAGCATCGCCAAATCCCGGGCTCCGCTTGACGAGCTGCCGTCGATCGCGTTGAACAGCCGATTGATCTCCTCTTCGCTTAAGACGTTTGGCAGCCGTCTTTCCGGCTTGGGGAGGGCGATTTTCTCCCCGGAATAATCGATGAGTCCTTGCTTGGAGAGGAAAAGGAAGAAGCCGCGGAGGAAACTGAGTCGCCGGGCGATGGAGGAACGGGACCGGGCCTTCTCCCCTTCCTCGACGGCAAACCCCTCGATCATCTCCTCATTGAGGTCATCGGTATCTTTGACCAAAGGGAAATCATCAAGGAAAATCGAGAAATCATCGAGATAATCCTGAATCGTCTTCTTCGATAATCCTTTTTCGACCAATAGATAACGGGCGTATTGGTCCATCGCCGTCTCAATCTTCATCTTTCGCCTCGCTTCCCCGCCTTAATAACGGTTTCTTCAGTTTCCGGTTGATCTCATTGATGAGACTCCGGGTCTTATCCATGTTTTCGTATTGCTCGTAATTCCATAGGGTCGTTTGGACGGTGCGCTTCAAGGGGTCGACCAGCTTCGATAAACTGATCCCGACGAGCCGGACGTCCATCGCCTCGAAGTAGCGGCGGTACAATTTCTCCGCCTCGGCGAAAAGGACCCGGGCTTCGAAGGTCGGCTCGCTGAAGCTATGGCTCCGGGTATGAAGCTTGAAACTGGTGTCTTTGACGGCCAGGGTTAAGGTCGAGCCGGCTTTCCGGGCGTTTTTGGCCCGCATCGAGACTTCCTCGCAAAGATCCTTGACGGCGCTTCTGACTTCGAAGAAGCCGGTCATGTCCCGACTTAGGGTCGTGGAATTGCCAATCGACTTCGGATCATCTTTTTCGGTATGGACGACGTCATCCCCTTTCCCTTTAAGCCAATCGAGGCAGGTATAGGCGAATTTCCCCAAGGTTTGGTAGGTAGCTGGGTCTTCCGCCACCAATTTGCGATATAGATCTCCTATGGTATTAATGCCTAGGGAGCGCAATTCCGGGGCGGTCTTCTTTCCGATTCCCCAGAAGGATTCGATCGGCAAAGGGAAGATGACTTTGGGGATATCGCGGTTATGGAGGATGGTGAGCCCCATCGGCTTCTTGAGGTCGCTTCCCATCTTAGCCAGCCATTTGCTGGAGGCGATGCCGATTGAGCAGGAAAGGCCGGTCCGTTCCTTCAAGGCGAATTGCAGTCGCCGGAGATACCCCACCGGGTCTTTGCGCTTACTCAAAGCCGCGGTGACGTCGACATAAGCCTCGTCGATCGAGGCCTGCTCAATAAGCGGGCTCACTTCTTTTAAATACGAGAAGAAAGAGACCGAGAGGACTTTATAATAGGTGAAATCCGGTTTGATGACTTTGGCTGTCGGGCATAACCGCAAAGCCTGGAACATCGGCTGGCCGGAATGGCAGCCTTTTTGCCTAGCGGCATAGGAAGCGGTCGAAACGATGCCGGACCGGCCTTCGTGGCCAATCAAAATCGGCTTTCCTTTCAAGGAAGGATCGCGGATTTCCTCGGCCGAAGCGAAGAAGGCGTTCAGGTCGATATGCATGATGATCCGGCTCATGGGAACATTCTAAACCGGAATATACATTATGTTAAGTTAAAGGAGAGTCAGGGCCAGATCGACCGCCGAATCGAGGTCGACCCCGCAATTCCTTTCCTGATTGGCCAAGGAATCGGCGGCGACGAATTCATTGGGGATGGCTTTGACTAAGAGCTTGCCGCGGTAGCCGCGAAGGGCCAAAGCCGAGACGATCTGCTCAGCGAACCCTTCAAAGGTCCCGAAGGCATCATATATGAACACACCTTCATATTTAACCAGTTGATCGATGAGCTTATCGTTTAACGGCAAGATGAACACGGGATCTATAACGTCGAGGTTCTCGTAACGGAGCGACTGGCCGATTTCCTCCGAACGGGGCCCAACCGCGACCACGACGCCTTTGGGGTTATCTTTCTTGTTAACATAACGGAATTGCCCGTATTCAATCGTTTGGTCTTCGCTCGGCAGTTGGTCATCGACTAAGTAACCCCGGGAATAACGGATCCCGAAAATCCCGTGTTTATCGAAGGATAAGGAATAAAGACGGGCGGCGATCGAAGGCTTCGCCGGCATGGCTAAACTGAGTCCGGGAATCGATTTCAAGAAAGCGGGATCATAGATCCCTTGATGAGTTTCGCCGTTGCTCCCGACTAAGCCAGCCCGGTCGATCAGCAAAGTCATATCGACGTGGAGGCGGGCGCAGTCATGGCTTAATTCGTCATAGGCCCGTTGGAGGAAAGTCGAGTAGATATCGACGATCGGATGGTAGCCATTCAAGGCCAAAGCCCCGGCGAAGGTGACGGCATGCTCCTCGGCGATGCCGACGTCTAGGGTCCGTTCGGGGAATTTGATGAAAGCCTCTTCCTGCCCTGAGCCTTTGACCATGGCCGGGATGATGAGGACGGCGTCTTTGTGCTTATCGAGGTTCTGGACGGTCAAATCGGCGAAAAGATGGCTATAGGTTATTTGGCCCGGATGGTCTTTTAATGGCTTCCCGGTCAGCGGATCGAAGGGGGTGACCCCATGCCAATAACCGGTTTGATCGTTTTCCGAGGGCTTATACCCTTTGCCTTTGATGGTCCGAACGTGGAAAACGACCGATTTATCGGTGACTAAAGCCCGTTTGAGCTGCTTTTCCAATAGGCGGATATCATGCCCGTCGAACGGTCCCATGTAGGAGAAGCCAAGGTTATCGAACATCGTGAGGGGGACCAATTTCCGCTTGATGGCATCCTTAATCGAGAAGGACCAGGAATAGATCTTGGCCCCGAACCGGTTATGGGATAAGGCCCGGCGGAACCGCTTCTTGAAGGAATTGTAGGCTTTGCCAGTCGAGATTTTTCGGAAAAAACGCCCGATGCCCCCGACTGGTTTGGAAATCGACATCTCGTTGTCGTTGAGAATGATGATAACTTTGTGGTTCCGGATAGCCAAATCATTGAGTCCTTCGAAGGACAGCCCATTGGCCATCGAGGCGTCCCCAACCAAGGCGACGACGTTGTATTTCTCGCCTTTTAAGTCGCGGGCGTAGGCAAAGGCCCCAGCGGCCGATAAAGCGGTCGAGGAATGGCCGGCCTCATACGGATCGAAGGGTGATTCGGCGATTTTCTGGAACCCCTGGACGTAGCCCGGCTCATTAAGATGATCGAGGTGGCGGCCGCTTAAGATCTTATGGGTATAGCATTGATGGCCGACGTCGAAGATGAGCTTGTCTTTCGGGAAGTCGAAGACCCGGTATAAGGCGACGGTCAGTTCAACGGTCCCAAGGTTTGGCGAAAGGTGGCCGCCATATTGGCCGACCTGGCGGATAATCTCTTTTCGAATGTCGGCGCAAAGCAAGGCCAAGGAAGGATACGAAAGGGTTTTCACCACGTTGGGGTTGGTGATGTTCCGAACGTCGATTCTTTCGATGGGCGCTTTCTTTTTCATAACTAAATATCTACTAACTATATACTAGTTATCTACTTTTTCCTCTTCGAGGGGAACGTTGTTCTCCTCTAATTTCAGTTTGGCTTGTTCAAGCTCCTTGGACAGCTCATCGGATAGGGCCTTGCCCTCTTGATAGAGCTTCATCGCCTCTTCTAAAGGCAAAGTCTTGCCCTCGACGGTTTTGACGATTTCCTCTAAGCGGGCGAGCCGCTCCTCAAAGGTCATTTTCTTTTCGCTCATTCGTTGGCCTCCGTGCCGATGACGGTCGAGTGAATTATACCATCCTCAGTCGTCGCGACGATATTTTCCCCTAGCTTGACGTTTTTAATCGATTTGATGACTTTCCCTGATGTATCGGTCAAGTAGGAATAGCCCCGCTTCAGCACCTTATGGGGGCTTAAGGCCTCTAAGGCGGCGCTCAATTCGCTGATCCGCTTTGACTTGCTAAGCAGATTGACTTCAGCGGCGGCCAATATCCGCTTATAGAGATGGGCGACGTCTTCAATTCGGCGTTGGTAAATGCTCGAGGGATCCCGGAAAAAAGGCCGTTCAGCCAGGCTTTTTCGCTTTTCCTGCAATCGGTCGAGCAAACCGGTCAGCGCTTGATATAACCGATCTCTCGCGTCATCGACGTAAGCTTGGATCTCCTCCTGATCCGGGGTCGCCGTCAAGCCGGCCGCCGTCGGGGTGCTGACCCGTTTATCAGCCACATAGTCGATCAAGGTGACGTCGATCTCATGGCCAACCGCCGATATGACCGGACAAGGGAATTTCGCCACTTCCCAGACTAAGGCCTCATCATTGAAGGCCCCAAGGTCCTCGCTGGCCCCACCGCCTCGAGCGATGATCAAGACGTCGAGCTTCGCTTGCTTAGCCAATTCGAGGGCTCTTAAAAGGTCGGCCGGGGCTTGTTTGCCTTGGACTAAGCTCGGGAAAAGGCAAAGGGTCGCTAGGCGATAACGGATGGCGATGTTGTGGATGACGTCCTTCATCCCGGCCGAGCCTTTGCCGGCGATGACCCCGATCCGGCGTGGGAAAGACGGCAACGGGCGTTTTCGCGATTCGTCGAAAAGCCCTTCTTTGGCGAGCTTTTCCTTTAGTTGTTGGAGCCGCAACAGCTCCATCCCTTGGCCAAAAGGCTCCAAGGCATCAACCGAAAGCTGGTAGGAGCCCCGGCTCGGGTAGACGGTGATCCGCCCCTTAGCGATGACCTCATCCCCGTTTTGGGGAGTGAAAAGCAGCCTTACTCGATTGCTGGCCCACATGACGCAGGAAAGCAAGGAATTCTCGTCTTTAAGCGAGAAATAGGCATGGCCGCTCGGATAGACTTTGTAATTGGACACCTCGCCTTTGACGGTTAGGCCCCGAAAGGCGATATCCCCCTCGAGTTTCCCTTTGATCAGGAGGTTCAGGTCAGTGACGGATAAAGGGGTATTCATCGCGCGGGAAGCGCCTTATCGAGGATGGCGTTGACGAAGCGATAATCCTTGTCGTTGAGATAGGTTTTGGCCAATTTGATGGCGATGTCGATGACGACGCCTTTGGCGACGCTTGGATCGACGTAAAGGTAATGGACGCAGGAAAGCAATAAAATGGCCTGCTCAACCCGGTTCAGCCGGTCGAAGGTCCAATGGTTCATATAGCCGTTAAGCATCGAAATTAAGGAATCGTGTTCCTTGATGGCCATGATTAAACAGGCTTTGACGAAATAATCGCACTCGCTGTAGGGTTTGCCGTCGAATAAGCCGGAGACGATGGCCTCCACATCGACGCTTGATCCCATCGAGACGTAGGTCAGCATGTCGTAGATGGCGGTCATGGCGACCGTCTGGAGCTGATTACGGCTCAGCTCACCGTCGATTGGCATTTCTTCCTCGTCCATAAGATCAATCCCCCTTTGGGTCGAGTTATCTTACCAAATGGCATAGGAGGCTCGCAAGGCGAAGAAAGCGCTTTTAGCCCCGCTTTTCCGCCTTCAAGGCCTTCTGGGCTAAGAAGTAGACGACTAGGCCCGCGATCAGTAAGCCCAAAAGCAAGCCGCGGAAGATGATCCGGATAATCGATTCGGCGTTCGCGGCCCAGGGAATGAAGCAGAAGACGAAGTCGACTAAAGCAAAGAGCAAACTTGCAACATAGAAACGCCGTTTCCCTTTGGCGGCCTCCAAACTCAAGAAGACGTTCAATCCCAGAAGGAGGAAAGTGATGATCAAGGGAGCATAGGCCGCTTCCTCGACAAAGGAAAAGGCGGCGAGCCCAAACATCAGGCAGCCGCCGTATTGAACGCGGAAATAGCTTAGGAAAGCGGAAATCAAGCCCAGGCTCCCGGCGATGATGGGGGCCAAGGTGAGCCGCTGAAAGAGGATGAGCAATTTATCGAAGCGCTTCATCAAAGGATCTTGGCTACTTTGACCTGGACGTCATAGGGGACGGTGTCGCAGGAAAGGGAGATGGCTTGGGCCACTTCCTTCTGGATCTCGGTGCAAAGGGTCTGAACCGGGGCGTCGATGGCGACGTCGATGTCGATCTTGACCACGGCCTTGCCCTCTTTGGTGAAGCTGACCTTGACCCCGCGGTCAACCGAGAAGAGGGTCTTGGATTTCGAGACCGAAACCCCTTGGAAAGCCTCGACCGCCTTTTGGGCGATGGTGGCGATGGCGTTCCGGCTGATGCCGATCTTGCCGTTCCGGGAATAATTGTTGATCGTGATGTAGTTCATGGGCCAATTTTACTTTTTCGACAGGAAATAGGCAATCTTGTCGGCGATCTTCATCGGGGTGAAGCCATATTCGTCGAGGACGGCCTCGGCTTTGCCGGAGGCGCCGAATTCATCGACCCCGATGTTCCATTTGGCATAACGCCCCCAGCCGAGGGTCGACCCCATCTCGAGCGAGACCCGCTTGGCATAGGGGGTCGAGAAGAGTTTGTTCTTATAAGAGGGATTCTTCTCAAGCAATTCCAAGCAGGGGGCGGAGATGACTTCCATGACGTAGCCCCGCTTGACGAGCTCTTCGGCGGCCTCTAAAGCCAAACTCACTTCCGAGCCGGTGGCAAGGATGGTGCAGTCGGCTTTGCTGCCCCGCTCAGGCGAAAGGACCGGATAGGCCCCTTTGGCGACTTTCTTCGGGTCGGTCTTCTCAAGCATCGGCAAGGCTTGGCGCGATAAGACGATGGCGCTTGGGACGCCTTTCGACTGGAAGGCCAATTGGTAGGCCCCTTCGACTTCTTTAGCGTCGGCCGGCCGGAAGACGTGGAGGTTCGGCATCGCCCTTAGACCGGTCAGTTGCTCGACCGGCTGATGGGTCGGCCCGTCCTCCCCGACGGCTAAGGAATCGTGGGTGAAGAGGTAAATGGCCGGAAGATGCTCTAAGGCCGCCATCCGGATGGCGTTTTTCATGTAATCGGAGAAGACGAGGAAGCAGGCGCAGTAAGAAATGAGCCCGCCATGGAGGAGAATGCCGTTTTGGGCGCTGGCCATGGCGAATTCGCGGATGCCATAACGCATATCGGTCCCTTCCGGGAACGGTTTGACCCCCTTGACGTCGGTATTGGTCGAGCCGGCGACGTCGGCCGAGCCCCCGATGCAATAGGGAACGGCCGAGCGATATAAAGCCAACATGGCCCCGCTGCTTTTCCGGGTCGCTTCTTTGGTTAAGTCCCCATAATCCCGAGAGGGCAGTTCCGGCAGTTCCCGTTTGAAGGAAGCGAGGAAGGTCTTCTGCTCTTCCGGATGGTATTTGCCGTATTCGGCTAGGCTATTGGCATAGGCGGCGTAGGCGGCGGCCCCGCGGGCTTGGAAAGTCTGCTTGAATAGCTCGTAAACCGCCTCGGGGACGGTGAACTTGTCCCAGGTAACGCCATAGACCGCTTTGGCGTGGTTGCCGTCTTCTTCCCCTAACGGGGTCCCGTGGGTCTTATGGCTCCCTTGGTTAGCCGAGCCATAGCCGATCACCGTCTTCATGATGATGAGGGTCGGATAAACCGAACTCTTCTTGGCTTTGGCGATGGCCGAGCTGACTTTATTGATGTTGTTGCCGTTTCTAACCTCCAAAACATTCCATTCGGAGGCCAGGAAGCGGAGTTTGATGGCTTCGCTTAACGAATCGCTGGTCGGCCCGTCTAAGGTCGAGCCGTTCTGGTCATAGATCACCACCAGCTTATTGAGCCGGAGATGGCCGGCTAAGGAGATGGCTTCTTGGGAGATGCCCTCTTCCAAATCCCCATCGCCGCAAAGGCAATAAGTATAGTGGGACATGATCTTCTCGCCATCGGGATATTGGTTCCGGATCGCCTTCTCGGCGATGGCCATCCCGACCGCCTGGGCTAAGCCTTGGCCGAGCGGGCCCGAGGTCGCGTCGACCCCCGGGGTATGGCCGACTTCCGGATGGCCCGGGGTTTTGGAGCCGAGCTGACGGAAGGACTTGAGGTCATCCATGCTTATTTCATAGCCGGCGCAGTGCAAGATGGCGTAAAGCAGGCTCGAGGCGTGGCCGGAGCTTAAGACGAACCGGTCGCGGTTGCACCAATCGGGGTGGGCCGGATCGGAGACCAGATGGTCGCGGTAAAGGGCGTAGAGGGCCGGGGCGGCATCTAAGGCCATCCCGGGGTGGCCGGAGTTGGCTTGGTTGATCTCATCGATCGCCAACGCCCGGATGGCGGCGACCGCCTGTTTGTCGATTGCTTTGGCCATTGTCTGAACCTCCTTAGTAGTTATTCAGTGGTTTTATGGTTATCTTAATATACTTAGTATATTAGTCTTCCTTTTTAATCTCGATGCCCAGCGTTTCCAGCTGCTCAGGATCGACCGGGGTCGGGGCGTGGGACAAAGGATCGCCGGCCAGCAGATTCTTCGGGAAGGCGACGACGTCGCGGATGTTCTCGGTCCCAGCTAATATCATCGTAAGCCGTTCCAGCCCATAGGCTAAGCCGCCATGCGGCGGGGTCCCATAGGCGAAGGCATCGACGAACCAGCCGAACTTGTTCTTCACGTCCTCATCGCTTAAGCCAAGCAGGCGGAAGATCTTCCATTGGGTCGCCCGGTCATAAATACGGAGCGTCCCCCCACCGGCCTCGTAGCCATTGATGATGATGTCGTAAGCATAGGCCAAGACATCTTCAGGATTGGCGTCGAGTTTGGGCAGATCCTCGTCTTTGGGCCGGGTGAAGGGATGGTGTTCGGCCGTATAACGGCCCGGCTCTCCTTCGATCGGATCGAACATCGGGAAATCGACGACCCAGAGAAGATCGTAGGTCCCGGGCTTAACCAAGCCGAGCTTCTTGCTCCACCAAGTCCGGATGGCCCCTAAGCCGAAGTCGGCGTCTCGGCGATACGGCGAGGCGGCGAAAAGAACGAGGTCATCCTCGGCTAAGCCGAGTTTAGCGATAAGGTTGGTTTTTTGCTCGTCGCTAAGGAATTTGGCGAAAGAGCCGGCCAATTCGTTGTTTTCGACTTTTAAGGAGAAGAGCCCTTTGAGACCAAACTTCCGAGCTTCGAGGTTGAGTTCGTCTAAGACTTTCCGCGAGGTGGCCTTCCCTTGCCCCGCGACTTTGATCGCCCGGACGTAGGATTGCTCATCCATGCCGGAGAAGGCGCAGGGGTAGATATAGGGCTTCAAATCGAATAATTCGAGCCCATAACGGGTATCGGGCTTATCCGACCCATAGGTATCCATCGCGTCCCAGTATTTGATTCGGCGCAGGGGCAACTTGACCTCATAGCCGACGACTTCCTTGAATAGTCGAGCCAAGAACCCTTCGTTTAAGGCCAAAAGCTGGTCCTGATCGAGGAAGGAGGTCTCTAAGTCGAGCTGGGTGAATTCCGGCTGGCGGTCGGCCCGCAGATCCTCATCGCGGAAGCATTTGGCGACTTGGTAATAACGCTCGACCCCGCCGACCATGAGCAACTGTTTCCATAGCTGCGGGCTCTGCGGCAAGGCGTAGAAGCTGCCGTGCTTGATCCTGGAGGGGACCAAATAGTCCCTTGCCCCTTCAGGCGAGGAGAGGTTTAAGATTGGGGTCTCGACTTCGAGGAACCCCTTTTCGTTTAGATAATCGCGGAAAATCTCGCAGACTTTGGCCCGGATCTTGAGGTTATTGAGCATCTTCGGACGCCGTAAGTCGAGGTAACGGTATTTGAGCCGGGTATCCTCGAGGGCATCGGTCTTATCGGCGATGATAAAGGGCGGAAGGGCCGCTTCGTTGATGACCTTCAGTTCCTTAATGTCGACTTCGATCTCGCCGGTGGCGAGGTTTTTGTTCGGGACGTCTTTCTTTTTGACCGTCCCTTTGACCGAAACGACGTATTCGCTTTTGACGTCGGGGAAATCGTCGGGATGGTCGCTGACCAATTGGACGATGCCGGTCGAATCCCGGAGGTCGATGAAAAGCAAGGACCCGAGGTTCCGTTTATTGGCGACCCAGCCGAGTAATTCGACTTCTTCGCCGACGTTGGCGAGCCGGAGCTCGCCGTTATGATGCGTTCTATTCATGATGATGTCCTTCTTCGGTTTCGCCGAAAAGCGAATCCAATGTCTCTTGCAAGGTTTCGATCTTAGCCGAGATCTGCTCTTTGGTCGCGAGGTTCTTCAATTGGACTTCCCCCATCGCGATCTCGTCGCTGCCGACGATAATGGCGAATTTGGCGTTGGCCCTTTCGGCCCGCTTGAACATCGCCCCCATCTTTAGCTTCTCATACGGGAGGCTGACGGTATAACCCAGCCCCCGGATCTGCTCGGCCAATTCGAAGCAATCGGGTAAGACGTCTTCCCCTAACGGCATCAAATAGATGTCGAGGCCGGGATCGACCCCTTCTAACTTCCCGTCTTCTTGGAGGATGGAATAGAGCCGCTCGACCCCCATGGCGAAGCCGACGCCATGGTCGATGGACTTATCCCCGCCGAAGTCGGAAAGCATCCCATCGTAATGTCCGCCGCCGAGCAAGGCCCCGTAATCGGCGCCCGAGCTCGATGTGGCATGGACTTCGAAAACCACCTGCCCGTAATAATCGAGTCCCCGGACCAAGCCGGGATCGACTTCGTATTCGACGCCTAAGGCGTTGAGCAAGGACAGGGTCTTATAGAACCGTTTCTCGGCCTCATCGCTGAGGTAATCGCTGATATTCGGAGCGTTTTTCCCTAATTCGATGTCGGATGGCACTTTGCAATCGAGCATCCGCAGGGGGTTAAGTTTGAACCGTTCCTGGCAATCGGCGCACATGGAGTCGAGATGGGGACGGAAATAGTCCCGGAGGGCGTTCCGGTAAGCGTCGCGGGAGGCCTGGTCGCCTAAGGAATTGACCTTGACCTTGAGGTTTTGGAAACCGAGGAAATCCAAGGTCCGCATGGCGATGACGATGGCCTCGGCGTCAAGGTAGGGGCTATCCTCCCCGACCGCCTCGATGCCGGCCTGGATGAATTGGCGGTACCGGCCAAGCTGAGGCCGTTCATAACGGAAAACCGGCCCGAAATAATAGTATTTCAGCGGTAAATCATTGGTCGCGGCCAATTTATGCTCGACTAAGCAGCGGATGGCCCCGGCCGTCCCTTCCGGGCGGAGGGTGAGGCTCCTTCCCCCTTTGTCGAGGAAGGTGTACATCTCTTTCCTAACCACGTCGCTTGCTTCCCCGGTGGCCCGGGTGAAGACTTCGGTATGCTCGAGAATCGGGGTGACTAACGGGCGGTAGCCATAAAGCTCGCAGACCGCCTTGAAAACGTTTTCGATGTATTGGTAGCCCATGGCCTCTTTGCCGATGATGTCATGGGTGCCTTTGACGGAATTGATTGCCATATAAATCCTTTCGCGTTTTCGATTATAGCCTATTGGCTATATTAATGTAACTAATGGGTGATGCGACTCACCGAATATATGCCCTTGGTCCCGAGCAGGTCGGCGAAGCAATCCTGCAAGGTTTTGCTATTGGGGACCGAGACGGTTAAGGAGACGACGTCATTCATCGTCGAGGCGATCAGATGGGCTTTGAGGTCACTGACGCCAACCCCTTTGGCGGCGAACACCTGAAGGATGTCGGCTAATAGCCCTGGCCGATCGTTGGCGTAGACCTCGATATCGACCGGATAAGTCGAGATGCCGAGGTTATCCTTCCATTTGGCCTCGATGAGCCGCTTGGTCTCCTTAGCGACATTCGGGCAGCTTTTGCGGTGGATGGTGATCCCTTTGCCCCGGGTGATGTAGCCGACGATGTCGTCGCCGGGGATCGGGGTGCAGCATTTGCCCAAGGTGATGGCGAGCCCGCTGGCCCCGCCGCTGATCTCGACCGGGTTCTTGTCATCATCGTCTTTCTTCCCGGTCGGTTTCTTGAACTCGAAGCCGGCTCTTTTCTTGATCCTAAGGAAATCGAGGATGGTCGCGGCCGAAGGGTTCTTGATGGCAACTAAGACGAAGAGGTCATCGAGGGTTTGGAAGTGGTATTCGTTCCGCATCTTGTCGGAATCGATAAGCTTGAGGGCTTCCTCTTCCTCCATCCCGGCCTGCTTGAAGGCGTCGAGCAATTGGGCTTTCCCGGCCTTGATCCGTTCTTGGCGGACCTGCTCGGCGTCTCGTTTTTGGAGGGCCCGCCGAATATGGGCTTTGGCCGAGGCGGTTTTGGCGATCTCGAGCCAGGAATCGTTTGGCCCGCTGCTGGTCTTCGAGGTCCTGATCTCGCAGACGTCGCCGGTTTTCAAGACGGTATTCAAGGGGACCAAGGATCCATTGACCACCGCCCCGACCGCCTGGTCGCCGACTTTGGTATGGATCTTATAGGCAAAGTCGAGGGTCGTGGCCCCGGTCGGGAGGTCGATGACCTTGCCAAGCGGGGTGAAGACATAGACGTTGGCCCCGAAGATGTCGTTGGAAAGCGATTCCATGTACTCGGAGGCGCTTTTGCCCTTCTGCTGGCCCGATAGGGAGACGAAGTCGCGGAACCAATGGAGCTGCTCCTCGATTTCCTTCTGCTCCTCTTTGGCATTGTAATGGCCGCCCTCTTTGTATTTCCAGTGGGCGGCGACGCCGGACTCGGCCACTTGGTCCATCTCCTCGGTCCGGATCTGGACTTCGAAGATCGAGCCGTCGCCGGAAACGATCGAGGTGTGGAGCGATTGGTACATATTCGGCTTAGGCATGGCGATGTAGTCTTTGAAACGCCCCGGAATTGGCTTGTAGGTCGAATGGATGATCCCGAGAATCTCATAGCAGTTGATCACTGTCTGGGTAATGACCCGAATTGCCAAAACGTCATAGATCTCATCGAAGTTATGGCCCTTCTGATACATTTTCCTATATATCGAGTAGATCGACTTGACCCGTGACTCTAACCGACACGGTATCTTATGCTCGAGCAGGATGTCGGCGATCCGTTTCTTTAAGTTCTCGAGCGAATGTTTCCGGTTTTCGTATTTCTCGTTGACCAAAGCCAAGATCGATTGGTATTTCTCCGGCTCAAGGTATTTTAAGGACAGGTCCTCGAGCTCGCTTTGCATGGTGTAGATACCTAAGCGGTGGGCGATCGGGGTGAAGACTTCGATCGTCTCCTTGGCCAAGGCTTTCTGCCGTTCGGGGGAAAGGGAATCGAGGGTTCTTAGGTTATGGAGCCGGTCGGCTAATTTGACGATGATGACCCGGACGTCGCGGGCCATCCCGAGAAAGATCTTCCGGTGGTCCTCGGCCTCGAAGTCGGCCGCCGTCATCCGCGAGAGCTTCATCCGTTGGATCTTGGTCAACGAATCGACGATCTTGGCCACATCCTCCCCGAACATCCGCTCGATGTCTTCAATCGTGGCATCGGTATCCTCGACCACGTCATGGAGGAGGCCGGAGGCGATGGTCGCCGGGCCCGATTGGAGGGAAGCGAGGATATAGGCAACCTCGATCGGGTGATGGATATAAGGCTCGCCCGACTTCCGGAATTGCCCCTCGTGCTTCTTACAGGCGAAAGCATAGGCGTCTTCGATCATCTTCCGGTCGTCGGGGTTGGTGATGTAGGTGCAATAAAGCCCCTTCACGTCATCGAAGGTATGCATCGGATAGCCCCCATTGGGGACGAGTTTCTTCTCTTCGGGCATAACCTATTCCTCCTGGGTAAAGCTTTCGGCTAGGAAATCGAGACTGACCTGGCCTTGGAAACGGCTTAGCGAGAGCCGTCCCTTAATCTTAGCCTTTTTCCCTTTTTCCACCATCCCTTCTTTGATATTGAAGGAGAAAAGGCGGGTCGAATTAGTTAGCGGGGTCCGTAAATAGCCTTTTGGGGTATAGAGCAAAGCCGAGCCTTCGACGGTGACTTCGAATTCCGGGGCCGCCCAATCGACCCCAAAGGGGCCGAAGCTCCGGAGCAGCCGATAGCTATCCATATTAATCTCCGAAAGGCTTAAGGGGATGGCCGGGCTCGGCTCGGCTTTCCCGTTTAAGGTCCGGCAATAGCCAAGGAATGTATCCTTGACCAGCCCTAAGTCATTTTCCTTGAAGCTGATCCCGGCGGCGTAACGGTGCCCGCCATAGGAGAGCAGCCTCTCCTTCAACGGATCGATGGCCGAATGGGAATCAAAGTCGGCCTGGCCGCGGATCGAGGCGACGTAGGTCCCGGGTTTGGCATGCGAGGGGCAAGCGATTAAGGTCATCTTGCCCTCTTTCTCCATCACCCGGTTGGCCAATAAGCCCGATAAGCCCTCCAGGATCGAGGAGACCCCGAAGGCGCCATGCTCATTTTCGGTGAGCTTGAGTTTCTCTTCCCCTTCCTTGGTTAAGGAACGCCGGGTCAATTGGCATTCATTCATCAGCAGCAAGGGCTTGCTTTTCTCTTTTTCGGTCAAGGAGAAATAGCCGACCAGCATCGCCGCGGCATGGTCGACCCGGACCCGGCCGACGGCGTTGATCTTCGAATTGGCTTTTAAGGACAAAGTCCGCTCGTCGATGATCTCCCCTTCCAGTAAAGGAAGGAACGCCTGGCCATAGCCAGCCCGGAATAACCGCAAGGCTAAGGCGACCAAGGTCCGGTTGGCCCCTTGCATCGGCATTAGGTCGCTTAAGATCGAAATCGCCCCCATGATGGCGTTTTCCTTATCATCTAATCCCAACAGAAGGCGAGAGAAACAGAAACTTAAGGCCCCGGCCGAGCATTTATGGTCAAAGCCAAGCAATTGATCATGGATCAAGGCCACCGAAGGGGGAAGGCTGGCCGGGAGGTCATGATGGTCGATGATGATGGTCTTGACCCCTTTTTCCAATAGATAGGCGACCGGCTCAAGGCAGGAGACCCCGTTATCGACGAGGATCAACAAGCCATAGCCTTTCTCGGCGATCCGCTTGGCGTTATCCATGTTGAGCCCATACCCGTCCTTATAACGGGAGGGGATGAAATAAGCCGGCTTAGCCCCTAAAGCGGTCAAGCTCCGGACCATGATCGAGGTCGCCATGATGCCATCGCAGTCATAATCGCCGTAAATGAGTATCTTCTCTTGACTCGAAATGGCATGGGCGATGGCCGATTTAGCCTCGAGGGCGGCGATTGAGCCATTAAGCGTTGGCAAGGAAGAAAAGGAGGGCTCAGCCTTTAAGGCCGCATAGCCCTCCTCAGTAAGCGAATAATGGTCAAGCAGCCGCGATAACAGCGCTTCCATCAGTCGTTGATGCCGATGAAGATCGCCTCTTCCGGCTCATTCCCTTTCTTCTTAAGCAGCTGACCGCCGACTTTCTTCTTCTTTTTGCTCCGCGGCTTGATCTTGATTTTGGCAAATAGGCTGACCAAGGCCATCTCCAATAACGGATAGACGCATAAGAGCAAGGCGATGGCGAAGAAGATGCCAAGGAGGAAGTTCAGGTAAGGATAAGCGAAGGCGGTCGGCCCGAAGGCGAAGAAGATGAGGGCGACGTAGGCTAACGACAAGGCGATCAAGAAGATCGAGCCGGCTTGCCTCGAAGCGGCTTTATTAGCCGCATCCCGCCGTATCTCGACCACCGTTAAGGTCTTGTCGTGGCTAGCGGCGGCTAGATCTTTCTCACTCTGCCCTAAGAAGAGGAAGAGGAGATAGACGACTAAGGCCGAGCCAAGCGACCCGAGGGCGACGAGCGGCGTGACGCTCATGCGGGTGAAGACGAAGAAGGCGAGGGAGATATAGGCGGTGACGGCCGAAAGAACCATGGCGGTCAAGCCGCGGGACGGCCGATAACGGAGGACAGTATAAACCCCGGCGACCAATATCCCTAAGCCCAAGCCTAAGGAGAAGACGCCGATATCGGGCTGGGAAACGGTCGGGACGGCGGTGGCGAAAGAGACTGAATAGAAATTCTCTTCGGCGACCAATTCGGAGGAAATATAAGTGGTGACCGCGTCATTGAGGCTTAAGGTCTGCGGGGCGCCCCAGATGACGTTGCCCTCCTCATCAAGCCCTTCGGCGAAGGAAACCGAATAGGTGGCATCGGCCCCATTGTCTTCCAATAAGGGGAAGTATTTGCTGAGCCGGATCTCGTAGTAATACCAATAATAGGTTCTTCCTTCCCCAGCGTCGGCGGTTTCGTAGACCGCTTTCGGGGATTCGGAGAGGTAGGCGTCGGAGACGATGTCGTCTAAGACCTGGTCATCGATCTTAATCGCGGACAATAAGTTCGGATTGCCGTTGGCATCCTCGCCCCGGATGGTGTCTAAGCCCGAGAGGGCGTCAACGGTGATGGAATCGGCGTCGTCGCTGCGGACGTCCAGATGGAGGACGGTCGCTTCCTGCCGATAGGCGGCGTCATTGTAGATATTGCCGGAATCGGCGATCCCGAAGCCGAGCATCGTGCCGATGCCGGCTAAGACGAAGAGGATCGATAAACCGGTGACGTACCATTTGCCTTTGGAGAAGTCGTGGTTGGCGAAGGGGCCGAAATACGATTGCTTCTCCTCTTTTAAGACATCCGGGAGCTTGTTGGCATCAACATGCAGCTGCTTGGGGAAGGCGGCCTGCATATAGGAATCGGTGCCCAATAACCAGGCGGAGATCCGGGTGAAGATAAGGTTGGCCAAGGTGGCGAAGAAACCGCCGAAGACCAAGACGATGCCGGCTTTCGAGGCCAAATCGCCAGCGAAGAAATAGACGAAGATGCCAAGGATGATCGAGACGATACCAGCGTCGACAGTCGGCCAGAAGCTCTTTTTCGCCGCTTCCTGATTGGCTTTCTTCAAGGTCCGGCCTTTGTAGAGCTCATCCTTCATCCGCGAGGAATAGAAGACGGAGCCGAATAAGGAGATGCCGGTGACTAAGGCGAGGCCAAGCAAGGCGGCGATGTTGAACTGGCTCCCGAAGGCCATGAAGGTCGCTAGGCTGGCGAAGACGGTCAAGGCCATGGTCGAGAGATGGGTCAAAGCGAAGATCCGATCGAACAAAGCCAAGATGATGGCCAAGACGGCGAAGCTGATCAAGACGCAGATAAGAGTCCGCCCGAAGGCCGGGGTGATGGCGTAGTCGCCAAGGGTCACCAGCGATTCGACGGTGGCTTTGATCGGTTCGGAATAAGTATAGGAGAGGCGGTAATCGCCATAGGAGGAGGCGTTGACCATGTTCCGGAGGAAGACGGCGGCTTCATAGGCCTCTTTGGTCATCTCCGGGTTGTAGTTGCCATCGGTGATGGCGCTTGAAGCCGGGATTAATTGCAATTGCGGGTTTTCCTGGTCTTCGTCGGATTCGGCGTACCAGACGGCGTTGTCGCCCACCGCCGATTCGACGGTGAGAATCCGGGAGGCGACGTTGGCATCCGATTCAGAAAGAGAGTATTCATCGCCTTCTTGCCGGTTAGCCCAGACGACCAACAGGGTCGTGGTCCCAGGGGTGGTCTCCCCGGTTTCCTCATCGGTCGTATCCTCAGTGGTGTTATCGACGCAGTAATCGATTAAGTTGAGGAAGGCCTCTTTGTATTCATCGCCTTCTTGAAGGGGAACGACGACGACCGGGACCTTGTATTGCCCCATGTCGATGTTCTCGATCCTAGCTTCTTGCCCGTCGATCAGATCATCGAGGACGTCGGCGTCCGGATAGTCGTCATGGGTGGTGTCGGAAGCGCCTAAGGCATAGTCCCCACCAGAGAAGGCGAGGTATTGCTGCAAATAGGTGTATTGGGTTTCCGAGTCATCGGCGGCCCGTAAGGAAACGGCGATGGTGTCGTAGCCTTCGGACTTGACCTCGTACTCGCTCATGCCCCAGTTGTCGAGACGGGAGGAGACCTCGTCGGCCAATTCTTCGATGACCGGGTTGCCGGAGGCATCGAGATCGGTCGAATCAAGGAAATCGGAGTAGTTGCCGTCTAAGCTCCCTTCGACGTAATGGGAGGCTTTGAAGTAAAGCGTGCGTCCGTCGGCATAAGCCAAATCGGGGTTCAGGTTCTCGATCACCGGCGCGGTGGCGGCCCCGACGCCGATAAGGGCGGCGGCGCAGAGGATGATGTAGGATATATATCGGCGCATGTTGTTTCCTTTCGATTCAGCGATGAATTATAAATAATTCAATCTGACGAAGTAAAGCATACTATCGTCGCTTTGCCCCATCAAGGACATTTTGAATTGGCTTAATAGAGGCAAAACGCCGGTCAAAACTGATTTTCTTTAGGCTTCGGTACGGCCGAAAGCCTTGGGAGTCAAAGGTCAGGCTCGCCCCAGCACTGGTTAAGATATTAATCGGCCTCTTTGTTTGCGATGAGATCGAAAAAAGAATTCCGAAGCAAAGACCCAAAAACGCCGGTTATCGGCAAAAACGTTGCAATAAGCAAAAGAACGGATTTAAAACAGCAGCACCTGATGGGTGATATGCAAATGGGCGTAGGCCTTTTCGGTTGCCACCCTCCCCCGCGGGGTCCGATTGATAAGCCCCGACATCAAAAGGTAAGGCTCGCAGACATCCTCAAGATTCGCCACTTCCTCCCCAATTGAGGCGGCAATGGCTTCTAGCCCGACCGGGCCGCCTTTGAATCTCTCAATGATGGTCCGAAGATATTTGGTGTCGACCTCGTCTAAACCGATATCGTCGATATGGAGGGCGTCAAGGGCCTTCTTCGCGTCCTCGACCCCGATTTCGTCTTTTCCTTCAACCGTCGCATAGTCGCGGACCCGACGGTAGAGTCGGTTGGCGATCCGAGGCGTTCCCCGGGATCTTGAGGCCAACAACTTCGTGGCCTTCGGATCAATCGGCATATTCAAGACCTTGGAGGTCCGCTTGATGATCTCGCCTAATTCCTCGGGGGAATAGAAATCGATCTTCTCGGCGATGCCGAACCGAGCCCGTAAAGGAGCCGAGAGACCGCCGCTTCGGGTGGTGGCCCCGACTAAAGTAAAAGGCGGCAAAGGCATCGAGATGACTTTGCTTCCCCCAGCCTGCCCGACGACGATCGAGAGGTTGAAATCCTCCATCGCCCCGTAAAGCACTTCCTCGACCGCCCGAGGGAGGCGGTGGATCTCATCGATGAAGAGGACGTCGCCGGCTTCTATTTCCGAGAGGATGGCGGCCAAATCGCCTGGCCGCTCGATGGCCGGCCCATTGACCAATTTGATCTTCCCACCCATCTCGTTGGCGATGACGTAGGCTAAGGTGGTTTTCCCTAAGCCCGGTGGGCCATAAAGCAAGGTATGGTCAAGCGTTTCCTTGCGGGCTTTGGCGGCCTTGATGAACACCGAAAGCCGCTGCTTAAGTTCGCTTTGCCCGACGTAATCCTGGAGCCATTGGGGGCGGAGGCTTAACTCCGAGGCGTCTTCGCCCTTTTCCTTGTGGGGGTCGTTGATCCGTCCCATCAGCGTTTCCTCAGTTTCTGCAAGGCCAGGCGCAGTACTTCGCCTTGATCGAGCCCCGGCTCATTGATCGAGGCCAAGGCGTCATCGATTTCCTTGGATTTGAACCCGAGCCCCTTAAGGGCCAACTTGACGTCATCATAGAGGGCGGAATCGGGTCCGGAGCCCCCGGTGACCAATTTCCCTTGGAGGTCAAGGATGATCTGGGCGGCGGCTTTCGGGCCGATGCCGGGCAGTTTCTTTAGATAAGCGGTGTTATTGGAGGAAATGGCTTTGAATAAGTCCTCGGCGTTGGTCTGCGACAAAGCCGACAGGGCGGTCTTGGGGCCGATCCCTTTGACCGAAAGCAATGATAAGAACGCCTCTTTCTCCAATTTCGAGGCGAAGCCGGCTAGATAATGGTCGTCCTGGGTGATGACCTCATGGACATAGAGGAAAGCCTCTTGCCCCAAGGAATATTCGCTTGGCCTAGCGACCAAAAGCTCAAAAGCGATATCGCCTAAGCTTAGGGCGATGGAATTAGCCGAAACATCGACTATTTTGCCGTTTAAAGAATAGATCATAACTCAAAGCAGGAATGCGAGGAGGACGAAGAGCAGACCTAAGCCCGCCCCGATAAGAGGCAAGGCGACGTCGACGAATCCGTTCTTTCCTTCCATAAAGATATTTTACCCCAAATGAATGCGTTCAGGATACGTATTCGAAGACGAATTCGCCGATCCGGACCTCATCCCCGTCGGTCGCGCCTTTTTGCTTAAGTTCCTCGTCGACCCCGATCGAGGTGAGATAAGAAAGCAATTGCGACACCCCTTGGTCGGTCGAGAGGTTGATGAGGTTGTATCGCTCCATCACCTTCTCGCCATCAATGATGAAGAGGTGGGCGCTTGGATGGGTGATGATAAAGGGCTTTTGCTCGGTTTTGGTGGCGTCGTAGACCACTTCGTCTTCTTTCGAATAAAGCGGGTATTGCGGGGTTTTCCTTAGCAAATCGTAGGCTTTATAGAGCAATTCCTTGACCCCTTCCTCGGTATAGGCCGATAGCCCAATCGAGGTGATCCCGGTCTGCTCATCGAAACGCTTCTTGCGTTCTTCCGCCCCTTCTTCGTCCATCTTCGAGGCGACGATGAGCTCGGGTCGGTTCTCGAGGCCCGCCCCGTATTCGGATAGTTCTTTCCGAATGGCCAAATAGGCTTCGTAAGGATCCCGTTCCCCATCCATGGCCACCAAATGGACCAAGACCCGGCATCGCTCAATATGGCGTAAGAAAGCGAAGCCAAGCCCTTTGCCCTGGCTCGCCCCCTCGATCAGCCCCGGCATATCGGCGACCACGAACTGGGCCGAACGGTCCGGCAAGGTCGCCACTCCTAAATTCGGGACTAAAGTAGTGAAAGGGTAATCGGCGGTTTCGGCGTTGGCCCTTGAAAGCAAGTTAAGCAAGGTGCTTTTGCCAACGGATGGGAAGCCAATCAAACCGACGTCGGCGAGCAATTTCAATTCCAAGACCAGTCTTTTCCGTTCGCCCGGATGGCCGTTCTCGGCGATTCGGGGGATCCGAAGGCGGCTGGATTTGAAGCAGGCGTTGCCCCGCCCCCCTCTTCCGCCTTTGGCCGCGAGATATTCGTCGCCGTCATTGACGAGGTCGGCTAAGACCTTGCCGGTCGCCTCATCCTCGATCATCGTCCCGCAGGGGACGTAGGCATAGACGTCGGGCTGGCTGGCCCCGAACCGGAGCTTCTTGTCGCCTTTGCCCCCGTCTTTGGCCTCGATGACCTTCGAATGGCGGTAAGCCAAAAGGGTATTGACGGTCGAATCGGCCTTGATGATGACCGAGCCGCCCCGTCCCCCATTACCACCATCGGGGCCGCCTTTGGGCATGTTCTTTTCCTGCAAGAAGGAGATGGCCCCATCCCCGCCTTTGCCGGACCTTACCTCGATGACCGCGCGATCGATCAGCATAACCCCTCCTTCTCTTCCGGACTAAGGAAGTAATTATTCTTGTTTTTCTTTATCCGCCCTAAGTCGGCCCAGAACTGCTTGCTGGCCGAGGCGAAGGAGACCGAGCTCGCCGCCTCGTTATTGAACCAGCGGACCGGGATCCGCTTGATCTTGAAGCCGTTGAGGGAAAGGAAATAGCAAAACTCGACGTCGAAGGCGAACCCGTCGACGATCTGATGCTTAACCATCAACTTGGCGACTTTGGTCTTGAAGCACTTGAACCCGCATTGGGTATCATCGACCCCTTTGAGATGGAAACGGAGTTTGACCAGCACCTTCGAGCCGAAATGGCCAAGTCTCCGAATGAAGGGCCGTTTGTTCTGAACCGAGCCTTTCATATCCCGGTCGCCGATGAAGGCGTCATACTCCTGAATGATCGGGTAAATCGCGGAAAAAGCGCTTAAATCGGTCGCGAGGTCGGCGTCGAAGAAGAGGACATAGTCGGAATCGCTATATTCGATACCGCGCTTGACCGCCCGTCCCTTCGCCCCTTGTTTAGTGAAAGGCAGCATTTTGACTTGAGCCGGACAGGACTTAAGCCCGGATTCTAAAGCCGCTTGCTCCGCCTCGCTTGAGCCATTGGGGACGATCAAGACGTCATAGGTCAGGTTCGGAAGCGAATCGAAATAGGGGATGATCTTCGCTTGCAGGTTATCAAGCAGCAAGGAAGTCTGATTTTTGATGGGGATAATGACGGAAAGCTTCATAGCCCGGCCATTATATCGCCTAGGCTAGGAAAAGTAGAGAAAAAGCCCAAGGAAGCGGAATCCTTGGGCTTGAAGCCTATTAAGCTTTGACGACGATGGCCGATAAGGCCGGCAAGGAGGTTTGGCTCGCCCCGTTATAGGAGGCAAGGACCTCGCCCTCGAGCCCTTTCGCTCCGACCCCGGCATCGTTGAAGTTGATGGCGACTTTGATCGTCGTCCCTCCCAACGTTCGGGTGAAGGTCAAGACGTTATCGGCTAAACCTGAGGCGACGAAGTCGGCGTAGGCCATCGACCCCGTCCGGAGAGCTGGCTCGCTGGTCTTCAGCCCGATGAATTCCTTCATCGCCGCGAAGGTCGAATCGGGGTCCGCTTGCTGGGTATCGGCCGCGACGACGGTGGCCGAGGCGTTGAAATCATCGAGTTTGACGGTCATGCCCGACCCGGTGACGCCGTATTCGGTGGCCAAGCTGCCGTCGCCGACTTCTTGGCCTTGTGACCATTTCATCGGCTGGCGGTAGTAAAGGTCGCAGTAATCGGATCCGTCATGGACGCCGTCGGGGAAGTTGCCGGCCATCCCGAGCTCATCGCCGTAATAGATCCAGGTCAAGCCGGGGAACATGAGTTCAGCAATCTTGACGAGGTTGGAGGAAGTGAGCATCTTGGCGTAGCTGTTGGCATCGACGTTGCCCTGGGCTTGGATCCCCGAGCCATCGCCGGTCCCGGCGACCCGATTGATGACCCGGGCGATGTCGTGGTTCGAGGTGAATAGCCCCGGCAAGGAGGCGTCGCCCCGGTATTCGTCGTAGACCTGATAGACGTCGATGAAGTTCCAATCGTTGTCGTAGGCCTTGTCGAGGAGGCCGTCTTCCCCGTTCCGGGAGCCGTTGCGGGTGCTCGAGTCGGAGGAAGCGCTATACCGGGAGGAGTTGGTCAGGAAGGCTTTGGCGGTCCCGAAGGCGTTATTGGTGTTTTTAAGCCCGGTCGCCGCGGCCGAGGTGAGGTTGAAGTAGGAATAGAAGTCGAACATCGAGTCGAAGGACTGGTAATAGGGGGCGACGTGGTAGGCGTGGCCGTCGAAGTTCTCCCCGACGAAGAAGGCGTTGGGGTATTCGGACTTGATGGCCTCGTTGAGGTCGTCGAAGAACTCGAGGTTCTTGGAAAGGTCGGAGGAATAGTTCTCCCCTTCGGCGGTCACGTCGTAAATCAAGGTGTCGCCGTCGGTCGAGGATACCTCGTCGGTCATGTAGATGTGCTTGACCGCGTCGAGGCGGAACCCGTCGACCCCGAGCTCGCACCAGCGCTTGCTCATGTCGATGACCGCGTCGCGGGTCGCTTGGTAGGAATAGTTGAGCTCGGGCATGCCGGAGCCGAACTTGGCGTAGAAGGAATAGGCGTGGTCGCCATAGGGGTACCAGTAGTTGTCTTGGTTGATGTGGTCGCCGTCGACTTCGTGGTTGCCCCATTGGTAATAGCCGCGGTAATCGGGGTTGAGGTTGGCCGATTCGATGAACCAGTTGTTGGCGGTCGAGGTATGGTTGAGGACTAAGTCCATCACCACCTTCATTCCCTTCGCGTGGGCCTTCGCGATAAGCGAGAGGTAATCGGCCATCGCCGTTTCCTCACTCACGACCCCGTTGTTGGCTTTGGCGGACGGCGATTCCTTCGAGCCGAACTTCGGGTCGACCTTCGAGTAATCGGAGATGTCGTAGCCATGGTAGGAGCCGCTTAACTGGATCGGGGTGAGCCATAAGGCCTTGACCCCGAGGTCATCAAGGTAATCGAGTTTCTG
This sequence comes from uncultured Bacilli bacterium, assembly GCA_944363525.1. Taxonomy (GTDB): domain Bacteria; phylum Bacillota_I; class Bacilli_A; order RFN20; family CAG-826; genus Alloenteromonas. The sequence continues at coordinate 249,145 of CALVUF010000001.1, forward strand.
CTCGATGCCATAGATATCGCCGAAACCATCGCCATCGGAATCGGCGAAGGAGGAGACCATGATCTGATAACCGACCCCGACGTCCTCGAATGCCGGCGCGGTCGCCATGTCCTTATGCTCGGCGTCCCAGTCGACGTCGTCATAACGGGAGTCGCCATAGGTGACGTTGGTCCCGTCGTCATCGTCGAAGGGCGAACCCTCGACCGTGACGGGCCGGTTGGACAAGGATCGCTGAACCTGGTCTTGGACGACGAAGGCGTGGTAGGCGGTCCCGCCGTTTTCTAGCGGCAAAGCATAGTTGGACAGGGTGACGAAGAAATCGCTCCCATCGTTGGTCCAGAACTCGCTGTCGGGGGCGTCCCGGGTGCTGGTCTTGACGATCTGGAGCCCGATCGCGGTGGAGCCGGCGAAGCTCATCGGGATGGTGTCGAATTCCTTGTTGGCATTGTCCCAACCCGATTCGTAGGTGGCGCTTAAGTCGATGTCAATATAGGCCCCGCCGAAATCGTCGACCTCAGCTCGACCCGATTCCTTGCCGACGAAATCGAACTTATGGCCTTCCCCGGCTTTTGGCTGGTAAGGCCAAGCCCAGACGTCCCAATCGGCATAGTAAGTTGGGGAGTTGCCGTAACGGTAGTAATGGAGATAGAAATGATTATCCTCACCGCTCTTAGCCAAATCGGCCATATAAGCGTCTTTCTCTTCCTCAGTATGGACCGGAGTGCTTTGGGTGGCGTAGCGGGCATATAAAACAAGGTTATCGGTGATGGTCAAAGGGAAACTGACCCCAGTCCCTTCCTTGCCCATCTTCTTGCTCGAATCGTATTCCGAGCACCATTCGACGAAGGAATGGCCGGATAACGAGGGATCGACGGTCGGGGCCGCAAGCTTATCGCCCCCTTTGACCTTGATGGTCTTGGTGGCGATATACCCTTCGCCCGGGTTCAGGTAAACCGTATAAGTCGCCCGGGTATCGACGGCGGTCGGGTCATAAGTCCCTTCCGGGTTATGCTTGTCGCAGGCGGTGGCCAAGGTTAAGACCGCCACCCCAGCCAAAGCCAAGGGAAGCTTTTTCATAAGTCAGCCTCCGGCGTCGATGTCGCGACCCAAATAGAATGGCCTTCAGTGCCAACCGCGGTGAAATCGAAGTAGAAATCGTAGGTTCCGGCGGTTTTGACGACGATATTATCGTCATCGCCGGCTTCGAAATTCCCCTTAGCCGAGCCTTGCCCGTCTTTGAGTTCCGAATAGCCGGCCCAAACGTTGTTCCCCGGCTGGTGGATCTTGAAAACGTCGCCTACGGCCAATTCGATGCCAAGCAATTTGACCTCGTTGTCGGTATGAGGCTCGAAGGAAATGGCGCTATCGGTGGCCCAGGCCGCTTCTCCGGTTAGGAATGAGCCCTCGCCGATTAGGTAGTAGGTATAATCGGGGGCTGGATCCTCCTCGCCGTCATCCGGGTCTTCCGGAGTCCCAGTAAGCGTCGTCCAGACGCCAACGGCATAATTGCCATTGCCCGTCCAGGCTTCGGTGGAGCCGGAAATGTCATAGACGTTATGCTCGCCCCGGTCGGCTAAGGCGATCGGCTCTGTGGCGGCACCCCAATCGGCGGTCAGATCGCCATTGACCCGGTGGAAGGTCACGGTGCTGACTTCGCTCGGATCGATGATCTCAAAGGACCAGAGGTTGGTGACCCCATCATGATAATGCTTCTCCATCAATTGGCCGAGCCCCGCTTCCTCGTCGAAGCTGATCGAGACGGCGGCGGTGTCCTTATTCCACCAGGTCGCGTCGATGAAATAGATGGTTAAGGGTTCCTCTTCGTAATAGGTGAGGGAGAGTTTTCCGTTATTGACGATGACTTTGACATAGCCAGCCTTATTCAGCTTAATGGCATTGTCGGTCCCTTCGCTGACGAAATCGTAGGTTGCGGCCAAATCAGAATAACCTAAAGCGGTATTGTCGTCGGTGTTTTTAACGATGAACTCAGCGTCCGCGGCTAAACTAATCCCGGCTTCGGCCCCGTTTTTGGTATAGGTCATTTCGACCGATTGCTCGCCGCTACAGAGGACATAGGTCGGTAGTTCGGCCGGGACGAAGGTCGCGTCGATGGTCCCATTGACCAAGGTGAAACTATAGGTCCCGATGGCCTCGACGATGATGTTGCCGTCGCCGACCCCAACCAGATCCTTCCCTTTGAGGGCGCATTCGTCGCTTAGTTTGTCATAGCCAAGCCAAGTGTTGCCGTCGCCCCGGGTATCGTGGATCTTGAACTCATCGCCGATGTTCAGCTTGATGTTCGAAAGAGTATAGACCCCGTTGTCCTCGGCGAATTTGTACCCTTTGGTCGGGGCCCAATTGTTGAACGAACCGGCGAGGTAATTGCCATAATCGAGCTCGGCTGGCGGCTCTGGGGCGTCTTCGTTCCCTTTATCGTTTGGATCGTAGGTTCCCCAGGTGCCGGAGACGGCCTGGCCCCAGCTTTCGGTACTGGCTTTGATGTCGTAAAGGTTGCTCTCGCCCCGTTCAGCGAGATCGACGGTAACGGTATAAGCATTCCAATAGGCAGTGATGCCGTTGTCTTGCCCCATCCGGAAGAAGGTGATGGTCTCGGCGACGTTGACATCGGGGATATCGATCTTCCAATAGTTATAGCCGACTCCCTGGTATTGGTCGTTGCAGAAACGGACCTTCTCCATCGCCGCCCCGTAATCGGATTCCTCGTCGTTGCCAAGTTTGGCGTAGGCCAAGGCATCGGAGGCGCTCCACCAGGAGGCGTCGCGGAAATAGATGGTCGCCGGCTCGGGATCGGGGGCGACGTAATCCTCGTCGACCCATTTGGCGAACAGGGTCCAGTCGGACGTGATGGCTTTCGACCAATCGAATTGGGTCTTCAGTTCCTTCTCGGTGTACCAGCCGGAGAAGGTGAAGCCGTCCTTCGTCGGATCAGCCGGTTTAGTGGCGACGGCTCCGGTCTCGACGATGAGGTCGGCTACTTCCGATCCCCCGTCGGTCTCGAATTGGATGATTTGCTTCCCGGCCAGATCGATCGGATCGCTGGTCACGGGGATATCAGGCGGAGTCAAAGATTCCTCAGGCGTCGATTCTCCCGAATCCGACGAGGTGTCGGCGTCAACCGGGCCGCAGCCAAGCAGCAATAAGCCACCTGTTAAGCCCAGCAATATAAACGATGTTTTCTTCATACTCGCTCCTTAAAGGCTGATCCAAAGGGTGTTGGAAGGGACTTTGTAGTAAAAGTCATAAGCGCCGGCGGTCTTGACGACGATGTTCCCATCGGCGTCGGCTTCGAAATTGGTCCCTTTTAGGGGACAAGTGGCCTCGATTCCCGAATAGCCGCAATAGGTTTCCCCATTCTTGATTTGAAGTTTATCGCCCACCGCTAAGCTGACGTCGAGGGCCATGTACTCTTGGTCGTTGGAAGGGTTGACCGAGAGCTCAATACCGGAACTTTCCTCCCAGGCTTGGCCATCGACGAAAGAACCGGTGCCGACGATATAAGCCCCCGCCCCTTCTTGCTCCGGGGCCTCGGCGTCGGGGTTGCCGACGTCGTTGGGGTCGTAGACCGCCCAAGTGCCGCTGACGAAATCGCCGCTCTCGGACCAGGTTTCGGTGGTGTCTTTGATATCGTAAAGGTTGTTGGTCCCCTTGCTGTCGAAGTCAATCTCCACAGTCGCGGCGCCCCAATACTGACTAGCGTCGCCATTGACCCGATGGAAAGTGATGGTCTCAATTTGACTGACGTCCTCGATTTCGTAAGACCAGTAGTTATACCCAACCGAGGTATTCTCCGTCGGGCAGAAACGGAGGTGCTCCATCCGCTCCCCAAGCCCTTCCTCCCCGTTGAAGGAGATGGAAGTGGCCGCCTCGTCTTTATTCCACCAGGAGGCGTCGCGGAAATAGACGGTAAAGGAGGTATCTTCCTCACTCGATGAGGAGGAGGAACCGTCGTCGGGAATATCGGCTTCGCTGTCCCAGCCGGCATAAAGCTTCCAGGAGGCGGTGACCGGTTCATCCCAATCGAACTCGGTGGTCAAAGCCGAGTCGACGTACCAGCCATCAAAACTGGCTCCATCTTTGGTCGGGTCAGCCGGTTGGCTGGCCTTTTCCCCGTCATTGACTTTGATCGAGGCGACGGGTGTTCCCCCGTTGCTCTCGAATTCGATCCGCCAGACGGCCGGTTCATGGCTGCAGCTAGCCCCCAAAAGGGACAAAGGCAACAATAATGCGATGATTTTGTTCATATTTCCCTACTCCATGTATTCGAGAATCAGGCATTCAAAAGGCTCAAGGGTCAAGCTGGTCTGGAAATTGACCGTGGCCCCGGTCCGTTCGGCGGCCGAGGAATAGACGACCTTGTAGGTGCCCGGCGTCGCCCCAGTTGGGAGGCCGACGTTCACCATCCCTAAGCTCCGCCCAGCTTGCAAAGCCACTAACTTCTTGCCAGCCGGGGACTTCATCTGGGCCCCGATATAGGCGGCATTGGCGACATTGCCGATGAAAGGGGACATGTCGCCGGATTCGATGGCGGCGTTCCCTCTCCCAAGGTAGCCGGAATCGATCAGGTCGTTCCGCATTTTGATGGCCTCGACGTAACGGAGGTATTCGTCATAGAACTTGGCTTTCCGGTCCCAATGGTAGGCGTTGACTTCATCCCCCCACGTGTAGGAGTTGCGGACGAGCCAGGTATCCTCGTCGATCTCGACCCCATCGCCGGCGATCCAGGTGCTGGTGCTATTGCTTTGCTCGCCATAGGCGGCGACGAAATCCTCGAACTGCGGATCGTCGCTATGCATGAGTTTAGTCCGGAAGATCTCTTCCCCGCCATGGATGAAGGCGATGCCTTCGCTGGCGAGCAAGGTCGCGGTCGAGCCGATGGTCGCCTCGATGGCGTCCATATGGTCCTTGCCGGCGTTCATTTGTCCATGGAGGAGATAGTTTAGCTGATCGTAAAGGGTGTAGTTGTCATGGCAGGAGAGGTAATTGACACTCATCTCCGGCGGGGTTGAAAGGCCGCCGGTCTTGCGGGAACGGTTCTCCCCGAGGTACATCGTGGCCGAATTCCAGAGCTTATCCTCGCTCGGGGTATAGGAATCCAGGAAGTTCCCGCCCTGCGGGGTGACGTCAGAATAGGTGGTGTTGCCCTTCATTCCGTCGCGGACGCAGTCGTTGAAGACGCCGACGGTGCCTTTGCCATTATCTTGGAGTTTGGCGTAGACGTTGCCAATATCCGCCGGGGAGGAGGATGAAGAGGAGCCGCCGGTCCAACCTTCGCCGTAGACGACGATGTCGGGATTGAGATCATATAGGCTGTCTTTGACGTTGCGCATGGTGCCGGTGTCAAGGACGCCCATCAAGTCGAAGCGGAACCCCATCATCTTGTATTCTTTCGCCCACCAATCGACCGAGTCGACGACGAAGCGCGAGGCCATGATCCGGTCGGTGTTGACGGTGTTGTTGACCCCGGTGTCGTTGACCAGGTAGCCGTCGTCGGTGTAGCGGAAATAATAACGGGGAGCGAAAATCTGGAACGGATGGGTCGCGACGGTCGAGACGTGGTTGTAGACGACGTCCATGATAGTCCGAATCCCGACCTTGGAAAGTTCCATGATCAAATACTTCAGATCCTTGATCCGGGAGATCGGGTCGGCCGGGTCAGAAGCGTATGATCCTTCCGGAACGTTGTAGTTCTGCGGATTATAGCCCCAGTTGTAGTCAGGGGTATGGTATTCGAGGGTATTGTCGCTCTTTAATTCCCAGTAGGACCGTTCATCATTGTCTTGGTCGAAAACCGGGAGCAATTGTATAGCGTTGATGCCGAGTTCTTTTAGGTGGTCGAAGCCGGTGGTGACCCCATTATAGGTGGTCCCGGGTTCAACGAAAGCCCGATAGGTGCCGTTTTTGACGCTCGGATCATGGCTGATCCAGGTCTTGTCGGCGGTCAAATCCCGAACGTGGGCTTCATAAACCGTCAGTTCCGTCGGAGAGGAAATGTCCTCGAAGCTGACTTGGTCCCAACCCTCGGGATCGGTCTCGTCGAAGTCGATGATGGCGCCGCGAATCCCGTTGGCACCACTGGCTTTGGCGTAAGGATCGATTGACAGATTGTTGACGCCATTGTAGTTAAGGGCGAATTGGTAGAACTTGCCCTTGAGGTCTTTGTCCTCAACGGTGACGCCCCACACCCCTTGGCCGAGGTTCTTCAATCGATAAAGATCCCAAGCGTCATGGGCGGCTTCGTTCCCCTCGTCCTCTTTATAGCCAAGCAGGCTCCGGGGGGTGCCGTAATCGTAAATGTAGACGCCGACCTCGGTCGAAGTCGGGGCCCAGACCTTGAAGGTGGTTTTCCCGTCTTCGTAGGTGACGCCGAGGTCATGGCCGTCGTAGGTATAGCCGTCGATGAACTGCTGGGTATCGTAGATCCGGTAGCAATTGGCGTAGCCTCTTCTCAGCCTTTCGGTATTGGAATCGAAATAGGCATTGATCTCGTAGGTGGTTTGGGGGTCGAACTTATCTTTGCCGATCTTAATGTTGATGGTGGTTGAGGGGTCAGTGATGCCTTCGGTGCCCAAAACCTCGTCGGAATCGTAATAGATGCATTCGTCGCGCCGCTGATACTGTTCGGGGACCGAAAGGGTCCGGTATTCGGGTGAATAGCCATAGACCACGATCCGATCAAAAGAGGCGGTACCCGAAACATCGATTGATTCCCAATCGGGATTAAGGGAGACGGTGGTCAAATTATCGCCCAAGGCCTCGGTCTTAGAAGGATAACCTTCAATCGCATTGCCTTCCCCGTCGATAGCCCAGATATAAAGCCACCGCCGACCGTCTTTGATCTCCCCGCCGCTGGCGATGGAGGATAAAGCGATTACGGTGTCCTGGCTTTGGCCATCCCAGGTTCCGGGGTTCTTGATGATGAATTTGAATTTGTCGGTGACGTCGCCTTTGAGGATCCCTTCATTGCAATCGAAGTCCTTGTATGGGCCATAGCCTTCTTCGACTCCGTCGAAGGCATACTCAACGCCATCGCTGGTATCGCCCCAAACGTAAATGGCCTTGTCGGTGATGTCACCGTCGTATTTGTAGTAGACGCGGATGATCCCGTCCCAATCTTTGACGTCGACCCCCGTTGCCGATGAATCGGGGGATTCGGTACCAGTGGCATCGGGATCGGTGACGACCGGCGGTTCCTCAATCGAGGGGGAGGAAGACCCGCTTCCTTCGGGGCCGCAGCCGGTTAAAGTAACCGAGAGCAGTGCCACTGCTAATAGTTTTCTCGCTTTCATAAGCGCCTTTCTAACCATCTTTTGCTATGCAAAGGAAGGACCGGATTAACCGCCTCGATGGTTCGCCTTGCCCCTATAGATACAATAAGGGGCCGTCATAAAGACGACCCCTGACTGTTTTGATTAAAGAGCGATTTCCGTTTCCGGATCGAAGAATTTCGCCTTCTTTAAGTGCATCGCCATCTTTACTTTGTCGCCGGGCTTGATTTCCTTGTCCGCCGGGAATTTGGCGACCAAGTCGATGCCGCCGAAGTCGCAGTGGAGGTAGTACTCGAAGCCGAGCAACTCCGCGACCCGGACCTCGGCCTCGATGACGTTGTCGTCTTTGTCGTCGGCGGTCGCGACGTGGATATCCTCCGGCCGGATGCCGAAGATGATGTCATTCGGGAGCTTCTTCCCTTTGATAAGGGCTTCCGGCAAGGTCATGGTGACCCCGCCTTCGAAGCTGACCTTGCCCTTGTTGACCTTGGCCTTGAGGAAATTCATCGACGGCGAGCCGATGAAGCCGGCGACGAAGAGGTTCGCCGGGTTGTTGTAGATTTCCTTCGGGGTCCCGATCTGCTGGACCCGGCCGAGCTTCATGACGACGATCCGGTTGGCCATGGTCATGGCCTCGGTCTGGTCGTGGGTGACGTAGATGGTGGTCGCGCCCAGGGCTTGATGGAGCTTGACGATCTCCGACCGCATCTGGACCCGGAGCTTGGCGTCGAGGTTGGACAAAGGCTCGTCCATCAAGAAGACCTTGGCGTTGCGGACGATGGCCCGGCCGAGGGCGACCCGTTGACGCTGGCCGCCGGAGAGGGCTTTCGGCTTCCGGTCGAGATATTGCTCGATCTGGAGGATTCTCGCGGCGTCATGGACCCGCTTGTCGATCTCCGCCTTCGGGAGGTGGGCGATCTTAAGGCCGAAGGCCATGTTGTCGTAAACCGACATATGGGGGTAAAGGGCGTAGGATTGGAAGACCATGGCGATGTTCCGGTCTTTCGGCTGCTTGTCGTTGCAAAGCTCGCCGTCGATGTAGAGCTCGCCGCGGGTGATGTCCTCTAAGCCGGCGACCATCCGGAGGGTGGTGGATTTGCCGCATCCCGAGGGGCCGACGAAGACGATGAATTCGTGTTTCTTGATATCGAGGTTGAAGTCGAAGACGGCCTGGACGTTGTTGTCGTAGACCTTATCGATGTGGCGGAGGGAGACGAACCCGTCTTTATGGTCCTCCTCCACTTCCTTGATGTCGGCCGCCGAGCGGACGAGGTCGGATTCTTTGACTTCGAGTTTTTCGAGTTTTTCTGCCATTTTGGCTCTCCTTAATTTTGGCGCGCGTTAAGACTCCCCCTCGGCGGAGATGATCACTTCATTCCACCTCGGAGCAGGTTATCCGCCTGCCTATGCGTTGCTATTATGGACTGACAGGAAAGCGCTTTCAAGAATAAAATGAAATCGCTTACATCGTGTTCCGTGGCTTTCGCAACTATCTTGCCTCTGCCGAGGCTTTTTCTTGATATATCGCGTACGTGCGAGCATATTTATCACGTTATGGAAAATAGCGCCACCGTCAAAGCCCCCACCACCGCCAAAATCATCGTTTTAGCCGGGATGTGGAAAAGGGCGTTCGCTTTTTTAATCGATATCCTCTGCGTCCTCGCCCTTTCCGCCCTCATTTACTTCCCTTGCGTCGTTCCCTTCGCGGTCGACCGCGACTCCTATGTCGCGAATACTGAGCGGATAAACGAAATCGCCCTCGAATCCGGGCTCTACGTCAATCACGAAGGCGAAGCCATCTCCCCCTTGTCGATGGCCAATTTCGAGACCTTGGGCGACCTTTCCTTGAAAAAGATCGCTTACGAAGGGGAAACCTACGAATTCGCGATGCTCGATTCGCTTTTTGCCTACTGGACGAGACTAGCCACCGATTACGGCCAGCCGAGCAATTACACCCCCGAGTCCTTCCCGACCGCGGTTTTGGGGGTCGGCAAAGCCGATTCCAACCTCGCTTCCTTCTATTTTGATGATGAGAAAGGCCACTATGCCGTGACTTTAGCCGAAGGCGGGAAGGAAGGCGCCGCCCTCGAATATGTCTGCAACCGCTTTAACGAAGCCCTCCTCTCCCTCACCGACAGCCCGGAATACCTAGAACTCGACAAAGCCAACGCCAAGATCATGCAGTTCGCCCTGTTGATGGCCCTGCCGGTCGTCATCGGCTCCTGCTTGATTTTCATGGCGATCATCCCCACCTGCTTAGGAGACGGGCAATCGCTAGGGAAGAAGGCGATGAAAATCGTCGTCCTCGACGATATGGGCTATACCTACAACAAATGGAAACTCATCGGCCGAAACCTCTTTTGCTTCATCGTCGAGTTCGTCGGCGGCATTGCGAGCTTCGGCGCTTTGCTGCTCATCACCTACACCATGAGCATGTTCACCAAGAAACACCGGTCAGTCCACGATTACCTATTCGGCTCAGTCGTCGCCGATTCCGAAGCTTCCCTTTGGTTCGATAGTCCGGTGGAGGAAGAGCTTTTCAACGCCAAGCGGAAAAAGGAAGAGGCGGAGAAAACCCGGCGCGAGCATTTGCCTAACCAAGAAAGCGAAGAAGGAAATGACGATGAAAAAGAAGAATAAAGGCGAGGAAAACGATATTCTCTATAACGGGGACGTCGAGTACGTCCATATCGGCCAAGCCCTTTTGGCCCATTTGATCGACGTGTTCATGCTAATTGGGATTTGGGCGTTGATGTATTTTTCGATTTGCTACCCCGTCACCGTCAACAACGCCTCCGTCAAAAAGGCCAACCAATACCTGAGCGACGTCGAATCAAGCCTCCGGTTAGACATCGACAAAGACGCCGAGTGGAAAGAAAAAGAAGAGATTATCCAAAATTTCTATTTCGTCGAATATAGCGACGAAATAAAGGAATGGTATTTGACTAACACGGTCTATGACGGAATCTCGGTCACCGCTTATTACAACATCCGGGTTCTCGGGTTGACCTTCGAACCGGGCTCGGCGTATGAAGGGACCGGATTATACCAATACGTCCGTAACGAAGACGGCTCCTGGAACGTCGATGTTCTGGGCGAGATGATCGTTCCGGAAGACGAACTAAGCGGTCGGGGGAAGCGGAACCTAAACCAACTTTACACCGACGGGATCAAAGGCTGCTTGTACATGCTTCAGGATATGGACCCTGATTATTTAGCCGCCACCCGGCTCGTTAAATCCTCGGCTTTGTATGGTTCGGCCGCCAGTTTCTCGTTCGTTTACCTGCTTCTTTTCGCCCTCTTGCCGTTGCTTTTGCCCAACAAAGCCAGCGTCGGGCAAGCGGTATTGGGCTTCGGGGTCTGCACCAAACGCGGTTATCTAGCCCATTGGTATCAAATCGAAGGCCGGGCTCTTCTAGGGATGATCCCTCTCTTTTTCGGAGCTTATTTGTTCGATCCCTATTCGGTCGTAATCCTGATCGTCCTGCCGGTTTTCCTTAACTTCCTCTATCCATTATTCACCGGGAAACGCCAAACCTTGCTCGACACCGTTTTCGGCCTCCGGGTCATCATCAACCAAGAATCGACCGTTTATAAAAACGAATTGGATAAGAAGATCGCCGACAAAAACGTTATCCCGAGCTACAAGGATCCGGATTACGTCACGACCTTAGCCGCCACCGAGACGATGGGGACTCCAGAAGACGACCTCAATAACTGAAAAAACTGGCCAAACGCCAGTTTTTTTGTTTCTTAGATATAAAATGAACCATCGGTCCAAAGGTTGTACAAACCGATGATCACCAACCCCAAAGCGAACATCAGGATGGCGCAGATAACGTAAAGGATCGTCCATTTCCGATTGCTTTTTTCGATTTTGCGAACTTCCTCTTTCCTTTTCCGCTTCTCTTCCTCTTCGTAGGAAAGGCTATTGGCACGGGTGCCAACTCGTTCGATATCCTCGACTTGGTCGAGCAATTCTTCGCTGCTTTTACGGGCTTTTGGCATGGCTGTATTGTATATAAAGACGGCCGCTTATTCTAGAAGAAAACCCGGAATTAACCGGGTAATCCATCCTTATTTGCCTTCGATGACCGCCAAAGAGCAAGGACCTAAGCCCAATACTCCGTTTTGCAATCGGGCTTTGAGGTTGCTGCCGTCGACCTCCTCGACGATCTGATCGCCGATTTTCCCGGAAAGATAGCATTCAGCCGATTCTTCGCCGAGATTGATGGCGACGACCAAATTATCGTCCTCTGCCTCGCCTAGGAGGCGATAAACGCAGAAATTGCTCTCGGTAACGGTGATGGCTTCCATCGTCGCGTCCTTGATAAAGGGGATGGAGTTGCGGACCTGCAAGAGCTTCCGATAATGATTTAGCAGCGAGAAATCGCTTTTCAGCTGATCGTAAGCCCCTTTCTTCACCTGGCCGAGCGAATCGGCCAAATCAGCGTAAGCCGGTTCCGGATAGTCACACTCCTCGTCATTATGCCCTTTCCCCCACACCATCGGCAGACGGCGCATCGAATCAGTCTCTTCATTCCCGCGATAGCCGACCAATTCGATTTCCTCACCATAATAGATATAGGGCGTGCCCGGCAATAAATAGATCAGATTCGCCCCGTTTTTGGCGTAATCGCCCGTTAAGGAAGTGCTCGACCGATCCATATCGTGGTTGGCGATGAAAAAGGAAGGGGCGGCATCGGGGTTGTTGGATTTTATCCCCGAGACGATCGAGGCCGCTCTTGCGGCGTAATTAGAACCGGAAACCAGCCCTTTAGCTGCGCGGATAACCGAGGAATTGCCTTTATAATCAGCGGAACCGCCGAAACAGAAGAAGGAGTCGAAGCCCGATTCGAAATAACTCATGAAATCGGCATCGTTATTGGTCCAGTTCTCCCCAATCAAATAGCAATCAGGGTCTTTGGCGCGGCAAACCGAGGCGATGTAATTGAGCGCCTCGATATTATCAGCGGCGTTTTGCTCGCAGAAATGGCGGACGGCGTCGAAGCGGAAACCGCTGACGCCTTTATCAATCCAAAACTCCAGGATGTTTTTCACTTCCTCCCTAAACCCCGCCGAATCCCAGTTGAATTCCGGCATATCGGGCGAGAACATGCCTAGACAATAGACATCGTCGTAAGAATGGTAATTGCTCCCGCCGGAACGAGAGAACATATACCAATCGGCTTTGGAGTCCGCCGATTGATCGTTTTTCTTGTAATCTTCTAACGCCTCTAAGAAAAGAGGATTATCGGGCGAAGAATGGTTGAGGACCATATCGATGATGACCTCGATGCCATGGTCATTGAGGTTTTTGACCATGGCGGTGAATTGCTCCATCGTCCCGTAATCCGGATTGACGGCATAGTAATCGTCGACGTCATAACCATGATACGACCCGGATGGATGGATCGGCATCAGCCAAACATTGGAAACGCCGAGTTGCTGCAAATAATCGGCTTTGGCGCTGATCCCGGAAAAATCCCCGATCCCATCGCCATCGCTATCGGCAAAACTACGAACGAAAATCTCATAATACGCGGAACCGCCGACATTCGAGACGGAACCGTCGATATCATAATCGCCATCGCCTTTCTCCAGCCCGATCGGATTCGGAACCGATGAGCAAGAGAAAAGGCCGATGGCCAAGGGTAATAACCCCTTAAGCGGCATCAGCCTTTTTTTCATGTTAATTCTCCTAAGACTAACCTTTGACCGCCCCACCGGTGACGCCCGCGACATAGTAGCGCTGGGTCGCGATGAATAGAGCAGCAAGCGGAATCGAGATGAGGATCGAGCCCGCCGCGTAAGCGGTATAGAACCGGAGGTAGGTCGTCGCCGCGGTGGTCGAGTTGCCCCAGTTGTAGAGGCCGATGGCGACGGTCCAGGCATCGTGGTTGGCCCCGATGATGTAGCTCGAGGTGATGTAGTCCGACCACGGGCCCATGAAGGCGGTGAGGATGGTGTAGACGACGATCGGCTTCGATAGCGGGACGATGATGTCCCAGAAGATCCGGGCCCTCGAGGCCCCGTCGATCATCGCCGCCTCGTCGATCGAGCGGGAGATGGTGTCGAAGAACCCTTTCGAGATGAAGAAGCCCATGCCGGAACCGGCGGAATAGATGAAGATAAGCGCCCAGAACGTACCGTCGAGATGGAAGATTTCCTTCATGACGAGGTACATGATGATCATCGAGAGGAAGCCAGGGAACATCCCGAGGATGAGATTAAGCTTCATGAGGATCGAACGCCCTTTGAAGCGGAACCGCGACATCGAGTAGGCGACCATCAAGACGAAGAGGGTGTTGATGACGCAGCAGATGGTGGCGACGATGAAGGTGTTCATGAACCAAGCCAAATACATCGGGATGCCGGATTGGGTAATGCCCCACTCGGTGTTGGTGAGCTCTTTGTTAAGAGAGGAATCCGGATATTCAAGCCCGAACAAGAAGGCGTAGTTCTTAAACGACATCTTCGAGGGAATGAACGACCCCGCATCGGCTGAGCTTTCGGCGAATGACTGCAGGAAGAGCCAAACGAAGGGCGAAATCCAGATAATGCAGCAGACGATGAGGATGACGTAGACGATGGTGAGGGAAAGAATCTTTGAAGCTTTTAACGATTTCATTGGAACTGATCCTCCCTAGAGATAGCGCTCGACCGGTTGTACATGACAATCGAGATGAAGGCGCAGATGACGAAGACGATGATACCGATGACCGAGGCTAAGCCGTAATCGCGGAATTGAGCGGTGACGACCAAGTCATAAATGTAGGTAATCAGCAAGTCGGTTTGCCCTGGTGCGTTGGATATCGGGGTCGAAGCCGCCGGTCCGCCGCCAGTAAGGAAGTAGATGACGCCGAAGTTGTTGATGTTGCCGATGAAGGTCTGAATGAGCGATGGCCCAGTGACGAAGAAGATGTAAGGCATCGTGATCTTGGTGAACTGGGTCACGGTGCCAGCCCCGTCGATCTTCGAGGATTCGTAGAGGTCGCGCGGGATGTTCATCAAAATACCAGAGGTCTGCAGGATCGTGTAAGGCACGCCATGCCAGAGGTTGATGACGATGATAAGCGCCTTGGTCCGGTTAACGTCTGCCTTAGTTGAACCAGTCGCGGCGGCGAAGTTCAAGGCATGCCCGGTTAAATCCTGATACAAATTGGCGACCGCGCCATAATTGTTCTTAAGCAAGATGCCGATGGCCATCAAGGAGATGAAACTCGGGACGGCGATCGAAATCATGAAGCAGAAACGGAAGACCTTTTTGAACTTGATGCCTTCCTTGTTGATCATAAGAGCGAAGATGATGCCAAGGAAGTAGCAGGAGAAGGTCGCGCAGATGGCCCAAACGAAGGTCCAGACAACCGTTCCGGAAAGCAAATCCATTAAAGTTCCGCCGGTACCAGAGAAGAGCTTGTTCCAGTTGCCCCAGCCAATCCAGTTGAACCCTTCGTTTTGCAAGTTATGTTGAGAATCATAGTTGGTAAAGGCAACTAAGATGGAAAGCGCCAACGGCATGATGGTGAAGAACAAGACGCCAAGGATCGGCAAGAAGAGGAGCGAAACGTGGAAGTTCTCATCTAACAAGGAAGAGAGCTGCTCTTTGAGCGTCCTAGGAGCCCCGTCGAACTTAGTGGGATTGGCAGCAACGTAATCTTTGCGGCCCTTTTCAAGTTCGGTGACCTTTGCGGCCACTTCTTCCTCGCTCATCCGCTTTTCAGCGATGTACTTCTTCGCCATGGCGTAAGCGTATTTGAACTCCAGGCCATGGTTGACGATCATGGCGTTAGCCGCCGAATAAAGAGCGTATTCATCAGCGGTATAGTCGGCTTTTAGACCCTTGAAGTCCCGTTTATAGCCACGATTGACGTTGGTGATGTCCTCTTTGCGGGATTTCTTGACTTCTTTTTTCGAAGGAAGGGCCAAGATCTTGCCTTTAATAGTCTTTAGGTTATAAGCGCAGACGGCCTTCGCTTCAGCGATTTTCGCCTTCTTTTCTTCCGCGGAAAGCGAAGAATCGGCATTGACGGAAGCAATCGTATCTTTGAGGATTTTCTTCTCGTTGGTCCGATCGGCGATTATCGAAGAGCGACGAGCTTCGATGCCATCGAATTGGGCGTTGATGGCATCAAGTTTCTTGCGGGTTTCTTTGCCTAAGACATCTCGCGCAGCCAAATTATCTTCATTGGCTTTTTGGAAAGAATTGAGGCCGATCTCATAGGCGGAAACAAATTCCGCATAATTCCGATAGAACGTCAACTCCGAATCGGTCGCGGCAAGCGTCCGATAGTAGACGTTGAACTTGCCATATTTCGTCTGATTCTTAACCGAATCAATGGTCGAGAACGGCAAGTCGTTTTTGTGCATGTCCTCGATCTTCGACTCAACCAGCCGGAGTTTCTCTTCAAGCTTGTCGATTTTGTTCTGTTTCGACTGTTTGGCGTTAACGTACTTGTCAGAAGTATAAATCTTCTTGAATTGAGCCTTCGAGAAAGCTTTTTTAGCCGCTTTAAGCTCTTCGGCTTTGCTGTCTCTTTGATCAGCCGGAAGAGCGGCGATCTCGTCGGTAATCCTGCTAAGCGATTCCCGAGCATCAACAAAGGCTTTATAAGCTAGATCGTTTACCTCGCTTAAGGCCGCGATCTTATCATTGACGGCCGCGTCGTTGGCAACCGCGTCGATCTTGGCCTCGTATTTGGCTTTTTTTGCGTTAAGTTTAGCGAGATCAATATGGTAATCACGCCGATAAACGATGGTCGAATCGAGCACGTAGTTGAAATATTGGACATCCATTTTCGAAGGCTGACCAGTCTTCTCGTCAATCAAAGCTTTTTCGGCCAATTTAGCGTAAACATCGGCATAACGGGCTTTTAGTTCTTTAGTTTTGTGGGTGTAAAGGTTATTCTCGACGATATCGCGATCGATTAAATCGGAATAGGGACGCGAGACCTCACACCGACGATTGAAATCATCGAAATGCTCAATCCGATAATTTTTATAGCCGGAGTTGATGGAGACCTTCCAAATATAGAGGAAAAGGAAGATCGACATGAGCCAGAGGACACCATAGATAAGGATCAACAACGAGTTATCAGGAGGAATGACCTGTGACCCGACGTTGTATGACAAATCGATTTCGCCTAACGACCCAATGTCATAAATGCACCCGGTGCCATAAATTACAAACAAAACGATGTAAGCAATCTCGAATAATAGCATCGAAATGCCGTTGACATATCGTTTGCGGGCGATATTCGAAACGCCGAACAAAACAAAGTTCAACCGGCCGTATACATCGTTATAGCGGAATTTATGACCGAGGGATTTCAACGCTTTCCAGAGACTGACGAACCCTTTGGTAAAAAGATTGTAGACGACCAAGCAAGCGTTCCATAAAGCTTTGAAAATGTCGACGATGAACAAAGCCACCCAAACGACTATGCCTTTGAGTACCCGCCAAATAGCATTGGAAACCCAAGCGTAGGCAGGCAGGAAATCGTCATGACGGGAAAGGGATTTTAGTTCCTCTTGATTCAGCGTTTGCTGAATATCCTTTTCTTCCATGGAATTTTCTCCTTACTGTCGAGAAGCGCTCAAATAGAGTCTTAGCAACTCCATTTAAGCGATCCCCAATCCCCTAAATAGGGGGCCCCGAAATCTCGAGGCCCCCAACAAAATCAACGAAGATTAACCAACGACGCGCTTAGAAGGATCGACAAGGGATTCGATAGCAACTTTAAGAGCGGCTTTCCATTCGTCACGAGTGGTAAGCGGGGAGGCAGAATCGAAGTAGCCTTGCATAAGGGCCCGGCCAACGTTTTCGCCCGGGGTCCAGTAGAAGGATTCGACGACCTGGGCTTGGATGGCGCCGTAGGGCTCTTGGGCCTCAAGGCCTTCGATAGCGGCGTTCCGGGTGCTGGTATAAGCCTCGTCTTCGCAGGCCTCGAGGTTGGCCGGCTTGGCGGCACGGACGGCCCAGCGTTCCAACTGGCCTTCTTTGCTGGTGAGGAGCTGAGCGATCTTATGAGCATCGGCTTGCTCTTCAGCAGTGGCGCGGGAGTTGACGACGTAGAGCTTCGATCCGATGAAGGAAGCGAGTTGGCAAGTGGTCGGAGTCTCTTTGTCCGGGAAGGTGCTGTTGAAAGTCGGGAGCTTGGTGCCTTCGACTTTGTCGGCGCCCCAGTTCTTGGTGAGGTCTGCAAAAACCCAGGTGCCGGAGACGACGGCTTGGAGGTCGCCCTTAGCGGAAAGAGTCGAGATGGCGGTGTTGTCGCCCTCAATCAAGGTTCCATCCTTGACATAGGGGACGATCAGGTTCGAGAAGTCCATCGCGACCTGGGCGCCCTTGTCGGTGGCCCATTCCATGTCGTAGACGACTTCGTTCTTGTCGTTGTAATGCCAGCTGATGCCCTTCTCGGTGCCGAAGACCTCCGGCGACATGAACACCGAGGCGGAGTAGTAGCCGTTGTCGAGGTCGAATAGAACCTTCTTGCCTTTGGCTTTGGCGGTGGCGAGGAGGGTCTCCATCGATTTGGCTTCATCGGCGGAGAAGTACTCGTTGTTGTAGTAAAGGAAGTAGCCGTTGTCAGCCGAGATCGGATAGGCGTACATGGTGTCGTCGACCTTGGCGGTCGCGACCGCTTTCTCGGCGTTGGTCTTCTCGATTTCGGCGGCGACGTCGGTCGGGACCGGGGCGATGCAGTTGTAGGTGTTGTGCATCTCCGAGAGGGAGCCATCCACGACGGCGATCAGCGAGGGGTAGTTCTTCTGGAGCGGGTCTTTCTCGAAGTCGCTCGAGGCAGTGCCTTCTTCGATCGCGCGGAAGCGATATTCGATCTTGTTCTCCGGGTTGGCTTCGTTGTACTCACCGATGATGGTGTCGATGACCGGTTGCTCTTCCGACGGGCCCCAGATCATGATGCCCGAGGCCTGGTTGCAGGAAGCTAGCGAACCAGTTCCAAGGACAGCGAGGGCCGCGAGGCCCAAGTAAGCTTTCTTCATGTGTTCTTTTTCTCCTTAGATAAGCTTATGCCGACTAGCCATTGAAGGATGGGAGCGTCGAAGCCAGCCTCGCTTACCGATGGCAAGCAACCGCTAGCGCCGACCCAGCCGAACCTTTTCCTTGGTAGCGCTTTCAAGAAACTCCGAAGCTAACGATTAGTCTTAGAGAAATGAACGCGCGCACAAGCAATGGTTTAAATCAACGCGGTTATTCTAGGAATTTATTAAATGAATGTAAAGTGAGTTTTGGAAACGCTTACATGTCGATGTCATCGGCCTTTTAGGTGTCTCATGCCTGTAAATTGTAAGCGTTTTCATGAAAATGTTACGTAACATCGGGCAAAACCCGGCGACAATTGTTGAATCCGGTAATCCGGTAATCAGCCATTCGCTGAATTCGAATTCTTTTTAATAATGTTCGCGCGTGCGTATACCTAGGCGCATTATGCGCAAGCGCGACTTTCTCCTTATTGATATTAAAAAGCCCAGGCACTGGCCTGGGCGATGGTTTTGAGGCTACAAGCTTACTTGGCTTCGACGGCGTAGACGGAGACTTGCTTATTGCTCCGGCCGACCCGTTCGAATTTGACGACGCCGGTGATGGTGGCGAAGAGGGTATCATCCCCACCCTTCTTGACGTTGTGGCCCGGGTAGACCTTGGTGCCGCGCTGCCGATAGAGGATCGAGCCGGCTGAGACGATTTCGCCGTCGCTGGCTTTGGCGCCTAACCGACGACCGGCCGAATCCCGGCCGTTCTTGGTGGAGCCGACGCCTTTCTTGGAGGCGAAGAGCTGTAAGTCTAGAACGAATTTCATGTTCATATCTTCCTTTCTTTGATTTCGATGGCCTGCGGGTAGGAGGCCAGGATGGTCTTCAGTTGAATGAGCATCGTCTCGATGACGACCTCGTCATGGTCATTGGATCCGGCCTTGGCGACGCATTCGATGAGCCCTGATTCGATGTTGATGTCGTAATCGTCGGGATCCTCGAAGGCGTTGAGGGCGCCGATGCTGACGGCGCTGACGCCGGCGCAGACTAGGTCTTTGCCATAGTCCCCGCAATTGGCGTGCCCCTTTATCTTCAGGGAATGGAATCCTTTGCCCTTGTATTCGACTTCGACCTTGATCATTAGGCGTTGATGGATTTGACGACTAAGCAGGTATAGGGCTGACGGTGGCCGATGGTCTTCCGCTCATTGGCTTTGGCCTTATACTTGAAGACTTTGATCTTCTTGGCTAAGCCCTGCTTCTCGACCTTGCATTCGACCGAGGCGCCTTTGACGTAGGGATCGCCGACCTTGCTCTTCTCCCCGCCGACGAAGAGGACTTTGCCGATGGTGAGATCGGTTCCGACTTCCGCGTCGAGCTTCTCGACGTAGATCTTGTCGCCGACGGAGACGGTGATCTGCTTGCCGCCGGTTTCGATGATAGCGTACATTGTTTGGTATTTCCTCCTTGTGTACTTTGGCTTGATGACTCGCTCTAGAGGCGGCTAACGCGCTTAAATGCCTCTTCGATGCGGTTGCGCCCCAAAGCCGGAGGCGTCAACGGGCATACTATACAGCCCCTTTCCCTTATAGGGAAGAGAAATCGAACGAAACGGAGGATATTCGCCGCCCACTTAAAAACGCCGACCGTCCTTTTAGAACCAAAAGGGAATTATCGATCGGTTTCGGCGTTTATATGATTTTCAATCAGAAGTCGAGCGGCGCGACTTGCCCGATGTAATAAAGTTCGGAGAAAGTGAGTGATAACGGAGCGATATAGGTCAAGTCCGAGGAACGTTTGCCAAGGAAAACCGCCCCATCTTCAAATTGATCAAGGGCGAGCATCCCGCCACTGAAATCATTGAAGACAACATCCCCCTCGAACTTGAAGGTGCCGTCGACATGGCGACTATACGACCAATGGTTCGTGCCATCATCGTAAGTCAAATCGGCGAAATAACGGTTCTCGCGGATGCCGGCTCTGATGGCCTGAAGATTGCCTAAATCAGAGGGCGGATTGTCGTAATTCCCATAGAAAACCAATTGACCATTGGCATCGTGATCTAGGATGACGTTGGAATATTGCCGGCGATCGTCGTCGTTTGCCCAACCGATGAGCTCATCGATTGACGACGGGGCTTTCGGAGAGCATCCAAACAAGACGATGGAGGGTAGGATCAAGGCCAATACGTTGGATTTCATGCGTTACCATTCCCTTCTTTCAGATAAAATCTCGCGAACTGCGCTTTCCATGCCACCGCCAGCCCATATGGATTGCAATGGCCAAAAGCGAATCCGCATCTATATGGTAACACGAGGATCAAAATCCGCAAAAGGGTTTGGAACCACACTTTTAACTGCGATTGGCGCGAGAAACCAGATAAAGGGATTGAAAAAAGGGAGACCCGAAGTTAGTTCAGCAACCCGTTCACCTTGAATGAATACTTTCCCATCGGTGAATAGATCAGATGGTCCAGCAAGGTTATGTTCAAAGCCTTAAGCAAAGGCAAAAGTTCGGCGGTGAACCGAAGGTCCGCGTTCGAGGGCAAAGGGGCACCATTGGGATGGGTATGGACGAAAAGGATCTTCCCCGCCCCGAAGGCGCAGGCCGAGCGGATCGCTTCTTTTGGGCTTAAGGCGACCCGATTGCCCTTCCCCTTGGCCAATAGTTCCCGTCCTAAGGGCTTCCCGGTCGAGGAAAACGCGAATATCCAGGCCTCTTCCTGGCTTCTATCGAATTTGACCCATTCCTTCCGTTTACCCAGCTCGAAGGCGGCCAATAGCCTTAAGGCCGTGGCTAGGCTCAGCCCTTTTTGGGACAAAAGGAAAGGGAGCCCGATATTCGGCAAATAAGCGGAGCCGCCGCAGGCGTAAAGCAGGTCTCTCGCGATCTCGAGGGCGCTATGCCCTTTGGTGCCCGACCCGATGAGCAGAGCCAAAAGCTCTTCGCTGTTAAGCTCGACGATCCCTTCCTTTAAAGCTTTTTCCCGTGGCCGGCATTCGAGAGGCAATTCGGCGATCTTGGCCACTACTTACCCCACTCGAACTTATAGCCGCCCGGCAAGGTGATCTTCGAATCCCCTGAAAGGAACAGCCGGTAGGCGACGATGGTCAGGATGACGACGGTGAAGATGACGAAGACGGTGGTGAGGGTCAAGGCCTCGCCGGGCCGGACCGAATTGAGCTCGTCTTCGCTCATGGGCGTTAGATACATGGATATCACCTCCTTACTGAATAAGTAGGCGGCGAATTCGTTCTTGTCACCAAGAAATTATAGTAGTTAATGGAAAAAGGCCGAATCGATCGGCCTAATTCTCTTTAACCGAGCTTAGCGAGCTGGGCTTTGGCTTCAGCTAGCTTCTGCTTATTGAGGGAGAGCTTATCCTGCTCGAGCTTGATCTTCTCCTTCGGGGCCTTGGCGAGGAAACCAGGGTTAGAAAGCATCTTCTCCCCCCGGGCCACTTCGGCCTCGAGGCGAGTTATCTCCTCGTTCAACCGGGCTTTGGCCGTCCCTTTGTCCTCCTCGTGCTCGACGAAGAGGGAGACGCCGCCGTAATTGTAAATCCGGCCGCCTTCCGGGAGTTCCGGCGCTTCTTCGATCGACTTAGCGAAGAGGAACCGGGTCAAGTAAGCCTCGATTCCTTTAAAGGGGAGTTTCGGGGAAAGGATGAGTTTGACCGCCTCATTCGGGGCTAAGCCGGTTTCCGACTTATAGCTCCGGACATCCTTGATCATCTGCTTAAGGATATTCCCTTTCTTCTCAGAAGAAGGGAAGCGATACCCTTTCATCTCCTCGGGATAGCTTTCCTCCATGATCGAGTTCTGATGCTTGGGCAAGGAAAGATACATCTCCTCGGCGATGAAGGGGCAATAAGGATAAATGAGGAGGATAATGCTCTTGATGACGTGGAACAAGACATCTTTGGTCGCCCCGTCGCCGCTGACTTTGCTCATCTCCAGATAGAAAGAGCAGAAATCGTCATAGACGAAATCGTATAGGATCGAGGAAGCGGCCCCGAACTGATAGGCGTCCATCTTCTTCTCGACCGCGGCGATGGTCTTCGATAATCTCGTCAAGATGTACTGATCGAGGGTATTGAGCCCCTTTTTGTCGATGTCCTTCGGCTGATAATCCTCGCCAAGGGTCAACTCGACATAACGGCAGGCGTTCCAGATCTTGTTCAGGTAATTGGCGCTGGCGCTCAGCTTCTCATCGCTATAACGCATATCCTGACCCGGGGTCGAGTTGGTGGTGATGAAATAACGGAGGGCGTCGACCCCGTATTTGGCGATGACGTCGATCGGGTCGATGCCGTTGCCAAGCGATTTGCTCATCTTCCGCCCCTGCTCATCGCGGATAAGCCCGTGGATGACCACTTGCTTAAAAGGCGACTTCCCGGTGAAATGGAGCGATTGGAACACCATCCGCGACACCCAGAAGAAGATGATGTCGTAACCGGTGACTAGGACGCTGGTTGGGAAATAACGGTCGAAATCCGGGGTTTTATCGGGCCAGCCTAAGGTGGCGAAAGGCCATAACCCGGAGGAGAACCAAGTGTCGAGGACATCCTCGTCTTGATCGTATAAGGCCGGGTCGAGCGGGGTTTCGCTCACGACGACCGAGCCATCCTCTTTCGAATAATAAGCCGGGATCCGGTGGCCCCACCATAATTGCCTAGAGATGCACCAATCGTCGCAGCTCGCCATCCAACGAAGCAAGACTTTCTCAAACCGCTTGGGGATGAAATCGACTTTGCCCGCACTCTTTTGGGAAGCGAGGACGGCCTCGGCTAACGGGCGCATCTTGACGAACCATTGTTTGGAAAGCATCGGCTCGACGACCGCGCCGCTTCGCTCGGAATGGCCGACCGAATGGACGATCTTCTCGATTTTCTGCAGGTGCCCTTGCTCTTTGATCCTTTCGACCAAGGCTTTTCGGCATTCATAACGGTCCATCCCCTTATATTCGCCAGCCAATTCGTTCATCTTGGCCGATTCATCAAGCACTTTGATGAAAGGGAAGCCATATTTTTTCGCTAAGTTGAAGTCATTGGGGTCATGGGCCGGGGTGCATTTCATCGCCCCGGTTCCGAAGGAAATATCGACATAGGGGTCGGCCATCAATGGCAATTCCTGGCCGTTCGCCGGATTGATGACCTTTTTGCCGACCAAATCGGCGAACCGCTTGTCCTTGGGGTTGACGAAGACGGCAACGTCGCCGAACATCGTCTCCGGTCGAGTGGTGGCGACCACGATCTGCTTATCCTCCCCCACCACGTCGTAAAGGAAGTAGAAGAACTCCCCTTCGTCGTCGCTATGGACGACTTCGATATTCGAAAGGGCGGTCCGCAATTCCGGGTCCCAATTGATGATCCGTTCACCCCGATAGATAAGCCCCTCATCATAAAGGGTCTTGAAAACCCGTTTGACCGCTTTCTGGAGCCCTTCGTCGAGGGTGAACCGTTCCCGGGTATAGTCGACCGAAAGGCCGATGCTAGCCCATTGCTTATGGATGGTCGCGGAGTATTCCTCTTTCCATTCGAAGGCTTTCTCTAAAAACTTCTCCCGGCCGAGGTCATAACGGGAAATGCCCTGCTTACGCAATCTTTCCTCGACTTTGGCCTGGGTGGCGATGCCCGCATGGTCGACGCCGGGGACCCAGAGGACGTCAAATCCCTTCATCCGTTTGTAACGGGCGATGATATCGTCAGGGATAGTATCCATGACGTGGCCTAAATGGAGCTTGCCGGTGACGTTCGGAGGCGGGATGACCAAGGAGAAAGGCTGCTTGGACTTATCCCCGGCCGTGAAATAGCCGCCTTCCTTCCACTTCTCGTACTTCCCTTCCTCGACTTGCAGATGATCGTAACGTTTATCGAGCATATGCGCCCTCCTAAGAAAACAAAACGCCGGCCCAGCTTGGGGCGCGGCGCGCGGTACCACCCAATTTCCCAAAGAAATATCTTTGGCTCTTTTCCCTTAACGCGGGGGAACGATTCCCTCCCCGAGCGACTTGAAGGCTTACCGGCCGAGCTTCCACCGTCCTCGGCTCTCTATTCGGCTATCCCTTCTCCCTCTCGGTTCCTCGAGACGCCCTATTATGGACTGCGGAAGCAAAGATATCAACTAGAGGATCGAGGCGATGGCCCCTCTGATCTGAAATAAGGATTTATCGCTTAAATCGGAGAAAAAAGGCTTTTCTAGACCAAGGTCGGCGGCCCGAAGCTCCGCCTTATGGCGCATCGCCTGATTGTAGGTGTCGGCTTTAGTCACCACCGGGACGATGGGCTTCCCAAAAGTCTCCAAGTAACGGATGAACTTCTTGTCGTCTTCGCCAAGGTCCCGTCGCAAATCCAACAGCAAGACGATACCTTTTAGCAAGGGATAGTTAGCATAAGCCTCCATCATCGAGGAGAACTGGATCGTCAACATCGTGGCGAAGCCGGTCGAGCCATACCCTGGCGAATCGACGAGATAGAACCTTGAATCGATCAGGAAATAGTTCAGAAGCTTCGTCTTGCCGGCTTTCTTCGACTTAAAGGCCAGCTTCTGCCCGGTTAAGGCGTTGATCAGCGAGCTTTTGCCGACGTTGCTCCGCCCGACGATCAAGACCTCGGGGATCGAATCCTTGGGTCTAGAAGACAAAGAAGGCGCGGAGATGACAAACCGCGCCTTCTGGAAATCGATTCTCATGCCTTCTTGTGGACGAGCGCGATCGCAAGCGCGTCATCCACGCATTTCATGAAGGAGATCTGAAGGGTCTTCTTCACTTCCTCCGGCAGTTCCTCGACGTCCTTTTTGTTGTCGATCGGGACGATGATCTGCTTGATGCCGCTTCGAAGGGCGGCTAAGGATTTCTCCCGCAGCCCGCCGATCGGTAAGGCCTTGCCCCGAAGCGTCACCTCGCCGGTCATGGCGACGTTGGCGTCGACGCTAGTGTGCGTCAAGCTCGAGACGATGGCGGTCGTGATGGCGACGCCGGCGCTCGGGCCGTCCTTGGGCACCGCCCCTTCCGGGACGTGGACATGGATGTCGTTTTCCTGGAAGAGCTTGGAATCGATGCCGTATTTCTCAGCGTTAGCCCGGACGTAGTCGAGGGCGATAGTCGCCGATTCCTTCATAACGTCGCCGAGTTTCCCGGTTAGGACCAATCCGCCTTTCCCAGGGAAATAGGTGACCTCGATCGGGAGGATATCGCCTCCGAAATCGGTATAGGCGAGGCCGGTGACGACGCCGATCTGGTTTTCCTTTTCCTTCTTGCTACCTTCGAAGAGCTCAACCCCTTGGTACTTATGGACCTTGTCGAGGTCGACCTCGACCGGACGGGGGGTGCTCTCGTCGTTGAGAATCTCAACGACCGCCTTCCGGCAGCAAGAGGCGATGAGCCGTTCGAGTTGCCGGACCCCGGCCTCCATCGTGTAATGCTCGATGAGGCACTTAAGGGCGGGTTCGGTGAAGTGGATGTCGCTCTCCTTTAACCCCGCCAGCTTGGTTTGCTTGGGAATCAGGAAGCCATCGGCGATCTGTAGCTTCTCAATCTCGGTATAGGACGGGACCTCGATCAATTCCAACCGGTCGCGAAGCGGGCCGGGGATGTTATCGAGGTTATTGGCCGTGCAGATGAATAAGACGTTCGAGAGGTCATAAGGCTCCTCGACGTAATTATCGTTGAAGGCGAAGTTCTGTTCCGGGTCGAGGACCTCGAGCAAGGCCGAGGCCGGGTCGCCCCGATAAGAGGAGCCGCCGAGCTTATCGATCTCGTCGAGCAGGAACACCGGATTGGTGGTCCCGGCTTTGATCATGCCGTGAATAATCCGGCCCGGCAATGAGCCAACGTAAGTCCGCCGGTGGCCGCGGATCTCGGCTTCATCTGAGATTCCGCCTAAAGCGGTCTTGAAGAACTTCCGTCCCAAAGCTCTGGCGATCGAACGGCCAAGCGAGGTCTTGCCGCAGCCCGGCGGGCCATAGAAACAAAGGATCGGGGCTTTGAGGTTCCCGGTCATCTTCTTGACCGCGAGGTATTCGATGATCCTTTTCTTAACCTTCTCGAGCCCATAATGGTCCTCGTCAAGGACGGCTTGGACGTGCTTAAGGTCCTCATCGTCCTCGGTCTTCTCGAACCAAGGGATGGAGAAGATGGTATCGATGTAATTCATGATGAGGGAAGCCTCAATCGAGGATTCCGGCATCATCTTGTACCGCTTCAGCTCGGATTTGATCTTGGCCTTGATTCCCTCGGGATAGGGGTTCTTCTCAAGCTTCTCGAGGATCGCGTCCTCGCTATGCTCGCCGTCATCGTCTTCCCCGAGCTCTTCCCGGATGGCCTTCATCTTCTCCCGGAGATAGTATTCCTTTTGGCTCCGTTGGGCGCTTTCTTGGACTTTCTTCGAGAGATCATCCTCGACCGCGGCCATCTGTCTGACCGAGGTGAGGAAAGTGAGCAATAGATTAAGCCGGGAATTGATGTCCTCGTCCTCGAGCAATTGCTCTTTCTGGGCGAGGGTCAACGGAAGATAAGCGGCTAAGGTATCGGGGAGATCGGCGGCCGAGAGTCCCTTGGAGAGGCTCGCGATATGGATCCGCGGGAGCCCATTATTGGGACTCGAGAGGAAAGTGGTGATCTCCTTCATCAGGCGGAGCTCTTCGTTCTTATCCCCTTCCTTCGGGGCGATGATCTCGCCGACCGCCTCGAAATAGCCGTCTTTGGCGTAGATCGAGGTGAAGTGGACCCGTTTGGAGCCGACGACCCGGATCCTTACCCCCGAATCGAAGGGGGCGTAGGAAGTGACCCGGCACATGGTCCCATAGGTAAAGAGGTCATCAGGGGTCGGGGCATCGGTCGCCTCCCCTTTCTGGGAGACGACGAAGATGAGGTTATTGGTGGCCGACCGGGCTTGCTCAACGGCGAGCCGGGAGAATTCCCTCCCAACCTCGACTTCCTCGGAAGCCCCGGGGAAGACGACGAGCGAGCGGGCGACCATTAATGGCAAGGTGATGGCTTGCTCTTTGTTATCGTTCATGGCAATGCCTCCTTAATTTAGGACGCCGCCAATCGGTGATTAATCGTTATTGGCGACGATGTAGTCGTGGATTTTCTTGTTGACGAGGTTGGTCCGGAAGGAGTTGAGGTTGTCGCCATAGGCTTTCTTCAAATCCTCGACCTTCATGGAGTAGCGTTCGGCGGTCTTGGCCAGCTCATGGTCGAGCTCGGCGTCGTCAACGAGCAGGTGCTCCTTGGCGGCGAGGGTCTGGAGGACAAGGTAGCCTTTGACATTCTTAGCCGCCTCTTCCTTCATCTTGGCCTTGAGGTCCTCTTCCTTCTGGCCGGTGATCTCGAGGTATTGTTCGAAGGTGAGCCCATTGGATTCGACCTGTTTCTTGAGTTGGTCTTCGTTGGCGGCCGCTTCGTTGGCGATGATGGTCGAGTTAATCTCGACTTTCGAACCATCGACGATCTGCTTGACCAAGGCGTCGTAATAGGCATTTTCCGCCTGACGGGTCTTCTGCTCGAGGAGGTTCTTCTTCTCGTATTCCTTGAGTTCATCAACGGTCTTGACGTCTTTGATGGCGAGGTCAGCGACGGTCTCATCGGAGAGGGTCGGGATCTGCTTGGCCTTGACCTCGTGGACGAGGCATTTGAAGGTGGCGGCTTTGCCGGCCAATTCCTTGACGTATTGTTCGGGGAAGGTGACGTCGACGTCGCGCGATTCGCCCTTCTTGATCCCGATCAAGGCCTCTTCGAAGCCGGGGACGAAGGAATGGGAGCCCAGCGAGAGGGAATAGTTATCGGCTTTCCCGCCTTCGAACGGCTTCCCGTCGATGAACCCCTCGAAATCGAGGACGACGGTGTCGCCTTCTTTGGCCGGCTCTTCGCTTTCGACCAATTCGGCGGCCCGATCGAGCCGGCGGGCGATGGCGTCGGCCACTTCCTTCTCATCGACCGAAGGGACGTTCTTCTCAGCATGGAGCCCTTTATAGTTCCCGAGTTCGACCTTCGGGGCGAGGGTGACGAGGAATTTGATCTCCAGGTCGGTGTCGCTTAATTTGGTGAGGGTGGTCTCGGGCCGGAAGAAGGGCTCGATCTTCCCTTCCTTCAAAGCATCGGCGAAGATAATCGGGAGAAGGTCGTTGATGGCGTTATCGATGGCCCGCTGCATATTGACGTGGCTCCGGGCCATGGCCTCGGGGGCGTGGCCTTTCCGAAATCCCGGGATGACGACGTCGGCGCAGGCCTTCTTGATGGCCTTTTCCTGCGCGTCCTTCCACATATCGGAAGGGACGGAAGAGACGATCTCGACGCGGCAATCATCGAGATTAGTGAATTTGTGTTCCATTTTGCTGTTTCCTCATTTGCTAAAAACGCAACGCATAATATACCCCAAAAAGCGGGCAAGCCAAATATTTTGCTTGCGCGGGCGCGAAAATCAGGCTGGGCAGTGGGATTTCAGGGCCGAATCCAGCCGCTCTGCCAGCTCCGAAAGCTCGGCTTTTTGCCCTAAATAAGCCTTAGCTAAGGCGGCGGTGGCCGCGGCTAAATCCCCCTCAGGCAAGGGAAAGGGGTAATAGGCCGAGAGGCAAGAAAGGAGAATCTCCTTCCCCGTCTCGGCGATCCCGGCGTCCGGCCCCTCCTCTAAGGCGCGGAGGGCCAAGACGGCCCGGTCAACGGTCGACTGGACCGGGAGCTCGGCGGGGACGAAGGTACCCGTCCACTCGCCATAGGCGAAATCGATCGGTTCCTCATCATGATTGAGGGAAAGGATCTGCAAGGCCAATTGACGATAGGGGAAATGGTCGGTTTTAAGGCATAGGGAACGCAAGGCCGCCCGGAGGCTTGGGAAGGCCAAAGGGTGTTCTTTGGCGTAACGGAGCCCGTTCATTAGCTGGGCGGGTTCCTCGCTATTTAGGGCGGAGGCTGCTTCCTCTAGCCCCATCCCTTTCTTCGGGCCAGGCTTATCGGCGAGCTTTTTCGGCAACTCGCGGAACAGTTCCTCGGTCGCCTGATCGACATAAGGGAGTTCGGCCAATTCGGCGATGGCCTTTTCCCCTAGTTCCGGCTCATTGACCGCCTTCGCTAGCTCATAGACCAGGGTTAAGGTCCTTTTGGGGTAATCGGCGAAAAGGGCTTCTTTCTTTTCCAATAACGTAGTCAACGCCTCGGGGTATTTCCCTTGGCTAATCAGCTCCAGCAGGCTTTTCAATAACGGGGCGCTCGGTTTGTCCATCAAGCGAATTTTGGGAGGGAAAGCCCGATAAATCAAGGGTTTTGGCATCTAGTAATGCGTACAAGGTTTAATTTTCTCCTCTATTGGGGCATAGTTAGCCCGCTATGACGCTAACCCTGTCTTTAGTCTTCTCCTCCATCGCCCTGAGTTTGCTCACTTACTTCCTGGGCGGATATAACCTGAATTGGGTCTACTTCTATGTCCCGATCCTGCTGGCCATCGCCTTCTTCTTCGCCCTCTTTGGTCTTTTTGTCTTAGGGCTATACCTCTCATCCTTCCTCATCGACGTCGATAAAGACCACGCCCCGAGCAAAGCCACCATCGGGCTCGTCAACGAAGTCGCTTTCTTAGTCTGCTTCCTCGGCCGAATCAAGATTCGCTTCGCCGGGGCCAACAAGCTCAATTGGAATGAGCCAATGATGATCGCGACCAACCATCTTTCCAACATCGATTTCGTCGCCTTGTTTGCTCGGACCAAGGGCCACCCCATCATTTCAGTCGGGAAGAAAGAGATCATCAAGATGCCGATCGTCGGCCGTTACCTCGCCAAAGCCGGCTTCCTCTTCATCAAGCAAAATAGCCTGACCGAAGGGCCGGCCATCATCGAGAAAGGAGCCGAATATCTCAAAGATGGGATCTGCTCGGTCACCATCGCCCCCGAGGGGACAAGGAACCGCCGCTACCCCGAGCCGTTGTTGCTCCCCTTCCACCCGGGATCCTTTGCCTTGGCCAAGAACTCCAACCGACCCATCGCCCTCTTGAGTTTCCAAAACACCAACGCCGTCAAATCCCGCTTCCCCTTCCGGAGCACCCGGGTCTACATCGATGTCGTCGATGTCATTAAACCAGAGCGATTTAAGGATCAATCCCTATCGGAAATCGCCGAAAGCTGCCATGCCAAGATGCTCTCCTTCCTCGAGGAGAAAAAAGCCCGTAATTACCACATCGGCCAAGCGAGCAATATTTAAGAAAAGGGCGCAAACCAAAAACGAAAGGCCGCAGAAAACGGCTTTTTTCTTTGAAAAGAAAACCCCGGGTAACCGGGGCAATATCCGAATTGGCCCGCCCGAGCCGACTCGAACGGCTGGCCCACAGCTTAGAAGGCTGTTGCTCTATCCAGCTGAGCTACGGGCGGAGCGTTGTTATCTTAGACTCCTATGGCCTTCGAGGCAATATTTATCCGCCCCGCCGCGCTTTTAGGCTTAGTTGGACTTCGGATGATAGTATCCGGAATCGCTGGCGAGACCAACGATTTCCTTGAACTCCTCTTTGTATTTATCCTTGGCCAAATAGGTTTCCAAGTCGCTTAACCTGGTCAAGACATTGGCCAGCGAGGCGTCGGCGGCGTATTTCGATTGCCGGAGGACCAAGGCGAACTCGGCGACGCAGGAGGCGAAGAGGGTATCCTCGGTTTCCTTTTCCTGCCCCGTCACCGATAAAGTCACCTCCTGATCGACCTTTTCGGTGTCTTTATAACGGATGGCGACTTCGGCAAGCCCAGTCCCATTTTCTTCCGCTTCCTCAACCGGGACCAATTCATACATCACGGTGACGCAGAGGTTGCTCCCGATCTCGCCAGCGTCCTTATCCGAATTATTGAAGTCATCCTCGGAGATCCGCTTCATATCATAGCCCAGCAGTCGATAGGAGGAAACGGTATCTGGGTTGAAAGTCACCCCGGCCTTAGCGTCACTAGCCACCGTATAAAGGGTGCCCGACAATTCCTCGGTGAACACCTTCTCGGCCTCCAGTTGGGTATCGATATAGGAGTAGTTCCCATTCCCGTTCAAGGCTAAGGTCTGCATCAAATCGTCGCGGGTATTGCCAAGCCCGACCCCGACGACCGAAAGGGCGACGCCGCTTTGGGCTTTGTCCTGGATGAATTCGGTCAATTCATCGGTGCTGGAGAGGCCGACGTTGAAGTCGCCGTCGCTCAGCATTATGACCCGGTTGTTCCCGTTTTCCACTTTGTGGGATTCGGCCTGTTCGTAGGCCAGTTCCAATCCGCCGGAGCCGCTGGTGGAGCCATAGGCGGTAAGTTTCGATAGGGCCTGCCGGATCTTGGTCTTCCCATCGCTGGTGGCTGAGGTGCTTTCTAAAACGGTTTTGACCCCACTGGCGTAAGTCACGACGGCGACCCGGTCAGTATCAGTAAGCCCATCGACGAGCTTGTTGGCCCCGTATTTGACTAGTTCCAGCCGGCTCATCCCTTCATAGCCCCCGACGGCGCTAGCCATCGAGCCGGAGACGTCGATGAGCAAAACGTAGTTGGCGTCCCCCGAGACTTCCGCCTCCTCAGTTTTGATCCCAAGGGTCAAAAGCTCGTGCTCGCTATTCCAGGGACAAGCGGACATATAGGCCGTGACCCCGAGCCCTTTGCCTTTTGCTATCGCCTGGTAATCATAATCGAAGTAATTGACCAATTCCTCCAATCGGACCGAATCGGCCGCGACTTTTTGCCCCAACCGTATCTGAGCCCGGACATAGGAATAGCCCGCGGTGTTCCGGTCGAGGGAGAAATAGGAGGACGGGGTGGCGGCGGTTTCGACGAATCCTTGCTCGATGACGCTGTCGTATTGATAGTTCGGGCCTTCGTCTTCCCAAGGCAAGGCGTCCCCGGAAGGGATGGCCATTCCCCCTTCGTAATAGTTGTCAGTCGGCGCCCCGCTGCAACCGAAAAGGAGCGCAATACCGATGGCCCCGCTTGCGATGGCTAGATAACGTTTCTGCATTTTTGCGCCTCCTATGCCTATATCTATTATTCCGCTCTTTCGAACTTTGAGAAGAGAATTCACTCGGCTGTCTAGATAGATGCGGGCTAAAAAACTGGCCTGATAATACGAAAATCCCCCATCGCCGCTTAGGAAATGGGGGATGAATAAGGTTTAATCGGCTTCGTGAAGTTTTTGGTATAACTCGTGGGCGACGTCTTTGGACAAAGATTGGCTTAACTCCAACTCCGAGGCGTTAAGCAAAGCCTCTTTGCTTTTATAGACCGAGCGGAGTTGTTCGGCCCGCTT
The DNA here is from genome assembly GCA_944363525.1 of uncultured Bacilli bacterium. Taxonomy (GTDB): domain Bacteria; phylum Bacillota_I; class Bacilli_A; order RFN20; family CAG-826; genus Alloenteromonas. The sequence goes on from CALVUF010000001.1 coordinate 281,663, forward strand.
AGCCCCGAGCCCTTTGATCCCATCGAAGATCGAGGATAGGAAGGAAGCCGACCGTTTCTGATGGTGGTAACCGATGGCGAAGCGATGGACCTCGTCCTGCATCCGCATCAATAAGAAAAACAACGGCGAAGCCGGATCGAGCGGGAACTCATTCCCATCGATATCGACTAAGGCATCGGTTTGGTGGCGGTCGTTCTTCCTCAATCCATAAACCGGGATCTGGGCTTTGGCGATGGCTAAGCCCTCGGTCGCCGCCCGAACTTGGGTAAGCCCGCCATCGGTTAAGATCAAATCGGGTAGTTTCTCGTTTTCCTCGACCAGCCGTTTATAACGCCTCCCGACCACCTCGACCATCGAATGGTAGTCATCGCCGGCGTTTTCCTCGGCGAGCCGGAACTTCCGATACATCTTCTTGTTCGGGACTCCGTTGATGAAGCAGACCATCGCCCCGACTGGGCTATCGCCTTGAAGGTGGGAGTTATCAAACAACTCGATCCGTAACGGGGTCTTGATATGAAGCAAATCGCCCAATTGTTCCAATAACGAAAGGTTGTCGTCATCGAGGCGGGAGGAGAGGAAGAACTCGTCGAGGGCGGCTTTGGCATTCAGCTCGGCCATAACGATTAAGTCCAAAAGCCGGCCTTCCTGGGGGATGGCGACTTTCAAATCCGGGGCGAAGGTGCTTTCTAAATTCGTGGCCACTTCCTCCAGCCGGGTCAAGGCCAGCTTGGGCAATTCATGGTTGGCGTAATATTGCTCGATCAAATCGGTCAATTGCTCCCCGACCTCGCCGAAACGAGGGACGACGTGGGTCTTTTTGCCTAGTAGGCACCCACCCCGGTAATTGAGGATGGCTAAGGAGAGATGGGATTCGCGTTCGGAATAGGCGAAGACGTCGCAAGAGGGCAGATCCTTGAACTCGACCCGCTGGGTTGAAAGGACATGGTCGATGGCATCGAGCGTCTTCTTGTATTCCCCCGCCATCTCGAAGTCGAGCCGGGCGACCGCTTCCTCCATCTTCTTGGTGAGTTCGGCCTTTTCTTTGCCGGCGTCCCCGCTTAAAAAGCGCTTAATCGAATCGCTTAGCCCTTGGCTTTGCCCGTCATCGATTTTGTTGATGCAGGGGGCTAAGCATTGGCCCAGCGAATAATATAAACAGGGCTTAGCCGGGATATTCCGGCATTTCCTCGTCGGGAAGATCTTATTCAGCAGATCAAGGACCGCCGCCGCGGCATAACCGGATGGATAAGGGCCGAAATAATCATAATGTTTGTCCTTTTTGTTCCGGGCGATCTTCAGCACCGGGTCATTTCCTTTCTTCAAAGCCAAATAAGGATAATGGGAATCATCCATCAGCATGATGTTATAACGGGGATGATGGGTCTGAATGAGGTTCATCTCGAGGATGAAGGCCTCTTTGTCGCTATTGACGAGGATGGTCTCGAAATGGTGGACGTGGCCGACCATCGCCGCCACTTTTCCTTCCTGGGGACGGAGGAAATACTGCGAAACCCGCTTCTTGAGCGATTTGGCTTTGCCGATATAGATGATCTCGTCCTCATCGTTCTTCATCAAATACACCCCGGGGGAATCGGGGAGCAAGGAGATGAGCCGGGAAAGGAGCTCGCTCATTTGAGGTACACCACCGTCGCCCCGGCCCCGCCTTCGGCTTCGCCGGCCATCTCAAACCGCTCGACGAAAGAATGGGTTTTGCAGTATTCGGCGGTCATTCTTTTCAATGCCCCCGAGCCGAGCCCATGGATGATCCGGACCCGCTTGAACCCTTTGACCCGGCAGGAATCGAGGTAGCGGTCCAATTCCTGCTTGGCTTCGTCATAACGCAGGCCAATCAGATTGCATTCAAGCGACAGGCTCTTATCCTTAGCCAGCCCATCGAGCACCGCCCCTTTCAAGGAGGGCTTAGCCGATTCCGGCGCGGCGATTCTTTTCAAGGAATCGATAGCCAAAGTAAAACTCATGCCTTTAGAGGAGGAGACGACCGCTTTCTTCCCGCTTAATTTGGTGACGGTCCCCTGCAAAGGATAATCAAGCGACTCGACGTAATCCCCTTCCTTTAGGGGCTCATTCGAACGGGAGATTGGGCTTTCCTCCTCCTTAAGCAAAGCGTCGAGATGAGCCTTGGCCTTAACCGCCTCATGGAGTTTGACCCCCGGTTGCGATAAGGATTTGATGGCTTCCTCGGCTTGGAGTTTGGCTTTTTGGAGGACCGCCTCGGTCTTTTCCTCCAAGCTCTCGGCGAATTGCTTCTTCTCTTTCTCAAACGCCGCCGTTTTCTTGGCCAAAGCCACCTCCCCTTCTTCGATTTGCTTTTCTTTTTCCTTCAAAGAAACCCGCAGATCCTCGTTTTCCTTAATCAAAGACGAGAGTTTTTTGATCGAGGCGGCGACCGAAACCTCTTCCCCACCTTGGGCGATTTGCTTGGCTCTACTCACAATATCATGGTCAAGCCCGAACCGTTCGGACAAGACCAGGGCGAAGGATTCGCCCGGGCTCCCGACGTGGAGATGGTAAGTCGGCTCTAAACTCTCCTCATCGAACTCCATGCTGGCGTTGGCCGCCCCTTCTTCGCTTAAGGCGAATTCCTTGACCAATTCGAAATGGCTCGAGACTAAGGCAAAGCAGCCGATGGATAGGACTTTCTCCAATAAAGCGACGGCGATGGCCTCCCCTTCGTGAGGGGAGGTGCCAGTCCCGACTTCATCGAGTAGGAGCAACGAATGAGAATCGATGTTCTTCAGGCAAGAAGCGATCGAATGGATATGGCCGGAGAAGGTCGAGAGGTTGTCATCAAGCGATTGATGGTCCCCGATGTCGGCCTCGATGCTCGAGAAATAAGGAATCTCCGCCCCTTGGCCGCAAGGAAGGGGGAACCCCATTTTGAAAAGGATGGCGATGATGCCGACGGTCTTTAAGGCCACCGTCTTGCCCCCAGCATTGGGGCCGGAGATTACGAGCAATCGCCGAGAAGAAGACAAAGCGAAAGTATTGGGGATGGCTTTGCCTTTTCCCAAAAGGGGGTGCCAGCCATCGGGGATATAAAGATTGGAGGAGATTTGCCCGACATGGCCCTCGTTATCGGCCATCCACTTGGCCTTAGCCAGCCGGAGATCCTCATCGGATAAGGTATCGTTGGTTAGTTCGATGTCTTCGGCCGAGGAACCGACTAAAGCCGACAGATGGCGGAGCACTTTGACCACTTCGGCTTTTTCTTCTTCTAATAAACCGGCCAGTTTGGCATTCAAAGCCACCAGCCGCTCGGGCTCAATGAATATCGAGGCCCCCGATCCGGAATAGCCTAAGCTTAAGCCTGGGACCTTCGACTTATAGGCGTTGAGGACCGGGAGGACGTAATGGCCATCCCGCATGGTGAGGGTTGGGGCGCTGAGATAATCGCGGTAGTCATTGACCAAGGAGGACAGTTTGTCCTGGATGGCCCGGGTGGTCGATTTGATGGCGGACCGCACGCTTCGAAGTTCCGGCGAGGCTTTGTCGACGACGTAAAAGGCCGAATCGATGCAGCGGTCGATCTCCTCGACTAAGGAAGGGAAACTCGGGATATAGGAGGCGATCCGCTGAAGGATCGGGGCATCCTCGACCCCAGCGGCGAATTTCTTATAGGCTTCGGCCGCCTTCCCCTCCTCGGCGATTTGCTTCAATTGATGCTCATCAAGGCAGGCCCCTTTGGCGGCTAAATTCAATAAAGGCCGCAGATCCTCCCCGGTTTGGAGAGGGATCGCCCCATAACGGGCGTAGACGAGCTCCATCTCGGAAACCCCGTTTAAGGTCTCTTCCAAATCCAATTTCGACAAAAAGCCGGCCTTCAGGGCCTTCTCTTTCCCCCTAACCGTCAAGCAACGGGCGGCGAATAATGCCTTTAAGCGGTCAATCTGCAGTTCTTCGTAAGCTTCCATTTGCCCAAAGATTATACGCGAATCGAAGAAGCGAAGGTATAATCAGCCCATGTCCACCGTCACCATCGAGTTATCCCTGCCGCAGGCCGAGCGGATCAAGCGCCGTTACCAGCCCTACAAGCAGCCTTCCCCCACCCCTTATCACGATTTCTTCGCCCAAGGCGAGGGATTCGTGTTGTCGCTTTACAAAGGAAAGGAAACGGAGAAACTGGTCATCCAAGGAAATAAGGCCGAGGAGACCGAAGCCGCGATCCGCCGGTTTTTGCTCGTCCCCAATCGTCCGCGGACCTGCCCCGTCCCCATCAATGAGCTGGGAAGCGACGAAGTCGGGACCGGCGATTATTTCGGCCCCATCGTCGTGGTGGCGGCCTACCTCGATAACCGCGGCTACCAATTGGCGAAGAAAGAAGGGGCGACCGATTCGAAATTGCTTAGCGACGAGCAGATCAAAAAGGTCTACGATGAATTGAAGACCAAGATCGACTTCTCGGCCATCATCCTAAGCCCAGCCAAGTACAACGAAGCCCATGAAAAAGGCTATAACATGAACGCCATCAAGGCGAAGATGCATAACGCCGCCCTGCTCAAACTCCATTCCCGCCACCCCTCGGCCAAAATGTGCATCGATCAATTCGCTGAGCCTGGGGTTTATTTCAATTATCTAAAAGGCGAAAAGGAAATCGCCAAGCCCCTCCTATTCTCAACCAAAGGGGAACTGGCCTTCACCTGCGTCGCCGTCGCCTCGGTCTTCGCCCGGGCCATCTTCTTGGACAAAATGAAAGAATATTCTACAGAAATCGGGAAGGACATCCCTTTTGGGGCCGGCAAGGACGTCGATAAATTCGCCGCCTCTTTAGTTAGAGAAAAAGGCCGGGAAACCCTGGCCCAATACGCGAAGATATCGTTTAAGAACACCGGCAAGATCTTAGGCTAATTGGTCTAATATCGCTTGAAAATCTTCTGGCAGTTCGCAGCGGAATTCCATCCGTTCCCCGGTCGTAGGATGAGTTAGTATAAGCTTTTGGGCGTGGAGCAATTGATGGGCCGCCCCAAACCGCTTATTCCCTTTCCCGTACAGCTCATCGCCGATGATCGGATGGTGGATGTATTCAAGGTGGGCCCGGATCTGATGGGTCCGCCCGGTTTCGAGGATGCAACGGAGCAAACAGCAACGGTCTTTCAGGAAACGCTTCTCGACTTCGAAATGGGTGATGGCCATCTTGCCGTTTTCGACGTCGACCGCCTGCTTGAGCCGGTTTTCCTTGCTTCGCGCGAGGGGCGCGATGATCTTGCCCCGCGCCTCCTCGATGATCCCATCGACCAAGGCGAGGTATTCCCGGTGCAATGAATGGTCCTTCAGCTGGGCTTGGAGGTTCAATAAGGCCGCTTCGTTTTTGGCGATGGCCAATAAACCGGAGGTGTCCTTGTCGATCCGATGGGCTAAGCCGGGACGGGTCGGGTCATCGGCCAAGGCGAATTTCCCTAGTAGCCCATTGACCAAAGTATGGTTGGGGTTGCCAGCTCCTGGATGGACGACCAAACCGGCGGGCTTATCGACGATGAGGATATCCTCGTCTTCATAGACCACCTTGATTGGGATGTCCTCCGGCTCCAAATCCGAAGAAGGCTCGACGTAGGGTTCGAACTCGACCTCATCCCCTTCTTCGACCGGATAATGGGCGTTCTCGGCTTTCCCGTTGACCAAGACCTTCCCCTCTTTGATGAGCTTTTGGCATTTGGAACGGGAAAGGGCGGCCCCCAAAGCGAAGAGGGCTTCGTCTAGCCGCTTCCCGGCTAATTCGCTCGGAATGACCTTTTTATTGGCCATCCTGTTCCCCTTTGTCTTGGTTATCGACTGGTTGCTGTTCGATCGAGGAGACGATTTTATCCTTTTCCGCTTGGCTCTCTTCCGCTTGCTTCTTCTCCAGTTCCTTTCCCTTCTCGACCTCCCCTTTGATCAAATCGATGATGACGATGACCAATAAGAAGACGATGCCGATCGTCAAATAGGCGTCGGCCGGATTGAAGGTGGCAAACGGGTTGACGAAGGTCGTCTCCTTCCCCGGCCCCCCGCCTAAATAGAACTGGAAGAAGTCGATGACCCCATCGAAGCCAGTCGTCGCCTTCCAATAGAACACCCGGTCGATCATGTTGCCAAGCGCCCCCGATAGGAGCAATAAGCCAGTCAGCTTCTCGAACTTCTTAAGCCGGTGGTAACTATGGAGAAGATAGACCAAGATGGCGATCGATAAGACGATGGAGATGAGGATGTTGACGACCCGGCCGGCCATCCCGTCGAATAAGCCAAAGGCGATGCCGGTGTTGTAGGTCAAATAGATGTAGAAGAAATTGGGGATGACCTCGATGGCCGCATGGGGGGTGCAATAAGTCTGGACCAGCCATTTGGCCATAAAGTCGAGGGCCACCAGCCCCAGCCCGATGCCTAGGAAGATGAATAATCCCTTCAAGGCTTGCTTATCGGGGCAGAAAAATGCCTTTAGTTTCTCTTTCATGCTTATTTCCCAATGGCCGACAGGCAGCGTTCGCACAAGGGCCCGTCCTCGGTTTCGGTTAGTCCGTCATGATGCTTACGGCACCTGGCGCAGACCGGCCGTTCGTCCTTTTCGCAAGAGGCGCCGGCTTTCCCTTCCTTAAGGGTCGCTTTCCCGACGTTGAACATCAAGGCCAACTCCTCGGGATCGACCGAGGATAACCCCTTATAGAGCTCGCCTTCGCAGCTTAAGGTTACCGCGGCATCGCTCGAAGAGCCGAGTTGCCCCGAGGCCCGTTGTTCCTCAATGGCCTTATTGGAAAGGTCACGGAAGGAGAGGTAGGCGTCGTAATCTTCTAATAACGAAGGCTCGTAATCATGGCTTAGTTTCGGCATATCCTCGAGCTGGACCGATTCCTTCTTATCCGCTTTCTCGATATAGGAATAGACCTCCTCCATGGTGAAAGGGAGAATCGGGTTCAATAGGAGGCAGAGGGTCAAAAGGCACCGCCGAACCACCTCAACCGCCGCCACTCGGCGCGGGGAGCCGACCGGGTCGCAATAGAAGACGTCTTTATTGGCGTCTAGATAAAGCGAGGACAGATCGACGGAAAGGAAATTGATGATCGGGTTCACGACCGAGGGGAAGTCGAAGGATTCATAGCTTTGGAGGGCTTTGTCCTTCACTTGCTCGAGCCGGGCCAAAATGAATTGATCGAAGAGGGAGAAATCGCAATCCTTCGCCTCTTGGGCATTGCCGGCGACCCCGAGCATAAACTTGAAGGTATTGCGGATCTTCCGGTAATTGTCGACGGCCGAGTTGATGATCCGCTCGCCGATCCTCGCGTCGGCAGTGAAATCGACGGTCGCGGCCCAAAGACGGAGGATATCAGCCCCGAATTCATTGGCGACCTTGTTTGGATCGATGCCGTTCCCCTTCGATTTGCTCATCTTCTGCCAATTCTCATCCATGACGAAGCCATGGGTGAGGCAGGTCTTAAACGAGGCTTGCCCCGTGCAGGCAAGCGAGAGGATGAGCGAGGCGTTAAACCAACCCCGGTACTGATCGTTGCCCTCCAAATAGAGGTCGGCGGGGTACTTGAAGTTGCGACCTTTGACCACCCCGTTCCAGGAGGAGCCGGAATCGAACCAGACGTCCATGATGTCGGTCTCCTTGGTGAACTTCCCGTTCGGGGAAGCCGGGTTGACATAACCCTCGGGCAATAAATCCTTTGGTTCTAAGTCAAACCAGATCGAGGAGCCATGCTCTTTGATGAGTTGCTTGATATGGGCGAAGACTCTTTCCTCGATGATCGGGGAGCCGTCCTCGTTATAGATGATGGGGATCGGAACGCCCCAGGCCCGTTGACGGGAAATGCACCAATCGGCCCGGTCGGCGATCATGTTATGCATCTTCCCCTCGCCCCAGGCGGGGAGCCACTTGATGGCTTTGATGGCCTCGAGCAGTTTGGCTCGGATCGGCTCAATCGAGCAGAACCACTGGGGGGTGGCCCGGAAGATGACCGGCTTCTTGGTCCGCCAGTCATGGGGATAGCTATGGACGATGTCCTCTTGTTTGAGGATGGCGCCTTTCTCATTCAATAAATCGATGACTTTATCGTTGGCCTCGGCGTAGAAAAGCCCATCGCAGGGGTCGTTTTCCCCTAGATGCATATAACCTTTCTCATCGACCGGGCAGAAGGGCTTGATCCCGTAACGGGAGCAGACGTTGAAGTCGTCGAGCCCGTGGTCGGGGGCGGTGTGGACGCAGCCGGTGCCGGTGTCCTCGGTGACGAAAGAGGCGTTAAGCAATGGCGATTCCCGTCCATAAAGGGGATGATCGGCCACCACGCCTTCTAATTGCTGCCCCCGGAAAGAAGAGAGCAATTCGCATTTGGTTAAGCCCAGTTCTTCAGTGAGCCGATCTTTGGCCGAAAGCAAGAAGAGCAATTTGCCTTTATCGGTATCGAAGAGGCCATATTCGAACTTCGGGTTCAAGGTGATGGCGAGGTTGGCGGGAATAGTCCACGGGGTGGTGGTCCAGATGACGACGTAGGCGTCTTCCGGGAGTTTCCCCTTCCCGTCTTTCACTTTGAAACGGACGTATAAGGTTTTGCAAGGGACGTCATGGTATTCGATCTCGGCTTCGGCTAAGGCCGATTCGCTAGAAGGCGACCAATAGACCGGCTTAACCCCTTTGAAAATCAACCCCTGAAGGGCCATCTTGGCGAAGACATCGATCTGCTCGGCCTCGTATTCGGGAAGCAAAGTCAAATAAGGATGCTCATAATCGCCGAGGCACCCTAACCGCTGGATCTGTCCCTTCTGATGGGCGACTTGCTTTAAGGCGTAATCCTTGCAATACCCCCGGAATTCCGAAACCGACATCTTCTTCCGGTCGACCCCGGACTTGGTGACGTTGACCTCGATCGGGAGGCCATGGGTATCCCAGCCGAAGACGAAAGGGGTCTTATAGCCGGCCATGTTCTTGTACCGGACGACGAAATCCTTCAGACAGCGATTGAGGGCATGGCCGCAGTGGATGTCGCCATTGGCATAGGGCGGGCCATCGTGGAGGAGGTATTCCTCGCATCCCTGCCGAGAAGCGTTCATTTTTTCGTAAAGCTTGATGTCGGCCCATTTCTTGACCAACAACGGTTCTTTCTCTTTGAGCCCGCCCCGCATCGGGAAGGGGGTGTTGGGCATTAGCAATGTGTCTTTGAGCATAAAGTGCCTCCCTAGAAAACAAAAGCGCCCCTTTTAAGGGCGCGGATAGCGCGGTACCACCTTAATTCCCTATATATTTTGGATATAGGGCGCTTTGGATAAGCTTAACGGGCTTAGCGACCCCCTTACTCCGTTCAGGGGATAGGCTCGGAAGTGATCTCTATTTCCCATACCCCTTCTCAGCTTCGGCGGGGCTCTCTGTCGTTCGGGAAAGGCGCTGTCTTCGTCTTCGCCAGGAGAATATTAGCTTAAGAACGGGGAATTGGGAAGGGGTATCAGCTCTTGAGGAAATCCGGCAAGATCGAGTTGATGATCGAATCCTCTTCCTCGGCCGGGGTCTTGGGCTCGTTGGCGTCGGCTTGCTTGATCTCGGCGTCGCGGGCTTCCTCTAAGCCGGCATAGGCCGTCTCTCTCGTCGGCCGGGTGTATTGGGGGATCGAGGTGAAGTCGAATTCCTCGGAGAAATCGGAAGCGATGATGGAGACGATCATCTCATCGCCCAATCGCTCGTTGACCGAAACGCCAAGCTTGACGTCGATGTCATGCCCCGCTTCCCGGGTGATCTCATCCATGCAGTCCTGGAACTCGATGAGCTTGACGTCGCTGCCGATGGTGATGGAGAGAATCGCCCGCCTCGCCCCGGAGATTGAGGCTTCAAGCAGCGGGCAATTGATGGCGTTTTGCGCCGCCTCGACCGCCCGGTTCGGCCCCGAGGCCGAGCCATAACCGATCAGCGCGATCCCCGAATTCTGCAGGGTTCGCTTTACATCGGCGAAATCGAGGTTGATGTAAGAAGGCAAAAGGACCAAGTCGGTGACGGTATGGACCGAGGTCGAGAGGACCCGGTCGGCTTCCGAGAAGGCTTGCCCCGCCGGGGCGTTGCCGCTGGTCTGCAATAGTTTGTCGTTGGAGACGATGATGATCGAGTCGACCACGTCTTTCAAGGCGTTGAGGCCGCGGACCGAATTGGAGTTCCGGGTCTTCCCTTCTAAGGCGAAAGGCCGGGTGACGATGGCGACGACTAAGCACCCCGCCTCCTTGGCCACTTCGGCCACGATCGGGGCGGCCCCGGTCCCGGTGCCCCCGCCCATGCCGGCGGCGATGAACACCATATCGGCCCCCGAGACGATGGCGGCGATCTTGTCCCGGCTCGCTTCGGCGGCGGCTTTCCCGACTTCCGGGTCGCCCCCGGCCCCGAGCCCTTTGGTTACCTCTTCGCCTAAAACGATCCGATTGGGGGCTTTGGAGGTGGCCAAAGCCTGCTTATCGGTGTTCATAACGTAGAATTCGACGTTGCGTATCTCGTCGTCGATCATCCGGTTGACGGCGTTGTTGCCGGCTCCGCCGACCCCGATCACCACGATGCGGGCGACCGGTTCGAAGCCATCGAGATCATCTGCGATGTTGTCCATGGAAATTCACCTCATAAGGCGTCGTCTTCGGGAGAGGGGCGGCGCTTCCCCTTGTCTTTCTTGACCTGGGTCCGCGATAACGGCGCGACCCCCCGTTGGTTATCGGCTAAAGAGCCGGAGTATTTGCAGCAGAGCAATAAGCCCAATAGATTGGCGTATTTTGGATCCCTTGCCCCGATCGAGCGGGGGACGACCTTAATGACCTCGCGGCCCGCCAATATTTTGGCTAAGAAGGTTTCCAGTCCGGCGAGTTTGCTAGCCCCGCCGACCAGCAGGACCGGGAGGCTGGCGTATTCTTGGCCCGGATAATCCTTCATCAAGGTGGCGAGGCAATTGGATAAGGTGACGGCATAGCCGTGGAAATAATCCTCGATCACCTGATTGAGGTCGGCTTGCTTGACGTGTGTGAGGGTCCCGTCTTCCTTATTCCCAGTCGCCAGATCGGGATTATAGGAAATGAGCTTGGGGTCATAGCCGTACTTAACCTTCAGTTTCTCGGCGGTGTCGAAATCAAGCCCGAAGGCCGAGGCGATCTTCTCGGTCAAGTCGGCCCCGCCTTGATAGAAATAAAGGGAGGAATAAGGGGCCCCTTCGCCGATGAAGGAAAGGGTCGAGACCCTGGAGCCCATATCCAGGAGGATATAGGTATCCGGGAGGTCTTTGTAGGAAGCGATGAGCTTGGCGGCGCAATAAGCGGACACCGCCTGCTTATTGACCCGATAACCGGCTAAGCTAACGGCTTTGTTATAGACGTCCCGAATCTCGGTCGGAAGGCAATAGACCTTGGCCTTGACCTCCAAGGAAGTGGTCTTCTTCCCTAACGGCGGATTGCCATATACCGACCCATCGGCCAGGATGAAGCGATCGGGGATGACGTCGACCCGCGATAAGCCGGCTGGCAAGGTCTGCTGGGTGACGAGCGAGATGACGTTGGTGACGTCGATCTTCTCGACCCCGGCCTCGGGATTGACGATGGCGGTCGACTTCTCGTCGGCGAACACCTTGAACCCGGCCGAGGGGAGGACGAGGTTGACGTTGGTGAGGTTGACCGTCACCTTCCGGATCGGGTCGGCGATGGAATGGAAGCTGGCCAAGGCGGCCGAGACTTCGTTGAGGTTGATCTGATCCTCCTTGACCAATCCCGGATAAGGGGATTCATGGGCGAAGACCACGACCGGCTCACCCCCCAATTCATATCCTAAGACCACCCGTAAGGCGTCCGATCCTATCTCCAAACACCCGATGATATCCATAAGTTTCTCCAGACCGCCATATTGTAATATGGGGACGAGGCTTTTAGAAGGGGCAGCGATAAGAAATTAGTAGTTTTCCGATAAAAGATTAGGGGATAAGAAAACCGGGCGGAGGGAACGCCCGGCTTGGAAGGAAAGGAGGCTAGATTCAATTCTCGAAGTAGGAAGCGAGGTCGGATTCCTCGGAGTCGGTTTCCTCGACTTCGGAAGTCGCTTCTTCCTTGGCTTCGGCCGCCCCTTGCTTGACGGTCGCGGCATAGGTGATGGCGACCGGGGTGGCGGAGATGGCGAAGACGGAGAGGAGGAATAAGAATCCGACGAAAATCGACTTGGCTTTGTAATAGCCGCGACGATGGCCGGTTTGGACGAGTTTGTCTTTCATGGGTTTTCCTCCTTCTTTCTTATGGCTCGGAGCTTGGCGGGCAAACTCCGGCGGTTTTCCGCTAGCTCCTCGGGGCTGGCGGTGATCGGCTTACGGGTCAATAATTCGAATTGCTTCTTTTCCAATAACGACGGCAGGTGGCGGGACCCTTCCTCAATGCAGAGTTCCTTGAAGCGGTTCTTGACCAGCCGGTCATCGAGCGACATGAAGCTGATGATGGCGAGCACCCCGCCGGGATTAAGCAAGGACGGCCCGACTTCCAATAGTTTCTCCAACGCTTCCTCCTCGTGGTTAACCGCGATTCGTAAGGCTTGGAAGGCCTGCTTGGCCGGGTGGCCTTTCTTTGAGAGTTCCTTAGGCGATTTCACCTTTTTGATGATCTCGACCAATTGGAAGGTGGTCTGGACCGGGGCTTTCCCCCGGGCTTTGACGATGGCTTTGGCGATCGGGTAGGCGTCTTTCTCCTCCCCGTAATCGCGGAAGATCTTGGTGAGGTCGGCTAGCGAGGCCTCGTTGACGAGTTTTGCGGCCGTTAAGCTCTGGCTTTGATCCATCCGCATGTCAAGCGGCGCATCCTCCCGGTAGGAGAACCCCCTTGCCGGATCGTCAAATTGGGGCGAGGAGACGCCAAGGTCGGCGAAGATGCCATCGACTTTGGTTATCCCCCGGCTGGCGAGCTCCCCCGCCAAGTAAGCGAAGTTGCTGTGGATGAGGGTGAAGTTATCCCCGATTTGGGCTAACTTCGGCTTGGACTCATTGAGGGCCTCGATGTCGGAATCGAAGGCGATGAGCTGGCCATGGGGGATGAGGTGGAGGATAGCCGAGCTATGCCCCGCTCTTCCTAAGGTGCAGTCGACGTAGGTTTTGCCATCCCGGACATCAAGGAGAGAGATGCTCTCCTTCAGCATGACCGGGAAATGGGTGAAGCTCATTTGGCCTCCCCGGCGAGCTTCTCGAACTCGCCACTGGCTTTGGCGAAGTACTCCTGCTGGAGCTTGGGCTCCCAGATCTCGAAGTGGTCGATGACCCCGACTAGGGTCACCTCCCCTTTGATCTTGTAGCTTTCCAGCAATTCTTTGCCGAGGGAGATCCGACCATGGGCATCGATGGTCATCTCGACAATCGAGGCGCTGGCGACGCGGATGTAGGCTCTTGAGGCTTCGTCAGTATAGGAAAGCGACTGCAATTTGGCTACCAACGCGTCGAAGGCTTCCGGCGGATAGACGGAGAGGCACCCTTCGAATCCCTTAAGGACGTAAAGGGTTTTCTCGTTCTTATCGGAGAGGAGCTTCGGCGGGATCTGCAGCCTTCCTTTCTCGTCGACGGTCCGACGATACGTTCCGAAGTACATTTTGCCCACTTTTTCCCCTGCGCAGTAACTTTAGCACCGCTATAAGCTTCTAGCAAGGCGAAAATGGGCTTTTTGCATAAATTTTAAAGGGGTAAGAAAAACCGCCCTGATGGCGGTAAGTCGTTCCTAATTGGACTTATGTCCAGCCTTAATCGGCGCAATAACGGGCGTATCGCCCCACGTCGGCCAAAACCATCTTCCCTTCGGAGACGACATAGACCCGGTTGAAGCGGGCCGCCACCGCCTTCGGCGGCTTATGGGCGGTGCAGATGAGCGCCCCAGGATAGGCAAGGATGGCCTCGTAAATCCGGGCTTCTTCCGCCTTGCCCAAAGAGGAGGCCGGCTCATCGAGGAGCAACAATCCCGATTGGGGATAGAAGGAACGGGCCAACCCGATCAGTTTTTTCTCTCCCCCTGACGCCTGCCGGGGATCACCGATATCTTCCTTGACCCCAAGTTGCTTAGAGACGGCGATCAGTATCTCCGAATTGCCATCGTCGAATGCGATATTCTCCTCGACGCTTCCTTTAAAGCAATACGGGAACTGCGGGCAATATGACAAAGAAGCCGGGATACCATTAAGGAAATTGACCTCGCCCTCTTTGGTTTCGACCTCACCCGATAGGAAGCGGAGCAAAGTGGTCTTGCCCGCCCCGGAATCGCCGAGCACCAAAGCTTTTTCCTGAGGCTTAAGGGAGAAATCCGCGGTCAATCGGAGGCCATTTTCTTCCTGATGGTCGATTTTAACTTCGACACCTTGAAATTTCTTAATTGGACGATCTGCATCATCGTGAACGATGAGGTCAGCCTTCATGACCGGAATTCTAACTATTCCGAACATCTTGGCCAGGTCACCGGCGGTCGTCGTGACTGGATCAGAAATCGAAGGAAGAATGATAATGGCGGCCGCCATTGCTCCCAAATCGGCTTCCCCCTTGATAATCATGAAGCCAAGCAAGCCAAGGCAAAGCAATTCGCCAAGCATCGAAAGCAAAGTCGAAACAACCGTTTGGAAAACGGAACAACGATAATAAGATAGGTTTTTGTCCTTTGCCCGCCTTGCTTTAGAAACAAATTGGTCTTTGGCGAATTCTCCGGCCCGGTTGGCTTGCAATTCGTCTTTGGAAGCGAGCAAAGTCTCGGTTTGGGAGCGGAACTCGGCTGCCGCTTGATTGCAATTTTCCCCCGCTTGACCAAGACGGCGTTGGAAAAAGAAAGTCGACAGCAGTTGCAAACCCCCAAGTCCAAGGCCAATGATGGTCAGACCATAATGGATCAGGCCCCCGTAGACGGCGGCCGCTAGCAACCCTAGGATTTCCGAGACAAGGCCAATGGGCAAAAGCAAGTAAGCGGAAACTGCCTTGTCTGAATTATCCAAAATATCGTTAAGCTCCTCCCCTATCTCGCCATTAACTAGTCTGCCCGATCGGAATATGTAAGCGAGGTATTCGCGACGGACATAATCCCCTGCCTTTGCATTTAAGTAAGGCTGCATATATCGATTGGCTCCGAATAAGGCAAAGAAAAGAAGCAAATAACCGATTAAGACAAGAAAGGCGACGTATTCCCAGCCCGTTGTGAAAGCCGACACCAAATATTGTAAAATTGGCGCCATGGCAAAAATAACGAAAGTCGACCCCAAGGACGCGAGAATCGTCAAAGACACGATTAACGGATTGGCTTTAACAAAGCGAAAAACAAGCTTCTTCATTTAGCCGCCCCCAAGCAATAATTATTTAACAAAGGATCATCGGCTTGAACTTCAAAAAGCCGATGTTCGCTACAAACAAAAATTCTGTCGAATTGCCTTAGCAAAGCAAACGAGACGCGGTGAGCCGAGGCCAAAACAGTTCCCGGATAAGAAAGAATTGCTTGATAGACGGCCGTTTCATCGTCTTTTCCAATCGAGGTCGTCGGCTCATCGAGCAAAAGAGAGCCATCGGCATGGTAATACGCTCTAGCCAACCCGACTCGCTTCTGTTCTCCGCCCGAAAGGGTCGAACAATCTTCGCGATCAAAATCAACTTTCGCAAAAGCTTTTGCCTTGGTCAGTTTGTCCGCATCAATATCATCGGACAAAGCGACATTCGTTGCCAAGTTCAGAGAATAAATAGTCGGGGTCTGCGGGCAATAGCCGGCTCCACTCGGCCTTTGGATTGATCCAATTGAGGAACCGATAAGCCCAGCCAGCATCTTAATCGCGGTCGATTTGCCTGATCCCGGATCGCCGAGCAGCAAGGCTTTCTCGCCCGATTGAACCTCGAGATCGGCAAGCAGTTCCACCCCATTGTCCGGTTTGGCCGAAACAAGGTGGAATCCCGAAAATGCCGAAACAGACGCCGAAGCAGCCTTCTTCGAGCAAGAGGATAAGCCTTTCAAAAGGCCACGGACAGAAACGAAATCGGTCAGACCCATTGCGAGTTGAGTCAATGGATCCAACAAAGCCGAAGCGGCAAACAAACTAGCCGGCAAGGCCCACTCCTCGCCGAGGCCGAAGCCGATAAGCAGGGAGGCCGCCACCATTGCGATTATACGGATTCCGAAAGAAAGAACATTGCTCAAGGCCTCAAAAGGCGCATCGGCTTTGGCGATAGCCAGATCCGCTGCCAGTAAACTAGCGGAATCGTCTTTGGCTCGTTTTAGGAAAAAACAATCCCGATGATAATCAAAAGCAATTTCCTGGGAATTCAATAAATCCAAGGTTGAATCCTGATATCCGCGGAAAACATCAATGTAACCATTGAGTTTGCGGCCAATGATCGGGGCAAAAATGAAAATAGTCAAAAACAGAGCAGGAGATAATACCAATAGCGACAAGCCGAAGGCCCAATTCAGCACAAAGCAAACTATTAAAGAAGCCAAAATCCCAAAAGCTTGGACGGGGAAACCCAATAACGGTGTCAAAACCTTTTTGAAAAAAAGCCTCGTCTCGTCGATAATTTTAGTTAAACCTTTGCCTACTTCGTCCGGACTTTTGGCTACCGCGGCAAAATTCTCTTCCCAAATCTCCATCCGCCACTTAAGCAACGTCTTTTCCAAGAAGCACCGTTGCCAATATTCGTGAAGAAAAATAAAGAAGCATTGAAGCAGGATATAGCCAGCCCCGGCTACAACCAAATAAAGGAAGCCGAGGCTATCCACGCCAAAAGGCAACTCCGTAAGCCAAGAAAGGTATAAGGCATAGCCGACATCCATTAAGGAAACAACTATTCCGAGGAGAATAAGGATAGCGAATTTCCCCTTTGAACTTTTGAAAAACCTAGTCCAGAGAATCGAAGTATTCATACAGAAACCCTTCATAGGATCTTTTAAGTTCCTCACATTTAGATTCATTCGCTTTCTTGTTTGGGCAGGTTGCTCCAAAACATTTTGGATATAAAAAACAAGACTCTTCTTGGCAAAGATCTTTTATTGATCGAGGCCAATTCCCAGCGGAGAGCGAGGAAATTGATTGTTCGAACTTCAAGGTACATTTCCCAATCGATCCATCGGAGTTCATGACAAATTTGTCAGGAAACCCGTATTCACAAAACATATTGCTGTTAAGGAGCATTTTGGCCAATTCGGAATTGATGTGTTGTTTTAACAGGATTTTGTTCAATTCAAAATAGTTTTGCTGAGAAACCATTTTTGCATCTATTCGATCTCCACCCCAATTAGAGACGGGATATAGCAGGCAAGAAAATCTTTTATCTTTACCGAAATTCGAT
The DNA here is from genome assembly GCA_944363525.1 of uncultured Bacilli bacterium. Classification (GTDB taxonomy): domain Bacteria; phylum Bacillota_I; class Bacilli_A; order RFN20; family CAG-826; genus Alloenteromonas. The sequence goes on from CALVUF010000001.1 coordinate 298,921, forward strand.
TTATAAAAATCAAGAAAGGAATTAAGGTCAGTTGAAGGGCCAACATTGCACCGTATAACGATGTTGAAATCGGAATCAAGCTGCGATATCGCGCTCAAATTGCCAAAAATAACATCAAACGAGGATCCGATTCCATTGGCGAAAGGCCGGTTAATATCGCAATCGGATTTAGCACCATCCATGGTAATTTGGAAAGTTTTGATCTTGTAATTGAGCAAGTGATCTAAAATTCGTTCTGTTAGTAAAGTGCCGTTAGTAGTAATTCCACCAGAAATAGTCAAAGACGAAAAGCAAGGCAATTTGATTAAAGAGTCGTAAAAATACTCGATATCGTTAAGATATAGCAATGGCTCTCCGCCAAACCACGCAAAGTGAACTCTGACGAATTCCCCGCCTGAAATATAATCCAAAAGAGAATCATACTTTTCGCGCGGTATTCTGCTAGAAGAATGTTTTTCGTAACAATAGGGGCAATTCAAATTGCACCCCATTCCGGTTACAAAGCAGCAATCCAAAAATTGCGAATGATTGCCAAAGTTAAAATTTTTGAATGCAGACAGAAAATTACTCTCTAAGTCATCGTCGCATAGAAAATGATTCCGTTTTAAGAACTCAAAAACTTCAGAAGGGCACTCTATTTCACGGTTGCGTCCAAACCTGCAAAGCTTAGTGTGCTGTGCGTCCAAACGCACCAAGGACCCAAACAAAGTGGAATAGAAATAAGTATTCCCTTTGGGACTTTGGTGCGTAAGGACGTAGGGTGAAATTAAAGTCGTTCTACTCAAGGTGGCAATACTTGGCATCGACACCGCAAATAATGTTTTGGACGCATTTAATATTCAACAGCGATTCGTCGGTGTACTGAACTTGTAGAATTTCCATTGGGTTTCACCTCCTTTTCCATTAGGATGAAACCAATTGAATAATTGTCAACTAAATATATAAGTATAAAAGCCGTCCCGATATCAACCAGGACGGCTAGGGTTTACTTTTCCTTGATGGCTTCGGCGATGGCGGTCGCGGCCCCGGCTAAGGGCTCAAGGTTGCTCGGCAGGAAGATCTTGGTCGCCTGCCCGTCAGCCACCTTCTGCAAGGCTTCATAGCCCCGGATGGTCAAGACGGCTTTGTCGGCTTCGGCGGCCTTCAAGGCCTTGATGCCCTCGGCTTCGGCGTCCCGGACCATCTTGATGCCGGCCGCTTCGGCTTCTTTGAGATTCTTCATCCTCTGGGCTTCGCCCTCGGCCTTCTTGATAGTCGCTTCCTTCTCAGCCTCGGCATTGAGGATCATCGATTCCTTATTGCCCTCGGCGATGAGGATGGCGCTTTGCTTTTGGCCTTCGGCGAGGAGGATCTTCTCCCGTTTCTCCCGCTCGGCCCGCATCTGGCGTTCCATCGCCTCTTGGATATCCCGGGGCGGGAGGATGTTCTTCACCTCGACCCGGGTGACCTTGATGCCCCAGGGATCGGTCGCCCCATCGAGGATCTCCCTCATCTTCTCATTGATGATGTCGCGGGAAGTGAGGGTCGAGTCAAGGTCGAGCTCGCCGATGATGTTCCTCAACGTGGTCGAGGAGAGGAGCTCAATGGCCTGAACTGGGTTCGATACCCCGTAGGCATAGAGTTTGGAATCGGAGACGTAATAGAAGACGACGGTGTCGATCTGGATAGTGACGTTATCGGAAGTGATGACGTTCTGCGGCGGGAAGTCCTTGACCTGTTCCCGCATGTCGATCCGATGGGCCAGCCGGTCGAAGAAAGGTATCTTCATATGGATCCCGGTACCCCAGGTGCATTTATACGACCCGAGCCGTTCGATGATCCCTTTCTCGGTCTGGCCGATGATCTTGACGTTGCAAAGGATCAACACCAGCAATAAGACGAAGAGGATGAGCCCGACGATCAGGCCGATGGCCCAGCCGGGGAAAGAATCGAGCATGTTCATTGTTTAAGCCCTCCTTGTTCATTGGCTTTATCGATGATGAGCTTGTTGCCGGCGATGGCGACGATTAGGGCCACCTCGCTCGGTTCGAAGCAGAGGCCTTCCTCCCGGACCTCGGCGGTCCAGGTCAGCCCGTCAATCATTATCTCCCCTTTATGTAGATAGGAGCAAGGGGAGAGGACGATGCCCTTCTTCCCAATCAGCCCCTCGACGTTGCTTCGGGTCTGCTCCTTCTTGCTCATGACCTTCTTGATAAGAGGCCGCAAGGCGAAGAAGGCGATGATCGAGACCCCGACGAAGACGATGATCTCGCCCCAATAGGGGGTCCCGGGTATCAAGGAAGCGATCAAGGCGGCCGCGCCACCGACGGCGAACCATAAGCTCACCAAGGCGGCGGTGCTGGCCTCGATGATGAGGGAGAGGACCATCATCACCAGCCAAATAAGCCACATCCATTGTTCGATCATATCAATTAACCTCCGTATGGATCAGTAAGTATTCGTTGTCCGGCCCCCCATCGACCTTGTAACGTTTCGGGCTCGACAGGTCGAGATGGAGTCGCTTGGCCAGCTCATTAAGCAAAGAAGTCGAGCAGAGGCGGGCGTAGCTTTTCTTCAGTTTTACCTCAAACAGGGACCGTTCATCGAGGTCCCCTTGGTCGAACCGTTCCTTGCTGATGGGATAGATGACGAGTTTCCCCTCGTCGATCCCGACCCGGACCCGGTAAGCCCGTTGGAGCAAGGGCAAGCAGGCGGCGTTGAAGGTCAAGCAATTCTTGTTCATCGTCGCCTGGAGGTCCTTCGGGTGTAAATCGATCCATTCAATCATCGCTTTTTTCCTCGGCATTATTATGCAGTGGCTTGCAACGTTTTGCAAATGATTTTGATTGCCCTATTATCATTATTATTAATTAGATAAGTAATTATCGAATATTTCTTTCGTCTATTGTTTTGCAAATGTTTGCAAATACTTGCTTTTTCTTTGCCTTCCGATATACTTTCGGCGTATGAAAAAAGAAAATCAGACCGTTCAGGAAGCGCTGCGGCAATACCGGAAGTACCGGAAACGCTCCAATATCCTCTCCCTCATCGGGTTCGCCCTTTGCGCCCTGGGAATCATCGGCTTCGTCCCGCTGAGCTTCGGCGCCGGGCCCTTGGGGCTGCTCGCCATCGTCCCCGGCTTCATCGTCATGATCATCGGCATCTATTTCGGCTGGAAGGCCCGCGATGCCTTCTTCGATTTGGCCGGTTTCAATTTCGTCACCATGGGCATGGTCAATAACCGGAGTATCCGGAACATGGACCTTTACGCCAAGATGGTTGAGCAAAAGCTCCAGGAAAACAGTCCCATCGATAATGGCCACGTCTACCAGGAACCGGATTTCCAGACTAAGGACCGTTACGATTACCAATCCGAGAAGGAAGAGAAGGCCAATCCCGTCAACAACGGGACCATCAACTGCCCCCGCTGCGGCTACATCAACGACGCGAAAGCCAACTTCTGCTCGCAGTGCGGCGCCCCATTGCCGACCAATAAGGACAAATAAGTTTTGGGATTACGGCCGTTCGGCTTTATCCTATCTACATGAAGAAACCCACCACCCCGGAAGAGACACTTAAAGCCTTAAAACGCCATAAGCTGACCTACGCCATCTTGATCATGGCGATGCCTTTCGCCTTCGCCGGCGGCTTCCTCTGCTTTATCTTCCTCCTCGATTATATCGGGGGTTACTCGGCTTTCTTCTTCCTTATCCCCGCCCTTTGCTTAGTCTTGGCTTTCTATTACCTCTACCGGGCCAACCTCGATTACCAGACCTTGCGGGAATTCCAACTGGTCAATATCGAGGTCAAGCACCATCCCTTAAGGGCCCCGTCAATCGCCGACAAAGAGGCCAAACGTTATATCCAAGCGGTCGAGGAAAAGCTTAAGGGACGGAACCAACCAGCCATCCCCATCCATAACAACGATCCGATAAAAGACATCCGGACCGAAGCCGGGGTCATAAAGCAGGAGCATTACGCCCTCTCGACGCTCAATTGCCCCCGCTGCGGCTACATCAATGACGATAAAGCCGAGTTCTGCGTCCAATGCGGCGCCCCTTTGCCGCAAAAGAAAACGCGGGCTTAGCCGCGTTTGGATAAATAGGGATCCATCTCGAACTTGATGATCGAACGGGTCAATTCGCCGGTTTCGAATTCGCTTCCGGGGAAGATGAACCCTTCGCCCTCTCCGTCTTCCTTCTCCAAGATCTCATAGAGCCCCATCGAGGCGAAATCATAGTCGAAGGGCTCGCCGGTCACCCCATCTTTGTAAGTGACCTTGGCCCAGACGTCGACGTCGGCGTAAAGCTTATCGTCGTCATCCCGGTAAATAAGCCCCTTGAGGTGGCAATCGCGGACCCCGATGATCGGGTAAAGGGAAACGACTTGTTCGGCCGAAAGCTGGATATTCTCCTCGACCGATAGATCCTTCTCGAAGGTGATCCGGGATTTATAAACCTTCATTTCCTTACCTCAGCCCCGAGTTTGGACTGGAGATCAACGATGATTTTCGCCATCGCCGAATTGACCTCCTCATCGACCAAGGTCTTGTCGGAGGCGAACTTGATGGTGATGGCCAAGGACTTCTTCCCTTCCGGAAGATGGGGGCCGATATAGACGTCGAAGGGGGTGACTTCCTTGATGAGGGAGGAATTCATCGCCGTCTTCTTGACCTCGTCGAAGCTGACCTTTTTATCGAGGACGAAGGAAAGGTCGCGGGTGACGAAGGGGAAGCGGGACGGGGGCACCGACTTAACCTGGCTGACTTTGAGGTCGAGCAAGGCCGAGAGCTCCAGCTCCATCACCACCGCCGAGCTTAGGCCGAGTTTCTTGGCTAACGTCGGATGGACCTCACCTAGGAAGCCAATCCGTTGCTTGCCTAAATAGACATAAGCCGAGCGGCCCGGGTGCAAGGACGGGCAATCGGTCGCCGGGAGATAACGATAACGGGAGGGGATGATGCCAAGCACCTTGAAGATCTGCTCCAAGGCCCCCTTGGCATCGTAATAATCATAAGGCCGTTTAGCCAAATCGCCCCATTCCTCGGCTTCCCCGGCATAGGCTACAGCCAAATGGGTCGCCTCATAATCCTCGGCATCGACGTCGGCCACCTCAAAGATGGCCCCGTTTTTCGCTTGCCTGGCGGCGTTATAGCTTAAGACTTCCAATAACGAATAAGCCAAAGAAGTCCGGACGAAGGCATGGTCGGCGGTCAAAGGGTTGGCCAATTCATAGGGTTTATGGTTCCCAAACAAATCGAAATACTTCAATTCGTCTTGGCTAACCAAAGTATAGGTCAAGACCTCGTCGAGCCCCCGCTCATTGAGCAGACGCCGAATGAGCCGTTCCTTCTTCTGCTTCTCGGTCAAGCCGGTTAGGGATAAGGAGGAAACGGGGAGCTCGCTTTTGACGTTATCCAGGCCGAGCAAGCGAATGACTTCCTCCGAGACGTCGGCTTTCCCATCGATATCCAGCCGATAAGCCGGGGAGAGGAGGCGGAAATCCTCGCCTTCTTTGCCTAGATAAGTAAACCCATCCCGGGTTAGGACAAAGAGGACCTGTTCCTCGCTGAACTCGGTGCCAAGCCGGCCATTGAGATAGCTAAGCGAGACTAGAATCTCCTTCGAAGGGGACTTAACCTCCCCGTAGGGGGCGGCCACCTCGATATCGGAGGTCTCGGCCAATTCGACTAAGAGTTTCTTGACTAATTTAAGGGCTTCGAGCTGAGCTAAGGGATTGACCCCTTTGACGAAGCGGAGGGAGGAATCGCTGCTTAAGCCGAGTCGGGCCGAGGTCCGTCTAATTGAAGCCCCGGCGAAAGAGGCGGCTTCGACGACGATGTTCTTGGTCTTTTCGTCCACCCGGCAGCAATCGGCGGTCATGATGCCGGCTAAGCACATGCCTTTCCCAAGGCTAGAGACCAATAGGTCCCCTTTCCTCAAGTCGTATTCCTTGCCATCCATGGCCAGGAACTTCCCTTCGTAATCGTCGATGACGTCGAGTTTCCGCTCGGGAAGCTTATCCTCGTCGTACATATTCAAGGGCTGCCCGGTGACGAGCATGACGTAATTGCCGATGTCGACGATGTTGTTGATCGGGCGGATGCCGCTGGCCATCAAGATCGATTTCAGCCACAAGGGCGAATCCTTGGTCTTGACGTCTTTGGCGACGATCGCTTGGAAACTCGGGCAATGAGGGGTCGAGGAAGTGACGACGAAATCGGTCTTTTTATCGCCAAGTTCCTCCCCGACCTCCAGTTTCGGCTCGAGATTGAGTAAGCAGGCGACTTCCCTGACGACGTTATTCAAACTGTAGAGGTCGGGCCGGTTGGGCAAAAGATCCATATCGAGGATGGCATCATCATAGCCGAGTTTCCCTAAGGGATCCTCATCGCCCACTTCGAAATCCTCGGGCAATTCCTCGATGCCGGAACACTGATAGTCGCTTAGATATTTCTTATCGACCCCGAGTTCGTATAAGGCGCAGCACATCCCGTTGCTTTCGACCCCGCGGATGACGCTCGGCTTGATCTCGATTTCCGGGAGTTTGGCCCCCGGCCGGGCGACGATGACCTTGAGCCCAGTCCGGGCATTGGGGGCGCCGCAGACGATCTGCTGGATTCCGTATTTCTTCCCTTCATCGACTTGAAGGATATGGAGATGGTCGGAATCGGGGTGGGCGAGGCAAGAAAGGATCTCCCCGACCACTAACCCAGAGGCGGCGGAAAGATGCTCGATCCCCTCGACCTCAGCCCCGGCGAAGGTCAGTTTATCGGCCACCATATCGGGGGTATAGCCGGTCAAATCGAGATGGGATTTCAGATAATTGAATGAGACTTTCATCGTTAAGCACCTCGTTTACTTGGAATAGAAAGGCGAGAGGAAGCGGAAATCATCAGCATAGAAACGCCGAATATCGTCGATCCCATAACGGAGCATGGCGACCCGCTCAACCCCGACGCCAAAGGCGAAGCCGCTCCAGATGTCCGGGTCATAGCCGCACATCTTGAGGACCTTGGGATTGACCATCCCGGCCCCGAGGATCTCAATCCAGCCCGAGCCTTTGCACATCGAACAGCCTTTTCCCTGGCAAGCGAAGCAGGAAACATCGACTTCGACGCTTGGCTCAGTGAAGGGGAAATAAGATGAGCGGAGGCGGATTTCCCGCTTCTCGCCGAACATTTTCTTCGCGAAGAGCTCTAAGGTCGCCTTGAGGTTCCCTAACGAAATCCCCTTATCGACCACCAACCCCTCGATCTGGGCGAATTGATGGGAATGGGTCATGTCGTCGTCGTCCCGGCGATAGGTTTTGCCCGGGCTAATCATCTTGATGGGGGTCAGCCCTTTCCGTTCGAGCATGACGTGGGCTTGGGCGGCCGAGGTTTGGGTCCGGAGGAGCTTGCCGCCTTTTAGGTAGAAGGTATCTTGCATATCCCGGGCCGGGTGATCGGAGGGGACGTTGAGCAATTCGAAATTATAGAGGTCGGTCTCGACGTCGCGGCCGGAGACCACTTCATATCCCATGTCGAGGAAGATGTCGGTCACCTCGTCGATGATGAGCCGGAAGGGGTTCTGATGGCCGACCCCGGCCCCGCGTCCGGGCAAGGAAAGGTCGATCTGCTCGGCTTGGAGTTTGGCCGAAAGGGCCGCTTCCTCCAAAGCCTGCTTCTTTTTCTCGAATTCGCAGGTCAATTGGCTTTTGGCCTCGTTGACCGCTTTGCCGAAGGCGGCTTTCTCCTCGTTGGGGATGGAGCGCATTTGCCCCATCAAGCCGGCTATCGCGCCCTTTTTGGCGAGGTAGGCGGCGTAGAAACGGTCCAATTCGACCGCCGTGTTGACTTGGCTCAGCTCCGCCAGCCCGGAGGCTAGGGTTTTCTCGATTGCAGTGTCCATCTTCGCTCCTTAAATAAAAATCGGCCCCGAGGGAACGGAATTACCGCGGTGCCATCCCGATTCGATCCCGTTAATGGGGGATCGCTCTCTATCCCGTTAACGCCGGGTACGGGCGGGTCTCCCCGCCACCCTCGGAGGTGAATTCGCGGAACTCCCCTCGGGTGGTCTCACTGTCCACCCGTCCCTGTAAGGGAAGTCGCCCCGTTACTGCTCCTCGTCTTTGGGCGAAGCCATTCTATCCTTTGGCTCGATTTTAGGGAAGAGCCAACTCCTTTTCCTCAAAAGCATAGAGATGGGGAAACTTGGCTTTGACGTCGAACCGGTGGAACCCGCGGATGAATAGTCTCAATAAGGAATAGAGGCTTGCCGGCCCCGACCAATAGGTTTGCTCCTTGCCTCTTATCAAGGAGGGCGAACGGAGACGGATAGCCGCCAGTTGGTCAAGCCGGTCGAGCAGACGCAGGAAATGGAGTTCCAGTTCGGCCTCTTTCTTGTTCAACGAACCCGAGAGCAATAAAGAATCGGGCATCGACCGGGCCAAGTCAGCCAGGTAATCCTCATAAAATGGATAGGTCGGGTTTAAGGCGAGTATCGAGGAATACCGGCTTTCGATCCGGTGGAACAAAGGGGCATAAGGCTCCAAGGCCTCTTTCTCGAGCAGCAATTCCCTGGTTAAACCGTTTAAAGCGGTAAGATCGGCGGCGAGCCGCTTCTTCCGAAGAACGCGGATCAAGCATAACGAAGCCGCGGCGACGAAAAGCAAGGAAAGGGCGAGGATGGCGATGGTCAGGTCGCGCGGATCGAGGAAGCGGCAATAGGAAAAGAAGGCGAAAGCGGATAAAGACAAATAAAGCCCGATCGAAGCGATGGCTAGTGGATAAGCCAAGTAACGCGATACGGGCTTAGGCAAGGTGGTTTTAATCATCGGTTCTCCCCCTTACTTAATAAGTAGGCGGGAAAACCGGAATCGTCACGCGTAAATGCCGGGAATCGTCGGCCCCGTCACCCCCGAGAGGTCCAATGGCTGATAATCATCTTTGTCAGAAGGAGTCTCGACGGTGAAGCCATCATAGGCGAAATCAAAGCCGAACTTGGCATAACCGTCCCCGCCGGCGGAATTGACTGTTTCCGGAAGCCCCTCGATATCGATCAAAGCCTCGAATCCGCGGATGCCGTTCTCATCGAACTTCCACTTCTCGGAGTAAGCGTTGAGGGTGGCCGACGATAGCATATCCTCGATCTCGGTTTGATAATCGCCCATCGAGGAGAGGGCGGAGTCGGTGGTTTCCGACTCGACGACGGCAACGATGTAATCAGTCAGATCATCGATGTCTTCGATCTTCAAAGTGAAGCTGTTGTCGGTGAGTTCAAAGCAATTGGCATGATTCGCATAGAAATCGGAGTACGGCTCCGCCGACATCGAGGAGAACATCGAGCCAACGTCGATCTCCAACCCCGCCCCATCAGTCGGCGTGACGATCTTCTCCGGGATATCAACCCCGAGGGCGGTGCCCATGGTCGGCTGCAAACCGGTAAAGGAACTATCGGAAAAATCGAGATAGACATTATCCGCGTCCCCGTACACCCCAAAGGCGAGATTTTTAATCGAAAGGGGGAACCCGGTCCCCATGTCGATCTCGATTGAACCCTTTTTGCCGTTGGACCCCGAGACGATGGAGAAATTGGTCCCGTCATAACGAAGATCGAGGGGAAGGCTTTGAACCTCGACGTCGTAGCCGCTTAAGCTGCCGAGGAGGCTCATCGGGGTCGAAGTCGTGATACGGATGCTGGTCTTCTCGCTCGAGCGGAGTATGGCTTTATCATAAAGGGCGAACACATCGCCGGCGCTCGCTTTCCCGCCCCGGTTGCAGCCGGCTAAAGCCAATAATGGAAGTAAAAGAAACGCGGATTTTTTCATAGGTTTTCATCCTTTCCGTTTAGGTAGGCGGCGTAATGCATCGCGATGCCGCCGGCGACGCCGACGTTGAGCGAATCGATTCCCACCATCGATATTTTAATGTTGCTATCGGTTTGCTCAAGGATGGATTTCGCCACCCCCTTGCCTTCGTTGCCTAAGCCTAAGGCGAATTTGGCCGGGAAAACGAACCCTTCCAATGGGCTTGCCCCCTCTAGGCAAGTCCCGATCAGGGTATAGCCGTTCTTCTTCAATAAGGCTAAGGCCTCTTCTTCCGAAAACCGTAAAAGATTCAAGGAGAAAATCGCCCCTTGGGAGCTTTGGATGGCCTTGGGGTTGAAGTAGGAGCAGGTCCCTTCTAAGGCGACGACGTCATGGAAACCAAACGACAGGGCGGACCTTAAAAGCGTCCCCAGATTCCCCGGGTCTTGGATCCGGTCAAGGAGGAGGACCCGCTTTCCCTGCAAAGGTCGGTTAATCGATAACTTTGCCACCCCGACGATCGGCTCGGGATGGAGGGAGGTCGACAGTTTTTTGATGATCGCTTCCCCCACTTCGTATCCCGGAACATCGTAAGGTTGTTCCGCGGTGGCGAAATAATAAAGGAGGTTTCCCGATTGGGCCGCCATCTCAACCAAGTGATGGCCTTCGATGAGGAAGGAAGCGGGCCCGCCTTTAGCAACAAGCTTCGCCGCCTCTTTGACTTTCCGATTGTCCTTACTGCTGATCTTTTCCATAGTCGTGCCTGACGATCTTCTTCCGTAACCGCCAGTAATCCGGGCAATATTTGAGCACAATGGCATAGAATTTGCCAGAATGGTTCTTAACCTGGTCATGGGCCAATTCGTGGATGACGACCGAGTCGATGACTTCGGGCGGGAAATGATACAGCCATAAGGAGAAAGCCAAGGTATGGGTCCTAGAGGAATTGCTCCCGACCCGGCTATCCATGTCCCGGACCGCGACTTTATACGGGGTCTTGATTCCCATGATCGGGGCATAATAAGCAACCCGGGACGAGAAATAAGCTAAGGCTTCCTTGGCATAGCCTTTCCGGATCGATTCCTCGTTATCCTCGGTCGGAACCTTCTCCCCTAAGATATAGGTGAACGGGCAGGCTTTTTCCTGATCCATCACCCGCCGATGCTTCTCAACCCAGGGCATCATTTTCGCGACCTGCGCGTCGAGATCGGCCAAGCTGATCCGGGTCGGGACCGAGATCGAAAGGCTCCCGTCCCGCTTAATCGAAAGGCGAATGCCGGAACGGCGACGATAGGCGATGTGCGCCTCATAGACGACGCCCCGGTAAGAGTAATTCCGACGCAATTCACGCATAACCATCTAATTATAGCCTCCTTTTGACTAACTAGTGTATGATGGGCGACGCTATGGAAAAGATTCTCATCTCCGCATGTCTATTAGGCGAGAAAACCCGTTATGACGGGGGCAGCAACCTCGTCGAAGGGCTCGCCGACTTCACCAAATTCTATGACGTCGTGCCCTTTTGTCCCGAGGTCGAAGGGGGCCTATCGACGCCGCGCATCCCCTCGGAGATTTGCCGTTCGGCCGTCATCAACAAAGAAGGGACCGACGTGACCCGTTATTTCGAGCATGGGGCTCATAAAGCCTTGAACATCTGCTCTTTCTTGGGCATCCGCCTCGCCATCCTCAAAGACGGCTCGCCCTCCTGCGGGGTCCATGAGATCCATAACGGGAAGTTCGATGGCCGCAAGATCCCGGGGATGGGGGTCACCGCCGCCAAGCTCCAGGAAAAAGGGATCAAGGTTTTGAATGAGGAAGAGGGGTTGGCCCTACTTTCGGAATTACTTGAGAAGCAAGCGAAGAAAGAGATGAAGCAGGCAAAGGAACATGGCCCGCGCCGAAAATAAGACCCAAAGGAGAATCAGCCTCCGCGACTGCGCCCTCATCGCCACTTTAGGGGCCTTGGCTTTTGTAGTCGGGGCCGTTTTCCCCATCCCCTACCCATGGGGCGGATACTTCAACCTCAGCGACGCCTTCACCTTAACCAGCGGCTTCCTCTTCGGGCCCTTAGTCGGGGCCGGGGTCGGGATGCTTTCCGGGGTTTTAGCCGACGCCGCCTCGGGCTATTTCGCCTTCATCCCCTTCACCATCCTCACCAAATGCCTCTTAGGATTAGGGGCGGGCCTTTTTCGTGAACATCGGATAATGAAGTACCTTAGCCCTATCATCGGCTGCGGCGCCGAGGTGCTTATTTACCTACTGGCATATTTGCTTCTATATGGGCCGGCGGGACTGGTCAGTTCCGCCTTCGACCTGCTTCAGGCCTATGGGTGCCTCTTGCTTGCCTTCCCCTTGTCGCGATTATTGAAGAAAGCCCTCCGTTAAAGCCCTTCGTCTTCCCGGTCGAGATCCTCGACCTTTTCTTTTTCCAGCCCCTGCCGGGCCGAAGAATAGTAAAGTTGACCCGCCAAGGCGGCCGAAAGCCCCAACAAGGCATCCTCGGCCAAGCCGACGAAATCCTGGTTTAGGAAAAACCGGAAACCCCCGATGACCAAAAACGCCCCGGCTAAGACGAAGAAAAGGATCCGGCTGAGCCGCAGGTCCTTGAATCGCTGTTCGTCCATCGTTTTACCCTCCTTACTGAATAAGTACCTAACAAAGAGGGAATCGTCACTGAATTTTATTGCCGTTCGCGGACATTCAATACCCGGTAAATCACCAGCAAGAGTCCTTCATGGGGGTCGCTCACATCGATTCCCCCGACTTCATATAGCCTTTTCAGCCGATAGGCAAAGGAATTCCGATGGAGGTAGAGGGCGGAAGCGGCCGCCATCTTCTCCCCCTTATGGTCTAAATAGGCGAGCCCGGCCTTGATCCATTCGTTCTTCAGATGGGAGAAATGGTCCAAGAAGGCGGCATAGAGGCTGAAGTTCCCGTATAAGGTATCGCGGAGGATGACTTCATCGGGCCGGCTGACAAGGCCAGGCGAGGAAACTAAGGCCGAGGAAAGCAAAGTCTCGGCGAGTTTGCCGGAAAGATTCGTCAAAAGGCCGGCGGCCTCGGAGAGCGAATCGGCCGCATAACCGCCTAATAATAAAGAAGCGGTTTCAAAACCGATGTCCCCTTGGTAGTAGGCGGAAACCTCATCAAGCGAAAGAAAAGCCCCCTTGAGGCGGAGTCTCGACAATGACGCGTTCAAAAGGGGCAGGTTCAATTGACTTTGGCTTTTGATATAGAGCCTCATACCTTAAGTAGGAACGACTCGAAGGGGCGCAAGGTGAAGGTATGGTTATCCAGCAGCACCGAATCGTAATTATGGAGAACGACATCCTTGATCCGCCAATAGAAGTCGAACTTAACCTCATAAGGCCGGAAGTTGCTGACCACCATCAGCTTCTCGGTCCCGTCGTGGAGATAGCAGAAGATATCAGGGTTCTCGATGTCGATGATCTGCAGTTCCCCGTTTAAGACCGTCTCGTTGATGTCGGGGAGGCGGCGCTTGAGGATGGCGTATTGGTAGAAATTGATGATCGACCAAGGGTCGTTCATCTCGTCGAGGACGTTGATCCCATGCTTATATTCCTCGCCGAGCTTCAGCCACGGGGTGCCGCTGGTGAAGCCGCCGTTCTCATTATGGTTCCAGGGGATCGGGGAACGGCCGGAAAGCCGGGAAGTCCGTTGGAGGTTATCGAGGATGGCGGCGTCGCTATATCCTTGCTTGCGGAGAGCCGGCACCTCGCACCGCTCGCCGGCATCGGCGAAATAATCCTCGATCGAGGGATAAGCCGGGTTGGCCATCCCGATCTCCTCCCCTTGGTAGATGAAAGGGGTGCCATAAAGGAAAAGGAGGGTGATGAGCAAACACTTGGCCGATTCGGTCCGGTAATCCTTCGACCCGTATTGGGATAAGACCCGCGGATGGTCGTGGTTGCACCAATAAAGCGGCATGTCGGCCTGCTTATGGCAAACTTCGTACCAACGGAGAAAGTTCTTTTTGAGATTGACTAAGTCCAGCTGCCGTTCCTCGGGATTTTTGCCGATCGAGTCCCAGGCCCCGTTTTGCCAGACGCAATCGAAGTTGAACACCATATTGATCGGGCCGTCTTTCTTATTGACGAGTTTAAGGGCCTGCTCGGGGCTGATGCAGCCGCCGGCCTCGCCGACGGTCAAGCAATCGTAATGGCTGAACACCAACTCATTGAATTCCCTAAGATAATCGAGCACTTCCGGCCGGTTGGAATACATGTCGGTGTCGGGGACGAAGCCGGTCGAGTCGGGGGCTTTGGTTGAATCGGGGAGCCCCGGAGCTTTAGCGATATGGGCGATGGCGTCTAGCCTAAACCCGTCGACCCCCCGGTCAAGATAGTGGCGGGCGATTTCATGATAACGTTCCCGTAACTTCGGATTGCTCCAGTCGACGTCAGGCATCTTAGGTGAGAAAAGATGGAGGTAGAAATCATCGGTCCCTTCGATATTCTCCCAAGCCGAGGTGAAGAAGAAGCTTTCCCAGTTATTGGGCGGGAGGAGTTTTCCGTTCTCCCGCTTGCCCTTCCTTATTATGTAATAGCCCCGTTCTTCGCAGTTCGGGTCAGCAACGGCTTTCTTGAACCACTCATGCTCGATCGAGGTGTGGTTGAGGGTCAAGTCCAATAAGATCCGGATGCCCCGTTCATGGGCTTCGCGGATCAAGCAATCGAGGTCCTCATTGCTCCCGTAAAGGGGATTGACCTTGTAATAATCGCGGACGTCATACCCCCCATCGTCCATCGGGGAATCGAAGATCGGGCAGATCCAAAGGATATTGACCCCGAGGTCACGGAGGTAATCGAGTTTGGACCGGAGGCCATTAAGGTCCCCGAACCCATCGCCATTGCTATCGAGGAACGACTGGGGATAAATGATGTAGCCGACGCCATCAAGCCACCACTGCTTATGCTCCATTGCTTTTCCTTTCGCTTTGCTTTTCGAAGTAATATTAAACCACGAATAACCGATCAGGTAGATGGCTTTTGCGCTCATTCCGGGTCAAAAATACGTAAAAGTTTTTTCCTCCTTCCCTTCCTCACCCCTTTGGGGTATCCTTCGGGTTATGAAGTCGCTTTGCAGGACGCTAAAGCAAATGATCGCCGGCACCGGCGTCGTCTATTTCTTTAACTTCGTCTTCCAGCTTTTAACCGTCTGCGCTTCCGTCTTCACCACCTTCTTAATCAAAGTCTTGCTCGATGCCTTCACCCGCGACCTCGACAAAGCCCAATATCTTGAGAAGATGGTGGTCAATATGCTGACCGGCGGGAAAGGGGCCCAATACCTCTATGACCATATGGCGATATTGCCGATCGCCATCGGGGTGACGGCCGCCATAACCTTCGTCCTCTCGATGTCGCGGATGCTGCTTCGCTTCCGGGCCTCGAGCTCGATCAACAAGAAGATGCAGCTCAGTCTATTCGAGCAATTGGAGCACCAGCCTTTCTCCTATTATAAGAAAGCCAAATCCGGCGATTTGATCCAAACCTGCACCCGCGACGTCGATGTTTTGCGCCGGTTCATCATGATGGATCTAAACCAGTTCGCCTATACCCTCTTCATCGTCGTCATCTGCTTTTCGATCCTTTGCGATATCTCTTGGAAATTGACCCTTATCTCCCTTTCGATCCTCCCCTTCATGTTCATCTACTCCTTCTTCCTAATTAAGGAAGTAAGGAAGCGTTATCGACGGACCGATGACTCGGAGGCCAACATGACTGAGAAGATCTCCGAGAACCTTTCGGCCGTCAGGATCGTCAAAGCCTATAACGCCGAAAACTACGAGATCGCCCAGTTCGAGGAACGGTTAAAAGATTATGAAGGGAAGTTCCGTTCCTGGCGGGTCTTCTCCTCCTTCTTCTTTTCCAGCAGCGACATCTTCATCTTCTTGTCGAGAAACATCGCCCTTATCTATTCGCTTTATTTAGCCATCGCCGGGGAAATCACCGCCGGGACCGTCGCCATCGCCTTCATGTTCGTCAACATGATGGTCTGGCCTTTACGCAGCTCCGCCACCTCCTTATCCAATCTCGGCCAGGTCATCGCCAGTTCCGACCGGATGCAGAAGCTATTGGAGTCCCCGATCGAAGACATCACGACCGGCGAATCGCCGAAGATCGAAGGCGACATCGTCTTCGACCACGTGAGTTTCGCCTATCCCGATGACCCAGAACGGTTAGTCATCAATGACGTCTCCTTCACCCTCAAAGCCGGGCAAACCCTCGCTATCTTAGGCAAAACCGGCTCCGGCAAGTCGACTTTATCACAATTATTGACCAAGCTATACGATCCAACCGGAGGCCATATCTATCTCGATGGCCATGATATCGAAGAGATCGCCAAAGGGTATTTAAGGACCCAGGTCGTCCCGGTCCTTCAAGACCCCTTCTTATTCTCGAAAACCGTCATCGACAATATCCGTTTGGCCAAGGAAGGGGCGAGTGAGGAGGAAGTCAAGCACGCCGCCTATTTGGCCTCGGTTCAAGCGACCATCGAATCCTTCCCTAAAGGCTACCTCACCCCGGTCGGGGAGAAAGGGGTCACCCTCTCGGGCGGGCAAAAGCAAAGGGTCGCCATCGCCCGGACCCTGCTTAGCGGCGCCCCGATCCTTATCTTCGACGATTCCCTCTCGGCCGTCGACACCGCGACCGACTTAGAAATAAGAACCCATCTAAAGAATTTAGGGCGGAAACTCACCACCATCCTCATCACCCACCGGATCATGTCGGCCAAAGACGCCGACCTCATCATCGTTTTAAACGATGGGAAGGTCGAGGAGATGGGAACCCATGAGCAATTAGTTAAGCAAGAGGGGACCTACCGCCGGATCGCCCTCATTCAGGAGAAACTCGCATAATGGCCAGCCACTTCGCCTTCGAGGAAGAGAAACTTCCCGATAAAGTCAACCTAACCGTCTGGGGGAAGATCCTCCGTTACGCCCTTTCGGAATGGCCCTTGCTTTTGGTTTGCCTTTTGACCACCTTGCTCGTCACCTTCTACGACTCGAGCTTCATCCCCGTCATGAATAGCGCCGCCATCGCCAGTATCGGGGAAGCGAGCGAACTCGGGATCAGTTCGGCTTGGGACGTCACCCTCCACGTCAATTTCATCTTCGGGATCAAGGTAAACATGGGCTATTCGACTTTCATCGCCCTCCTCGTCATCATGATCTTCTTGCGGGCCATCGCCATCTTCTTGCTGTTCTACTACCAAAACCTCATTTCGATGAAGGTCATGATCAAACTCCGC
The DNA here is from genome assembly GCA_944363525.1 of uncultured Bacilli bacterium. Taxonomy (GTDB): domain Bacteria; phylum Bacillota_I; class Bacilli_A; order RFN20; family CAG-826; genus Alloenteromonas. The sequence goes on from CALVUF010000001.1 coordinate 315,961, forward strand.
CGCGACACGTTTAAGAAGATTCAGGAATTGCCCTTCGCCTATTTCGATTCCAATTCCAGCGGCTGGCTGATCGCCCGAATGCAAAACGACACCGCCTCGATCGGCGACGTCTTGTCGAATTCGCTCAACACCATCCTCTGGGCCGGCTTTGAGCTCATCTTCACCATCGGGACCATGTTCTCGACCAACTGGATTCTCTCGCTCGTCGTCATGGCCTCGATCCCCTTAGTCGCCGTCATCGTCCCCTTCTTCGAACGGATGCTCTTGCTCCGTCATCGGACCGCCCGGGCCGCCTATTCCCATTACGTCGGCTGGTTAGCCGAAGCCATCGACGGGGCCAAAACCATCAAGACCCTCTCGATCGAGGACCGGATCGACGAGGAAGCCAAAGACATCACCGAGGATATCCGGAGAAAGCGATGGCGAGCCATGCGGGTCAACGCCTTCTTCACTCCCTTATTGGAACTCATCTCCTCGGTTATGATCGCCGTCTTGGTCAGCATCGGCTTAAGCAACGTCATCTCGATCGAGGCGGCCAAATTAAGCGCCCTCATCGTCTTATTCGTCGGCTTCGTCCAAAGCATCTACACCCCGTTGCAAGATTTATCCCAAACCTTTGGCGACATCATGGCCTCCCAAGCCGGGGCTGAGAAGGTCATGCAGCTATTGGAGGCTAAGGTCGAGATCGTCGACAAGCCGGAAGTCATCGAGAAATACGGCACCATCTTCGAGCCGAAGACCGAGAATTACGAGGATATCGAAGGCGACATCGAATTCGACCACGTCCATTTCGCCTATTCCAACGGGATTGAGGTCATCCATGACCTTAACCTCCATATTAAGAAAGGAACCAGCTTAGCCATCGTCGGTGAGACCGGCTCGGGCAAGACCACCACCGTCAACCTCCTCTGCCGTTTCTATGAGCCGACTTCCGGGACCATTCTGATCGACGGGGTCGACTATAAGGACCGGTCGCTTGGCTGGCTCCGTTCCCATATCGGCTACGTCCAACAGACCCCCTTCGTCTTCGCCGCCTCCTATAAAGACAACATCCGTTATGGGAGCCCGACCGCGACCGAGGAGGACGTGATGAAAGCCGCTCAGATCGTCGGGATCGACGACTTCATCCGCTCAACCAAAGATGGCTACGACACCTATCTCCATGACGGAGGCGGGATGCTTTCCCAAGGCCAAAAGCAATTGGTCAGCTTCGCTAGGGCTTTATTACGGAACCCGGCCATCCTCATCCTCGATGAAGCGACTTCCAACATCGACACCGAGACCGAGGCCAGCGTCCAAACCGCCATCGCCTCCTTACTCAAGGGAAGGACCTCGATCGTCATCGCCCACCGCCTCTCGACCATCGTCAACTGCGACCGCATCCTCGTCATGGACCAAGGGCGAATCGTCGAGGACGGGAGCCACAAGACCTTGATGGAGAAGAAAGGGGCCTACTACAGCCTCTATATGAACCAGTTCAAGGAACTCTCGCTAGATGAGCAGGAAAAAGCCTTCCGGACCCACATCGAAGACAAGGGGATAAACCTTTAACAAAAGCCGGCTTTGATTTAGAATAAGCCGACGATAAATAGCAACGGAGGAAATACATCAATGCTAGTTAATGCCACCCGCATGCTGAAGAAAGCCCACGAAGGCCATTACGCCGTCGGGCAATTCAACATCAACAACCTCGAATGGACCAAAGCCATCCTGCTCACCGCCGAGGAACTCAAGTCCCCGGTCATCTTGGGCGTGAGCGAAGGCGCCGCCAAGTACATGGGCGGCTTCGAGGTCGTCGCCGCCATGGTCAAGGCCATGGACCGCTCCTTAGGCATCACCGTCCCGGTCGCTTTGCACCTCGACCACGGGACTTACGAAGGGGCGAAGAAATGCATCGAAGCCGGCTTCACCTCGATTATGTTCGACGGCTCCCACTTCCCGTTTGAAGAAAACCTCGCCAAGACCACTGAGTTGGTCGCCCTCGCCCATGACAAAGGGCTCTCGATCGAAGCCGAAGTCGGGGCCATCGGCGGGACCGAAGACGGCGTGACCGCCGACGGGGAAGTCGCCGATCCGGCCGAATGCAAGACCATCGCTTCCTTAGGCGTCGATTTCCTCGCCGCCGGCATCGGGAACATCCACGGCATCTATCCGGCCGACTGGAAAGGGCTCCACTTCGACGCCCTCGAGGCCATCTCCAAAGCCACCGGAGGCATCCCCCTCGTCCTTCATGGCGGCACCGGCATCCCCGATGATCAAATCCGCCACGCCATCAAAGACGGCATGAGCAAGATCAACGTCAACACCGATTGCCAGCTCGTCTTCGCCCAGGCCACCATCGATTACTGCGCCGCCGGCAAGGCCAACCCGACCGCCGACAACGAATCGAAAGGCTATGATCCGCGGAAGCTCCTCAAGCCGGGCTTCCTCGCAATCCAAGCCAAGGTCAAAGAGAAAATGGAGCTCTTCGGCTCCGTCGGCAAAGCCGAATAAGACCGCAAAACCTAAAAGACCGCTGCAAAAGGCGGTCTTTTTTAGTTTCAATGGCAGAATCGATATTAGCCCAACGGGTCCCGTAAATCGAAATAAATGCTTCGTCGATTATTCAAAGCCTCCACGACGAGTTCTTCGAAAAAGCAAACATAAATCAGATTAGGTTCATCGTCATCATGATGTTTGACCAATAAATTTCGCAAAAGTCAGGCAATAAAATTCGGAAGAGAAAAACACTATTTGTCAAAAGTTGTCATAAATCCAATTAACTAGTCTACGTTAATGAAAAAGGCCCTTACGGACCTTTACTTTTGGGTTTTGCCGAGCAGGTAATTCATGACCGCCTTCCGGGTGACGATGCCGATGAAGACCCCTTTGTCATCGGTCACCGGGACGAAGTTCTGGGCGACGATGAGGGCAATCAGATCATCCATCGTCATGGCGATCGACACCGAATGGTAATTCCGGTGGATCCCCACTTCCTCAAGATCGAACTTCGAGCTCTCCTCGACGGTGCAGCCGTGGGTCTTCAAGAAGAAGAGGAGGTCGCCTTCGGAGAGGGAATGGAGGTATTTCCCCGTCACCGGGTCGACGACCGCGACGACGTTGTAACGGTGATACTCCATCTTCTCGATAGCTTGCCTGACCGTCGAATCGGAATCGATGTACTCGAGTTCGGCTTTCGGGGTCAGGAAGAAGAGGATGTTCTTTTCCATACTAGTAATGGGCCTCCTGCCGTTGGTAATTGACCCCAAGCTTGTTGAGGTAAGCCGCCTCCACCTCGGCAACCGAATACCCGAATAAGGGGATGAGATTCAAGAAGGCGGAGAAAGCGGCTAGATAATGATCGGCGTCGAAATGCTCGTAGAGGTCCCCCACTTGCCGGTAAACCCCGACGATGGCTTGGCTGGCATCTTTCACCCGGACATGGAAATGATGGGTGTATTCCTTGGCCCCGAGCATGACCCCGAGGCTTAGGAAGAAATGGAGGGCGTCGGCGTATTCGTCGAGGATCCGTTCTTTAGGGGAGGCGGGTTTCTCGCTCCAATACTTGAAGCAACGGGTCTCGTTGGCGAATTCCCCGAGCTCGACCAATAAGGCCAAGACCCTTTCCGCGAAAGTCGATTCATAGCTCACCTGGTGACGGGCGGCAATCTCCGCATCTAAAGCGGCCTGCTTAGCGAAATAGGGGGTTAGGCAAATCGAATCTTCAGTCATTGGGGGAGACGGTCAGCTTCTTTAAATGCCAGATATCGCGGTTATACTCCTCGATCGTCCGATCAGAGGTGAAATAGCCGGAGGAGGCGATGTTGAGGATGGCGGCTTTGGCCCACTTCTTCTTGTCCTGATACATCTCGTCGGCCTTCTGGCAGGCTTTGTTGTAGGCGTTGAAGTCGGCTAAGACGAAGAACTGGTCATTGCGGGCCATGATCTCGTCGAAGATCATCCGGAAGCGGTTCCCGTCGCCTTCGCACCAAGGCCCGGTGAAGAGGCTATCCATGATGGCCTTTACCCGGGTATCGGAGTTATAGACGTCCCAAGGATTATAGGAACCCTCATCGCTCATCTTCTGGACCTCATCGGCGGTGAGCCCGAAGATGACTTCGTTCTCCCGTCCAGCGAAATCGGCGATCTCGATGTTGGCCCCGTCTAAGGTGCCTAAGGTGATGGCCCCGTTCATCATCAGCTTCATGTTCGAGGTGCCGCTCGCCTCTTTGCCAGCCGTCGAGATCTGCTCGGAGATATCGGCGGCCGGGATGATCTTCTCGGCTAGCGAGACGCCATAGTTCTCGACGAAGACGATCTTGATGAACTTGCTGACGTAGGGGTCGGCGTCGATGACTTTGGCGACGGCGAGGATCAACTCGATTATCTTCTTGGCGTAGACGTAGCTCGGCGCGGCCTTGGCCCCGAAGACATAGGTATGGGGGGTGATCTTGAAGGCGGGGTCTTCCTTCAGTTTCTGATACAAATAGATGATGTGGAAGATGTTAAGCAGCTGCCGTTTATACGCATGGAGCCGCTTGATCTGGACGTCGACGATGGCTTTCGGGTCGACGTCGATACCATAGGCTTTTTGGCAGAAGGCGGCGAAGTCCTTCTTGTTCTCGGCCTTGATGGCCATGATCTCTTTTTGGAAGGTGGGATCGTCGGCAAAGGCCTTAAGCTTGCCGATCTCATGCTCGTAATCCTTCATCCAGCCTTCGCCGATCCGCTTGGTGATGGCTTCGGCTAAGCGGGGGTTAGCATAGGCCAGCCAACGGCGATGGGTGACACCATTGGTCTTGTTGTTGAACTTTTCGGGGAAGAGATGATAGAAATCCTTGAAGGTGAAGTCCTTGAGGATCTCGGTATGGATTTTGGCCACCCCGTTGACCGAGAAGGCGGTGGCGATGGCCATATTGGTCATATGGATCTGCCCATCCTTGATGATCTGCATCTGATAACGGGCGCTTTGGTCGGCCCCCTTCTCGTTGAGGAAGAGGTTGAACCGGCGGTTGATCTCCTCGATGATCATGTAGACTCTCGGAACCAATTGGGAGACGTATTGGACCGGCCATTTCTCCAAGGCTTCCGGCATGACGGTGTGGTTAGTATAGGCAAAAAGATGGGTGACGATCTTCCAGGCCTCGTCCCAGCCATAGCCGTATTCGTCCATCAATAGGCGCATGGCCTCGGGGATGGCGAGGATCGGGTGGGTGTCGTTAAGCTGGAAGACGTAGGCGTCGGCGAAGGTATCGAGGGTTTGGTATCGGTTGTAATACGACCGCATGGCGCTTTGTAAGCCGGCCGAGACGAGGAAATACTGCTGGCGTAAACGGAGCATCCGGCCGTGTTCGGTCGAATCGTCCGGGTAAAGGCCATGGCAGATTTCCTTGATGGTCTGGAGGTATTCCTCAAAGCTTTGATTGGTGGGGAGGTTATTCTCGCTCGGTTCGGCCGACCATAGTCTCAAGGTATTGGCGACCCCGTTCCGATACCCCGGGACTGAAACGTCATAAGGGACGGCGCGGACCGAGATCGCATTGACCGTCCGCATCCCGTATCCCCCTTCCGGCTTAAGGAAGGTTTCGGCGTTGCCATAGAATTGGACCTCGACCGCGTGCTTAGGTTTCCTGACCTCGAAGACGAAGCCATTGGAAAGCCATTGATCGGGCAATTCGACCTGCTGGCCGTTGACGAATTTTTGGCGGAAGAAGCCATATTCGTAACGGATGGTGTTGCCGTGTCCAGGATAGCCAAGGGAGGCGATGGAATCGAGGAAGCAGGCGGCGAGGCGGCCAAGACCGCCGTTTCCAAGGCCGGCATCGGCTTCCATATCCTCGAGCTCACCGATATCGATCCCCAGTTCGGCTAAGCCGTCTTTGGCGATCTTGTAGATCCCGAGGTTTTGCATGTTGGAGAGCAAAAGCCGCCCCATTAGGAATTCCATCGAGAAATAGATGAGCTGGCGCTGGTTCTTGGCCAGGATGTTCTCCCGGCAGGCCCGCCAGTTGTAGCCGGCGTAGTCGCGGACCATCTCGCCGAGGATGTCGTAACGCTCGGTGATGTGGCTGTCTTCGACCGTCCGGCCGTATTTCTCCTCGAGCCGCCGCTCGAAGGTCTGTTTGAAGTCTAATTTATTCTGAAACATTCGTTATTTCCTTTATTTCTTCGCGGTCTTCTTGACCGTTTTCTTGGCAGCGGGTTTCGCCGCTTTCTTCGCCGGGGCTTTCTTAGGGGTCGCTTTCTTCGCGGCCGGCTTCTTCGTCACCGGTTTCGCTTCCGGCTTTTCCTCCGGCTTCGGCTCTTCCTTTTTCTCCTCGGCCTTGGGCTTATCGACCCTTAGCTTCAAGATAAGGGCGCAGTAGCTGCCGAGCTTGACCGTCACGTGATATGGCCGGTTCTCCGGCCCGCCGGGGTAGGTTGAGGTCGGGAGCCCATTGTATTGGTTCCAACCGCCGTAGATGTCCTTATCGGAGTTGAAAATCTCGTCATAGACCCCGGGGGTATAGGCCCCGACGTCATACCATTCGTAGTAATTCGGGGTCATGTTGTAGATGAATAGGAGCACCGAATCCCCATAGGACCGTTCGAAGGCGAAGACCGATTGGTCGGCGTTGTCGACCATGGTCCAGCGGAAATGGGCCGGGTTGTATTCCTCGACCTTCATCGCGTCCTCGGCCTGATAGATGAGGTTGAGGTCGCGGCACATCCGCTTGACCGAATCGTGTTTGGGGAAGGAAAGGAGGTTCCAAGGTAAGCTCTTCTGCTCGTTCCATTCATCGAAGGAGGCGAGCTCGTTGCCCATGAAGTTCAGCTTCTTGCCCGGATGGCCGAATTGGTAAGTGTAGAGGTTCCGGAGCAAGGCGAACTTGGTGTCGTAATCGCCCCACATCTTGTTGATGATGGTCCCTTTGCCGTGGACGACCTCGTCATGGGAAAGTGGGAGGAGGAAGTTCTCGGAATAGAAATAGGCCATCGAGAAGGTGAGCTTGTTATGCTCATACTTCTTATAGATCGGGTCCTTGGAGTAGTACTTGAGCGTATCGTTCATCCAGCCGAGGTCCCATTTGTAGTCGAAGCCGAGCCCGCCGTATTCGACCGGATGGGTGACTTTGGTGAAGTCGGTCGAATCCTCGGCGATCATCATGACCCCGGGGTGGCGTTCGTGGATCTTGTAGTTGAGCCGCTTGATGAACTCGGTCGCCCCGGTGTTCTCGCCATTGGCTTTGTTCCCATCCCAATAGACGATGTTGGAGACGGCGTCGCAGCGGATCCCGTCGAAATGGAAATAGGTGAGGAAGTAGTTCATCGCCGACATCAGGAAGCTCCGGACCGGATCCTTCCCGAGGTCGAACTGGGCCGAGCCCCAGGGGGAGAGGGTATGGGCCGGGTCGCTGTATTCATAGAGGCAGGTCCCGTCGAATTCGCGGAGGGCGTAATAGTCATTGGCGAAGTGGACGGGGGCGAAGTCGAGGATAACCCCGAAGCCGGCGGAATGGAGCCGGTCGACGAAGGACATCAGCTGCTTGGGGTTGCCATAACGGCTATCAACCGAGAAGAAACCGGTCGCTTGATAGCCCCAGGACCCATCGAATGGATATTGGGTGATCGGCATGATCTCGACGTGGGTGTAGCCGAGTTCTTGGAGATAAGGGATCAGGTAATCCGCCACTTCCTCATAGGAGGGATAACGGTCAAAGATCTTGCCCTTCCACGAGCCGAGGTGGATCTCGTAGACCGACATCGCCTTGTCGAAGTTCCGGTCCCTTGTCCTCATCCATTGCTCGTCATGCCAGATGAAATCCTCGATGTTGAATATCCTCGAAGCGGTCTGGGGACGGTATTCCGAATAGAAGGCGAAGGGGTCGGCTTTGTCGACGTATTCGCCCCGGGCGTTCTTGAAATGGTATTTATATGACTGATAGTCGTGGAGGTTGCCGACGAAGCATTCATAGACGCCGGAATCGTCGATTTTCTCCATCTTGTCGGCCCGGACGTCCCAGCCGTTCCACTCCCCGATGACCGAGACGTCGCTCGCTAAGGGGGCGTAGAGGCGGAAATAGACGCCGTCGACCATCTTCCCGTCGAACTCCTTCCGCCCGAAGTGGGCGCCGAAGTAATTGAAAGCGTCGATGCTTTGACCCATCAGATAGTCATACAGTAATCCGTAAGCCATATATTCAAGGTTTCTCCTTTTTCTTTGCGCCACATTATAGCAAGCAGAAGGAAGGTTAAGAAGAAAAACGAGCGCGGATTATGCGTGGGCGCGCGAAACAAAAACCAAAATAAGGCGTCTAGCGAAGGGGGCAGACGCCGCTTAATCGCGGCTAAGCCCTTGCTGCCGTTTTATGGCCTTTCCTCTATCGGCTCCATATAGTCAATTGAATCCTTATCTGAGAAGAATTGAGGATAAACGACGTATTTTTGCCCACTTTCGTAATATGGGAGCGGAAGAAAACCTTCGCTTGGGCAATCAGGGTTGCGGAATACGCCCATCGTCAAAGCGCCGTCCTCGTAATAGCCAAGCCCGGAGCCGTGCCACGATCCACCTCTCCCGAAATTCCCGGAAAAGTAAAGCCTCAGGCCATCGCTTTTCCGATAGCATTCCAGAGTGCATGACACTTGGACGAAACAGCGGGAAGGCAAACGATCAAGCGGAACCGAAATCCTCCATTCCGGAGCATCGAAGACGCCAATAAAGAAATAATCGTCTTCTCCATCGACTCTCACCTGCCCAAACCGATGGCTTTCCCCGCTTAGCATGGCGCCCAAATCGACCTTAACGGGGTCAATATCGTAACCAAGCCAGTCCCTCGCCCAGAAAGGCGATTCGTCATAGGACAAAGGCGGCACATCGCCGGTCGGCAAATAAGCGAGTTTCGCCTGAACGAGAAAATCGAAATCATCGTAATTCTCCGCCGTCACGATGATCGCTTCCTGGGGATCCCTATTCTGACAAGCCAAAAAAGGGAGCCCGCCCACGATATAACCAATTTCCAGGATTCCTGAAGTCACGGCGCCGACAGGAAACGAGATCCCCGTCCCATAATAAACCTCGCAACGATCCGGGTATGGAAGTGGGAAATACCACCTCTCGTTCATCCAGCCGACGCTTAGGAACGTGTCTCTTTCCTCCGTTTGCTGCAGTTCCGAATAATGGATGAATTCCTGGTAATCCATGCTGACGAAATAAAGCGGGCATTTGCCCTCCCCACAGGAAACGGCGAGCAAAGCCATCGGCAATAGGAATCTTTTTTTCATTGGGTCTCTACCTCCAATAAGGACGACGGGAAATGCCTATATTCGAGGTCGGTCCGCCCCGCGACCTCGAGGTATATCGGCCCGCCCCCGGCGTCGCCGACGATGGTGCCCCAGGTCGAGGAAGACGGGCTCCACGAATTTGAATCGTGGCTGCTGATCGCGTATATCGGCCTCAGGTCCTCGTCATAGACGGTTAGATAGAACGAGACGAACGGGTGGGTGGCCGAGCCGCCGGTCCCCTCCCAGGAAAAGGCCGGCCGCCCAAAGAGGAAGCTGACGTCGAGGTTCTTGGGCGAGAAATCGAGCCGCTCGAGCAGCTTGCCGAGGGCGAAGGCATCGTCGTCATCCAAGGTATCCAAAGCGACGTCCACGAAGCCGCCGGCGGTCTTGCTCGCACCGAGGTGGTCGAGCATCGATAGGATCGTCCCGTCCCCGACGCCTAGGCTGTCGTATTGGTCGGTATGGGAGTCCGCCATCTTGTATAGCAGCTGGCTTATCGCGTATTCGTTGCCGGCGCCCTTGGGGGTTATCGACAATCCGCCATAGGAATAGCCGTAGCCGTCGAGGCTGTACGAATGGCCGTTCGCGCTCGTGTAGGCCCTGTCGTTTGCCAGCGGGACGGTCGACAAAGCGTCGGAGTTAAAACGAAGCGCGGCCTGCCCCAGGTAAGTGGCCAGGCCCTCGGACCAGGCGAACTCCAAGCCTTTTTCCGGGGCGTCGCTATACATCGTCATCCCCGAGAAGGCGTCGATCATATTGTCTTCGTCGGAATGTTCTATGCCGTCATCGTTTAAAACCGCCCACCCCAATTCATAGGACAGAAAATGACCATATTCATGGGCAATCGTGTCCCAGTCCTCATGCGTAAAGATGGAAGATGAACCGGAGGAATGATAAGGATCAACTCTAATTATTCGATCTTGGTTATTTTCGATAATAAACGAAGCATTGCTATAAGAGTCGGAATAAGCGATAGTCACTAGGTGCAAAGCCCGATCGCCGGCGACGTTTTGGCCGAAAAGTGAGCAATAAGCGCCGATTTCAAACAGTTGAAACATATGGTTGGCTTCAGAATCGGCAGCCAAGTTCCATTCAATGCTTTGATTCTTGGCGACATTGATTATGGAAAAAGAATAAAGGCTATGGCCATCCCCTCCGCCTTGGCTCAATTGAACTTGATCGTTTTGAGCGATAACGTCAATCGAAAACGAATCAGCATCGGCGGCCAAGACAGAAAGAGTTTTAAGCGTCGCCTCGCCATTCCCATCGGTAATCGCGGAGTTGAGCTTGGTTCTGGTCCCATCGACTATTTTATACAGTTCCACCGTCACATAAGCGAGCGGCTGTTCATTGCCGTTGCCATCGGTCCAAGTCAATGAAGGATAAAAATAATCGTATAGGCTCACCGGCGGAGGCGGAATGATCGGGCCAAAAGACGGAACCGGGTCCTCAGCCGCGAGCCGGGCGGCGCTCACGAGACGAGAATGTTCGGCCTCATTAATATCTCCAATTTTAAAGGCATAGTCGTAATAGGCAGTCTTCGCAGAAGCAAGGGAAAGAGAGGAGGCGTACCATCCGCCGCCGGCTTTGAAGAAATAGGCCGACGCCGATTTTGCCTTTCCGCCCTTGGCGGCCCAGACCGTCAAATAGCATTCTTCAGAAGCAAGGACGACGGAAACCGTAATGTTATCGCCAGTCCGACACGTTCCCGTCACCTGACAACCATGGGTGTCAAAAGATAAAGCCTCATATGCCGAGGGCACGCTCACCAACAGCTGAAGTTCCCGATTCGAATAAAAAGGGTGGATTTCTAAGAACGGGAGAGCATCGGATGATCCCGGGGAAGCGGCATGAATAGAAGATTCCATCCTTCGGCCGACAGCCTTATCGCCGATGCCTAAAGAAAACAAATCACCAAGGGATATAGAGATACACAATAATGGAAATAAAGCTTTCCAGAGCATTGATTTTGCCTCTGGCACAATTCTATAGGAACGTCACTGTCTGTCAAGCAAGCGAGGAATACCCTTTAATCCCCTTTTTAAGCGAAATTTCCGCGCTTGTTCCTCTTTTCGCCCCACCAATAAGGCAAAAGTCAAATCACTCGGCGATTCATCCGCGGTCGATCGAGACGATTTCAACTAATGAACCGTCGGAGAAGAAAGCTTGGCAAACGATAATCTTTTATTGCTCCCAAGACAAGGAATCGGGGGGTAAACCTGGTGCCCGGCAATGGAAGCCTCCGAAAGTCCCCATCGTCAAAATGCCGCCCTCACAATAGCCTTTATCGCCGACGCCCTAGCCAGATTTGGAACTCAAAACCATCATAAGGACAAAGCTCTTCGCCACCGCTTTTCGCGATAACAGCCAAGGTCGACGAGGACAAAGAATACGCCGGCTTTAACCTCCTGGTGACCTCCGAGACGGGAATGGACGCCGGCGGGATATACAAGATGTACCGCGGCCTTTGGAAGATCGAGGAGTCGTTCAGGATCCTCAAGACCTACCTGGAGGCGAGGCCCGTCTACCTCCGGAAAAAGGAGTCGATCTACGGCCATTTCCTGATCTGCTACTTCGCGCTGACCCTGCTGAGGCTGCTCGAGGTAAAGGAGTTCAAGAACTCCCTCTCCTCGCAGAAGATCGTCGACTTCATAAGGGACTTCACCGTCACCGAGGACCGCGACGGGTCGTACATCAACGCGGCGACCCACAGCGAGACATACAAAAAGATCAAGGAGTTCACCGGATTGGCCAAACTGGGCAACGCCTACCTGAAGCCAAAGGACATCAGGAGCTTCCTCGACGCAGAGCTTTAGAACACCTTATTTTCGGAGTTAAAAGTCAGGTTAAATGAAAGGACAATGAAGAGCGGGCAAGCGCGTTTCATGAGTGGGCGCGCGTAAGTCGCATCCTCCGTTTCAAAAGTCTAGTCCCACCCGCTTACTATCTTCGTTACCAAAACAACCCATCGGGATGGCCTTATTACCTTTTATCGATCGGATCTATTAGCCCAACGAATCCTCGGCGGAGGCAAATTTGGGATAAATGACGTAGCGATAGAACATATCCTGATACGAAAGGAGGCCGAACCCGGAGCTTGTCCGATCAATGCCTTCTAACACCCCAATCGCCAAAACCCAGTGTTTGTAATAACCGCGCGGTTTGGAGTGGGTTGGCCCAAAGCGCCCGTGCTCGGCATAGATGTAAAGCTCTTGTCGCGACTTTCGCGATAACATTTGAAGGAGCGATGCGCTCTGAAAAGGCATCGACGCGGTTTGGCACGTCCGCTTTTTGGTTACCACTGCATTTTGGTTCTCGAACCATCGGAGAAAAAGTCTGGATAAACGACGTATTTTTTATTGCTATAAGCATAGGGAACCGGCGTGAACCCGGTGCTCGGGCGATAGAGGTCTTCGTAAGTCCCCATCGTCAAAACGCCGTCCTCATAATAGCCGGCCCCACCGACTTGCCAGCCCACTTGATGTCCGAAATCGGCATAAGGATAAAGCTCTTCGCCGCTGCTTTTCCGAGAACAGGACAAAGTGCAAAATACACTCACGATGCACCGGGGCGCCAATTCATCTAACCTAATTGGAACCGTCCAGCCGGGTGAGTCGAACACGCCAAGCTGATCATAGTCTCGGTCTTTCTCAACCATAACCTGGCCAAACCGGTGGCTGGTCCCGCTTACCATCCCTTTCAAATCAATAGGAACAGAGTCAACGCGGTAATACGGCCAATTGACCCCGAACATCTTTCCCTCGAAGGCCAATGGTGAGATCTCCCCGGTTGGAAAATACGACACTGACGCCTCCAAACAAAAGTAGAAATCATCATAATTGTCGGCCGTTACGAAAAAGTAGTCGGTTCGATCGGCGTTGCGGCAGGGAATGAAAGACATGCCGCCGATTATATACGTCAATTCCAGCACGCCTGAAGTCACAGGGCCGACCGGAAGTGAGGAGCCGACCCCGAAATAAACCTCGCAGGATTCCGGATAAGGCAAAGGGAAACTCCAGCCTTCGTCTAGAAAGCCAGTGCTTAGGGAAGTGGCGCTCTCGTCGCTTTGCTGCAATTCGGGCCGAAGAGCGAATTCTTCTTCGTCGATTGTCATGAAATAGTATGGGCAAGAGGTTTGACCGCACCCGCAAGCCAAGCAGGCGACGGCCAATAATGAGAGTCTGTTTTTCATTGGGTATCCACCTCCAATAAGGAGGACGGGAAATGCCTATATTCGAGGTCGGTCCGCCCCGCGACCTTAAGGTATATCGGCCCGCCCCCGGCGTCGCATCCGTCAGCCTCAAAGCCTGAAATCGTCTGCCCGATGGGGAGCGATAAGGCCAATGTCAGGTCGCGATCACGATAAAATCGATTGAGGTCGGAAAAAAAGGCGGTTCCCGTTTCGCTCGGCGAATAAGCGATTGTTATCGGCTCGACCAAAGTCGATTCGAAACTATGGGGGTACGCGAACGAACCAAATAGCGAGAGCAGGAACAAGCTTTCGGCCAGCACGGGTTTTGTCTCCTTGCCTTCATTTTAAGTTTGAAGCGTTCATTGTCAAGCAACATAGGGGGCAAGCTTTTAGCCTTGAAGGGCAGGTAAATTATATATCTCAGCAAGGATATGATTAAGTTGTGCTATCATAGGCCCGCTGGAAACAAGGAGATTGCGAATATGGCAAAAGTAATGGCGGTCAACGCCGGCAGCAGCACGCTGAAATACAAGCTTTTCGAGATGCCCGAGGGGAAGGTCCTCTGCTCGGGGATGGCCGATCGGATCGGCCATGACGACGGCATCTTCAAGATCAAATACGACGGGAAGGAGGAGAAGATCACCCTCCCGCTTCCGGACCACTCCAAAGCCGTCGAGCTTCTGCTCGAGGCCTTAACCAAATACGGGGTCGTCAAGTCCTTAGAGGAGATCAAATGCGTCGGCCACCGGGTCGTCCAAGGGGGCAAATACTTCTCCCATTCGGTCGATTTCGATGAGGACGCGGCCAAGAAGATCGACTCCTTGACCCCGCTTGACCCGCTTCACGCCCCGGCCCACTTGACCGGCTGGCGGGCCTTTGAGAAGGCTTTGCCGGGCGTCCCGGAGATCGCGGTCTTCGACACCGCCTTCCATCAGACCATGGAGCCGGAGGATTACCTATTCCCGATCCCCTACGAATTGACCGAGAAATACGATTGCCGCCGCTACGGGGCCCACGGGACCAGCCACCAATACCTTTCGATCAAAGGGCAAGAGGATTTCCTGCAAGGCTATGAACATACCCGGATCATCTCCTGCCACCTCGGCTCGGGCTCGAGCTTAGCCGCCATCAAAGACGGGAAATGCGTCGCCACCTCGATGGGTCTCACCCCGCTCGGCGGGGTCATGATGGGCACCCGGACCGGCGACCTCGACCCCTCGGTCATGGAATACCTTTGCACCTGCACTGGCCAATCGGTCGAGGAGATGTACAACATCTTCAACAGGAAGTCCGGTTTCCTAGGCGTCTCCGGCCTATCCAACGATACCCGCGACGTCGAGGACGCAGCCTTAAAGGGCGATGAGCGGTGCCTTAATGCCGTCAAACTCTTCGCCCGGCGGGTCGCCGACTACATCGGACAGTACTTCGTCCGCCTCGGCGGGGCCGACCTCATCATCTTCTCGGCCGGGATCGGGGAGAACTCCGGCTATTTCCGCCGCCTGATCCTTAAAGACGTCGAGGAAGCGCTCAGCCTGAAGATCGATTACGAGAAGAACGAGCCGCTCCGGGGGAAGGAAGAGCTCATCTCCTTGCCGGACTCCAAGATCAAGGTCGCCGTCATCCCGACCGACGAGGAATACATGATCGCCCTCGATTGCTATAAGAGGATCAAAGATGCCGCTTAATAAGAAACTCGACCCAGAGATCGTGAGCTTCGCTATCGCTCACCAAAAGCAATACAACGCCATCTATTCCGCCATCAAGCGGTACCAAAAGATCGTCGTCTTCCGCCACATAAAACCCGACTTCGACGCCATGGGGACCCAAATGGGGGTTTATACCTTCATCAAGGACAACTTCCCGGAGAAGGAAGTCCATTTCGTCGGCGATAACCACGTGACCTTCACCCCGCGCTTATTCCCTCAGACCGAATCTTTGCCTAACGATTGGTTCGCCAAGCGCGATTTCCTCGCCATCATCGTCGACGTCGGGGATAAGGAACGAATCGCCGACCCCCGCTTCGCCAAGGCCAAGTACAAGGTCAAGATCGACCACCACCCCTGCAAAGTGGAAGTCGCCCCCAAGGCCACCGTCTGCGATTTAGACAAAGCGGCCGCCGCCGAAATCGCCGCCAATATCCTTTTGTCCTGGAAAGGGATGAAACTAACCCCAGAAGCCGCCCGTTACCTTTACATCGGGCTCGTCGGGGATTCGGGGAGATTCATGTTCTCCTCGACCACCGGCCATACCTTCGCCATCGCCAAAGCCTTGGTCGAAACCGGCTTCGACCTCCGCTCGACCTACTTATCGATGTACGAGAAGAAGCTCGATTCGCTTTATTCCCAAGCCTACGTCTTATCCAATTTCCGCGTCTCGCCCCACGGGGTCGCCTATTATCTGCTCCCCTGCGACATCCAGGAAAAGCTCAAGATCACGACCGAGCAAGGGAAGGAGAACGTCAACATGTTCTCCAATATCGAGGGGATCAACGCCTGGTGCTCGATCACCGAGGACCCGGACCCGAAGGAACCCTGCTGGCGGATCTCGATCCGGTCGAAGAAAGAGGACATCTCCCCCATCGCCTTCAAATGGGGCGGAGGGGGCCACGCCCAAGCCTCGGGGGCCAAGATCAAGGACCTCTCCGAACTCGACGCCTTCATCGGCGACCTCGACGCCCTCTTCGCCTAGGGGATATCCCCTAGGTTTTCTTTAAGTGTATAATAGCGAGGTGAACGTCTTACCCCTCCACGTCTATTCCTCCCACTCGCTCCTGCAAAGCGCCCTTTCGATCCGCGATTTGGCCCTTAACGCCAAAAAGAACGGCTTCCCCTATATCGCCCTTACCGACTTCGAGTCGATGTCGGCTTATCCGGAACTATCCGACATTGCCCCGGCCGTCCCGGCCAAGCCCTTATTCGGAATGGACCTCCTTATCGAAGGGCGGCTATTCACCTTGTATTGCCAAAACGAGGACGGGTATCGGAACCTCCTGCTTTTAGAGCATGAAACGAGCCTTCACGAATTGACTTTGGATGATTTGTTGGCCCGCGCTAATGGGCTCATCGCCGTCTATACGCCAAGCAAAAAGGAGGAATTGGAAGGGGAGAATAACATCCGTTACCTCGCCAAGGCCTCGATGGGCTTCACCCGTTTCTATTTGGGCATCCCTTATGATTCGCAGTCGACGGAATTAAAAGACGCCATCCGTTCCTTCGCCTTATCCCGTCCGTATTTGACTATCGCCTTCCCCCACGTCAAGTATAAGAAAGCGGACGACGCCATCGTCTTGAAGATCCTCCAAGCCATCAAGGACAACCAGAGCCTAGCCCAGAAAAAACTAAGCGGGGGCGAGCATTTCCTTAGCGAAGAGGAAGCCAACAAGTACTACTCAATCGAGGAGATTCAGGCCGGCTATAGCCTAGCGGCCGCCTTAGGGGAATTCGATTTCAACGTGCCCCGGGGGAGCTTGCCGGTGTTCCCGGTCCCCGAAGGGTTCACCCCCGAATCGTATTTAGAGCAGCAGGCCCGGTTTGGGCTCGCGGGCAAAATCCCCAATTACGGGGAAGAATACCAAGCCCGCTTAAACAAAGAGCTCTCCGTCATCAACAAGATGGGCTACGCCTCCTATTTCCTCATCGTCGCCGATTACGTCAATTTCGCTAGGCACCGCGGCATCTTAGTCGGCCCGGGCCGGGGCTCTTCGGCCGGGTCGCTGGTCGCTTTTGCCTTAGGCATCGTCAAGGCCGACCCAATCAAATACGGCTTGATGTTCGAACGCTTCCTCAATCCCGAACGGGTCTCGATGCCGGATATCGACGTCGACTTCGCCGATTACCGCCGGGACGAGGTCATCGCCTACCTCCAGCATAAATACGGGGAAGACAAGGTCGCCCGGATCTTAAGTTTGCAGCCCATCCGGGCCAAAAGGGCCCTAAAGGACATCGGGATGGTCTATGGCTATCCTGAGCGCCACATCAACCTCCTCTCGGATTCGATCCGCGACCGCCGCCTCACCTTACGGGAAAACTACAAGTCCAATCAGGCTTTCCGTTCCTTAGTCGACCAAGACCCTTATTACCTGGAGATCGTCTCCTTAGCCAGCAAGATCGAGGGGGTGCCAAGGAATAGCAGCCTCCACGCCGCCGGGGTAATCATCAATAACGATCCATTGCCCGGCGCCCTCCCCTGCCGGAAAGAAAATGAAGGGGAGGTGGCCCAATTCGAGATGACCCACCTCGAGAAACAAGGGTTCCTGAAGATGGACTTATTGGGGCTCACCAACCTCACCATCATCGAGACCAACCTGGCCTTATTGAAGGAAACGAGAGGATTGGAACTGGCCTATGAGGACATCCCCTTCGATGACCCAGAAGCGATCAAGATCATCGGCAGAGGCCAAACCGCCGGCTTGTTCCAGTTAGAGTCAGCCGGCATGAAGCGGGCCATCGCCCAGGTCGCCCCCGATACCTTCGAGGACCTCGTCGCCATCTTGGCCCTATTCCGGCCGGGCCCGATGCGGAATATTCCGGTTTACGCCAAAAGGAAAAGAGGGGAAGAAAAACCCACCTACCTTTGCCCCGAGTTAGAGCCGATCCTTTCCCCGACTTATGGGATCATCGTCTATCAGGAGCAGATCATGCTCATCGCCATCAAATTGGCCGGCTTCTCCTTCGCGGGGGCCGATTCCTTCCGCCGGGCGATCTCCAAAAAAGACGCCTTGAAGATGGGGGCCTTGAAGCAAAGCTTCCTCGAAGGCTGCCGGAAGCTCGGCCATCCCCAGGATTTAGCCGAGAAGCTGTTCCGTTTGATCGAGGAATTCGCCGATTATGGGTTCGCGAGGAGCCATTCCCTTTGCTACGCCATCCTCGCTTCCCAGATGGCTTACCTCAAAGCCCATTACCCGGTCGAGTTCTATGCCAATATGCTTTCCTATATCCGGCTAACCGACCCAAGCTTCGGTCAATACCGGCAGGAGATGCTCTCTATTGGCATCAACTTCGCCCTCCCCTCGATCGATAAGCCAAGCTGGCGTTATGAGCCAGCCGAAGGAAAGAAGATCCGGCTGCCCTTATCGGGGATCGCCGGGCTAAGCAAAGACCTCATCGCCGGGATCATCGAGCAAAGGGAGAAAACCCCTTTCGCCTCCTTCTTCGATTTCGCGAAGCGGCTCGCCCCTTATGGGCTCGACCAAGTCGCCTTAGTCCGGCTAATCGACGCCGGGGCCCTCGATTGTTTTGACTTGCCCCGGGTCGACCTTCGCCTATCGGCCAGCGAAGCCCTCGATTACGCCGCCCTCTTCAAAGGGGGATCGCTGCTCGAATCCTTGGATTTGCCAGCCCCGGCCCTAAAGCGCGGGAAAACCGATAAGATGGCCGATTTGGTGGCCGAGCGCAATGCCCTCGGGATAATGGTCAGCGGCTCCCCCCTATCGGGCAAAGAAGACGTCATCAAAAGCCGGGGGTTGGCCCCATTATCCACGATAAGAGGCGAGTTCAAGACCGCCGGCATCGTCCGCGACTGCAAGGCCATCACCACCAAAAAGGGAAAGAAGATGGCCTTCCTCCGGGTCTATGACCAAGACGCCGAAAAGAGTTTTCGCCTCTTCGAGGACTGCTATTCGAAAGCCTTCCCCTTATTAGCCAAGGGGAGCCTCATCGAGATCGATGGCCACCTCGACCAATTCAAGGGCGAGGACAACCTCATCGCCGATATCATCAAGCCGTTATAGGAGAAAATATCCATGGACAAGAAAAAACTATATGTCATCGATGGCAATTCATTGCTCTTCCGCGCCTTCTACGCGACCTATATGGGCGATCCGAGCGCCATCATGCGTTCCAACGACGGCACCCCGACCAACGCCATCTTCGCCTTCGCCAATATGCTGTTGAAGATCCTCTCCTCCTTCGAAGGCGGGGAGTACCTCTTCGTCGGCTTCGATTCCGATTCCCAGACTTTCAGGAAAAAGGAATTCGCCTCCTATAAGGCCAATCGGAAGCCCGCCCCGCCCGAACTCATCCCCCAGTTTGCCTTATCGCGCGACCTTTTGAAATCGCTCGGCATCAAATATTACGAAGAAAGCGGCATCGAGGCCGATGACATCTGCGGCACCATCGCCAAAAAGGCCTCGAAATCCGGGGAATACCAAGTCGAGGTGTTCACTTCCGACAAAGACTACCTCCAGCTGATCGATCCCAACATCAAAGTCAATCTTCTCAAGACCGGTCTCTCGAACATGATCCCGATGGACGAGGCGAAGATGCAGGAGGAATGGGGATTCGGACCCTTGCAGATCATCGATTACAAAGGCTTATGCGGGGATAGTAGCGACAATCTCCCCGGCATCCCCGGGATCGGGGATAAGACGGCGAAGAAACTCATCGCCGAACATGGGGATTTCCCTTCGATCGTCGAGGCGGCCAAAGCCGGCCTCATCAAAGGGAAACTCGGCGAGAAGATACTCGCTGGGGAAGCCAGCGGCGAGGAATCATACAAACTCGCCCATATCCTCATCGATTGCCCCTTGCCCTTCGGCTTAGACGATTGCCTCTATAAAGGATATAACCCGAACTTGGCCTTAGCCTTCGCCGAGCGTTATGGGCTTCGGCAGCTTTCATCCCGGCTGCCCAAGCGCTTAGCCCAAGGGGCGGATGAGCAAAAGAAAGAATATGTCGATGACCCGAATATCGATTTTGCTAAGCCCTATTGCTTCTACCTCGATTGCGAGGAGGATGGCTACCCCCATTCTTCGCCGAAAGGGATCGCCGTCGTCTCGGGAAATAACTACCATTATTTCCGCTTAATCGAGCTCGAGGCCAACGAAGCCCTCAAAGCCTCCTTAGCCAATCCGGACATTCGCAAAAGCGGCTGCAACGTCAAGCAGGCCTACTGTACCCTGTCTCACCTCGGGATTGAGCTAAAAGGGGTGGCCTATGATTCGCTGCTCGCCGCCTACGTCTTGGATTCGAACGGGGCCGCGAACCCGATCGAAGCCCTAGCTTCCTTAGGCGAAACCATCACCGGCGAAAACGAGGAAAAAGCCATCCGTATCGCCATCGCCACCAGCGAAACCGAGCAAAAGGCCTTAACGGCCCTATCTTCCTCTTCCCAAGCCAAACTATTCGAGGAAGTCGAGCTCCCCTTGACCTTCGTCTTAGCCCGGATGGAACTCGAGGGGATCGCGGTCAATAAGGAGGAATTGCTTAGCATCGGCAAGACCTATGTTGCTAAGCGCGATGCGGCCGAGGAAGAAGTCATTAAGCTCGCCGGGCATCCATTCAACGTCGCCTCCTCTAAGCAAGTAGCCACCGTCCTTTTCGATGAACTGGGCTTGCCCTCGGGGAAGAAACGCTCGACCTCGATCGAGGAACTTAAGGCCTTGCAAGCGAGCCACCCGATCGTCAGCAAGATATTGGAATATAGGAAATACGCCAAATTGGTCGGGACCTATATCGAAGGATTGTCCTCCCATATCCATGATGGCAAGATCCATACCACCTTCAACCAGACCTTGACCTCGACCGGAAGACTGTCTTCCTCTTCCCCCAACCTTCAAAACGTCTCGACCCGGGATGAGGAAAGCGCCCTCATCAAGAAAGCCTTCCATTACGATGACGGGCGGAAGATCCTTTCCCTCGACTATTCGCAGATCGAGTTGCGCATCCTTTCCTCGCTCGCCAATTGCGAGCCCTATAAACAGGTCTTCGCCTTAGGCCACGACGTCCATAGCGAGACCGCCCGTCGGATCTTCCACCTCAAGCCCGGGGAAGAGGTGAGCAAGGACATGCGGCGGAAAGCCAAAGCCGTCAACTTCGCCATCATCTACGGCACTTCGGCCTATGGCTTATCGGAGCAAATCGGCTGCACGCCAAGAGAAGCGAGCAACCTCATCGCCGAGTTCTACCGTCATTACCCGGAGATCGACCAATACCTCCGTTCGATCATCGAGACCGTCGAACGCCAAGGCTATGTCTCGACCATCCTCAATCGCCGTCGTTACCTGCCGGACATCACATCAAGCAATTACGCCACCCGCGACGCGGCCAAGCGGGCCGCCCTCAACGCCCCCGTCCAGGGGAGCGCCGCCGACCTCATCAAGGTCGCGATGATCAAAGTCGATCAGTTTCTGAAGGACAATCATTGCAAGAGTAAACTCATCCTCCAGATCCACGACGAATTGCTCTTCGCCCTCGATCCAAGCGAAGAGGCGACTTTGCCGGAACAAATAAAGCACATCATGGTCACCGCCCTCCCGTTTGACGTCAAACTCGAAGCCGAGGTCGGGATCGGCGATAACTGGCTGGAGGCGAAATAAGATGCCCGAACTCCCGGAAGTCGAATCCTTCAAAAGAACCTTGGGGCCGAAACTCATTGGGAAAACCATCACCAAGGTTGAGATCCTCTACCCCCGTTTGCTCATCACCCCGATTGAGAATATTTCGTCAATCGAAGGGGAGACCTTCATGCAAATGGGTCGGAAAGGGAAGCACCTTCTTTTCTTCTTGACCCATGACAAAGTCCTCGTCGCCCACCTCCGGATGGAAGGCAAATACTTCGTCAAGGATGAAACGGCCCCGCTGGAAAAGGCCGATGAGGCGATCTTCCACCTCGATAATGGTGAAAAACTCGTCTATAACGATACGCGGAAATTCGGCGTCCTCGGATTATATTCGTTAGATACATACTTGCTTGCATCTCCTTTGGTCAACGTCGCCAAATCACCTTTGGAAATGAAAGGAGACGAGCTTTATCAGGCCATCCATTCCTCGAAGAAAACGATTAAGGAGACCTTATTGGAGCAAAATCGGGTCTCCGGTCTGGGAAATATCTATGTCGATGAAACCTTGTTCAAATCCGGGGTCAACCCTCGTCGAATCGCCAGTTCGATTAGCGAAGTGGAGGCCGAGAGCCTCTTAACAAACGCGAAGTCGACCTTAGAGGAAGCGATTGAGCAAGGGGGCTCGACCATCCATTCCTTCCACGTCGAGGAAGGGAAATCCGGCTCGATGCAATCGCATCTTCTTTGCTATGGCAAGTCCCCCTCCCCCTGCCCCAAATGCAGTTTTCCCTTCATGAAGATTGCCATCGGGGGGCGCGGGACCACCTATTGCCCGATCTGCCAAAAAGATCAAAATCGGCCATTCGTCATCGGGGTCACCGGGCCAATCCATTCCGGCAAGTCCACCGTCAGCCAACACCTTATCGATAGCAAACATTACCCCTTCTTTGACTGCGACGCCGAAGTCGCCAAGCTCTATGACGACAAGGATTTCGCTTCTCAGTTCGTTAAGGCCTTCCCGGAATCGAAGCTGGACAGAAACGGAAAATTAAGCAAGGCCGAAGTATGGAAGATAATAGATAAGCAAAAGGATAAAGCCCAAGCTTTCGTCTTTTCTGCAATCTATTCTAAATGTGAAAGTTGGATAAATCGTCAAAATGGGACCGTCTTAATTGAAGCCCCATTGCTTTACCAAGCCGGGATGGATGACCTTTGCGACGCAACGATTCTCGTAATCGCCGAGGAGACGGTCCGCCGGAAAAGATTATATGATGAAGGCAAGGATGTCGATCGTTTGATGGACCTCAATAAAGGGTATCCGGTCGGCCTACTAAAAAGAAAAGCCTCGTTCGTCATTTATAACAACGGAAACAAGGCTGAGTTATATCAGGAAATCGATTCGTTGCCCTTACCTTAATCGACCGGCAAGCCCGAAATATCGTAATCGGTCCCTGCTAACGATTTCAGCATTCGATAAAGTTGCCCGGCTCTGACTTCGCCAATCTTTTGTGCATACATCGCTTTGATATCCCTCAAAGAAAAATCGGATGCAAAATATGTAAGGAGTTTGTTTTTGGCCCTACTTTGCAAGATTGGGAACAGGACAGTTGAATACGCGTATTCGCTCTTGAACTCATTTCCGAAGTCATCGAAGACTACCAAAGGGCAGGACGATAATCTATTGAGCATCTTCTCGAATTCCTTCTTATTGTTGATGGACATTTCTTTGAGCTCTTCGACAATATCTGAGGTTGATACGAAGGCACATCCAGGGTGTTTTTTTGCATATCGACCGGCCGAGGAAGCTAAAACGTATGACTTGCCCGATCCTGAAGATCCGTAAGCATATACCCAGCAGTCTGTGGTTCCTTCTTCAACTTTAGAAAGTCTATCATATAACTTGCGACGAACTTCATGGCCCGCCTCATCAAATGTTACGCGTTTTGAAAGCCATTCTAATGGGCAAGAAGCAATAAAGAAACGCGATGACATTTCAATATCCTTCAGTTCTTTGCGGCATGGCCCGTTAGTTCTAACCACCCTGCCATTTTCAACTGTAAGGGATATCTCGTTCCGTTTATTGTCCTTCGGGCATTTATCTTTCCCGGGGCAGTTATCGCAGATCTGCTGATCGGCTTGGTATTCGAGCAAAGCGGGAAGCGAATCGGCGACCTGCTTCGGGGACAAGCCGAGCGAACGGATGTATTTGACGAGCCTTTCGTCTTTGGCGATCGCCTCCATCGGCGAGTTATCCCCAAGCGAAAGCTCCTTGCCCGTTTCCCGGGCGACCTTTTGGGCAGTTTTCATATTGATAGTTTGCTTAATCATCATCGTCGTCCCCATAAATCTTTTTCAAAGCAGCTCGCAGTTCTTCGTCGCTTATTTTTTTGTCTACAGTATCCACATCGTCATGGTCTTTTTCAGTTCCGCCAGACTCGGTTTCGTGAAACTCTGGTACATGCTTATTCAACCTACTATCACTTCCGTGATAATTTGCCCATTCAGCCTTTTGAGATTGCTTATTTTTCTTGTTCTGATTAAGCAGAAATTCCATTGTATCTCGGCTGGTTTTCAGGCCGTTCCTTGCTACAACGCCAGCAAGTTTAGTCGAATAGTTGAAAGGCAGCGAATTATCATTTTTGTCAAGGACAAACGCCAATAAAGCGTTACAAACAGGATTCGACAATCCCATTTCCTGTGTCAAAGTCTTTATAAGCTTCATGTCAGAAGGTCCTACGCGGCCTGTGCCTTGCCGGTATGACAAGAATTGTTGTGGAGTCATGTTGTCAAACTGTCTTATTGCTTCAGCTTTTTTACTATTGTTTCCAACCGGAGATTTTATTGCCTCACCAGTCGGTTTGCGAAGGTAATTCAGTCGAGAAAGATCCGATATTTTCTCCTCAAATAGTTTCCGGTCAAGCTTTTGACCAAACGGATTGGAAAATTTAAGGCTTTCAGCGGCAGTCTGGCCAGCAACTGCGCTGTCAATCGAATATAATTCAGACATCGAAGCGCAAAAGCGAACTTCGTCATCCGAAAGCATACGAAGTTGAAAACCACTTTCTAGAAAACCGTCAGCGAATTTGCTTTTATCAAACGAATAAGTTATTCCCCTGTTCTCGTCTTTATCATAGAAAGCTTCGGCAAAACTAGAGCTGACTTCCTTGTAACCGGAAGCGTCAATTGCCTCGACTAACAATTTAGATTTAAGCAAATTATAATTGGTGAAGCCCAAAGTTTCCTTCAACTTGCGGCTCAAAACGTCATTTTCAAAAAAACCTTTATACGAAAGTGACGGATATATGATTAGCAAATAAGCTTGATCACTAGATTTATCCACAAACGTTCGCACCAAGCCTACCCCCTCAAGCAAACCCAAGCCGGCGGAGAACTGATCGGGGTTGAGGCTGGTTTCGTTGAAGGCCGAATCGAAGAAACGATTGCCATTATACAGCTGAACCTGGGAATGGAGATAAGCGTAAACCCCCATCCCGTTGGCCCCGATAAGCGGGAGGTAGCAATTCGCCGCCCGGGAAAGGTCGGCGTCGGACAAACTCCGGCCGCAGGATAATCGGTATAGGTCTTTTCCGCCAAGCAATCTCATAACTTGGCTATTCTACCACAACTGGGCTTCCGGTGGCTAAGAAGCTGCGGCTCACCCTCGATGCTCCCATGGCCTTAAACCCCAGAAGCCCAGGCCGCTTGGCAATCGGTAAATTGATAATTGACGCCTAGTTGGCTTTGCCTCGAGCAGGAGTTTGCGCTTCCCCTACACGCGCGAATAGGGAATGCGCTATAATCAATTCGATTTTAAGCAAGAGGAGCTTAATACATATGATCCACAAAATCGGTGTACTCACTTCCGGCGGCGATGCCCCGGGCATGAACTGCGCCATCCGCGCCGTCGTCCGCGCGGGTTTGGCTTATGGGCTGGAGGTCTATGGCGTCAATGACGGCTACCGCGGCTTAGTCGATGACGATATCTTTCAGATGGACCGGTCTTCGGTCTCCGATATCGTCAATCGCGGCGGCACGATCCTCCAGACCGCCCGTTTACGGGAATTCAAAGAGGAATCGGTCCGGCAGATCGCGGTCGATAACCTCCGTCGGCGCGGCATCGAGGCCCTCGTCGTCATCGGCGGCGACGGTTCTTACATGGGCGCGAAGAAATTGACCGAGATGGGCATCAACTGCGTCGGCCTCCCCGGCACCATCGACAACGACATCGCCTCGACCGACTACACCATCGGCTTCGATACCTGCCTTAATACCATCGTCGAATGCGTCGATAAGATCCGCGACACCACCGAATCCCATCAACGGTGCGCCGTCATCGAGGTCATGGGCAACCATTGCGGCGACCTCGCCCTCTATTCGGGCATCGCCGAAGGGGCGGAGATGATCATCACCCCTGACCACCCGATCCCGGAGGAAGAGATCTTCGCTTCGTTAAAGAAACTCCACGACTCGAAGAAGAAACGGGCCATCGTCATCGTCTCCGAGAAGATCTACCCCGATATCCATGCCTTCGCCGACAAGATCGGCAAAGCCACCGGGTTCGAATGCAAAGCCGAGGTCCTCGGCCGGGTCCAACGGGGTGGCTCCCCCTCGGCCTTCGACCGGGTCTTAGCCGCCAGGATGGGCGCCTATGCCGTCGATTGCCTGCTCTCGGGCAAAGGCGGGATCTGCATCGGCATGGTCAACAACAAAATCGTCGACTACGACATCTACGAAGCCCTCTCGCTCCCGCGCGACAAGCACATTTCCATGCTCCGCCTCATCGATATCCTGAAATAAGCAAAAAAGAGGATAAAGGTTATGCATCTCAATATCAGCAAGAAAACAAAGATCGTCTGCACCATCGGCCCGGCCACCCAGACCGCCCCGATGATCAAGAAACTCTATGACGCCGGGATGACCGTCATGCGGATCAATTTCTCCCACGGCACCCACGAGGAGCAGCTCGGCAAGATCAAGATCGCCCGCGAATTCGAAAAGCAAGGGATCTATATCCCCGTCGCCCTCGACACCAAGGGCCCGGAGATAAGGACCGGCTATATGGAAGGGGGCAAAATCCCTGTCAAGACCGGCCAAGTCATACGGATCTCGATGGAGGATTGCCTAGGCAATGCCGAGCGCTTCTCCGTCTCCCACGCCGGGCTTTACGATGACGTCGCCATCGGGAACCACATCCTCATCGACGACGGCAACCTCGATTTCAAGGTCATCGGCAAAGACGAGGCCAAGCGCGAATTGATCGTCGAGGCCCAGAATAACCATGTCTTAAAAGACCAGAAAGGGGTCAACGCCCCATTCTCCCGCCTCTCGATGCCCTTCATCTCGCCTAAAGACGAGCAGGATCTGGCTTTCGGCTGCGAGCAGCATGTCGACGCCATCTTCGCCTCCTTCGTCCGCCGGCCGGAAGACATCCAGGACATCCGGGCCTGCTTAGCCAAATACGGCGACCCAACCATCCCCATCTTCGCGAAAATCGAGAACCCGGAAGGGGTTGAGAAATTCGAGGCTA
Organism: uncultured Bacilli bacterium; assembly: GCA_944363525.1. GTDB lineage: Bacteria > Bacillota_I > Bacilli_A > RFN20 > CAG-826 > Alloenteromonas. The sequence goes on from CALVUF010000001.1 coordinate 343,198, forward strand.
TCATCGACGCCTGCGACGGCGCGATGGTCGCCCGGGGCGACTTAGGGGTCGAGGTCCCGCCCGAACAGGTCCCGGTCATCCAGAAACGGATGATCGATATTTGCCGGCGGAAAGGGAAACCGGTCATCACCGCCACCCAGATGCTCGACTCGATGGTCACCCATCCCCGGCCGACTAGAGCCGAAGTGAGCGACGTCGCCACCGCCATCGCCGAGAGTAGCGACTGCGTCATGCTTTCGGCCGAATCGGCTTCCGGCGATTATCCGGTCGAGGCGGTGGAGATGCAAGCCAAGATCGCCTCCACCATGGAGCAATATCTCGATTACGAGAAGTTAGCCCGCGAATCCTACGAGACCAGCGAGCATTCCAATAACGACGCCATCTCTAACGCCGTCGCCAATACCGCCCTCCTGATCGGGGCGAAGCTCATCATCAACTTCACCGAAACCGGGAAGTCGACCATTCGGATCTCCAAAGCCCGTCCCTGCTGCCCCATCATCTCCATCACCAACCGGCGGAAGACCGCGATGGCCGGAGCCTTCATGTGGGGCGTCTATTCGGTCTTATTGAAGACCTCGATGCCGGACTTCATCGAGGAGATGGAAGTCTTAGCCTTAAAGGTCGCCCGCGACTTAGGGTTCAAAGAAGGGGAGCCAATCATTCTCGTCGGCGGCACCCCGACTGGGGCCGGCAAGACCAACTTCATGCGGATTCTCAACGTCAACGCCATCCAGGAGCTCGATTAATGAAAAAAGTCATCGCTTTAGACATCGGGGGGACCAATACCCGGGTCGCCCTCATCAACGAGAAATACGAAACCGAGAAGATCCTCATCAAGCCGACTGAGGTCGGAAACCTCGACATCTTCCTTGAATCGATCGTCAAGATCATCAAGGAGGCCATCCCCGACTACAAGGACCAAGCTTGCTGCATCGCCGCCGGGGTCCCGGGGCGGGTTCGCCACGACGGCTACATCTACGCCCTACCCAACGTACACGTCGAGCATATCCCCTTAGCCGCCTACCTTAACGAGAAGCTCGGCCTCCCCTGCTACGTCCGTAACGATGCCGAGGTGGCGGCCTTATCGGAAGCCAACCTCGGGGCCTATAAAGCCGCCAAATCGCTTTACTTCGTCACCGTCTCCACCGGGGTCGGGGGCGCCCTCACCATCAACAGAAAACTGGTTAACTCCTCCTACGAGGTCGGCCATACGATGTTCGAATACAAAGGCGAAATCCACGAGTTCGAGCATATGGCCTCCGGGACTGGCATCTGCCGGCTTTGCGACAAAAACGGCCTCTCGGTCAGCTCGGCCAAGGATTTCTTCGCTCTGGTCGAGAACAAGCACCCCGAGGCTCTAAGGGTCTACCACGATTGGATCAACTTGATGGCGTCCTTCATCAAGATGGTCTATGACGCCTTTACCCCCGAGGTGTTCACCTTCACCGGCGGGGTCTTCAAATCCGATAAGGTGTTCTGGAAGGATTTGGAAGCCGCCTGCCCGGGCATCAACCTCAAAAAATGCTCCTTTTCCCAAGAGGCGGGATTAGTCGGCGCGGCCGTCTATGGCTTCCAGATGATGGAAGGGAAGTAATGCCTTTTCTTAAATAAGGAACAATAAGCAGTCATGTTGGTTATCGATAAAGACATCTTCTTTGACGGGCCGACTGGCTGCTTTTCCAATAGTTCTGAAGGCCTTTGTTGCGCCGTCTCTCGATCCATCGATTTCGACCGGATTCCTTTGGGGATGAAAGTCGATGACGCCAAAAGCTCATCGGCGTCATTTTGCTTATCGATTTTCGACGCCTGCAACCTTGGCTGCGCTTATTGTTTCAATAAAGATAAAAAGGGCAAGTCAATCGACCTCAAGCTGGCCATTGCCTTTCTTGAAGAATGCTTCCGTCTCTTTCCCAATAAGGATAAATACCACGTAGACCTCTCTGGCAAAGGAGAACCATTGCTCTATTTGAGGCCAATCCTTGCCATTAAAGAATATTGCCTTAGGAAGCAGGACGAACTTCGAAAAGAGGTTCTAGTTCAATTTGTATGCAATGGCACATTGCTAACCCCTCAAGTAGCCCAAGTATTACAGAGCAAAGGCGTATTATTCGGAGTGTCCATCGATGGGAATCGGGCTATTCATGACGCAAATCGCCTGACGAAAAACGGGGAGTCGACCTACGACCTTATTTTAAGAAACGTCAACGCAATCCAAAATCACCAATACGTCGGGGCAGCAGCCACCTTGACGAAAAAGGTTTTCCCATTGATCGATTCGCTAAAAGAATTGGGAAAGACTTTCAATACCGTCGGTTATAAACCTGCTCGCGATTGTGCCGAAGCGTTTGACTTAAAGGCGTCCGAAGCTTGGGCGAAGGAATATGAAAAGCTGACAATTTTCTTAATTCAGGAAGCCAAACGTGGCGACCTTAAATACCTGCGGATCCTGCTCAATGGCGACGACTATTTTGGCAAGTTCATCAAGCGGTTACTTCTAAATCAGCGAGTCGTCTGCCGTTGCGATGGTGGGATTAGCCGATTGTCACTTGATTCCTCCGGCCACATCTATCCTTGCCCCGCCGCCTTCCCCTTTGATGATTTGACGTTGGGAGATGCCGATAATATTAATAAAGCAAAACGAGAATCGTTGTTCCAAGAGCAAATAAGAGATGAGGATTGCCATAGCTGCGAAGTTCGCCACGTTTGCGGAGGCGAATGCTTAATCGAGAAGCGGCTGTCAGGCGGAAACAACCAAGCGATGTGCCTTTGGAAGAAGCGCCTAATATATTTGGCCGGCTACTTAGCAATATCCTTGGCCAATGATTGCCCTGCCGTTTTCAAAGAAATCAAATCATTTGCCAAAGAAGTTTCGATGCGCAACAAGTCTGATCCGGAGCTCGTCGTTTTCCTGAATTCCCATCCCGAATTGTCCTTCACAGAAGGCAAACGAATATTCGACAGACAAACGAAACGTTATTAAGAACTTACCTGATTATCGAATGAATTTATCATATATATCAACCGAACTTCAATGCAAAAACTTGCAAAATAGCTAAGCAAAGGGTAGGCTTTACTCGACGTAGAGGAGGTCTCTCGATGAAACGGCAATTTCTATTTGGCTTATCTGTGACGTTTTTGTGCGCTTTATTAGCCGGCCAAACTTTAAGAGCGAGTTTGAACGGCTCCCAACCATCCGATCTTTCCTCGACCAACCTGACTTACGATTCCAAGTTGGGTTTCGATCTCGAATCCGCGAAATCGACGCTTGAAGGTTTGATCGGCGCCCGGCCGGACGCCGACGGTGGCCGAATGATGAGGGTCATCGCCGACGTCGACGACGAGTACTGCTATTTTCTCGATTTCCCCGGCGATGGCGGCTTCGCCGTATTTGACGACAATACAATCTACGCCGAGGCGGCCGAAGGCGATTTTCCCATTCTTTACGACGAAGGCATTGTCCTGGGCACTTCTAGCGGTTTCTTAATGGAAACCGAAAATGGGAGCGGGTTATATCACAAGGTCGATATCGGGAGCGGCACCATGATCGGTGAAAACTACTATAAGATAGATCCGTTCAATTCTGGGGCCGGCTGGTCGGGCGTTGACGGCGAACTTACAGCCAGTGACATCCAAGGTTATTTGACCTCCGAACACCCGGATTGGACATTTGGATGGGAAAGTCTGTTAACAAATTTCACCTATTTCAAACAATACGATACCTCTTACTACATTGTAGAATATCACACGGAAAACTACACATATTCCGAAGGTTGGTTTAGTGAAGGCAACTGCGCCCCCAACGCCATATTTACATATCTATACAACCTGCCTACGACAAAAGGTCAAACCGGAACCGCGCCAGAAGGCCTCGGTTCCTTGCTCAACGGAAGGCAGTTGAAAAACGTATTTAATATTTTTTACAGCGGCCAAGACGTCCTCTACGACGACTTCGCCAACAACACTTACAAGCAACCATGGTACAGCAATGAAACAATATATTTTAATCCTCCCGGTCAAAAATTGAGATATTACGATCAAACTTGGAAGCTTGATAGCTTTAACAAAGACATATTCGCCAACACCCCTCACCTTTATTGGCAAGTAAGAGATTACGCGATCGATCACGGATACACTCCTAAAGACGGATATCAGACTACGAAGTACGGTGAGGACACGATTGAATACGTTTCAGGTCTATACGACGTAACACTTGACATTCAAACGACCAAAAACATCGAATCCGCCGTTTCCAACATCATGAACGGAATCCCAGTCGTCATGTCAGTCGCCGAATCCAAAACGTATGGGAACCACGCGATGGTTATCACCGGGTATCGGAGATACTTTAAAAACGACGACCGGAGCAAATCCTATTATCTATTCCGAGTCGCCGACAATTGGGCCACAACGCCGCGATGGTTCGATCCGACCAAAGCCGATTCTGTCACCTATTACGTAACCAATCAAAATAGTTTGGAGTGGCCCGAATGCTAATGAAAAAAAGAATAATGACCTTGGCCGGCGTGGCCCTTCTTTCGCTTCTTGGATGCGATGACGGCCGTTGCTGCAACGTACTCCAACCAGTGGATATGCCAAGCAAAATCACTTGGGACGGTACAGTATACGGACAGAAACAGTTGAATTTCGAAATTTTCTCGGAATTTTTTTCCGAAACGACGATTCCCGAAACGGCGGATTACTACCTAATATGCGGGGACGACTTTATCGACTCTTCGAACCAGTCACTTCCCGAAGGACATTATTTAGTGTGGAAGTTCCTTGACCAAGAGGATCAAGCAAAATGGCCTCCGCGTTGTAACGTCGACCCAAACAAGCTGTTCCACGTTTACGTAAATGACAGCCTTCCTTGGTTTATTGTTTCGCCATACCAATTAGAAACCTCGATCGAAAAGTATGAATCGTATTCCTGGCTGCAATACGATTCGATGTCCGCTTTCTTTCCAAACGCAAACGTATCCGAAAACGATACTCCGATCGAAATTACGATGGAAATGGAACTCCTTAACGTTTATTCAGAGTGATGTCAGTTTTTGAACCCACCGAGATTATTGAGATTGTAAATCAAAACGCAAGTTGCATTAGTTGAAACCAGTTTTCAAAAGGGATTTTAGCGCCTATTCGAACAATGTGTTTATAATCAAGACGCTGGACAAAACTCAATTGACAGCCAAATCTGGCGGCGTGATAATAGGATATGGAAAACCATAAATCAAAACGGCCAGAAACAATAGTCGTCAGGGTAGTATCGGCAAGTTTTTTGGCTGCCATTATCGGGCTTGTGGCGCAGCAAAAGCCATTCGTCTCTTCGGGCGTCGATTTTGAAAAGATGGTGAAAGCCAGCGCCATCGCTAATTCGCGCGACGAATTTTTGCTTTCAGCAGAAGATTCCATAAATAACGCCCTATCATCAATTGATTATTTCGCCGAGCGCGACGGTAAAATCAAGGATGATATGCTACCTATTTATATTATCTCGGAACACAGCGACTGGAACTTGAACATGGAACGATCGCTCATAGATTATCAACCATTTACCCAAAGCCAGTTTTCGTATTATGAAGCGTTTTATTATGCCGACGTTAACGGATATTCTTATATTCAAGGACCAGTCAGCGAAGGCAATTGCGGCTTAGTGGCGACGTACTCACTCCTTTATAATTTACCGACCGTTAAAGATTATCTCGGATCCCCCCTGGAAATAGCCGATGGTCTTCTAAATGGCCGAAAAATAATAAATGTCATCAATCACTTTGCCAATCGGACCGACCCGTTATATTCCCGATACGGAAACGTTACTTACTATCAGTCTCCTGACTCAAATAACAAAATATTTTTCACTCAACTATTGAGAGAGGAAAGGTACTACAAAGTCTTTTGGGAATGCGATCCATATAACAACGACTTGATGCAAGCAACGCCGGAACTATATTGGGAAATCCGCGAATCGGCCTTGGATATTGGCTATACCGCTTCAGGAGGATTCAATTCTTTCTATTTAGAAGGGATTATCGAGGGCGCCGCCAACATTTACGACGTTGATTTGGATATATTAAATTCCGTAAGCGAAGAGACCGTCGCCGCCAACATCGTCAGAGGCCTTCCGAGTATAATCGTGACTGAAAACTCTCTAACATATAAAGGACATGCAATGAATATCATCGGTTTTTCGCGTTATCTTGTGGAATCTACGAGCGAATACCGTTATATGTGGCTGGTTTCCGATGGCCACGAATGGACGCCCACTTGGTTTGACCCCTACAAAGCGACTAGGGTGATATATTTTGCCGTTAATCACGAAAGCTTGGAGTGGCCCTCATGTTAAAGAAAACATCCTTGTTCATCCTCTTACCGGCCTTGCTCGTTTCCTGCGGTCCCACAACTTCCTCTAGTAGCGATAAAGGCATCATCATCGGACCGGATAGCCCCGGTTACAGCTTCCCTTATGGGGATGCATTGAAAATAGAGAATCGCATCTTCGCTCGGGATGGTTTGAAGCCGGTTGAGCCGCCCTCTGACCTTCCAGTTGGCAAAGCGAGCAATTTCCTAATCGGCGACAAGGATTTCGCCGATTACATCGAAAAGACCGTACCATGGTCCGGCACCTACTATATCTACGACCAAACAGTCAGAGACTTTGAGAATACGCTCAATAACGGCGAATTAATGATGTATTTCGTCGGCGAATTCGCCCTAGCCAACGAATTCTATCTCTACCAAACCGATTATTATGGCGGGAGAGGACTTTACCGTTACCACGTGGCCGATGAGTTGCCTGAGCATATGAGGTTAACGACGGTCATCGACATCCAAGCAATTTGATTATCTGTCTTCTGTTCCGATAGACGAAGCGGCGCTAATCAGCTTGGTTACAGCGCCAGCAAATGCTCAATAGCATAGGCCACCCCATCCTCATTACAAGGTTTGGTCACTATCTCGGCCGCTTGCTTGACTGGGTCGACCGCGTTGCCCATCGCCACCCCGTGGAAGGCTTTGGCCATCCCAAGGTCATTAAGCTCATCGCCAAAACAATAGGCTTCTTGGGCTTTGGCATATTCCTTAACGAACCCCACCCCTTTGGCTTTGTCGACGCCGGGGTGGAGGATCTCGAAGAAGACCGGGCTGCTCCGGGTAACATCATAACGAACATCATGAAAATCAATGGTCTTCGATACCTCCGGATCGGCCCCGATCATGACCTTGGCCACCGGACTCGTTAGATCTACTCCAATTGGCGAAGGAGGCAGGATAAGCGATGACGGGAGGCGGTTGATCTCCTCTTCTAATTGCACATACTTCCCCTTTTTGAAGGTGGCGATGCTTCCGTCAGTCAAATAGGCGTAGACATCGAATTTCGGATCAGGATAGAGGGAATAGACGTAATAGAGGTCGGCATAGGTTAAGGTCTCGGAATAGAGCACTGCCCCATCAAGGGAATAGACGATGGCCCCATTGAAGGCGATGACGTATTTCTCCCCGGGAATAAAAGAAGCGAGGTAACGGGCTAAGGAAGCAAAAGGCCGACCGGAAGCTAAGGCTAAAGCATCCCCTAAGGCTAAGCGATGATTGATCGCCTCGATTTCCTTTGAGGGAATAGAGGTTTCCCCTCGGGGAATCAGGGTATCGTCAACATCAAAGGCGAATAATCTTTTCATAAACGGGGCAATGATAAGCCTAGCCGGACAAGGTCAGACCAATTTGACTGGCTCATCCTCTATAGCGAAGGCCAAATAGAGCGGAAGCGTCAGTATATTATCCCGTTCGCCAATATTGGTATCGGCAAACTTTATGGCTTTGACGCGGCCATAATGTTCGGGATGGGAAAGAATGGTCCTAGTCGATTTGGTGTTGCCATTGCGGGCTTTGACCTCGATTAAGGTCGGGACGCCCGAGCGGGCGATGACGAAATCGACTTCCAATCCGCTCCCCTTTCGGAAATAGAAAACTTGATGCCCGGCCTTATAAAGACCTTCCGCAATAGCGGATTCGAAGAAATAGCCTTTGTTCTCTCCGAGGGTGTCGCTATTGATCGCTTGCACGGTTTCTAAACCGGACAAATAAGTCAAAATGCCAATGTCGGTATAAAACATTTTGAAGTCAGCCCCCACTTTGCTTGTCGATAATGGAACGGATAGATTGCTCACGTTATGGACTTTCAAAGCCACGCCGGCATTAAGCAGATAATCGATGGCATCGTTTTTCTGGAGGCCATTCCCGCCTTCAATCCGCGAGACGATGAAGCGCCGATTGTCTTGGAATGAGGAAGAGGCGATAAGGTCGAAGGCGTTCTGAATGCGGCTGACTTCTCCAAGGGTATACATCGGCTCTCCATTTTCGTTCAGCCGTTTCGCCGGATCGCCTTTCATATCGAAAACCAAATCGCGAAGTTTGTTGAAGGCTAATTCATAGTGATTAGTCTGCAGGTAAAGCAAAAGGACTTCCGGATAACCGCCCAAGCATAAATAGCGGCGATAAAGTTGACGGAAAGTCTCGTGGATGCTTTCAGGAATTGGGGTTACGTCCTTGGCGCATTTTCTAACGAAAGCCAATTGATCGTCGGTATAGCCATTGGCCCAAAGGAACTCTTCGAAATCCATCGTCTTCATCTCGAAAATATCTTCGGCGCCATTCGGTTTAGGAGTCGGCATATGGCTATCGATGTTCAGCCCGATATAAGAACCGCTGGCTAAGACTTGGAAACGAGGATCGTCTTTGAAATATTTCAAAGACAAGCGAGCCCGGGAGCAATCCTGAATCTCGTCGAAGATTATCGCCGTCTCCCCGGGAACGAAACGGAAAGAGGGGTTTTCGAATTGAAGGTTCCGAATGATGCTATCGACATCTAAGGATTGCTGGAAGCAACGGATAAAATTCCTCTGCCGCCAAAAATCGATATAATTGACATACTTGAAATGTTGTTCGGCAAAATGACGAAGCGTCTTGGTCTTCCCTGATTGCCGTACACCATAAACAAGGGCAGGAGAGTGATATTGGTTTTGAAGCCAAACTTCGAGGATTTTATCCATTTTTCTTCGAAAATACATATTATTTACCTCTTTCATATCTAGAATATACTATCTTTTATCAATTAATTAAAGAAAAACCGCACTAAAACTCCCCCCGACTTTTAGTGTGGCTGCACTAAAACTCCACCCGACTTTTAGTGCGACTTTTCTATAACGTTTTGAACAATATCCTCGTTTTGTCTTAATCGGTTGACGGAAAAAGGGCCCACCCGGAAGGATGAGCCCTTATATAAGGGAAATAGATTCCTTATTTGGAGAAGCGGAAGGCCTTCAGACCCGGATAGACGGCATTCTCACCGAGCCCTTCCTCGATGCGGAGGAGCTCATTGTATTTGGCAACCCGTTCAGTCCGGTTCGGAGCGCCGGTCTTGATCTGGCCAGCGTTGAGGGCGACGACGAGCGAGGCGATGGTGGTATCCTCGGTTTCGCCCGAACGGTGGGAGACGACGGCGGTCCAGCCCGCGTTCTTGGCCATCTTGATGGCGTTGATAGTCTCGGTCAAGGTGCCGATCTGGTTGAGCTTGATGAGGACCGAGTTAGCGACGCCCATCTCGATGCCCTTGGCGATGATCTTGGTATTGGTAACGAAGAGGTCATCGCCGACGAGCTGCAGCTTCTTGCCAAGCTTCTCGGTTAGGTGCTTCCACCCTTCCCAGTCGCCTTCGGCCATGCCGTCTTCGAGGGAGATAAGCGGATATTCGTTGGCGATCTTGACCCAGTGCTCGACGAGTTCGTCGGAGGTGTAGACCTTGCCGGACTTCGGCTGATGGTAGACGACTTTGCCGCCTTCTTCGCCCTTGGCCCATTCGCTGGCCGCGGCGTCCATGGCAAGCATGAAGTCCTTGCCCGGCTCATAGCCGGCTTTCTTGATGCCCTCGATGATGAGGTCGAGGACTTCCTCATCGGCCCCGGTGGCGGTATTCGGCGCGAAACCGCCTTCATCGCCCGCCCCGGTCGAGAGGCCTTTGGACTTTAAGATCTTCTGTAAGGCATGGAAGACCTCGGTGCACCAACGCAGGGCTTCGCTCCAGGTGGAAGCGCCGGTCGGCATGATGAGGAATTCCTGGGAATCGATGTTGTCATCGGCATGGGCCCCGCCGTTCATGATGTTCATCATCGGAACCGGGAGGGTATTGGCCGAGGTGCCGCCGATGAAGCGGTAAAGCGGCTCGCCAAGCGAGGTGGCGGCGGCGTGGGCGGCCGCGAGCGAGACGGCGAGAATGGCGTTGGCGCCAAGCCGGCCCTTGTTGTCGGTCCCATCGAGTTTGATCATGGTGTAGTCGACTTTGGCTGTGTCGCAGGCATCGAGGCCAACGATGGCATTGGCGATTTCGGTATTGATGTTATTGACGGCTTTCAGGACGCCTTTGCCCCCGTAGACGGCTTTGTCGTTGTCGCGGAGCTCAATGGCCTCGCGGGTGCCAGTCGAGGCGCCCGAGGGGCTGGAAGCCCGGCCGACGGTGCCGTCAGCCAAGGTGACCTCGGCCTCAACGGTCGGGTTGCCGCGGGAATCAATGATCTGGCGGCCAAAGACTTTGACGATTTTGGTTTTGTCCATTCTTAGCAATCTCCTTATATGAATTCGGACAGGAAGATTATACGCAGGGGCGCTTATTGGTTAAAGAGGTAAAAGCAAGGAAACCATCTCGAGTATTATCTATGATAATAAGAATGGGGAGAATGGGCAGGTAGAGACGCTCATATATAAGCCTATTAAGATATTCACTTCTAGATAATTTCTAGGAAACTTCCAGATACTTCTAGATGGGGTAAATTGGTTAATTTGAGAAACAAATGGCGATGCAATCGATTGTTTTAGAAGATTCCTCTAAGTGTTTTAGATACATTACTTATGTTCACTTCTAGATAATTTCTAGGAAACTTCTAGATACTTCTAGATTCGAAATAGGGTTTATGGGAGTCTTAGCGAAGGAAACGGAGGGCGCGTTTCGCAAGCATGCCTCATAGCATTTGGCGGATAGCACGGAAATACATGCGGCATCGTGATTCCGAAAACGAGCATTAGAGAAGGCAGGCCATGTATAAAGGGAGGTATACAACGCCATCCGCAACTTTTAAGTCGGCCGCGTGAATTACATAAGGGGTCGCCAATTCGTTTTTGTATTTGGCTTGGAACTTTTTAAGCGAGTTCAAGGTGTAATTGCCCGTCGACTTCACTTCAATCGGGCAAATATTGTGCCGAGAGGTCGCACCCCTTTTCGAAATAAGAAAATCGATTTCCATCCGCTCCGCGCTCGACTTGCTGCTTCGGGAATAAAAATAGAGTTTCTTCCCATTTGCGACAAAAGCCTGAGCCACGGCATTCTCCATGATCATCCCCTCATTGATGCTGAGTTTGTCGAAAAGGATTTTGTTATATAGCGTCTCCCGATCGAAAGGCGAGTCGTTTAAGGAAAGATTTATGAGTAGACCGGTATCGCCCATATAGCATTTGAATAGGGAAGAATCCATGTTCATCGCCAAACCAACTCCGGGTAGGGTGCTGTTATAAGCGGAGTTGACGATCATGGCGTCGTCAAGCCAATAGAAAGCCGACTCGTAATCGCGGTAGCGGGCGCCGGATTCCAAAGAAGACAGCCGGAAGCGCTTCTTGTGCTGAGAAAGCTGACTCGGGAGCTGGTCGAGGATACGCTCGACTTTCCTTTTGTCGGAATCGGCGTTCTTGTTAATGTCGGATCGATATAAATCGAGAATGTCCTTTTGCGTTTCGTAAACATCAGCGAAATTCTTTGTTTTCACATAGGTTTCGACCGCTTGGGGCATGCCGCCAACCAGCAGATATTGCCGAAAAAGATCCATGGCCTTCCGGTGCATGGTCTGGCCGAGTGGCCGGAGCTTGGCAAAACAGTCGCGAAGGAAATCCATTAATTGCAATTCGCCCAGCGACCAAAGGAATTCCTCGAAGTCCATTGGATGCATCTTAAGATGCCGCTCCTCCGACGGAAGCAATATCCCCTCGACATTCTTCTTAATAGATAGCAGCGAGCCCGTCTCGATATAGTCGAAACGCCCGTCCTGTACCAAATATTTGATAGCCGACCTTGCTTTCGGAAACGCCTGCACCTCGTCGAAAACGATAAGGCTCTTGCGAGGGTGAAGGCGAACGTGCAAAAAGGTCGAAAGGTAAAAGAAGAAGGTATCAAGATCATCAAGATAGGTTTCGAAAAGATAAGTTATCTGCTCTTGGACACGATTAAAATCAATAAGCGCGAAGGACTCGTATTCCTGTTTGGCAAATTCCCCGACAATGTAGCTTTTGCCAACGCGCCGTGCCCCTTCGATCAATAAGGCCGTTTTACCTTGAGACTTATTTTTCCAATCAAGCAATTGCTGATAAATTTTCCGTTTCATATCTAACCTTTCACCGACATTATACACAAAATCTAGATTTTTAAACTATGAAATTTACACATTTTCTAGGTTTTTCAACCACGGATTTTACACATAATGCGGGTTTTTAAAATCACATATCTACACATTTTCTACGTTTTTGAAGTTGCCGATTCACACAAATTCAAGGTTTTCTGCAGTGGTAACCTAAAAGTGGACACATCAAACCGCGCCGGTGCACAACGCCGGGGCAATAATATGGCAAAGCCCGCCGCATAACCGGATGGAAAGGAAAGGAAATGTACGACGCGAAGGAGGAAAGGATCGCCATCGGGAAGGACGTATGAGAACACAAGATGACCGCCGAGGGGCCAGCAGGCGATACGGCGTCGCCACTACGTCCATCTCGAACTACTGCCGGGAATATCTGTAATCGATCAATGCCTAGGCTAAGAGGAGATGTTCGTCGACTTCGACGTCAGGCATCGCCAGGACGTGCCGTCCTTCGTCAAGGGGTACATCAGGTTCTTCGACGAGGAAAGGCCTTCATACGCCTTGGTCTGCCTGACGCCCAAGGAATAGCAGGAGAGGTATTCCGAGGGTGGACAGCAGCCCAAGAAGCCGAGCAAGGTCGCCCAAAAGAAGAAGGAGAAGATAATCAAGGAGGCAAAAGCCAAGAAGGAATCGAAACTTAAAAATTAGGTGTCTGCAAAACGTTTACTGGCACACTTCCAGATGAGTCCAGCTTAGCCGTTGGAGTATCAAAAACGGAAAGTCAATCGGGCGACGGCTAAGCAAAATCAGCCACGAAGACCCATCATTCGACTATTTCGACGATATCCAGCAAAGGGGGGTCGATATAGTCTGGGCGGATGCCCCGTTCGAAGGATATCGAGGTCACCGGCGTGTCCTCGAAGGCCTCAAGCAGGACCCCGAAAACCGTAACCGTCCGACCATCCTCGATCGTTATCAAATTCGGTATCACAACATGATCTTGGCTACCGGTATAGCCGATAATGAAGTATTGGAGGTCGTACGCGGAGCTGTTAGCCCGAAGATGGGCATAATAGAACTCCCCGTCATATCCCCTCTCGCCATCGAAGCCGAACACCTCTTTGCAGGGCAGCATATCGGCGTCATTGGCTTGGTTGAAGCCCCAAGAGAAGAAAACCCATCCGGAATCGTGATAGCCTTCGAAGATGACTAAATCCCGCCACGGGTTGAAGGTGCCACTGCAATCGATGAGGGAGAGGGAAGAGCAGCCCTCGAACAAGCGGGCCCCACAATGGGAGAGTTGGCTTAAGTCCAGGCGGAGGTATTCCAAACTCTTGTTGCCGGCGAAGGCGCGGCTGACGATTTGGGTGACGGCCAATTCCTCCCCTTCAACGGCGATCGGCTCATCGAGGTCTAAGGAGGCGGCCTCAACCTCCCAATCAATCAAAGCCCAACCGGAATTCTTTGATCCAGCGGCAACTTTCGCGAGCCGCATCCCCTCGGTCTCCACTATCTCCCCTTGATAATCATAGACGGTCCGCTCATAAGGTAAGTCGAGGACCGCTTCCGCCCCATCGGCGAAGAAATAGACCGGTTCCCCATCCGAAGCCATCGCCCCATGGCCAATAGTTTTTAGACTGGAAGGGAAGAAGACATCGACCGAGGGCAAATCTCGGAAGGCATTGGAGGCCACCGCCTCCGCTGGAGCCGAGATGGTCCCGACGCTCTTTTCCTCGGCGACCACGATATCCCCGGAAGTCGATCCGTAGTCGAGGACCGTGAAGTAATAATCGCCGGATTCGTGTTGGCAAAGGGCATAGATAAGCGAACCATCGACCGCGTATTGGCCAGCATATTCATAGACGATGGGGAAATCCTCTTCTGGATACAAGGCATTGTTTTCATCTTCCCCTTGGCTAAGGCCGACGAAACCGCCGACGTAGCCAAAGGAATAGCTCTCCTCGGGATCGGAAGCCGCCGCCGATCCGAACACATCGGTATAGATATTATGGATGCCCTCCGGCTCGATCTCGACGCCATCGGCAATCGAAAGGGAAGGAATCCGGATGTTATAGAAAGCGTGCCGGTCGATTCGCTTGATCGAGGAGGGGATCAAAATAGGCTCATCGTAATTGGAACTAATGTTCCCGAAGGCATAAGGCGCGATTTCCTCGACCGGGTAAGTCAAACCCTCATAGGTGACTTCGGAAAGAATCGGCGCGCCGACGACCATATCGGAAATGATGCAGGCGTACTTATGCCCGGAATCGTCTTCGCAAAGGGCATAACGGTAGTCGTCGATCCAAGGGGTGTCCGTCTTGGCGTAGCCGACGGTGGTATAGCCATCGACCCGGGTCGCCGGCCCCTCGAAGAAAACGTTGTAAGTCCCCACCCCTTTCGATAAGGGGAGCTCAACCTCAAGTCCCTCAGCGATCCATAAAGGGAAAACGTAGCCGAAGACAAAGCAATTGGGGGAGACCCGCCGGACGGGATAGGAAAGGCCGTCGCGATTGATCGATTCCTGGAGAATATGGGGGCCGAAATATTCCCAATAGGCCAGCTCGGCCCAGGATCCGGATTCATCTTCAAAGAGGGCGTACTGCCCTTCCTCAACCATCTGATAGCCTAAGAACCCAGTTTGGAAATCGAAATTGTCGCCCGCGAAGGCGTCGAAGGCCGCTTCCGGCAGTGTCTTGGCCTCAAAATAGACGACGTTGACCCAATCACGCCGGTCAAATCGGAAAGCCCCTTGTCCGAAGCTAACGACCGTGGAAGGAATAACAATCGGGCGGGCAACCCGGGTATCGCGGAAAGCCCCATCGCCGATTTTACTCAAGGAAGAAGGGAGAGTAAGCGAAGTGAGGTAAAGCCCGGAACCGGCGTCGGGAGAAATCTCCTCGACCGGGAAACCGTCATATTCATCGGCGATGGTCAAATCATCCTCAACCTCATTGACTTTAAGGGCGATCGAATAGGCGTGGCCGTTTTCCTCCCGAGCCAAATAGAGGACGCCATTTTCCTCCCCCATCGAAGTCGCCCCAAAATAGACTTTATCCGTCTCAATCCCCCAGGATTCGGAATAGGTGAGCTTCGAGCCGGTTTCCACCGCCACGACGGCATCGGGGCCAAAGGCCCCCTCGGCGATGAATTCAATGGTTTTGGGGAGGAAGACATAATCGGCTGGGCAACGTTCGATCCCGACGATCGGCAAGCTTCGGCCTAACGGATGGGCATAGGTTTTGGGGATATTGACGAGGCCGGTCGGGGTATCGGTCAGCACCACCCGGGCGTTATCCCCTTGGCCTAGGACATAGCCATAAAATCCATTGGCATAGGACGGGTCCCGCGAGAGTTCGAAGTTATAATCGAAGAAGGCCCGGGCATTGGGATAGAGCCAGTCCTCCCCTAGTTGGCAATTCTGCTGGGGCGTCCGGAAACAAACCTTCTCAATAAACGGGCTATAAAACGCCTCTTTGGCGACTTCGATATTCTTTGATTCGATATAGACGTTCTTAATCGCCGTTCCATAAAAGGCCCGGTCCTCAATCGTTTCGGCCGCCGTAATGGTCAAGGAGGAATCAGTTAGGTTGAAAGCCGCCCCGGCGAAAGCTTCCTCCCCGATGACTTTGACTTGGTAAAAGAGGGCGTAGCTTTGCAGGCAAGGGCAATCGGCGAAGGCCCGGGGGCCGATTTCGACCATATTGTCCCCCTCGGCATAGACGTTGGCGATACTCGGGTTGCCCTCAAAGGCCGAGGCCCCGATTCTGATCACCGGACGTCCAAGATAACTATCGGGCAGATAAACGGTGACTTCGTTCCCTAAATAACGGCTGACCTCATAAGCATAGGGGTCGCCTTTTTCGTTATAGAGCAAAGAGAATTCCAAATCTGTCCGCGGCTGCTCAACCTGGACATCCAGCCAGGTCTGCTCTCCGGTGGCCCGAACGTTGACGAACAAGGAGCAAACTCCCGCGCTGACGCCGAGGATGGTATTGGTCAATTCGTCATAACGGGCGACGTTATCGTCGGAAGAATAGATAAAGAGGTCCGCCAGGTCATTCCCGTTCAGATCAAGGCAATCAAGAAGCCCAACCGACTGGCCCTCCAATAAATAAAGATCCTTTTGGATGAAAAACGGGACCGAGGGGTCGCTGACCTCAGCCGGCACGACATTCACGGTAAAGGAATCCGTCAAGGCGGGGTTGGCGAGCATATAGCCTTTTATCGTCGCCGCCCCGACGGAGAGAGCCCGGATCGAATTCCCTTCGGCCAAGACAACGGCGGGATTACTGGATTCTAAGGCATAGCCACCATAAAGATTGCCGGCGTATTCGCCGTCTAAGAAAGCCGTGATCGCAAATTGCTCTCCGACCGTCAATTCGAGGTTATCGACTTCATCGAGCCAAAACTCGTGCTCATTCTCGTCGAGGTAGACCGAGGCTGGCGTCTCGGATGTCGATTCCGAAGGTGAAGAAGACTCTTCGGGCGTAGTCGTTTCCACCGGCGTTGAAACAGAAGGGGCGCCGACGTCGCAGGAACAGAGCAAAAAGAGGAGCAACAACAGACCAAACGCTTTTCTCATAAGTTACCCTCCGGCATTTTGGCCCCAAAGACAACCTTGGCGTTCCCGGGGTCGAATACTTCGCAAGGCCCAGTCGATTCAAAGAGCAAGGTCGCCCCGTTGGTGAAAGGATGGACTATCTTGATGCTGGAAGGGATATAGATATATCCATCCCCGGCATCGGAAGCGAGCTCTTCGATGCCCGAGGGCATCACCAAGGCCCCGTAGTTATTATCGAAGACATTGGATCCGACTTTCTTAAGAGACGAAGGAACGTGATCGGCCGTCCAGGGTCCTAGGCAATCATCGCCGAGGAACTCGATGGTATCAGGCAGATATACCGTCGGGTACCGAGCGATGCTATATAAGTCGAAAGCCTCCGCCTCAATGCGGCGGACGATATATGACTCCCCCCGGTAACCGATCGATCCGGGGATGTAGACATTCTCGATTTCGCCCGCATATGAGATAAGGTCGGCGCTTAGCCGATCGCCGTCTTCATAGAGAACGAAAAGCATTTGATTCCTCGTCACCTCGGCAGCGAAATTAGGATAATAACGGATGCCCTCGGGCACATCTTGCTCAATGAGGCCGCGATGATAGTAGGCAACGTTCGGGGAGAAGGAAACGATCCTTTTCACCGATGAAGGGATCGTGAATTCCCCATAGCCATCCATCGCCGACCCATAGGAGAGTTCCTCGACCGGGATTCCGCCGATCGAAGAAGGCAGAACCGGGTCGCCCCAAGCGTTGGCATACAGGATTGAAGCATAAGCATGCCCATCCTGGGCGCAGAAAGCGTAATAGATCCCGTCAGGGGTTTTCCCAAAGCCACCGGAATAATGGGCAACCGCGCGTACCTCCGCCCCCTCGGGAATCAACGGTTCTCCATGACAAAGGAAATAAGCCGCCGAACGATCGGGCAGCCTCACCGTTTCCGGGATCACCACGAATGGCGCGTTGAAGAAGGCGTTGGTCAAAAAATCATGAAAAGTGTCGGCGATGGCGACGACGGGGTAATCGGCAGCCCCATCGCTGACGCTTTCCTTAATCTCGTATTCCTTGCTATACACTTTATCAAGCAACCCGACGGCGACCATGCCTTCGTCAGTCAAGGAGTAAAGGATCCGATCGTCTTCGATGGTTAGACCGGCATATTCATAAATCATCGTCTTCCCTTGTAACCTGCGGCTAGCCGCTTCCTCCTTCGAAAAAGGGAAGAAGGCAAAGCAATCGGAGCCGGTTTGGAAGTTCCGAATGTTCTCATCGAAATAAAGCGAGGGGGCAGTCGAAGCGTCGGGTATTGGCCAACTGCCAATGGCGACCTCTAATCCTCGAAGATCGGCTTCACGCGAATTATTGAAATCCAAACCCCCAAGATTGATTCCTTTGACCGGGAGGCTCCGCCCCTCATGAACGATGGTTTGGGGGACATTATTCGAAGGCAAGGCCAGAACAAAGGCGCATTCTTGCCCTTTCGAATCGGTCCAAAGGGCATAATCGATGCCTTGATATTCCCCAAATCCCCCCTTATACCCTCCGACGGCCGTCTCGATGGCTTGCCAACCAGCGGGAACCGGATCATCGCCGAGTAGGAAAATTTGCACCGAACTCTCTGAGCCAAGCCACACCGACGCCCCTTCCTCGATCGCCAAGACTTGGATGGAGGATCCGACAAAGGGATCAGCCTGCTGAATGACAAAAGAGGAAGGAAGGGAAAGAGCAAAAAGATTGGGCGAAAAATAAGGGGCATCGGCAAAGCCGGTCACCGGATAGCCTTTCCCGTCTTTTCGCACTTCGCCCGGGACTTCGGCGGCTTTGCCCTGGCCATAATAGCCGAGCACCCGGGCTTCTGTTCCCTCTAGGCGGAAATAGAAGCCAGAATCATAGACGAGCGCATCCGGGCTGACGGAGGATAGGTCGCCATCGAGGTTGCCGACGATAATCGTGCCCTCCGGGAAGGAATGATCGCCGATCTTGACGATGGAAGAGGGGAGGTAGACCACCTCATCCTGCAGGTAGCGGAAGGCATAATCGCCGATTTCCTGCAGCCGATCCCCAAACCCGAAATCGGCTAAGGGGCAGGAATAGAAAGCCGAATTCCCGACCGAAACGGCGTTGAATCCAGTAACGGTGGTTAGTTTATCGCAATTGCCAAAGGCGCTGCCGCCAATCGTCTCCAACGTCGACGGAAGGACGACTTCCGCGAGTGAAGCGCAGCCAAGGAAAGCCCCGTCGCCGAGTTCCCTTACCCCCTCGGGGATGACGATTCGCCGGATAGATTGGTTAGCGTACTGACTGCTGGCCTCAATCCGGGTCACGGGGATATCGTGGATCGAGGAAGGGAAAACGACTTCCTCCCTATTAGGCCAGGAGTTGACGGTGGCGCTGCCATCGGCGTTAAGGTAATAGCCGAATAAGGAGCCGACCTGAACCAGCAATTGGCTCTCGCGGCCGTCGGCTTTGACGCTGATGTGCGTCTGGCCCTCGGAAAGCCCGGTCAAAACCCCGCTAAAGCGATCGACCTCGGCGATATCGGGATTCATCGATTCGAATTCGAATACCGGATCGCCAACCCCTTTCCAAGTTAGGTAATCGGTCAAATCAACCGTCTCCCCGACTTCGATTGGCAAACTGCCGGCGACTTCCCAGGATATAACCGCGGTGTAGGAATCGGAGACGATGATTTCCTCTTCCCCGACATAAAGATTCCCGTTGGCGTCGACATAGCTCGCCTCGATCGTCGTATGGCCTGCTTGTAAGGCCGTCGCCGCCCCTTTGGGTGAAACGGAAATAATTTCCGGGTCAATCACGGTGAACTCCGGGAAGACCCGAACGTAATCAGGAAGGGCATAGGCTTCAAGCATAGTCGACTCATCGACCGAAAGCCGCCTCGTCTCTTCTGAGGAGTGCGAACGGAAATGCAAATCCAAAGAGCCGCTTGCTTCCCCGACCGGGGCTTTTAGCAAAGCGAACTCCGAGGATGGATTGGCGCAGCCAGATAAAGCGAAAGCCGCCAATAAGCCAAATAGGATTCTGAATGATTTCCGGGCCATGGTTTTTCCTTGACACCCCATTTTACCATGATGGAAAACCTATTATAAGAAATGCTTGACCGAGTTAGATAACGGCCTAGAATATAGCCGGCGTTGAAGGAGACACGCCCCTTCCCTATAGGGAAAGAGGTACCACTCCCGAGCTCTTGGCGATGAGTCAAGCGGATGGCCCCCGTTATCCGGCCCCAAAAGAGCGTTCCCCTTCTTATGTATATTAGGGAAACGAAGTAAGGTGGTACCGCGTCCCCCGACGTCCTTATGACTCGGGGGATTTCTATTTCTAGAGGCAAAAAACCATGCACATCATCTTCAATGGGGAGAGGAAAGAGCTCCCCGACCATTCAATTGGATTCCAAGCTTTGAAGGCCTTGGACAATGAAAAGAAGAACAAAGCCATCGCCATGAAGGTCAACGGACAGGTTGAAGACCTTTCCCGGGAACTTCGCGAAGACGAGGAAGTGAGTTTCCTCACTGGCGAGGACAAGGAAGGGTTCGAGGTGTTGAACCATTCCTGCTCGCACTTAATGGCCCAAGCCATCCATCACCTTTACCCCAATGCCAAGTTCGGCTATGGGCCGGCCATCGAGGAAGGGTTTTATTATGACGTCGACTTCGGCGACGAGGTTTTGACCGACGCCGCTTTCCCATCAATTGAGGCCGAGATGAAGAAGCTCGTCAAGGAGAACCTCCCCTATAAACGGGCCGAGGTCAGCAAGGAAGAAGCCCTCGAAATCTTCAAGGACAACCCTTATAAGGAAGAGCATATCCAAGAACTCGATGGCACCATCTCGACCTATACCCAAGGCGACTTCGTCGACCTCTGCCGCGGCCCCCACGTCCCTTCCACTGGCTATCTGAAGCACTTCAAGCTCCTTTCATTGGCCGGCGCCTATTGGAAGGGCGATAGCAATAACAAACAATTAACCCGGATCTACGCCACCTGCTGGCCGAGCGAGGAAGCCTTAAAGGAATACCTCGCCATCCTCCAGAAACGGAAGGAGAACGACCATCGGCGCTTAGGCAAGGAACTAGGCTTATTCATGATCTCCGACTACGGCCCGGGCTTCCCCTTCTTCTTACCGAAGGGGATGCAATTGAAGAATGAGCTCATCAATTACTGGAGGGAGATCCATACCCGGGAAGGCTACCTCGAGATCGAGACCCCGACCATGCTTTCAAGGGAACTTTGGGAGACAAGCGGTCACTGGGATCACTACAAGGACAATATGTACACCACCAAGATCGACGGGAAGGATTTCGCCATCAAGCCGATGAATTGCCCTGGTGCCATTCTTACTTATAACGCCTCCCTCCATTCCTATAAGGATCTGCCGGTGCGGATCGGGGAACTGGGTCACGTCCATCGCCATGAAGCGAGCGGGGCCCTCAATGGCTTATTCCGGGTCCGGGCCTTCACCCAAGACGATGCCCATATCTTCTGCCGGCGCGACCAATTAGAGGACGAAACCAAAGGGATCATGCGCCTCTTCGACGAGGTCTATTCGGTGTTTGGCCTTTCCTATAAGATCGTCTTAAGCACCCGGCCCGACGACTATATCGGGGAGAAGGAATTCTGGGATGAGGCGGAAGCGATCCTGGCCCGGGCTTGCGAGCATTCGGGCCACGAATACCAGATCAACCCCGGCGACGGGGCTTTCTATGGGCCGAAGCTCGACTTCAAGCTCAAGGACTCGATGAATCGGACCTGGCAATGCGGGACCATCCAGCTTGACATGAACTTGCCCCACCGGTTCCATTGCTATTACATCGATAACAATGGCGAGAAGGTCGAACCGGTCATGCTCCACCGGGTCGTCTTCGGCTCGATTGAACGGTTCATCGGCATCTTGATCGAGAATTACGGCGGGGCCTTCCCGACTTGGCTATCCCCGACCCAGGTCGAGATCTTGCCCGTCTTGCCCGCTTCGCAAGGAGAATACGCCAAAGAGATCAAGCAGCTATTGGATGAACATCATTTCCGTTCGGAGATCGATGACTCGGAGGAGAAGCTGGGATACCGCTTACGGAACGCGGTGGTCAAGAAGATCCCCTACTCCTTAGTCATCGGGGAGAAAGAAAAGGAGAACCGGACCGTCACCTACCGGGTGTATGGCTCGGAGAAGCAAATAACCGTCAAGCTCGAGGAATTCATTGAATTGCTCGATAAGGCGGTTAAGACCAAAGCGAGGTTCTAGTTCGCTTAGGGGAGGAGCAATCCTCCCCTTTCTTATACCAAATGGTTCTTCTTATAATCGGAGGCTAAATACGATAACCGGTTTAGAAGGAAGAGCAGCAAGACGAAGCCGACGTAGATACAGCCTTGGGTCAGATAGATAGCCCAAGTCGGATAGGAATCGAAGACATAGCTAAGCAATGACCCATCGAGAATCATGACCAGGGCTTTGCCATTTGGGTTGAAGTAAGGGATGGAGATATAGCCTTCGATCTGCAACCAATTCATGAACAAAGCCGCAGCGGCGACGATGATAGGGAACGCCATATACCGTTTCTTGCATTCAAACCCATAGAACAAGAGATAGAAGGATAAGAAGAACAATAACCCATGGGTGAAGATACCGCGGATGACGATGGGTAAACTCATGTTATGGAGAAAGATGTTCGGGTTCAAGATGACCCCGATCATATAGCCTAAAGCCGAGATCAATCCCAAAGCCCCCGAGCCGAAATAGAAGGGTTTGATGAAGAAGGTCAAGGACACCCCGATGATAAGATAACTAAGGTGGCTTAGTTCGGTCGGGACCAAAGGGGTATAGATGTATTCGACGATCTTCCAAACCAACAATATGCAGGCGATGACCCGGCAGGTGATGGAGAAAGCCGGCTTCTTCCGGCGAAACAGCAAAAAGATCAGCAAGAAGACGAGGAAAGTCAAAGGCACCGCATACCGCATCCACATGGCTAAGACCTCGCCGAGAGTTCGCTTAAAGATGGGGTTTCCCCGAAATAAGGATGCTCCGCCATATCGAGGGTATAGAAGGTATAGTCCTCGAACCCCATGACATTGCTCGCGGCCCGGGAAAGGGCGACTTTCATGGTCGAATACTTCGCCTCATCGGAACCCATGAATTGGTTATCGGGGACCATCGTAGCCGAGCGAGCGAGGACGTGCTCGTAACAATTGACCGAGAAGCTGCTTAAACTATCGTGTTCAAAGACGACATCGCTCAAATTGGTTCCTCCGCCCATCTTCATGATTGGTGTATTTACATAATTAACGCCGTTGTTGGAATAAAGGGCTTGATTCGTTTGACCAATCAGTTGCCGCAAGGGTAGATAATCGTCTTCAGTCACGTCAGCTTGGATCGAACTTACGCCGCCGTGGACTTTGATGAAGGTATCGATATCATGGGTCAAAAGGGAATCGAAACTTAGGTCGGACAATTTCTGATAGGTGTAGAACCGATTATCGCCGCTTAAAGTCAATTCAGTCGGTGCCATGGTTAAGGCCCCATCCTTAGGGAAATAATCAATGTAATTGCCAAGGACCGCGTAAAACATCGTGCTGATGTTGTTGTAGAGGAAAGGGCCATTGTAATAGGAATCGAGACTAATCGAGGAAACATGGCAATTGTAAAAGAAGCAATTTTTGACCTCGACGTGAGCGGCGTATTCTTTGCTTCCGTCCTCATTGACGAATCCTGTCGTATTGGTCATGGCATCTTGGACCACTTGGGCGCCGGAAGCCATTTCCTCAATCGTGAAATGGTCGCGATCGATCAGGAAGTGAATAAAAGGCGATATGAACACATTGGCTTGATTAGCAGTCAGGACGCCAGCCGAA
Organism: uncultured Bacilli bacterium; assembly: GCA_944363525.1. GTDB lineage: Bacteria > Bacillota_I > Bacilli_A > RFN20 > CAG-826 > Alloenteromonas. The sequence goes on from CALVUF010000001.1 coordinate 367,006, forward strand.
AGAATGGAATCGGCCTTCCCGGAATACATATTGGCCGCCGTCGGGTTAGCCAAGTCAATCGGAGTCACGTAATTGGACACAGTCGTGGTTTGTTTGTTTCCATTATCGTCACTATAGGTGATTTGCTTATTTGGATCGACTCGGTTGAACTCGTTTGCTCCAGCTTTAATGCCATATTCCAAGGCGTTTTGCAGCAAGCAATTCTCAATCGTGATATCGGAGGAATAGGTTCGAATCAGAGACCTGGCGGAAGAAATAACGGAATTAGAAATAACCGTTCGGTCGCCATTAACGTCGATCCCAATCCCAGTAGTGATGAGGTTTTGGTAATTGTTGCCAAAGTCGGCATTCCTGAGCCGGATATTGTCGACGGTAACTCCATCGCCATCGACATAAAGAAGCGAATTGTCCTGCCCATAAAGAACCAACAAAGGTTCCACACCGTCAGTATTGTTCTCGTAAGGAGAGGCTGGATCGCCGACCGCGGTGTAGATCCGCGGGCCACGATACAAATCCGATGGGCTTAAGACCGGAACCACCGTTCCGTCCGAAAGGACGCTAGAACTGCTGGGGTAGCAAAGGTCATGGCCATTGATTAGGAATCCATTTCCATAAAGGGATTGACGGAGCCGGATACCCGTATGAACCTCTTTTGAAACCTTAAAGGAGATACCGGCGTTCCAGCCATCGATGAAGTCATGGTTGTAGGTCGTTTCGAAATCATAAACATACGCTTCCGGGTTGACCGTTCCCGCGATGTTCCCAAAGATATCGTAGTGGTTCTTGTTCGACAACGAAGCGAAATTAGCTTGGCTTTCCAAATTGACATGGAGTACCACCGCCTCTCCGTTTTCCGACAAATTGGTGGCCTTAAGCAAATCGGCATAAGAATAGATGTTCACCGCTTCAACCGCGGTAAAAACAATCTCGGTGGGCGGGGTGGTCGTCGAGAACGGATGGATAAAGCGGATAAAGGATTCGCCGGGAGTCAAAACCTTGATCTGTTCCTTGCTTAAATCGATGGCTAAATTGTCGCTGTACTCTAAATTAAAATCGTAGATATCCATCGACTCATTGCCATACACGGCGGCTTCAAAATCGATAACAGCCTGTTTCTTCGAATAGGGGGAATCGATAGAAGCGTATTCAATATCCTTCGTTCCCCAATAGTAGGATTCCATGCCTGCGGTGGAGAATGGAAAATCGAGATTGACGATCAAGGCGCCGGTTTCGCCGTAGACAACGGCCGTGAACCGACGGGAGACGTTGCCTTTTAGGTTGCTGACGGTCACTTCTACTTGACCTTCACTTAACGGGACCAGATAGTATCCATCCTCTTCCTTATCGATCCGGGCGACGTCCTGATCTTCGGGCACCGAAAAGACGATTTCGTTTCCTTCTGATAAAGGATAATCCTGATTGAAGATGGCATTGGCTTGAAGTTTCTGTTTCCCCTCCTTCAATCCAAAAGGGGCCAAGGCCGGATAATCGATTTCAATATCGGCGATATCCTGCTCCACTCCTTTTATAAGGTAATCAGATGTGGTGAAAGCCAAAAAGGCGATGAGAAAAGGAAAAATAAGCAGCAAACCCAGTAGACCCTTCTTCATGCTTGCGCCCTCACTTCATAACGAATGAATAAGCGATCGGCCCGGATTTCAAATGCTGCGGCGGAAACGACGAATAACGTCGCCGACAGCCCGAGCAGCACCCAATTCGGCCCCATTAGGCCTAGGTTGCCAAAGCTGTCAATTAAGGTCAATACGGCCGGGGCGCCGGCCAAGACAAAAGGGGCAACGAAAGAAACGATCGGTAAAACCGGGGAATTCGGCCGATTGGCCAATGATTCGACGGCGGCGAAGAAATATAGGGAAGCCAAAAACAGCAAGCCGGACAAAGTTACTAACGCGAAGGAGGGCCAATCAAGGCTGTTTAAGCAAGCAAGGGCAAAAGTCGAAACGGCGAAAGCCAAGCCGGCCCAAATATAAGGGACGGCGATCTTAATCCGCAACTGGGCTTTGGGGCGGACTGGGAATTGCTTCATCAGCTCAATGCACCGGCCTTCCTTATCCAAGGAGAATCCGCCTGACCCATTGACTACGGATAGAAAGAGGAAGAGCAAGGCGATGGAGATGAAGAACTCGAAGCCCGGAAAAAGGATTCGAACGTAATTAAGATTACCGGTTCGGAAAATGGCGTTAACCCCTTGATAAACGGAGATGACGAGGAAAGGTGAAGCCAAAACCAATGAGAAGAAGGAGAGCACACCTTCATTAGACGAGGAAAGCACGAAGAATTCCTTTTTGATCAAAGCCCTGACTGGGGAAGTCATCCCATGGCCATGGGCCCATTTTTCCTTTTTCCGTGGCCGCGGCCCATTTTTAAGAAAAGACGAATAAATGGCTGATAATACTGGATAGGAAATGACGTAAACCACAAAGCAAATCAACATCGAAAGCAGGAAATTAAGCACATCCGCGCCAAGATAAGACATCTTTAAATAGGAAGTAAAGGGATAAAGCGAATCGCCAATTCTTAGCAATATCGCCACGAAGTCCTTAGTCAAAAGATAATTGAGCGAGTTGCCAACGACCAAATCGACAAATAAGCGCAAAGCGGCCGAATATAGAAAGGCCAAGCCGGTAATCAAGGCAAAGGAAACCAGCAGCAAAACCCAAATATTCCTTTTGATAAAAGAAGAAAGCAGCGCAAAAAGCGGACAAAGCAACGAAGCAAAACCAACCGAAAGAAGCGGGAAGAACAAAGCAAAAAGAATCGCCACGATATAGAAAGCGAACAAACCATTGGATTTAACGCAGTAGGCGATGGATAACGGGAAGGTCGTAAGCAAATGGAAAGCCGTCGCTTGAAAATAAAATAACAAAGCCTTGGCTCCATATAACGATCCTGGCTGCAAGGGTAAGGTCCCAACAATCAGCCTTTCCTTCGGTGAGAAGAAACTCTTCGCCATCTTCGGCAAAAGATAGACCACCGAGGCTAATAGCAAAACGAAGAGCAAGATAGCGGTCAAAGCCCGATTGACCCCTTGATAAGCCTGAAAAGTATCGTAGACTTCGACGTAAATAAAACATTCAATGGCGACGACCGCCGCCATCACGATAACATAAATCAAGACCTGAGGTAGTTTCTTTAGCAAGGGCCCTGGCTTAAATAACGGGAGCGAGAGCAATTCACGAACAAATAAAGTTCCGATCACAGCTCATTCCTCCGCTGAGACAAAGACAAGAAATAAGGCGAGACCTCATAACGTAAGCCGGGATCGGCTTTCAAATCGAAAATCCGATTGATAACCCCATCATAGATAATGGCGATCCGATCGGCCAAAGCCGAAACCAACTCGATATTATGGCTCGCAATGAAAACGGTCCGTCCATGATCGACGAATTCCTTCATCATCAAAGTCAACTCGTGAGTGGTAACCGCGTCTAAGCCGACCGTCGGCTCGTCCATAACCCAAATTTTCGGATTATGGATAAGGGAGGCAATGAGCCCCACTTTCTGCTGCATACCATGGGAGTATTCCTTAATCGGGCGAGCCAAATCCTCCATCTTCAAGTCCAAACGACTGGAAAGATAGGTTAGGTTCTTATCGAAGGTCACGTCATTGACGCCAAATACCGAAGCGATGAATTCCAGATACCGAAGGCCACTCATTTCAGAATAAGACAAGGGCTCGGAAGGGACATAACCTAAAACCTTTTTGACCTCGATTGGCTCAGTCTTAATCGAATGGCCGTCAATCAGAATCTCTCCTTGATTGAAAGTTTTCAACCCGATCATCGAATCGATGGTTGTGGACTTGCCGGCGCCGTTTGCCCCGATAAAAGCGAAGAATTCGCCCTCGAAAACCTCGAGGTCAATCCCTTTGATGACTTCTTTGCTTCCGTAGGATTTACGGAGTCCTTGAATAGATATGGCCACTGGACGTTCGATCATAAAGCACTCGCTTTGCTGGATATGGCCCAGGTCTTATCGGAATTAAGCTTCATGACCCGATAAACTTCCCGCGCCGAATCGGCGGAGTCGGCATTAGGTTTCTTGCCTTCCTGCCCGACCAATTTCATAATCGAACAAGTATTGCCGCTTGGATTGAAGGGCAGAAAACCGCCTTGATACGAGATATAATTTCGGCCATTGTAAGCAATATATATGCCACCGGCGGAAGTTTGATTGATGGTGACCCTTTGGAACGAACCGCTTAAAGAATTCGCGTTACGGTCTCCGGTTAATGTCCCATTGTTCGACCAGTAAACATTATTTGAGGGGTTGTCGTTATCGAAAAGGAAGGCATAAGCTTGATTGCCGCCGACATAAACAAGCCGGGATGTTACGTCGTAATAAATGTTCTTCGGCAAAGAAGATCCGGTCCGGCCTGGATAAATGTCCGCTCCTTCGAGAGGGGTCAAAATCTCCCCGTTGGAAATAAGCGGACTATTATAGAATCCCGAGATTCCGAAGGTACGGCGAGCCGCGATGGACGCTAGATCCTCGACAACGCCTGAAAGGCCGCCGAGATAAGAAACAATATCGGTCATGTTGACTCCGCTTGTTGCGCCGCTCGAATAAAGGTTGATGTTGATCCCGGCGATTGAACTCAGGAAAGAGTCATTGTCGCGAAGGTTGGCAAAACCCGCCAAAACATAGGGAATGGGGTTTCCGGAATTAAAGGAGAAAGTCCCAAAATAATCCATTTTGGCAGGAACTTTGGAATAATAGTTCCAGAAATCGTTCCAAAGCCAAACCATTTGCCCGTATGCATCATAACCGAGACCATACTGTTTCCTGGTATCATACCAGCCAGTCGAACTACCGTTGGTTCCATTCGTAAACGGGTAATATGTGGTAGCAAGATTTATCCCCGCAGCATGGTAATTTTTGTGGTTATCAGCATAATCCAACGTGCAGTTGCCAATATCATACGAACCATGGGCGAAAACCAATTGGGTATTAACGTCACCATATAAATAGCATCCAGGCATGAAGATGTATTCTTGCTGCAAGGTGATTTTGGAGTTATATGAGTAAAAATCAAAATACGGTGGAATTACTTTTTGGTATTTATATGAATTGAAGGAAAAAGAAATATGAATAACGCTCAAAAACGTCATGGACATATCGATATTAAACGAATTGACGATAACATCCGCGTCTTGGAAGGTGTAACGGAATCTTTGATAGGTGATGTTATACATCGATACGTTATCCTGCCAATTGGAAGGATGATCAGCAATAATTTTGTCGTAGAGTTCCGTATTGTAATAAGTAACCCGACGAATGGTGCCGGAATTTAGTTGAAGAACGAAGGAAGAATCCGGCCCCACGATTCCAATATCATCGGTAAAATATCCAGAATTCCCGAGCGAAACAAACAATTTGCCGTAAAACTTAGCCCCTTTTTCGACTATTAAAGAACAGTCTAGATAGGGACAGCGGAACATATTCATATAATCGGTCCCGTTAAAATAAGCCTCCGGAATCGCATCTTCACGGTACATGTTTTCAAAAACCAAAGGCGTATAGAAAGTCGATCCGTCTTTTAAAACCAAATTGCCAGTGCGGCCGGCCGAGGAGTCGGTGATGGAGCCAAAACAATCAAGCATTCCACTTTTGGTGACTGAAGTTTCGTAATCGTCCTTCGGCAACGTTTTATTGTCATACGCCTCACTGTTCCCTTCAATTATGAGATCATAACCATTAAGGTCAATTTCGGTATATGCACCGACCATTAATCCTTGATAGTTCAATTGGGTCCACTCCAAAGGGGCCTTGTTTCGATCGGTTACCACAAAGCCGTTAAAACCACCCATCGTAAGTTGGCCGGTATAGACAATGTCGCAGTTCAGAACAAATCTTGTGACACAATATTCGGACTGATTAGTGGCTCGGACCCCGCCATTATCATTAGAAATAGTGCTGATTTCTGATAAATTGATTGGTTTGTAATAATGATTATAGTTACCAGAACCGTTCGGATAATCAGCGGCATGGGTCTCTAAGCCGATCGAGGCTTTAGTTCTTGTGTACCCATTTAAAACACCCCCGGTCCAAACGAGGTCGCCATTGGAATTTGTCGTTTGGTATTGCCCTTCGTAATTGATGTTCCAAGTATTGTTGCGACGTGGGTAGGCGTATTCGCCAGGGTTATCACGGGAACTGACCAAACTCGGCATATCATCAGGGTTAGGCTCTCCATTATCGCCCTTGACGGTAAGTTTGGTAGTCGAACGGGCTTTCGTTCCCTTCCCTAATAGTCCACTCTCTTCCCATGTTGACTTAGACATATACCAATATTGATTGGTCGGTAAAGAAAAATAGTTGTCTAAACCAGCATTGGTGTTTTTGCTATCGGCAGTCACCTTATCCAAATCCGTATTAGGGCTAGAATTAACCCGTTCCGAAGCGCCGGTTGCCAACTCTTCATAATATGTATCCTTCAACAAGCGAGCGCTGACGGAAACTGGGGAGATAGTCAAATCCGAACTGACGGTTATATGATTGTTCAGCATTTGTCCGTTGTTCGCCTGCCAAGCATAAACGGTCAAGGAGTTGCCGGAGACGCTAGAGGTAAAAGGGGCATCTTTAAGGCTGATCGTTGCCCCATCCTCGTAATATTTAACGCAATTGGTCGAGCTATCAGCGTTCCTAAAGGTAATCGCCCGGACATTATTTCCCGTTTGGACGACGTTGCTATCGGCGGTATTAACGATCGGATCTTCCAAAACAAGCTTGCCAAAAGCCGGAGCAGCCAAACAAATGACCGAGGTCAGAAATACGGTTAATCCAACTAACAGTCGCTTCATTGTTCGATCCTCAATGTAAATGAAAGGGTCCCAAGTGAAGGAATCGAGTAGCCAATCGGGAAATCGAATTGGAAAACGCAACGGAAAGAGATCGAATTAAAAATATCGTTAATACCACTGTATTTTACAAGGGAATTCAGCGAATTACGGTCATAGTCAACCTGACTTATCATATCATAGACGTAAAATTCACCCAGAATTTCCTTATCAGAGACAGAACGCCGATAAGGATTGAACTGGGTTCCCTCGTATTCCAGATAACAATAAGCATAGGAGGCTACGCTTCCGAAGGAACCCGACAAGACGAAACTAGCACGGTTTCCCATGTCCTCAATCGCATCCATGCCATTAGGCTTAATAGTCATATTTACTGCGACTTGACATTCGCTAGCCGCTCGAGAGGGAAGATTGGTTTCAAATGAATCGATAGAGAGGACATCGGTATCGATGTCCCTATATCCAGTCGCGGTCTCGCAAACAACCGAGGAAGCGCCTAAAGCCGCTTTCGCCGGTTCGCTTTCTCCCAGAAAAAGGCTGGCATAAGTCGCCGTGACGCTGGTTAAAGGCAGCATCAAGGCAAAGAACATGATTGGCAGACGGCTGCCCCACTTCATGCCCCTACCTCCTCAAAGCAAGCATAAACGGTCAGAGTCCGGGTAATCGGGGTCAAATCAGTCAATTTGCCACTAGTCGGGTCGCTAGGGCCTAATTGGGAAGTATACCAGCCAACAAAATCGCAACCGTCCTTAATCGCATAAGGAAGCTTGGCGATGGAGGAACCGTAAGCAACCGTCATTTCCACGCTCGCCATGCTTTGCCCGGAAATCCGGCCACCATTAGTCGAAGCATCAAAAGTAACCGTGACATCAGGCTGGGTCAGGCGAACGGCGACGATCCAAAAACCATTGTCGTAAATGTAAATCGAACCGGTCGCTGTGTCGAAATAGAAATCGCCCTCTTTAGCATCGGGAACAAAGGTCGGAGCACCGGCGTCATAAAACCAAACGGTGCCAGGATCAGGCATCGGGAATGATAAAATCTCCGGTTCGCCTTCAGTATAGGAAATCTGCAAATAATAGAGCCCGGCATCCTCGTCGGTTTGGGCAACGATGCTGGTAATGCCTTTCCCATCCTCCCCATTCCGATAAGGCAAGGTGATGACCGAAGGCTCGACGGTCGGATCGGTATAGGTGATGGTGATGACAATATCCCCATTTTCTTCTTTGGTCTGGGAGACATTGGCCACCCCATTCCCATCCCTTCCTTTGGGCAGTTCGAATTCATGGGCTTCCCCATCATTCGTGGTGATCGTCACCGTGGTCATCCCCGATTCCTCGTCATAGGCCGATTCGATGTCGGTTATCGAGGTGGCGTTGGGGATAGTCCAGATCGATGGGGCGAGGGAGGTGTCACTATAGGTCATGGTGATGACGAGGTCTTTGCCGTCCTCGGATACTTTGGAAGAGACGGAGGCGATGCCGGTGCCCCTCGGCCCTTGCTCGCCATCTTGCCCCGCGGGGATGGTGAAAGTGACCGGCTTGATGTCATCGTCGGTGAAGGTAATGGTAATGATGGTCGAGCCATCAGCTTGGGGGGCGGCCAAAATCGAATCGATGTAAAGCGATTCCTCGCTGCCCATGATCCCGCAGGAGGAGCCAAGGGCCCCAGTCAAAGCCAAGCCCAGGCCGAGGAATAAGGATTTAAGCTTGTTCATGTCGTTCCTCCTCTTTCCCCATAAACGGAAGATCCAGCAATTGGATTGCCTTTTGCTCCCCCCGATTATAGCAATGGAAGGCTGAGTCGCAGTAATGGCAGAGGTCACCGCTCCGCTTATTGCCGCATATGGGGCAATAATCCCCTTGGTCGGGGACCGATAAGAGCAAGGTTTTCAACGGTAAAGCAGTATCGATGCTCCCAAATAAGCTGATCAGGGCTTTCTTCCCCTCGCCATATAGTTCATAAGACGGGTAGAAGAAAGACGGCCGAGGCTTGACCTCATAGGATAAGGCGAAGCCATCGTAGACATTAGACGCCTTCATTATGAGCGAATCGCCCAATCTTCTTAAGGAGACCAAGCAATCGGCGAAGCGGAAGGAAAGAGGCAACTTGCCCTCATTCCCTTTGACGATGTCCCGTCCATCAGAAAAATCATTAACGATCTTTTGGATGCTCTTCTCTGAATCAAAAGAAGCATTCGACAACATATAGGACCGATATAACGCCCCATATAAAGGATCATAAGCCAAGGCATTGGTCTGATGGACGTTCTCTTCTTTCAAGGGGATTAAGGTCTGGAAGAAATAAGTCCGTCCTAAGGTCTCGGCCTCTTGCTTCATATAGAGCAACTCATCGAGGAGATGGAGTTTCTTTTCCTGCTCTCCCCTATTGGCCCCTTCGATGTAATCGAGTAAAGGCAAGGCATTGCCATATTTGGAATAGGAGAGCCCGTTATTGATGATCGGGAGCAAAGAGGATTGATAACGGAAATTCGAATAGGCCGCTCCAAGTTCATCGATCAGCCGGACTAAGATCATCTTGGCGAACCGGTTCTCGTAAGTGGAATTATCGTCTTCGACTTCTGAGCAAAGGACTTCCTTCGGGGTCAACCGACCATTTAGATAAGCAAAGTGCTTGGCCTTCTTGGCTGTTTCGGCAAAGAGTTTCGGGGAGAAAGAAGAGGCTTGGCTGAGCTTCTTATACACCGCCTCTTCCTTTAGCCCTTTTCGGGCAAAACGATAGATGTTCTCAAGGCAATCCAAAATATCCCGGCTCGTCTTCTCCGAGCTGGCCAAGATTGGGGCGAACCCGTTATCTAAGGATAACTGGCCTCTCATCCGAGCCTCCTCATTTCCCTATCTATCGTCTCTAAGCTCTTCTTAAAGGCATCGCCATAGGTTTTCTTCAAATAGTCGCCCATCGAGCGGAGCCCGGCCCGATAACCGGCATCGACCCGCCCTTTGGCTTTCCGCAAGACCTTAAAGGCGAAGAGGTAATCAATCGCCCCTTCTTTCGACCCCGTGATGGCGGCATAAACGGGAGCTAAGTCACTGGCTTGGTTAAGGAACCGGTTGCCGGTCTTGATGCCAAGGCAATCATCGGCTTCCTTCAATAAAGCCACCAGTTTCTTCTGGTCATTGGCATCGAAAGATAGCTTCTTATCTTTACGCGCCGCCTCGGCTAAACTGACCAGGTCTTTGTTGGAGACGGCTAAAGGTTTGGCCTTGGTCGAGAAGGACAAGGGCTCATGGAATTCGTCGAAATCGAGGACGATAGCCCGGTCGATGACCTTATCAGTGATGGCGAAGGTCGAGTCGTCGGTGTTGCAGGTCCCGATGAAGCGGGTATTGGGGGTGATGAGCAAGTCGCCGCCGGCTAAATGGACCGGGGCGTCCTCCCCGACGTTGACGATGTGGATCCGCCTTTGATCCTCGGGGAACTCCATAACCGAGAGGAAGTCGGCGAAGTAATATTCAACCCGGGAGATGTTCATTTCGTCTAAGACCATCAGGTTAAGATGGTTAAGCCGATAAGTGGCTTCATAAAGCCGTTTTAAGAACTCGGTCTCGAAATAGACCCCAGTGAAGTCGTTGTAATAGCCTAAGATGTCATCCCGATCCTTATAGGTCATCTGGACCGATTCGAAGTAGGCGTTCTCGCCAATGAACTTGGCGAAATACCGAGGCAACGAAGATTTGCCAGTGCCGGAGACGCCTTCAAGGATCGTTAACGGAGTGGTCAAAATGGCCGAGACGAAGACCGCCAGATCATCTAAGGAATAATATAAGGAGCAGGTGGTAGCCAAATAGTTTTGCAGGTCCTCGACGAAGCGGCGAAGCGTCAAACCGGTCGGAAGGAAAGGCAAGGCCTGCTCCCCCAGCAAGAACCGGTCATCGATGGCGATGAGCCCCGGGAACACCCGATTCTTGTCATAGGCTAAAGGGGCGCCGCCTGTCCCTGAGCCGATGGCGACCCCGGCTCCCGCGGCTACCCCACCGGCGGCTCCATTAGCCCCACCCTTCTTCTCGGTGTCAAAGGTATTGGAGAGGTCGGCTTCGCTCTTCTCTTCTTTCTCCTCGACCTCGTCTTTGGCTTCGCTTCCGATGTTGACGGCATTCCGGGCCGTGAAAGGCAAAGCCATGATCAGGAGGTAGATGGCCAAAACGATGGCGTAGATGGCGGCGAAAGCCACGACGGAGATCAATAAAGTCTCCCCGACGAAGGTGATGTTCCGCTTTAACCCATCGGCCCCTTCGGGAATGGTGAACAAGAGCCCTAAGCCGACGAAGGCGATGACCCCGACGACCCCAATGAGAATGACATAAGGGAGCATCCCGGAGTTGACGAGTTTCTTTCCGTCTTCATGGATCTTATTCAAGACGATGAAGAGGGAGATGACCCCGGCGATGAGATAGAGGGCGATGAATAGAAGGAGGACATAGGCCGAGCTTTGGGGCGCGATGGCGGCGAAGTTAAGCAATTCGCCGATCCCGGCAATCGGGTTGTTCTTTTTGAAGATGATGTAATTGGCATCGAGCCCACCGGCGATGAAGAAGCTCAGCAAAGCGAACAAAATAACCGAAGCCGTGATGGCTTTCTGACGGGGGCTGAATTTGAAGATTTTCACTTGGCTGAACTCCTTGTGTATTTGATATCAACGCGGTCGGATTTCTTTTTCTTGTCGATGCTCCCTTGGTACTTGGCATCGAACTCGATGGTCCCATCCGGAGAGGAATAGGTTATTTTGCTTACCCCTTCCTTGAAGAGGGTATCGTAGGTTTTGATCCGGTTCTCCCGAAGTTTGTCGTTGAAGCCCGAATATATCTCATAGGCGATGATGCAATAGGCGATGGCTGACATCCCGAGGATACCGTAATCATCCTGCAGGTAGAAGGTTATCGACCCGAAGAAGGGGATGCGGGTCCCGGTGTAGACCCCGTTGACCATGTCGAGGGTAACGCGGATGTTGTCGTCCTTGTCGACGGCGTCTCCCCTCGTCATGTAGTATCCATCGCCGATGAACACTACCCGGTGGATGACGTTTATCCCTTGTGGATGGCGGTAGGAAATGACATCGTATAGTTCGACTTCATCGAATGTTTTTACTTCTTTAAGAATAACGATGTCATTGACTTGAATTCGATCATCACGGTCTTTTAGATACCATTCGTTGCTCGGGTCGACCTTCGACATCGAACCGGTTCGGACCGCCTCCATTGAATAGGGGATCCCAAGCCCAGGCATCGCGCGCGTAAAGATAAGTGTCCCGCATAGGAGAAGAACGAAGAGGAAGCCGATGTTAGCCAAAACCGATCCGGCTTTGCACCACTTCGCCATCTTTGGGCTCCGCGAGCTCTTGGCGACCTTATCCTCCAATACGTCGAAATCGAGCTTCCCCTCGCCCATTTCCTTCTTGCTGGTGAAATAGATCCAGAACAGGAAGACGGTCAGAGCGAGGAGAAGGACGATGATGCTCACCATTAAGACGGTGAAGACGGTTGATAGATAGATCGGCAATAAGGGCATCCGCTTCTCCTAAAGCGGAGGATATCAGAAACTTGAAATCAAGCGCCAGCGCCGCTGTTCGTGGTGACCGCGACGGTCGCGGTGAGCTTGGCTCCGTTGACGGCGGTTTCGAAATCCTCCATCGCGCTCCAGGCGCCCGAGGCATTGCCGGCATAAGTCCTATTCAAATAGGCGAGGATGCCGCCCGGATAGTCATCGGTCCAGGTGATCTCGAATTCCTTGGTCATCGATTTGATGGTCTCGACGCCGGAATTCTTGCTGCTCCAGTTTGAATCGCCATTTTGAATCTGGACTTGAGCCGGGACGTTCAAATAGTCGCCGACGGTCCCGCCGCCCCACGCAAAGCTGACAGTGATGTAGGACCAGGCTTTGGGGTCGCCGGTGACGGAGAGATCGAGGGAGAACTTCCGGTCGTTAAGCTCGTTGGCAGTGACGATCCCGCCAGTCTTTTCCTCTTCGGTTTCCGCCCCGTCGACATTAAGGGTCCCGGTACCCGCGGTAACGTTGACCCCTAGGGTGACGACGCGGTTGAAGATCTCGATCGTGTCGATGGTGATCCCATCGTTGAGCTCTTTCTCGCTGTCGCCGCCGGTAAGGGTAAGCGCAGCATACGTGCCGCCGACCGCTCCGGTCGCGCCAAGAGCTAAGACGCTAGAGACGATGAGTTTGATTTTTGAGGTTTTGGTCATAAGCAATGACCTCCTTTATGCGGGTTAGGTTATAGGATTGACGTCGGCGCGAAAAATAACGCCCCTTTGCGTATATGTAAGAAATTAGGCCCTTTGATTGACAACCAATTTCATGTTGCGCTCTTTTCATTTTGATTACCGGTTTACCGATATAGTACCTAGAGTGGCTCTAACAATGTAAAATTTAGGTTAAATTTGGCTAGTTTCCGTACAATAATTCGTTTTTGTACGTATTCTGCCTATTTTTGTATATAAGATAATATATCTTCTCTTTAAAACTATCGATTTGGTCGATATAATATGGCTATGGAAAAAGTGAATCCGCCCTATCGGGCCAGCTTCTCGACCAGCAACGCCGTGGTCCTGGCCTTGACCTCATTATGCTTCAAAGTTGGCCGTTTATCGGCTATTTCCTCGCCTGTGCCGGCTTTGGAAGCCAGCGCGAACGAGGCCGCCGCCTATTTGGAAAAGAAAGGGAAACGGTTGACCCCTTCCCAGTTACGGGGACTCTATCGCGGGGAAGACATCGCTTCTGTCCCCTTGGCGAAGCGGATTTGCGGGCTTTTTTACCAATCGACCAAGTTAGATCCAAGCGATTATTCGTTTTTAAAGACCTATGAATCGACCCTTTGGGGCGAGGATGTGCCGGTCCGGCTTTCCCGCCGGATCGAGTCCTATCCTTATTCGATCCCGCCCCACGCTAAGGTCGAGGAACTGTTGAAGCGGACCTTCCTTTTCGTGAAGAACGCCCAGCCCCATGTCTCCCCGATCCTTTTGTCGGGATTGTTGTTATTCATGCTTCCGGCCATCATGCCCTACCGCGAGCATCCCTACCTCCTGGCCTTCCTTTATGCCAAGGCCGAGCTCATCCGTTTCAAAAAGGAGCTAATCGGCATCAAGTTGCTTAAGCATCTCTTTAAGAACGAAGACAAGCTCAAGACGGCCTATGAGAAGGCGGTCAATAAAGAAGACATGGCCCCTTTCCTTATCGCCTATATGGAAACGATTGAAGAGGCGATTGAAGAAAGCATTAAGCATTCTTTATTAACTAGAGGTGGTTTGACCCCGATGGCTAAGCGGATGCTCGAAGCGATGGAGCCGGATAAGTACTACTCGGCGACCGAGCTATTGAGCCTATTGGGATTGAAGTCGAGGTTAGGCTTGCATAAAAACTATCTCAAGCCGGCCTTAGAGGCCAATAAGATCGAGATGAGCAACCCCCTCTCCCCAACCGATCGGAATCAGCGGTACCGGAAAAAGCCATGATCTTCTTAGTCTTGTTAGTCTTGGGACTGGCCTTTGATGTGGCCGGCAGTTTCTTTAAGAAGAAGCCTTTGATCCTTTATCCCCTTTTAGGAATCGCCTCGATATTCACCTTGGTCGGCTCAATCTATTTCGTCTTCTACTTCCAGGAAAAGTTCTTTGGTGAAGAACCAGGCTGGGTCAACTGGACCTTCGCTTCCTTTGCTCTCTGCTTCCTCTTCTTGCAGCTGCTCTATATATCCTCTTATATAAAGAAAATCGGAAAGTACCTTGGGATGGCTTTTACCTTCCTCTTCTTCGTCTTTGCCTTAACCGGAGTCGGGATGCTTTGCTATTTCGGGCGGATCGCCTTAGAAAATGAGTCGATGTCATCGAATATTACGAATCTGCTCGCGATTTTGCTTGCATGAGTCTCGGAAAAGGGTATACTTCCCCCTGTCGAAAGACGTAGAAAGCAGTCGCGTCCGGCGGCTCGCCAGATTCCCAACGGGAATTGGCCACCCTGCTACCTAACCAAAATGCAGATCAGCCGGAGGATTGCCTTCCGGCTGTTTTCGACTAATGGAGGAAAAAGAACATCGCCTACTTTGACAGAAACGATCGGACCCGCCCCCAGAAGCGGTTCGACCCCATCAACGAACACATCCGTTACCCGGAAGTCATCGTCATCGGACCGGATGGCAACAACCTGGGGAGAATGAGTTCCCGGCAAGCCAATGAACTAGCCGCCAGCTACTCCCTCGACCTCTTCTGCGTCGCCCCCCAAGCCAATCCCCCGGTCTGCAAGATACTGAACTACGGAAAGTATCGCTTCGAGAAGCAGAAATCCGATCGGGCCCAACGGAAGAACGCCAAGGCGACCCAACTCAAGGAGATCCAACTCCACATTTCGATCGGCGAGCATGATTTGCGCACCAAAGCCAAGCATGCCGTCAAATTCCTTAATGAAGGCGATAAGGTCAACATCCGCGTCGTCTTAAAAGGAAGAGAGATGGCCCATCAGGACTTAGGGGAAGAACTCTTGAAGCGGTTCGTGACTGTCTTAGGGGAATCCCTCACCGTGACGATGGAAAAGCCGCCCTACTGGGAAGGGAAAGTCTACTCGGCCATCGTCAGCAACAAGGCGAAGAAACAATAGGAGGAACACTCAATGCCGAAAATGAAATCGAATCGGTCCTTGATGAAGCGGATCAAGGTCACCGGCAATGGCAAAATCAAATTCATTCACGCTTACAAGGGACACCACGCCCCGTATAAAACCGCGAAACAATGCCGCCAGCTTCGCCGCTCGGGCATGATGGACAAGACCGACTACAGCCGGATCAAGTTCATGATCGTTAAGTAAGGAGGAAAAACACCATGGCAAGAGTCAAAGGCGGAACCGTCACCCGGGCCCGCCGCAAAAAGATTTTGAAGGCCGCCGAGGGTTACTTCGGTTCCAAGCACCTTCTGTTCAAGACCGCCAAAGAGCAGGTCTGCCACTCGCTCAAGTACGCCTATGAGTCCCGTCGGCTCATCAAGCGCGACTTCCGCAAGCTCTGGATCAAGCGGATCAACGCCGCCTGCCACCAGAACGGCCTCTCCTATTCGAAGTTCATGTCCGGCCTCAAGAAGAGCGGGATCCTCCTCAACCGGAAGGTCCTCTCCGAAATGGCCATCAATGACCCGAAGGCCTTCGCTTCCTTAGCCGAGAAAGCCAAGAAAGCCATCGCCGCCTAAGGTTAAAGCAAAACAGAATGCCCGCCGCTTGGCGGGTTTTCTTGACTATTCATTCCGATAGTGATTACCTACTTTCAGTCAGCAAAGGAACTAAACCAACATGATCATCAAAGACTATGGGAAACTCTCCTTTTACGAGATTTACCCCGCCACCTTCCGCGATGCCAATGGGGATGGCATCGGCGACCTAAAAGGCATTGAGGAGAAACTCCCCTATATCGCCTCGCTTGGTTTCACCGGGATCTGGATCAACCCGATCTTCCTCTCCCCTTTCCGCGATGGGGGTTATGACATCGCCGATTACTATAAGGTCGATCCCCGGTTTGGGAACGAAGAAGACCTCGATTCGCTCATCAAAGCGGCCCATTCGCAAGGCATCGCCGTCTTCTTAGACTTAGTCCCCGGCCACGCCTCGATTCAAAATCCAGACTTTTTGAAAACCGCCGAAGCCAACTCCACCGATGACCTCTTCATCTGGACCCGCGACCCTTGGCATTACTATCCTTCCTGCGGCGGGAACCTCATCAAAGGGATGTTTGACCGGAATGGCCAATACTACGTCAACTTCTTCTGCCATCAACCGGCCCTCAACTATGGGTTCAATAAGATCGAATACCCGGAGTTCGAATTAAGTTATAAAAGCGAGGCGGCCGAAAAGACCCGGCATTACATTGCCAATGTCATGAAGCATTACCTCAAGAAAGGGGTCGATGGCTTCCGGGTCGATATGGCCGATTCCTTGGTTAAAAACGACGAAAAGAAGGAAGCGACCATCTGGACTTGGCAGCAGATCATCGCCGAGGTCCAAAACGAATGTGGGAAGTTCTACATGGTCTCGGAATGGGCTAATCCCCATCAGTCCTTAGAAGCCGGCTTCGACTCCGACTTCGTCTTAGACCATGAGGACAACTTCTGCCATGGTTTCTTTCGGATCGGGACTAACGGCAATCCCAAAGAAGAAGGGATGAAGCCATTGCTAGTCGAGTTCAATCAGGAGATTTATGACCGTTACCTCCCGGAGATGCTCGACGAGATCAAGACCGCCGAACTCTATCCGGGCAAATGGCTATCGCCGATCTCCGGCAACCACGACGTCTACCGGCTTGCCGACATGGTCAAAGGGAACTCGCTGAAGTTAGCCTATGTCCTCCTTATCACCCTCCCCGGCGTCCCTTTTGTCTTTGCCGGCGACGAGATCGAGCAATTGACCGCTCGAGGCTATCCCTCTAAAGACGGCGGCTTCCACCGGACCGGGGCCCGCCTAGCGATGAGTTGGGACGATTCCAAACCGAGCCGGGGCTTCTCCTCGAAACCAGAAGAAGAATGCTATCTCCCGACCAGCCAAGAGTCCCCGTCGGCGGAGAATCGGCTTGCCGATCCCGATTCGATCGTCAACCTCATCAAGAAGCTCAATGAGATCCGTTCCAACGATCCAGACCTAACGAGCCATGAAGGGTTTGAGTTAATGTCCGCCCCCTTATCATTCAAACGGGGCCAGACCATCGTCGGTTTGAACCTCAAAGACGAAGAAATGGTCTTAGACTTAGGGAAAGGTGAACTCCTCTTGACCGTTGGGAAGCCGATGGTCAAGGACGGGAAAGCCCATCTAGGCAAACACGAAGCCATCATCTTCCAGCAAAAGTAATCCAAAAGGCGAGGGACCGCTTCCCCGCCTTTTTTGTAACAAAAAATGGATAAGGTTTGTCAAGGGGCCTAATGGCAATATTCTAGGCAATCCGAAAACCTCCGTTCCCTAGATTTCGTCTTTCGGATTGCCTAGAATACTAGTGTTCGAAGGCGGTTCCGTTCAAGAGCATGGCCCTAATCACAAGCAGCATCTTGCGGCAGCCGGCGACCAAGGCGGCTTTTCTGGGAAGCCCGCCTTTTTGCTTCCTGTCGACGAATTCCTTTATCCGGTTCGACCGCCTCTCGGAGCAGCAGCCGAGGACGGCGAGGTAGAGGTATTTCCTGAGGAAGGCGTTCCCCTTCCTGGTGATCCGGAGGTGGAGCCCGCCCGACCTTCCGGACTGACAGACCGCGGGGTCGAGCCCGGCGTAGGCGGCGATCTTCCCCTGATTCGGGAACCTCGAGACGTCGCCTATCTCGGCCAGGATCGAGGCCGCGAGCCTCTCCCCGACCCCGTCGATGGTGGTCAGGATCCCGAACCCGCCCGACTTCCTGGCCTCCTCGATCAGCCTGGAAGCGAGCTCCCCCTCGAGGCCCATGGCCGATTTGGCCTCGTTGGCGGCCCTGAGGAGCGAATCGACCTCCGCGGACGACTCCCCGACCGGCGGCATGGACTCCCTGGCGTAGTCGCAAAGCTTGGCGGCGAACGCCTTGGGCGAGCATCTCCCGAGGCCCGGCGCGGACTTGCGCAGGAACGCCTCGACCCTTTTCGGCCCGGCCCTGAGGACCGCGGCCGGGTGGCGATAGTGCATGACGGCGGCCATGGCCGCGTTGGACAGCGGGTCGGCGAACGCGTCGAGGCACGGCCAGCATAGGTCGATCCGCATCCTGTACCTGGCCTTGGCCTCCGCGGCGGCGGACGAGGCGGCCTCCCTCTGCCTTGAGAGCGCGAGGAGCGCCGACGGCTCGCGAGCCTCACCGACGTCGGACCCGTAGGCGGCCTCGGCGATTGACTTGCAGTCGAGGCTGTCGTTCTTGGTCGGCCTGAGCTTCGACTTCCTGGCCTTGGCTGACAGCAGCGGCGATATCGCGATCTGGCGGATCCCCGAGGATTCCGCCCACTTGGCGACGACGCGGCTGTAGACCCCCGTGTGCTCGAAGGCGACGGCCGGCTCCTTCCCCGCTTCCCCGCGGAGGGCGGATACCGCGGCTTCCAGCTTGGAGAAACCCGTCTTGGTGTGGTCGAACGAAAAAGGGTATCCTCAAATTATCCTATGCCTAGCCTAATCGTCTTCTAAAAGTCAGTATTCCCCCGTATCCAAAGGAGGATGCT
>CALVUF010000002.1 GCA_944363525.1 uncultured Bacilli bacterium
AGATAATCAAGGAGGCAAAAGTCAAGAAGGAACTGAAACTTATAAATTAGGTGTCTACAAAACGTTTACTAGTGCATCATAAGGAATCTTGAAGTAATCGCCTAAATCGATGGCCCGAACCATCTCCTCGGCCGTGACCAAGGTCTCGAATCTCTTCTCCCCATGCCTAGTCCCAATGATGTGGATCGGGTTAGAAGCATGTTTCAGTTCCTTCACCGCCTTGGCCAGGGTCATAATCTCGGCGGCTTTGGCTTTCATAACGAATAAGTCGCCCTGCTCGCCATGCTCTAAAGCGTAAAGAACTAAATCAATCGCTTGGTCTAAGCTCATTAAGAATCTGGTCATCTTGGGGTTGGTGACGGTTAAAGGCTCACCTTTGGCGATTTGGTCTAAAAACAAAGGCACGACCGAACCCCGACTGGCTAAGACATTGCCATAACGGGTTAAGCATAGCTTCGTCCCCTTATCAGCGATATCCCGGCTTCTGGCCACGACGTTTTTCTCCATCAAGGCTTTGGTGATGCCCATCGCATTGATCGGATAAGCCGCCTTATCGGTCGAAAGGAAGACGGCGGCCTTCACCTTGGCCCTTAGACAAGCGGTGATGACGTTATCAGATCCCAGTACATTGGTTTTGGTCGCTTCAAGCGGGAAGAATTCGCAGGAAGGAACTTGCTTTAACGCCGCGGCGCTGAAGACGTAATCAACCCGATAAAAGGCGTTGTCGATCGAGGATAGATCCCTTACGTCGCCGATATAGAACTTCAATCGCGGGTCGGCGAAGGCCTTCCGCATGTCGTCTTGTTTCTTCTCGTCACGAGAGATGATCCGGACTTGGGCGGCCCCTTCCTTTAGGAATATTTTGGTGGCCGCGACCCCGAAGGACCGGTGCCGCCGGTTATGAGGACGGTCTTCTTCAATAAGAAGTTATCTATGACTTATCGGCCTTCATTATCCCCCAAAGACGGGGAAATTCGTATATAATCGCGTCAATGGGCATCTTCGCGCGGCTATTCAAACGGAAATCACCAGTCAATAAACTCGGGGAATACCTGTCGGCGGAGCAATTCAACCACGAATTAGCTGAACTGCTTAGTTTGGACAAATATCTTGCCCGAAGCGACTACTCCCCCTTCTTGGCCGCCTATCGCCCGACCTATGATTTCTACCACTCCCTAGCCAAAGGCGCCTCCCTCGATTATTACGCCAAAGCCCATCGGGTTAAGAAGGAAAGGATCCTTGCTTTCCTATCGGCCTATGAGGACCTAACGGACCTAGCCAAAGGTTCGAAGACGGTCGATAAACATAACGAGGATTTCCTCTCCCGGCACCTCAAAGAGGATAAAACCTACCTTGATGACCTATTGAAGGAGGTCGATCCCAATATCGTCCTCGACGACGAGCAACGGACCGCCGTGCTCTCGGATGAGGACAATATGCTTTTGATCGCCGGGGCCGGAGCCGGCAAGACGACGACATTAGCCGCCAAGGCCCGTTACCTGGTGGAGAAGCAAGGGGTTAAACCCGAGGACATCATCATCATCTCCTTCACCAACAAAGCGGTGAACGAATTAAAGGAAAGGATCAACGAAAGGCTGGCCCTCCCCTGCGTCATCTCGACCTTCCATTCGATTGGTTTCTCTTTGATCCGGAGCCAACGGTCAGAGAAACCGACGGTTAAGGATGAGGATTTCCTTTATTACTCAATCATCGAGTATCTGAAAGACAGCGTCTTGACCAATCAGGTCTTACTTGAGAAAGTCATCCTCTTCTTCGCCTCCTACTTAGACCTGCCTTATGAAGGGAAAGACCTCGAGGGGTTTCGGCAATACCTTCATAACCATGACTTCCCGACCATCCGGGGCTATGTCAAGCAATTCAACCAGGCCGCCTTAGCGAAGATTAGAGGCAAAAAGTCCTTGCTCGGGGAATACTTACGGAGCAATGAGGAGGTCAAGATCGCCAATTTCCTCTACATCAACGGGATCGATTACCAATACGAAGCCGTCTACCCTTATCACATCCTCAAAGCCAGCAAACCCTATACCCCCGACTTCAAGATCACCCAAGGGGATAAGGTGGCCTATATCGAGCACTTCGGAATCAACGAGGACGGGACCCATTCCTTCTATACCCAAAGCGAATTAGCCCGTTATAAGCAGGAGATCAACGACAAGGTCAAGCTCCATCGGGAGCATAAGACCACCCTTCTCTATACCTTCTCCCATCATAAAGACGGGCGGGATTTCCTCCTCCATCTCCAAGACCAATTATTGAAGGCAGGTTTCTACCTCCGCCCCATTGATAAGGCTGAGCTATTCAAGAAACTGCTCGTCAACGAGGAATCCCGTTACGTCGGGCGGTTAGCCAAATTGCTCACCACCTTCATCGGGGCCTTCAAACGGGATGGCTATCGAGCCGACTCCTTTTCCTACATGCGGCTCCATGCCAATAACCCCCGGACCAGGTTATTCTTAGACATCGCCGAATCGGCTTATCTCTATTACCAGCAGAAACTCAACGAGCAAGGGGCCCTCGACTTCTCCGACATGATCAACAAGGCCAGCAGTCTTTTAGAGGAAATGGAGAAGAAAGGGGAGAAACTGAACTACCGTTACGTCATCGTCGATGAGTATCAGGATATCTCGAGGGAACGGTTTGACCTCATCAAAGCCCTGAAGAAGGTTAGTGATGCCAAGATCATCGCCGTCGGGGACGATTGGCAGTCCATCTATCGCTTCTCCGGGTCCGATGTCTCCCTCTTCACCCATTTCGAACAACTGATTGGCTATGCCAAGGAACTATTCATCAGCAAGACCTACCGCAACTCCCAGGAAGTCATCGACATCGCCGGCTCCTTCATCCAGAAAAACGAAGCCCAGATTAAGAAGTCCCTCATCTCCCCGAAACACATCCGGAAACCGGTCGTCATCCAGACTTACGAAGAAGGGAAAGAAAAAAGCGCCAACCTCAGCCAAGCCTTGGAGGAGATGATCGGGAAAGTCCTCCTGGCCAATAAGCAAGAAAAACTAAAACCCGATTCCTCAATCCTTTTGATCGGACGGTATAACTTCGACGCCACCCACCTATGCGCTTCCGAACGCTTCGTCTATTCCGATGTCTCCGGCCGAATCTTCTCTAAAAAGTACCCCAAGGCCAAGTTGGAGTTCTTGACCGCCCACAGCAGCAAAGGGCTGGGCTATGACAATGTCATCATCGTCAACGGGAAAGAAGGGACCTATGGATTCCCGAGCCAAATCGATGATGACCCCGTCTTAAAACTGGTCATCAAAGACGAGGAGGAAATGGAGTACGCCGAGGAAAGAAGGCTGTTCTACGTGGCGTTGACCCGAACTAAAAACCGGGTGTTCATTCTCTGCCCGGAGAATAAACCCTCCCGCTTCGTCTTAGAACTCATCAAGGACTATCCGGAAGTGACTTTGCACGGAAAATTGACCAAGACCGAAATCACCCCGCTCCGCTTCACCCCTTGCCCCGTCTGCGGTTATCCACTCCTGCTCCGTTACAACAAGAACTTTGGGCTGAAGCTGTATATGTGCACCAATGAGCCGGAGATATGCGGCTTCCTCACCAATGATCTAGCCGGCCAGGATATGGGCATCGAGAAATGCGATGCCTGTCAGGATGGCTATCTCATCGTCAAATCCAAACCCGAGGGCAAGCCCTTCTTGGGGTGCACCTGCTATAAAGCCGATGGGACGGGCTGCAACCGGACCATCTCCTACGAGGTATACAAACGGAGCTTCAAGGCCGGTTATGAGGAAATCGATTGCTCGCTCTTGCCCCATTACGAAAGGCAACGCGTCGATTCCTTCGTCCCTGAGAACAAGGAAAAGACAACTCAAAGCCGACCCGACCGAACCAAACGGACCCAATACGTCGATTATAAGGATGGGTTTCAAGTCGTGGCCGATGACGAAGGCCACATCCTGACCGATTGTGAGTTCCTTAACTCCCTCATCGCCATCCGCGAAGACGAGGCCAAAAGAAGGCAGATTGCCCGCCCCCTCGTCATCTCCAATAAAGGCTTAGTCTCTTTGGCCACCTATAAGCCATCCTCGATCGAGGAATGGCTCTCGTTGCCGGGATTAGGTAAGCAATCCTACATCAGCTTTGGCCGTTGTTATCTTAAAAAGAAAACGGATGGCTAAGCCGTCATCCGGGCCGAGGCAAAGATGTCCTGTCCAACCTCGGCCTCTTAAATAAAACGTAATGGCCTATTTCGTCAAGGAAGCCGCCGTCTTAGCGCTTACCGAATGGAAATAGATCGGCTTCTGCTTATAGGATGTTAAGTCAATCGCGGCGACATAGGTTTTATTGCCCGATTGGCAGAAGAGGTAGTAATCAACTGTTTCAATCTGATTCAAATAGAAATCGAGCACGAAGGTGGCTTTGGCCCCTTTATTGACTTTCAAAACCAAAGAGGGACCCACCTGCAAGCCATCCTGTCCCTTAAGGAAGGGGGCATGATTTAAATAAGCCACCGCCTGATACCCTTGCTGGGTCTTAATGGCTAAGCCGATGTGGGTATAGGTTTTAGACTTGCCGGTTTTGTTGGCGAAGCATAACTCCAACTTAACGTCTTTATCGTCTAGAAACGCCATCCGCCGGATCGAGGCGGCGAACTCCCCGGAACGGAACAAAATCGAGGCGATATAGCCCAAGACGATGACGAAGATCGACCCGACGGCCGCCAAAATGGCATAGCCGGTCGACGAAGCGAGAATATTCATAAGCTTATTCCTCAACCTCCCGCCGTTTCTTTCGGATCAAGCAAAGAACGAAAACGAAAACCGCCTCAATAAGGGGGAAGAGCAACAAAGGGGCGATGAAAGGCAATTGGTTCTTAAACGGGAAATCGGTGGTCCGGAAGAACAGGAACTCAATCAACCCAAAGAGAAGACCCGCGCCTCCGATGATGGCTAAGCCACCAAAGAGCAGTTTGTTCTTCAAGACGTTAAGTTCGGCTGAATCGCCATAGAAGAAGGCGATTGGCATCAAGGCCATCAAAGCAAAGATCGGGCTCAATAAGGAGAAGATCGAAGCCACCGTCCCGTTATATTCCCCTTCGGCAAGGAAATAGAAGATGAAGCCGGAGATAAAGCCGAAAAGCAGGAAGAGGAGAGCAAAGGGGATATTCAGCTTAAACGAGGAAAAGAAATACTTCCCCTTCCCGTTTTGTTGCTCGGCTTTCCGCTTAGCCCGTTTCGCCCGGGCGGCGGCCGCCTCGACGAACATTTTCCCGGGATTGAGTTTCTTGGCCTCGGTGATGTCGGAAACGAAAAAATGGAACCCCGCCTGCTGGGCCTTTTCTCCATAGGCGAAGGCCTCAAAATCGTTGGGGAAAGAGGGCTTTTTTGGCTCTTCCCCATAGGGTGTAATCGTTGGTTCCCCGTTTTCTTCCCCAGAATAAACCAGGATCGGGTAATGGGAGAAAATCAGATGGGACAGGTCATTGACCTGGTCTTTTAACTCAGGGTTGGCCCGACTTAAATCGAGGATAGTGAATAAAGGCCTGGCCAACAAGGCGTTGTAGATATGCTTGATGGCATTGGCTAACCGTTCGGCGGCTTCCTGACTCAGGGTATGGTCGCTTTGGTACTTGGCTAATGGGGCGGAAAGCTGATCAAGGTTGATCCCTTCCTTCAGCTCCAAAGTCGAGGTGACCTTGTCCCCGTCGATGCCGATCTTAACGAAGGTATATTCGTCTTCCAATAAGTTGCAGCCATCGAGCAGGAAAGAGCCTTCATACTCGTCTTTCTTGCCCCCATCGAGGATCGAAAGCAAAGTCGACCAATCCCCACGGAGGAGCGAATAGCCATTGAACTCGCTGAGGAAGCTCAAGGGCGTCTTATCGTTTTTTAAGTTAAAGAAGGCAACGATCATTTTTCGAATAGCAGGATTGTACTTGTTTTTGCCTTCCTTGGAAAGTTAACGGACCCCATTCGCTTGGCCTAAAAGGCCAAATATATATACGAAAAGCAGTTCTATTGACAATCGGTTAGATAGGAAATAGTCAAGCCGGTGATCTTCGTCTCCCCTTCGAAGACCAAGTCGTTATCCCCTTTGGAGAAGTATTGGGAGGTGACGGCGAACTCCCCGTGGTTAATGATGGTCTCAATCAAATACCCGTCGATGAAGATATCGAAATGATAATGGTAATAGTCCCCGGCTTTGACGTAACGGGTATCGTCATTCTCTTGTCCGGGCAACATCGTCTCATAAGCCTGATTGGTCCGTTTGAAGGCTAGATAAGGGGAACCGAACTCATGGGAAATGACATAACCCCCTTGAAGGGTGATCTTGAAGTCCGAACGCGACTCGACGGTGAATTGGATCCGCTTGGTCGAGCCGCCGAATTCCCCCAACTGAAATCGCGTCCGCGTGAATAGATCCCGGAAAGTCCTAACATCGTTCCACCATAAATCCAAATCTCCGACGAAAGACTGCAAAAGCCGGTTATCTTGATAGGAAATCTCCCGTATCAGCAAGGAATTGGCATAGCCATCTTTGGCCATCGGGTAGTTCCGTCCCCAGTTCGCTCCCCAAGCGGCCAAATAACAATGATCCCCATGCTTCAATAGCTCCGGGGCATAGAAATCGAACCCCTGATCGAATTCAGTCTCCGGGGTGAGGGGCCGGAACCAGCCGGAAGGCAAATCAACCTCTCCATAGACATAAACCGAGCTTTGCTTGTTTTGGAAAGTCCCCTTGCCGTGGCTCGGCTTATTCTGCGGCGAGAAGGACAAGAGGGCATGGTGATCATCGAGGAGCAGAAGGTCCGGGCATTCCAAACAGCCATCGACCTCGTCGACCCCGTCATAGAAGGTCGAAAGGAAAGAGAAACGAATCCCATCGGGGCTATCGAAGCAAAGGATTGAAGAACCTAAACCTGGCTTCTTGACCCCGGTTAAAAGATAGTAACGGCCTTTTTGCTTGACAATCTTTGGGTCACGAAAGTCCTTTAATGAATATCCAGCAGGCAAACTTGTCCCATCAAGGATTGGGTTACCGGGATATTTAACAAAAGTTTCTCCATCTAGGCTGCTGGCTAAACATTGGACCTGGGCCCATTCTTGAGCCCCGGTGTAATAAAGGAGCAGCTGATCTCCGTCTTGGATGGCCGTCCCGGAGAAGCAGCCCCAAGGGAGTTCGTAGGGATGCTCAGGCTTCAGAGCGATCCCCTCTTCCTTCCAATGGACTAAATCCGGGGAGATGAAGTGGATCCAATGCATCGGGCCCCACTTCGGCTCAAAAGGATTATATTGGGCGAACAAATGGTAATGGCCCTGATAAAAGGAGAAGCCATTAGGATCATTGATCCATCCTTTCTTCGGGGTCGGATGGAAACAGGGCCTAAAAATCTTTGCCTTCATAAACGGTTAATATAATTAAGGCACACGGCATATAGGTCATTGAGATTTTTGGTGATAATCTCGTAAACATACGAATAATCGGTATGGTCGTAATTGTGTACAATTCCGTTTCTAAAGTCCAAAATTAAACCCCAAGCTATCTCGGAATTATCGAATTTGAATTTTGGCGATAATTTCTTTATTTCCTCGCCAATTTGGACCAAACGAAATAACGTGGAATCAACGACCATTTGACTCGATATATAATCATCGTAAGTCATGTCTTTTACGTACTCCCTAATTGTATCAATATTAGAAATAATTTGCCTAGCAAAATAAGCGTCCTCTTTTTTGTTATCCATATATTCTTACTCCTCCTTTTAAAATTTCCGAAAGAAAGGTTTCATTTTGTTTAATATCACCCAATCGAAGAATATCGACGCGTTTATGCAATGCCTCGGAAACTTCGACCATAAGCATTGCAAAATGCGCGCCTTGTAAGGTCGTCGAAACTAAAAGATCGACATCGCTTGAATCGGTGGCATATCCTTTCGCATACGATCCAAAAAGAATACAAAGATCGACCGAATCCTTGTATTTTTTTTCAAGGAGTTTTTTGATGGTCGAAGCGATAAAATCCCGCGTCAGAACCCCTTTATCCTCGGTAATCGCATAACGATCGTTGAGGACTCCAATCGCAGCTTTCCTTTTTAACCGGTTACCATAATTTTCGTCAGTTTCATAACGAATATAGGTTCTAATCGGCATATCGACGGCCTCTGCCGTTTCTTTTTGAGTTAAGCCGAATGACAAACGAGTTTGCTTCAAAGTTAATGCGTTCATGTAAATATGATAACCAAAGTACCAGTTTTTAAAAATACCTTACTGCCAATTTGGCATACTTTTCTATACTCGTGCTGCCAATTTGGCATATTCTAAGTTGCTTGGAACGCCATTTTGGCACTGTTAAATCTTTCCTAACTGCCATTTTGGCACCAATCAGACAGCAAAAAAGCGCCCAGTTGTCTAGACGCCTTATTGCTTATTTACTTCCCTTCGACTAGGAAGCGGAGGACGTCGTCGTAGACCTCTTGCCGACCCTCTTCGTTAAGAATCTCATGGCGCATGTTCGAATATAGATGGAGCACGACCGATAACCCCCGGGCCTTATAGGCGTCGCGAAGCCATAATAAGCCGGAGCCGTATTGCCCGACCGGATCCTCTTTGCCGGAGATGATGAGCACCTTGGTCGGCACGAGCTTAGCCAATTCCTTCTTGTCCCAGATTTTGACCATCCCGGCGAAGAACCCTTTCCAGAAGGAACCGGTGTTGACGGCCCCGCAATAGGGATCAGCGATATAGGCTTGGACGTTGGCCTCATTATAGGAAAGCCAATCGAACTCGGTTTTCGCCGACGCCGTCCCCTTGACGTAGGGACCAAAGGCCAACTTGGTGATGAAATTGGCCGGCTTGTGCTCGTTTTTCTTGTTGACGAGCAATTTGCAAACCAGGTTGCCGAACTTCATCAAGCCGGCTTGCCCGCCATTGGAGCCGCAGACGATGGCCTTTTCGACGTGGCCCGGGTAACGCTGCAAATAACGCTGGACCATGAATGAACCGGTCGAATGGCCCATCAAGGTGACCGGAAGCCCCTTTTCCTTCGCCAAGGCGACCATCGCCTCCAGCCCATCGACGGTTTTCTCGAATCCGTCGTCCGGCCAAATCTGCAAATGGTTTTCGGTCTCGGCGTTCAACCCTTGCCCAAAGGCGTCAAGGACATAAACCTCGATGCCTTTCGAATTGAGGAACTTGGCGAAATCATCGTAACGGAGCGAATGCTCGCACATCCCGGTGATGAGGCAGAGGACTTGGGTGGCGTCCTTTTTCTCCCAGTGCCGGCCTTTTAAGGTCTCGCCGCTAGGAAGAGTCACTTCGAAGGTCTTGATCATGTTCGCTCCTTAAATCCCGTTGGGGTTCTTCTTTTGGAAATTATAGGCATCACGGCAGGCGTCGAGGACGGTCAATTCCGCCTTCCAGCCGAGTTCCTTATAGGCTTTGTCGCAGTTGGCGTAGTTCTCGGCCACATCACCGGCCCGGATCCCTTCGATGGTATAGGGGATATGGACCCCGGTCGCTTCTTCAAAAGCCTTGACCATCTCCAAAACCGATGTCCCTTTCCCGGTCCCGAGGTTATAAACCACCAGGCCCGGATTAGAGAGGAGCTTCTTGATGGTCGCGACGTGGCCTTTGGCCAAATCAACGACGTGGATATAGTCGCGGATCCCGGTTCCATCGGGGGTCGGATAAGTATCGCCGTAAACCCGAAGGTGATCGAGTTTACCGATGGCGACTTGGGTGATATAGGGCATGAGGTTATTGGGGATGCCGTTTGGGTCTTCACCCAGCAATCCCGAGGGATGGGCCCCGATCGGATTGAAATAACGGAGGAGGGCGGCGTTGAGTTCCTTATCGGCCTTGCAGGCATCCTCAAGGATCCGCTCGATCATGACTTTGGTCTCCCCATAGGGGTTGGTGGCCGATTCGACCGGGTCGGTTTCGTATAATGGCACATGCTTGGGAACCCCATAGACGGTGGCCGAGCTGGAGAAGACGATGTTATGGACCCCATACTTCTTCATCAGTTTCAAGAGGTTGCAGGTCGAGATGAGGTTATTGGAATAATACTCGACCGGTTTATGGACCGATTCCCCGACCGCCTTTAAGCCGGCGAAATGGATGACGGCGTCGATTTTCTCTTTTTTGAATACTTCCTCAAAGGCTGCATAATCGCAGCAATCGGCCTGATAGAAGACGGGCTTGACGCCGGTGATGGTTTCGATCCGGTCGACGACCGCTTCCTTCGAGTTCGAGAGGTTGTCGACGATGACCGCCTCATAACCGTTCTTGATCAACTCAACGACGGTTTCAGAACCGATGAACCCGGTCCCGCCGGTGACGAGAATCCTCATGCTTTTTTCTCCTTTTCGGACTTCTTATCCTTTTTTGGTTTCGGTGTCTGCTTCGCCTCAGCCAGCCGCTTGGCCTCGACCTTCCCTAAGGCCGCTTCATGCTTAGTTTCCTTATTGGAGGGATAGGTCTCGATGGAATAGGCCTCTTCGGTTCGGGAGGACTTCCGCAGGACATCGACGATATAGTCACTTAGAAGTTTATTCGCTTGGGCTTGAATAGACAAGCGGAGAGCCAACAAAGCGAGGGAATTGATCGCGTTGTCCTCGGCATGTTTGTTCTTCCGACTAGTCTCGATCTTCAGGCGCCTCGCGACCTCATCGACCCGAGGGGCGGTCTTTTTCGCCGTCTCGGCTAAAATCGCCGTCTCCAATTCGCAGAAAAAGGAATAGACCCTTTCCTTCTCAATCGAGATCCCGGCTTCGTGTTCCAACAAAACCGCGATGTCGCCCATCGATAAGGTCGACTTCATTAAGCAGATGGCGATGAGATAGCCAATCTGGTCCCGAGAGTATTTCTTCTTCGTCGGGGTCGAGATCATCTTGGCCTTGACGTAGTTATTGACCATGAAGGAGGTCAAAGCCTTCTCGCCGGCGGGGGTGAGATCGGCTAAAGCCCCATTGATGAAATTGAGGACTTGCTCCATATAGAGTTCAACCGAAGGCAGTTCCTTGTATTTGGGCAAGGAAAAAACGGCCACCTTCTTCAGATACTCCTGCAAATCCCCAATCTCTTTTTTCATTTCTTGGCCAGTTCCTCGTTCATGATCTTACTGACGGCTTGGGGATTGGCTTTCCCTTTGGAGAGCTTCATCGCCTGGCCGATCAGGAAACCAACCGCCCGGCCTTTGCCGTTCTTATAGTCCTCGATCGACTGAGGATTGGCCTCCAAGACCTGATTAACCAGCTCCCGAATCGCCCCATCGTCGCTGATTTGCTTTTCGATCTTCAACGCCGATTTGGCTTCGGCAGGCGAGCAATCGTCATGCTCTAAGCAATAGAAGAGGATGTCGGCGCATTGCTTATGGGAATAGCCCTCCTCTTGATAGGCGGCGATATCCCGAAGATGCTCGGGCGACAACTTCAATTCTTTGATGGAGATGCCGTTCTTATTGAGGTAAGAATTGATCTCGACGATCAGGAAGTTGGCGATGGTCTTGACGTAATTGACCCCTTGGATGGCCTTTTCGAAATAAAGGGCCGAATCCAAAGACGAGAGGATGATTTCAACGTCTTTCTCCGGGAGCCCATAAGTCAGATAACGGGTCTTCTTCGAGTCATAAAACTCAGGGCAGGTATTGATCGCTTCCTCGATGAAGGCTTCGCTCAACTGGATCGGGGCTATGTTCGGCTCGGGGAAGTACTTATAGTCGACCGCATCGGTTTTAACCCGCATGAGGACGGTTTTGCCACTGCCCTCATCGAACCGGCGGGTCTCCTGCTGGATCGGCGTATTGGATAAAAGGCAAGCCGATTGGCGGGCGATCTCGTAATCGAGGGCCTGCTCGATGTTCTTAATCGAGTTCAGGTTCTTAAGTTCGACCTTGGTCCCGAATTTTTCGGAACCGAAGGGACGCAAGGAGACGTTGACGTCGCACCGGAGCGACCCTTCCTCCATCTTGCCATCGCTCGAAAGGGAGTAGACGACAATATTCCGGATGGCTTCGACATAATGCATAGCCTCGGTGCCCGAACGGATATCCGGCATCGAGACGATCTCGACTAACGGGGTCCCGGCCCGGTTATAGTCGAGCAACGAGCAATCGGGGAAATGGAGCTGTTTGCACGTATCCTCCTCCATGTGGATCCGTTCGATCCGGATCCGCTTAGTATTCCCGTTCTCATCAAGGATATCCAAATACCCGTTCTTCCCGATCGGATGGAATTGCTGGGTGATTTGGAACCCCTTCGGAAGGTCGGCGTAGAAATAGTTCTTCCGGTCGAAACGGACGAGGGGATCGATTTCCATATGCAAGGCATTGGCGACCCTTATGGCATTAATTACCGCCTGCTTATTGACCCGGGGCATGGTCCCGGGGAAAGCCATATCGAAGGGGGTGACTTCGCTGTTGGGGGTATGGGAGAAGGAATTGGGCGAGCCGGAGAACATCTTCGACTTCGTCTTCATCTGGACGTGGATTTCCAGCCCGATAACCGGTTCGAAATTCATAAATTGCCCTCCTTGGGGTTGATGGCGCTTAAGCCGCCGAGGCCGGTGATATCCTCCACCGCCTGGGCTAAGGATAAGAGGCTCGCTTCGGTGAAGGCCTTCGACATCAAGTTAATGCCAAGCGGCATCCCGTTTTCTAAGGCCAAAGGGATGGTAATCGAAGGAAGACCCGCAAAATTGCCTAAAGCCAAATGGTTATCGGCAATCAGGTATTCGCTGGATAATTTGTCCGAGCTTTGCGCGAATTCACTGGCGATCGAAGGGGCGGCCGGGACAAGAATCGCGTCGCAATTCGCCAATATCTCATTCGTTTTCTCAACAATCTTCGCCCGGTTCCGCTGGGCCCGCAGGAAGAGGTCTTCCTGATTCTCTTTCATCAAGGCAAACGAGCCAATGACGAAGCGGCGTTTAATGAGTTCGCTGAACCCTTTGGTTCTCGCGTTCATCATCACTTCCTGATAGGAATTTCCGCCATAATAGGGGCCGAACTTGATCCCGTCGAGGTTGGCGTCGTTGCTGGTGGCCTCGGCGCAGGAGATGACGATGTAGGTGGCGTAGATCGAGCGGAGCAACTCTTCCCCGAACTCGACGCATTCGACTACCCCGCCTTCCTCCTCGATCTTCTTGATCAAGGCGTTGAACTTCGCTTTGTTATAAACATCATCGACCGAATCGATGATCTCCTTGATGACGGCGAACTTCTTCCCCTTTAAGCCATCATGAAGATGGACGGTGTAGTCCTCGGTTGGGACGTAGGAGGAGGTGAAGTCCATGTCGTCATGGCCGGCTAGGACATTAAGCAAGACGGCGGCATCCTCGACGTAATGGGTGAAGTAGCCGACGTGATCCAAAGAGGGGGCGAAGGGGAATAAGCCGAAACGGGAGATCCGCCCCCAAGTCGGCTTAAAGCCAACTAAACCGGCGAAGGAAGCCGGCTTCCGGACCGAGTCGCCGGTGTCGGAGCCGGTGGCGAAGCAGCAATCGCCATTGGCCAAAGCCGCCGCTGACCCGCAGGAGGAGCCCCCGACCATCCGTTTCTTCGATGGGTCAAAAGGGTTATAGGTGATGCCCTTATGGCCGGTCGTCCCGGTTCCGCCCATGGCGAGTTCGTCAAGGGTGGTCTTGCCGAGCATAACCGCTTTCTTGTCTTTGAGCTTTTGCACCACCGTCGCGTCGAAAACCGGCACATAGCCGTTCAGCACGTTGGAGGAAGCGGTGGTCTCAATCCCCTTGGTCGAGAAGTTATCCTTGCAGACATAGGGGATCCCGTAAAGGAGGTTATCCTCCTCGAAGGGCCCAAGCTCCTTCATCAGTTCTTCTTCACTAGGAATGGTTAACCGTTCATAGGCGTTGCAGTCGTTGGCCTTAATCTGGGCAATGGCTTCTTGAAGCAACTGATACGGGGTGACTTCTTTGTTTTTCAATGCCGCATGGATCGCGGCGATCGGTTTATCGAGGTAACGCATCTTATCCCACCACCTTCGGCAATTTGATTTGGTTATCGAGGACCGAGCCGGCGTTCTTAAGCGCCTCTTTGGTCGATAACGGGGTCTCCGGCACGTCCTCCCGGAGAACGTCGGTATGGCAATCGAAGGGGAAAGTCATCGGCTCATAGTCCTCAAGCCCTTCGATCTTCCCGATCGTCTCCATCTGTTTGGTCAAGATCTTGAACTCCTCGAGCAAGGTATCGTATTCCTCGCTCGACATATCGAACATCAGCCGGTGGGCCGCATCGATCAACACATCTTTGGTTATCGTCTTCATAAGCGTTCCTTAGTATACACATTATCGCCCGATTTTCTCTAGGTGGGCGAGGGCCTCCTCCTCGTTGAGGATGGGGATGCCGAGGGCCTGAGCCTTGTCGAGCTTTGACCCGGCCTCGGTCCCGGCGATGACGCAGTCGGTCTTCTTCGAGACTGAGCCGGCCACCTTGGCCCCGATCCCTTCGAGGATCTCGGTCAATTCGTTCCGTTTGTATTTGACTAACGTCCCGGTCAACACCACCGTCTTCCCGTAGAAGTAGGAGTTGACGTCGACCTCGTCAGTCCCGAGGTAATCGAAGTTGACCCCAGCCGAGCGGAGTTTCTCAATCAATTCCTTATTCGCTGGAGAAGCGAAATAAGACACGATCGAAGCCGAGGCCACCGGGCCGATGTCCGGCACCTTCAACAAGTCCTCTTGGGTCAATGCGAAGTAATCATCAAGATGCTTGAACCGCTTGGCCAGCGTCTTGGCTGTCTTGTTCCCGACCTCCTTGATTCCGAGGCCATAGAGCAATCTTTCCAATGACCGGCCCTTCGACTCATCGATGGCCTTGCAAAGGGAATCGATCGAGCGATCGCTCCAACCGTCTAAGGCCTTGATCTCCGAGGCATGCTGATAAAGGAAATAGATGTCGGGGATGTCGTGGAGGAACCCTTCGGCGAAGAACTCCTCGACCACCGAATCCCCCATCCCGTCGATATCCATCGCATCGCGGGAACTAAAATGGATCATCCCCTCGATCTTCCGCGACGGGCAATCGGGATTCAGGCAATAATGGAGCCCCTGAACTTTGGTCAAGGGGGCGCCGCAGACGGGGCAATTTTCCGACATGACGAATGGGCGTTCGGTCCCATCGCGCTTCTCAACGATCGGCCGCACCACTTCGGGGATGACGTCCGCCGCTTTTCGAAGCGAGACATAATCCCCGATCATCAGCCCTTTGTCCTTAATGAAATCCTCGTTATTGAGGGTCGCCCGTTGGACCAAGGAACCGGCCACCCGGACCGGGGATAAAATCGCGTTCGGAGTAATCCGTCCGGTCCGCCCGACGGTCAAGACGATATCCAATAATTTGGTCGTGACCTCTAAGGGAGGGAATTTATAAGCAGTGGCCCACTTCGGGGTTTTGGCGGTATACCCGATCTTCTCATATGACCCGATGTCATCGACTTTGAATACCAAGCCATCGATGTCATAGGCCAGATCCTGCCGTTTGGCGGTGTATTCCTCGATGTAATCCATCATCTGATCCGGGCCATAAAGGACCCGCCGTTCATGGTTGGTCTTGAACCCCAATTCATCGAGGTAATTCAAGGCCTCCTCATGGCTATTGATCCCGAGTTCTCTCGCGTTGACCAAGTAATACCAGAAGGCATCGAGCCCCCGCTTGGCGGCGATGCTCGAATCGAGTTGGCGGATCGAACCGGCCGCGGCATTCCGGGCATTGGCGAACAATGGTTCCCCGTTTTCTTCTCTTTGCTTATTGAGTTTCTCTAGCGAGGCTTTGGGCATGAATACCTCGCCCCGAACTTCAAATGGACGGGTCTGTTTGACATGTAAAGGGATTGAACGGATGGTCTTGACGTTGGCGGTCACATCCTCCCCGGTCACCCCATCGCCCCGGGTTAGGCAACGCTGCAATTCGCCATGGTCATAAAGCAAGGACATCCCGAGTCCATCGATCTTGAGCTCACCCATGTATTTGATGGTTTGGTTGCCGACGACTTCTCTGACTTTCCGGTCGAAATCCCGGACCTCGTCCTCGTTATAGACGTTGCCTAAAGACAACATAAGCCGTTTATGGGGAACTTTGGCGAATTCGCTCGCCACCATCCCCCCAACCCGTTCGGTCGGGGAATTCTTCAACTTGATGTCGGGGAATTCCTTCTCGATCAGGATGAGTTCATTCATGCACCGATCGAACTCGGCGTCGGAAACCGAAGGATTATCCAAAACGTAGTACTCGTAATTCCATTTCTCGAGATCACGAGTCAACTCATCTCTTCGCTTGATCGCAGCTTCTTTATCCATCAGGCTTTCCCTCCTTGCGAATGCAGTTTATGGAGTTTGGGGTGGGCGCTTAATAAGGTCTTCCTCGCCCCATTAAAATCAACGACGATGGTATTGCCGGTCGGCACCTCGACCACCGTCCCATCCCCGAAGGCATCATGGTGACACTTATCCCCGATCTTCCATTCGGAGACGTTATTGATATTCGGGTTAGGGGCGCTCGGCTTAAAGGGCATCGTGTGGTCCCCGTCGGCGAAGTAGGTCTTTTCCTTCGTCACCTTTTCGCCCCGGGGCCGGTAGAAGGAACGGTCGGCCCCATAGGGAGCGGGCGGGAATTTCAGCCCGGCCTCATCGAAGAACTGGGACGGGACCATATGGGAGTCGTTGGCGAACGAGTAACCGATGTTGCAGGTCATGAAGAGCCGCTTTTTCGCCCGGGTCATGGCGACGTAAGCTAACCGCCTTTCCTCCTCGAGCCCATCATCCCGCTCGGTCACCGACCGTCCGGATGGGAAAGTCCCTTGGTTCAGACCGATGATGAACACGTTATCGAATTCTAGCCCCTTGGCGACGTGGATGGTCATTAAGGAAACGTAGTTCCCGTCGTTGATGTCATCTTGGCTAGTCAATAAGGTGACGTTTTGCAAATACTCAGCGAAGGTCGACTCTGGATGATCGGCGATGTAATGGTCGATATCATCGAACAAGGCATTGACGTTCTCGGCTCGATCCTCGTCGATATCTTGATCTAAGGAGATGTATTGGAAGTAACCAATGTCGGTGATGAAGCTGCGCAACACCGAGGAATAGGTCTCATCGGCTTTGGCAATCTTCACTTTGACCGCCTCCATCTGGGCGGTTAAGGTCATCAAAGAGGCGATAACCCGGCTCGATAACTGAGTATCGGGATGCTTCTCAATCTCGGCGACGTATTCATATTCCGATAGCCCGGCGGATTGGGCTTCAGCGGCGATCTTCTCTAACGAAGTCTCCCCGATGTTCCGCTTTGGGACATTGGCGATCCGCTCAAAGGCGACGTCATTTTTCGGATTGATCAATAAGTTGAAATAAGCCAAGACGTCCTTGACCTCTTTCCGTTGATAAAACCGAAGACCCCCATAGATCCGGTAAGGAATCCCTCGGGCCGCGAATTCGGTTTCAAAAGGACGAGTCAAATAGGACGAACGATATAAGACGGCGATGCCCCGGTAATCGGGGAAGGAGCCGCCTTCAAGATTGGCGATCGATTCGATCTTCCCGGCCACCCATTGGGCTTCCTCGTTTTGATTAAAGAACCGTTTAGCCGTGACGGGATCGCCATTGGAAGCAAAGGTATAGAGGTCCTTCGGCACCCGTTGTTTGTTATGGGCGATGAGCTTATTCGCGGAATTGAGGATATTCGCGGTCGAGCGATAGTTACGGGACAAAAAGATATCCTGGGTCCCGGGGTGTTCCTCAGGGAAGCGGAGGATGATCTTCTGATCGGCCCCCCGCCAGGTATAGATGGTCTGGTCGGGGTCGCCGACGACGTAAAGCGAAGTATCGGGACGGGACAAGAGGCGGACGACCTTCGCCTGGGCGTCGTTGGTGTCTTGGAATTCGTCGATCAGGATATGGGTGTACTTATTGGCCCACTTTTCCCGGACGGCCGGGAAGCCTTCGAGCACTTCGATGGCTTTTTGGATGAGGTCATCGAAATCGAGGCAGAGCATCGCGTACTTCCGGTCCTCGTATTCGCGGTAGAACT
The DNA here is from genome assembly GCA_944363525.1 of uncultured Bacilli bacterium. Taxonomy (GTDB): domain Bacteria; phylum Bacillota_I; class Bacilli_A; order RFN20; family CAG-826; genus Alloenteromonas. The sequence goes on from CALVUF010000002.1 coordinate 18,034, forward strand.
GCAGGGAGGTCTTTTCCGACGCCCGATAGGTAGTGGTAATGTCCTCCGGAGTTTGGCCAGCCGCTTTCTTGGCCTTGATATAACGGATGGTCTCTTTGACGATCTCATCGCTCCGTTTATAGCCATTGGCCTCGGCGATGTCTTTGATAAGCTTCTCCGACTCGTCCTCGTCGAGGATCGAGAAGGAAGGGGGGTAGCCGAAGCAATGGGATTCCTGCCGGAGGAAATAGGCGCAGAAGGAATGGAAGGTCCTTACCTGGAGGAAGCCCGCCACTTCCGGCAATAACCCCTGAACCCGGGTCTGCATTTCCTTGGCCGCCTTGTTGGTGAAGGTGACGGCGAGGATGCTGGAGGGGTCGACCCCCAAAGCATCGACTAAGTAGGCGATCCGGTAGGTCAAAGCCCGGGTTTTCCCTGAGCCAGCCCCGGCGATGACCCGGACGTTTTGGGCTAAGGTGGTTACCGATTCCAATTGTTGCTCGTTGAGCAAGGAGGCGTAGTCTATTTTCATGTGCCCGTATATTTTAGCCTTCCTCCCTTTCCTTATGAATAAGGAAAAGGCAAATGTTGGCTTAAGCGTCTTCCTCGCGTTTGATAACTAGAAAACGGTAACCATTCAAATGGTAAGAAAGCCTGCAAAAGGCGGATATCTTAACCAAAAACGACGAAATCGGGTATAGTTTAACCGTGGCTATTTTCTCCCCTCGCCAAACCCCAGCGGAAAACGTCGCCTATGCGGCCTTGACCCTCGCCCTTTTCGCATTATCGAGCTTAGTCATCGCCTATCTTCCCTTATTCGGCTTAGTCCTGACTTTGCTCTTGCCCTTGTTTTCGAGTACCCTGGCTTTGCTTTGCCAAAAGAAATACGTCTTGGCCTTTGCCGTGGCCTCGACTATCCTTTGCCCGCTTATTGGGATCGCCGACTGGCAATCGGTCGTCTTCTTCTTGTTGCCCTCCCTCTACTGCGGGCTGCTTTTCGGCTATGGGATGCGGTTGAAGCTGGGGACGGCTTTGACCGTTTTCCTCTCCGCTGTTTTGGAGACCCTATTGCTCTACCTTAGCCTTTTCCTCATCCAAGGGATCTATGGGCTCGACATGGTCGTCTCATTGGCTAACCTCCTCTCCTTAGACCCAAATAAAGCCGAAACCTTCTTTCCTCTTTTCGCCTTCGCCTATTGCCTCGGCCAAGTTGGGATCTCCAATATCTTCTTGTTGGCCAACCAGACCCGGCTTCGCCTCCCGACCCATGCCGGGAGCGAGTACCACAACCTGGTTCTGATCATCGGCTTGATTTCTTTGGTTTTAGCCGTCTCCCTCCCCTTCGCGAATATCCCCGCCGCTTACCTATTCCTCGGGTTTGGGCTTTTTCTCTCCCTTTATGGGTTCCCTATCATCGTCAAAAGTAAGGTTCGGGGCTGGCTGGCCTTGGGGGCCGCCATTGCTTTGGCTTTCGCCTCGGCCGGCTTATATTCGCTTTATCCCGAGCTAAGCAAGCCAGTGGTTTTGGCCTTCCCGTTTATCAGCCTAACGATATTCGGCCTAAGAAAAGTTGAGGGGAAGCCTGTTAGGCTTTACAATTAACCGGCATGAAAATCCTGCGCGAATTCGGGCTCGGGATCGTTTGGTTCCTGCTCGTCCCCTTGATCCTCCTCGCCTGTGGGCTCATCGCGGTCTACGGGGTTTTCAATTTCCTCATCCAATTCGTCGTCATGGTCGTCAATTTCTTCAAAGGCGAGAAGCTCTTCCCCCTTTTCCCGGAGGAGAAAAAAGCCATGGCCATCTACCAAAAAGCCATCGATAAGGCCAACGGGGAGAGTACGGAAGAGAAACCCACCGCCCCTCAGACCGTTTACGTCCAGCAGAACTTCTATTCCGGCGCCCCGATGATGCCGGGGGTCCCGCCAATGCCGGGATTGCCCAATAACCCCTATTACAATCAAGGGGCGACCTTACCTAATTACCAACCTGCCCCGCAGCCGGCCGCCATCCCTAATCCGGAAACACCCCAGATCCCCAATCCTCAGATGGCCCAAATCCCGAATCCGGTCATCAATCAGATTCCGGCTCAACCGACTCCGGAAGTCGTCGAGGTCAAGCCGCTCGATCTCGCCCAATTCCCCTCCGATAAGGAGGCCAACAAATGAACTTCCTCCTGTCCGAAACCGACAAACGGGCCTTCGTCATCGCCATCGTCATCGCCATAATCCTTTTCCTTATCTTAGGTTTAATCGGGGTGGCGGTCCGCCATACCATGCTCGCCCAGGCCAAGCGGGCCGACTCGATGATGTATGACGTCGCCAAAACCCATGTCGTTAATTCGACCCAGGAGTTCCGGAAACTCGGCTTAAAGAAAAACAATCGGGCTTTCTATAAGGATTCGATCCCGCCCTTCCTCATTGCTTTAGTCGGGTTGATCGTCTATCTCATCGCCAACCTCGCGACTGGCGAATGGGGACGGAACCCATTCGTCACCTTCGGGGAATTATTCATCTCCTTTGATTGGGAAGAGGAAGGATTATTCGTCGAGGTGTTCGGGATGACCCTATTGTCCCATTGGCCCTCGGTCCTCCATGAACCGGTCTTCATCTGGGCCCATGCGGCCGAATACTTGGAAGTCGTCCTCTGGATCGTGGCCGGGGTCTATTACCTCTACTGCGCCCAGGCCTACATCTCAAGGGCCTTCATGATCCATTCCCGATCGGTCAAGGTCTACGAAAAAAGCCTCGCTGGGTATAACGCCAACGAGGACGTGGTGTCGAAGCTCGACATCAAGGCCGATAAGCCGGTGTTGCCTAGCGATTGATAACGTAGGAATTGAGGTTCTTATCGCCGATATGGCACACCCCATTGCCATCGCAACCCGATGGCCTTTTGTTTGAGGATGAGGAGCAAGAGGCGAGCAATAACCCTAACCCCATCAAGATAATCAGCAATGCTTTCTTCATAATCAATCCAACCAGTTGTTGGCCAATAGCCAACCGATGAAATAGAGGAAGGCGAAGACGCCTTCGACGAAATAACCGAAATGCAAGGAGAAGAGGGTCCCGTTATTGAGCAGATAACGGATCTCCAAGCCAAAGACGATGAAACACAATAAGGCCGAGAGGATGGCCATTAAGGAAACCAAGGAGATGAACGGCCCCTTGTCCTTCACATAGGAGAAAGCCCCGATGGCCGAGAGGACCATGAAGACCGAGATGAAGGGCAGCCCGATCGTCCACATAAGCGAATACGGATCGGAAGGGTCGCCTGATTGGCCGGCGCAGCGAAAGCCGAAGTCGACTAAGTTGAAGACGGCGAAGGCTAAGAAGCAGGCGCCACAGACGAGGAGAAGCACCCGCCCCGCCCGAATCGAGGCCGGGACTTTGTTCTGGGCTTGCTTGACCTGGGTCGGGGTATGGCTCATGCCACCCCTCCAAGGCTCAGATCGACGATTTCCCAGATGATGAAGGCCAAGACCACTAAGGCGATGGCCAAAAGGAGGAAGAAGATCCGCTTCCTGGCGACCAAGGTTTCCTTCTTCGGCTCCTCGGCGATCTGTCCTTCAATCGGCTCTTTATTCGGTTCCATACATTAGAATTTTATATTGCTGCTGGTCCGGGGGAAAGGCTCGGTATCCCGGATGTTGGTGATGCCGGTCAGATACATAAGCAGGCGGTCGAAGCCGATGCCGAAGCCGGAATGGATGCAGCCGCCGTACTTCCTTGTATCGAGGTACCATTCGAGCCCCTTCTCGTTGCCGCAGGCTTCCATCTTCTTCTTTAAGACCTCGTAACGTTCCTCGCGTTGGGAGCCGCCGATGATCTCGCCTTCGCCCGGGACCAATAAGTCGCAGGCGGCGACAGTCTTGCCATCGTCGTTTTCCCGCATGTAGAAGGCTTTGATGCCAGCCGGGTAATCGGTGAGGAACAAAGGTCCCTTGGCCACTTCCTCAGTCAGATAACGTTCGTGTTCGGAAAGCAGGTCGAAGCCCCAATAGATGTTGTTTTCCTCAAACTTATGGCCGTTTTGCACGGCTTTTTGCAGCACTTCAACCGCTTCGGTATAGGTCATCCGCTTAAAGGGGGTGGTCAAGACGTGGTTGAGTTTGTCCTTGAGCCCGGGGGCAATCATCTTGTCGAAGAAATCCATCTCATCCGGGCAATGATCGAAGACGTATTGGATGCAGAACTTAATGGTCTCCTCCATCAATTCCATATCGTCCTCTAAGTCGGCGAAGCAGATCTCCGGCTCGATCATCCAGAACTCCGAGGCATGGCGCGGGGTATTGGATTTCTCGGCCCGGAAGGTCGGCCCGAAGGTATAGACGTCATGGAAGGCTAGAGCGAAGGATTCAACGTGGAGCTGGCCCGAGACAGTCAGATGGGTCGGCTTACCATAGAAATCGGTGACCGAAAGCTTTCCTTCGTCATCATTGGTGGCGATGGTGAAGGTCTGCCCCGCCCCTTCGGCGTCGTTGCCGGTGATCTCGGGGGTATGGACGTAAACAAAGCCCTTGCCCTGGAAGAACTCATGGATTCCGAGGGCTAAGACCGAGCGGACCCGGTATAAAGCCAAGAAGGTATTGGCCCGGGGGCGGAGATGGGCGATGTCGCGTAAATACTCGAAGGAATGGCGTTTTTTCTGTAACGGATAATCGGAAGCGCATTCGCCTAGCACCTCCACCGAGGTGGCGTGGATCTCAAAGGGCTGCTTCATCTCCGGGGTGTAAACGACTCTTCCCCCGACCCGGATGCAGGCCCCGGTCAGGATATGGGTGACCTCATCGTGGTTAGCCAGCTTATCGTTATAGACGATCTGGACGGTTTTAAAACAAGTTCCATCGTTAAGGGCGATGAAGCCGATCGAGCCGGAATCGCGGTTGGTCCGGACCCAGCCTTGGACATGGATTTCCCCGAGCTTGGTCAAGTCCTCGGAGGGGAAGCGCTCATAGAGCGAGCGAACGGTAATGGCTTTCGGTTGCATAGCTGTAATTTATCCTTTACTTTGAATAAGTGGAAGAGAATTCCTTGTAATGGTCGATTTTCCAGTTGGGATCGACCCCGAGGGTCAAGGGGGCGAACACTTTCATCTTATACAAGTGCTCGGCCACTTTGGCGATCATGGCCGCGTTATCGGTCGTGCACCATAACGGAGGGATGAGCAAGTCGATATCGCTATGTTTGAATAGGATGGTCATCTGTTCCCGGAGGTAGGAATTGGCGCTGACCCCGCCGGCTAAGACCACTTGCTTGACCGGGTAGGCGGCGACCGCTTTCTTCGTCCGGTCGACGATCATCCCGATGGCGACGTCTTGGAAGGATTTGGCCATGTCATCGACATTGACCTTTTCCCCTTTCATCTTCAGCGAATTGACTAAGTTGATGACCGAGGTCTTTAGGCCCGAATAGGAGAAGTCAAACGGGCCAGCCGGGGAGGCGGGGGACGGGAGGTGATAAGTATGCTGCCCGTTTTTGGCATGCTTATCGATCGGGACACCACCGGGATAAGGTAGCCCCAACACCCGGGCGACTTTGTCATAGCATTCCCCGACCGCATCGTCTTTGGTCTCGCCGATGATTTGGAAATCCATCGATTCCTTCATGTAGACCAACTCGGTATTACCGCCCGAGACGACGACGCAAAGGAGGGGGAACTTCAATTCCCCGACGTATTCGTTGGCGTAGATATGCCCGGCCAAATGGTGGACCGGGATTAGAGGGAGATGATACATCATCGCCAAGGTCTTCGCGGCCTGCAATCCGACATGGAGACAGCCGATAAGCCCCGGGCCTCGGGTGACGGCGATGGCATCTAAATCCTTAAAGGAAAGACGGGATTCATCTAAGGCCTGCTTTAAGCACACCCCGATGTTCTCGCAATGGAGGCGGGAGGCGATTTCCGGCATAACCCCGCCATACTTCTCGTGGACCGAGATCTGGGTGGCGACGACTGAGGACAAAAGCTTCCCGTCCTCGGTGATGGCGACGGCGGTTTCGTCGCAGCTTGATTCGATTGCCAATATCCTAGCCATGGACGATGCTCCTTACCATATACACCGCGTCCTCGCCATCGTCGTAGTATCCCTTCTTGACGAGGACCGGCTCAAATTTATGGCGTTTATAGAACTTTTGCGCCTTTTCGTTGCTTTGCCGGACTTCCAAAGTAATGTACTCGACCGGATCGGCTTGGGCTTCGCAGTCCTTGAGCATTTGGCCGAGCAACCGATTCCCAATCCCCTTGCCTCGCATATTTTCCTTCACCGCGATTTGGGAAATAGTCGCCGAGTTGAAAGTGATCATGAAATCGATGAACCCGACCACCTCGGCATCAACCAACGCCGAATAGACATGGGCACAGGGGTTCTCGTTTAATTCCGAGAGCATCTGCTTTCGGGTATAGGGACGTTTGAAGGCGGACTCCTCAATTTCCATGATCGAATCAAGGTCGCTCGGCAAGGTCTTGCGGACGGTGATCTTGAAGTTCCCGGCCTCATAGTCGTCTTTGAGGTAAACCGGCCGGGCACCTAAAGGCTCCGCGCACCGATGCTTATCATCAATCCGTTCGAGGAGGTTTTTCGCCACATCGAACTCCGGAGATTCCAACCCCAAATACCCCAAATCGCCGATTGGCATCAGTTCAGGATGTTCCTGAATATAGGCCAAAACTTCTTGGTTCTCCTTGATGCAGTCTTTGATTAGGCATTGTCCGTCGACATAAACGCCAAGATAGGAACGTTTGCCCCGGGCATTGTCCAAGCAGAGCCAGCTCCCTTTAACCGGGCAAAGGGCTTCTAAGGAGGAAGCGAGGTAGAGTTCGGCGTTGGCGGCCAAAGCCATGACCTTGCCGACGGTTAGGGCGATCCGGACGCCGGTATAAGAACCGGGCCCAACGGTGACAATGATCCGGTTGACAGCCGTCGCCTCGATTTGGTGTTTCTTCAATAACTCATCGATCCGTTCGACGAGGATCTCGCTTTGCCGCAAGAAAGCCGGCTCGGTCAATGTCTCGGTCTTCCCATCGATATCAAGCCCAATGGAGAGGTTTTTCTCCGAGGTATCCAGAGCTAAGCAAATCATTGCCCCACCTCCTCGACGATCAGGTCATAACGGGGATGATTGGATTTAAAGGTGATCGAACGGTCGTTACCACCGAGGTTTTTGATCTCGATGTCCAAATGCTCATCGGGAATAAGGGGAGCGATATAAGCCGGCCATTCGATGAAGCAGGCCCCGTCGCCTTCGATGTATTCATCTAACCCGATTTCGATGTTTTGCCCCTCTAACCGATAGGCATCGATGTGATATAAGGGCAAAGTGCCATCGAAATAGCATTTCATGATGTTGAAAGTCGGGGACAAAACCGATTCATGGATATGGAGCCCTTGGGCCACCCCGCCGACGAAAGTGGTTTTGCCGGCCCCTAAATCGCCAGTCAAAAGGATGACGTCCTCCGGACGAAGCAATTTGGCTAAACTCACCCCGAGGGCGATGGTCTCGTCCTTACCGTGGCTTATGATCGTTTTTTCCATAAGCGTTCTCCTTCTTGATGAATGGCTTGGTCGAAGCCAAGAACAGCTGATAGAGGGCCTCGATGTCCTCCTCGACGAAGGGGAAGACATGGTTGGCCATCATGTCCTTGACCTCATTGACCGATTTCTCGATGGCTTTCGAGAGGTCGGGGGAATAGCCATAGGTCAGGATATGGCGGGCGTATTCGTTCTCGTCGAGGGTTCGCTCGGCCCCATCGGGGTAAAGCTTGACGTCGAGATCGTAATCGATGTACTTGAGCATTCCCTTATCCTTGATGGTCGGGGAGGCGATGTTGACGTAATAGCAGATCCCCGAATCGGGCTTGAACATGGCGATGACGTTCATCCACTTCTTTTTGAAGAGGAGGAAAATGGCGTGCTCCTTGGTGATCCACCGCCGCCCATCGGCTTCGGTGACGCAGGAGGCTTTGGAGGCTAAAGCATAGTATTCATCGGTCTCGGAAACCAAGTAGGCCGGAGACCATTGCCGATGGAGTTTCCCATCGTGCTTATACGCCTGGACTTTGATCCAGCGCGCGAGGCGGGACTGTTGATCATTCATAACGACTAGGACCGGGCCTTTCACCCATCAAGGCAATTATAAAGCCTTAGGCTTTAAGTTAAAGTGGGAAGTCCGGTGAATAAAAGAAAACCGCGCAGAAGGCGGTTATCTAGAGAGTTTTGGCCAATTCGAGGATCGAATGGAGCTGCTCTTTGTATTTGGTGAGGTAAATCGGATCGAAGGGTTTATCGACCGGGGCGACCATCAAGGTGTCCTCATATCCCATCGCCCAATAGGTCTTGCCGGATTTGAAGGAGATGGCGAGGTCGATGAGCAGGTTGTCGGTATGGATGTTCTTGATGGTCTGGCGGAATTCCTTGGTCAAGAGCTTCTTGTTGCTCTTCTTCCCGAAGATGCAGTACTTCTTGGTATCCTCTAAAGGCAGCATGTCCTTTTGAAAGAGGAAGGACGGGGGAGTCGACCGGGGGCCGCCTTTGATGTAGACGAATAACCCGCCGTCATCGACCGTCAGATGGTTCTCGGTCCGGAGGTATTTCCCGATGAAGACGGTGAGGAAGCCCTTCGGGGTCCGGGCCTCTGCCCCGACGTCGGCGAGGGCGCATTTCATGCCATCATATTCGAAGGTGAGGGAATCACGGGAGCCGATGTTCGACACTTCTTCATGTTTCGAGCAGGGGCCGTATAAATCCGAGCCATTGAACTCGTCGTCGGTGATCTTTTCCTCCATCCCCCCTTGGAGGTTGCTGATCGGCAATCCTTCAAAGAGGTATTCGTCGCATTCCTTGAAGTAGGAGGAGAGGTATTCCTCAGTCGATTTGACCTGCTTCTTCTTCGAGAGGATGCCGTAGACGCAGATGGCGACGACGGTCAAGACGGCGAGGGCTAATCCGATATAGGTCGGGATCCGGCCCGGATCTTTCATGGTATAGGCCGGGATGAGCCAACCGCATAAGACGATGGCTAAGCCGCCGAAAGTGATGGCCACTTTGATGTAGGAAAGTTTTTTAACCAGTTTGAGATGCTTCTTCCGAGCTTTCTCAATGGTTTGGAACCGCTCATCGGAGTAGGCGATGTTGCCGTTGGCATCCCTTTCCGATGGCTTGACGAGCTCTTCTTTCTCATCCTCGTCTTTGACTTTGTGGGGATCGACCGCCACTTCGTCGGCTTCTTTCTTTTCTTCAACCTTCGGTTCCTCAACCACTGGTTTGGGGGCGTCGGTGAAGCCATCATCGTCGTCTTCGACCGGGGTCGGGACGACTTCTTCGGCCTTCTCAGCCACAACATCTTCCGCCGCTTCCACCGGTTTTTCCTCGGCTTCGGACAACGGGTTATCTTTCTTGATTTCTTCTTCCATGGGCAATCCTTTGAATTTGGCGATAGGAATATAACACGCTCGAAGGAAAAGTCACCCTAAAAATCGTGAATAATCGGAAGAAAAGGCAAAATCGCTTCGAAAAGGGTTATTTACGCGAAACCGGGAACATCTTCTCGATCTTGATCATCGGCCCATACATAGCCATCAAGACGATGGTGGCAAACAAACCGCACAGGGGGATGTAAGTCAGGTTGTAGAGGATGCCGGCCGCTAAGGTGTAGTTATAAACCACGACCGAGGAGATGGTCGAGCCGACCATCCGCATCAAAGTGGCCGCCAAGCCGGCGATGAAGATGAACACCTCGCCTTTGACGTTATAGGTTTCTTGCGAATCAGAGAAAATAAGGGGCCGGAAGAAGCCGATCAATGCGGTCGATCCAAAACCAATCAGATAGTCAAACGGATAGGTGGCGAACCCATAACCATCGGTTAAGCAGGTCAGCAAACCATAGACGATGCCGCAGGCGACGAACCCTTTGACCGGTCCCCGACGCAGGGCGAGGATGAACAAGGGGATCATCTGGAAGTTGACCGAACCCCCGTCGGAGCCGATGGCGAAAAGTTTGAATAAGTTGAGGATAAAGGCCATGCCAATCAGCATGCCCATCTCGGCCATATCGGCGATTTCAATCTTCTCCGAGCTGGAGACGGTGAATAAGGCAAAGCAAGCGGCGACCAAGGTCACCGAGGGTAGCCAGGAGCCAAAAAACTCAAAGCCAACGTCATAACCGATCCCATACTCAAGGAAATCGGGCAGGAAGAAAGCGAAGATGGCATCGGCGAAAAGCACCGCCATCCCGACAAAGCTGAAGTAACGATGGATAAGGCTTAAGCCAAGAAGCAGAATGCCAACCCCAGGCAGAATAAGCGCCAAATAAACGAAGAAGCCATAACTGGCTGGGACAGCGTTAATCGTGTCGACGAAAGAAAGCAAAACATCGTTTTCGGCTTCGTCTTCATAGGAGAACGCCGCCCCACCGAAACAGATGTAGGCGAGCAATCCGACGACGATGGCGATCAATAACGCCAGATGCTCCTTGATGAACAACCAGGTTTTTCCCATTAAAAATTCCTCCTTGGAAATTACCCGGAGGAACACATACGAAATGTCTTACCTCCGCCCGCATTACCGGGATCAGGTTTACCGTCGAACCGGCGCACGGTTCCTCTCAGCCGACTCTGGTCAGCTCCGGACAGGCAAATGATAGACTCTTCCCTGAAGCCGTCAAGTATGGAGATATATCAAAATTCGAAGAAAGGTTTAAGTTCTGCCGTGTTTTTTGGCTTTGTCCGTTTATCGCGGGGAGAACAATTTGCCTTTGGTCACCTTTCCGTTGTCAGTGACTAACTCCATCTGTTGAAGCTTCGTCAACGACTCGTTCACTTGATAACGGGTGTAGCACAATTCATCGGAAATATCCTTAGTGCTGACGCCCCCATCGCGCTGGCAAAGGAAGTCGTAGATCTCCTGCGTGGCCGGATCGACTGCTTTAAGGAAATTGATTCGGACCGTGGTCGAAAGTTTGCTCCGATCATCGGTATACGAAGGGGTCATCATATTTAAATCCTTCATGTTGGCAAACATCGTTGGAATGCCCGAACCGGCTTTATCGCCTAAACGGAGACGGCGGAACAAAGAGGATATTAAAGTATTTCGAGGGTTCGAATGGCCGCCGGCGATAGCTAAAGGTAAATCAATCCGCATGCTGCCAGAGTTATAGATGACGATCCGGCGGTAATCGAAAATAATCCGAACGGCATCAGGCAGGCAATAGTCAGCATTGAATAAGGCGTTGATGAAAGCCTCCCGGACGGTTAAGAAAACTTTGGTCTTCCCCATATCGGCATTGTTCTCCACATAGAAAGGAGAGGGAAGCAGAGCCCGAAGCTGACCGAGAACCAAATTGAAGAAGTCGAAAATATTGCCAGCGAATGAGCCATCGTCGGTAACGATCCGGCTGTTCCATTTCACGGCCCCGAAATCCCGAACTTGGAAATCGAGTGAGTAACGGGGATAAATCTTTAAGATATCTTCCAATTTGCCGAAGCAAAGGACTCCGGCATTCGTTGGAATCGCCCCATGCTCGGTCTTGATCAAAGCCCCCACCCTCGTGAAAAAAGTCTCATCGTCCACATTAATCAAAGGGTCGTTCGGATTCTGCCCCGCGAAATCCTCCCGATATTTTTTAAGGGTAGGTTTTGATAAATCATCGAAGACAATGCCGACCCGATTGGCTTCTTGATCCCGAGAAAAAGGCATCGAATCGTTCATCAAAGACAAAACTTCATCCAAGGACATCAAGCAAACGGAGTCCCCAAGGCGTTTATAAGAAAGGAAAGGGTTATTGTTGAGATAGACCGGCTTCTCCCGCAGGGTAGCTCCCCGAACATGGATATGCATAATGGTCTTACCGTCGATTTCCGCTAGTTCGATATCTTGGCTGCTTAGCACATTCCGAGATACTTTTAACTGATTGTTGACCGTAGCCGTGAAAGCCTGGAGCACGGACTGAGGATTGCTGATCCCGGAAATGAAGTTCTTGGCTCGTTTTCTTTCCTCAACCCCGAGGTAAATATCCCCACCTTCCGAATTGGCGAACGCCGAGTAGGTTTCCCAAATTGAGCCTGGAAGTTTATCGGCGCATTTCTTCAATTCGACGGTTGAGCTTTCGCGTATATTTTCGATTTCTTTTTTGTCCATGGAAAAATTATAGAGGAATCTGTTGAAAATGCAAATAATCTGCTGAAATGACAATTAATCTGCTGAAATGAAGGATATTTTGCTGAAATGACAAATAATCTGCTGACGATTTGACGATTTTTCAGCAGATTACGACCTACCAAGGCGAAAAATGGTTAAGCATATCTAGCACAAAATCGTCAATGAACGTTGCTCCACTGGACGGGTTCGACCCCGCGTTCTCGCCAAAAGGCTTCGGCTTTGTTGAATTGATTGGACCCGAAATATAAACCGCGATTGGCCGACAACGGAGAAGGATGTCCCGTCCGTAAGACCAAATGATTGTGATTAGTGACTAACTTAGCGAACCGCCCAGCGAAAGACCCCCATAAGAAGAAAACGATCGGTTGGGGAAGTTTATCGAGGAAGGCGAAGACGTCTTGAGCAAAAGCATCGTACTCTTTCCGTTTATGGGAAAGGGGAGTATGGGCTATAACGCTTAAATAGACATTGAGCAGCAAGACCCCTTGCTCCGCCCAATGAGTGAGGTCACCGGAATTGAAATCCATCTTGATGCCGAGTTCGTCCTGCAAATCGGTATAGACGTTCACTAGCGACGGCGGGATCTCCACCCCTTTTGGCACCGAAAAGCAGAGCCCCGTCGCCTGATGGGGATTCGAATAAGGATCCTGCCCGACGATGACCGCCTTGACCCTCGAAGCCGGGGTCAATTCAAAGGCTCTGAACATCATCTCCCGCGGCGGATAACAGGTATGCTTCCCGTATTCTTCCTCAAGAAACGCATGAAGCGATTTCGCATAATCCTTGCCTTTGATCTGCTCAAAGAACTCATTCCAAGACGCATCCATAGCAAGAAGATGATACTTCCTCTCTAGGAGGAAAGGGAAAAGAAGTTTAATATCTTCGGCATGAAAGTCTTTTGGCTCTTTAACCATCCGGCGCCCTACAAGGTCGACCTATTCAACTTGCTCGGGCAGCATGTCGAGCTGACCGCCTGCTTTGAACGGGTCTCAGAGAAAGGGCGGAACGAGCTGTTCTACAATCGACCCGCCTTATCTTTCCGGCCCATCACCTGCACCGGGATCAAGTTCCCGGCCTATCAGAACTATTCGACCACCCCGATTAAGATGTTAGAGGACGAAAAATACGATCTCCTCATCATCAATGGCTATAGCACCCTCACCGAGATGCATACCATCGATTACCTGAAGAAAAACGGGATCCCCTATCACTTCTGCATCAACGGGGGAATCGTCAAGAAGCACGAGTTCCCGTTAAAGAAGGCCTTAAAGAAGAAATACATTTCCGGTGCGACCGCCTATCTATCCCCCGATGAGAACTCGGCCGCCTATCTGATCCATTATGGAGCCCCGGCCGACAAGATAACCTTTTACCCCTATTCGACCGTCTTCGAAAGCGAAGTCCTCCAAGAGCCTTTATCCAAAGAGGAGAAAAAGCGGATCGCCGAAGAGGAATTCCACCTTCCTGGCGAAGAGTTATTCGTCTCCTCCGGCCAATTCATCAAACGAAAAGGGTTCGAGCAGCTGATTAAACTCTGGGCCAACATGCCGAAAACCTCCCGACTCGCCATCGCCGGCGAAGGGCCGGATAAAGAGGAATACCTAAAGCTGATCGCCAAACTTAATCTCACCAACGTCACCTTATTGCCATATTTACGGAAGGAACGGGAACTCCGTTTCTTCTCCGCCGCCTCGGCTTTCCTCTTCCCGACCAAGGAAGACATCTATGGCCATGTGGTCAACGAATCTCTAGTCAGCGGCACCCCGGTCATCTCCTCGAAACAGAGCAACGCCGCCAAGAAACTGGTCAAAGATGGCGAAACCGGCTACCTCATCGACTTCCAAAGCAAAAACGAGTTCCTCGATGCCATCGAAGGGGTTCGGACCATCAACATGGGGAAGGATTGCCTAGCGATGGCAAGAGGCAACACCCTGGAGAAAGAGGAGGCCGCCTTCCTCGAATACTTCGAAAAGGCGGTTAAGCAATGAGAATCGCCTATTTAAGCGTCGCCCTCGGTCAAGAAGATTTCCTCTCCCTTTCCCCAGCCCCAAACCCGGCTGGCCAAAACTTCCACCTCAACCTGATCCACGGCTTGGCGGAGACCGAGGAAGTCACGGCCTATGCCTATGCGCCCCAAGCCAAAAGGAAGCCGATTTCGAAGAACCTAGCCTTCGTTTATTTAGTCCGGCAAGGCAATGTCTTTAACGAAGCGAAACTGATTGCTTCCATCGTCAATAATAAGAACTACGACCTCGTCATTTACGATTCCTTGGTGTTACCTTTCGCCTTGGCGGCTAAGCATTTTGAATCGCCAAGCATTGCCATCCTAACCGATAACCCCGCGAATATATCCCACATCAAATGGTCCTATAACTACTTAATCAAAAAGGCCAACAAACAGGCCGATGGCTATTTTGCATTGACAAAAGGATTGAACGCTTTATTCAATAAAAAGCGCCGTCCTTTCCTCATTGAGAAAGGCTGCGTCGACGTCGGCGATCCCAAACCCATAAAGCGCCCGCCCTACCTCTATTTCGCCGGAGCCCTTTTTGAGCGTTACGGGGTTAAAGATTTGGTTGAAGCCTACCACCGTTTTGAACCCAACCTCGACCTCGTCATCGCCGGTCACGGGGACATGGATGAAGAGTTAAAACGCGATTCGAAAATCCATTATCTGGGCCAGGTCAGCAAAGAGGAAAACTACTCCTATATCCTCGGCGCCGAAGCAGTCATCAACCCTCGCCCGGTCGACCCGAAGCTCGACCCCTACTGCGTCCCCTCCAAACTTCTCGAATACTTCTGCTTAGCCGACCACGTGGTCTCCACCGCTTGTCCCGAGATAAGCGAGGAAGAGATGAGAAACGCCACCATCTTAAAACCGAGCCTTGGCGATCCGACCGGGTTATACAGCTTTTTCAAAAACAATCTCGATGCCAAGAAAAACCTCATCAATTTGCATAAAAACTATGCAAAAGCCGACTTTATGATTCGATATTCGCCAAAAAGCGTTGCCGAGAAACTCAGGACTTTGATGCTTCAATTAGTTCATTGAGTATTTCTTGGCAGATTTCGTCTTTTTGGCATTTCGCCTCGTAATAAGCCCGGTTATTGGCCCCGAGTTTTTCCCGTTCCTCTTTCGGCATCGATAATAGTTCTTCGATGGCGATGGCGAAGGCTCTCGCATCCTCCCCTTTGGCAAAAATCGAACCCTGTGCCTGGTCTAATAACCGCGCCCCATCGCCATGGAGGAAGGCTAAAATAGGTCGCCCTTCATTGAGGCAGGAAACCAACTTGTTGGGGATGGTCTTGCCAACGTATCCACCCTGCTTCAAAGGGATGATGATCCCAGTCGCGTCGGCATAATAAGTGGCGGTCTCGCCCCGCGGCCGCATGCCGAGGAAACTGATCCGGTCCTCGAGGTGGAACTCCTGTATCAAGCCTTGGACATCCGGGGCTTCACTGCCATTACCAATCATGATTAAATTGACATTATATCCATCGTCTTTGACGATCTTCATTGCCTTGACGATTTCATCGACCATCTGCAGTTTCCCGATGTTGCCGGCGTAAACCAAAGTCGGAACATCGTAACGTTTGTCTTCGCCGATCTTCTCGGCGATTAAAGGCGGCTGCATGACGAACCAGATGTTTTTGGTCGGGAGTTTCAAGACATCGCTGAAATAGTCAATAAAAGATGGGGAAGAGACTAAAATCTCATCGGCTTTCTTATAGATGCTTTTCGACCAATGGTAGAGCAAACGATACAAAGGATTATGCGGCCCCATAGCATTGGTGATGAGGACCGATTCCGGCCACAAATCCAAGCAATGGAGGATATGCTTTACATGATGTTTCTTGGCGTAGATATTGGCAGGTGACACCGAGATGATCGGGCTTAAGGACATCGAATAGACGACGTCGAAATTCTCCTTGAGGCGTTTGATGTATTTTTTGGCGTTGAAGTAGAACGAGAGGTAATTCTTGATGATCGAAAGGGTCAATTGGGTCCGGATGGCGATGTCGCAGCGGTGGACCCTCACCCCGTTGATGACCTCGTCGTCGACGTGTTGGTATTCCTCCGGAATCGCGGCGTACCCATAATGGGGTTTGGAGGTCACGACCAAGACGTCATGCCCCTGCCGGACGAAATGCTCGCAGATGGAGGTGATGGTAAAAGGCTCCGGGTAATAATGCATGCAGACGACGAGGATCTTCATAACTCGCTTATTATAAGAATTTTCCTCTACGCGCGTATATAATTGCCTCGATTATGGAGCCAAGCAAAGCCCGCCAATTATCCTTAACGGTCCGGAGCAACGTCGCCATCAATTTGGTCCGGACCTTGGCGATGACGATCCTTTCCTTCATCACCTTCCCTTATATCACCCGGGCCTTAGGCGATGAGGCCTTTGGCTTATACACCTGGGCCAACGCCTTCGTTTATTACTTCCTGATTCTGGCTAAGATCTCGATTCCCAACCTCGCCATCCGCGAATGCGTCAAAGTCAAAAACGACCGGCAGAAGCTTTCCACCACCGTCCAGCAGTTCTTCCTCCTTCAAGCCGGGATGACCTTAATCAGCTTCTTGTTGATGTGTTTGATCGTCTTCTCGGTCCCCTCGTTGTTTTCCTCAGCCGAGATCATCTTCCTCCTCTCGATCAACTTCTTAGCCGGCGTCTTCTCCTTCGAATGGGTCTACATCGCCTTGGAGAAGCACTTCTACATCACCGTCCGCTCGGTATCGTTAATCGCTTTCTCAGCTGCCTGCACCTTCCTGTTCATCAAGCAATCGGCCTATCCGGAGAACTATTTGTACCTCTACGCCTTAATAGCCATCTCCTCCACCATACTCACTTCGGTCTTCAACTGCTTTTTCCTCCATAAATACGTCTCTTTGAAGAAGAGGGGGCCCTATAACTTCCGGCCCTTCATCGGCCCTTTGGTGACGATGGCTTTATTGTCGTTGGCCTTGACCCTTTATAACCAGACCGATGAGTTCATCTTAGGGCTAATCGACCCAAGCAAGGCCGCCGTCGGGGCTTATTCGGTCGGGGTCAAAGGGGTCGATATCGTCATCACCTTGATCACCTCCCTCTACGCCGTCTTCATGCCCCGCGCCTCCTATTACTATGGGTTAGAAAACAAGGCCCCCTTTAGAAGGTTATTGAACTATTCATTCAACATCACTTTCTTCATCGCCATCCCGGCTTTTGCCACCATGGCGGCCCTCAGCACCCCGATCACCGCCTTAATCTCCGGTGGGGACTTAACCGAATCCTATGCTGACGCCAACTGGATTCTCTTTTCCTTAGCCGGCATGATGTTGACTTATTCCTTAGGCGACGACATCTACACCGAGATCCTTATCCCTCAAAAGAGGGAACGCCATTACTTAATCGCCGTGCTGTTCGGGGTCTTGATCAACGTCTCCTTATCTTTCATCTTGGCCCTCTACGCCTTCCCCGCTTCCCCCGGCATCGGGGTGGCTTTAGCCACCATGGTCGCCGATATCTTGGTCTTGGCTTATTTGCTTTACGTCGCCAAGGACTATGCCCTACCGGCCATCCTTAATATCAACAACCTTAAGATCGTCCTCTTTGGGATCGCCATCTTCGTCCTCTCGTACTTCCTGCTGCCGGTTTTGGAAAAACAAATCCCTTGGAACGATCACATCACCGCCCATTTGGTGTCGTCGCTGATAATATTGGTCGTCGACGCCATTATCTATATCTTCGGCTTACTAGCCTGCCGCGAGACCTTAATCTCCTCGGTCTTCCGGCGAAAGGGGAAAGACCATGAACCCGAATCTGCCGGACAATAAGCTCAAACGGTTTTTCGGCGAGCTGCTCCGCCGCCCAATCAAAGCCCTATCCAAAACCGCCTACGTCAAGCTGCAGTACCGTTACATCACCCACCACAAGCTCAACCTCAAGCACCCAACTCGTTACACCGAAAAGCTCCAGCACCTCCGCCTATACGAATATCCCCAGGACGATTTAGTCTCCCTTTGCGCCTCCCGCGATGGGGTCCGCCACTACTTAGAGGAAAACGGGTTTTCGCAATACTTAATCCAGATTTACGGGGTTTTCGATGATTTTTCCGATATCGATTTCGCTCAATTGCCGGATAAATTCGCCCTTAAATGCACCCATGCCTCGGGGTTTAACCTCTTCTGCCACGATAAGGCCAAACTCGATCTTCAAGCGGCCAAAGCCAAATTCGATCAATGGCTGGCGACTAACTATGGGAAGATGACGGTCGAGCCCCATTATTCGAAGATCAAGCCCCGGATCATCGTCGAACAACTATTGGAGGAACCCGGTCAAATCGCCCCCATCGAATATAAGATCCATGTCTTCAATGGGAAAGCTCGAAACCTCTATGTCGTCCGGGGACGGGGCCAAGATATCCGTTATGATGAGCTCTATATCGATTTCTCACCCTTCGATGGCAGCCAATTCAACGGCTGGAAGAAATCCGATACCCCACCGGTTAAACCCGAAAACTGGGATGAGGTGGTTTGGTTCGCTGAAAAAGCCTCGGCCCCCTTCCCTTTCGTCCGTTTCGACGTCTATGACATCGACGGGAAAATCTATTTCTCCGAGATGACTTTCACTCCCGCCAAAGGAACCTTGATCCTCGATGATGATCAAGTCGATTTCCAAATGGGCGAATGGCTGAATATCGAGGACTTCCAGCCCCACCTAGTTCCAGCGGGAGTCCGGGATCAATACCTCAAGTAACATCAAGCCGATGTAATAATCAGATTCGGAGTCGAAGTCGGTGCTGGTGACGTGTGATACCCCGTCAGAATCAACATAGGTATCCTCGCAGGTGAAATCCATCGACATCCCGACGATGCCAGAGGGATCGATGTTGGCATCGGCAAAATCAAATCCGACCAAAGAAGTGGCCTCGGCCGAATAGTTGGTTTGGAGTTTGACGTTCAAGAGCGACACCGTCTCCCCAACCAAGGTTTCCAAATCCGAAGCGAATTTATAGAAGGTAATGTTGATATCGAAAGTCGAGACCCGACCAACGTTGCCATCAGGCGAATTGGACCCGCCCCGGCAGGCGAAGGCAAAATAGTCCCCTTCCAATAACTCGGCCGGAAACTTGGTCCCATAGCCATCTCCATCTAAGCAAACCAAGGAATAGAAGCCCCAGGCGTTGCAACGGACCTGCCCGTTGTAGAGTTTAGACAGATACCCTTTCCGGAACCCGTCATGGAGGCGGCTTAGTTTCTTAGTCTGGCTATAGACCACATCATAAAGGGAGGATTGATCGGACCACACCCCGACCCCAGGATTATCGATGTCCGGTTCCCAGCGGAGATCACCGCCCTTACTGTTTTTAAAATAATCCGGATGCCATTGCTTGGCTTGATTATAGCCCCGGCAATCAGAAGGCTGCTCATAGACACCCGAGCCATTAAAGTAGCCGTTTTCCTCATTATTCAAGGTCGCGACCACGGTTTTGCTCGCCTCCTTCAATCCCTCGTCATAGGCGTTATAACGGTTGTTGACGAACTCGGGATCGATATAGGCGTCACCAGGATATAACTCTGTCGTATCGCAGCCAAAGAGGAGGAAAGGCAAAGCCAATAAGGAAAGTTTCTTATTCATCGATTTTAACCTCCTGATAATCGGCGGACTGTACGGCGATAGGAACCGCGACCACCTGGGCCGGATCAAGCTTTTCCGGTAAATAGATGGCCCCGAAGCAGAAGGCCATCAACAAGGCGACGTTGCTCCGGGTTAAAGGCAGCAGATTGGTCGAATGGGTTGAGAAGATCCCATCAATCTCCGAGGGGTGCTTCAAAGGCAATTCCGAATCGAATAAGGACAGGTAAATGAAGCCCCCAAAGGCCAACCCTAAGATCGCGAAGACGAAGAACCGGTCCTGATCGGTGACCTTGGTTAAGGCCACGTAGCCTTTGTATACGAAGAAGAAAATGAAATACAGGAGCAGGAAGAAGGCGATGAAGCCGTTTTGATAAAGAATTTGGAATTCAAAGATCCGGATATCGTAAACCAAGTTGGAATTAGCCCCGAAGAGCAAGGAGGCGAAATCAAGCGACCGCCGGCCGGCGTTATCGTAATTGAATATTAGTTCCCCAATCGCCACCTCGATTCTATTCATAAACGCCCCATCTTCAAAATACCTTCCAAGCAACGGGATTTTGCGGAGAAATCCCCCGCCGCCGGAGACGAGGATGGAATCGATGATCAATAAGAACACGCCGAGCAGCACCAAGGCCGCGAGGACGAGGAAGGCGATCATGACCCCCTTGTCGACCTTCTTCCGCGCTTCCTCCGATTTGGCCCGGATCTTCAATAACCAGGCGGCGACGAAGGCCACGGCATAGACCAGGAGCAAGGCGATTATGGCCTTTAAATGGGGCGTGAAGATCAAATTCAACGCCCCGACCCCAGAGGCGACGCTTAAGCCGGCAATGACTTTCTTATCCAGCTTCTGGAAGAACAAGGATAAGAGGCCGATCCCCGAGCAGGCGAGGATGAAGGGCAAGGTCAAAGCGAACTTGATGTCGGCCTCGACGAAAGTAAAGCCATCAAGGTATTTCCCTTCCTGGGCGATATGGAAGACGACTCCATCATAATAATAGACGTCGCCAGCATAGATTGAGGCATAGAAGGGACCATAGGAGCAAAGGGAATACATGAAGGTGATGAGGACGACCAAGGTCAAGCCGCCCAAGACCCCGAGCAGGATCCATTCCTTCTTAAGCTTATCAAGGCTCGACAGCATGAACCCCAAGGCCCCAATGCCTAAGAAACCAATCGCGGTCACTAAGCCATCCAAGACGAAGGACAAGCCCGAGGAAATGGCTAGGTGGAACATCGAGAAGCCGAGGAACAAAGGCAGGATCAAAACGGGGAGCAGCAAATATAGATCCTTCTTCCTGATCGATTTGAAACGCAGGCTATTGGAGATTAGGGGATAAAGGAAGAGGGCGATGCATAAGCCGGCGGCCCGTAGAATCGTGAGCCCCGTCGCCCCAGCGAACCCAAAACAGATCAAAGCCACCACCTCGATGGCCAAAAACGAAAGGACCGCCCCTTGCTTGGATTCGGTTTGCATTAAGGTCGGCTTGGCGTCGTTGTCTTTCACCAGTAACATCCTCCTTCGACTTTCTCATATCCTTCCGGCTTGGTATAGGGATGGATCCAAGCCGAATTGATCCATTTCTTGACGTAAGGGCGGTTCTCCCACCGTTTGCCGATCAATCCGAATAACGTCATGGTCGCCCCACCGGTTTGAATCGCCTGCTTCCCCATTTGCTTAGCCTTGATGGCGAGGAAACTCCCATAAGCCCCGGCCCCGACTAATAGGATATCGAAGTCGACTCGTTCCATCGCCTCTTCCAATAGTTCCAAACTCCGAAAGAAAGACGGGATGACCGGGACGACGGTGCCTAAGGTCTGAGGGCAATTGAGCACGGTCAAAGCGAATTCCGGCAAAATGTCATCGTTGTCCTCAAAGAGCAATTTTCTCCGTTCATACTGGAATTCGATCTCCTCCGAATAAGGGGAGATGACCAATACCTTCTTGCCTTTCAAAGCCTTAGTCCAAGTTCCCAACAAGGGTTCAATGCCTTGGTTAAGGATCGGCAAGGCCGAGGGACAGTATTTCTTATGGAAGTAATCCTCCATATGGATTCCCGATATCCCGAGGTAATCGACGTATTTCAATAACTTCAGCAATTGATCCCCGTATTCTTGAAGATGCTTGGAATCGGTCGGGTAATAACCGGCATTGTTCTTCATCGAATAACGGACCGATTCTTTGTAATCCTTGGCTAAGCCCAGCTCAATCTTCTCGTGATTATTCAAGCAGGAAAGTTCAACCGCCCCGAAGCGGATGGCGCAGAAGCTTTTTCCGGATAAAATCGCTTTCTCCAAAGTGTCGGAAGTCGATTCGACGCTGAAGCCCTTATACCCGTTGAAGCGCTTGATCTTCTTCGGCTGATGGTCGATCCGCTGCTTGATCACCCATGGGGCGTTGCGGACGAAGTAACGGATATAAGTGGCTTTGCCCATACTCACCAGCTGATCTCGGCCGGATCCTTGGGATCGGCGTTTTGCTCAATCGAGGCGATTTTCCCATCGGCTAAGCGGATGACCTTATCGGCGCAGTCGGCGATCTTGGCGTTGTGGGTCACGACGATGAGGGTCTTATGCATTTCCCGGCTCACTTCCTTCAACAAGGAGACGATGGTCCCGCCGGTTTTCGAATCGAGGGCCCCGGTTGGCTCATCGGCCAATAAAAGGCGCGGGTTCTTAACCAAAGCCCGGGCGATGGAAACCCGTTGCTGCTCGCCCCCGCTTAGTTCGCTTGGGAAATTGCCGGCCCGTTTGCTTAAGCCGACCTTTTCCAAAACCGACAAAGAATCGAGGGGATCTTTGGCGACCGAGGCAGCCAACAAGACGTTCTCATAAGCCGTCAAGTCAGCCATCAGGTTATAGAATTGGAAGACGAAGCCGATGTCCTGCCGGCGGAATAACTGCAATTGCTTATCGGTGAACTCAGTCGCGTTCTTGTCGTAGACCCAATATTCCCCCGAGGTGGCTTTATCCATCCCACCAAGAATATTCAAAAGGGTTGATTTGCCGGCCCCCGAGGCCCCGAGGATGACGACGAATTCCCCTTCCTCCGCGGTGAAGCTGACCCCATCGAGGGCAAGGACTTCGTTCTCTTTCCCCTGGTTATAGACCTTCCGGAGGTCCTTAACCTTAATCGAGGTCATTGCTTATCCTCCGAATAGGCCGGGTCTTTCTTTTGGTAATGACGGCCGATATAGAAAGCCAATAAGCCAACTAAGCAAAGCAAGGCAAAGAGGCCAAGCAACACATAGCAGATGATCAAGATGATCGGGTAAATGGTCCCGGTCGGGTTCTGACTTTGGAGGATGGCGAAAACCAAGGCCGCCAGTCCTGATAAAACCAATCCGGTCGGTCCATAACGGAGCCCTAAAGCCGCGAGTCGGGAATAGAAATAAATCTGCTTCCGATAGTAGTCCAAAGGCTTCTTGGGCGAAGGCTGTTTCTTCGCCGGCTCATTGATTTTCTCGGCCGTGACCTCGACCTCGACGATGTTGTCTTTGTCTTCGTTCATGTTCGAAACCTCGCTAATTATCCCCTTTAAGGGGATGGATGGCAACCCTACCCCATAAAGGGTAGCAATTTCTACCAAGAAACGGGGTTTTCGCAAGGAAAGAGGACGATTTCGGCAAATTAAGCAAAAATAAAAGAGGGCCCGAAGGCCCTCGATTAATCAGATTAGGACTTTCTCGAAATCCGACGCCCCGTGTTTGCATAAGGGGCAGACGAAATCGGGTGGTAAGGTCTCGCCAACGTAGGTATAGCCGCAGATCTTGCACCGCCAGGCGACCTTCTTGCCTTCCCCAGTCGACGGCAAGGCGGCCGGTTTAATGTGGGCGAAGTAATAGGCATAGGTTAACGAGGCATCGTTATTCAAAGTCTTGGCTTCGGTTAACTCGGCGATAAATAAGACGTGGTTGCCGCAGTCGATGGTCTCTTTGACTTTGCAGGAGAAATAAGCGTTGCTCATCTCGGTCAAAGCCAAGAGCCCATTGGAAGTCCGGGTCAGGATATTTTCAATCCCCTCCATCTTATTGACGTCTTTCCCTGACTGGAAGCCGAACCGCTTGATCAACTCGTAATCAGTATTTTCGGTTAAAACCGAGATATTGAATATTCCAGTCTCCTTGATTGTCTTGGCCGAGTAGTTGGCTTTGTTGACCGAGAGCATGACCAAGTTCGGCTGATCGCTGACTTGGAAGAAGGAATTATTGATCGAGGCGTTGTCATGGCCGTTCTTGTCTTTCGAGATCAAGGCGAATAGCCCATAAGAGAGTTTGAACATGGCCGAGGGTTCGACGACATTGGCCTTAACCTCTTCGACTTCGCCACGGATCGAGGCGACGACCGCTTCGGCGATGGCGTCGAGTTGGGCCAGTTGGTTTTCCTTCAAAGTCGAGGCCAAGGTCAAGGAGGCATCAAGGAAGGTCGAGCCCGGGAGCCCCTCGAGGATCTTCTTCATCCCCGATTTGGCCATCGGGGCCCAGGAGCCATTCTCGATGAAGGCATAAGTCCGGTTCCGGATCTTGTGGTTAGCTAAATCATGGAGGAAGTCTTCCATCTTGACGAAGACCCCGGCGTTATAGGTCGTGGCGGCCAAAACAATGGTCTTGACCCGGAAGGCCTCGGCGATCAAATAGGAAGCATCGGTCTTCGAAACATCGTACATGACGAGGTTCTTAACCCCTTTAGCCGCCAATTTGGAGGCGAGGACATCGGCGCAATTCGCGGTCCCGCCATAAACCGATGAATAGGCGATCATGACCCCATCTTTATCTTCCGGAGTATAGGAAGCCCACGCCAAATAGGGGTTGATGATGTAATTGAGGTTGCCCTGATACACCGGCCCATGCAGCGGGCAGATGGTCTTGATCTCGATGGTGGCGGCTTTCTTTAGGACCGCTAGAACCTGGTCGCCATATTTCCCGACGATGTTGGTGTAGTAACGGCGGGCCTCATCGAGATAAAGCCGGTCGAAATTGCTGGCATCGGCGAAGATGTTGCCGGATAAAGCGCCAAAGGTCCCAAAGGCGTCGGCCGAAAATAAGACCTTCTCCGTTAATTCATAGGTCATCATGACTTCCGGCCAGTGGACCATCGGAGCCATGACGAAGGTAAAGGTGTGTTGACCAATCGAAAGCTTGTCGCCTTCCTTGACGATGAGCAATTTGCTCTCGTCGATACCCGGGAAGAAGTTGAGGAGGAACTTCTTGCTCATGGCGTTGACCACGACCGTGACCTCGGGGTGGCGGCGGACCAACTCGCCGATATTGGCGGCATGGTCCGGCTCCATATGGTCGACGATCAGATAATCGAGCGGCCGGCCATTGAGCAAGAAATCGATGTTTTCATAGAAGACATCGCTGACCGAGCGGTCGACGGTGTCGAGGACGCAGGTCTTCTCATCGAGATAGAGATAAGAGTTGTAGCTGACCCCATTGGTCAACGGATAGACGTTCTCAAACAAATGGATTCGCCGATCGGAAGCCCCGATGTAATAGAACCCATCGCTGATTTTGGTTTCGTTGTGCATGTTGCATTCGCTCCTTTTTTAGGCGGGTTTATTCTAAGGCAAACAACGGGCAAAAAGAAGCGATGTGCTTGGTCTAATAGACCAAACAAACAAATGTACACTTTTTGGTGTTTTGTCCATCAATACCCTTGTTTAGAATTGAACAAATGCCAAGCAAAAGAGGCTTGCAATCGAAACTTTTTTGAGTAAAATCGGCCACCGGCCACTAGGAGGCAAACAAAATGAAATTAGTGAGCAAGATATGCATTGGGGTCGGAGCCGGCGTCGTCGGCCTCGCCTTAGTCGGGGCTGGGACCGTCTATGGCATCTGGCATAACGAGATCAATTCGATGGTCTCGATCAAGAAAGTCATCGAGGCCCATCCCGATAACTACGCCGGCAACGTCTACATGATGGAGATGGATGGCGGCTTCTACTTCGATGATTTCCTTGCGCAAGGCGGGGTCAGCAATGACGGCGACCTCATCGACTTCATCGTCGGCAACATCACCAAAGGGCTATTCGAGGTCAATCTCAACCAACCGGAGATCGAAGTCGGCTGCTCTTCCTTCACCGCGATCAACGAGGAGAACAATCATCGCCTGTTTGGACGGAACTACGATTTCGCCGAGACCAATTCCTTAATCCTCAAGACCAATCCCAAGAACGGCCGCCACGCGACCATTTCCTCCGTCGACCTCCAATTCCTTTCCTTAGACAAAGGAATCAACTCCTTATTAGATCGGGCGACCGCCATCGCGGCGGCCTACGCCCCATTAGATGGCATCAATGACGCCGGGGTCTCCTGCGGCATCTACATGTCCTACCAAGGCCCGGGCGACACCGCCGTCTCAACCAATCAGCAAACCGATAAGCCCGACCTCACCTCGACCACCATGCTCCGGCTCATCCTCGATTACGCCGATTCGGTCCAAGAAGCGGTCGAGCTGGTCCAACAATACGATTTCCATGACTCCGCCAATACCAGCTTCCATTACATGATCGCCGATCAATCCGGAACCTCGGCCATCCTCGAATGGGTCAATGGAACCGACGATACCGACATCGACGGGACCAAACGGGAACTGAAGGTCTATTACAACGATAAGGATTCAGTCTTAGGCGAGAAAGAAGGGCAGGACAAATTCCAATACATCACCAACTTCATCGTCACCCCCGATTACTACTCCGACGAAAAGGAGATGAAAGGTTTGGACCGTTACCAATTCATCCAGGAAACCATCAACCCCGATGGGAACAATGCTGAAGGGAAGATGACCTATGACGAAGCCCTAGGGTTGCTTCAAAACCTCGGGCGCCGGAATTGGGATAAGCAAGACGACAAGAACAGCATCACCGTCTGGAGCGCACTCTACGACTTAACCGACCTCTCCCTTACTTGGGTCAGCAACGAGGAGTTCGACCAAGAAGGTTCGGTCTTCCATCTCTCCTTAAAAGACTAACCAATCCGCCTCTAGGTCAATCGCCTTAGAGGCTTTTTGTATCCATAAACTGTCTTTGTTTATGAACAAAATTCATGATTCGCGCAATCGTCAACGCCAAGATTAAGGAAAGACAAAGGACCACTAGGGGAATTATCCAATCGCTGACCCATTTGGGATAAGCGATCCAATAACGTCCGATATCGACTAAAGAATACCCAAAGAGATGGTGATAGACATAAACATAGACCGAGCCATAACGACCGAACCAAGCAAAGGGTCGGAATCGAGATTCTCCCCGATATCGAAGGGCCAACAAGAATAAACTTACCGCCGAGGGAATCCGGAAAACAATCGAGATATCGACCGTCCCGGCTAACAAACAACAGGTGGTCCAAAAGGCGCCTAAGAAAGCCAAAAACGCTGCAAGAAGCCAATATGTATTCAGTTTTTCGATCTTTGTCGCATATTTTGCCATCAAATTACCCAGCAAAGCAAAGGGGAGGCCGCCCCAAAGGAAGATCCCGGAGGCATGCCAATCGAACCAATCAGGTGGGATAGCGGCCGACTCATACATCTCGACCGCCATCTTCACCGCGACGAGCAACGGAATCGCAAAGTAGAACCACTTCCTACACTTTGGATATCGCTCAATCAAATAAAGGAAGGGATAGTTAAGCAGCAAAGCAATCAAGAACCAAAAATGGGAACATCGGAACACATCGAAGTCCATTAATAAAAACATTTTTAAATATGTTTGGTAATTCGTCAATTTATCAGCAAAGTCCACCAGCTGATCAGTCATGGCGGCCTCGCTGAGTGCAAAGACAACGAAGACCAAAAATCCGATCAAAGTCAGAAGCGAATTCCTTCTTAATCGGCGCAGTATTTTGCCTGCCTCCTCCGGCGAGGCACAGTAAGCGGAATACCCCTGAATAAGGAAGAAGACAATGACCCCCATCGTCCCCAAGCTACCTATAATGTCCCCGAAGGGACCGGGGAATTGATAATGAGCCGAGACTACCCCGATGGCGAAAACGACCTTCAGGGCATCAAGCAAATCATTTCGTTTCCTTGGCTCCATAGTCTCTTTATTTTACCTCATGCCCCTCCATCGCTAACTCCATGGCAAAAAAAGATTCTTTACCCCCTTGCGAACCATTACCGATAAGGACAATATATTGCTGCTATGTACAAAGGTCATCGCAGCCCGGAGGTCACCGACCTCGAACGGGCCAACCGCCAACTAGCCTTCAAGGCGGCTAAAGAAGGCATCGTTTTGTTACGCAATGAGGAGAACTGCCTCCCGTTAACCGAGAAGCGGATCGCCCTCTACGGGGCCGGGGTCACCAACGCCAGCAAAGGCGGAACCGGTTCGGGAGAAGTCAATAACCGCGACAACATCACCGTTTACCAAGGATTCAAAAACCACGGTTTCACCATCTCCTCCGAACGCTGGATCGCCGATTATAAAGACGCCCTCAAGCAAGCCCGACAGGAATTCAAAGCGAAGCTCCATCAAGCGTTGAAAGGAAAATCCCGCTTCGACGAGAACGCCTGCTATTGGGCAGTCGATCCAATCAAAGAGTCCTTTCCTTCCGGTCGGGAGATTACCGAAGAAGACTTTAAAGAATCCAACTGCCATGCTGCCGTTTATGTCATCACCCGCCAAGCCGGGGAAGGCAAAGACCGTTACAACGAAAAAGGCGATTATCTATTGAGCGATACTGAAGTCCACAATATCGCCTTCATCGCCAACCATTATGAAAAAAGCATCCTCGTCATCAACGCCGGGGCGGCGGTCGATCTTTCGCCTTTGAATGGCTTGCCTTTGAAAGCCGTCGTCTTCATGGGCCAAGCCGGGGAGGAAGGCGGCAACGCTTTAGCCGCTTTGCTAACCGGGGAAACCAACTTCTCGGGCAAACTGACCGCCACATGGTATGAGAGTTTGGCCAACCATCCGTTAGCCAAGACATATTCTTACCTGGCCGGTCAAACCGATTATGAGGAATACATCGAAGGGATTTACGTCGGCTATCGTTACGCCGATGCCTTTGATGTTAAGCCACTTTATCCTTTTGGCTATGGCCTTTCCTACACCACTTTCGGCTGGAAATCGACCATGTCGGTTGAAGGGACGACGATCAAAATCGAAACCACCGTCGTCAATACGGGAAAAGTTGCTGGTGAGGAGATCGTCCAAGCCTACCTTTCCTTCCCTAAAGCCGAAACCAAAAGGGAGAAGAAAGCCCTCGTCGCCTTTGCCCGGACCAAAGAGATCAAGGCTGGCGAAGCCGAGACCATCACGCTCAACTTCGATTTAGCCGACTGGGGGTATTACGATGAAAAGGAAGCGGCTTACTTCCTCGATAAAGGGACCTATGCCGTCTTAGTCGGCGATAGCAGCGACCTCCTTACCCCCATCGGGTCCGTCTCTCTTGCTGATCGGGTCATGACCGAGAAAACCGTCAACGTCTGCCCGATCAAAAACAACTTCGAGGAAATCGAAGCCCCGGATTTCGAACCTTTTGAATTCGACGGCGAACCGATCGCCATCGATGGCAAGGCCTTCAAGACCCAGACCCATGAATATGGCCATAAGGTCGAGGTCCCCGAACTCATCAAATCGATGAGCGACGACGAATTGGCCCACTTCCTCAATGGGTTTGAAGCCTATAACGATGAGGAAGCACCCCACGTCGCCCCGGGGTGCGCTGGCAAAACCGCCCCTTACCCTTCAACCAAATACAACATCCCGGTCCTAGCGATGGCCGATGGGCCGGCCGGGTTACGGTTGGTCCCGGTTTACCATACCGATGGCGAATCGCGGGCGGCTGGCATCCTCCATTCGGAGAAATTAGCCCTCGGCAGTAAGTTCTTCGCCTTCAAACGGCTATTCCAAGGGATCTCGCTTAAACCGAAAATGTACGCTTACGCCACCGCCTTCCCGGTTGGCATCGTCTTAGCCCAGACCTTCGATACCGAATTGCTGGAGGAAATCGGTAGAGCCGTCAGCCAGGAGATGGAAGAATACGCCATCGATATTTGGCTTGCCCCCGGGATGAACATCATGCGTTATCCCTTATGTGGACGGAACTTCGAATACTTCTCCGAGGATCCTTTGCTAGCCGGGAAAATGGCGGCCGCCATCAGCCGCGGGGTCGCCGAATCGGGCAACCATACCGTGACGTTGAAGCATTATTGCTGCAACAACCAGGAAGACAACCGGCTGAAGTCCGATTCGCGGATCCACGAACGGGCTTTGCGGGAAATTTATCTAAAAGGCTTTAGAATTGCGGTCAAAGAAGGGAAAGCTTCCGCCTTGATGACTTCCTATAACCTGGTCAACGGCGTCTATACGAACTCTTCCTTTGGCCTCATCACCACCCTGCTCCGCGACGAATGGGGGTTCGATGGCTTAGTCATGAGCGACTGGGGTTCAGTCGCCCCTGGGCAAGCCGTCGCCTACGAAGCCATAAAGGCTGGCAACGACCTCATCATGCCCGGCGGCAACGTGCAAGCCGAGGAATTGGTCAAGAGCCTAAAGAACGGGGAATTGACCCGCGAAGCAGCCGATCAATGCGGCGCTCGAATCTTGGCCTTAGCCGAGAAGCTCCGTTCCTAATCGATTTTGATTCAGCCATAACTACTGGTCTTTCCAAGCCAACTGCATTGGCTGCTAGACCACACTAATAATTGAGATTTTGCCTATCCCCGATACTCGCCGATACTTTCCGATACTCGCCGATACCGATCGTTACCAAGGCTTCGAATTTGAGCTCGTTTAGGTCTTTAACAATCTAAAAAGGCCCCGAAGGGCCTAATTCGGATTCGGAGTAAGAAGTTACTTCGCCAAGACGATGGTGACGCTTTCTTTCTTGGTGTGAAGGGCGTTGTAGATGAAGGGGGCGGTGAAGATGGTGCAGCAGAGGGCGGTAAGCTTAATGACCAACCACCAGGGAGCCCCTTTAAAGGTCTTCCTTTTCTTCTTACAGGTCTTTTTGAGCAAGGTGTATTCGGTATCGGATTGCTTCTTGATCTTGAAACCATTGCTTTCATAAATGGCGACGAGATTCTGGAATTCGGCCGGGGTCTGAGCGGTTTTCGTACCAAGGGACATATGAATGGTTTCCTTTCGTTTGTTTAGGAACTTGTGCCCCCCCCGAAGATTTCAATGGTTTTCGCAGTCACCAGTAAAAACATACGATAAAATCTAACTAATTTAATTAAGATCCTTAAGCAACGAAAAATGCCTAGGCAATTCCTTCCTAGGCATAGGATGGTCAATGGTGGAGTCGCGGGGAATCGAACCCCGGTCCGAAGAACACCCCCTGGCAGCGCCTACAGTTTAGGCATACATCGAGATTTGACCAGGCGGAATGACCATGCCGAGTCCGCTTGGCGAGGCTAAGAGGTTTTCGACCCCGCGGTTAAGCCGAGCGCGGGGCTTATCGCCATTTCTTGCGCCTATCGACACCCTAGGCGAGCCGGATGCCGGAGACGTGCCAGTCCCGCGAAGGCGGGAAACCTATGTCGGTCGCTAAATTAAGCGCGGGCAAGCGAAACGCGCTGGGCGCGGTTCGCGAAAATGAAACTGTTGTCAGTTATTTTGGTTTGGCTTTTAGGGTCGCCACCCCACTGCAACTGCCAGATTGTCATCCTCCGTCTAAACCTTGACGGCCCCATTGGATGCGCCCTCTATTGAGGGCCTTTAAATTATAAAGGGTGTTAGGCGATTTGCCAAATCACCCCTACTTCTTGACAATGAGCTTGTCGAGGATGATGAAGGCAGCGACCAGCAGAATCGGGACTTCAATCATAAGGGCATAGGTAAACCGATCCGGACCGAGAAAGACGTGAAGGATCGCCAAGGCGATGCCGCCTAAAGCCATATAAACGTAACGGTATTTCATAACGGCCCGCATTCTAGTCCTTCGCAAAAAAACACCAAGGCCTCAAATGAGGAAACGTTATTTCTAATCCCCGCGTCTTATATAATAAAGAGAACCAAACGGAAGGAGGACGCCATGAAGAAAGTCAAATTAGGATTGATCGGTATGCTGGCTCTGCCTTTTCTAATGGCCAATGCGCCGGCTCCGGGACCGAACGGGGTCTCGGTCTCAATCGACGTGACGAACGAAGACGGCGTCGTCACCGTCACCAACAAATCGAAAGACCGTTACATCACCTCCTTGACCTACGATTCGGGCACCAAGGTCTATACAGACGCAAAACTCACTGACGGTTACTACCTCGGCGACGTCAATTGCTTCTTGGCCCCAGGAAAAAGCTATGTAACCGATTTTGGCGCTCCCGAAGGATCGGAAATCGACAAGGACGACATCACAGCCTATGGCTATACCCAGGAGCAAATCGTCTTCCTCGACGAAGAGATCGGGGCCTCAGTCACCAAATCCGGGGATGAATGGACGCTGGGAATCAAAGGCAGCTTCGCCAATCCCTCCACCGAGGAGGTCATCTATAAAGTCGGCGTCTATTACGAAGAGGACGGAGTTATAACCGCCTATATGGTCGATGGCTCCATCGATCCCTATGAAACCCGCGACATCGATGACTATTTGACCTTAGAGGCCGATCCCGGGACCCATCAATATAAGAAGATGTTCGTCTATGACAACGAATACTATTCCAATCGATGGCCCGGTCGGGACGATAGCCCCTTGGCCATCGTCGCCTATGTGTTCTTAGGATTATTGGGCGTCTCCATCATCGGGACCGGCGTCTTCCTCCTAGTCAAGAACAAAGGAGAGAGATAGCTATGGGCAAGGTTATCTTCGGCATCGCCATCGGCTTCTTCCTCTCACTGCCTTTCGCCTTCTTAGGGCCGAAAAAGAGCCCATGGCTCTATCTAGCGGGATGCTTAGCCTCTTCGGCCGTCGGGGGCGGCGTGGGAGCGTTTTGTTACGACACCGGCTATTACATCGGCCCGATGATCGCCTCCTTCGTCGTCGTTTTGCCCTCTTACATTGCCTTTTCCCTCTATTACCTATTCGCCTTCAAAACCAAAGGCTGGTCATTCCTTTTGTCCTTACTCCCGACCCTCGGCCCTTGGATGTGCCTATTGGCCTTGAACAATTTCAAAGCCAACGATCCTTTGCTCTTTGGCTTAAGCATCGCTTTATCCTTCCTCGATGTCCTGGGTTTAGCCGTCTATGCCTATAAAACCTACGAGGCGAACAAACCCTTTAAGCCGGGGAACTGATGAGTGCCTTCCTTTTCGCCCTTTGCCTGACTCTAATCATTGAGACGCCGTTTTCCTTTCTACTTAAAGGAAAAAGAACAACCGGTCTATTCGTGGCGTTCATTACCAACGTCATCAGCAACCCGATCTTCAACGCCATTTATGCCTATGCCTTTGGGTATAGCCAGTTATTCTTCTATCTCGGTGAAGCGGCCATCATTCTCATCGAAGGCTTGGTATATTTTCTATATTCCCGTTCCCGGTGGGGCTTTGGGATATCGGCTTTGGCCAATATCCTCTCCGCGGGAGTCGGTTATGAACTGAACCAGCTGTCGCTGCCGATGGATTTAGCCTTGCTCGTCAGTGCTGCCATCCTCCTCTTGGAGCTTCCTCTATTGTTTATCATCGCTTATCGATTAGATAAGGGGAAACGCCAAAGATAAATAGTCAACTATCGAAGAGAGACTATAATCGAGACGGAGGGAAACCAATGAAGAAAGGGAAACAGTTGCTGACTGCCGTCTTGATGCTTCCTTT
Source organism: uncultured Bacilli bacterium (assembly GCA_944363525.1). Lineage (GTDB taxonomy): Bacteria > Bacillota_I > Bacilli_A > RFN20 > CAG-826 > Alloenteromonas. Next base: position 51,479 of record CALVUF010000002.1, read on the forward strand.
TCTGCTTGGCAACGCGCCCCAACAAGGACCACGCAACCCGATCTATATTGACGTTGAGACGACGAAAGACGGGGAATCGCTTATAGTCACCAACACCAGCGAGGACTATCTCACTTACTTATCGGTATCGGGGAACGGCGAAAACAAAATAGACGATCGTTACAATGTCGTCTCGATAAGCAATAGTTCCAGCGCCTATTTCCTCGCCCCCGGGAAAAGCCATTCAATCGCTTTGCCGACCTCGAGTTACGCAATTTCCGGAAACGGGCATTCCAATGAGGATCTGCTTTTCAGTCCTGATGCCCTTGATTACGAGATAACCGGCAAGGGGGAAATCAAGGTTTCCTCCACCTACGTCGCCCCCGAAAGCCGAGACGTTACTATCGTCGGCGCGTATTGCCAGACCGACGAAGGCTATTTTGGCATCTTTAAGAAAGAAGAAATCAAAGCCGAAAGTAAAAAAGACGTCGAATTTACCCAATTAGTTCCAAGTGAGTTCCGTCAAGCGGAATGGCATCCGTTCTATGCTTATGATGACGTGATCAATAGCAATTATAACGGAGGCTGGGCTTATTTCTGCCTTTACGCCCTTCCCTTCCTCGTCATCGGGCTCATCGTCTTAGCGATTGTCGGCTACCTGCTGGTTACCTTTATCAAGTCCCGCCTTTAAAAGGCGTTTATGCCGGACAAGCAAAAAGGCATAGAAGGCGAAGAAAAACAAAGAACAAATGGCCCCGATAAGCAAGAGGGTCGGCCCAATTCCGAACCGGAGATTCGCTAAAGTCAAACCGGGGGAGACCCAGTTAATAAGGTGCAAAATCGAGGCGGTCATCCCAATTCCGACTATTTCGAGCAAAATCCCGATAATCGTTAATTTGGTCGAACCTTTGCAAAGAAATCCCGCGATAGCGGACAACAAGAAAACCTGCATATCGGCCAAAAGCCAGATATTCATTTGGTAGTAGAAACTGGTCATGACACCATCGACGAGGAAGACCTCGGCCCCGCCGAAAAGCAGCTTCGTCGAGGAGAGGAGGAACCCTTGCCCCGAAGAAGAAACATAGACGGTTAAAGGGAGAAAGAAAAAGGCAAGACAGAGCAAATTGACGATCCCCGGCAGCAGGTTCAAGCGAATCCACCAAGGCCGGGACAGACGGGTATTTTTCGGCTTCATCTCAACAAATTTTCCCTAACAGGCCCGAATGCGCGCTTCCGCTTCCCTTCTCGGCCCTATTCGTGTATTGTAGTCTTTGCTTTGCAAAGGTCGCAACAGAATGTCCAATAATAAGAAAAAGAAAACAAAGAAAAGAATGAAGCCGGAAACCAAACAGAAGATCGGTTTGGGTTTCGCTTCCTTAATCAACAACGAGGCTTGTATCAAGATCGGTCGGAACTGGAAATGGTACTTTCCGGTCATCACCGGCATCCTCGCCATCATGATCGCCTTAGTCCCCTCGTTCACGAAGAACATGCAGACCAAGTTGGGCGATAACCTAATGAATGCCCCAAGCTATGGCCTAGAGAACGGCTTAGTCCATGTTGGCGAATTCCTCCAAGAGAACAACATTGACCTCCTCGTGAACGAGGAACAGCAGATTGCTGACAATGGCTCTTGGAGAAATCACTTCAACGTCGGAAACCCTTACAACGACGAAAAAGCCGAGCCGTGGTATACCTGCACCGCCACCAACCCCGACACCGACGAGGAATACGTGGTTATTGAGGCTTTCTTTAACGACTCTGATTATTACGCCAGCCAAGCGGGCGGCGAACCGCGCAAAGACATCGATTTCGCCAACAATGTCTTAGCCAACAAGAACCCCTATAACGGGGAGGCCCGGGGAGAAGACGTATATGACAATGCCGCCATCATCTTCGGCAAGGAACACATCTACGTCATCAAAGTCGGGTCCGATGGCTCCGTCGGTCAAGCGGTCGGCCGTTATGACCGGCTCATCGGGGTCAACTTCAAGAACTACATGACCACCGACTTCGACGGGGTGGCTTATACCGCCAAGCCCGGCACCTACGATTACACCAACGCCATCCGGGAAACCTGGCGTCGGGTAATCAACGAAGCAGCTGAAACCGACAAGAACATGCAAGCCCTCTCCTATTTAGGCATCATGGCTGCGGTCTACATCGGCTTAGCCTTCGTCTTCGGCCTCGTCATCTTCTTGATGACCAGAGGTAAGAAGAACCCATTACGGATCTATACCTTCTGGGAGACGCAAAAGATGGCTTACACCGCTGCCCTCTGCCCGGCGATCCTGTCCTTGATCCTCGGATTCTTAATCAGCAGTTTCGCCCTCTTCATGTTTATCTTCATCTACGGCATCCGGATCATGTGGATGTCGATGCGGAGCCTCCGCGCGCCAACGTATTAATAATCGTAATGAAATGGGCCGCTTCGGCGGCCCTTTCCTTTAACTTAACAAGAACTTGATGTCCTCTTCCGAGAGGGAGGATATTCCTTCGGAACCAGACTTCACGAAAGCATCAAACAAGCCTTTCTTGCTGTTTTGCAGTTCGACGATCTTCTCCTCAACCGTGTCGGCGCAGATGAACTTGTAGACGCTGACGGGGCGGGTCTGGCCAATCCGATAAGCCCGGTCAGTAGCCTGATCTTCGGCCGCTAGATTCCACCACGGATCAAGATGAAGGACGGTATCAGCCCCTTGGAGATTAAGCCCTGTCCCACCGGCTTTAAGCGAGACCAGCATGACGGCGATAGTTGGATCATCGTTGAATTGCTTGGCCATCGCCACCCGGTCACTGGCTTTGGTCGCCCCACTGATCATATAGGATTTGATGCCCATATTCTCAAGCATCGAGCGGAAGTGCTCCAACACCCTAACGAAGGAAGAGAAGATAAGGATCCGGTGCCCGGACTTAACCGAGTCGGCGACCATGATTTCCGCGGCCGATAGTTTTGACGGCACCTCATCATAATCTTCAAGGAAAGTGGAGGGATCAACGCAAATCTCCCGTATCTTGGTCAGCATTCCCATGAACTTCATCAGTTCGCCGCCGTGATACTCTTCCCTTGCTTTGGCCATATAGGATTCGTATAAAGCCCGTTGGTCAGAGTCCAAGCTGACCTTGAAGATCGAAGTCGTCTTCGGGGGCAAGGAAGTTAAAACCTCTTCCTTGGTTCGCCGGAGGATGAAGGGGCGGACTTTGAGTTCGAGCCGTTTTTGGAATTCGGGATTCTCGTTCCCGACGTAGATCGAATTAAAATCGGATTCACTTAGAAGGTAACCCGGCATTAAGAAGTCGAAGATCGACCACATATCGTTTAGGGAATTCTCAATCGGGGTCCCGGTCAGGGCGAAGCGCCTTTTAGCATTCACCTGCTTGACCGCCTTCGACTTGGCGGCACTGCTATTCTTGATGAACTGGGCCTCGTCGAGGATTAAAAGACCGAATTGCTTTTCCTGATATAGGTCAACATCATTCCTAAACGAATCATAGGACACCATGTAAACGTCATTGCCTTTGATCGAAGCGATGAGTTTGGTCCGTTCGGCTTTCGTCCCTTCGATGACGTGGCTTTTCCGCTCGGGGAACCATTTCTTGATCTCTTCAGCCCAGTTATAAGTCAGACTCTTCGGGCAGATAACCAAAGTCGGGCCATCGTCAGGCAGAGTCGAGAGGAAAGCGATCATCTCCAAGGTTTTGCCTAAGCCCATATCATCGGCCAAGATGCCAAATAGGCCATATTCGGACAGGACGCTGAGCCATTTAACCGCCTCTAGTTGATAAGGACGGAGGTTCCGGGCGATCGATTCCTTCAAATGGACTTCTTTGTCTTGGAAATCCCGGATGGCCTTAATGGCCTCTTGGAGCTTGTCGGAGTAATTGACCTCGACCAAATCCGATTGGTAGGAGGACAAGGCGAAAGCATCGTATAAAGGCAGCTTCTCGTTCTTCAACTCTTTCCCTAAATGGAACTCCTCGCTGGCCCGGGCCGCTTCTTCAATGGCTTGGTCGTCATCGAGGAGAATAACGTCATCGCCTAAGACCACGAACTTCCGCTTCTCCCGGTAAGCGGCGATCAGCTGAGCCAATTCTTCCGGAGTATAGGAATCGGAGGATAAGGAAACCTCGCACCAATCAGTCGCAAAGTTGGAATTGATTTTGATTTTCCCAACCTTCTTGGTTTGGAGTTTGGCTAACCGCGAATCGATATAGACCTTGGCCGTCTCCTTTAGTTTGGATAAATCGGCCCCAAGGAAGAAAAGGATTGAGGACTGGTTAGTTAGTTCGCCCTCCTCGATTCCCCCAACGGATTTAAGGGTCTCGCTAAAGCTGGTATAAAGCCCCTGCCCGATGTCGTCTTTGACGAATTCTTCTTGGGCCACTTCCTCCCCGTTTAGTTTATAAACGGTATGGAACTCGACCGTCTCCTTCGGGGTCCAGCCAATATAGACTTCAATCCGGAGTCGGTTCCGTTTGGAGGAAGGAGAAAGAAAACCCGCCCCCGCTTTGGGCAGGACCCTTTTGGCGAAGAGGTCTTTAACGTCGGCATAGGCCTGCATCCCGTTGATTTGGAGGAAGTAATAGGCCTTGGCCATCATCTGGTTATCGAACTCCAGATATAAAATCTCCCCTTCGATCGGGACCCATAAGGTCCGATTGCCTTTGATTCCCGCGAAAAGGGTTTGATCCGGCTTAGTCGGAACCTTCGGATCGGTTAACATGGTCCCATCATCTTCCATCATGATCGAACCGTGGGTTGGCTCAGGGACAACGAAAGAACGACCGCAGATGGTGAGCTTATGGCCCTGGAGGATCGAGACCACCTCCATGGCCTGCTCATCAGTCAAACGGACGAAATTATCCTCTTCATAAGGGGAGCGGGGACGGGAGACCATAGCCTTGGAGACAAAATCCAACACTTCATCATACGGTGACTGGAAATCATTCCGTCCCATCGGGATGGTGGTTTTCCGGACCGCACAGCTTTTCCCTTCGATGAAGGCACTTAAGAAAGACCGAGAATTAGGAATCGAAATGGATTTAGTCCCGGAATTGACCTTGAAGAACACCGGATGGGAATCATAGCCATTCCGATTCCAATCGATTTCCACCTCCAGGGTCTGATTGGCCGAAGTCAAAGGGGCGATCTCGGGATTCTCTTTCTTAATCGGCTCTTCCTTGAACAAGTCGAAAAAGGCCTTCCGGGTTTGCTGACGAATGTAATAATGGTCAGAGTCACATTGCTGCAAGGAAATCAGGGCCGGGTAATCATCCCCATAACGGGCGGCAAGTTCGCCTTGGGTAAGGGACTGCTCATTCTCATAGAGGAACTTAACGAAGGCCCGGGAATCGAAATAAAGAGGGGTTAGGCCCGTGTCCTTGACCCCGAAAAAGTTGGCAGCGAAGGACAAAGCCTTGGGCAATCCCTCATGCCCCTCCTGGAGGACCGCATAGTAATAAATCGTCTCCAAATCCGGGTCGAAACGGTAATAGATATCGTAATAGCCGTATTTCAAGGCGGCCAAAACCCGGTTATCGCCTAGGTCAAATTGAACGTCGCGGCTTTTAATGAGCATCTTGACCCTCCAACACGATTCGTTTTAACCCCAAAGCTTCCGGGCGGCCGGTTTTGACATAAGCATAAGATAGGGCTTGGTCGAGCAAGCAACCTTGCCCCCGTTTGCTTAAAAGCCGTTCGTCGGAAAGATATTTCGATAGATACGGCCATTGAAGGTCGGTCAGCATCATCAAGGCTTCGGTCAACTCCGGGCTGGCTTTCGAACGTTTCAGCAATTGCTCGAATTTGGTTTGGACCTTCTTATCGACTGCCGGCAAATCGTTTTTAGGGAAATAACGGTAGACCAGCAATAAATTCTCCAAGTCATTGAACTTGCTGATCGGGGTAGTCAAAGGAAGTCCTTCCCGAACCCGGGCATAAGGAATGATTTCCGAATGAAGCTTCGGGAGGTTCTCAATGATTTTCCCCCGGCACATCCCATCAGGGATATAATCGCGAATCTCGAGATAATAAGATAAGGAACGGGCCTTGTAGCAAAGGTCAAACATCGCCGAATAGATGGCGGACAAGTCGACGTCAAGCGCTTGCAGATAACGAAGAAAACGGGGCTCGAAAGCGCCGGATTGGACATAGAAGAGGAACATCCGGGCGAAAGTCTCGGAATCGACTTGATCCATCGCCGAATCGAGCAATTTCTCTTTGGCGGAGGGAAACAAGACGACCATCAGGGGATAAATCTCGGGAATCAACGAATCGATGACGTTGGCTGAAAGCCCTGGGTCATAGCTCGAAACGCGAAAAGCGGTTAATGGCAGGGCCGCTAAAGCCTTCTGCAATGGGAGGTTGCATCGGTTCCCCGAGAAGGAAAGCAAATCGAGGACCTTAAAGGAATCGAGCCCGCCCCGATGAAGTTCGAAGGCTTTACCCATCGCCTCGACCAATAACGATTCCTCCGGTTTAAGCAACCCGACCAAATCAGTGAAATTGGTCAAAAGACGCCGAACGGCATAAGATCCGCCGCCAAGCACCTCCCCAAAGGCATAGACCCAAAAGTCCTTAACCATAACCTGGTCGTTGGCAAAATACCCATATTCGGACAATAAGCTTCTTTGAGTACGAGATAAGTACATCCCCCGGATCATGTTTTTCGCTTGGTCAAGATGATAAGAGAGACCACTTCCGGGCTTGACCGATTCAATAAGGCTTTGTTCCTTGAACGGATGTTGGTCCAAGGCAAAAAGGACGGCCGCCACATGCTTACAAGGCCCACCGAAATCATAAGGGCAATTGCAATGATAAGACTTAAGTTTCTCCCCGTCGAAAACGCATTGAACCGTATAGCGTCGGCTCCCTCTAACCTCGGCCACGACCATATTGGCGCTTCGGGTCAAGTTCACCACCTTGCCCGATCGAAAATAGGCTTGTCCGCGGGCGAGGATGGATTGGGAGAAAAGACCAGAATTTTTGACAATATAACTCATCAATGGCAATTCTAATGGCCTTAGGCAAGAGAAACAAACAAAAAGGGCTGATAATCACAACTTTTTTGGCTTCCAATAGACAAACAAACCATAGACAACCACGAGAAGGCCTCCGATTAGATTGACCAAATAGAAGGCGAGCCCGGAATTAACGCCGCCTAGATAAGCAAAGACGTCGCCCATCAAGAGGTTGAATAAGAGATGCAGTAAGAAGGAACCTAAGAACCCAAACCCGGATTCATAGACGATCCAGAGGACCAATCCCAAGACAAAGGTATAGCCGATGCTCAATAATCCCCCAAGACTTGGAGAACCGAGGAAGGATATGGCATGCGGCAAAGCAAAGAGCAAAGAGGATAAGAACAAATTAGTCCATCTTTTTCCTTTATCGAAAAACGTAGCAAAAAGCTGTCGAAACAACAATTCCTCCGCAAAAACGGTGCCAAGCGAAAGAAAACCCGCCTGAACCAAAGTCATATAGTCCGTTTGAATATCAATCCCTTGGATGGCGATGACCGCCATATTCAAGAAAGCGAAAAGAAACAAAGGCAAAGCACGAAAAGAAAGCCGGGGTTTATCAAGTCGCGGCCCTAGATAAGCCAAGATTCCCATTCCGAAGAGGACTTGGAAAATAACCGAAACGATCTTAGTATCGTTACTGGATAAGGAAGAAAAATACGGCAACGAGATGACGATGACGTAAACTAAGACCAGCAACAGATAATCGATACTTCGGGTGCGCACGGCCTAATTCTTCTATGTTTCTTTGTTTCGGGCAAGGGTATCATCTAGACGATGTGCCCCCGTCTTTGGATCTTCGATTCCTATAGTCTCTTCATCTTCTTAGGCTTAGTCATCGCCATCCTCCTTTTCGAATGGTTTGGCCATGTTATAAAGGTCCGCCGACTCGACCTCTCAATTATTGAGATCGTGGCATTGTTAAGCGTCGCCGCGGGTTTTGCCGGCGGTCTCTTGTTTCAAAATATCTATGACTATCTAAGTGATCCCAATAGTTACGTCTGGTCCAACAAGATGACCTTCTTCGGCGGGTTGATTTGTGCCCTCTTGCTTTTCGCTACTGTCTACGCCGTCTACCTAAGGAAAACAGTCAAAGCGACCTTAAAGGCGATGTTACCAATCGTGCCCGGATGCTTAGCCAGCGCCCACGCCTGCGGGCGTCTTGGCTGCTTCTTAGCTGGCTGCTGCTATGGCGTCCCAACCGATTCCTGGATCGGGATCAAGTTCCCGGGAATGGAACAACCCGTCATCCCGACCAATCTACTGGAAGCAATCTTCCTCTTCCTATTAGCCCTCGTCCTCGTCTATCTGGCTTTCAAAAAGAAAACGAACCTAACCATCCCCGTTTATCTGCTTTCCTATGGGTTATGGCGGTTCGTCATCGAGTTCTTCCGGGGCGACGAACGGGGATCCTTCATCCCCGGGATATCCCCGTCCCAGTTTTGGTCGATCCTCTTGTTCTTAAGCGGCCTCGCCGTCCTCGTCTGGATGTTAATAACTAGTCGCCGTAATCGGAACCGCGGGACTTATCCTCAACAAAGATAAGCAAAGGGTCGGTAATATCGTGGATTTCCCGATAAATATACCCTTCCCGTTCAATCCAGGGATTCTCGAAGTCAGCGGTGAAGATGACCTTATGGTACTTGTTGATGGTCTGGTCGATCGCTTCCATGATTTCCGCAAACCGTTCGGCCCGTTTTTCCTTAAAGCCCATTAAGCCTTCATAGAATCCCGGCTCGACATAAAAGGGGGTGCCGTCTTTCCCCAAATAGGCGTGGACCAGCTTGTTTTGTGGGTCCACATACGGCTCGTACTTGTCAAACTCAACGTAAAGCATATTATTAACCGCAAAAGATTTTACCATTACCCAATGGAGGGGTTTAGATAAAATCTAGAGAGGAAGGGAAAATGAGCATCGACAACCGCCGGGACAAAGTCAAAATCGTCTTCACCGATATCGATGGGACCCTTTTCTCCCATAAGACCCATCGGATTCCCCCTTCGGCCATCGAGGCCATCAAGGCCTTGCAACGGAATAACATCAAAGTCTTCCTTTGTTCGGGAAGGAACTATTACCTCATCCGGAAATCCGGGGTCCTCGATTACGTCACCCCCGATGGGCTCATCACCATGAACGGGAGCAACGCCATCATCGGCTCCTCCATTATTTACCGTTACCCAATTCCCTCGACCGTGGTCGACAAGATGATCATGTTCGCCAAGCGGCTGAAGTTCGGCTTAACCCTAATTGAGGAAAACGAAGGCCACATCAACATGATCGACGAACGGGTCATCTCGGCCCACGAGAAATACCGGACCCGCTTCCCCCAGCCCCGGACCTTCCCCGACCATTACGATCGAATCGTTTACCAAATGATCGCCTTTTGCGATGAATTTGAGGAAAAGCTCCTAGCGCCCCATCTTGAAGACTGCAAGTTTGCCCGCTGGGACGAATACGCGGTCGATGTCATGCTCAAAGACTCCGATAAAGCCAAAGGCATCATGTCGGTCCTTGAATACTATGGCTATGACGCCTCGGAGGCCATGAGTCTAGGCGATGGGAACAACGACATGGAGATGACCCTATTCACCGGGACCGCCGTCGCTATGGGCAACGCCGTTCCCGACCTTAAAGCCGTCGCCGATTACGTCACTAGCGATATCGACGACGATGGCTGGGCCAAAGCCATGCGGCATTACGGATTAATCGATTAAAGATGTGCTAGAATAGTTCTACATTTCCAAGGAGAACCATTACTATGGACAAAAGACTTGAACCCCTCTTCTCCAGTTGGAAGATCGGCAACTGCGAAATCAAGAACCGCATCGTCATGACCTCGATGGGTGGGACTTCGATCTTCGGCTGGATGGAACGGCCCCACTTCGACAAGGAGGCGGCCAACTTCCTGCTTGGCAAAGCCAAAAACAACGTCGGCTTGATCCTGCCGGGCATCGCCCCGTTAAAGAACCCGTTAGGTGGGCAGTGGCTTTATTCCAATAAGAAGATGTATAAGCAGCTAAAGCCCTTTATGGACGAGATCCATAAATACGGGTCGAAGCTCTTCGTCCAAGTCACCGCCGGTTTCGGCCGCTCGATGGCGGTCAACCATTTGATGGAGACCGTCTATTGCAATAAGGTCCTTCGGGCCCTCTTCAAACCCTTCCTCGACGTCGATGCCGCCACCATGTCGGCTTCGGACCTTCCGAATCGATGGAGCGATAAAGTCCCCTCCCGGGCCATGACCGTCGAGGAAATCCATAAATACATCGACGCCTTCGTCCAGGTCGCCGCTCTCTGCCAAGAAGCCGGGGTCGATGGGATTGAGATCCACGCCGTCCACGAAGGCTACCTCCTCGATCAATTCACCCTGAAATACACTAACCATCGGAGCGATGAATACGGTGGTTCCTTAGAAAACCGGCTCCGCTTCCCAATCGAGATCGTCAAAGCCATCAAAGCCAAATGTGGCAAAGACTTCCCGGTCTCCCTCCGTTATTCGGTCGTCTCCAAAACCAAAGGGTTCCGCCAAGGGGCCTTGCCGGGCGAGGAATACACCGAAGTCGGCCGCGATATGGAAGAATCCATCAAGGCTGCTAAGTTACTCATCGAAGCCGGCTATGACATGCTCAACTGCGATAATGGCACCTATGACGCCTGGTATTGGGCCCATCCGCCGATCTATATGCCGGAGAACACCAACCTCGCCGAAGTCGAAGAACTAAAGAAACACGTCAATGTCCCCCTCGTCGCCGCCGGAAGAATGGATCCCTATGTGGCCGCCGAAGCGATCAAAGAAGGGAAAATCGATGCTATGGGCGTCGCCCGCCAGTTCTTAGCCGATGAGGAATGGGTCACCAAGATTCTCAACGATGACACGGAAGACATCCGGCCTTGCATCTGCTGCCACGCCGGCTGCTTCAACTTCGCCCATTACAAAGGGGTGGCCAACGATCAGTCGCTTCAAGACACCCTGCATATGGCCCGCTGCGCCGTCAACGCCGAGACCATGCAGACGACCAAGCACTACATCGAGAAGACCAACCATCCGAAGAAAGTCGCCATCGTCGGCGGCGGCATCGGCGGGATGGAAACCGCCCGCGTCTTAGCTAAGCGCGGCCATACTCCGATCATCTATGAAAAGAGCGACCATCTCGGCGGGACCTTCATCCCGGCTTCGTCCGCTTCCTTCAAAGGCAAGCTCCGCGACCTGGAAAAATGGTACGAATTGCAGATGAAGAAGCTCGGCATCGAGATCCACCTCAACACCGAAGTCAAAGACCTCGCTTCCTTAGGGGCCGATGAAGTGGTCATCGCCACCGGCGCCAAAGCCAAGAAACTTCCGATCAAAGGATTCGACAAAGCCATCGAGGCCATCGACTTCCTTAATGGCACCCCGGTCGGCGATAAAGTCGCCGTCATCGGCGGCGGACTCACCGGCTCGGAAATCGCCTATGAACTATCCCTAGCGGGCAAGCACCCCTTCATCATCGAAGGCAAGGATGACCTCATCAAGCAAAGCGGAGTCTGCATGGCCAACTCAACCTACTTACGGGAATATTTCCAACTCCACGAAGTCCCGGTCTACCTTGAATCGACCATTGCTGAGATCAAGGATGGGGAAGTGGTCATCAAGACTAAGGAAGGGGAGAAGAGCGTCCCGGCCGATTCGGTCATCTTGGCCGTCGGCTATAACCCGGCCCCGTTAACTAAAGCCGGCCACCACGTCCGCCTCGTCGGCGATTGCATCGCCCCGGGGAACCTCCGGACCGTCATCTGGCGGGCTTATGAGGTGGCGATGAAGATCTAAGCCTCAACCAAAAAGAGGGCTGTCTTAATGGCAGCCCTTTTTCATTTTTTGAAAAACCCAACGTTTTGAAACATATTAATTATGTTTCATTACTTATGGTATGGCTCGTGGTTATTGATCCGGAAGGCTCGATAAAGCTGTTCCAATAACATGATTCTCGCCAATTGATGGGGAAAGGTCATCTTGCCAAAGCAGAGAACCGCATTGGCCCGTTTCTTCAACTCATCGGATAAGCCTAAGGAACCCCCTATGGCGAAGTGGACGGTGGAGCCGCCGAGCCGGAAATAATCATTGAGTTTATCGGCGAATTGAAGCGAATCGAGTTCCGAATGGTTCAAATCAAGAATGACGAGGTAATCGCTCGGCTTCAAGGTCTTGAGGATCGCTTGCCCTTCTTTATTCTTAATCTCCGTCTCTTCTTTGGCCCCGGCTTTATTGGGAATCGGATAATCGGGGTATTCCTTGATGGCTAAATCAGCATAGCCTTGGATCCGTTTCAGATATTCCTCCTGGGCCGCTTTCCAATAGCCTTCCTTCAAGTGGCCGACGCAATGGACGAAGATCCTCACCAGCCCTCGCCTCCAAAGACGACTTCGTTTTGCTTGGTCGGGATCAATTCGATGTCATGGATATCGACCCCGAGTTTATTGGCGACTTCGTAATAGGTCTTCAAAGCCAAGTCAGGGGTGTTGCAGTCATCGCTTAAATGGGCCAGATAGCAAGCCTTGGTCTTCTCCCCGTGGGCTTGAAGGAAATACTTCGCCGAATCCTCATTGGAAAGATGGCCCTTCTTCCCGAGAACCCGAGCCACTAAAGTCGCTGAACGGCCCGAATGGGCCTCTAAGGAAGGGTCGTGGTTGGACTCAAGAAGATAGTAATCGCAGTTGACGATCGCCTTTAAGGTCTTCTTGGGAATATACCCCGTGTCGGTGATATAGGCTAATCTCTCTTCCCCCACTTGGATGAGGTAAGACAACGGGTTCGGGGCGTCGTGGCTGGCCAAAATGGCGGTGACCCGAATATTGCCAATCCGAATATTGTCCCCCGCCTTGATTAAAGAGGCGGACGGGGGCTCTTTAAAATCAAACGAGGCATAGACCTTCAGTTCCTTTGGAAGGTACTTATGACCCGAGAGATGGTCATTATGGTTATGGGTGAAGAAGGCGGCGTCGATATCTTTCAATTGTTTAGCGAAAAGGGCGCAGCCATCGACTAGCCGCGCCTTGGTAAGACCCATGTCGATTAAGATCAAAGAGACGCCGTCGCTTATTAAGGTGGCGTTGCCCTTGGACCCACTGCCGAGGAACGCGATCTTGATCATTCGCCTTCTAAGGCCCGCTGGGCCGCCATCGCCTCTTGATATTCGAGCGAGGGGTTATCGAAACGGGAAAGAGACCGTTCGAACATCAAATCGACCGTCCCGACCTTCCCGTTCCGGTTCTTGGCCACGATACATTGGACGATTGAGGTCCCGGTGTCTTTCTTCCCGTCTTTCTCCGGGCTGTTGTCCTCATCTTTCTTGAACCCTTTCTTGTTAAGCGATTGCCCGACCGCGGTGTAATAGTCGGCCCGGTATAACAGCATAACGATATCGGCGTCGGCCTCAATCGAGCCCGATTCGCGAAGGTTGGATAAAGAAGGGATCTTGGAGTTGTTGTCTTCGACACCCCGGTTAAGTTGACAAAGGCAAATGACCGGGACGTTCAAAGTTCGGGCCAATTGCTTTAATTGGCCGGAGATAAGACCGACTTCCTGCTCCCGGCGATCAGTCGCCCCGATTCGGTCAGTCAAGCGAATCCGGCCAAGGTAATCGATGACGATCAGTCCCAAATCCGGATAGGTGTTCTTCAGTTTGGTCGCGTTGGACATGATGTCCCCGAGTTTGCAGTTCGGGGTGTCGTCGATGAAGAGTTTGGTCTTCGAAATATCGTCGATCGCGGCCTTGATCCGGGTCTTTTCTTGGGCGCTGAGGAAACCGGTTTGGATCTTGTCGTTGGCCACCCCGGAGGCACAGGCTAAAAGCCGTTTCATGATTGAAGGGGCGCTCATCTCAAGGGAGAAGAAAGCGACCGGCAAGCCTCGGATCGCGGCGTTATAGGCGAAGTTCATCCCGAGGGCGGTTTTCCCAACCGATGGCCGGGCAGCCAAGATGATCAAATCCCCTTTTTGCCAGCCATGGGTATAGGAGTTGAGTTTCTTAAAGCCCGTATCGACCCCGGTCAGGGTATCGATTGAGCCGGCGGTGGAGGAGGCCAATTCGTCGTTGACTTCCTTAGCCACTTCCTTAGCCGACTTCATCCCGGCGGTCCGCCGTTGCTGGGCGATGCGGGAGATGGCGTCGTTGCTTTGGAGGATGAAATCCCCGATATTCGGAACCCCTTTGGAATATTCATCTTGAATCTTTGAGCACTCGATCAGCAATTGCCGCAAAACCGATTGCTCATGGACCATATCGATATAGTTATCGATGTTCTGTGGGAAAATCGCCGTGTTCATCAAATCGAGGAGATAGCTGATCTCCACCTCGGAATCGAGCTTCATCGCCACCAGCTGATCATTGACCGTCTGGGGATCGATCGGCTTGCCCGAAAGGGCCAATTCGTTCATCGCCCGGAAGACGAGGTTATTCCGCATGTCGACGCCGGAAAAGTCCTTTTCCTCCAGCGACCCGATGGCGATGGAGGCCGCTTCGGGGGAAATGAGCATCGCCCCTAAGACCGAGCGCTCGGCCTCGATATTGGAAGGTAAGGAAATGACCTTAGCCATCACTTCTCCTCGGAGATATGGACGTTGACCGTCCCGACGACCGTTCCTTCCAAGCCGTGGTAAAGTTCGATTTTAAGACGGGTATAGCCTAAGGCGTTCGCGGGGTACTTATCAAGGAACTTCCGCTTATCGATCTTGATGCCCCATTGCTTGAGCATCCCCTCCTCGATTTCCTTCGGGGAGATGGAGCCGAACATCCGCCCGTCGGAGCCGACTTTGGCTTTGAACTCGACGTTGATATGCTCCAGCCGCTTGGCCAGTTCCTCCGCTTCGGCTTTGAGTTGCTTTTGCCTCGCTTCTTCGGCGGCGTTTTGCTTGGCTAATTCCTTTTGGCTCGCGACGGTGGAGGAGACGGCTAAGCCCCGCGGGATCAAATAGTTGGCGCCATACCCGTCGGATACCTCGACGGTCTCGCCTTTCTTCCCGAGTTTTTTCACATCGGACAATAAGATGACTTTCATTTATCAGATTCCTCCTTCGGGCACATTGGCGGCCCGTGCTTGATCAAGATGGTTCTTTAAGACATCCTCCAGCCGATCGGCGGCGGCCGACGGGGTGATGTCCGTCAAGATGGCGGCGGCCATGGTGAAGTGGCCCCCACCGCCAAGTTTCTCGAGCAGATACTGGACGTTGATCGTCCCATCGCTCCGCCCGGATATTTTAACCGCTTTGGCGGAGATGCGCCCGATGGCGAAGGACGCATTGACCCCCTTGGCGTTCATATAGTAGTTGGCTAGCTTTGAGATGGTAACATCATCGATCGGCTTATCATCATCGGAAGCGCAGCAATAGACGACCCCCATCTCCGGTGTCTTAACGGTCGACGAGAGCATGGCGATGTAGGCGTATTCCTCGAATTCGTCCTTCAGATACCCATCGGCAGCGATATTGTCGGCCCCATAGCCTTTGAGGATCTCGGCCGCTTCAAAGGTCCGGGCCCCGGTCGACTGGGATTTGAAGAAGTTAGTATCGAGGAACATGCCGGAAAGCATGAAGGTAGCGATGGTCGGGCTGACCTCGATTCGCGGCCCATTGGCGTAATGGAGCATCTCGGCGATGATCTCGCAGGTCGAGGAAGCGCTGGAATCGGTATGGTTGAGAATCGGCTTGAGAATGGTTTTGTCGCCGGGCCGGTGATGGTCGATGACCACGACCTTGGCCGCTTTCTCGAGAGCCAATTTGCCCATGACGTTTTCCGGGACCCCGACGTCGACGACGATGAAGAGGGTCGAGGAGCGGACCCTTTCGGCGGCTTCACTTGGCGAGATCGACATTTTCTCGAAGTTCTTGCCGAACACCGATTGGATGGCGGACCTGGTCTTGATCTCAGTCTCCTTCATGTCATAGACGATCCGGCAGGGCTTGCCGACGTGCTGGCAGATGGCATAGATCCCTAAGCAGGCCCCAAAGGCATCCATGTCCATCCGGGTATGGCCGGAGACGATGACCAAAGGGGCATTCCGAATAAGGGAGATGACCGAATCGGCCAAGGAACGGAACTGAACCCGGTTGGTATTTTCAATCGAGGGGGTCTTGCCGCCGAAGAACTGCAATTCATCGCCGACCTTGGCCACGACCGCCTGGTCGCCGCCGCGCGACATGGCGATGTTCAAGGCGTTGGTCGCCATTTCCGATAAACGATTAACGATATCCATCCCATAAGCGATGCCGATCGAAAGAGTCGGGACGAAGTTTTGCCCTTCCCCCGCTTGCCGGACTTTCTTTAAAATCGAGAAGTCATCCTTAATGATCTGGTCAAGCGCGGAATAATGACATACCAAGAAGTAGGAATCCGACCGATAACGCCGTAAGCAGATATCGTGATCCTTTCCGTATTCGATGATGGCTTGGCGGACGTTGGTAAGAACGTCTGAGTTCCCTTCCTCACTTCGTTCGAACTTCTCGTCATAGTTATCGATCATTAAGAAGCCGATGACTAACCGTTGAGCTTCGGAAGTGGTCTCGATGGTGTGGTAATCGGTTAAGTCGCGGAAGATGAACAGTTTGGCGTCAGGCAGATAACGGGCCGAGAAGAAGAAACCGCCGCAGTCGAAATCAACCCGGAAGTCACTGGGTAAATTGGCATCGTTGAAGCTTTTTAACTTCGGCTCCCAATCGAAGATGTTCTGGTCTAATAGATCCAAGGAACGTTCTCTAAAGAAAGAGTTGGTCCAGATGACGGTCCCTTGATCATCGGTGACGGCTAAGCCGATCTCCCCGAACTTATAGGCTTCCTGGACGTCATTGCCGATGACTGAGGCGGCGTCTAAGTCCGAGCGATGCCGGATCTTGGTCATCTTGGCCACGGCGAACCAAAGGAAAAGCAAGTCGATCGCGGCGATGATGGCGACGAAGAGCATCCAATACCACGGATTCATGTTCTCAACGAATCCGGCGGGGATGTTGTAATGGTAAAGGATGGCGGTGACGGCGATTATGACGATTTCCGCCAAACCCAAAGCAAAACTGGCGATGCGGATCTTCCGCAAGGCCTCAGTCGAGGAGAAGGGGCTCTTATGGGTCCGCTTCTTGATGGTTTTCGGGGCCGGGGTGGCCGTGATGGAGGTGGAAGGAGACTGATGGAGCATGCGGCTATTATACCCAAGTAGGCTATTCTAGCCTAGGCAGGTTAACGCTTAAGGCTCTTTTTCCGAACAACAAAGAGGATGGCTAAGCCTAAGAAAGCGATGCCGGCCGCCCCGATGGAGCCATAGATGGAACCAGCGCAGCCCCGCTTGCCCGAATCGGATTCGGAGGTGTTGTCCGAGGTGTCGGAGGGCGTGCTGCTATCGACGGGAGTAGAAGCGCTGTCCTCGGAGGAATCAACGGGAGGAACACTCGAGGATTCATCGGGCGGGAGGCTGGAGGAATCATCGGGTTTGGCCGGATCGACGACGTTGACGGTAAAGGTGGTCGAAGGGCCATCGACCGAGGTTAAGGTAATGACGGCACTTCCCTCAGCGTTAGCCAAAACCGAGCCATCGGCATAGGCTGAGGCAATTTGAGTATTGGAAGAGGAAGCCTTGACGGTCTTGTCGGTCGCGTTAGACGGAAAGACGGTGTATTCGGGAAGGTAGGTTTCCCCGACATCGAGCTCGACCGTCGATTGGGCGACGTTGACGGAAGTGACGGGCACGTAATCAGGATCAGGATCGACAACGGAGCCGCTGCCATCGGGATCATCCAAAGCCCCTTCGCCATCATAGGTCGAGTCGAAGATCATATCGGCGAATTCCGGATGATCGACAAAGGGATTGCGGTTCTTTTGATAACGGTAGACGGTATTGTTGCGATAGATTTCGCGATTGCTGACCGGGAATTGCTCGTGCCATTGGAGGCAAAGATCAAGGGAGGTGAAGTTGCCGGTGATCGAGAGATCGTACATAACGTAGGCATACATCGTCGCCCGGGCCACTTCCCCTTTGGCCTCATCGCAAGGCTCAAAGACCGAACCGGAGGAATAGCAATCGGTGGCTTTCCCGTTGGAATCAATAACCGGTTTATCGTGGTTAGAGACTAACCCGAGCCGATGATTGCCCCGAACGCCATTGACCTTATTGTCCGAGGCAAAAATCATATGGTTGTCGTCTTTGGGAGCCCCACTTAGTTTCGATTGGGGATAAACGTGCTCCCGGTTCCAGCCCTTTGACCCACTGACGTGGTCATCTTTGTCAAAACCTTCTCGGGAATAAATAGCGATGATTTTCGAGGAATCGCCTTCGTATTCATCGGCCGCCTCAAAACGATACCAATCGTAATCGGTATTCGCTCCTTGGATGATATCGTGAAGCTCATCGACTAGGGCCTCTCCCTTTAATCCCCGGGCCGATTCATAGTAATTGCCCTCGGTCGAGGTTTGGGTTCCGCTCCAGGCGAGGACAGGTTCAGGGGCGATGGAGACATAAGAGGCGACTCCGACCCCCAGCATTCCCAGTCCGAGGGTCAAGCTCGCGATAAACAACGGTAGTTTTTTCATAGCAAATTATTTTTGACCCAGTCAGCGATCTAATCAAGAAAAGAAATGCCCCGCCTTCAAGCGGCAGGGCTATAACTTCTATTCGTCTTTCTTGTTTCCCCCATTGTCATGGGGCGAAAGAATATAGAAGCAGACGGCGATAGTGATGGCGATGACCGCGATGACCGCGATAATGCCGATGATGGTCGAAGTGGCTAACAAAGCATTAAGCATATTTTTTCTTCCGGACAAAGAATACGGCCGATAGACCAAGGAAAGCAATAGAAGCCGCCCCGACCGAACCGGCGATCGAGCCAGCGCATCCGGCTTTCGAATCATCGTAGAAGACGATGGCATCGACCGTAATTTCCTCCGTTCCCGGATTCTCAATCCTGAAGTAACGGCAATCGGTCGCCTCGTAAATATAGTAACCATCGTCAAGACTATATTCCCGGTCTACTAATTGATTGCTGTCTGAGCCATCTGATAGTTTCAACGGGTCGGAACTATGGAGGCCAATCCGGTTATGAGGCTCAGTTATTTCGAAGGTCGCCGAGGCGCCGGGCCGAAGAATAAGGGTGTCACCGCCTTTACTGATTCCGGTCCCCTTGAACTGAATATCGAAGGCGGTAAGCTCGACTTCCGTTTCTTCTGGTTCGCTCGGTTCCTCCGGAGCATCAGGCACATCGGGGGTGTCCGGCACATCTGGGATATCCGGCTCATCCGGAGTATCGGGTTCATCCGGCTCCTCGATGACCGGTTCCTCCACCGTGACTAAGCAGGAAGCGGAACAATCGGTCCCTTCAATCGTGAAGGTGATAAGCGATTGGCCAGCCGCGGAAGCATAGATCCGGTTCTCACTAAAACGAGCGATTTCAGGATGGTCGGCCTCTACCTTAAGCGCGGCATTTTCCGGGGTGACCTCAACCGGGAAATAGACGCTTTCGTTGGGCTTTAAAGACAGGGTAGCCGAAGGAAGCTTAATCTCGCAGGATTCGACCGGGCTATTGACCGTGACGTTGATCGAGGCCGAAAGGCTCGGGTCGGCGGTCGAGGTGGCGGTGATGGTGACGTTCCCAGAGGCGTGGGCTTGGACTGAGCCAGAGGCGGAAACGCTGGCGACGTTGTCGTTGCTGGAAACATAAGTGACCGATTGCTCAGCCTCTTCGGGCAAGACGGTGGTCTCTAATAAATAATCGTCCCCGATATTCAACTCCAGATTTGCTGGGGACAACCGGACTTCGGTAGGCTTGATAACGCCTTCGACGTTGATGGTCGCTTGGCCTTTGATTCCATTCTCCGCGGTGGCGGTTATCGTCGCTGTCCCGGCTGAAACGGCGGTCACTAAGCCATTGCCTTCCACCGTCGCCACCCGTTCGTCGGAGCTGGCCCAAGTCAGGGTCTTGTCGGCATTCGCAGGCAAAACGGAGGCAGTCAGATTGCCCTTCTCACCAACCTTCAAAGACAAAGCTGACGGGGACAAAGAAATCGATTCAACCGCCGGCTTATCCTCTTTGACCGCGAAATTGATTTTGATGTAATCGAGATTGGCGACGTTGCCTGATTCATTTTTCAGCAAAAAATAAGCGAAATCGCCGTTCGGACGATAGGTATAGACCCCGTTGGCATTGCTCGAGCTGACCTTATTGGAAGTCGGCTTCAGCGTATCGCCGAAGTAGCAGGATAGGTTCCCGTCCCCTTTGGTGTAAGCCATTTCGATGGAGACGATCCGCCCATTGTCGGCCTCATTCCAAATCATCCCCGCTTTACTCTTCATTTGGATGTTTCCGTCGCTATAGACGCCGACGGTGTTATAGCCAAAGGGGACGCCGCCAACCTCAACGGTCGCGTCTTCCTTGCTATAAGCCCCAAGGTTCATACTGGAGACGGTCAACTCAATCTCAGAATCGCCTTCGACCGGTTCACTCGGGTCATAAACCTCAACCGAACAGGTCGCGGTGGCGCTTGCGTCCTCATAAGAGGAAACGAAGATCGAGGTTTTTCCTTTGCCGATGGCACTGACCCGATATTCGGTATCCGAGACGGGAGTCACGGTCGCGACCGAAGTATCGTAGGAATAAACCTGGAGGGTATCCGCTTCCGCCCCGGAGATAGAGACGGTGAAGTTCTTCTCCTCCCCGACTGGCAAAGAGAGTTCTGAAGGCGAGACGGAGATATAAACGCCATCGCCGGCAGTCCCGCTACCTTGATAAGGCGTTTTGCGGTAGTCGTTTACGTCATAGATGTAATTGACCAAATCCGGGTTATCGATGAAGGGGTTCCGACCAAAGCCGGCTTGGTCAAGGTAGTCGTTCCGCCGCCTTTCGGTGTCGGTAACCGGATATTGGTTGTTCCACTGGACGAGGTATTTCAAGGTCCCCATCGATTTTATGGAGTTCCAGTTATCGTTGGGGTTATTCGACAGAACTAGGTTCCGATCGTAATAACGGGTGGCGACGTAGAAGATGATCCGGGCAGCTTCGCCTCGCGCCCCTTCGAAGCCTAAGCTGCCGGGGTCCCATTGCCGGTTCCCGTCCGGGCCATAAAAATCATTACCACGGGATGAATTCTCGCTGCTGATGGTCGGGCGCAGCATGTGGGGATCCGAGCCCGGGCCCGACTCCCCGGTTCCGCGGGAATTGGGCCAGGTATGCTCTTTATTGAAGCTGGTCGTATAGTCGTCGTCCGAATGATAGAAAGGGACGACGGCATTGGATTTAATCGGAGAGGCATCAGACTTCTTCAAGACCTCGTTATTTTGCTTATAGCTGATGGTCTTATGGCCAGAGGCATAAATCAGATCCTCCAGTTGCATTTGGAAGTCTTTACCATAGGAAGAGTAATCAAGCCCCGCCCAAGCTGAAGCGGCGGCATCGACCGGGGTGATGGCTTCGGGATCCACCGCCTCCTTAACGGAAATCGCCGATAACGCGGCGCCGCTTAATCCTGTTAAGCCGAAGATGGCCAGCAGGAATTTTGTGGATGTCTTCATAATCGACCTCAGGGATATCTTCCCATCGGGCTATTATCCTCACCTCGACCAGCCTAAACAACCTTATCTTTGCCGTTTGTTCCACCTATTTCCAATATCGGATAAATTGTTCAGGATTTGCGTTATTTCTTGTCCGGAGCAACCGGTTTGAAGATGCCTAAGGCGATCATCCGTTCCCGATAGGCTTTCTTAAACCGTTCATTGATGTCGAAGTCCTTCGGGGTATATCCCCGGTCCTCCATCAGCCGTTCAATCGCCATCTCGATGCTAAAGATATGATAGACATAATAATTATTAATAATTTCGTTGAACGGAAAGAAACGGTTCACTTCCCGAGTACTTAGTTTGAAGTTAACGGATATGGCCCTAGTAATATAACCTAACCAATGCATCGCCAAAGGGGAATACTTCGCTTTCCCGTAATGAAAAGGACCATATTGCCTTTCGATAGCTTTAAAACAATCGATTGGCTGCAGCGTTAGCTCGTCAGAATCGTTTTCATCAAAGATATCCATCGTCCATTTAGAATAGATGAAGCGACGAAGAAAGACCTTTGAGGAGCAAGGAAGTTCAACAGAAGCTTCGAAAATTTTTCCTTGATAGCCACAGAGCAGTAAGCCATTTTGATCAAGTATTTTCATAACATTTCCTCAATGAATTTTCCTTGGTCGCGATATAACCGCTTCGCCCGATTTAATTTCGAAGTAATGACACTGGATTGTTCTTTTGAACGAGACTGACTTTCTTTTCTTTCCGACGAGCAAATATATAAACGGCTTAAAAAAGATAAAGAGTCAACGGCCGATTTTTGATAGGAATCGCAGCCCGAATAAGGCGGCTGACTCTATGGTGGCCAATATGAAACCAGACGAATAGATGGTCCAATTATTTTGGGTGGCAAAGATGCCGATGAAGCAAAGGAGCAACAGCAAGAGGCTGAAAAGATAATCGAAGAAGGCATCCTTAATAAAGCAAAGGACGGAGCCGGCAATGGTGATGAGCAAGACGATGAGGGAATAGATGCCCGCCCCATTCCTTCCATCTTGAAAGAAAGGAATAAGGAGGACCAATAGAAGGATGGCGGTACCGGCTAGAAAGCCCCCGATGATAAAGCGACCATACTCCGAGACGTTCTCCCCGAAGGAATTGCCTTTGCTGAACCCATAGGCGAATAAACCGGCGATCAATCCCGCAGGGAGCATTCCCATCAAGAAGAAGGAAATAAGCAGATAATCAACCCCAATGGTCAAAGAGCCGCCAAAATCCCAAAACCAAACGGTGGAGAAACAGGTCATGACATCGACGAAGGCCAGGAAGACCAAACCGTGGTTAAAGGCTTCCAGCATCTTGATGCGGCCGTCACAACAACCATATAGCCGAAGCGCCACCAAATGGAGTGAGAGCCCGGCCGCCAAAGAAACAAGGGATAAGGCAAAGGATACCCGAACATCGATGATTGAACCCAAGGATAAGAACAGGATTCCAAATAAGCCCATAACCGCCACGGCAATGATTTCCATAATCAAATAGGCGATTGGCGTCTCCTTGGATCTCGGAGCTTCGATTTTCCGTTCACTGGCGCCGGCCTGCAATATCTCGTCAACCGAGACGTGATACAAAGAGGCCAATGCCAAAAGTGAATCGTAATTAGGGAGGCCATCCCCACATTCCCATTTGGAGATGGTCTTGTTGCTAACCCCGATTAGGTTCCCGACTTCCGTCTGGGTATAGCCGGCTTTCTCCCGGAGTTTGATTAAGTAATTGCCAATCGCGATGTTGTCCATGCCATTAGTTTAATAAAGTGGTCGAAAAGTTAAATGGGAAACCGTTCCACGAACCGTAGAAGGCGGATTTTTCTTCGATCAAATGCGGATTTTGAAAAATTGTAAGCAAAAAATACATCAGTAGGCACCAGCCCTCTGAAGGAATCAGGACAGAATACGTTAAGTGTCACAAAATCGGAAAAATTTTGAATTTGTGACACTTGAGTATCCAAATCTTTCCTAGCGAAACCCGAAAACAGCCTAACCTAAAGCAATTCTATTATTAGATTTTATGCGAACTTAGAAAAGCGTACTGACGAACCAATCACGGGTGGATCGATAGATAATCAGACACCCCGTCAAGATAGGTCACCTTGAATTGAAACCAGCCGACATTCAACCGCGTAATGAAGTCCAACGTCCGGACCGCTCCATGGTCGGTCGGCAGCTGAAGGGGTTTCTTCTTCTTGGCCAAGGTCATTAAGGTATAGACCTTGTTGTCATTATCGATCATCAAGGAGCAGATATTGAAGGCATCGATGAATTCGCCGCGGAAAATGTAATCTTCGTACCCCTCGACACAGAAGTCCCCGACGGCGTTGCCAACCGCTCGAGCAATTTTCCTTGACTGACTGGATCCATTGGTGCTGAACCGGGTCAGCCCAAGGTATTCTTTTTCCAGCAAATCGGAAGCATCGCCAGAACAGATATGGTATTTGCCTTCCTTGGTCTTATAGGCGAAAGTGGAACTGTTGTTGATCACGATCTCATCGAAATCGTCGATAACGGCGCTTTGGTAAATGAGGGTTGGGGATTTGAACAGATGCGTCTGTCGCCGCTCAAAGTAAAACAGCATGGCCTTCCCGCTGTCCTCGTCGACTCCCAACATCGCATCGTGTTGATCGGGCTCAATGAGGTAGAATTTATCAATGTCATCGACCGAAAGGCCGGAACTATTGTCTTCGGAATCAGCTAAATAGCCTATCTTCCCATCCTCAGTCACGGAGAAGACGAAGCTTTGGCTCCGGTCGACGCTCCCATCCGGGCCAAGTTTATAGCCAGGGAAGGAAGAAGAGCTGATGGCTTGGGTCGAATGGAAGAAGTCCGGAACCTGGCCATAGTGATAATCGACCGTAGCCCCCGCTTCGAAATAGATCGGCGCAAAAGGGGTGGTTGAGGTTTTGCCGTTATCTTTCAGGACAAAGAGCTCAGTGCGTTGGATGGACCTCTCTGCGTCATAGCCGGTCAGAAGGACCGAAAGGGCCGCCTCGCTGGGCAAAACGAGGTAATGCAGCCTCTCGCAAGCTAGCATTTCCTTGGAGAAGCAGTCCTCACTCAGAATATCGTATTTATCGGCTGATGAACCGGCGGAAGGATAGTAACTGATCTGCCCGTCTTTGCAATAGACATAGCCGTCATATTTAATGGCAGAAGAGAAACGATAAAGGAGATAATCGTCGGTCACGGCGGCTTCCGGCCAATAGGAAGGATTGTTCGAAGTGGTCTTGCCCAGCCGATAAACGTTCCTGAAACCATCGCCATTGACATAGTCGCTGGAGTTGCTTAGGAAGACATCGTTCTCGAAGCCGGGGTTTTCCCGGTTGATGACGTGGGCATAGACCAAATCATTGCTAAAGCTGCACGAAACATCGCCCAAATTCTCAATCTCCACGTTCAGATCGGTCCCTGTCGTGGTGAATAGGGCGTATTTATTGCCGGTGTCGATGGCCGCCAAGGGCATATCATCATAGATGTGGATGGGGTTGGTGGTCGTCGGCACTTCCATGACTTCCTGGAACACGCCGGAATTATTGAAGACATATTTATTCTCGGAGACATTGACCCGGTAAATGGTGGTCGTCGATCCGTCGACCTTATAACAAAGCCGCGCATAGTTCACGCCGTTGTATTCAGGGAAACTGTAACCCTCGAGGGTCGCCCCGGTGGTTGGAAGATAGGGATAGACGTTAGCCCAGCCATCAAATCCAAAGAAATAACTGGAGCGGCTGGCATAACGGACGATATCGGTCATGTCGATACCATCGTATTCATGGGTTTGGGAGCAGGCGAAGATGCCTAACGATAGGAGGGAAAAGCAAAGATAAAGGGATTTTTTCATGGTTGGGCCTCCTTATAATCCGGGGAAATGGTAGTTATAGAGCAAAGAGTAATACGAATCGGGGTCAAGCCGGAAAACATAGGTCAAAGCGATCGAACCGGCGATGCCGATTATGGCGAGGATCGAATTACGCGGGCTGCGGGAGGCCAGCACCCAGTGGTTCTCAAACAGGTAAACGAGCCCCAAGAGAATGCTGGCAATCATCGGCAGATACTCGACCAAGACAAACTTTGTGCTCTCCATGAGGTCTTCTTTCAAAAGAAGGAAAGGCAAAGCGGCGAAAACGGCCGTGGCGAGCAACGGGAAGATCTTTCGGACGAGCGGCAACTTGACTTGATACGCCTTTTTGTAAACGAGGGTCCAAAGCAGCCCTAACGGGATGACGACGAACAAGCTGATATAGGCATTGGCTATCCCGACATTAACGTTGAAATAACTTAATAATAGGAACATCAACGGGGCCGCGAGCGCGAATAAAGTGAAGGCGGCGATTTTGGGGCTGAATCGCGAATTCGCCAGCGAGACAAATTGCTTCTTCTTGTATTTCGAATCGACGCTGTTTTTCTTATTGCCCCGCTTCGAGCCCCTCAGGGAATCGCCAAAGGAATTGGCCTTGCCATAGAACTCGCTCCGAATATTGCTTAAGGCCGTGAACAAGTCGTCGGTGCTTTCGTTGACCAAAGAGGAAAGATATTGGATCGATTCGCTTTCCCCGCCGCTGAAGACGGTGAGGAAATATTTTTTGGCTTCCTTAAGCGTTTTGATAATCAGGGAACGGGTGCTTCGGCGTTCGGTGGCGATCCGATCCCACAAAGCATGGAAATCATCGTTGGCTGCCGTCCACGAAAAAGCTTCGGCTTTGCTGTTTTTCTTGCCGGAATTGGCATCGTCATAGGCTTGGCTGGCGGCGATAATATTGTCGTAGTCGGTCTTCGACTTGCCCATTTGGAAGTCGTGGTTCTCATCGATCATCAAAAGATCGAAGTTGGTTGGCTTCTTCAACCCCGCTTTGAGCAATATCCAATAAGTCTCCGGGGTCTGGAGGTTGTTGGCGATCAAGAGCTCCGCGAACTCCTTCGCTTCCTTATATCGCCCAACCCAGAGGTTCCGCGTGGCGTAATCGCTGACGATTTGGTAAAAATACTCGTTGAATTCCTCGTCATCCATATATTCCTTGGCATTGGGGATGACTTGGACGACCTCCTTGAACAGGAGATAGGAGCTCTTGGCATTAAACTTTAGATAATCGATGCAGAGGTTGATGATCCGGGTGACGTAGTTCCGCCGGTTCTGGTGCAGATTCTCAATCCGGTAGCCGCCTTTGAGCATCTTCTCGACGGTCAAATACACCTCGCGGGGGTTCTTGAGCAACTTCGCCAGATTATCGTTGCTGGAGATTTTGTACTTATTGAGCAGTTGGTTCCATAAGGCAGTCGGATCGGCTTCGAATAATTCCAAGGCCTTCTTCACGTATTGCCCCGAAGCCGCGAAGTTCCCGACATTGCGGTAAGTGGTCGCGAGGTGATCGTAATAGGAGACGACCCTTTCGGTCCCGCCTTTGGTCAACACGCCATAGACGATTTCGCTGACTTTATCGACCGAGGATTCAAGGTTCTTGGACTTTTTGTCACGACTATTGGAAATATGCTGGGCCACGGCGTTCTCAAAGTTATAGGCCAGCTCGATCTCGCCTTTCTCGTTGACGTATTTTAGGAGGAATTCGTATAACGGGAGGGCCGAGGCGAAGGACGGATCGTAAATCGAATGGTCAAACTGCTTACGGAGCAAGTTCAATTTCTCCTCGACGAATTCCTGCGGCGCCAAGGCAAAGCACTTATCGAGGACAGACAGATCCTCGGCGGTCAGGCTAAAAGAGGTTTCGGATAGTTTGCCATCATTGGCGATGTCATTCAGCAAAAGATATAAAGTCCAATAGGCGAGGTAATAACGATCATTGACTTTCAATAAGGTCTGAAGGTCATTAAGCGATTGTTCCCGATAACGGGCGGCTTTTTTCTTCTTTCGCTGATTTTTGGCCGACACCATCGAGGACATTTCGCCTTGGATGCGCTTGAGCCGGGTCTCGTCGTTGGCGGGGATGACGATTTTCTCTTTCTTGCCGCCGAAGATCGTCTTCTCGATTTTCTTCTCCACGACCTGAATCGGCTTGATGTCGATTTTGACGTCCTTTTTCTTGGCCGTGAAGCCGACGTTCCGCTTAATGGTGGTCCGTAGGATCTTCTCTAGCGACGGCCAGAATTGAGGATCGTATTTCAAAGCCTGGAATTTCTTCAGTTTAGCCGGAAGGGCGGAGATATCGACCTTATCGGTGATGACCGGGATAAGGGCCAAGTCGTCTTCGCTTTCCTGTACCCGCTTAAGATAACGGGACCACTCGTTTTGAACCCAGGGCTGGAGGATGTTGTCGACATCGTCGGTGCAAAGCAACAAGAACACCGGGGCGGTCGATAAAGCATGGTAGATGATCGGCTCATATTCCGCCCCGACCTTTTGCTTCAGCGTCATCTCGGAATAGAACACCCGATAACCGGCGGCGGTCAACTGATCGTAAATTTCCTTAGCCCGTTGGTTATCGACGGTATAGCCCTTGCCGTCCAACGTTTTGACTTTCAAAGAGAGGAAGACATCGTAGGGTTCTTCGGTCGAAAGCTTCTCGCAGGCCAGCTTTCGGATATCGTCGATTTCCTGCGCCGCCCTTTCATAACTATCCTTTTGATCGGCGTTCGCGTACTTGAAGGCCTCCTGCAGGTTGGAATCGTCGAAGCAGCTCCGTTCGGAAAGGCGATTGAGGGTCGGTTTCTCGGTTGAGTTTCCGTCTTCGTCAACGTAGATGATGCCATAGTTGCAGAGGAACTTCTGAAAATAGAGTTCGGCCAGGAAAGGACCATTGGCCTCGGGGTCGGACTTCAGTTTCGGGATCCAAGAATCGATCGTGTCCTCGCAATCGTCGAATTTGAGTTCATTCCGCCGTTTATAGATGGTATTGAGAATACCGCTGCCCTCTTCATCGACGTTAAGAAGGGGGTTGATTGATTGGCAGTAATCGCAGCGGACAAAGCCTTTGGCGGCCTTCATCGGATCAAGGGCGGCGCCGCAGTGGCTGCAGCGGATTATGTTGTCGCTCATGGATTAACCTCCGTTTGCACAGTTTCCTTCGCCTGGATCAGGAACGACCCAATCCAGGTCTTATCGTAGACATCAACTTGATAACGGCCGGGCTTTTCCAGCGAAAAGGGCTCGCTGACGTAATGGTTGGCGTTCTTGGTCATGTTGACCCGTCGCCCAGCGATCGACAAATAGACTTGGTTATGGAGGCCGCCGAGTCTGAATTCCAGTTGGTACTGGCGTCCGTCCGCGTATTCGAACACCTTGTTCTGAACCGCGATCTCATCCAAGGAATCGCCTTCGAGCTCTTGACTATGGACCCCGGCGTATTTCTCGTAACGGCGGATATCGGAAAGGTCGATATGCTGCCTGACCTCGTGGATTTCCTTCAAAAAATCATCCATCACCACGTTGATGACGACTTCGGAGGAGAAGGAGGCCAGCAGCGGGCGTTCCTTGGCTTTGTCGCAGACCAAGGCGATATCAGCCCCGGAGAAATTGTTGGTAAGGCTGGCCAGCCGGTCGAGGTCGACGTCCTCGTCAATCGGCAGACCGGCGAGAATCCGTTCGAACATCGCCCGCCGCTCAAGGAAATTGGGCAAGCGGATATAGATCTTGGTTGAGAAGCGGCCGCTTCGGAGGGCAGCGTTGTCAATGCTCCAGGGCTTGTTGGTCGAACCCAATAACAATAGATTGGGGTTCTTGCCGGTGAAACCATCGATTTGCTGGAGGAACTCATTGACCCGGCGGTCATTATGGATATCCTGCCCCCTAGAGGCGAAGAGGGTATCCATCTCATCGATGAAGATGATGCTCCGTTCCTCTTTGCCGATGGAGGCGAACAAGGCGGCGATGTTCTTCTCCGATTCCCCCACCCATTTGGAGACGATGTCGGAGGAACGGACTAAGTAGAATTTGGCTTGGACTTCGTGGGCGACGGCTTTGGCGAGCATCGTCTTCCCGGTCCCCGGCGGGCCATAGAGCAAAATGCCCCCGCCGCTGGCTTTGCGGTAGAGTTGGTATTTCTCCGGATATAGAAGCGGATAGATCATCGCGACCTTGATCTCGCGTTTGGCTTCCTCGAGGCCGACGATGTCATCGAAGGAGACGTCGGGGGCCGGAACGCACTGGAATGGCTTGGCGTCCTCTTCGTTAGAGGCGGAGGGGGCGGGTGCCTTCCGCCGAGGGGCGTTCAGCTCATCGGCATAGCGATTCAGCCGATTGGCCTTGCTTATGCGGGCTTTTTTGAGTTCGGGCGTCGCGTTTTTGCTTGCTAAAAGGAGTTCTTTGGCCGCCAGGTAATAATTCCTTTTGGCCGATTCGGCGTCACCTTCCGCCTCGCTTTTCTTGGCCAGGCGAAAATAGTGGTCGTATTTCTCCATCAAGAAAGCATCATCCATTTTTCTGCAGTTTGCTTTCGATTTCCGCCATGGTCGAATCCACCTCGTCGGCCGGGCCATCTTGCCCTAAGCCCTCGTTGACCAAGGACATGATGTCTTTGGTCGAGATATCGCCTTTGTCGGAGACGGAGGAGAAGGAATCCTTGGAGTTCTCCAAGAAGATCTCCATCCGTTCCTGTTGCTTCTCGGCGCTATGCATGGCGAGGCTGAATTGCTTGGACACCTCGGCGAATTGCTTATCGTCGGTCAGCTTGACCATGTCCTTCGATAAGGAAGCCATGCCAT
Source organism: uncultured Bacilli bacterium (assembly GCA_944363525.1). Taxonomy (GTDB): domain Bacteria; phylum Bacillota_I; class Bacilli_A; order RFN20; family CAG-826; genus Alloenteromonas. The sequence continues at coordinate 81,692 of CALVUF010000002.1, forward strand.
TGAGGAATTCCGAAGTGGTCTTGAGCATGTCCTTCAAGGAGACCATGATCTCGAAATTGATCTTCATCTCCCGGATCCGCTTCTCCTGGGACATGGCGCTTTTCAAGGCCGAGACCGCCAACGATAGTTCATTGCCAAGGCCATGGAGTTTGGCTTCTTTGGCCTTCTCGAGGTAAAAGTCCTTCTGCTCTTCGAGTTTCTTCAATTGCTTCCCCATCTCGGCGATGGTCCGCTTGAGCACAAGTTTCTTCTCGAACTCTTTCTCTTCCTTGGACTTAAAGATTGACATCGGTATTTCCTCCTTCAGCATCCCTATCGAGGCGCGGTTCCTCCTCCGCTTCCTCGAACATGGCAAGCAACTGGTCGTCGGACTCGTTGACCCCGTATATCTTCTCGTTCGGGGTATAGCTTTCGCTCACTTCCTTGAAGACATCGTCGGCGCTGGTCATGATGTCCTCGGCTTTGACCTTGGTCTGCAAGGCCCCATTGAGGAACTTGGCGAGGTTCTTCTGATCCGATAAAAGGTCGATCAGGGAGACATCCGAGGTGGCTTGGATGAATTCCTTATCGTCGAGGGCGCTTTTGAGTTTCTTCAAAAGCTGGAGGTTATATAAAAGGTAGAGGGAACGTTGGAGCAGATCCTGCCGTTCTTTCTTGCCGGCTTCGATTTTCTTCGCGTAGAGCAACCGGATATCGCGGTTGGCTTCCTGCCGCCCCTTGGCAAGCAAAGCCTTCTCTTTAACGGCCGAGTCGGCGATTTCCTTTTCCAAGGCCTCTTCCCGATTCTCAAGCTCGATGATGGCTTCCACCACTTCCTCGCGCTTAAGCTTCTTATAACGGTTTTTCCGGAATGGCCACATCAGAACTTCTCCTCTTTGGTGGAGTAAGAAGCAACCATGTGTTTCCTCTTGGATATGGCCAAGCCAACCTCTTCAAGGGCTGAGGCCAGTTTATCGGAGGCGAAATCCTCCTTCTTGATTGACCGATTGATTTCGATTGAAAGATCCTCAAGGGAATTCTTGATTTTCTTTTCTTCTTTCTCGGCATCGGCCCGCGGGAAAAGACCATTAATTTCCTCGGCGAACGTCCGCAACTCGTCGTAGGTTTTGTCGTCTTGTCCTTTGACTTGATCAAGGAGGACCTTTATCGAGGCGGCAATCTCTCCCAGCCGGTTCCGCGACTTGACTTCTTCTTTATAATGGGAATTCTTGTTTCGGAAAAACATGGTCATGACCTCCTATTAGCCCAGCTTATGGCCGCAATAGGGGCAAAAAGCCGCCCCCTCCGGAACCTTCTTGTGGCAAGACGGGCAAATCCCGTCCTCGAAGAGCTTCGCCCCGTCATTGGGGCAGAATTTGATTTCGCTTCCGTATTTGGCGTGGCAAACCGGGCAAACCATCGTCTTCTTCGGCTCTGGCTTATCGCCATCCGGCCAGCCAAGCGTCTTCAGGACGTCATAGTATTTTTCGGCATCTTCGGCCTTCAGCGAATGGAGGATCTTCTCCCGTTCGAAATTCTTATCATCAAGCCTTTCGAGCTCGGCGGCGATTTCCTTCGCGTCTTTCTTGTATTGCTCGTTGCCTTTGATTTCCTTCCGTTTGGCCTCGAGCAAATCGATTTCCTCTTCGCTTGGAGAAATCGAGCCAAACGTAAAGGAACAGACTTCCAATCCATAGTCGGAAGCAAAGATGTCAGCCAATTGTTTTTTGAGGCTTTCAGCGATGTCAAGTTTATAGAGGGCGATATCCTCGAAGGGGATGTGCTTCTCCTTCAACGTCCGATAAATGCTTGGCTCAATGAAGGAAAGGAGCCGCTGCATAAGGCGGCGCTGCAAATCCTCGATGGAGAAATTCTTATCGGCCCCGACTAACTCAGTATAGAACTTCTTCGAATTGTGAACCCGAACCTCGAATTCGCCAAAAGCCCGGACGTGAACCAGGATATCGGTCAGTTCGTCACGAAAGGCAAAAGGGGAGGTGGTCCCCCACTTAACGTTTAAGCGCGCGGTCTTGGAGATGAAGAGAAGGTCGACGGTGCAAGCCCCGACCTTCTTAGCTCCGAAGAGCCCCTTCTTGTAGTCGAAGACTGGATAACGACCCCCTCCGAACACACCAAGCAGCATCCCGTCCTTGACGAAGACGACCTCATGGGTATCGTCGACGATGACTTCGGCTTCGGGGTTCAGGATGTCGGCCGAGAAGCGCCAGAACAAGGCGTTGTTGTCACCAGCAAACTTGATTTCCGTCAGGTTCTTCAAATCACGTTTCTTTAAATCGTTGATCGAGAGGTCACCATTGTTGAGGGTGTAAACGTCTTTCTTGGCCATAGTTTTCCTGTCCTTTGATAACTGACTCATTTTAAGCGCACATGTGGGAGGGAGCAAAAGATTTCGTGTCAATCTTATTCAGCGCTTGATTCTAGGAGTGCCTGAATGCTGCTGAAAATAGGGAAATATGCGTAAAAAGGACTCCGGGTTGGGGAGTCCTTTGGATGTTAGCCATTAGTTAAGGCCGATGGGAGCCTTAGCCGATTGTCGCCGCACGGAGCCATCCGTCCCCGAAACTACGATCTTCTCCCTTCTAGGGCGATCATGCCGCGTCTCCCCCAATCCGCGAACGGCTTTTCCAAAATATCCTTTGCCCAGGCAACCGGGCGAAGGGAAAACGCAGGCGCCGTCTGGCTTATCCGGGCTTGCCACGAAGCAATCCGGGCTTGCCTGGGAAGCATTTCTGGCAGGCTAGGCAATTCGCCAAGGCATAAGAAAAGGGCCTCGCCGATGAGGCCCATGGAGAACGGTTATTGTTGTGATTTCCGGAGCAATCGAGCCCGGGAAACTACAAGTATTAAGCGCGATTACTTGACTTGGGTGAGAAGGCCCATGAAACGGGCATTCTTGATCGCGGTGGCCAGTTGCCGTTGATACTTGGCGCTGGTGCCGGTCATGGCGCGCGGAGTGATCTTGCCATCGGGCGAGATGAACTTCTGAAGGGTCTCAACGTCTTTGTAGTCGACGTATTTGATCTTGTTCTTCTTGAAGTAGCAGACCTTCCGGCGCGAACGGATTTTCTTATAAGCCATTGAGGTAGGTCCTTTCTTTCTTGTAATGATTAGAAGGGAAGATTGTCTTCCGCCAAATCGAGATTCAGCGTGTCTTCATTCTTCACTTCGGAAACGTCATCGACTTGCGAGGACGGGCCATCGGCGCTCGGGGCATCAGCGACATAGCCGGAATCGGAGGCCGATTTCGACTTCGGCTCCATGAATTCCACCTGATTGGCGACGACTTCGGTCGAGGTGACTTCGACGTTGTCGGTCCGGCGGACATATTTCCGTTGGGTTAAACGCCCAATGACGCCGACCAAACTCCCCTTCTTGGTGAACTGGACGACGGTATCGGCGGCTTTCCCGAAGACGGAAACCGGCATGAAGATGGTGACTTTTTCCCCATTAGGGCCTTTCCGGGAATCATCGACGGCGATGGTGAAGGAAGCCACCGCGGTCCCAGACGAGGTCCGACGGGTCTCAGGGTCGCGGGTAAGGCGGCCGACGAGCACAACGTTATTGACCATAAATAAGTCCTCCTGTTTGTTCTTTAGTCTTTATCGACGGTGATGAGGAAACGGATGACTTGGTTGTCGAGTTTGCAGACCCGATCAAATTCTTTCAGGCAAGCGGCATCGGCCGTGACTTTGAGCACGACGTAGAAACCCTTGGTTTGCTTTTTGATCGGATAGGCAAATTCGCGGACGCCCCAGGCATTGACATTCCGGATGGTCGCCTTGTTGGCGGTCAGGATGCCGTGGACTTTCTCCATCTCCGCGTTGCGGGCGGCTTCATCAAGCCCAGCGGAGAGGATGTACATGATTTCGTACTTTCCCATTGAATTGCACCTCCTAGTTTCGGTCTAAGGATCGCCTTGGATGTCTCCATGCGACCATAGAAGCGTGTGCCCCTTTCCTTCAAAAGGGCGAACGCAATTATAAAGGGGTTAAGGGGTTAGTTCAATCAATTTCCACCAGCCAAATTCCCGTCTCGGCCTCACCTCCGATACTGAATATGTAACCGGCAAATTCAAAAGAATCACTAACTATTTTCCAAACCTCGCAAATTAAGTACGCAGATTGAAAAGAAAGCCCGCAAAAACCTAATGGAAAAAGAAAAAGTTTTTGCCAGCAGCCTGCCCCGTTCCTAAGGAGTTCAACTTCTATTGTTATTGATCCCAAGCATTTTCTCGACCTCCGCGATATCGGTCCGCCCATTCTCTCGCGCGGATTTCTCGCCTCGGGATAACTCACCAAAAAAACTTAAGGACCGCCATCGCCTTTTCGTAATCATCGATATCCATAATCACATAACGTCCGCGACCGCTTACCATTAGGACCACCGGCACTCCAGCCGAGACGTCATTCAGGACCTCGGCATAGTTATTCAGATCCGATATCGGTTTAGTCCTTGACATAGTTTTACTCACATATGTATTTACAATTAATTATCCAAAAGTTGCAACAGCAAATCTCCGCGAAAAAAGGAAAAACCCCGAAGAAGCGATGGCTTCTAGGGGGCTCAGTCAATCGAATAAGGTGTCGATTCGCCTTTTTTGTTTACTTCTCGTCCTTCATCGTCGGGAACAAGAGGACTTCCCGGATGTTCTGAGTATTGGTGAAAAGCATGCAAAGACGATCAATGCCAACCCCGATGCCCCCGGCCGGCGGCATGCCATAACGCATGGCGTCAAGGAAAGAGAAGTCGATGTCGTTGGCTTCTTCATCGCCCCGGTTCTTCGCGGCCAGCTGGGCCTCGAACCGTTCTTTCTGATCGAAGGGATCGTTAAGCTCGGTATAGGCGTTGCCGAATTCGAAGCCGCCGATGAAGAGCTCGAACCGATCGACGAAGCGAGGATCGTCAGTCTTCTTGGTCAAAGGCGAGACCTCGATCGGATAAGTATGGATGAAGGTCGGCTGGATGAGTTCCTTCTCAACGAATTCATCGAAGAAGGCTTGGATGATGTAACCAACCGAATTCCAGCTCTTCTCCAGTTCGACATGGTGCTCTTTGGCCAGAGCCACCGCTTCCTCGAAGCTCATTTCCTTGGTGAAGTCGATGCCGGTTTTCTCTTTGATGGCATCGGTCATCGAGACCCAGCCGAAAGGCTTGGAGAAATCGATGGTCCGCTCACCCCAGGTGACGACGTCAGAGCCGATAACCTTCTCGGCGATGGATTTGAATAACCCTTCTACCCAACGACGCATATCCTGCAGGTCGCCATAGGCTTGGTAAAGCTCGATGGTGGTAAATTCCGGGTTGTGACGGGTATCGATGCCTTCATTTCGGAAGATCCGACCGATTTCATACACCCGGTCGATGCCCCCGATCATCGCCTTCTTGAGGTTCAACTCAGTGGCGATCCGGAGGTAGAAGTCTTTGTCTAAGGCGTTGTGATGGGTGATGAACGGCCGAGCCGAGGCCCCACCGGCGATGGGCGAAAGGACCGGGGTCTCGACCTCAACGAAGCCAAGGTCATCGCAATAACGCCGGATCTCCTTGACGATGGCGGGCCTAGTCAAAGCAATCTTCCGCGAATCGTCATTGACGATCATATCAAGATAACGCCGGCGATAACGATCCTCGGTATCGGTGAGCCCATGGAATTTCTCCGGCAAGGGCTTTAGGCATTTGGTGATATGGGTGTAGTGTTCAACGTGGATGGTGAGTTCGCCGGTCCGGGACTTCATCAAGGTCCCCTCAAGACCGACGATGTCGCCGAGGTCAGCCAATTTGAAAACAGCGTAATCGTGTTCCCCGATGACATTGATGCCAATCCAAGCTTGGATTGAGCCGTACTCGTCTTTGATGTTAACAAAGCTAGCCTTGCCCATCCGGCGGATAGCCATCAAACGCCCAGCGACGTTGCAGCGGACGTTCTTCTCCGCCAATTCTTCGGCGGTCATCTCGCCATACTGCTTCCGCAGGTCGCGAATCTGATCGGTCCATTCATACTTCTTGCCGAAAGGATCGACTCCGAGTTCTTTGTATTTGGCTAATTTGTCAAACCTAACTTGTTCTTGGTCGTTCAATTTCTCTTCCATGGTCATACCCTCCGGCAGCGTGCCCCATCTTACCTGTTCTTTTAGTTAAAAGAAAGAGGGGCTTTTGCTCATTTTCTTAGTGATAAATTGGCCTTTGCCGGCTACATATTCATTAAGGGGGTAATCGGAAGGAAAATCGGTTTCCAGTCGCGATCAATTCCACCCTTCAATGCCTTAAAAGCCAAGGCGGTTAGAAGGTGAGGTCGTTCACGTCTTTCCAGCGTTTAGCAATCGAGGCGACTTTCGCCTTTAAGGCCGATTTCGGTTTCGCCCCGGTTAAGCAATCGTAGATAAGATCGGCAATCTCGATGGCTTGTGGCCGGCTGCAGCCCCGAGTCGTCGCGGCGGCGAAGCCAATTCGGATCCCAGAGGCTCTCGATGGGGGCAAGGTCTCTCCGTGGATCGTATTCTTGTTGGCGGTGATCCCGATGCTTTCGAGCTCCGCTTGGGCGGTCTTGCCATCGATTCCAAAGGAGGCGAGAACATCGAGGAGGAAAAGATGGTTTTCCGTGCCCGAGACTTTGGCACCCCGCCGGGCCAATTCGTCATTGCAGGCCTTGGTGTTATCCAACACTTTCTTCATGTAGGAAACGAACTTCGGCGAGGCGGCTTCCTTAAAAGCCACCGCCTTGCCGGCGATGATGTTCTCTAACGGTCCCCCTTGGGCATAAGGGAAGATGGCGGAGTCGATCTTCTTGGCTAAATCTAGGCGATTTGAAAGGATCAAACCGCCCCGCGGGCCCCGCAAGGTCTTGTGGGTGGTGCTGGTCACGATATCGGCATAATCGACTGGGTTTTGCGTTAATTTCGCCGCGATTATCCCGGCGATATGGGCCATATCGACCATGAAGTAGGTATGGACGTCGCTATGGAGATTATGGGCATTGATGACTTCCTGGAGCTTCCGGAAATCAATCTCGTAAGGATAGGCTGAATAGCCGGCTAAAAACAAATGGGGATTGACCTCGTCGAGTCGACGGGCGATGAGGTCGTAGTCTAGCCTTCCATCCTCCCCTAAATCGTAGAAATGAAAGTCATATAACTTCGAGGAAAACGACACCGGCGACCCATGGGTCAAATGGCCCCCGTCATTGAGCCGAAGGGAAAGGATCCGATCTCCAAGGTTCAATAATGCTTTATAGGCGGCGAAATTGGCTTGGGACCCGGAATGGGGCTGAACGTTGGCATAAACGCAGCCGAATAGTTTCTTCGCCCGTTCCTGAGCCAGCCTTTCGATGGCATCGATGTTCTCACAACCCCCGTAATAACGCTTGCCGGGATACCCTTCGGCGTATTTGGCGATGGCGATGGAGCCACAGACGGAACGGGTTTCCTTCGAAGGATAATTCTCCGAGGCAATCAATTCGATGCCCCCGTTCTGCCGTTTAGTTTCCTTAGCCAATAATCTCTCAATTTGTCTATCCATAGTTGACCTCGGGGAAAGTATATGCCCCTTAAAGGCAGTAAAAAAGGCCGTCCCGAGATTGGAACGGCCCAAGGGCCTTAAGCCTTCTTGGCCTGACCACCGGTATAGAGCTGGTAGTACTTGCCCTTCTGCTCGAGCAAGGACTCGTGGTTGCCCCGCTCAATGATCCGGCCATCCTGGAGGACCATGATGACGTCGCTATTCTGAATGGTCGAGAGACGGTGGGCGATGACGAAGACGGTCCGGCCCTTCATGATGGCATCCATCCCCTGCTGGACCAATTTCTCAGTCCGGGAGTCAATCGAGGAAGTGGCCTCATCGAGGATGAGGACCGGCGGATTGGCGCAGGCGGCCCGGGCAATGGAAATGAGTTGCCGCTGGCCCTGGGATAAGCCGGCCCCCGCGCCATAAAGGACGGTGTCATACCCGTTGGGAAGCATCTCAATGAAATTATGGGCATTGGCTAGTTTGGCCGCCTCGATGACCTGTTCATCGGTCGCTTCCGGGTTGCCATAACGGATGTTCTCCTTGACGGTCCCGGTGAAGAGGGCGGTCTCCTGCAAGACCATGCCAAGAGCCCGACGGAGGTCACGCTTCTTGATCTTATTGATGTTGATATCGTCGAAGCGGATCTTCCCGTCTTCAATGTCATAGAACCGGTTAAGCAAGTTGGTGATGGTGGTCTTCCCGGCCCCAGTCGGACCGACGAAGGCGACCTTCTGCCCCGGCTCGGCATAGAGGGTGATGTCGTGGAGGACGGTCTTGCCGGGAACGTAGGCGAAGTCGACGTCGTACATATTGATCTTGCCCTTTAGCCAGGTATAGGTGGTCGGGGAACCATCGGTATGGGGATGCTCCCAAGCCCACTTGCCAGTCCGGGTCTCGGATTTGACCGGCTCGCCATTCGGTCCTTCCGAGGCATAGACGAGCTGGACGTAGCCATCGTCGACCTCGCTCGACTGATCGATGAGTTCGAAGATCCGCTCGGCCCCGGCCATAGCGGTAATAAACAGATTCAACTGCATCGACAAATTGCCGATCGGCATGACGAAGGAACGGCCGAGCCCTAAGAAGGCGATGATGGTGCCGGCTGAGACCGAACCAAAGTCATAAGCGATCATCAAGCCACCGATAAGGGCTAAGACGACATATTGAAGGTTACCAAGGTTGTTGGTGATCGGGCCCAGGATATTGGAGAACTGCTGGGCTTTGGTCGCATAGAGGCAAAGCTCATCGTTAAGTTCATCGAACCCTTCCTTAGCCTGCTTCTCGTGGGTGAAGACCTTGATGACCTTCTGTCCGGCGATCATCTCCTCGATATAACCATTGGTTTTGCCAAGGCATTGCTGCTGGTTGATAAAGAAGGAGGCCGAGCGGCCCGAGACCAAGAAGACGGTGACCAAGATAACAATAAAGAAGAAGAGGACGACCAAGGTCAAAGCCCAGGAACTATAGAGCATAGCCGCCAGGGCGCAGATCATGGTGACCAAGGACTGAAGGACCATCGGCAAAACCCGGGAGACCAGTTCCCTTAAGGTATCGATGTCGTTGGTATAAATCGACATGATGTCGCCATGGGTCCGGGTGTCGAAGTAAGAAAGGGGCAGGCTCTCCATATGGGAGAAAAGCTCGTCGCGGATAATCTTCTGCGACCCTTGTCCGATCTGGGAGACAACGATCTGATAGACGAAGGAGAAGATGACCCCGAAGCCATAGATGACGGCCATGACGATGATGGCGGTCGTCAAATCGGTCGGCAACCCAAGGAAGGTCGGCTGGGTTCCTTCGATCATCGGAACGATAATCTCGTCGACCAAGATATTGCCAGTGAACAAGGAACCGATGACCCCGGCGGCCGAGGAGATGATGATGGCGAAGACGGCTAAGACGAACAAAGCCGGCGAATAGAAGAAGATTCGCTTGAAAAGGCGGCCGAAGATCGAGAACGACCGTCCTAAAGAGAGTTTGGCCCGCTGGGGCTGCTGTTTATTGCTCATCGAAGTCACCTCCGCCGAGTTGGGTTTCGTATATTTCTTTATAAACCGGCGAGCTTTCCATCAACTCGTCGTTAGTCCCTTGGGCGATAATCTTGCCATCGTCTAACAAGAGGATGATGTCGCAATCCTTAATCGAGAGGATCCGCTGGGCGATGATGAACTTGGTCACGTCGGGGATCTCGTTTTTGAAAGATTCGCGGATCAAAGCGTCGGTCCTAGTATCGACGGCCGAAGTCGAGTCATCGAGGATGAGGATCTTCGGCGATTTGAGTAAGGCTCGAGCGATGCAAAGCCGTTGCTTCTGCCCGCCGGAGACGTTGGTCCCGCCTTCGACGATCGGGGAATCGTATTTCTGAGGGAACTTCTCGATAAATTCATCGGCGCACGCTAGGTGGCAAGCGTGTTTGATTTCCTCATCAGTCGCATCCTCTTTCCCCCAAAGGAGGTTACTCCGGATGGTCCCGGTGAAGAGGACGTTCTTCTGCAAGACGACCGCCACCGCGTCGCGGAGGGTCGGTATGTCATATTCTTTAACGTCGACCCCGCCGACTTTGACGGTGCCGCTAGTGGCATCGTAAAGCCGAGCAATCAAGGAGACGAGGGTCGATTTCGAGGAGCCGGTGGCCCCGATGATTCCAACCGTCGCCCCCGAGGGGATATGGAGGTTAATATCGTTCAAGACATCTTTGCTGGCCTTATCCGAATAACGGAAGTGGACGTGGTCGAAGTCGACCGAACCGTCTTTGACTTCGATTAAGGCGTTTTCCTTTGAGGTCAGGTTCGGCTTCTCGTTGATGACCTCGGTGATTCGCTCGGCCGAGTTCCGGGCAATGGTGACCATGACGAACACCATCGAGACGAAGGTGAGGGCCATCAGGATCTGCATAACGTAGCTAATAAGCGAGGTGAGGGAGCCGGTGTTGAAACCAGTCGGGGCATTGCCGGAGGCGACGATCATGGCCGCCCCGAAGTAAGAGATGATGAGCATGCAGGTATAAACCGATAACTGCATGAAAGGCGAGTTGACGGCAAGAATCCGCTCGGCATGAAGGAAGGTCTTATAGATGAAATAGGAGACCCGGCCGAACTTCTCGTTCTCGAATTGCTCGCGGCCAAAGGACTTGACAACCCGGATGCCGGTCAAATTCTCCTGGACCGAGGCATTGAGGTCATCGTAAGCATTGAACACCTTGACGAAGGTCGGATGGACTTTGATTGAGATGAAGAACAAAACAAAGCCAAGGACCGGGATGGCACCGAGGAAGACCAAGGACAATTGCCAAGAGGTGATAGCGGCCATAATGACGGCGAACACCATCATGAAGGGGGCTCGGACCACCATCCGGACAATGGCTTGGACCGAGAAGGTGACGTTGGTGCAGTCGGTGGTAAGCCGGGTGATGAGCGAGGCAGTCGAGAACTTGTCGATGTTAGAGAAGGAGAAGTTCTGGATATTGTAATACATCGCCTGGCGAAGCTTCCGGCCGAAGTTAGAGGAGGCGATCGCGGCAAAATAGCCAGCGAGGATACCCCCGATGCAGGAGACGATGGCCATCGCCACCATGATGCCGCAGTACATTAATAAAGAGGGGACGTCATTGGTCGTCATAACCGCCGGCGGTTCCGGCTGGATGATGTTGATGACGTATTGGCTCATGAACGGGATCAAGACTTCGCAGACGACTTCGATCGCGACGCAGATCCAGGCGAGGAACACATATTTCCAATACCCTTTCATGTAAGTCAAAAGGGTTTTGAAGATATGCATGTTCTTCAGCCGGGCAATTTCTTCTTCGTTCCGTTTGTTAACGGCATCGATTACCATTTGCTCTTCTTTGCTTGGCATATCAGTTCCTTTCCGCCCCGAGGGCATTAGTTAGTTTTTCCAATAAGGAGAGAAGTTCTTCCCGCTTGCTCTCCCCGCCGAGGACCGAGGCGACTTTCTTTTCATAGTCCTCATCGATGTGACGCTGCTCATCGAAGAAGTGCCACCCCTTCTCGGTGATGACAAGCCGTTTCTTCCGCTTGTCCTCATCCGAGGTGAAGGATTCGATCAATCCCTTTTTCTCCAGAGCGAAGAAGGTTTCCGACAGGGTCGACTTGTTGAGATTGAACTCGGCGATGGCTTCGGAAGCCGATTCCGCGCCCGATTCGCACATGAACATGAAGACCATCCCTTCCAACGAAGACAAGGGGATCGACATCCGGGGCGCGAAATTCAGGTCGAACTCGCGCCGGAGGGCCCGTTGGGCCAGCATCAGTTGTTTTCTGATTAAGACATTATCATCCATAATAGTTCGGCAGCGAACTATTTAAACCATTTCGAAAACGAAGGCAAGGATTTTTAGCTTGAAAGCCTTTTCATTCGGTCAAGGCCGAGCAATAAGCTTCGATAAGCTCCGGCAACCGCCAAGTGGCATTGGCAGCCGAAGTCGAGGGACAGGTCAAAAAGACGATTCCCTTCCGTTCTTTTTGATAAGCATAGTAGCAGCGTTCCGCCGCCTTCCCATTAAAGATGACCTTACGGATATTGGCCGTCTCGAAGATTTCGCCTAAGTCCATCGGGATAACGTTGGCAATGGAAGAATCGGCGCTGCCTTTGATATCGCAGGCATAAATAGAATCGGATAAGGCGATGTGATGACGGATCAGAAAGGACTTTTTCTCTTCTAACCCTAAAGGCTCCGGCTCATTGAAGACGCCGGATAAGACCTTCCAGAAGCGATTGGTCTTGTTCGCATAATAGAAACTCTCCTCCCGCGATTTGACCGAGGGGAAAGAACCAAGGATCAGGATCGAGGAATCCTTGTTGAAGAAAGAAGGGAAGCCGTGCTCAGCCCTCATTCCCACTCCTCAAAAGCAAGCCGTTAAGGATAGCAAAAAGATCCTCTTTGGTCTTGACGTGCATGGCAATGTTGTTGCGGATCGCCTTATATCCCTTAAATCCTGACAGGAAATGCGGGATTAATCCTCGCAGCTCATTGACGGCAATATACTCGCCTTTATAGGCAATCAGCCGATTGGCAAAATCCAAAGCATAGCCGATTTGCGTCTTTAATGACGGATTATCCAGCAAAACTCCATTATCTAGATATTCGTTGATTTGGGTGACCAAATAAGGATGCCCCACCCCGCCTCTAGCGACCATGACCGCGTCGGCCTTAGTAATGTCGACCGCCTTCTTCGCATCTAAAGGGGTATAGATATCACCCGAGACAATAAGGGGGATCGAAAGGGTTTCCTTCAATCCGGCGATGGCCTCATAACGGGCGGTCCCGGAATAGCCTTGGGCCCGGGTCCGGCAATGGACAGTCAAGGCGGCAACCCCCGCCCTTTCAAGCCGCTTCGCCACTTCGAAGACATTTATCGAATCCTCATCCCAACCGAGCCGAATCTTGGCAGTCACCGGTTTGGAACTGGCTTGCACCACCGCCTTGGTATATTCCTCCATCTCGAGAGGGCGTTTCATCCAAGCCGAACCAGCCCCGGTTTTAACCACTTTGGTCACCGGACAGCCGAAGTTCAGATCGAGGATATCGTAATCGGCATTTTCTTCTAAAATCTTGACCGCCTTGGCGGAGTTGTTCGCGTCGAGCCCGAATAGCTGCAGCCCCACTGGCCGATCGATGGTCGAGGTCGCGGCGTAATCCAAGGTCTTCTTGTTGCCGTAGAAAAGACCGCAGTCGGAAATCATCTCCGAATAAGAGAGTCCAACCCCGAATCCTTTCATGAATTCCCGGTAGGCTAAGGTCGTGACTCCGGCCATCGGGCCCAAGACCACGTGGCCCTTAATCTCAATATCGCCAATTTTCATCGCGGCGATTATCCTTCATTTCCTTTTCCTTGGCTATCCAAATTTGCCGAAACCCGAACATGTGTAAAAATATGGGCCAATTCCCTCTTGCTTTAAACTTCGGCAAATACCATAAATAAAGGCTGCACGTTTCAAGGAGGTGTCCGAATGCTAAAAATGTTCAAGCGCTTCCGGAATATCGATTGGGTATTCCTGGTGGTGATCATCGGCCTGACCATCATGCAGGTTTGGTGCACAATGATGATGGTCGACTATATGGCCGACATTATCTCCTCCATCACTTACTTATCCTATCAGACCGATCCGAGCCAATTAGGGAAGGAATTCATGACTATTTACAATTCCTTTGGCTCGTGGGACGCCCTTTTAAGCGTTATCGAATCAATTAATCCTGACCTTGCGCCCATGGTGGCCAATATCGCCAATGCCTCGATGGGCGATATTTGGTTCAATGGAGGAATGATGCTATTGGTCACCGCCTCCAGCGCCATCATCCAAGCCATCATCTCGGTTTTGGCCTCCGCCATCGCCGCCCATTTCGCCACCTCAGTCCGGACCGATCTCAATGCCAAGGTCTCCCAGTTCTCCTTAGAGGAGATCAATAAATTCTCCACCGCCTCCTTGGTCACTCGCTCAACCAACGATATCGAGCAGGTCCAAATGACGATGCTGCTCATGATGCGAATGGTCTTCGCCGCCCCAGTGACCGCCATCTGGGCCATCTGCAAAATCGAATCGGCCTCCTGGCAGCTCACTACCGCTGTCGCGGTCGCGGTCGTTGCCCTCCTTGTCTGCCTCTTTGCCATCATGATCGTGGTCTTGCCGAAATTCAAAGTCAGCCAGCGCTATATCGACCGGATCAATGGCATCACCCGCGAGAACCTAAGCGGCATCCGAGTCGTTCACGCCTATAACGCCGAAGGCTATCAGGAAGAGAAGTTCAAGAAAGCCAATGACGACTTTACCAAGCTCAACCTCTTCACCGGTCGGATGATGGGGCTTCTTTCCCCGGTCATGGTCATCATCATGGATGGCATTACCTTGGCCATCTATTGGTTAGGGGCCTCCTTGATCAACGCGGCCGAGATCACCTACGCCGACGTCTCGAGCTTCACCATGCTGGCGACCCAGATCATCATGGCCTTCATGATGCTGCTGATGATGTTCGTCATGTGGCCCCGGGCCTCGGTTTCGGCCAAACGGATCAATGAAGTCCTCGAGACCGAGCCTTCAATCGAAGACCCGGCTGATCCGGTTTGCCCCAAGCGGCTCGGCACCATCGAATTCGACCACGTCTCCTTCCATTATCCCGACGGGGAGGAAAACGTCTTAACCGACATCAACTTCAAAGTCAAGAAGGGTGACGTCATCGCCATCATTGGCGCCACCGGATGCGGCAAATCGACCTTGGTCAACATGATCGCCCGACTTTATGACGTAAGCGAGGGTACGGTCAAAGTCGACGGGGTCGATGTCCGGCAGATGAGTCAGAAAGACCTTCGTTCCCGGATCGGCTTCGTCCCCCAACGCGGCCTGCTTTTCTCCGGTACCATCAAATCGAATATCAAATTCGGCGAGGACAACTTAAGCGACGAGAAGATGAAAGAGGCGGCCGACGTCGCCTGCGCCACTCCCTTTATCGAGGAAATGGAAGGGAAATTCGACGCTCCCATCGCCCAAGGCGGAACCAACGTCTCCGGCGGGCAACGGCAACGGCTTTGCATTGCTCGAGCCGTCGCGACCGACCCGGAGATCTATGTGTTTGATGACTCGTTCTCCGCCCTCGACTTCAAGACCGACCTCCAAGTCCGAACCAATATCAAAGAACATTCCCACGGGGCTACCCGGGTCATCGTCGCCCAGCGGATCGGCACCATCATGGACGCCGACCTCATCATCGTCCTCGACGAAGGGAAAGCGGTCGGCATGGGCACTCATCAGCAACTATTGAAGGATTGCCCCACTTACCGCGACATAGCTTTGTCGCAGCTTAGCAAGGAGGAACTCGGATTATGAGAAATCAGCATTCACACGAGAACGTCTCCCGCGAAGAGATGGCCAAAGCCCTTAAACGGATCCTTGGGTCCTCGAAGAGTTTCCTTTGGGCTATCCTAGTTTCCGCCCTCTGCGTTTTAGCCGCCGTCGTCTTATCGATCTACGCCCCGCAGATCCTCAGCCAATTGACTGACGAGATTGCCGATAACGCCGGCAAGCGCGCCATTGACATGGACGTCATCCTCCGGCTGGGTTTAACCCTCGGGGGCTTCTACGTCGGCACCGCCCTCCTCAATTATGTCTCGGCTTTCCTGCTTACCGGGGTCACCCAAAAATATGCCAATAGTCTCCGGAAATCGATCGTCGAGAAGATCAACGTCATCCCCTTATCCTATTTTGATTCCCGCCAGATCGGGGACATCCTCTCCAGAGTTACCAACGACGTCGACTCCATCGCCCAATCGCTCGACCAGACCATCTCGATGCTCATGCAAGCCATCTTCATGCTCATCGGTTCTTTGATCGGGATGTTCGCCACCTCTTGGCAGATGGCCTTAACCGCCTTGATTTCCATCCCCTTGATGCTTCTCTTCATCTTGATGATCATGAAGCTCGCCATGCCACAGTTCTTAAAACGCCAAGAGCAGATCGGCATCGTCAACGGGGCGGTCGAGGAGAAGTTCTCCGGCCAATTGGTCATCAAGCTTTTCAATGCCGATGACCGGGAAAACGGGGCCTTTGAGGAGAAGAACCAAAGTCTCGGGGCCACCATGTTCCGGGCCCAATTCTTCGGCGGCTTGATGCAGCCGTTGATGAATTTCATTTCTTACTTCGCCTACATCGCCGTTTTGGTCGTCGGGGGCTTATTGATCGCCTCGGGCCCGAAAACCGGGGTGAGTTTTGGCACCATCTCCGCCTTCTTGGTCTACGTCCGCCTCTTCCAGCAGCCAATGACCCAGATTGCCCAGGCTATGAACACCTTGCAGACCACGACCGCCGCCTCGAAACGGGTCTTTGATTTCTTAGAAGAAAAAGAAATGTCGGACGAATCCAACAAGAAACGTTACTTCCCGGTCGACGAGAATGGCCGGGTCAAAGTCAAAGGCGAAGTCGAGTTCCGCCACGTCTGCTTCTCTTATGATGAATCGCGCGAGATCATCCATGACTTCTCGGCCAAAATAAAACCGGGTTCCAAGGTCGCGATCGTCGGCCCAACCGGGGCTGGCAAGACCACGATGGTCAACCTGCTTATGCGGTTCTATGAGATCAACTCCGGCGATATC
The DNA here is from genome assembly GCA_944363525.1 of uncultured Bacilli bacterium. GTDB lineage: Bacteria > Bacillota_I > Bacilli_A > RFN20 > CAG-826 > Alloenteromonas. The sequence goes on from CALVUF010000002.1 coordinate 98,293, forward strand.
CTGATCGACGGCATCTCGACTAAGGACATGAGCCGGGAGGAGATTCACGACATCTTCGGCATGGTCCTTCAGGATACTTGGGTCTTCGATGGGACAATGCGGGATAACCTCATCTACAATAGCCCTCGTATCAGCGATGACGAATTGAAGGACATCGCCAAGCAAGCCAACATCTATCACTTCATCCGGACCTTGCCGGGCAAGTTCGATTGCCATCTCGAAAACGCCGGCTCGATCTCGGCCGGTCAAAAGCAATTGATGACCATCGCCCGGGCCATGGTCCGGAGAGCTCCGTTGTTGATCCTCGATGAGGCGACTTCCAACGTCGATACTCGGACCGAGGAATTGATCCAGGAAGCGATGGATAACCTGACTAAGGGGCGAACCTCCTTCGTCATCGCCCATCGCCTCTCGACCATCAAGAACGCTGACTTGATCTTAGTCATGCGCGATGGCAACATCGTCGAGCAAGGGACCCATGAATCCTTGATGGCTCAAAACGGGTTCTACGCCTCCTTGTATAACTCGCAATTCTCGTTCGAATAAAAGAAAAGGCTTCCGATCGGTCGGAAGCCTTTTTTATGCATTGAACCGCGTTTTGCAGGTTTAACGAATGAAATTGGTGTGGGCCCCGCCTTCGTTTGCTAACGGGGTTTCGGCCTTTTGCTTGGCGATGGCTTTCATTAAGAAGACAACGTGATGGGCGAGGTTCCGCATGGTCTGTAGTCCTTCCTCGTCTTGGCTCGCTTCCCCCGGCGCCCCACCGAAAATATCGTTCCAATAGGTCGAAGTAGCGATGTTCATCCCTTTGATTGAGAAGAACTTGTTCAACTGATCGAAGGTCGAGACCGTCCCAGCCCTTCGGGCAACGGCGATGCCAGCCCCAACCTTGTGGTTCCAATCGGCTTTGGTCGAATAGAACATCCGTTGCAGATAGCTGAGCACGGTTCCGTTCGCCATCGCGAAATAGACCGGGCTCCCGACGATGATGGCGTCGGCCTCAATAAAGTCTTGTCGGGTCTCGTTAACGACATCGGGGATGGCACATTGCCCGGTTTTATGGCAATGCCCGCAGGCGAGACAGCCTCGAATCGGAAGGTGGCCGACGTTCAGGACTTTGACGTCGACTCCCTCCACTTCAAGGATTTTCTTAACCTCCTCTAAGGCAAGGGCGGTGTTTCCTTTTAACCGCGGGGAACCATTGATCAATAAGACTTTCATCTTCCTCTCCTTGACATAGAAAACCGCCTAGGGTTCTAGACGGTTTATTGAATTAGGCTTGGTGGCCGCCTTCGGGGTTATGATCGTCCGAAGGTTTGTCAACCGGTTTATCCTCCGAGGTTTTATCTTCCGTCGGCTTCTCCTCGGCCGGCTTAGAAGTCGGCGTAGGCGGAATCAACGGAGTCTCTTCCGCCGGGGTCGCCGGTTCAATCGGCTTCGGCTCCGGTTTCGGCGGCAAACTCCCATGGGCGCAGAGGTATTCGATCTCCTCGGCGGTGATGGTCTCTTTTTCCAGCAAGGTCTCGGCGATCAAGACGACCTGATCCTTATATTTAAGTAAGAGCTCGCGGGCTTTCTCGTGGGCCTCCTCAATGATTCGACGGACCGCCTTGTCGATCTCGAAGGCAATCTGGGTCGAGAAGTTCCGCTGGGTCGAGTTGTAATCGCGGCCCAAGAAGACCGAACCGGTATCCTTTTCGTATTGGATCGGGCCAAGGTCGGACATGCCGAACTCGGTGACCATAAGCCGGGCCAATCTAGTGGCCTGCTCGATATCGTTGCTCGCCCCGGTGGTGACGTCTTGGAAGAAGATTTCTTCCGAAGTCCGCCCCCCGAGCAAGCCAGTGATCCGAGCGATGAGCTCGTTTTTAGTCAGCAGGAACCGATCGTCCTCCGGGGTCATTAAGACATGGCCGCCGGTGTTGCCACGGGGGATGATGGTGATCTTCTGAACCTTATCGGAATAAGGCAGGTTGATGCCAATGACGGCATGGCCGGCTTCATGGTAAGCCACTTCCTTCCGTTCCTGTTCCGACATCGAGCGGCTCGATTTGGCCGGGCCGGAGATCCGGCGGTCGATCGCCTCATCGATATCCGAGAGGTCGATCGCGGGCTTATTCTCCCGAACAGCCAGAATAGCGGCTTCGTTCAAGACGTTATCGATATCGGCGCCCGAGAAACCAACGGTCCGTTTGGCTAAGGCGGCGAAGTCGACGTCGCTAGCTAAGACCTTGTTCTTGGCATGGACTTTGAAGATCGCTTCCCGGCCAGCTTTATCCGGCAAGGAGACGGTGATGGTCCGGTCGAAACGGCCCGCCCGGCGAAGCGCCGGATCAAGGACGTCATCCCGGTTGGTCGCGGCGATGACTAAGATGCCCGAGTTGGCCTCAAATCCATCCATCTCGACCAATAACTGGTTGAGAGTCTGTTCGCGTTCGTCGTTTCCCCCACCGAGGCCCGCGCCTCTTTGACGGCCGACCGCGTCGATTTCGTCGATGAAGATAAGGCAGGGGGCGGTCTCTTTGGCCCGGCGGAACAAATCGCGGACCCGGCCAGCGCCGACGCCGACGTACATCTCGACGAAATCCGAGCCGGAAATGGAATAGAAGGGGACGCCCGCTTCCCCGGCGACCGCTTTCGCGAGCAAGGTCTTGCCGGTGCCCGGAGGACCGATTAAGAGGACGCCTTTGGGTAAACGCGCCCCGAACTTGGAATATTTATGCGGGTCTTTGAGATATTCAACGAGTTCGACCATCTCGGCCTTTTCCTCGTCGCAGCCAGCCACATCGGAGAAGCGGACTTTGCTGTTGGCTTTCCGCGCCGGCGACTTATTGAAGGAGAAGGCGGAGTTGTTCATCCCCGAGACTGACTTGTTGAGTCGGGAGAGAATCCAGAAGGCCAATAGGACGGTGATGACCAGCATCACGATGGTCGGGCCCCAGGAATCCCACCAGGACACCTCAAAGCCATCAAGGACCCGGTAGTAGGCGTTAACGCCTTGAATTGGGTGGGCTTCGACGTATTCGACGCAGGATTGGAAGATGGCACTGTAATAGGCGTGTTCGCCTTTGACGCCATCGGCATTGATGTATTCAAAACCGGTGCCGTCGCCAGACCAGGCTTCTTCTTCGATCCGGACGGTGAAGGTACCGAAGCGATTATTCGCGTCGACATAGCCGCCGGTGACGGAGACGGCTTTATAGCCTTGGGTCACCTCGACCGCATAGACGCGGTACTCGGCCGCCTCATGGTTGAGTTGACCTTCCAGCTTGCCAGTTTCGTTATCAATGACTAAGGAGTAGCCGACGTTGTCATCGATTTGGCTCCGGGCCCATTCGACCGGTTTGCCGACCGAGCTAGAGACAATGAGCCAGATGAAAAGGCCGACCGTCGCGATCATGAGAATATATGGGAGAATCACCGAGAAGGCGCTTCGTTTTTGTGGTGCAGGTCCGTCGTTCATGTTATCTCCTTAAAGATGGTAGACGTCTTGAGGACGTAAGGCAAAGTTACTACATCAGGACGCGTTGTCAAAATATATGCGTCTTTTTTATTTCTTTTCGGCAAATTTGATGCGGAGGACCGAAGTATGGTACTCGCGGAAATCGGCCTTATAAGTCGGCACGTAGATGATCTTGCCATCCTTGTTGAGGAAGACCGGCCAAATGGCCCGCAAGGCCAGCGGCATCTTCCAGACCGAATAGAGCCGGCGGACCGGTTCGAGGAAGCCATGGACGACATAGGTGTCGGCCGGCAAGACCGAACGGATGGTCAAAGGATAATCGTCTTCATGGATGTTCCGATCTTCCGCCCCCATGGAGAAATCGAGGTAGAAGGCATCGGTATCGAGGATGCCCGGCTTATCGAGGGTGACGCAGTAAGGAAGCTCATCGGGGTCATGGCCGATGGTGATGACGTCGTATTCCTTGATGACGAAGGTGGTCGGGGACAGTTTGTAGGTCAAGTTCGGCTGGGGGGCTAAGCACATCTTCCGGATGCCGGCGATGTCCTCGGCTTTGAGGTTGACCGCCGAATCGGTCTTGGAGACGAATTTGACCAAGGTGGCGGCGAATTCGTCGGCCGGCAAAGCGATGAGCCCCCGGATGTCGAGCTCCTCGCCTTCCTCAATCTTGGTAGTCATGTTCTTGACCAAGCCAAAAGTCTCGTCGTTGGCGGCCCGCATCTCGTTCAGGATGTTGTCGCGGTCGATTTCACTGAGTTTGGAAATAACATCCCGGCGAATCGGGTTCCGGATATATTGGTCCTGGAAATTGGCGTCGGAAGCCGAATAGGGGACCCGGTGCTCGGCGTTGTAGTCGAGGAGGTCCTGCCGCGAGAAGTTGAGCAAGGGGCGGACGACGATCATCCCATCGACCGTCGCGACCGAGGCCAAGCCATAATGGGCGACATGGGCTTTCCGCTGCTTCTGAAGCAGATAAGTCTCAATTAAATCGTCCTGCTGATGGGCTAAGAAGAGGGCCGAGGCTTTCTCCTGGTCATAGATTTCCTTGAAGAAGGAATAACGGACGTCGCGAGCCCAATCCTTGAAATCGGCCCCTTCAACGTATTTCTTCTCTTCCGGCAAAGTATCGGTGTCGAGGCCGCGGAACTCGATCTTTTTGGCCTCGCAGTAAAACTGGAGGGAAGAGAAGTCGGCGTTGGACTCGGCGAATTTATGGTAGTTGACGGCGCAGACGATGATCCGACCCTGTTCGTGGGTCAGCATGTCGATCAAAGCCATCGAATCCGGACCATAGGTCCCAGCCACTAGGTAAGTGGCGTTCTTCTCGAATTTGTAGTCAAGCATGGGATTCCTCCTCTTTTGCGATCTCGTCGCTTAGGATCGCGAACATCGCCTCGGCCTGTTCTTTGGAAGCATAGGGCCGGACCATCTTCACTTCGGCTTCGATCCGATGACGGCCGATGCTGATGGAGAGGCGTTGGCCTTCCTCCACTTCCGAACTGGGCTTGGCGGGTTTGCCGTTGATCAGGATATCACCCGCCTCGCAAAGTTGCTTGGCGAGCTCCCGCCGTTTAATCAAACGGCTGACCTTAAGAAACTTGTCGATCCGCATCAAGATAAGTTTAGCACATTCCCTTTTGTTAAAGGGAAGGTTGTTGCGTTCCCCCACGCTAAATATGTAGACGGGTTTCGCCCAATCATCACTAATAAGATTGGGATTACATACGAAAAGCCCGCAGAAAGAGGATAAGAAAATCGAAATCGCCTATTTGGAGGCGACCCGTGATTCGTAGGCCTTGATGCAGCTCCGCAGCACTTTCTCCAAGGTCTTGAGCCAATCGTCGCCCTTCCCTTTCTTGAGCCGAATGACCAATTTCTTGTTGGAATAGGAGACCGAGAGGCGACTGAGATAGGGGACCAGCAGATTGAACAGATCGTTCCCAATGCCTGAGATGGCGGTGAACTCATTGGATAAAGTGACGAAGATGAGGTCGTGGTCTTCCTTGACCGATTCGAACTCGATCGACTCGGAGAGGATATCGACCCGGGCTTTGATGATGAGCAGCTTCACCTCTTCCGGCAAGCGTCCGTATATATCCCGGAGTTTCTTCTCGAAAGCATTCAGTTCAGCCTCGGTCTTGATCCCTTCCAATTCTTGATAAAGCTCGATCTTATCGGACTTATTTGCATATTCTTTGGGGATATAGGCATCGACGTCGAATAGTTTCTTATGCTTCGGCGGTTCCTCTTCCTTACCGTTTTTCTTCTCGGTGACCGCTTCGTTAAGCATCTTCAGGTAAAGATCTAAGCCGACCGAATCGATGAAGCCGGCTTGTTCCGGCCCTAAGATGTCCCCAGCTCCCCGGATCATCAAATCCCGTTGGGCGATTTTATAGCCCGAGCCCAGCTCGGTGAATTCCTGGATGGCCTGGAGCCGTTTCTTGGCGTCCTCATTCATGTTCTTCTTCGGCCGATACATCAAATAGGCATAGGCGATCCGCTGCCCCCGGCCAACCCGGCCTTTGATCTGATACAGTTGGGATAAGCCGAAAGTATCGGCATCCTCGACGATAATCATGTTGGCGTTGGGGATATCGATCCCGTTCTCGACGATCGAGGTGCAGACTAGGACATTGAGCTTCCCGTCATAGAAATCGGCCATGACCGATTCGATTTCTTCCTTATCCATCTGCCCGTGGACCACCCCGACCTTGGCTTGGGGGTTCCGCGAGGCGATCTTGTGAGCGGTCGCGTAAATCGACATAACCTTGTTATGGACGTAGAAAACCTGCCCGCCTCGGGCTAATTCCCTAGCGATCAATTCATCGACGACCGAGGGGGAGAAGGGGGTGACGTAGGTTTGAATCGGCATCCGGGAGGAGGGGGCGGTATTGATCTCCGACATCGGGCGGATCCCGACTAAGGACATCTGCAGGGTCCGGGGGATCGGGGTGGCGCTTAAGGTCAAGACGTCGACTTCTTTTTTCTTTTCCTTGATCCATTCTTTCTGCTCGACCCCGAACCGCTGCTCCTCATCGACGATGAGCAAGCCTAGGTCGTGGAATTTGAAGTCCTTCGACAATAGGCGGTGAGTCCCGATGATTAAGTCGATCTTCCCTTCCTGAATCAGCTTGAGGTTGGACTTTTGGGTGGCTTCGGGAACGAGACGGGAGAACAAGGCGATATGAACCCCGAAAGAGGAGAACCGTTCCATCGCCACTTCGTAATGCTGCCGAGCCAATAGGGTGGTTGGGCAAAGCAAAGCCACTTGCTTGCCGTTATCGATGGCTTTGAAGGCGGCCCGGAAAGCGACCTCGGTTTTGCCGAAGCCGACATCACCACAGATGAGGCGATCCATGATCTCCGGCTTTTCCATATCGGCTTTGATGGCATCGACCGCCTTCTGCTGATCATCGGTCAGCCGATAAGGGAATTCCTCCTCGAACTGCCGTTGCAATTCATCGTCCGGACCGAAGGCATAGCCCCGCTGCTTGGCCCTTGCCCCATAAAGGGCGATGAGCCGATCGGCCAGTTCATTGATCCGATCCTTGATCTTCTTTTTCTTCCTTTCCCATTCCTTGCTCGAAAGGCTGGAAAGTTTGGGGGCCGCCCCTTCCCTCCCGGCGTATTTCCGGACTAGCCGAAATTGCTCAAGAGGGACGTAAAGGTATTCGTTATTCGCGTAGGCGATATGGAGGAAGTCCCGGTGGACCCCATCGATCTCGATGGTCTGGACATCGATGAATTGGCCGATGCCGTTGTATTCATGGACCACGTAATCGCCTGGACGCAAGTCTTCATAGGAACGGAGGATGGTCGCTTCTTTGAACCGCGAGGTGAAGCGGGAGTTGACGATCCGCCGGCCAAAGAGCTCGTTCGCCGATAGATAAGCGACCCCGAGGCAAGGGACCTCGAAACCTTCGCTTAAACCGTGTCGGGAAAACCCAACCCGGCCGGCGGGAAGCGATAACCCCTCGACGTCCTCGAATTCGATTTTCCCGTCGGTCAGGAAATCCTTAACCGTCTTCTCTTGGTGGGGCTCGCTCAGGCAAAGGACGACCTTGTCGTTGGTCGAGAGGTAACTCTGGATGGTTGGGAGAATAGCCGAAAGCGATTTCCCGGTGACGGCGATCTTGTGGGCTTGGAAGATCAAATCATCGGGTTTGGTTGAAAACGGCTCCCCTTTAACGACGTGGGAATCGGGCGGAACCACCTCGGCAAAGGAAAGGTATTGATGGACCGAAGGCAGGCATAAACCCTGCAAAAGCAAGTCGGTTAAATAGGAATTCGCTTCTTTGGCCAGCATTTCCGCCGCCGAGGAAAAGGCATCGGAATTGCATAGATAAATGAGTTCGGGCCGGAAATAGGACAGGACCGAATAACACGGTTCAAGCAATCCGAAATACTTATATAAACCCGGGCGGTAATCGTGGTCGGAGAGCCGGATTTTGGCATCGCTGGCCGTCGCCTTCAAGGTATCGTAAAGCTCCGGGGCGATCAAATTCTCGGCTTGGGCAACGCGGAGATCGATGGCCTTCTCGACCTGGGCTAATTCGATATCGTTTAGGAAGATGTCGGTCGCTGGGAGAATCGAGCAATCGGTTAGTTCTTGCTTTGACTCCTGGGTTTGGGGATCGAAGGTTCGAATCGAATCGACCTCGTCGCCCCAGAACTCGATGCGGACCGGGTCCGGATAAGCGACGGTATAGACGTCTAAGATGTCGCCCCGGGAGGCGAACTGCAAGGAATGGTCGACTTTGTTGACCCCTTCGTATCCGAGGTTGACCAGCCGTTTCTTCAGTTGGCTTAGATCAAGGATCGCCCCTTTCTTGACCAAGGTCGTCTCCTCGGCGAACCGTTTCGGATTGGGCAAAAAGCGGAGCACGGCGCTTGGATGGGTGACAAGGATTTTCTTGTTCGGCCGTAATAACTGATGGAGGCCATATAGCCTTTGGGATAGCAATTCCCTAGAAGAGGAAAGCGACTCCGCTCGGAGCAATTCGTCGGCGGGGAAGAAGACCACTTCGTCCTCACTTAGGAAATTTAGCAGGAACTCATAGAGCCGTTGGGCATTGTATTGGTTGGAGGCGAGCAGGGCGTAATCGGTCGGCTTTTCCTTATATAAGGCGGCGAACAAAAGCCCGGCCCCCAAGGTCTCCTCCACGACGAAACGGCCCTGGCCCAGCCGAAGTTTCTTATATACCTCTAGGGTTTTGATCCGATCGAGGAGTTCCGTATCATTCTCCTTCTTAGTTGTGGTGATTCATCGCGTAGGCGAAGTCATGCAAAAGATAATCGCGGATGGCCAGGGCCGCCTCTTCTTTGGCCCCATCGAGCTTGGTTTTCTCCTCGCCCCGGGGTTTGGACAAAACGAAGTCCGCCCCACCACGGGGAGGTTCGCCGATTCCGATCCGGATCCTTTTTATCTGATTGCTGCCGAGCCGGTCGATGATGTTCTGCATCCCCTTATGGGACCCGCTGGAACCGGCGGGGCGCAAGCGGATGACGCCCGGCTCCAAAGCCATGTCATCATAGACGATGAGTAAATCCTCGATGGCGATCTTATAGAAAGCCATCAGAGGCTGAACCGACTCACCGGATAGATTCATGAAGGTTTCGGGTTTTAATAGGATGACCTTATCGGGTAAGGATGGGTTATTGACTACGGCATAGACGCCTTTGAAGCCGGACTTATCGAAATCCACCCGGCACATGTCGGCGAAAATATCGAGGACCTCAAAGCCCATGTTATGCCGTGTCCCCTCGTATTGGGGCCCAGGGTTGCCAAGCCCGACGATCAATTTCACTTCTCAGGTTCCTCCGCCAGGATTTTATGGGCGACGGAGAGGATCTTGTCGACCCCTTCCCGGTCATAATAATCAAGCGGCTCGTCAAGGAACTGCAAAAGGTTCTTATAGCCGATGTTGGCGTTAGGGTCTTCCTCGATCTGCCGGAAGTACATCCGGATCATCGCCCGTTGGAGGAAATTTAGTTTGTTGATATCGAAGGAACCGCGGAGTTGGTAATAACGGACGTGGTAGATATCGAGGATGTTGGCATCGATGATGACCGCCCGCCCTTCCTTGGAGGGGACGACCATGCCGGAGGAGAAGATGATGACGTTCTTCGATTCAAGGTCATCGTAATGGGCCAAGAAATCAGAGACCCCTTTGATCTTGCCCCCTTGGATCCAGCCGCCGTAGATGATGAGGCCATAGTCATCGATGTTCTTCCATTTGAATTTCTTCAAGGGGAAGAGGTCGGCGTGGAGGGCCGAGGCCAAATTCTCAGCGTAACGTTTCGTCGAGCCGGTGTGAGAAGTGTAAAGAACTAAAGTTTTCATAGCGAGAGGATATTACCATATCCTGGCTCCTTTTTACCCCTTGACTTGAAGTTAGAGTTCGCTCCAAGAAATCACCCATTTGCGGTGATTTACGTCAATAAACGCGAGATTACTAAACTGAGTTTATAAAACGTAGTTAAACCACCAAAGAAAGAACAAGCCGTTTTACGTATTTTTCCATATTTGCCTTCTATCGATTATCCGGTTGATTTCTCTACCGGTTGGAATATGATAAATGGCGAAAACGAGAGTATATCGACACTAGGAGGTTTAGATTATGCCGAGATCGCCCGAACAAAACCAAGCAGTCAAAGACAAACGGAGAACCAAGTTACTGGAAACAGCCTTGAAGATCTTCGCCATCAAAGGGTTCAACGCCGTCGCCATCGACGATATCACCAACTCCAGCCGTTGCTCCCATGGTCTTTTCTATCATTATTTCGAATCGAAGGAAGACGTCTTCGCCGCCGTCTGGAACGAGATGATCGAAGCAACCAACGCCATCCCTCCCTTAGAGGAAGCCTTAGCCAAAGGCGGGACCGCCGGGATCAAGACGATCTGCCAGTCCTACGATAAGTTCAAAGGGGCTGATATCCGAACCTTATACGCCGGCTCCATCTGCGTCCGGGCCTACCAAGCCAAAGGCCTCCCTTACGAAATCTACGAGAAAGCCAAGAAGTACGATCTGTCGTCCGCCCTCGAGGTTTTGATCGCCAAAGCCCAGGAAGAAGGCAACGCCATCGCCGGCAGCCCGGCCGAAATCGCCCGCGGCATCGCCTTGATGGTCGAGACCGAACTCCGGTTGGCCTGCGCCCCGCGCTCGGAAAAGAAGTTCACCTCCAGCGACGTCCTCTTCGGGATGCTGATGAAGAAACCCATCAGTGAGATCGACTGCTGAATTATTCGCCCCGGTCCTTCAAGGTCCAGTTGAATAGGAACTTGTAGGTCTTGCGCAACCGCTTATACAATTTGGTATAAACACCATAGAAGAGCTCGTCGTAAATGGCGTGCTTTTCTTTATCTGGATAGAAAGTCTGACTGACATGGACCATGTTCTCGACCGCGGTTTTGGTGTCATGATACACCCCCACCGCCAAGAAGCCGGCGATGGCGGCCCCTAAAGAAGAGGTCTCGTTGGTCTGGACCCGGACGACCGGCTTGCCGAAGACATCGGCCGTGACCTGGCAGACGGCATCGGACTTCGAGCCCCCGCCGGCGATGCGGATGGCATCGAACTTCCGATGGAGTTTCTTCTCAAACCGCTCCATCCCCATCCGGAGCTCATAGGCGATGCCTTCAACCAAGGCTTTATAGACGTGGAACTTGGTGGTGCTGTCGGAGAAGCCGATGATCGAGCCTTTGACGCAGGGCTTCTCGAGTTGGCTCCCCCAATACGGCTGGAGCATCAGCCCGTCCGAACCAGGGGCGATCTCCGAAAGCCGCTTATCGTATTCCTCGGGGTCGACAATCTCGATGACCATGTCGTTGATGTTCATGGCCCCGAATTCCTTCAAGAACCAATTGATGGTCCAGTAGCCCCGATAAACCTGCAAATCTAAGTTAAAATATCCGTTTTGCACGCTGGGATAGCACGGAAGGAACGGATAGGGTTCAATGTATTTCTTTGTGATCGTCTCCAAAGAGCAGGCGGTTCCATAGGACAAAGAGGCAAGGGAGGAATCGCAAACCCCCGAGCCTAAGGTCTCGCAGGATTTGTCCGACCCGGCGGCATAGACCGCGAGTCCAGATGGCAGACCGGTTTCTTCAGCGGCCTTCAAACTGATCTCGCCCAGTTTCGAACCGGCTGGACGAAGTTCGCATAGCTGGTCTTTCCGGATGCCGAAGATCTGGCCTTTGAGGTTGGTCTCCGGCTTCTTGTAGAACTGCTGCTTCCGGTAATTCAAAGGGTAATGGCCGGTGTAATCAGAAGGGGTATCGATGAGTTGGCCGGTTAGCCGATAAAGGAAATAAGTCGAGATGGCGACGTACTTATCGGCCTTCTCCCAACTTTCCGGTTCGTTCTCCTGATACCAATTGGCCATGGTCCGGCGCATGTTCATGTTGACCGTCTCGGTCATATGGACGAAGGAGAAAAGAAAACGGGAATGCCACGGCAATTTCCGTTTGTTATGAGCATAACGCTGGTCGAGCCAAAGTATGGCCGGACGGACGATATTGCAGTCTTTGTCGAGCAGAACGGCGGTGTCGCGGAAGCAGGTCATGGTGATTCCGACGACGCCAGGCAGCAATTCGACGTTCTTCTCGCTTAGCCGCTTGGTGCAATGGCAAAGGCATTGATAATAGTAATCCGGCGATTGCTCGGCATAGCCCGGCTTCGAGGAGAAGTACGGGGGATCGTATTCCTCTTTCTCGCTGGCCAGGCATTGCCCGGTTTGATCGAAAAGGGAGGTCCGGACGGATTGGGTCCCGAAGTCGATGGTCAGTATCAATGGAGTGTGCTTCATAGGGTCGTGCTTGCCTATTTTATGCCAAATGGCCGGAATAAATGCCACAAGTTATCGTCGGAAGGAAAAGTAATGTTTGGCCTTGCCATTTTCTTATTCTAAGAATAAGAGCCGGTGTGATAAAATCTTCGTGCTGGGTTAACTACCCATAAATGTCATTAGGAGGAAAAAATGGCAGAAAAGAAGTACGTTTATTCCTTCAAAGAAGCCCATGAGGCCAATTTAGGCAAAGAGCTTCTTGGTGGAAAGGGCAAAGGTCTTGTCGAAATGACCGCCGCCGGGGTCAACATCCCCCAAGGCTTCACGATCACGACCGAAGCCTGCAACCTCTACTATGAATCCGGGAAGAAGATCCCTGATTCCGTGTGGGAAGACGTCGTCGCCCACGTCCACGACGTCGAGAAGATCAACAACAAAGCCTTCGGTGGCGGAAAAGGAACCCCTCTCCTCGTCTCCGTCCGTTCGGGCGCTCGCGTCTCCATGCCGGGCATGATGGACACCATCCTCAACCTTGGCTTGAACGACGAGACCGTCGTCGAACTCGCCGAAGCGACCGGCAACGAGCGTTTCGCTTGGGACTCCTATCGCCGCTTCATCTTGATGTTCACCAACATCGCTAAGGGGCATCCGCGGACCGATATGGACGCCATGCTCGACAAGATCAAAGAAGACAACGGCTACAAGCTTGATACCGAAGTCACCACCGATCAGCTCAAGGACTTGGTCAAAGAATACAAGGCCTACTATAAGAAGACCTTCGGCGAAGACTTCCCGGCCGATCCGTATGTCCAACTCAAAGAGGCGGTCGCCGCCGTCTTCCGCAGCTGGGACAACCCCCGGGCCAACGTCTATCGTCAGATGAACGGCATCCCCTACGAATGGGGCACCGCCGTCAACGTCCAGACCATGGTCTTCGGCAACATGGGCGAAGATTCCGGCACCGGCGTCGCGTTCTCCCGCGATCCGTCCACCGGCGAGAAGAAGATCTACGCCGAATTCCTCCCCAACGCCCAAGGCGAAGACGTCGTCGCTGGCATCCGCACCCCGCTTCACATCGACGAATTGAAGCGTCGTATGCCGGAAGTCTACGAAGAATTCATCGCCACCATCAAGCGCATGGAAAACTACTTCCATGATATGCAGGATATGGAGTACACCATCGAAAAAGGCAAACTCTATTTCCTCCAGGCCCGTAACGGCAAGCGCACTGCCCGGGCCGCCCTCCAGATCGCCTGCGACCTCGTCGATGAAGGCTTGATCGATGAGAAGGAAGCCTGCCTCCGCGTCGAGCCGGCCCGTCTCAACGACCTCCTCCACCCGACCTTCGATCCGGCCGACCTCAAGAAACACACCCCGGTCCTCAAAGGCCTCCCGGCCTCCCCGGGCGCTGGCACCGGCCATCTCGTCTTCGATGCCGATGAGTGCAAAGAAAAGCACGATGCCGGCATCAAAGTCGTCCTCTGCCGGGCCGAGACCTCGCCGGAAGACATCATCGGCATGGTCAATTCCGAAGCTATCATCACCGCTCGTGGCGGCATGACCTCCCACGCCGCGGTCGTCGCCCGCTCGATGGGCAAATGCTGCGTCGCTGGCTGCACCGATGCTATCATCGATGAAACCGCCCGCACCATGACCATCGGCGACAAGGTCTACCACGATGGCGACGTCGTCTCCGTCGATGGCTCGACCGGTTATGTCTACGATGGCGAAATCGCCATGGTCCCGGCTGACCTTGGCGGCAACTTCGGCCGTCTCATGGGCTGGGCCGACAAGTATCGCCGGCTCAAGATCCGCGCCAACTGCAACACCCCGCTTGATGCGGATAATGCTCACAAGTTCGGCGCCGAAGGTATCGGTCTCTGCCGGACTGAACGTATGTTCTTCGCCGACGACCGGATCCTCAATATGCGTTCGATGATTCTCTCTGAGACCACCGAGCAGCGCGAAGCCGCGCTTGAACGGATCCGTCCGTATCAGGTCGACGACTTCTACAAGATGTACATGTCCGCACCCGACGACATGGTCTGCATCCGTCTCCTCGATCCACCTCTACACGAGTTCCTCCCGACCATCGATGATGCCAAGAACATCAAAGATTTGGCTGAAAAACTCAATGTTTCCGAGCAGAAAGTCCGCGACCGGATCAACCAGCTCCATCAGGCCAACCCGATGATGGGCTTCCGTGGTGTCCGTCTCTGCGTCGCTTATCCGGAAATCTACCGTATGCAGGCGACCGCCATCATCCAAGCTGCCATCAAGGCCAGCAAGGACCTTGGCAAGGACGTCGAGCCGGAAATCATGATCCCGCTCACCGGCGAATTGAAAGAATTCAAGTTCGCCAAGAACGTCGTCGTCGAAGCGGTCGAAAAGGAAATGGAGAAGGAAGGCAAGAAGCTCCATTACCATGTCGGCACCATGATCGAAGTCCCGAGAGGCGCCCTCCAGGCTGGCAACGTTGCCAAAGAGGCCGAATTCTTCTCCTTCGGGACCAACGACCTCACCCAGCTCACCATGGGCTTCTCCCGTGACGATGCCGGTGCCTTCCTCCAATACTACTACGACAAGAAGATCTATGAGTTCGATCCGTTCCAGACCGTTGACGTCGAGGGCGTTGGCGAGCTCATCAAGATCGCGGTTGAGCGTGGCCGTGCGACCCGCCCGGACCTCCTTGTCGGTGTCTGCGGCGAGACCGGGGGCGACCCGGCTTCCATCATGTTCTATGATGCGGTCGGCCTCGACTATGTCTCCTGCTCGCCGTTCCGTGTCCCGCTCGCTCGGTTGGCGGCCGCCCAGGCTTCCATCACCCATGAGCGTCAAGCCGCGGCCAAGAAGTAATTCCTAGCCGTAATTTGACACTAAAGCCGTCTCTTTCATCGGAGGCGGCTTTTTTGCTGCTTAAAAAGCCGAAAGAAGCGATGGAATGGCGTAAATGAGGCATTATCTATATAAATAAATAAACGCGCGTAGAGAGGCCTGTTTAGAGCTTAGGAAAAGCCGATCTGGGAAGTGAGCCATATTCAAGGCCAAAGAATCCTTTCGGATAACCAGAATGTCGAGGGCCAATAAGGAGAGTCAGATAAAGCGGACAGCATAATTATGCTGTTAGGATATGCTTATTTCGGTAATTTTTTATTGTTTTACTATAAATACATAAAAATGCTAGGTTTAATCGAAGTTTTGTTGGCCAAATTAATAAGTGGATGAATATATAGGCAAATATGCATGCATTCTTAAGGCTACACAATGCTACATATTCAATTTGTCAGTACCAAGTATTTAAGTCAGGGCTGATCAGCAGCAAATGGCAGAAAACTACAAAGCAATATAAGCAGTTAATTATCATTCTGTTTAGTTAGAGCCAACTAGACTAGCCAAAAATCTTTGGATTAAGTCAAATACTATGTGAATTATAAAAATCAGACACGATTTTTCATTGGCTTTCAAACATTTTTCATTATCAATTCTTCTTTATCACCACACTGTATTTTGATTAGTCAGTATCATTATCAATGCAAAAATATACCGATTAATACTATATATCTATTAATTTGTTAAATGATAAGGTAAATCTGATTCGTGGTATGAGGTCTTATTTTTTGCTGTAAGCTGTAAGTCTGCTATGGAAAATACAATGAAAGCCGTTTCATTATTTTTTCTAGACTACAAAGCATAAAGAAAACCGCCTATTGCTAGGCGGTCATCTGAATTTATAACGATGTCAACATTAGGTCGTTGTCAGGGCCAAGCTCACCCCGCTTCTGACCATTGATATAGATGTCGCCATAATCGTCAATGTGTCCGACTTCTTTTCCGGCGATCAGTATTTTTCCATCGCTGGTCATGCGAGCAGCCTTCTTTCCGGCGATATACCACTCGGAATCGCCGTCCGGAAGACGGGAAACATACCCCACCAACTGGTCGCTAAGGTAGATATTCTTACCGTAGCATTCCGTCACCAACATGGCTTACTTGTTTTCCTTCTTGGCCAAGGCCTTAACATGGAAGACATCGGCATAGCCTTCTTTGTTCTCCTGACGGGCCCGGGCAATGGCCATATCATGGGCCGGAACATCGTGATTGATAGTCGATCCCGCCGCCGTAAAGCCGTTCTCACCCACGTTTACCGGGGAGACGAGGATTGTCCCCGACCCGATGAAAGCATGGTCTCCAACGGTCGAGGAGAACTTATTGACGCCATCGTAGTTAGCTATGATCGAGCCGCAGCCGATATTGACTTCTTTGCCGATGGTCGCGTCGCCTAAATAGGATAGATGCGCGCATTTGCTGCCTTCGCCGAATTCGATGTTCTTGAATTCGTTGAAGTTGCCAACATGGGCTCCGTCTTTGATAACCGCGTTCTTCCGCGCCCGGAAATAGGGGCCAAGAGTGGTCTTGTTCCCAACTTTAACATCAGTTAAATGGCAGGAATCAATGACGTTGTCATCGCCGATTTCCGACCGTTCAATGTAAGTATTGGGGCCGATAACATTGCCCGACCCAATCTTCGAATGATCGAGGATATAGGTGTTAGGGCGAATGATGGTATCTTGGCCAATCGCCGAATTCGGGGAAATGTAAGTCGTATCAGGATCTTCAATGGAAACACCCGATAACATCAGCGCTTTATTAATCCGATGCCGGATTATTTTGGCGGCTTTCGAGAGCTGATAACGGTCATTGACGCCCATGGTTTCGTTCACGTCGGCGACCGAGAAAGTCGAGACTTTCTTGCCGGCTTCGACGAACATGGCGATGACGTCGGTTAGGTAGTATTCGCCCGCCGCGTTATTCGGGGTCAGCTTCTTAAGGTCTTTAAAGAGTTCGGCGTTGTCGAACACATAGACCCCAGCGTTAACTTCTTTGATTTCCGCTTCTTTGGGGGTGCAGTCTTTCTGCTCAACAATTCTTTCGACCCGACCGTGCTTTTTGACGATGCGGCCATAACCTTGCGGGTGTTCCAAAATCGAAGTCAGGATGGTCAAATCGTTGTGGTTGGTCTCGTGGCTCGAAAGCAAGGCCGATAAGGTCTTGTCGGTCAATAACGGGGTATCCCCGCAGCAAATGATGGTCATGCCCTCTTTCCCCTCAAGGATCGGAGAGGCCATCATAACCGCGTGGCCGGTGCCTTTTTGCTCTTTTTGCCAGACGACTTCGGAGGAATCCTCAACCACTGATTTAGTCATTTCCCCGCCGAAACCGACGACGGTGACGATCTCATCCATCCCCAAGGGCTTTAAAGCCTCAAGGACATAACGAACCATCGGACGGCCCAAGATTGGGAAGGAAACCTTGGAGACGTCGCTCCGAAGGCTCTTCATCCGGGTTCCTTTGCCGGCAGCTAAGATAATCGCGTATTTGTTCATGGATGCTCCTTTATAACAGCGTTTTGGTCAGAATCGTCATATAGCCAAGCTTTGAGTATTTTTTCTCGGCTTCTTTGCACTTCTTTAGATTGGTCGAAAGGGCATAAACCGTCGATCCAGATCCGGACATTTGGCAAATATGAAAGCCGTCGTCCATCAAAGAGGAGTAGACCTCCCCGACCTCCGGCAGGAGTTTGACGGCCGCCGGCATTAGATCGTTGCCAATCGATTTGGCGAGCAATTCATCGTCGCCGTTCCCTAAGGCTTTAATGACCCCATCGGTATCGATTCGTTTGGGTTCAAAGCTATCGCAAGCGGCGAAGACGTCTTTGGTGGAAAGCCCCTTCTCCGGCTTCACCAGCAAGCAATAATAGGGGTGGATGCATTTGATCGGCTCAATGATTTCGCCGATTCCACTGACCTTGGCGGGCTTTAGATAAAAGAAGAAGGGGATATCAGATCCTAAAGGGCGTCCGATTTCCGCCAGTTCCTCATTCGTGGCTTTAAGTTTGAGCAAGGAATTGATAGCCATCATGACGCAGGCAGCATTGGATGAGCCGCCGCCCAAGCCGGCCGCGAAGGGGATTTCCTTATGGATGTGGATCATGAAGTTTTCCTTGAAATGGAAATGATTCCGCATCGCCTCGACGGCTTTTTGACAAAGGTTGGTCTTCAAGCCCATTAGACGTAAATCGTCGCAGATAATGTAGGTATCCCCTCCCCCCAGTTTATCGACCGAGATGACGTCATGGAGATCAATGGGGAGGTTAACCATCTCCAGGTTGTGATACCCGTCCTCTTTCTTGCCGAGGACGCGGAGCGAGACGTTGATCTTCGCGTAGGATTTGATATCCATATGTGCAGTTATTCTACAAGAATTTCCTCTTCAGTGAGCGATAAATATTGTTCTGGCGTCAATTGTTCGGCCCTAGCGGTTAAACTTATGCCGTTTTTAATGAGCGTTTGCTGCAATTTCGTTTTATCCTTAACCACTGATTCCAGATTGTTCATTAAGGTTTTGCGCCGCTTTTGAAAGCAAATGCTGGCCAATTTGTAGGCTTTTAGAACCGATTGGCGGTTGGTTTTGGACTTAGCAAGGCTAATTACCGCCGAATCGACGTGAGGGGCAGGGGCAAAACAAGTTCTGGCCACCTTGAACTCCAGTCGAGGAACGGTCAGCAAGCGGATCAGGATGGCCAACGGGGAATAATCCTTGGTGTTCGGTTTAGCCAATAGGCGGTCGGCTGCTTCCTTCTGAACCATGAAGACGAACTTCGAGCAGTTCTCGCCCAACAGCAACGCCCTTTCAATGATCCCCGAGGTGATGTAATACGGGAGATTCCCGACGATCTTGGTGTAAGGCCGGTAATCATATTTCATCGCGTTGCCTTGCTGGATATGGAGATGTCCGCAAGCGGCGAAATCCTCCTTCAGCTTCGCCAAGAGGCCTTCGTCTATATCGATTAGGTCGGCCTCGCCTTCCCGCTCGGCCAAGAAATAACTCAAGGAACCGGCGCCGCAGCCAATCTCCAACACCTTGTCAGTTGGTTGGATATCGAGCAGCGAGACGATTCGAGAGGCGACCTCAGAATCGATTAAGAAGTTCTGGCCAACCTCCTTCTTGGCTAAGAGTTTGTATTCGGCGATCCGGGCGAAATATTTACTTCGATCCATTAAGAACCTCCTCGATTTGTTGTTTTGTATAACCGCAGGCTTTTAGTCGCCTGAGCAAGGTTTTGCCGTTGCCATAGCCAAGGTGGAGCTTGGCTTCCAATGCTTCCCGTTTGGCGGCGGAATCCGGCCCCACGAGCCCTAATTCGAGTAAATCGGCATACATTAAGTCGCTTTCGTTGGTCGCGGAGGCCGGAACCAGGTTTTCCAAGGCTTGAAGGATGGTGGCTTTGTCCGATTCCGCCACTCCAACCTTATGATGCTTAATCGCCTTTTCCTTCGGAATAAAAGCGTGTTTGGCGCTCGGGACGGCATTGGCGACCAGGTCGCGGATCCTTTTGCCGGGATAATCGGGGTCGGTCAGGATAACGATCGGGCGGGTTTTGGCCGCCTCTTGGAGGTAATCTAATGTTTCACGTGAAACAGCAGATCCATTCACCGTGACGATCTCGCAATCGAGAAAAGACGCGATTAACGCCTTGTCTGTGGCGCCTTCGACGACTAGGACGGCCGGAAACGGAGTCTTCTTCATAGTTTCACGTGGAACAATCTTTCGAAATTGTTCTTAATCGCTTTAGCGATGTTTTCTTCGCTTTCCTGACGGATTTTTGCCATCTCACTTACAATCAAAGGAATATACGATGGGTAATTCGTCTCCCCGCGATGGGGCACCGGTGGCAAGTAAGGGCAATCGGTTTCCGATAGCAGCCGATCCAATGGGCAGGCTAAGCAGCTGCGTTTCGGCTCTTTGGCGTTCTTATAAGTCAAAGGGCCGTCGAAGCCAAAGTAGTAACCGAGTTTCGCGAACTCTTTCAGCATCTCCGCTGAGCCGGAATAACAATGGAGGACGCCTTTCTGAGGCACGTCGTTTTCTTTTAGGATGTCATAGATGTCTTGGGTCGCCTCTCGGGCATGGACGCTGACCGGAAGGCCTAATTCGGCGGCTAATTTCAACTGCCGAACGAACCATTTCTTTTGCTTTGCCTTGGTCTCGTCGTCAGAATTCCAATAATAATCGAGACCAATTTCCCCGATGGCGATAACTTTTGGGTTTTTCGCCAGCATTTTGATTTGCTCCAACGCCGAATCGTCGATGGTATCGAGGTTTTCCGGCTGAAAGCCGACCGCGGCATAAACCCCATCGTGCTTTGAGGCAATCTCTGCCGCTTGGCGAGACGACTCCAAGTCCCAGCCGATAACCAAAAGAGCCTTAACGTCGGCATTCGCAGCCTCTTCGATTATTTTCTCAGCCTCGTCGCAGAGGCGCCGATCGTTTAAATGGCAATGTGAATCGAGATAAAACATGTTTATTTACCTACGCAGAATCTTGAGAAGATCTCATCGGTCAGATCCAGCGTTGGATCAAGGCCGAGCAATTCCCGAGATAAGTTATAAGCCTCCAACAGGGAAGAGGAGACCAAATCGATCCCAACTTCCTTCTCAGCATCGGACTTAGCCTGTCCCAAGGAGGCATAGATCTTCCTCAATAAGCCTAACTGGCGGTCGTTGGATAAAGACGGGGTCAGGAAGGAGGCTTCGCTTAAATGCAGGTGGTCAAGGATGGCGTTTTTCAGCGGCTCGACCTCCTTTTCCTTGGCGGAGATATAAATCTTCCCGTCTTCTTTAACGTTCGACAAATCGGATTTGTTATAAACGACGATGGTTTTGGTTGGGTCGCAGCTTTTCAATAGTTCCTGATCCTTCGCCGACGGGGCAGAGGACGCATCTAACACCACGACGATGATATCAGCCGTCTCCTTGGCCTGAAGCGATTTATCGATGCCAATCCGTTCCACTAGGTCACTTGATTCCCGGATACCGGCCGTATCCAGCAATTTAACCGGGATTCCTTTGATCGAAAGCTCGCCCTCGACAATATCCCGGGTCGTGCCGGGAATCGCCGTCACGATGGCTTTATCTTCGCCTAACAGGGCATTGAGGATTGAGGACTTGCCAACGTTGGGCTCCCCAAGGATGGCGATCTTGACCCCTTCTTTGACGATTCGCCCTTCTTCGCCTTGTTTGATCAAGGAGGAGAGTTCATCCATGATGGTGGCGCATTCGCCCATCACCTCGGCAAAGGAGGCTTGCTCGATGTCTTCGTACTCCGGGAAGTCGATGTTGGTTTCCAGCAAGGCCAATAACGAGGCAATCCGATCCTTGACCGGAACGAACATCGAGGAAGCTTGACCGCTTAAGGACTTAAGAGAAAGGTCTTTGGCGGCTTCAGTCGAGGCGTTGATGAGATCATTGACCGCTTCGGCTTCGATAAGGTCCATCTTCCCATTAAGGAACGCCCGCATGGTGAATTCGCCGGGCTTGGCGTAACGGGCTCCTTTGGCCAGATAGGCGTTGATAATCTGATTGGCGATCAGCATCGACCCATGGCAGGAGACCTCGATCACCGGTTCCCCAGTCATGGATTTTTCCGCCGGATAACAAAGCAAAACCACGTCATCGATTACCTTGCCATCACTTGAAATAGTCCCGTGTTTTAACGTTGGCTTATCGATGTTTTGCAAAGATTTCGAAAATAATTGCGAAGAAATCGCAAAAGCATCATCGCCGGATACCCGAATCAGCGCCAACGCGCTTTTCAAGGGTGCGGTCGCTAGGGCAACAATCGTCTCCATAGATAGCAAAAGGCCGTCATGACGACGGCCCGGGTTTTATTTTTCCTCTCCTTCCTCAGGGACGTATTCGACGTGGACGGCGCGATTGGGACCTTCCCCGAACGATTCGGTTTTGACGCCGAGATAATTGGAGAGGGTGTTATGGACGATCCTCCGTTCATCGGGGGTCATCGGGTCGAGGGAGACATCAACATGGCTCCGGACGACGTCATGGGCCACCCGGCGGGCGATCCGCGCGATGCGGGCATAACGGTCTTCCTTGTAGCCGCCGACGTCGAGGACGACTCTATAACGATGACGGAACTTGGTGGAGAGGGCGACTTTGGCGACCTCGTTGAGGGCTTGGAGGGTCTTCCCGTTCTTGCCGATGATGATCGGGTTGCGGGGCGAGTCGATGGTGACCTTGATGACGTCCTCCTCGATATTCGATTCGGTGGTGGCTTCGACGCCTAACGCCTTCAAGGCATTGCGGAGGTATTCTTCGATGTAAGCGGACGCATCTTCGATTTCGTAAACCTCGATGGTGGCGCTTTTCTTGAACAAGCCTTTCTTTTCTTCCTTGACCCCATAGACCAAGGCGGTCTCTTTGACGCCGAGGGCCTGACAGGCTTCGGCAACGGCTTCTTCAACGGTTTTCGCGGTGAATTCCTTCATTATTTAGTCCTCTTTTTCCTGGCTTTCGCCATAACTAGCTGAGTGATGCCGGTCTGAGCGATGGAGATGAGGCCACCGATCAACCAGTAAACGGCCATGGCCGACGGCAGGAAGAAGCCCATCAGGATGGTGAAGCCCATGATGAAGATGGAAACCCATTTCATCTGCTTTTGCTGGGAGGTCGCCGCTGGGTTCTTGGCAAGCTTCGGCTGTTTCTTCAGTTGGATCTTTTGGATGATGCGCGGCAAGAGCATCGACATGATCTGAATGGCGGCCATGAGGATGAAGAGAATCAAAGCCGTCCACCAACCAGTCGTATTGTAATACCAATGCGGTGCCGATACATCGAACAATATCGAGGAGATGGTATCCGAGAGGTTAAGGTTCAAGACCGCACCCGAAGAGAGGGCGGCCGACCCTTGTAAGCCCGACCAGACGCAGATGAAGACCGGGAACTGAATAATCAGGACCAGAATCTGGCGGAAGGGGTGGATCTTATGCCGTTTATACAGGGCCATTTGCTCCTGGGCCATCCGGGCTTTTTCGGCCTGATTGGTGTTGGAATTCGGGTATTTAGCCTGCAATTTGGCCAATTCCGGTTGCAAAGCCTGCATCTTTTGGGTGTCCATGGTGGTCGGGAAAGTGACAAGGAGCAAGAGGCCACGGACGATGAGGGTGACGAGGATCAAAGCCCCGATCTGCCCAACGCCGCTTAATAACGGGTCGAAGGAATAGGCGAAGGTATCGACTAACCAGGAAACCGGATAGACGAGCAAGCCTTCAAGGAAGCCCAAACCCCAAGCATAGCCCCAAGACTTCTTGGAGATATCGACCTCCCAGTCCTTGTGAGCCCCATAATGGCCGAATAAGCCATCCTGGGTCGCGATGCAGGACCGATTGGCGTTCACTTGGTTAAGAACGGCGTTCTGATAAGCGGTGAGGAAGTCCTGAGTCGGGCAATTGTCCATCCCAAGCCCCGGTTCATTGGAACCGTAGAGGATATTGGCCCATTGATTGTAATAGCCCATGAATTCGCCGTGTTCGCCGGTGAATTTCACATAGCCGTAATTCCGAAGGATGCTTTCGGGGTTAGGATCGGAAAGTTTGCCTTCGGCATCGTATTCATCGGGTTCGACATAAGGATTGATGTTCTCGACGGTCAAAGAGGCGATGTATTCGGTTGAAGCCTTATTCCGGCCTTCGGCGGTCGGGGAATAAGCGACGGCGCTTCCTGAATTCTTTTCGGTCTGTTCCGCTAGGTAAGTCGCGGCATTAAGGACGAAATCATCGATTGAAGCCCAGTATTCGACGCTCGGGATGGCATAGCCGGAGCTGAAAGCTGAATCGATGACGTTCGGCTGCAAGAGCCCTTTGGCCTTTGAAGCGGTGAAGGTGATTTGCCCTTTAGCTCCAAGCTCATAGGGGACGTATTTGTAGATGTTGTCGTTCAGGGCATTGCCTTCGTCATCGACGAAAGCGGGGCCAGCAATGCCCCTTTCCTTTTCCTCGGCGATTAACTTCGAAAGGTTCTCGTCAGCCTCGAGGGCTTGAAAGTTTTCCTTATCGACGTAGATGGTAACGCCCTGCTCATAGGGGTAAGCCATATGGGCCTGGTCTTCGGCGTTGCAGAAGTTAGCGGTGCAGCTTGAAAGCAACGCCCCGCCGAGGAGGAGGGCGCCGAATCCAAGCAGTTTGGTCTTTTTATTGTGTTTCAATTGAGCTTTTCCCTTATCTGGTCCAAGGAAGCGTTCAACTCTTCCTCGTTTGCCTCATACGCCTCGATTGAGTAGCAGGGGCGAATGACGATGATTAGATCGATCGGGAGCGAGTAATCGTTCCGCTTGGCCAGCATCGCGCGGACTTGCCTTTTCTCCTTAACGCGGGTAACGGCACCGCCGTTGGACTTGCCGACGGCGATGCCGATTCGGGTGAATTTTTGATCGGGAGAAGCGGGCAAATAGCTAAGGCTGAAGTTCTTCGTCTTGATCTTGGTTCCGTTGCGGATGATCCGGTCGAAGTCTTGGTGGGCCTTGACGCGATTAAGCCTTTTCATTCCGATTAGTCAGCGATTTTGGCGCGGCCTTTGGCGCGGCGACGAGCCAAAACGGCGCGGCCAGTCGGGGTCGCCATCCGGGCGCGGAAGCCAGCTTTATTGGCGTGTTTCTTTTTCGAAGGCTGATAGGTTTTCTTCATAAACGGTCTCCTTTTAACGTAATGCAACGGCCATTATACGGATTAGCCCACCGACGGGCAACAATAAATCGCGCACGTATGCGAACCGGCAAATTCAGACCA
Source organism: uncultured Bacilli bacterium (assembly GCA_944363525.1). Taxonomy (GTDB): domain Bacteria; phylum Bacillota_I; class Bacilli_A; order RFN20; family CAG-826; genus Alloenteromonas. Next base: position 123,180 of record CALVUF010000002.1, read on the forward strand.
AAAAGTTATCAACAATTTGAGTGTGGATAACTCTTGTTTTAAAAGTTTTTCACCGCCGACGTGAATAAAATCGGTGGAAAATTGTGAATAAAAACTATTTGTTTTGACAGAATCGAATCTTTTTATAAAGAAAACTTTGTGAATAACTGGTTAAAAACACTGGTTTTCCACCGGATTTTTAGGGTAAAAGTTATCCACCGCCAAGGTATTTTGTGGAAAAGTGGAAAACTTCAAAAACATCGATAAACAGCCAACTTTAAAACAGTCATTGGTGAATAGTTTTATTTTTACCTCCCTTCCCTTGATTCGCGGGCGCGATACGGGTAAATTCTTACCGGACAAAACCATGAACGAGACAATCACCCAATTGGAAGAAATCTGGTCGGCGGCGATGAAGAAGATGGCTGACAAGCTTTCGACCGAACCTGACGGACAGCGTATCATTGACACTTTTTTTACTGGTTCCAAGATCTTTTCGATCGAAGGGAACCAAATCAAAATCGTCGTTTCGACCAAGTTGGCGGCCAAGGTTATCGAAGACAGCTACGCCGCCGATTTAAAGTCATTCATCGATGATATGACCGGCACCGATTTCCATTTGTCATTCGTTTCCAAAGACGAAGTGGCGGAAGAGAAAACCGAAGCGAAAAAGGAAGCCAGCTTCTTCCCCGAAGCCTATCTCAACCCGAATTTCACTTTCGACAATTTTGTCGTCGGCTCGTCAAATAACGAACCTTTTCAGGCTTCTGTGATGATTGCCTCCACCCCCGGGCGGATGTTCAACCCCTTATTGCTCTATAGCGAATCCGGCCTTGGAAAGACCCATTTATTGCACGCCATCGGCAACTCGATCAAAGAGAAATACCCCTCGATGCGGATCCTTTGCATCTCTGCCGCCGATTTCGTCGATGAATACGTCCAATACGCCATCGGCTCAAAGGAAGACAACTCGCTGGCCAAATACTTCCGTGATCAAGTCGATGTATTTTTAATTGACGATATCCAGTATATCGTCGGAAAGAAAAAGACGATGGAGATGTTCTTCGTCGTCTTCCAGGCTTTGGTCAACAAAGGGCGTCAGATTGTCATGACCAGCGACCAGCCGCCGGAGCGTCTAGACGGCCTCGACGAACGTCTCCGAACCCGTTTCACCCAAGGCTTGGTTTTGCCGATTCAACGGCCAGACGTCGACACCAGCGTCCGGATCTTAAGGATGAAAATCAAGGCCAACGGGCTCGATCCGGATGATTTTGACGATGAAGTCATAACCTTCATCGCTTCCAAATTTTCCAAAAACGTCCGGGAATTGGAAGGGGCATTGAACCGTCTAATCTTCTGCACCATCAATCTCAATCCGACCAAGCATATCACGATGGACTCGGCGGAAAGGGCCTTAAAAAGCCTCTCAGGAGCCAAGGAAGACAAGTCGGCCTTAACCCAAGAGAAGATCATTGCGAAAGTCGCCGACTTCTACTCCCTGACCCCTTCTCAATTGACTGGCAAGATCCGCATCGCTCGTATCTCGATGGCCCGTCATATCGCCATGTACCTTATTAGATATCTATTGGACGCCCCGTTCTCCAAAATCGGGGAGGCGTTCGGCGGCAAAGACCACGCGACGGTGATAAACGGTGTAAAGAAAGTGGAAAACTCGTTGAAAACTGACCCCGATATGGCCATCGCCATTTCTGAGCTAAAAAGGCGCTTAAGCTAAGGATATTTATTTTATAAAAATAAAAGTTTCCGGAACGCCGCTTCTATGGTATCATTCCCTTGCTGCCGAAAGCGCAAGTTATCCACAGTTTCCACCGTCCTTATTATTGTTATTAAAAAATAATTTAAAAATTAAGACGAAGAATAATTAGGGAGGCCTCACGAATGAGACTCAATATCGACCGCAACCAATTCCTCAAAGCCTTGCTCAGCGCATCTAAGGCCATCTCTTCCAAAAATCCGATGCCGATCCTCGATAACGTCAAATTGGATTTGACCGAGAAAGGGTTGGAAGTCACTGGGACCAATGGCGAAATCACCGTCCGCTCCACCGTTCCGTATATGATTGGCGACAAGCCCATCATCACCAACTATCAGCAAGGAGCAACCCTGGTTAACGCCTACACCCTTACCGAAGGCGCCCGGAAGATGGAAGGCGAAACCATCTCCTTCGACGTAATCGATAACTCGGTTGCCAAAATCGGCGACAACCGGACCGGCTATAAGCTCAATTGCATCTCGGCTGATGAATACCCGGATATCGTCTTAGAAGCCGTTGGGAAGACCTTCACCGTCAAGCGCGGCGATTTCGTCTCTTTGGTCGAACAATGCGCCCACGCGGCCGCTAAAACCGCTCAGGACGCGATCCTGACTGCCATTAACCTGACTCTTCGCGACGGAACCCTGTCCGCCATCGCCACCGACTCGGCCCGGGTCGCGACCAAGAAGGTCAAAGTCGACTCCGAATTGGATCTGACGGTCAACGTCCCGGCTAAGAGCCTGCTCGACATCGCTGGACTTTTCGAAGGGGCCAAGACCATCGATATCTCAATCTCGGATAAGCAAGCCCTCTTCAGCTTCGACAATACCGTCGTCTCCTCGCGCCTCATACCCGGCACTTATCCGAACCTCTCGGCCGCTTTCCCGAAGGTCTTCAACTACATCCTGCAGGTCAACTCCCAGGAGTTCCTCTCGGCCATCGAACGGGTTTCGGTCCTATCCAACGCCCGGGACAACGCCATCAAGCTATTGATGTCGGACGAGAAGATCGAACTTTCAATCAAGAATCGGGAGAAAGGCTCGGCCAACGAAGAGATCAACAACTTCCGCTATACCGGCGAAAGAATGGAAGTCGCCATCAATTCTTTGCTCGTGAGCGACGCCATCAAAGCCCTGCGGAGCGAGGATATCGAGCTGTGCTTCCAGACCGAAAGCCGACCCTTCATCGTCCGGAGCCCGAGCGATGATTCCTCGGTTGAGCTCATCACGCCCCTTCACGTCTATTAACCCCGAGCCTATCGGCGAAAATAATTAAAAAATGCGGTAGAAAAGTCTACCGCTTTTTACTACGTAGTAGTAAACTAAGCACATGGGAAACAAGACGCCTCAAACCGTGCGCATCCGCACCGAATACATCACCCTGGGGCAGCTGCTGAAGTTCGTCTCCATCATCGGCTTTGGCGGTGAGGCAAAGGCGTATCTCGCAACCCACGAAATTGAGGTCAACGGGGAGAAGGAGAGCCGGCGCGGCCGGAAGCTCCGCCCGGGCGATCTCGTCGCGATCGAGGGGAAGGCTTACTTAATCGAAGCATGAACCTCACTCGCCTCGTTCTTCGAAATTTCCGCACTTACGGCTCGCTGCAAATCGAATTCGACCCAGGGCTCAATCTGATCCTTGGTTCCAACGCCAGCGGCAAGACCAACCTCGCCGAAGCCATCTATTACCTCTCCCTCGCCCGTTCCTGGCGCGCGCCGAATGACCGCGTCTTGATCAAAGATGGGGAGGCGGCCGCCCAAATCGCGGCCGGCCTAATGGAAGGCGAATTGCACCGAAGCCTGGAGTTCGAGCTCAGCAAAGAGGGCAAACGGATCAAGCTTAATGAGAAGCCAGTCCGCAAGCTCTCTGATCTCTGCAAGGTGGCCAATGTGGTCCTCTTCGCCCCGAGCGACGTGAGCCTCTTCGTCGGGGCCCCTTCCGAAAGGCGGGGCTACCTCGACGTCGCCATCTCCAAGCAGTCGAGCGATTACTTCGCCCTCATCAGCCGTTATTCGCGGCTGCTGAAGGAACGGAACGCCGCCCTCAAGGCTCCGACCCCGAACATCGAATTGGTTCGGACCTTCGCCGACCAGATGGCGGAGTTGACCTCGCCCATCATCTCCTATCGGGCGATGTTCATCTCCTCCCTCAACGACATCCTGCCCTCGCTCTACGAAAGGCTATCGGGCCAAAAAGCCTCCTGCAAGGCCGTCTACCGGCCGTTCCTTAAAGGGGCTGACATCTCGCCTGAGCGGGCCAAGAAAGAGTATGAGGCGGCCCTAGAGAGCGATTTAGCCCATCGAGCCACCGGGGTCGGGATCCATCGGGAGGACTTCAGCCTCGTCCTTAACGGCGACGACATCGCCGCCTATGGGTCGCAAGGGGAGAACCGGACCGCGGTCATCGCTTTGAAGTTGGCCCCTTACTTCCTCATCGAATCGGCCGCCAAAAAGCCAATCGCCGTCCTCGACGACGTCACCAGCGAGCTTGACGCCGACCGCATCCATCGCCTGTTCGAGGTCTTGCGTAACCTCGGCCAGGTGTTCGTCACCGCGACTGAATTAGATATCGAAGGCGCATCGATCATCGATGTCGCTTCCAATAACGCCAAAAGGAGGATCTGACCAAATGGCAGACGAAGAAAACAAGAATTCGGGCACCGTCCCCGAAGAAGACCGCTTCACTTATGTGAAGGAAGATGTCACCAACGAGAAAGCGTTGGAGAAGGCCAAAGCCGATTACTCCGGCTCCGACATCCAAGTCCTCGAAGGGCTTGAGGCCGTCCGGAAGCGTCCGGGCATGTACATCGCGACCACCGCGGCCCCGGGCCTCCATCACCTGGTTTGGGAAATCGTCGATAACTCGATCGACGAAGCCTTAGCCGGCTATTGTAAGAACATCGAGGTCACCATCAATCCCGACAACTCGATCACCGTCAAAGACGATGGCCGTGGCGTTCCGGTCGATACCGTCGCCAAGTCCGGCCTTTCCGGTGTCGAGACCGTCTTTACCATCCTTCACGCCGGCGGCAAGTTCGGCGGGGATGGCGGCTATAAGGTCTCCGGCGGCCTTCACGGCGTCGGTGCCTCGGTCGTCAACGCCTTGTCCGAATGGCTGGACGTCACTGTCTGCCGCGATGGCGGGAAGTTCTTCCTCCGTTTTGAAAACGGCGGACATGCGGTCGGCCACTTAAAGCGGATCGGCGATTCCAACGAGACCGGGACCACCGTCTCCTTCAAACCCGACCCGACCATCTTCACCGAGACCCAGGTCTATAACTACGAGACCATCCGGAACCACATGCGCCAGATGGCCTTCCTTAACGGCGGCATCACCATCACCCTGACCGATTTACGGGGTGAGGAGCCGGTTAAGGAGACCTTCCGTTATGATGGCGGCATCCGGGAATACGTCTCCTACATCGACTCGAACAAAGTCCCGATGAACCCGTCCCCGATCTATTGCCAAGGGGCGGAGGAAGTCACCCTCCTCGATGGGACCAAGGAACGGATCTATGCCGAAGTGGCTTTGCAATGGACCGATTCCTATGATCAGAATGGCATCTATTCCTTCTGCAACAACATCTCGACCAAAGAAGGCGGGACCCACGTCGAAGGCTTGAACTTAGCCCTCAACCGGATCATCAACGACTATGCCCGGAAGTTCAAATTCCTCAAAGACGACGACAAGAACTTCTCGACCGATGACTGCCGCGAAGGCTTGACTGCGGTCATTTCGGTCAAGCACCCGAACCCCCAATACGAAGGCCAAACCAAGACCAAACTCGGCAATTCCGAAGTCCGAAAGATCGTCTCGACCGTCGTGGCCGATGGCTTATCGCAATGGCTCCTCGAGAACCCCAACGAAGCCAAGACCATCATTTCCAAAGTCCAGCTGGCTTCCAAAGCTCGCGAGGCGGCGAAGAACGCTCGCGAAAAAACCCGCAAATCCGCGATGGAACTCACGACTTTGCCAGGAAAACTCGCCGATTGCTCTTCCAAAGACCCGGCGATTTGCGAGCTTTACATCGTCGAGGGTAACTCCGCTGGCGGCTCGGCCAAGAACGGCCGCGACCGGGAAACCCAGGCTATCCTCCCGTTGCGCGGCAAGATCCTTAACGTTGAGAAAGCCCGGGAAGATCGGATTTGGGCCAACGCCGAAATCGGCAACATGATCACCGCCATCGGGGCCGGGGTCCGCGAATCCTTCGACATCAGCAAGATCCGTTACAACAAGATCGTCATCATGACCGATGCTGACGTCGACGGCGACCATATCCGGATCCTGCTCCTTACCTTCTTCTACCGCTTCATGCGCCCGCTGCTCGATAATGGCCACGTCTATATCGCCCAGCCGCCGCTTTACAAGATCGATTACAAAGGCAGCCCGTACTACGCCTATAACGATGCTCAACTTGAGGTCTTGAAGAAACAACTCAACCTCAAGGCCGGCTACCCCTTCCAGCGGTACAAAGGGTTAGGCGAAATGGATGCTTCCCAACTCTGGGAGACCACCATGGACCCGAAGGCCCGGAAGATGATCCGCATCACCGTCGACGACGCCGCCCAGGCTGAGAAGGCTTTCACCGAATTGATGGGAGACGACGTCGCCCCGCGGCGGGATTACATCGCCAAGAACGCCAAGTTCGTCAAGAACCTCGATATCTGATGGAGGAATAAGCAATGGATAACGACGAAAAGAAAATCACGCCCGAAGGCGAGGAATCGCCGGAGGAAAACGCCGAATCGTCCACCGACGAATCGTCCGCCCCGGTCCACAAAGGATCGATGGAGGGGATGCAATCGGCCGATGCCATGTTCGGGCAGGAAGCCGCCATCTCCGGTATCATCCCGGGCTTAACCGATCGGGACGTCACCGATGAGGTCCGGACCGCCTTCCTCGACTACTCGATGTCGGTCATCGTCTCCCGGGCCATCCCTGATGTCCGCGACGGCTTCAAGCCGGTTCAACGCCGGATCATCTTCGGCATGAACGAGATGGGGATGTATCCGACTTCCCCCTACAAGAAATGCGCCCGTATCGTCGGCGACGTCATGGGTAAATATCACCCCCACGGCGACTCCGCCCTTTACGGCACCCTGGTCCGTTTGGCCCAACCTTTCTCCCTCCGCTACCCGTTAGTCGATGGCCACGGCAACTTCGGTTCGATCGACGGCGACGAAGCCGCGGCTATGCGTTACACCGAGGCGAGGATGAACAAACTCTCGCTTGAGATGGTCCGCGACATCAACTGCGACACCGTCGATTTCGTCGATAACTACGATGGTTCGGAAACCGAGCCGGAGGTTTTGCCTTCCCGCTTCCCGAACCTCTTGGTCAACGGCTCCCAGGGCATCGCGGTCGGCATGGCGACCAACATGGCGCCCCATAACCTCGGCGAAGCCATCGATGCCGTCATCGCCATCTCCAAGAATCCGGAATTGACCCCGGCCGAGATCATGCAGAACTATCTCCCGGGTCCGGACTTCCCGACTGGTGGCATCATTTTGGGACGGCAAGGTATCCTTGACGCCTATCAGACCGGCACCGGAACCATCACCATCCGCTCGAAATACCACATCGAGGAGATGGACAACGGCAAGTCCCGGATCGTCGTCACCGAGGTTCCTTACCAGGTCAACAAGGCCAACATGGTCCAGCAGATCGGGACCTTGGTCCGGGATAAGGTCATCGACGGCATCACCGATGTCCGCGACGAATCGAACAAGGAAGGCATCCGGGTCGTCATCGAGATCCGGAAGGACTGCATCCCCGAGGTCGTGGCCAACAACCTTCTTAAGCACACCGACCTCCAAACTAACTTTGGAATCATCAATCTTTGCTTAGAGAACGGGGAGCCGAAAACCCTGCCGATCACTGCGATTCTCAAAGATTACTCTGACTTCCAAGTCAAGGTTTTAACCCGCAGAACCCGCTTCCTTTTGAAGAAAGACACCGATCGGCACCACATCGTCGTCGGCCTTATCTTGGCCCACGACAACATCGATCAGGTCATCGCCATCATCCGTTCGTCCAAAGACGACGCCGAGTCGACCCAGCGCTTGAACGAGGTCTTTGGCCTAAGCGAGGCCCAGTGCCAAGCGATCCTGGCCATGACGCTTCGTCGGTTGCAGGGCATCGAGCAGGATAAGCTCTTGGCCGAGAAGGAGAAACTCGAAGCCAACATCGCCGAATACAACCGCCTCCTCTCCTCGCGCGACAATATCGTCGATTTGATGATCAAGGAACTGACCGAGATCAAAGACAAGTTCGGCGACAAGCGTTTGACCGAGATCTCCGATGAAGCGGCCGATATCGAAAACGAGGATTTGATCCCGCAGAAGAACATCATCATCGCCCTCACCAAGAACGGCTATATCAAACGGGTCGACGACGACACCTTCTCCGCCCAGCACCGCGGCGGTCGCGGCATCACCGGCATGAAGACGGTCGGTGGCGACATCGTCAAGCTCATCGTCCACACCAAGACCCATACCGACATCCTCTTCTTCTCGTCCTTTGGTCGGGTTTACCGGTTGCGGGGCTATCAGATCCCCGATTCCGGCCGGGTTGGCAAAGGGATGCCGGCCCAGAACTTCCTCAACCTCGATAAGGATGAGAAAGTGGTGGCCATCGTCTCTTGCGACGATTATCCCGAAAACAACTACCTCCTCTTCGTCTCCAAGCACGGCATCGTCAAACGTACTTCCTTGAAGCAATTCGCCTCGATCAACACCAACGGCAAGATCGCCGTCGGCTTGAAGGACGGCGACGACCTCTTCGACGTCAAGCGGACCGATGGGACCGCCATCATCTCCTTGGCTTCGAGCAACGGCAAGCTCTGCTCCTTCAATGAAGACGAAGTCCGCGACATGGGCCGGACCGCGGCCGGCGTCAAGGGCATGAACCTCGATGACGGCTCCGAGATCGTCGGCGCCACCTCCTCGCTTGAAGGCGACAAGATCTTGGTCTTGACCACCCATGGTTACGGAAAGATCTCCTACGCCAAAGACACCGAGATCACAATGGACGACGGCTCAACCCGGACTTATGACGGCTACCGCCTCACTTCCCGTGGGGCCAAGGGCGTCATCACCATCAAGACCACTTCCAAGACCGGCGACCTCTGCGCCGTCCGGGCGGTCAATGGCGATGAGGATCTGCTGGTCGTCACCCAGTCGGGCATCGTCATCCGGACCCCGATCACCGAGATCAAAATCGCCGGGCGCAACACCCAAGGCGTCAAGATCATCGCCGTCGATGACCGGACCAAAGTCGCTTCCATTGCCATCATCCCCCATTCCGATGAGCCGGAAGAAGAGGATCTGGTCGACGAGGCGGAAGCGGAAACCGAAGCTCCGGCCGAGGAACCGGTCGTCACCCCGGATAAACTCGACGATTAATGAAAGTCCTCGTTCACTACTCGCCCTCTCCTTGCCTTGAGGTATTCGAGGGGGCGAGACTGAGGAAAACGATCAAGGCCCTCTGTGAGAAAGCCGGGATTGCCTGGGTCGATAGCCCCTTGTCCAAGCCTGACATCGCCCACTTCATCTCCGTCCGCGACGAAGCGAAAATGTGGGATTTGAAGGAAGCGGGCGTCAAGACCGTCGTCTCGGCCTTCTATTGCGAACATGACCCCGAAGCCCGGCTGCTTAAAGCCAAGGAAGACGGGGCCGTCGTCCTGCCGAAGCGGAGCCGGCGGTTCTTGAATGCCGCCGACCTCATTCTCGTTCCTTCGGAAAAAGCGAAAAGGTTTTGCATCGATAATGGCCTTACTCCCCGAGTTGAGGTGCTACGGCCATCCCTATTCAATTACCTCTATTCCGAGCCGGAAAGCGAACTCAACGCCGGCCTTCGTTACTTCGCCATCAAGCCGGAGGACAAGGTGTGCGTGACCCTTGGTTCCTATAAGAATTTGGAGGGGGTCAAAACCCTTTACGAGGTTGCCAAACGTTTGCCGGAGGTCCGCTTCTTCTTTTTCGGAGCCACCCGGTTCCGGGGTAGCCTCTCCTATAGCGTCGCCTGCGCGACCGCCCCGGAGAACTGCCGAGTCTTCCGCCTCAATAGCGGTGACCTGTTCCGTTCCCTCCTCGCCCATTCCTCGGTGTACCTGATTACCGATCCCGCCCCCGACTTCATCGGGACGGCTGAGGCCTTCGCCTCCTCCGCCCAGGTTGTCTTGGCTGGGCCTAATGCCTTAAACCGGCTCTCCGATTGGGAACCGCTCTGGGTCAATTGCCCGACCGTCGATGAGGCGGTGGCCTATTTAGAGAAACTTTATACGGGGAAAGCGAACGAGACTATAATGCCCGCAACGGCCTACGCCAAGACCATCAGCGTCTCCAAGCAAGCCGCCAACCTAGCCTCCTATTACTCATCCCTTTTGGAAGGAGAAAAACATGATTGACATCAAATTGATTCTCGAGAAGCCGGATTACGTCAAAGAAGCTTTGGCCAAGAAACTTTGGGACTTCGATCCGAAGCCGATTCAAGACCTTTCGGCTAAGCGTTTAGCCTTGTTAAAGGAAGTTGAAGCCAATAAGGCCGAGCAGAATAAACTCAGCGCCTCGGTCCCGGCGAAGAAGAAAGTCGGCGAGGACGTCAAGCCGATCTTCGAGGAAGTCAAGCGCCTCGGGGCGATGAATAAGAGCAAAGAAGAAGAACTCGCCTCGGTCGAGAAGCAGATCAAGGAATTGGTTGAAGTCCTCCCGAACCTCCCGGATGACGATTTGGCTGCCGGTGGCAAGGAGAACAACCACCCGATCTATCACTTTGGGGAAGAACGGAAGTTCGATTTCCCGGCCAAAAACCACGTTGAGCTTTGCGAAGACCTCGGCTTAATCGATTACAAACGGGCAGCTAAGATCTCCGGGACCGGCACCTGGGTTTACACCAACCTCGGGGCCCGGCTCGAATGGGCTTTGCTCAATTACTTTATCGAGAACCATCTAGCCGATGGCTATGAGATGATTCTCCCGCCGCATTTGCTCAATTACGATTCCGGCTATACCGCCGGCCAGTTCCCGAAGTTCAAGGAAGACGTCTTCTGGCTTGAAGGGACCGAACCGAAGAAGTTCCTCCTTCCGACTGCCGAAACTGCCCTCGTCAACCTCCATCGGAACGAGATCCTCTCGCTTAGCGACCTGCCGCGTAAATACTTCGGCTATACCCCCTGCTACCGGAAAGAGGCCGGTTCCTATCGGACTGAAGAACGGGGGATGATCCGCGGCTACCAATTCAACAAGGTCGAGATGGTCCAATACACCACCCAGGAAGGCAGCGACGCCGCCTTCGAGGAAATGGTCAACAAAGCCAAGAAGCTGGTTGAAGGGTTAGGCTTAACCTACCAGATTGACAAGCTGGCGGCCGGCGATTGCTCCCATTCGATGGCCCGGACCTACGATATCGAGGTCTGGATCCCCTCGATGAAGATCTACAAGGAAGTCTCCTCGGTCTCCAATGCCCGGGATTATCAAGCCCGGCGGGGGATGATCCGTTATAAGGATGAGAACGGCAAGACCAAGTTCTGCCATACCCTAAATGGCTCGGGCTTAGCCACCTCCCGCGTCTTCCCGGCCATGATCGAGCAGTTCCAACAAGCCGACGGCTCGGTCGTCATCCCGGAAGCGCTCCGGAAGTATATGGGTGGCCTTGAGGTCTTAAAGCCGATCAAGAAGTAACCCCTGAGGGTCCGGTTGGGCCCTCTTTCTTTTTAAGCATCGATAGCATATAATCCTCACGCCATCGCGAGGAGCGGCGCGCGAACCAGGTCAGGTGGGGAACCAAGCAGCCTTAAACGTCTTGCTCCTGTGCGGTGGTTTTGTTTATCTTGTAACCATGGATTTCATGCTTGAAGCCCTCGTCGAAGCTGAGTTGGCTGACCAAGAAGGCGAGGTCCCGGTCGGGGCGGTCGTCGTCAAGGACGGCCAAATCATCGGAAGGGGGCATAACACCCGGGAAACCGATAAGGACATAGCGGGCCACGCCGAGATAATGGCGATGAAAGACGCCGCCCAAACGCTGGGCCGTTGGGCTCTCGATGGCTGTGCCCTCTACGTGACCTTGGAACCATGTCTCATGTGCGCCGGGGCGATTAAGCAAGCGAGGATCCGTTCGCTCCATTATGGGGCCAAGGACGAGCGATACGGGGCTGAGACGGCTTATCATCTGTTCTCTAATAAAGACGCTTATCCGTGTCCATTGGTTTACGCTGGCGAGCAAGAGGCAAAATCGGCAAGCCTTCTCAATGCCTTCTTCGCCAAGCAAAGAAAAGAGAATAATCCTTACGATTGATTGGGTTTTGCAAAGAAAACGATTTTGGTTTCGCCTAAATCCTTTAGTTCCCAAGCGCTTTACCGAGTATATAAAAACGTAAACAAGATAATTCCTTTTTGCAGGTTTCTCCCCGTTTGTTTGCCATCCTTTTTCTTTGTACTTATACAGTGTATGGATTTTTCGATTTATTGACGCCCATAACAAAGCTTCTTTGTTATAATTCTTTTGCTCGAAAGAGGATTTTTATGACCGCCGACAACACCAGCCCCATCTCGCTCGAACTGCGACACATCAAGAAGGATTATTACGTCGAGAACGCCCCCTTCACCGCGATTAAGGACCTCTCGGTCTGCTTTCCGCGTGTCGGGTTCGTTTCAATCCTCGGCGAGTCGGGCTCAGGTAAGACAACCTTGCTTAACATCATCGGCGGACTAGACCGTTACACCGACGGGGACTTGCTGGTCGAAGGTAAATCGACCAAAGGGTTCGGCGATTCCGATTGGGACAATTTCCGGAACAAACGAATCGGCTTCGTTTTCCAGTCCTACAACCTCATTCCCCATATGACCATCCTCCAAAACGTCGAGCTGCCGTTGCAACTTGCCGGCGTGAATGCGAAGGAACGGGCTAAGAAAGCCCTTGAGGTCCTGACCCAAGTCGGCCTCGGCGGGATGGTTAAGAAGAAGCCGAACGAACTAAGCGGCGGCCAGATGCAACGGGTCGCCATCGCCCGAGCCTTGGTCAATAGCCCGGAGATCATCTTGGCCGATGAGCCGACCGGGGCTTTGGATTCCGAAACCTCCATCCAGATCATGGAGATCATCAAGGACATGGCCAAGGATCGCTGCGTCATCATGGTCACCCATAACGAGAAGCTGGCCAATCAATACTCCGACCGCATCATCCGGATGAAGGACGGGGAGATCGTTGGGGATACCGCGCCCTTGTATGCCGCCGACTCGGAAGAAGCGGCCAAACAGAGTCACGAACTCCAAAAGAAGGGCCGGAAGACCTCGATGTCCTTTTTGACCGCCCTCCGGTCCTCGACCCAAAACGTCTTAACCAAGAAGGGGCGGACCGCCTTGACCGCGGTCGCCTGCTCAATCGGCATCATCGGGGTGGCTTTGGTCTTAGCCACGTCCAATGGCTTTTCCAATTACATCGATGACGTAGAGACCTCGGTCGCTTCCAGCGTCCCCATCTCCATGTCCCCGACCATTTATTCCATGAAAGAGAACAACGAGCAGGAATATACCTCCAAAGACCTCTATCCGGACGATGATACCCTCCGGGTTTATGATTCATCTTCATCGTCAATCTTCGTTGCCCACCAAAATAACATCACCCAGGATTACGTTGACAAACTTTATGGGATGATGAACGACCCCAACAATCCGGCTTATGGGTTGGTCTTATCCATCATGGAAAACCACGATGGGCTGGACTTCCATTTCCTCACCGAAGATGGCGACACGGGGAAGATCAAGGCGTTGAACCAGTATAAGCAGGCCGGCATGCTCAGCAGCGCCGTCTCCTCGGTCACCTCCTTGCCGACCACCGTCATTCACGAGCTTTATGGCGATCAAGAGGCGATGAACGGGCTTTACGACGTCATCTACGGCAAATTCCCGACCGCGGCCGATGAAATGGTTTTGGTCGTCGATAACTACAACCGGATCGATATCAGCACCCTCCAGGCGATTGGCATCGTCAATTCCGACGAAGATTACCAATACATGGAAGACGATAAAAAGCGAATCGACTTCGCCGATATCGTCTATGACGGCGAGGGCGACACCAATTACAAAGAGTACAAGGTCTATACCAATAGCGATTACTACCTTTCCAACGGGGCGACGCCAGAAGTCGATGAGGTGCCATGCTATGAAAATGTCCGGCTGAACGGTGATATGGGCGCCTTGCTTGACGGCGATTACCAAACCTTCATCGAGAGCATGCAATTCGTCGGCGAGAAGACGACGAAGAAGGTCGCAAACTATCCCAAGCCATCAGCGACCACGGTTTATAAAAACGACGACGTCTACCATCCGACCAAGCTCAAAATCGTCGGCGTCCTCCGTCCGAACCCCGATTCCTATCTTTCCTTGATGCCGTCCTCTTTGGCTTATACCAGCGCCTTGACCCAACTGATCGTCAAAGATTCGGAAGAAGGCCAGCCGGGCCACGAGTTAGCCAAGCTTCAAAGCCAGAACTGGTTCATCCCGACCGACGCTTGGGGGTATGGCGAAGGCGATGACCGGGTGACGCTCGATGGGCTTGAGAGTCTCAACGAAGGGCTTAACCTCGTCATGAAGAACGCCTTGAAGCAGATGCAGGAGACGGGGGAGATCTCCCTCGATTCCTCGGTGATGAACGATATTCTCGGCAACGCCATCATTTACCGCCCGGTCACTGGCGACGTCACCAATACCACCTCGATCAACTCGTTCCTTTCTTGGTGCTCGGCCTTAGGCTCGTCTTTCAATCCGGTCGACTTGGGCAGCCTGATGGACCAAAGCGCCGTCGTTTCGATGTTCGGCTGGTTTGTGAACGGAACGTTCTTTGAACCCAGCGGCAACCCCAACGTCGCCGATTTGCTGGCTGTCTCCAATTCCTATTCAACCATCTCCTCCATCCTTATCTTCCCCAAGACCTTAGTCGATAAACCGACGATTTTGAAATACCTCGATAGCCTTAACGAGGGCAAGATGGATAAGGACCAGATCATCTATTCCGACGTCATGTCCGACTTCACCGATACCATCGCCACCATGATCGACGTTATTTCGGCGGTCCTGATTGTCTTCGCCTCGATTTCCTTGGTCGTCTCCTCGGTCATGACCGCGATCATCACATACGTCTCGGTTGTCGAAAGGACAAAAGAAATTGGCGTTTTGCGGGCTTGTGGGGCAAGAAAGAAAGACGTCGGCCGGATCTTCGAGGCCGAATGCGTCATCATCGGTGGGGTCGCCGGCGTCATCGGTATTTTGATGACGTTGCTGCTTTGCATCCCCATTAACCTCATTATTGATAATATCTTTCCCGGGAATGGCTTAGGTTCCATCGCCTCCTTGGCTTGGTGGCATGGGATCCTCTTGGTCTTGCTGGCTATCTTATTAGCCTTCCTCTCGGGCTTTGTGCCCTCGCGGATCGCCGCCAAACGCGACCCGGTCCGCTGCTTAAGGAGCGAATGATTTATGGGACGAAGGAAACGCACCAACGACCGTATCGCCGCCGCGCCTCATTATGAGGTCGATTATAACTTTGGCTTGACTAGCGAACAGGTCGCGGCCCGGACCGAGGCCAACTTGACCAACAAGACCAAAAAGCAGGTCACTAAGTCTTACGGGCGGATTCTCTTCGATAATCTCTTCAACTTCCTCAACATCATCCTTTTCTTGGTCTTCGCAATGATGGTGGCGGCCGGCCTTTCGATTTCCCATTACGTCTTTATGGTCATCTTGGGGGCCAATATCACCATCGGCTTGATTCAGGATATCCACGCCCGACATTTAGTCGACAAACTCCGCGTCTCGGTCGATCCGCGGGTCGATGTCATCCGCAGCGGGCGTCATATGGACCTCTCGGCCAATGACATTGTCTTATCCGACGTCATCACCTTGAAAGCCGGCGATGCCGTCCCGGCCGATTGCCGGGTGATCGAGGGTAAGATCGCGGTCGACGAATCGATGCTGACCGGGGAATCGGTCCCGGTGCCGAAGAACCCCGGGGACGAGATATTGGCCAGCACTTATTTGACCAAAGGGACCTGCGTCGCCCAGGTGGCCAAAGTCGGGTCGGCCAATTACGTCGAATCGATCCAAGCCAGCGCTAAGCAGTTCTCCCGGCCGAAGTCGGAGATCAAGCGTTCCATCAACGTCATCATGGCTATCTGTTGCACCTTGGCTTTGTTATTCGGCTTCATGACGACCGCCATATACGCTTGGCCGCGGATCCAGCACGGGGAGACGTTCAATCAAATTTTCTTCGTCTTGGATAAGCGGCTGGTCTCTTTCGTCGAGAGTCTGTCCGGTTCGCTGGTGGCGATGCTTCCGACCGGGATGTTCTTGTTAACCTCGTTGTCCTTGGCCGTAGGGGTTGTGGCCTTGGCTAAGAAACGGGTTTTGGTCCAGCAGCTTTATTGCATCGAGATGTTGGCCCGCATCGACGTCCTTTGCCTCGACAAAACCGGGACTTTGACCGATGGGACCATGACTTTATCGGAGGAGATTCCGGTTGGCAAAAACCAAACCGTCAACTTAGCTTATGCCGTCGCTAGCGTCCTCCATTACACTCATGATACCAACGCCACGGCCAACGCCTTGAAAGCCTATTATGGCTCCGATTGCCATGAGCCGATGGAAGAATGCATCCCCTTTGATTCCGAACTCAAATATTCGGCCGTCAGCTTGTTAAACGGCGAGACCTTCGTTTTCGGAGCCTATGGCTTCGTGCCGGCCAAAGCCGATTTTCGGACCGAGCGGCTCATTAAGTCCAAAAGCCGTGAAGGCTACCGGTGCCTCGTGGTGGCTCGGGGCAGAAAGCCAATCGAGAACGGCCGGGTCCCGAAAGGGTGCGAGATCATCGGGGTTGTGACTTTGACCGACCACATCAAAGACGACGCCAAAGAGAACATCGAATGGTTCAAATCCAATGGGGTCGCCATCAAGATCATCTCCGGCGATGACCCGGTGACCGTCAGCGAGATTGCCCGCCGGGTCGGGGTCGATAACGCCGACCAATTCATTTCCCTGGAGGGCAAATCGATCGAGGAAACCGCCCGCTTAGCCCCCTCTTATTCGGTTTTCGGTCGGGTCAACCCCGAACAGAAGGCGGTCCTGGTCGAAACATTCAAGAAACAGGGCCACAAGGTCGCGATGACCGGCGACGGGGTCAATGATATCCTGGCTCTGAAAGTCGCCGATTGCTCGATCGCCATGGCTTCCGGATCGGATGCGGCGAAAAACGTCTCCCACCTGGTTTCCTTGGATTCCAACTTCTCCAAATTGCCCGATGTCGTAGCCCAAGGGCGTCGGGTTATCAATAACCTCCAACGGACTTGCTCTTTGTTTCTAACCAAAACCATCTTCGCCGTGGTCATGACTTTCTTCTTCTCCTTGCTGGCTTTGGGAATGGGGCCGGAATACGCCTACCCTTTTTCAACCGCCAACCTCATCATTTGGGAGATTGTCACCATCGGCGGCTCGGCCTTCTTCTTGGCTCTTCAGCCCTCGAACGAACGGCTCCGGGGCTCGTTTATCAAAAACATCTTCGTTAAGGCTTTCCCGGCTGGGATCTGTTCGGTCATCATTTCCCTAATCCCCTACATCTTAGCGATGGCCAATCCGCGTCTATTCATCAGCGATCCCTCGACTACCGAGCATATTCTCGAGATGACCAAGACCTTCGCTGTCTTGAGCTTCACTTTGTTCAGCTACTTCATCCTTGGGTATGTCTGCTACCCCTTCAACGGTTACCGGATCTTCGTCTTCACCACCGCCTCGGTCGTCGGGGCTGGGGTCTTGATCGGCGATTTCTTCATCCGCGGGAAGCTGCTCGGCATCGTTTGGGATGGCTTCAATTACGGTCTGATCATTGCCTTGATCATTTCTTTGCTTGTTGTCGGGGCGCTGTATTTCGGCTTAAATTACCTGACTTCGATGATGCTGCCAAAGAAGGAGAACGAACATGATAATTAATCTGGAAGTGGCTCAAGCCTTGGCCCAAAAGCAACCGGTGGTCGCCTTGGAGTCGACCATCATCAGCCACGGGATGCCTTATCCCCGGAACGTGGAGACCGCCCTCGCGGTCGAAAAGACCGTCCGGGACAACGGGGCGGTGCCGGCTACCATCGGGATAATCGATGGGGAAATCGTCATCGGCATGAAGCCGGAGGAAATTGAGGAATTCGGAAAAAGAAAAGGGATTTGCAAAGTTTCCAAGCGCGATCTCCCGATAGTTGTTGCTAAAAAGATGTGGGGCGCGACCACGGTTTCGGCGACTATGCTCTGCGCGGCAATGGCCGGGATCGAGATCTTCGTCACCGGCGGCATTGGCGGGGTTCACCGCGGGGCAGAGCACACCTTTGACATCAGCCGTGACTTAGAGGAATTAGGCGGCTGCCCGGTGACGGTTATCTGCTCCGGAGCCAAAGCCATCCTCGATATCCCAAAGACTCTGGAGTATCTCGAGACCAAAGGGGTCACCGTCCTTTCGAACAAAGAAAAAGAATTCGCCTGCTTCTATTCCTCTTCTTCCGGCTGCCCGGTGGATTACGCTTTCACTTCGCCGGAAGAAGCGGCCTCGATCATCAAGGCCAAGAAGGACTTAACTTTAAGCGGCGGTATCTTAATCAGCAACCCGGTTCCCGAGGAATTCGCTTTGCCGCACGAATTCATCGACTCGATCATCGATAAAGCGGTTAAAGAAGCGGAAGAGCAAGGCATAAAAGGCAAAGAGGTCACTCCGTTCCTATTGAAGAAGGTCGTCGAATACAGCGGGGGCAAATCTTTGGATACCAACATCGACTTGGTTTTGAATAACGCTAAACTCGGGGCCCAGATTGCCGTCAGTTTAGCTAAACTGGAAAAAGGCATCCTATGATCACCGAGGCGAAATTCAAATACGCCTTGAAGGAGATGATGGCGGAGTCCCCGTTGGAGGATATCAACGTCACCACTTTATGCGCCAAATGCGGGTGCCACCGGCAGACTTTTTACTACCATTACCAAGACATCTACGATTTGATCGCCGCCATTTTCCTAAACGAATCATTGCCTAGCCTTGATAAAGCTAAGGGGCCCAAAGAAGCGGTCAAAGCTTTGCTTAGCTACGTTAAGGAGAATTTCGTTTTCCTCCGGGCCACCTATAACTCGGCCGCCCGCGACTTAACCGACGATTTCCTTTTTGGGAAGCTCAACGCCAAACTGCTGATGCTTTGGACTAAAGCGCCCCCGATGGAACTGAAGATCGAAAGCCTTCGGGGCGTGGCCCGCCGCTTCTCCCACCTCATTTCCGATGAGTTCGGCTATTGCTTCAAAGACCCGAAGTTAACCCCGGAGAAATTCGGCCGGCGGATGGGTAAATTCAACGAATCGGCCCTTAATGTTTTGCTGCCGGATTTATTGGCCATCGCCCAGAAAGAGGAAAGCAAATGATTGATTTTGATTTCGTCGCCCCGACCAAGATCTATTTCGGCCGTGACAAAGAGGAGCAAGTGGGTGAGATATTGCTTAAGGAAAAAGCTCAGACCGTCTTGATCGTCTATGGGTCCGACCGGATCCGGAAAGAAGGGCTATTGGGTCGGGTCGAGAGCCGCTTGCTGGAAAACGGGATCAGCTATCGGGAACTCAACGGCATTCGCCCGAACCCGGTGGCCGACAAAGTCCGGGAAGGGGTGGCGTTGGCCCGGAAAGAGAACGTCGACTATCTGCTCGCCATCGGCGGCGGCTCGGTCATCGACACCGCCAAAGCCATCGCGGCGGGTTATTACTACGATGGCGATCCCTTTGATTTCAACTTAAAGAAAGCGACGGTTGGCCAGGCTTTGCCAATCGGGGTCATCCTGACTTTGGCCAGCGCCGGATCGGAAGGCTCTAACTCTTGCGTTATCCAGGACGATGCCCTCGGAATCAAGCAGGGATTCAACAGCGATCTCGTCCGTCCGCGCTTCGCCATTGAGAACCCCGAACTGACCTTTTCCTGCCCTAATTACCAGACTTTTGCCGGGATTTCCGACATCATCATGCATTCGTTGGAACGGTATTTCGACCCTGGCGACGAAAACGAATTAGCCGACGATTGGGCTTTGGATTTAATCAAGAACACCATGGTCGCGGCGAAGCGCCTCTTGGTCGATCCAAAGGATTACCAAGCCCGGGCCCGGGTCATGCTTAACAGCACCCTATCCCATAATGGCTTAACCGGATTAGGGAAGAAATTCTTCTTCGTGGTCCATCCCTTAGAACATGCCTTAAGCGGCTATGCCCCGAAAGTGACCCATGGGGCGGGAGTGGCTCTTATTTGGCCCGCTTGGGCAATGGTGAAGCGAAAGGAAAACGAAGCCAAGCTCGCCAAACTGGCCCGCCGGGTGTTCGATATTGTTGACACCTCGGACGAAGAAGCGTCTATAATAGCCATCGGGTCGATGAGGGATTTCTTCGTTTCCATCGGCATGCCCCAATCATTGGATGAATTGGGATTACGCGTAAGCGACCTTGATCCTCTGGTCAATCTAGCCACCGGTAACAGAACACGTGTGATTGGCTGTTACCCCCAATCACTGGATGCGGAGGATGTAATGGAGATATTTTCCCGCTTATTGAAAACAAAGGAGTAAAGGTATGAAGAAGAATGACTTCGCGGTTTTCGTCGTCTACGTCGCCATGTTCGCCTTAGCCATCGTGGCCGGCTTAGTTTGGATCCGGCCGATGACCTCGCAATTCAGCAATTCCGTTGGCATCAACCCGATCGTTTTGATTATCTTATCGATCGTCGCCGGCATTTTGCTTAACGCCCTTTTACTGGAATTAGGCCATCTGACTGGGGCCAAAATCGGCAAACTCCGGCTCCGGAGCTTCATCGTCTTGGGCTTTGGCTTCAAGAAAGGCAAAGCCGGCAAGAAGATCGGCTTCCATTCCTTCGATGGTTTGACCGGGGAAACCAAGGTCGCCCCGAAGGACCGGGAGAAATCCTCCCTCATGGGGTATATCGCCTTCCCGTTGATCTATTTCCTCATCGAAGTCGTCATCATGGTCGTCTTGATGTCGGTTTCCAGCTATATGGTTGGCCAGAACAGCGATTCAACCGCCGGCTGGATGCAGATCTTCGCCGTCTGCTGCCTCGTCGTCGGCGGGATGATCTATATTTATGATTATTTCCCGGCCCACCTCGATTCGACGACCGATGGCTATTTGATGGTCTTGGTATCCAAACCGACCAACAAGAAAGCCTATAACGATTTGCTTTTAGCCGATGAGGCGGCGGAACTTGGGCAGCCAGTTCCGAACCCGATCGTCTATGATGATTTGACTGACCTCACTTTCAACCTCAATCTTAACGTCGCCTATGCCGACCTAGCCAAAGGCGATGTCGCCAGCGCCTCCAAGATCATCGATAAGCTCATGACGGCTGAGAAAGTCAGCCCGAACTTAGTCAACGAGGCGGGGGCCCTCAAACTCTCGATCCTCCTTTCCTCCGCCAACCCGCGGGAAGGGATCAAGATGTATAAGGAAGACTTAAACGACAACGTCAAGAAATACATCTCCAACGTCTCCTCGCCAGCCGCCCTCCGTTGCTACTTGCTGATCTCCGCTCTCGTCGAAGAGAGCGAGACCGAAGCCTACTTTGCCCTCGATAAGGTCGAGAAGGTTTACAAAGGGCTAGACAAGACCAAAGAAAAGGTCGATCGGGCGTTGCTGGAAGCCAACGTTGCCTTGACCAAGAAACTTCATCCGACTTGGAATCTGCCAGACCTCCCCTGGGCAAAGCCGGCCGCCGAAACCAAGGAAGAAAAGCCGGCCGAACCGGTGAAGGAAGAAGCCAAAGCCGAGGTTAAGGAAGAGGTGAAGCCTGCTGAGGAAAAGCCGGTTGAAACTAAGCCAACCGACAGCAGCGAAGCTAAATAAAAAATCTTATAAGAAAAGCCGGATTTGCGAAGTCCGGCTTTTGTTTTGCAGCGATTAATTGCCGCCGATGGAGAGTTTTTTGATCAAGCAATCGGCATTGCAGAAGGAGGAGGAATCAAGCTGGGCCCGATCATCGAACCCCTTGATATCCTTCATCAGTTGCAGCAGGTTGCCCGAGAGGGTGATGAGGTTCAACGGGCGGTTGATTTTGCCATCCTTGATCCAATAGCCTTCGGCTTGGCAGGAGAAGTTGCCCGAGCGGGCATTCATCCCGGTGCCGAGGCCGGCAATCTCGGTGATGTAGACCCCTTCCTTAATCGGGGCGATTAACTTCTCGAAAGTCTGTTTGCCTTTCTTGACGTAGACGGAGGAATAGCCGGTTCCGATCTTCCCACCGTGCCAAGCGGCGTTCCCAGTGGTTTCGACCCCGTCTTTCTTTGCCGTCTCGCGGTTATAAAGGTAAGTCAGCAGCTTCCCGTTTTTGACGATGGTCTTATTGGAGGTCGCGACCCCTTCGTCATCGAAATAGGAATAGAAAGGAGTCCTCTCTAAGGGTTTCTCCTCGATGGTCAACTTGCTTGAGCCAACCTGCGCATTGAGTTTGCCTTCGAGGAAGGAGGTGTGGCGCTGAACGTTGTCGGCGATGGTCGAATCGAGGAAATAATCGAGCAAGGCAGCGAAGACGGTCCGATCCAAGACGGTCGGGTATTGACCCGATTCGCAGGTGAACCAGTGGAATTTGGCTAAGGCCTTATCGCAGATCTTTTTGGCCAGTTCCTCTGGATTGAAGGCTTTGATGTCGGTGCCGAAGAATTCGTCGTAATAGGTTTTGACTTCGTCGTTTTCCGCCGCCACCGCCCCGGCGACGAAATAGAAGTAATTGCCTTTTTGCTTCAGCTTCAAACCGAGGGAATTGTAGAAGAAGACCTCGCTTTCGGATTCGGCGTAGGTGACCTGGTCGGCATCGGTGATTCGGGGGTCATAGCCTTTGATGGCGGCCTCCAACCTTTTCAACAAAGCGATCTTCTCGGTGATGGGCGTATTGCGCAGTTCGGAGGAATAGATGTTTTTCTTCTTATATTTTGGCGAGCCGGCGAATAAGCCAACCTCATCGGGCTTTTCGGAAATGGAAGCGTTCCGTTTGATCGATTCGACCAAGGTCTTCAGCGCTTCTTCGTCGAGTTTCTCTGAGATGGCGGAGCCGAATTTGCCGTCGTAAACGCCGCAGGCGATGACGGTTTGGGATTCCTTGATCTTGAATTCGTCGACGTCGCCCCGGAAGAGGCGGATTTTGGTCGAGGAGCTCTTGATGACCTGAATCTGCGATTGGGCGATGCCGGCTTCGCTGGCTAACGCAAAGAACTTATCGATTTTCATTCTAATTTACCTCCCCGTCCCCCGACGGTGATTTCCTTGATGCGGATGGTCGGCTGGCCGACGTTGACTGGGACCGAGCCCGAGAGGGAGCCGCAGTTGCCTTGACCAAGGCCGCAGTCGTTGCCGACCCGGTCGATGTTCATCAAGACCTCTTTACCCGATCCGATCAAAGTGCAGCCTTTGACCGGTTCGGCCAGTTTCCCGTCCCTGATAATATAGGCTTCCGAGGCCGAGAAGTTGAATTCCCCGGTGGTCGGTTCGACCGAGCCGCCGCCGAAGTCAGCGACGTAGATGCCGAGTTTGGTGTCCTTGACGATGTCCTCGGGACTGTCTTTGCCCGGGGCGATGTAGGTATTGGACATCCGGGAGGTCGGGGCGAAGGTGTAATCTTGCCGCCTCGAGCAGCCATTCGGCTCCATGTTGAGCCGCCGGCCGCCGAGCTTATCGACTAAGAAGCCGACGCAGATGCCGTTTTTGATCAGCAGGTTCTTCTGGGTTTTCTTCCCTTCGGAATCGATATTGTTCGATCCCCATTCATTAGGGATGGTGCCATCGTCATAAGCGGTGACGATGGGGGAAGCGATTTGCTTGCCGATGCTATGGGAGAAGACCGAGAGCCCTTTCCCGGTCGCGGTCGCCTCGAGGCTATGGCCGCAGGCTTCGTGGAAGAGAACCCCGCCCCAGCCATTGCCGACGACGACGGTGAAGCGGCCTGAGGGGCATTCCTTGGCTCCTAATAAACGGATGGCTTTCTCGGCTGCCTTCTTGCTGACTTCCTCGATGTTCAATTGCTCGGTGAAGTATTCCCAACCGCCGGTTCGGCCCGGACCGGCGAAGGCCGATTCGATGTTGTCGCCGTCTTTGGCCACGACCTCAATGGCGTAACGCCCTCGTTCCTCGACATTATTGGACTCAACCCCGATTTCATTCTCAGCAGTGAAGATTTGCACGGTTTTCGAGGTATTTAGTAAACTGGTCCGAATCCGGACGACGCGGGGATCGACCGCTTTGGCGGCGGCATACCCCTTCTTCAGCCATTCGACCTTTTCCTCAACCGGGACGTCGGCTAAATGGATCTTGATCGGGCTGATATTCTTAACCCGGTTCTTATTGATTTTGCTGATGGTGATTTGCCGTTCCCCCTCAAACGAGGCGGCTAACCGATTGGCTAACGAAAGAAGGTTCTTCTTCCTTAAGTCCGAGGTCGAACCGTAAACCGACTTTGTCCCTTGAAGGATTCGGATGCCGGCCCCGCAGGTGATGGGGGTGGAGACGGTTTCGACTTTCCCGTTCTCCAAGGTGATGGAGACGGGGTGATTCTCCTCCAAATATATCTCGGCGTAATCCCCGCCGGTGGCGAGGGCTTCGTTCAATACTTGGAGGGCAAGCGATTTCGATATCATTGTGCTGCTCCTTATTCCGTAGACGGAAAACCTAGATAGTGTATCTTTTAATTCCGATAATACAATGGATTGTATGGACCTCCTCGATGTCTTGAATAAGCAAAACGCATATTGGAATGCGGTCAAAGGTAAACTAAGCAAAGACGAAATCAAGGCCCTATGCGGCAAGAAGGGGATGGATTGGCTTTTGGATATGTTTTCTCGAGCCCACAGTAAAAGGGAAAAACTGGTGAAGGAGGGTGAAATCGGCTTTGGCTATTGCTTCAAGGAATGCTTGGTGACCGGGGGCGATCCAGTGATTCCGACCTGGGTCTTGGTCAACCCCTCTTTGCCGAAGACCTCTATTGAATCATTTATGGAGACCGCTGGGGCGTTGTTGGAATTGGGCGGTCAGGACCCTAAAGCCCACAAAAAAGAGCCGATGTATTGGAAGATTCGGGACTCCTTGGCCAAGGCCTCTTATTTTGAGATTCCGGCCGTCTATAGCAAGACGTTGATGACTCTATCGATCTTCGAACGACGGATCGACCTTTACCCTAATTTCCATTTAGGGCTCAACATCTTTTTCCAAAACCGGTCCCTAAGCCCAGAAATATGGCTGGTGCCGGAAAAGTATTTCTGCCCTGAGTGGCGTAAACTTTATTTCCAGGAGGACAAAGAAAATGGCTAAGCTTTTCTATCAAGGACATGCCTCGTTGAGGATTGAAACCAATGACGGGGACGTCATCTTCGTCGACCCTTTCGCCGGGGAAGGCTATTCCTGTCCGGCCGACATGGTCCTAATCACCCACGAGCATTACGACCATAACGGGATCAATTTGGTCAAATTGAAGGAGACGACGGTCATCATCCGGGCCAAGGACGCCTTGATCGATGGCCAATACATGGATTTCGATTACTTCGGGGTTCATGTCCAAGCGGTCCCGGCCTGCAACAAGAACCATCCGATCAACGAATGCGTCGGCTACCTCATCGCCGTCGATGGAGCCTTGCTTTATGTGGCTGGTGACACCGACTATGTGCCCTTTATGGAAGAAATCGGGAAGATGGGCGTCGACTATGCTTTCCTCCCGATCGACGGGGTCTTCAATATGGGGCCGGAGGAGGCTAGCCGCTGCGCCGAGATAATCAAACCCCATCACCTAATTCCTTACCACATGAAGCCGGGGATGCTCTTTGATATCAGGCAGGACATGAAAGTCACCTATGAGAAGGCGATGCTGGTTCGGCCGAACGATCTAATCGAGCTTGAAGGGACCCACGGCAAAGGTAAGTAATAACTAATTCGGTTGACGATTAATAATTAGGCGAAATCAAAGTCGAAAACAAACTGAATTTAAGGCGATTGATATTGTCAATAAACGAACGGACAATTTTCAGCCCTTTATTGTCTTCCTTTACGTTCAGACTGGCGATTTGTCTTGCGCCACTGAGTGATTTAAGACTTTGGGTTAGAACTACTCCTCCAAGACATAAACCTTAATTCGCCTCCAATTTATAAAATTGGACGTTGAATCGCCTTCCCTACTTGTGTATCGTTTGCTCGTAACTCTCTGTGCGGCGATTGGTCGCACGGCGAAAGGAGTAAGGAAAATGAAGAAAGACATCCACCCGGAATACCACAAGTGCATCGTCACCTGCACCACCTGCGGTTCCACCTTCGAGACAGGCTCGACCCTTAAGGAAATCAAGGTTGATACCTGCTCTAACTGCCATCCGTTCTACACTGGCAAGCAGCGCTTCGTCGCCGCCGACGGCCGGATCGATCGCTTCAACAAGAAGCTCGCCAAGGCCAACGGAAATAAGTAACGCCTAATCGCAACAAATGGTATGATGGCCGCGGATAAGCCGCGGCTTTTCTTTGCTTGAAGTAGGAGATATTCGCATGAAGAAGAAGTTCTATATCACGACCCCGATTTATTACCCCTCGGCTTCGCCACATTTAGGGCACGCCTATTGCACCACTATGTGCGACGTCATCGCCCGGGGCAAGCGGCTTCGCGGTTATGATGTCTTCTTCCTCACTGGCCTTGATGAGCACGGGGAGAAGATCGAGAAGAACGCCCAAGCCAAAGGCGTGACCCCACAGGAATTCGTCGATGAGGTTTCCAAGAGCTATACCTCCCTTTGGTCGGCGATGGCCATCTCCAATGATGACTTCATCCGGACCACCCAGGAACGGCACGTCAAGACGGTTCAGAAGATCTTCTCGAAGATGCTGGAGAAAGGAGACATCTACCTTTCGACCTACACTGGCTGGTACTGCGTCCACGAAGAATCGTATTGGACGGAAATCCAAGTCGGGCCCGAGCATCTTTGCCCTGAATGCCATCGTCCGGTCGAGAAAAAGGACGAGCAAGCCTATTTCTATCGTTGCTCGGCTTATTCGGATTGGCTTTTGTCCTTCTACGACAGTAATTTCAAGTTTATCACCCCCGATACCCGGAAAAACGAGATGATCAACACCTTTATCAAACCGGGCTTGCTTGATCTCTGCGTCTCCCGGACCTCGTTTGATTGGGGCATCCCCGTCTTGGAAAACCCCGAGCATGTCGTCTATGTCTGGCTTGATGCCTTGACCAACTACATCACCGCCTTAGGCTATCTCCAAGACGATGATTCGAAGTTCCAATACTTCTGGAATGACCCGGAAACCGAAATCGTCCACGTCGTGGGGCCGGATATCAATCGTTTCCATACCATCTATTGGCCGATGTTCCTCCATTCCTTAGGCTTACGGGAACCGAATCGGGTCTTCGTCCATGGCCTTTTGATGATGAAGGACGGCAAGATGAGCAAATCCAAAGGCAACGTCATCTCCGCCTATCCCCTGATTGAACGTTATGGGGTCGATGCCGTCCGTTATTATCTCGTCGCCGAGGTTCCCTTCGGCAGCGATCCGGTCTTCACCCCCGAACAATTCGTCATGCGGGTCAATCAGGACTTAGCCAATAATCTTGGTAATCTCTTGAACCGGACCGTTTCGATGATCGGCAAGTATTTCGACGGCAAGATTCCTGAATATAAAGGAGCGGTCGGCGCCTTTGATGCCGCCTTGCATGACCTTTGCCTTTCGACCATCAAAGACTACGAGGCCCTTAACGATGACCTCAAGGTCACTGAGGCTTATGCCAAGGTTATGGAATTGGTCTCGGCTGCTAATAAATACATCGAGGACAACGCTCCGTGGGCTTTAGCCAAAGACGAAAACAGGAAGGCGGAGCTCGAATCGGTTATGGCTCATTTGGCCGAGGTCTTATTCGCCGCCGGCATGCTTTTGAAGCCGATCCTGGTCGTCAAAGCCGATAAAATCTTCGATGCCTTAGGCATTCCCGAAGAAGAACGGACCTATGATAACGTCGGCAAGTTCGGCTTGCTCGATAACCATGTCGTGAACAAGGGCGAACCTTTGTTCCCCCGGCTCGACGTCGCCAAGGAAACCGAATACATCGCTTCCTTGATGGCGGGCCCGAAGGAGAAGGCGGCGGCCTAATTTATGGGGTCTTCCTTCCCCAAGAAAATAATCTCCGGCACCTGCGTTGACCTTTCTTTCGAAGGCAAAGGGGTCTTTAAAGGCGAAGGTCAAGCCATTTTCGTCGATGGGATGTTCATCGGCGAGGAAGGCGAGGTCGAAATCGCCTATAAACGGAACGGAGCTTTGTTCGGAAACATCAAAAAACTTCGCAAAATCTCTCCCGATCGCATACAACCGCGGTGCAAGATATGCCATGCCTGCGGCGGTTGCTGCTTCCAGCAATTGGCCTACCCGGCCCAATTGGCTTTTAAATCGAGCAAAGTGGCGGAGCAGTTCCGACGCTTAGCTAAAATGAAAGTTGAGGTCGCTCCTTGCATCGGGATGGATGACCCGTATTATTACCGAAACAAGATCCAGATGCCTTTTGGCAAGGATGACCGTGGCAACGTTTACTGCGGCTTCTACAAGGCTTCGACCCACGTTATCGTTCCGGTTGAGGAATGTTTTATCGAAGATAAGCGGTCAAGGCCGATTCTCGATGCTTGTAAGAAGCTTTTTAAGTCGATGCGGATCGAACCGTATAACGAAGACGCCCGGACTGGCATCATCCGCCATGTTTTGATTAAGACTAGCTACTATAAGCCGGAGATCATGGTGGTTTTGGTCACCGCGGTCGATTCTTTCCCTGGGCGGAACAACCTAGTCAAAGCTCTGCTTAAGGAATGTCCGGAAATCACGACGGTTATCCAAAACATCAACCCTCGTTCGACCTCGGTCATCTTAGGCGAGAAAGAGCGGGTCCTTTATGGCAAAGGCTTCATTGAAGATTCCCTCTGTGGGGTCCTTTTCCAGATTTCGGCCAAATCCTTTTACCAGACGAACCCGGTCATGACCGAGAAGCTTTATTCCTATGCCATGCAGGCCGCCCATTTAAGAGGCCAAGAGGTGGTCTTCGACGCTTATTCAGGGATTGGGACCATCGGTCTGATCGCTGCCAAAGACGCCAAGCAGGTCATCTCGGTCGAAATCGTGAAGCAAGCGGTGCAAGACGGGATTCGGAACGCTAAGCGAAACAGAATTAATAATTTTCTAATGTATTGTGACGACGCATCCTCCTTTATGGTCAAGATGGCTGAGAAGGGCGAAACCGTTGATGTCTTATTCATGGATCCACCGCGCAAAGGGTCGGATGAACGTTTCTTGAAAGCGGCCTTGAAACTCCGCCCCAAGCGGATCGTCTATGTATCCTGCGATCCGAGCACTCTGGCTCGGGACGTCGCCTACTTGGCTAAGGCCTATAAAGTTGAATCGGTTCAACCCTTCGACATGTTTCCTCAGACCTTCCACGTCGAGACGGTCGTCGCCTTGTCATTGAAATAAGTTCTCAAATCGAAATTAAGGCCCTTAAATGGGTCTTTTTTCTTGCCAGGAAAAAGAATGCCCAGAAAAGGAAAAAGATTTTTCTTTGACAGAATTTCATATTGTGTAAGTTTCAAAAAGTTTCCCTCAATCAAATCAAAAAACATTCGATTGCGATTAAGAAATACGCTTTTTCCTATCTTTTAATCCTATATAAGGAAAAATCTAAAACAACTTCGATTTTACATATTTTAGGGCTCTTACCTATTGCAATATTTCGATTTATCTTGAACAATATTGGCGAGGTTAGAAATCTATGAAAAAACAAAAACAGATTTGGGCCCTTGCGATGCTCCTCGTTACCTTGGTGGTCGTGGTTTTGGGCATCGCCGGTTTCGTGGTGCCCTTTATGGCGGACGCCGATGTGTTCCGCGGGTCGTTCAACTCCATTCTCCCGTTATTGAAATTTGACCAAGCTGGGTTATCCGGCGTGGCCGCGACCCTCGCCTACGTTTATGCCGGCGCGGTTTATGTATTGATTCTTTGCCTGGTTATTCTCTTTGTCTTGGCCTTGGTTAAGAAACAGAACTTCCGGCTCATTCCGGTCGGTACCTTATTCCTCTCGGTTCTCTTCTTTGGGGTCGTTGGTGCTCTCGGCGTCATTTATCTCAACGCCGCGGTCAACGCCACTTCGATCATCCTACTGGTTTTCTCGGCCGTTATCCTTCTTTGTGGCATTGCTTCCATCGTCCTCTTTGGGATGTATAAGGCTGAGAACCCGGATCCGATCGTTCCCGACGCGGCTGATGACACCTTGATGGACGAACCGGTCGCTGACGAGGAACCGTCTAGCAAACCTATCCTGACTTCGGTCGTGGTTAAACCGGAGGAGAGGGTCGTTGCCCAGGTTGAAGAAGAAAAGAAAGAAGAGGCGGTTACTGCTGCTGCCCCGGCCGAAACGCCGGCGGAAGAAGTCAAGGACGAAGATGCCCCGGCTGCCGAACCGGTTGAGGAAGCTCCGATTACCAAGAAGGAGACCAAGACCAGTGGCAAGTACGAAGTCTTCCCGGAAGCCGGCTTCTTCAAATATCGCTTAAAGGCCAATAATGGCGAGATCCTCTTGGTCTCGGCGGGCTACAAGACCCGCGACGGGGCGAAAAACGGCATCGCCACCTTGAAGAAAAACCTCTCCGCCGACTGCGGACGGATCAAAGTCGATAAGAACGGCTATGCCCAGTTCCAAATCTACACCGCGAACGAATCCCGTCTGATCGTTGCCGGCGAGATCTATCAAAACTACCAGTTCGCCCAAAGCGCCCTCGATTCGGTCAAGAAGTTCGGTAAAGCCCGGCGGATTGTCGACCTCGACGAAATCCCGGAAAACGAACTCCGCGAATGGCGGATCGACTTCGGGCCGGTCACCCCGCTTCAGAAAGGGAAGTTCGAGGTCTTCATCGATGAGGAGAGCAAGAAATGGAAAGGCCGCCTCATCGCTTCCAACGGGGCTACCTTGTTGGTGACTGCCAACTACTCGTCCAAGAACTCGGTCCTCAATGCCTTCGAGAACATCAAGTCGAAAGTCCTCGGCGATTCGATTTCGATCGCTAAGGATAAGCAGAACCGTTACCAGTTCCGGGTCTATTCCGACAATGGCTCAATCATGGTCATGGGTGAAACCTATCCCTCCCGCGATGGCGCCTTCTCGGCCGCGACCTCGGTTCGGAACTTCATCGGCGACGCCAAGGTTGTCGATTTAACCAAGAACGCCCAATAACCCGAAAGCCTGCCGCCACTCCTTCGGCAGGCTTTTATTGTGCGCGCCCACGTTATATAATGCCGAGCGAAAGGAGTACAACCAAACACCACAACCAATGTACAAAGATGAGAAGAAGTCCTCATCGTTAGCCGAACAAATCGCACCATTCGACTATCTGATCGTGGATACTTGCTCTCTCATGGACCCAAATTTCCCAGATTGGATGGACATCTTGGCCGGAGCCAAAAGCTATCTCAATCCGAAGCAGCCGATCCTCGTCTTCTACAAATGCGTCGAAGAGCTAAAGAAACATGCCGCGAACAAAGAAGACGCCAGCAAGCGGATCGCCGCCAAAAGGGCGTTGAAGATTCTCCGTCACGCGAAACGGAAAAAACTTCTGACCGTGACGAAAAAAGACAAGACTCAGAACTTCGCCGACAACGCGATCTTCGTTCAAGCCTCCTATGATCGGCTGAACAAGCGCTTGGCGGTCATCACCCAGGATAAATCGCTAGCCACCGATTTGCTTCGCCTCAATGAGCAGATGTCGCAACACGGCTTCCGCGTCTATGTCTTCAAAATCGGGGAAAACGGCGTGCTCGATCGCAATCGGGGCACCGATCCAGAGAACGGCAAAAACAACCATTCTTTCTTACGGGACAAACCGACTAAGCCCGCGAAGAAAGACGAAACCCCTAAGTCGGATCTAACGGCGATCTATGCCAAAGACAAAGACATCGCCGCCCACCTCGAGGACAAGAGCTACAATCCCCAAAGTTTGCTTAGCGAAGCCAAGGATCAGCTCCGCCTCCTCTCCAAATTAGACTATGCCGAGGTCAAGTCGCTTAAACTGAAAGTCGATGCCGCCGGACTGAACAAAATCGTCCGCGAGACCCGACCCGTCAAAAAGGAAAAAGAGGTAAAAAGCCCGCAACAACCTTCTAAACCGAACGAAAACGGTGCGAATAAGAAGGAAGCGGTTAAACCCAATAAACCGGAAACCCCAGTCGCAAAACCCGCTGAATCCAAACCGGTTAAGGCTGAGGAAAGTAAACCGGCGGCTAAGCCAACTGAGGCGAAGCCAGCCAAGTCTAAGGAAGACCGGCCGGCCGGGTATTACCCCCTCTATGGCTTCGGCCATAACATCAAGGATTCGATCCTCGATGTGGCCTCGATCTATGGCATCGTCTTCCGCGATGACTCAATCCCTTACTTCGCCATTGCCCACGGCCCATTGGACATCACCCAAAGCGCCCTCACCAACTTGGTGAATTTCTTCACTGAGCATTTGACGAAGGAGAATAAAGCCGAGTACATCACCAAGGCTTATTCCTTCTCCTGCGAGACGGCCTTCAAAGGCTATCGGACCTATGTCCTAGTCGGGGCCAAGCCGGAGGAGAAACACATTAAGGTCACGGAAAAGGTCGAGACCAGCACGACGGACAAACCGGCCAGCAAGCCGAAGCCCGTCAAGCCAACCAAAGTTGAATCTAAGCCGGCTGAGGTTAAGCCCGTCGAACCCAAGCCCGTTGAGGAAGTGCCCGCCGATAAACCCGCACCGAAGAAACGGACCCGGACTAAGAAAGCCGCCGAACCGAAACCAGCGACTTCCGAATCCAAACCGGTCATCGTCGAATCGGCCGCGGTTCCCCAAGGCACCGGATTGATGGTTGGGGTTCCTTCCGATCAAGCGAAAGCTAAGATTGAACGGAAAGCCCGAAAGTCTGATAAGCCGTTGGATACCGCTAAGCCGGCGGCGAAGAAGACGCGGAAGAAAACCGAGCCGAAGAAAACTGAGGCTTCGGAAAAACCCGCGGCGAAAAAGACGGCCAAGAAGAAAGAGGCCAAGTCAGCCGAAACTCCGAAGAAGGAGAAGAAACCGGCCCCCTCGAACTTCGAGAAAGCCGTCAAAGCCGATCAGCGTTTGAAGTCCGTCGTTTCCAACTCCACCTATTCGTTGGAGAAGAAACAAAAGGACATCAAGTCGCAGATGGCCTTAGTCAAGAAACTCAAGGTCGAGGAAGCGGCTCAGCTAAGTTACTCGCTTGCTGATTTGCAGAGCCTGCTTGAAGCCCTCTCCAAGAGTAATTAGACAATCTTAAGCCGCCTGTCCATTAGGTGGCTTTTCATGTTGTCTTATCCTATTTGGTCGCTACAATTTTGCTATACCCCTTTAGGAGGAACTGATATGGCTAAGAAGAAAAAGAAAACTGGGTTTCGTCTTTACACCCTTTTGATGCTGGTGGCGGTCCTTTCGGGCGCCGTCGGCCTCATCTGCGGTTTCACCGTCGACATGGTGAAGTACACCATTAACAATCCAATCAAACCGTTGGTGGCTGACTTCACCGCTTCCGAGGTGCTTTTTGGCGGGAAAACCAATATCGTTGGCCTTGAGCTCGACACCCTAAATGCTTCGCCTTTAGCCCTTGTTGCCTTGGTTATGCTCGGGGCTGGGATTTTGGTTTCCTTGCTTGGGACGCTTATGAGCTTCAGCAAGAAAGGGACGGCAACCCGGGTTGTGGCCTTGCTCGGGGTCATCCTCTTTGCCGTGGCTGCCATATTGATGCTTTGTGTCCCCTCGAACTTCGCCGAGGTCAATAATCTCGTTCAAGAAGGGTCGAAAGACGACTTGCTGAGTACGAAAGCCAGCGCCGGGACCGGGGCCTTGCTAGTCGTGGTGACCGCGGCTATCGGGGCGGCGGCATCGCTAGTTGATACAATCGTTGGCTAAGCGCCTATAATTCGCGGCGTATGGATAAAACCAACGTCATGCGGTTGTTGGACGCCGCGAAGGTCTCTTATCAGGAAAAGACTTATGATCCGGAGACGACCGACGGACTGTCGGTCGCCTCTTCTATCGGGGAAGACCCCGATCAGGTTTTCAAAACCCTCGTGACCGAGAACCAAAACAAAGAGCACTTTGTTTTCTGCGTGCCGGTCAATGCCGAATTGGATTTGAAGAAGGCGGCCAAGGCCTCTCATAGCAAGTCGATTCAAATGATCCATCAAAAAGAATTATTGCCTTTGACAGGCTATATCCATGGCGGTTGCTCGCCGATTGGGATGAAGAAAACCTTCCCGACCTTTATTGACGAGACTGCGCAATTATTCGATCAAATTTATGTTTCCGGTGGCCGGCGCGGCTTCCAAGTCTGCTTATCTCCTTTAGATTTAAGCGCGTATACACACGCTAGTTTCGCCGATTTGACGAAAAATTAAAAAAATTAGCACTCGGGACTTGACACTGCTAAAAATGCTATTATCATTTCGTTAGCACTTAAAGAAGTTGAGTGCTAAAAACCATTGGAGGTAAATGATTATGGCTTACAATCTGAATCGTTACATCGGGAACTTCCTGGATCCATTCTTCGATGATGGGTCGTTCTTCGACGACATCAACTCCGAGTCCTTTGGCTCGCTTCCGCTGAAGACCGATATCCGCGAACTCGACGACAAGTACGTCATGGAAATCGATCTTCCGGGGTTTGACAAGAACAACATCAACCTCTCGCTCAAGGATGGTTACCTCACCGTGACCGCCAACGTCTCGCGTTCGATCAAACCGGAAGGCGGCAAGAAGCACAACTTCGTCCATCGTGAACGCTTCTCGGGCTCGGTCACCCGTAGCTACTACGTCGGTGATTTGCATCAGGAAGACATCTCCGCTTCCTACAAAGATGGCGTCTTGACCATTGAGCTGCCGAAGCCGGAAGAGAAGAAGCCTGAAAAAGGCTCGCCGATCGCCATTAAGTAATCGGATTCCCATTAAAAAAGGCGCAGAACTCAACTAAGCTCTGCGCTTTTTTTCATTTGAGGACAGGAATGATGGCCTCTTGCAGCCCAGCCACGACCAAGGCCTTTCCGTCTTGGATATGGATATTGGTTTCCGTCCGCATCCCGAAGTCCGGGGCATAGATGCCGGGTTCATCGGAGAAGGATAAGCCCTCAATTAACTGACGGTCATCATGGGTCTCGTAGTTATCGAGATTGGCGCCCGGTCCATGACAGGAGACGTCTACCGCGATGTTATGGCCAACCCGGTGAACGAAGTAATCCCCATATCCGGCTTGGCTGATGATGGAACGGGCCACATCATCAGCCTCATAGGCATAGACGGGGCGCTTCCCGATGTTATCTTGGAGGAAGGCGATGACGCCATCGCGGGCTGCCTTGATTATTTTGAAGCGATGCTCGTATTCTTCCGGAACCTTCTCCCCGATATAGCCCATCCAGGTGATGTCGGCATAGACCCCGTCTTCGTCATCTAATTTGGCCCACATATCGATTAGGACCAAATCGCCTTTATGCAGGACGGAATAGGTCTCGGCGGTCGGGCAATAATGGGGGTTGGCGGCATTCTTCCCATTGGCCACCAACGGCGGTTCATCGAAGGTCATGTCCTCTTCTTGGAAGCGGCGGGCGATGAATTGCTGGACCGCGTATTCGCTGACCTCGCCTTGGGCTAGGATCCGCTCTTTGATATAAGCGAAGGCTTCGTCTTTGACCCGCAGGGTCTTCTCACAGGCGATCAGCTCTTCCTCATATTGTTTCTCGGTCAAGACGGCGGTGAGCCGTTGCAAGAGGTTACCCGAGCTTTTGATTTTCTTTCCGAGGCTCCGGATATATTCGACTGACCCGGCGTCGGCGGTCGCGACCCGCATCAAAAGGCCTGATGGGGAATAATCCATCAAGACGGTCTGACAGTCGGCGAGGGCTTCCTGCTGGAACTTAAGCATCTCCGACCAAGTCTTATAGACGTAATAATCGGCCTCGGCCCGGCCTTTGAGCAAATCGGCGTCGATCGAATGGACGATTAGTCGAAGCTGCCCCTGTTTAGGAATGATGGCGATGATCTTTCGCGTCAGCATCGCCTTGCCTAATAAACTGACCAGCGGCTGGTTCTTATTTTCATAGTCGACGAGAACATAGGCGTCGGCCCCTTCTTGGGCTAGATAATTTTGTATTTCCTTAATTTGCATGCCGCTAGTATAGCACCGGCCGGACTTTTGGGATTTCCGTTTGCTTCCTAGGGGTGAACCCGTTATGCAAAGTATGGCTTATTTGCTATACCATATAACCCTATGGAATCCTTGATTCAGTTATATCCCGGCTTGGCTTACCCCAACCCTTATTTCCGGAGGGAATCTTTCCTTTCCCTCGACGGGGAATGGGACTTCGCTATGGACAAAACTCCATTCTTGCCGAAGGAGTACAACGAGAAAATTATCGTCCCCTTCGCGGTGGAAACCCCCGCCAGCGGAATCAAACGTCACGTCGGGAAGGATGACCGCCTCCATTACCGGAAGGTCTTTGACTTACCCGAGCATTTCCGTAACGAGCATACCGTCATTAAGTTCCAGGCGGTCGATCAAGTCTGCGATGTCTATCTCAATGGCGCCCACCTTGGGCATCATGAAGGCGGCTATCTGCCTTTTGAATTCACCGTTGGCCAGCTTAAGCGGGAGGGCAACGTCCTCCAAGTCGAGGTCAGCGACGATACCGATTCCCCCGTCTATCCCCGAGGCAAGCAAAGCAACCATCCCGGCGGCATTTGGTATACCCCGACCTCTGGAATCTATGGGACCGTTTATCTCGAAGACGTCCCCAGCGATCGGATCGAGCATTTCCGCCTTAATCCCGATTTCGATAACCGTTCGTTGCTTATCTACGTCAAGAAGCACGGGGAAGGGGATGTCCGTTACGTCATCCGTTACCAAGGCGATCGGATCGCTTCCGGCCTGCTGAATGGCCCAATCGATTGCTCGGCCTTCTTCCATCCTTGGGACATCGATCATCCGAATATGTATGAGATAGATCTTCTTTTCGGGGAGGATAAAGTCACCAGCCAATTCGGCTTTCGGAAATTCGCCCCGGTCATGCGGGATGAGCATCGGGTATTCGGCTTAAATGGGAAACCGACTTTCCTAAGCGGGGTCCTTGACCAAGGCTATTGGCCAGAATCGGGATTAACCTGCCCGTCGCTTGAGGCGGCTTATTTCGACGTCTCAATCATGAAAAAGCTCGGCTTCAATACCTTAAGGAAGCACATCAAAGTCGAGGATATGCGGTTCTACGCCCTTTGCGATTATCTGGGGATAATCGTCATCCAGGATATCGTCAATGGTGGGGCTCCCTACAAAAACTGGCTCATCATGAGCGCCCCTTTCATCGCCTATCACTTCGACGATAAGAAAAAGAAGAAGCAGGCCCTTTTTGGCCGGGAAGCGGAGGCAAGCCGGACCTTCTTCACCCAGTCTTTAAGCGGTTATGTCGATTGCCTTTATAACGTCACCAGCCTAGCCATCTATACCCTCTTCAATGAAGGATGGGGCCAATTCGATGCGGCCAAGAATACCAAGCTATTATCCGAACTCGACCCGACCAGACTGATCGATTCAACCTCCGGCTGGTTTGACCAAGGATGTGGGGACTTCTCTTCCAATCACGTCTATTTCAAGAAACTCAAATTGGAACCATCTGACCGGATCTTGGCTTTGACCGAGTTCGGCGGCTATTCCTATCGGGTCAAAGGCCATCTTTACATCAACAAACGGAACTTCGGCTATGGCAAAGTAAAAGACGGGGCGGCGTTAACCGCTAAAATCAAAGCCCTCTACCAAGAACAGGTCCTGCCTTTACTGGCCAAAGGACTAAGCGTCGCCATCTATACCCAATTAAGCGACGTCGAGAACGAAACCAACGGCTTGTTGACCTATGACCGGGCGGTCTTAAAGGTCGATGAGTCGACCATGCGCCAAATTAACGAAGCTTTGAGGTTCAGCGAATGAGCAAACCCTTGAAAGCGGCTTTTTTCGACGTTGATTGGACCCTTTACGACCATTCGGCCAAGCAATATGTCCCCTCGGGCATCGCCGCGATCAAAAAGCTGCAGAAACAGGGGACCAAGGTTTTCATTTGCTCGGCCAGGCCTTATGAATCGCTGAAGAACTTCGGGGTCTTTGACCTCGGGATCCGCTGGAACGGCTATATCACCTGCGCCGGGGCCTATGCCGTCGTCGGGAACCGGGTAGTTAGGAAGATGGCGATGCCGATTCCACTTATCCGGCAACTCATTGACGTAACCGATGAGTTGGGGCTCTGTGTCCAGTTGGTCACCGCCAAAAAGCGGTTCCTGACTTTGCCGAGCAATGAATACGCCTTTGATTACGACAACTACTATCATGACCGGTGCTTAGTCGTCCATCCCTATTCCTCGGAGGAGATCATCGGGGTCTTGGTCTTCGCCCCGGAGGAATACGATGCCATCATTGCCGAACGGGTCCCGGGCTTCCATTTCTTCCGCTTCGCCAATTGCGGCGTCGACTTAATGGACCATGAACACCGAAAAGGCGACGCCATCGCCGATATCCTTAAGTTCTTGAACATCGAGAAAAAGGATGCGATCGCCTTTGGGGACGATGTGCAGGACATCACTATGAAGGGCGAGGTCCGGACTTTCGTCTGCGTCGGCAACGGGAAAAAGGAGGCCTTGGCGGCCGCCGATTTCATCTCTCCCCGAATTGAAGACGACGGGATTGAAAAAGCCTTGAAGGGGCTCGGCTATCTCGATTGATTGTAATTGAATCGAATTAGAGTAGACTATCGCGCGGAATGGGAAAACTTGATCAGCGGAGGACGCCGTTCCTTGACGCTCTAAAGAAATACGGCTCGCAAGACGTCGTACCCTTCGATGTGCCTGGGCACCACATGGGCAATATCGAGAACAAAGCGACGAAACTTTTTGGCAAGAAACTCTATCATTATGACGTCAATGCCCCGATTGGGACCGATAACTTGGCTAACCCGAAGGCGGTCATCCTCCAATCGGAGAAGCTTTTAGCCGATGC
Organism: uncultured Bacilli bacterium; assembly: GCA_944363525.1. Lineage (GTDB taxonomy): Bacteria > Bacillota_I > Bacilli_A > RFN20 > CAG-826 > Alloenteromonas. The sequence goes on from CALVUF010000002.1 coordinate 162,048, forward strand.
CATGGGGGCGGACGAGGGGTTCTTCCTCATCAATGGCACTTCCTCTGGCATCATCGCCATGATCCTGGCCTCGGTCAAGGCTGGCGATAAGATCATCCTCCCCCGGAACGTCCATAAATCGATCATCAATGGCTTGATACTATCGGGGGCGATCCCGGAATACGTCATGCCGGAGATCGATAAGGACCTCGAGATCGCCAATCAGCCGAGCTTAGAGGAATATAAGAAAGCCATCCTTCGTTATTCCTCGGCCAAGGCCGTCTTCGTCATCAACCCGACTTATTTCGGGGCGGTCCTCGACCTCAAAGCCTTAGTCGAATTCGCCCATGAGCATAATATGGCCGTCTTGGTCGACGAAGCCCATGGGGCCCATTTCTATTTCCATGCCAAAGGCTCGCCTTTGACCGCGATGGACGCCGGGGCAGATTTATCGTCCGTCTCTATTCACAAGACCGCCGGCTCGTTAACCCAATCCTCGGTATTGTTGTTGAAGGGAAACCGCTTCTCCCGTTATGACATCCAGAAGGCGCTTAATATTATCAACACCACCTCCCCTTCGATGATTTTGATGGCCTCACTAGACGCGGCTAGAAGCTTCTTGGCCACCGAGGGGCAAGCGGCCCAGGAACGGACTTATCAATTAGCTCGGTATGCCGCAGCGGAAATCGATAAGATTCCCGGCTTCAAGGTCGCCGGCAAAGAGCACTTCCTCTCCCATGGGGCCTATGGCTACGACGATTCCCGGATCGTCATTGAGCTTGATAAGCTCGACATCGACGGGTTCGCTCTCTATCGCTTGATTAAGCAAGACTATGACATTCAACTTGAATTAGCGGAGACTTACGCGGTTTTGCTGATTTTCGCCATCGGGACGAAAAAAGAGCATGTCGATCGATTGATCGCCGCTTTGCGGGATATTTCAGAAAAGCATTACCATCCGGATATTACCTACGAGGACCATCATTTTGATTCCTCTTTCCCATTTATGCTCATCCGGCCCCGGGTCGCTTTCCATGCCGATGGGAAGATTGCGAAGCTTGAGCAATTGGAAGGGGCGATATCCAAAGAGATGGTCATGATCTATCCGCCGGGAATTCCCCTTATTGGTCCGGGCGAGGTCTGGACCAAAGAACTGGTCAAGAAGGTCGAGTTCTTGAAAAAGACCGGGGTTACGGTCCTAAGCAGTTACCCCCAAGGCTTTGAGATCGTCGATACGGAAAAATGGAAACGGTTCCCCCTCTATGCCAAGCGGCTGGAGGATTATCGGCTGTCGAAGAAGACCAATCCGGCTGACGATGGGTTTCGGATGCCTTTTGAAGGGGAAGAGCATAAAGCGACCGTCATCCTTTTGCCCTTCCGCCCCGATACCTGGCGGGAGAAGGGCAAGCCGGCCCGCGAGAACTTCAGGCAGGTCATCATGGCCATCGCCAAGCATGAGAAAGTCATCGTAGGCATCCATCCTTCGATCTATGAAGAGGCGATCGGTGATTTCCAATGGCTCAACAACGTCGAGACAATCAAGATTCGTTATAACGATTCCTGGGCTCGGGACAACCTGAGCCTTTATGTCAGTGATGGCCATCGGATCCGTGGGGTGGATTTCCGCTTCAACGCCTGGGGCGGGGATTACGACGGACTTTACAAAAACTACCAAGACGACGACCGGTTATCCTCGGTCTTCGATAAGAAATACAAAATCAGCGACTACCGCCATCCGAGCTTCGTCTTCGAAGGCGGGGCCATCGCGGTCGATGGGCGGGGGACCGCCATCGTGACCGAGGCTTGCTTGCTTTCCCCAGGCCGGAACCCGACCTTACGGAAAGAGGAGATCGAGGAAGTTCTCAAAGAGGGGCTCGGCCTCGAAAAGCTGATTTGGATTCCCCATGGCATTTACCAAGACGAGACCGATGAGCACGTTGATAACATGGTGGCGTTCGTTAAGCCCGGGGTTTTGGCCCTCGCTTGGTGCGACGATCCCTCCGACCCCCAATATGCTTACTGCAAGCAGGCCTACGACGTCCTTTCAAAAGCGACCGACAGCAAAGGCAAGCCCTTCCAGATCGTGAAGATTCCTTTGCCCAATCCGCCTTTGGTCTTGACCAAAGAGGAAGCCAAAGGGGTGGCTAGCAATCAGGTGACGGAGGCTAAGCCGCGGAAAGAAGGGGACCGCCTTTCGGCCTCCTATGTCAACTTCTATCAAGGAAAGAAATTCGTCATCCTCCCGGCCTTTGGGGTCGAAGAGGATAAGGTCGCCTACGACATCTTCACTAAGCTCTTCCCCAAGAAGAAAATCCACCAGATCAATACCCGGGAGATCCTTCTCGGGGGTGGCAATATCCACTGCATCACCATGCAGATCCCGGAGGTCAAGAAATGAAGAAAACCTTTGCTTTAGTCCAGATGGCGATGAGCCCGGAATACGAGGAAAACATCGCAAAAGCCGATTCGTTCATCGAAAAAGCCGTCAAAGGCGGGGCGGATTTGGTTTTGCTTCCGGAGTTGTTCCAACGGCATTATTTCTGTCAAATCGAGGACTATGCCCGTTTTGATTACGCCGAACTAGCCGACGATAGCCCGACCCTCAAACATTTCGCCGAGTTGGCCGAAAGGCTTCACGTCGTCCTCCCGATTTCCTTCTTCGAGAAAGGACGGAACTGCTATTTCAATTCCTTGGCCATGATCGATTCTGACGGCTCGATCAAAGGGATTTACCGGAAGTCCCACATCCCGACTGGGCAATGCTATGAGGAGAAATTCTACTTCACCCCGGGCGACACGGGATTTAAGGTTTTCGATACCTCGGCTGGCCGGATCGGGGTTGGCATCTGCTGGGATCAATGGTTTCCCGAAACCGCCCGGATCCTCGCCCTCAAAGGAGCGGAGGTGCTGCTTTTCCCGACTGCCATCGGGAGCGAGCCCGTCCTACCCAAAGACAGTTCGGCCCATTGGCAGAACGTCATGCGGGGCCATGCGGCGGCGAACATCATGCCGGTTTTGGCCGCCAACCGGATTGGACAAGAAGACGACGTCAACTCGACCATGACTTTCTTTGGCAAATCCTTCATCGCCGACCAGCACGGGGAAAAGGTCGAGGAATTCTCCTCAAAGGAAGAAGGCATCCTCTTCCATTCCTTCGATTTAACCGAAATCGCCAAGGAACGGCGCGACTGGGGCGTCTTCCGCGACCGGCGGGTCGATTTGTATAGCCCGTTGCTGAAAACCGAAGACTAAAGGACGATCAAAAGGATCAAGGCGGTTATCGCGACGATCCCAATCAAAACTGGGAATACGTATAGCCATTTCGGCTCTTTATCTTTCATTAACTCACGAATCCGGGAGCGCTGCTGTAGTAGTCCCGGACATTGACGATCCCGTTGAGGTCGTTTTTGATGTAGTCGGCGGTGATGTCGACTGGATAAGTCTCGTAGGTGGCGATGATTTCCCCGTCGTTATTGAGGGAATTGAAGTTGTCGTATTCCTTGCTGGTGTTTTGATGGAGCCCGACGTAATCGATGACCGCCACTTGGTAATACTCGTTTAGCTGTAAGTCGTCGACCTCGAGCATTGCTCCCGAATAGGCGTGGTTGGAATTAGCGACGTATTTGATCTCCGAACCCAAAACGTTCAGGATGCAGATTTTGTTCATGAATGGGGTTGCCTTGTAGAGGGCGGAATAAGTGAGTTCCCCGGGATAGAGTTCATCGCGTTGGGAATTCTCGATGGCGAAGGTCAAATCGGGATACTGCTCGACGTATTTCTCATAGATGGTCTTGCAGCCGAGGTTGGCGACCTCGCCTTTCGACATCTTCCCGTCTAAGGTGCCTAAGACCTCATTGGCCTTGGCTTGGAAATCCTCATCGAGGTATTCATCGATAACCTGTTGGATCGCCGGGTCGGTGTCCCAGGTTTGCCCTTCGATGATTTCGTAGTCAGTGCAACTTACGTTGCCGTCTTTGACGGTCAGTTGGATGTAGGAGATCCGCTGGCCGTTGCAATAGCTTTGGACCGCCGGGACCTTGCCGTCAATCAAATCGAGGTTTCGGGAATGGGTATGGCCGCAGAAGGCGGCGTCGACGTAATCGGAAAAGCCCTCATACCATTTAAGGTAACGGGAATCCTGATGGGACAGGAGGATGACCATCGAGCAGCCTTCGACTTCCTTAAGCCGCTTGGCTTCGTTGTAGATGATGTCCTCCGGGTCGACGAAATCGACGTTCTCGACGCAGGACGAGGTGATGGAGTTGGTGAGGCCGGAGCCGATGGTCCCGATGATGCCAACCCGGTTCCCGCCCCGTTCGATGATGGTCGAGGGTTTTACTCTCGAATCGAAGATCTGCTCTTTGGTCTCCCCGTCTTTGAAGAGGTACATATTGGCCCCCAAGAAAGGGAAGTCGGCGTCTTTTTCCAAGTCGAAGAGGCGTTCTTGACCATAATCGAATTCGTGGTTTCCGATGGCCATGGCATCGAAGCCGGTAACGTTCATGGCGTCGAGGACTAAGTGGCCATAGTTGGAATTGCTTTCCAAGGACCCTTGGAACATGTCGCCGGCCGAGAAAATGAAAGTATGCTCGGGGTCAGCTTCTTTCCGCCTTTTGAGTTCGGAGAAGATCGAGCCTAAGCCATATTCGGTATAGCTTTCGTCATTGAAGTTGATCGAACCATGGAAATCGTTGAGGCAATACATGTCGTAAACCCCATCGGCCACCACGGTTGGCAAAGGGGTGCGGCTTTCTAAGGATGACCCTAGGGAGTCAGTGCCCGAAGGCGATTCGGAGGAAGTGCTGGGACGACCTCGGTTGCAGGAGGCTAAACCGAGGAGGGCCAAGGCGACAAGGAAAACGGAATATTTCTTCATATGCCGTTATTATGCCCACTTGGAGTGGAGTCCGCAATTTAGGAAGCCGATTTTGCCCTTTTTGTCCAATAATGCCGATTATTCACAAATTTGCCTTGTTGCAATCCGTGTTTGCCTTTACCATTGTCTTAACAATGGTGGAGAGAAAAATGAAAGTCGGAATCGCGGTTCAAGGTGGTGGTACCCGGGGCATCTTCGCCGCCGGGGCTTTAGACGTGTTGATGGAGGAGAAAATCACCTTCCCTTATGCCATCGGCACCTCGGCCGGGGCCTTGGCTCTAGCCAACTTCCTTTCCGGCGACCACGGGCGGACCCGTTACATCATCTCGACCATCATCGGCGACCCGAAATTCGTCTCGGTCCGGAACCGAATCTTCAAAGGGACGGTCTTCGATTTCAACTATCTGTTCTACGAAATCCCGAAGAAGGAATCGCCCTTTAATTTCGAGGCTTTCAAGGACAATCCGACCAAGTTCGGGGCGGTGGCCACTTCCTTGGAAACCGGCTTAGCCAAAGTCTTCTACAAAGATGAGACCCCGGATATCTTCGCCGCGATGGCCGCTTCCTCCTCTTTGCCCTTGCTCTCCCGGCCGGTTTATGTCGAAGGCCACCCCTATTTAGATGGGGGACCAGCCTGCTCGATCCCCTTTGAGCCAGCCCTTAACAACGGGATGGACAAAGTCTTGGTCATCTCAACCCGGGCTAAGGGATTCCGCAAGGTTCCCGATAAACGGTTTTCCGTCTCCCTGGCCAAAGCGATGTATAAGGACCATCCGGAATTCTGCCAAGCATTCCTTGAGCGTTATCAAGTGTACAACGCCTTGGTCGAAAGGATGGAAAGGTTGGAGCAAGAAGGCCGCCTCCTGGTCATTTATCCCGAGAAGCCGCCGGTGGTTGGGGTCGCCTGCAAAGACGGGGCTCTGCTCGATCAGCTTTATGAAGAAGGGTATTGGATCACCCGGCACCGCCTCGACGAAATAAAGAAATTCCTCAGACAATAATGAACAAAAACGACAAGAAGGCCCATCGGGGGAAACGGGGGCTTATTGACCCGCGTTCCATCAAAGAATTCAAGGTGTACAAGAACACCACCTTGCTGGACTTTTTGTTTTTCAAAATGCCCGACCTCCCCAAGAAGACGGTCAAAAGCCTCTTGTCCCATCATCAAGTGGCGGTCGGGGGCGTCCCCATCTCCCAATTCGATTATCCCCTTTACGGAGAAGACGTCGTCACCGTCAGCAAGAACCGGATCGCCAAGCGGGAGAGCAAAGGGCTCAAGGTCCTTTACGAAGACGAGGACATCATCGCCATCGATAAGCCGTCGGGGCTATTAAGCGTCGCCTCCGAACGGGAGAAGGGCAAGACCGCCTATCGGATGGTGAGCAACTATCTCGATCCAAGTGGCAAATCCCGCCATGTCTTCGTCGTCCATCGGCTCGACGAGGATACCTCCGGCGTCTTAATCTTCGCTAAAAACATCGAGACGAGGGAGGCTTTGCAAAACGCCTGGCAGGATATCGTTACTAAGCGGGGATATTACGCCATCGTCGAAGGGGAGATGGAGAAAGAGGAAGCGACCCTCAAGGATTACCTTTACCAAGACAATTTCCAATTGGTCCGGGTCAGCAAAGTCAAAGGCAAAGGGAAACTTGCCATCACCCATTACCGTTTAATCAAAGCCAACAATGGCTTGTGTTTGCTCGACGTCGACATCGATTCCGGAAGGAAAAATCAAATCCGGGTTCAACTCGGCCATATCGGTCATCACGTCATCGGAGATGATAAATACGGCGAACCGGTCGACCCCTTGAAACGGCTCGGTTTGCATGCCTATGAACTAACTTTTACGAATCCTTTGACGAAGAAGGACTATGATATCGTGTCGCCGATGCCAGAGGAGTTTAAGTCCCTCTTCTTCGAAAAGAAGAAAGTAACGGCTAAACCGAAGGCGGTGGCCCGCGATACCCGGGCCATGACGAAAATCAAAAAAGGTCAGCAAAGGAGGAAAAGACGATGAGCAAAGCCCTACCATGGTTAAGCAAAATAAAAGAATCGGCCGTATCAACTTTGCCGATTTGCTTCGTTATCCTCGTAGTGTTTTTGATTGAGCGGTTCGCGGTCGCCCCCGGGGTCATCGCCGACCGTTATTTGATGACCGACACCGATATCTACGGGTTCGTCATTTCGGTTGTTTTCATCATCGCCGGCATGGCGATGTTCAACATCGGCACCGAGACCTCGATGACCGATATCGCCTTGGTCATCGGCGGCTCCCTAGTTAAGAAGAAAAACTTCTTCCTTGTCATCTTCATGACCTTTGCCTTAGGGGTCTTGGTCACCATCGCCGAGCCAGACTTAACAGTTCTCTCCGGCCAGATCGGCATCGATGAACAAGTCATTATCTGGACTATTGGCGTTGGGGTTGGAATCTTTCTGGTTGTTGGCGTTCTGCGGGTTTTCTTCCATAAAAACCTTAATTTGATGTTGCTGGTTTTCTATGGTTTGGTCTTCTTGCTGCTCTATCTTATCGACCCCCGGTTCCTCCCAATTTGCTTTGATTCAGGCGGCGTCACGACTGGGCCGGTCACGGTGCCGTTCCTGCTTGGCTTTGGCTTAGGCATTGCCGCCAGCCACGGCGGGCATGGGGCTGATGATTCCTTCGGGTTGACCGCCCTTTGCTCCGTAGGGCCGATTCTGGCGGTCGTTATCATCGCCGCCGTGATGGAGGGGATGGGGATGGAACTCCCTTCGATCGAGGAATTCGTCGACCCAATCTCCGAACTCGACCCGAACCTTGGCCATAACATCGGTCATGCTTTGGTCGGGAGCCTTGGCAACGTCGCCTTATCGGTCGTTCCCTTAGTCGCCTTCTTCCTGATCTACGAATTAATCTTCATCCGCTTGCCGTGGAAGAAACTGCTTAAGATCTTCATCGGTGTCATCTTCCTTTATTTTGGCTTGGTCTTCTTCCTCTCGGCCGTCGAATTCGGCTTCATGCCGATCGCTTCCAAACTCGGTCAGACTTTCGGGGCCAACCGGAACTTCGTTGGTTTCGCCATCGGCCTTGGGGCCTTGTTTGGCTTATTCGGCGTCTTGGCTGAACCGGCGGTCCACGTCTTGGTCGATCAGATCGAGACCGTCTCCGAAGGGACGATCAAGAAGACGACCATGCTCATCGTCCTTTCGATCTCCATCGGCTCGGCGGTGGTTTTGCAGGTCATCCGGGCCTATTTCCGTTTTGACCTCATGTATTACCTGATCCCTGGTTATATCATCGCCTTCGCTTTAAGTTTTGTCGTACCTCACGTTTATACCGCGATGGCCTTCGATTCCGGCGGCGTCGCCTCTGGCCCGATGACCTCGACTTTCATTTTGCCTTTTTGCATCGGTTTCGCCTATGCCCAAGGCGATGACCCTTATCTATACGGCTTCGGCTTGGTGGCGATGGTCGCCATGATGCCCCTTATCGTCGTTCAGGCGATGGGGCTCGTCAGCGTCCTCAAAATCAAATTCGCCCTGCGCGAGACCCGTAAACGCTTGATTGAGGAGGATGACGATCAGGTCATCCACTTCGCCTATGAGGAGGAATGACGATGGCCAAAACCCCGTTTGATCAAAACCATAAGCTGCATCGGCTGCTTTTCGTCACCGTCATCGTCGGGTCGGGGCAAGGGGAAGCCATTGCTAAGATTCTCAAAGACAACGAGGCCTACTTCTGTCTATTTATGCATGGCAAAGGGACGGCTCCGGGGTCGGCTTTGGAAATGCTTGGCTTAAGCGATAACCGGAAGAGCATCGTTACCTCGGTGGTTAAAGAGGATCGCTGGCCTTTGGTTCGGGCGGCCTTAGAAAGCCGGTTCGCCGTCTCATCTTTAGCAAAGGGCTTAGCCTATGCCGTGCCGATCGACGCCTTGATGGGCGTCTCGACCTACAAGATGCTGTCGAATACCCGTTTCGATGAACTCAAACAAGCGAAAAAGGAAATGAAGGAGCTGAACAAAAATGGCAAGTAAGAAAGAATTGGTCATCTGCATCGTCAATCACGGCTTCACCGATTTGGTCATGGAGTCGGCTCGGAAAGCCGGGGCCCGGGGCGGGACCGTCCTGACTGGCCGGGGAACCGGGAACAAGGACATGGAGAAGCTGTTCGGGGTCGTCATCACCCCGGAGAAGGAACTGGTCCTGATCATCGTTGACGAGGATATCCGGGACGCGGTTTTAAAGGAAGTGAATGCCGGGGCTGGCATGAATACCAATGGCCAAGGCATCGCTTTCTCGATCCCGGTCACCGACGTCGTCGGCTTAAACGAGAACGTCATCAAGCGGCCGATCGCGGCTGAGGAAAATAATGAAGGCGGAGACAACGGACAAGAATAGCGGATCATTGTCGTCGCTGCGCCGTCGAAGTTTTAACTTGAAGGCGTTTTTGCGTGACCATTGCCCCTATTTATACCGGTGGGACAGTCTGTTTTACTTTGGCTTGTTCCTGGTTATCGTCGGGTTTTTGTGGATGGCGGCCGGCTTGGTCTCCAATTCCTTTTCCTCGGCCTATAACTGGGATTATTCCCATCAATATCTGCCTTTTGCCTACGATTATTGGCAGATTTGGAATACCTTCTTCTCAACCGGGCGCTTCCCTTTATATGATCCGGTGGTTTTCATCGGGAACGATAACATCGGCTCAAACGCCTACTATGGCCTCTTCGATCCATTCGTCGTCATCTTGGCCTTCTTCCCCCGGGCCTGGATTCCCCAGATGTTTGCCATCATGACGGTAGCCAAGCTCACCATTACCGGTTTAGCGGCTAGGGCTTATCTCCGTTATTTAGGGCGAAAGGAATGGACCGCCCGGATGGGGGCATTGGCCTGGGCGTTATCCGGCTATTTCTCGTTCTTTATTGGTTTTCCCAGTTTTGTGAGCGCCCTCACCTACGTTCCGGTTATCTTACTCGGCATCGAGAAGACTATCGATGAGGGCAAGATTGGTTACCTGGTCGTCGGGTTGTTCCTTTTATCCATTTCCTGCTTCATGCTGCTGGTCCCGATGTGCATTTGGGGCGTCATCTATGCTTTATGGCGGTTCTTCACCACCATCAAGAAGCGGAAAGCCTATGAATCGGGGAGAGCGATGCTATTGGGGATCGCCGGCTTTGCTTTAGGTTTGATGCTGGGGGCTTTCGCTTTATTGCCGTCTTTACGTCAGTCGACCTTGACCGGAAGAGCCAGTTCCATCGGCTCAGCCTATGCCAAGGTGCTTTTGGGATCGCTCAAGGATCTTGATGTTAAGACTTTCCTCACCTATCTATTTGAGGAAGTGGGGGATAACCCCGGCCGGGAGTTAATGGGGCTCGTCTCCTTCTTCTTCCCGACTGGAGGCTTCCAAACCTTGCCGCTTATCGTCGGGGAAAGTTTCGTCTATGACTCATGGACCTCCTCGATCTTCTGCTATACCCCGTTCATCATCCTTTTCTTCGCCGGAATCTTGATCTCCATCTCGAGACGGCGAGTTGATCACCTTTTAGCCATCATCGGCGGGGTCTTCCTATTGTTCACCACCTTCGCCTATTACGCCTTCTTCGCTTTTTCCGGCAATGGGTATGGCCGTTGGTTTTTCGTCCTTATTCCCGAGATTATCGCCTATGGCTGTTGGGCCTTTGATCAGCGGAAAGAGGTATCGAAATACGTTTATTTGGCCGGGGGTATCCTTTCTTTGGTTGGGACCATCGTCACCTATTTCGCCATCTTTTGGCTTTTAGAAGGCCGAACCTTCACCTCGGTCAACGGCATCACCTATTTCATTCGCGAGTATCTCTTGCCCGACGAGACTTCATTTGAGGGTTTGAACCGGACTTACTATCTTTATTACCAAATCGCTTTGGTGGTGATCGAAGGGGTCGTCATCTTCTTCGCCAATCGGAAAAAGTGGCTTCCCCATGCCTTATTGATGATGATTGCCGTCGAAGCCATCATCATGGGCAATTCGGCCTATTGCTTCATCTCGACTTGGTCGATCGAAAACTACTTTATGGGCGGCTCGACCTCCTTAAAGGAAAACCTCCAGATGGCCGACAATATCCGCGATTACGAGAAGGGATTCTATCGGGCGGCCTTTGACTCGGCGACTGGGGTCGATAACTACCAATACGCCATGGCGACCCCTGAGGCCAGCTCTTTCCATTCGCTGCTGAATTTCGAATGTGAGGACTTCGCCATCCTCAACGGGATGAAAGGGCGTTCCTACTACCAAAAGACCTATGGCGACGAGGAATATCTGAATCCTGGTTGGACCGCTAACTACCGTTCCAAACGGTGGGGCGTCGATACGGCGCTTGGGTTCCGTTACTACATCATCCAAAACGAGAACGGGCGGTCGAATAAAACCGTCTGGGCTGGGGTCAACGTTCCCTTTGGGGCGGTCGAGATGCCGGACCTCACGATGAATGGCAATTTCTATAAGGTTTATCGGGTCGAGGAAGAGGCTCTTCCCTCTTTAGGCCACGCGGTCGATAAGGATTGGCTAGTCCAGTTCGATAAAGACGACAACGGGAATTCCTCGCTTTATTTTTCTTCGACAATAGGGACAAGGGCAAGAACCGCCTATATCGAGGCCCGCGGCGCGATATTCGACGATGATTTCGTCTTGCCCGAAGGGTTTGAGTATCGGAGTTTGCCGAGCGCATCCGGCAGTGCCCTCGACGCCAATTTCGGCATCAAGTCCTACAGCGATTTCCAAGTCGAGCTTTATACGCCCAATGAGGGGGATTACCTCCTGCCGGCCGACAATGCGCCTTATGGCTACAATTACATCAAAGACGGCAATTTGGCAGCCTATATCCTGAATCATTATGACCAGAAGGAGAACTTCAATTTCACCTCCGGTTCGGTGACCACCGGTTCTGACCATTTAGTCTATTCACCCAGGGGGAAGAAATATTTCAATGAGGATTCGAATGGGGCCTATTTCGAGATTAAGTACTACAACGGTTATTATGCCTCGAATGCGGCTGAATACGATTATATGCCTCGGATCGTCTTGGTCGGGGATAAGGTCGATGAAGACGGCAATATTCTTGAGAACCAGGTGCTCGGGTATGATGGGAAAGGGCTCACCAACGTCGCCGGAATCGATAAGAACTCCTCGACTTATTCCTGTCTTGGCCTCTACGCCTATGGCCGGGTCAAGCAGGTGATGCTGGTCTTCCCGGAAAAGACGAGCAACAACGTGCCGAAGGAAATGAAACTCTCGCCTGGGGCTTTGTCCTTCACCGTGATGGAACGGGAGGACATCGAGGCCATCCAAGCCCAAAACCACGAGACCCGGTTGTTGGATGTCGAAAAAGACACCAACCATTACACCTTCAAGACGAACTATGCCGAACCCCAGATCGTCGTCACCCAGTTAGGCTATGACGCCGGTTGGAGCTGCACGGCGACTCTCCCCGATGGCTCAACCTATTCCTGCCCGATGTATAAGCTAGATGGCGGGTTGCTGGGCTTCTATGCCCCGGCGGGCTTAATCTCCTATAAGCTTTCCTACTTCACCCCGAGCCTCGATATTGGCCTAACCATGGGCGGGATCTCGCTTTTCTTCACCACCGGGTATTTCCTATTTGGCTACGTAAGAAAAAGACGGCGACATTTTGGGATCACCGTCTTCGATTATTGATCGTCTTTGCAACTCGCTAGATAAAGCGAATAAACCTGATTTTTGTTGACTGATAGGAGTTCTGCGGTCTTTTTGATTGCTTCCTTGCTCCGTAAACCTTCGGCAAGGAAGGCTTTTAATTGTTGGATGATGGCCTCTTCGGAAACGACGGGTTCAGAATGATCGCCTTCGACGACGATGACCATCTCGCCCTTTAGGGTGGCCTCGTCGATCGTTAAGAATTCTTTTAAGGTCCCGCGGATGAATTCCTCGTGGGCCTTGGTTAGTTCGCGAGCAATAACGGCTTGCCGGTCGCCGAGGGCTTGGTATAAGGCCAGCAGGGTCTTGCTGATTCGGTGGGGCGACTCATAGAAGATGACCGTTTCCTTCCGGACTTTGATTTGGTTCAGTTCCTGGTCGCGTTCGCTAGGCTTGGCCGAGAGGAAACCATGGAAATAGAAATGGGTGGAATCAAGTCCCGAACTGGCTAAGGCGTTGAGGGCGGCGTTTGGTCCGGAGACGGTCGCGACCTTGATGCCGTTGGCTAGGCAATTGGCGACGAGCCGGGAGCCGGGGTCGCTGATGGCGGGATACCCGGCATCACTCATGTAGGCGACTTTCTTCCCTTCCTTGAGCAAGGAAACGATCTGCTGGGAGGCCGCCTCCTCGTTATGCTCATGGCAGCTGATTAGTTTTTTATCAAACCCTAACCGCGACAAAAGGAGGCCGGAATTCCGGGTGTCTTCGCAGGCGATGTAATCGGCTTGCTCGATTATTTTCTTGGTTCGGGGGCTGATCTCCTCCAAGTTACCGATCGGGGTTGCTAAAAGGTAGAGCAACGGGCTCGGCCCTTGGAAGTTCAATTCCCGTTCTCTCATTTGCTTTCCGGCTTATTCCCTTGTTTCCGGCGGGGGCGGTAATAATGGCGATGGGGCTTGTTGTTATTATTGCCATTTCCCTGGGCGTTTTGGTTATTGGGGTTTTGATTGTTGTTCCGATTTCCGCTGTTCCGGTTGTGGTTCCGCCGATTCCGGTTGTTCCCGTTGTCTTTCTTGGCCGCGTCCCGGTAATGGGTCTTGTCCTGCTTATCGGGGTTCATGCCGCCGTAGCTGACGTCACGGGTATGGCTTTCGACAATGTGGAAATCAGGGAGGGAGAATTCGTTCTCGCTCTTAAGGGTCTCTTTTTTCTTGTAGGTCCCATCGAGCATGGCTTTGACGTCTTCGAGGGGATAGGTCTTGAAATCGTCCCGGGTGGCGTTGGCCAGGCGGACGGTCCTGGAGATGATATTGAAGGAATCGACTTTATATTCCCCTTCCTCGAACTTGACGATGGTTCCGAGTTTGGGAAAATCCTTCTTCTCGATGGTATAGGTATCGTCTTCGAAGGCCAGGCAGCATTTAAGCTTGCCGCATTGGCCGGAGAGCTTCGGGATATTGACCGTTAGCATCTGGTTTTTGGCCCTTGAGATGGAAATGCCTTCGAAGGCATCGAGGAAGGTGGTGCAGCAAAGCGGCATCCCGCATAAGCCTAAGCCCCCGATCATTTTGGCTTTGTCTCGTGGTGCAATTTGCCGGAGCTCGACTCTTCCTTCGATATGGGGGGTGATGAGTTTAAGAAGTTCCCGGAAATCGACCCGTTTCTCGGGGGTGGTGTAGGTGATGGTGATGTGGTTCCCTTCGAGGTTATAGACCCCGGAGATGATATTCATCGGGAGATTGAGTTTGGCGATGCCGTCCTGGGTGACCTCGATGGCTTTCTTGGCCGCCATCGCGTTGTAGTTGAAGCTATTGACGTCGGACTTGCTGGCTTTCCGGAGAATCGGCTTCAAGGCCAATTTCCCGGCATAGGTCGAAAGGGGCTTGGGCAAAAGGCAGACGAAGGCGATCTCGGTCCCATTCGGGGTATCGACGACCACCATGTCATCCATTTTGAAATCGTCGAACTCGGTCGAGAAGCAATAGGGCTTCTCGGAATTCTGGTAATGGACCCCGATGTAATATTGGTTCTTATCTTCCATGGTTTATTCCTTCCCGAGGCACTCCGCCAAATGGATGAGCAAGAGGCCGGCGTTGATATTGCTTTCGATTTCCTGCCGCATGGTCATGGCCTGGAGCAGCTTCTCCGAGGGCGAGGACAGTTTGTTCGCTAAGCCGACAATCATTTTATCATAGGCCGGCAAGGGATTGTTCGCTTTGTCACGATAGGCGAGGGCAGCGCTTAGGAAGAGGCAGACGAAATCGAATAGTTTCCGTAAGCTGGCTTTGTCTTTGATGTTAAGCGAGGCCTTCTCGATGGCGAAGCGGGCCGCTTGGCGGGAGGAGGTTAAGGCGGAGAGGAAATCAACCGCCGCATCGCGGATGAATTGATAAGTTGGTGAGGCCGCCTCGTCTTTGATGAGGTTGGCCTCGTTAAGGAAATTCGACAGCAATTCGGCGTCTTCTTCGTTGACCCCTAAGGCAATCGCTTCCTGTTTAACCTCGTTTTGCGGGGCTAAGCGGAGATGGAACACTTGGCAACGGGAAATGATGGTTGGCAGCACTTTTGCGGGACTTCTTGTGGTTAGGATCGCATAAGTGTCGGGATTGGGCTCCTCTAAAAACTTCAAGATGGCGTTGGCCGCCCCAGCGGTCATGTTCTCGACCGAGTTGATGACATAGACCATGATCCCTTTTTTCTCAAGGGCGGTCTTGCTGAAGGAGTCTTCAATCTGGGCGACGGCCTCTTTCTTGACCGTGTCTTCATCCCCATCGAGGAAAACGAAATCGGCATAGGCCCCGTTATCGATCCGGGTGCAGGTTAAGCAGGTTTCATCGGCTAAAGGATTTGGATGCTGGCACAGAATCGATTTAGCCAAAAATAGCGCCGTCTGCTTCAAAGGGACCCCTTCTTCCCCGGTCAGCAGATAGGCATGGCCTAAATGGTTGGCGGCCAAAGCGAGCGAAAACATCCGGGTCAAGACCGGCTGGCGTTTATAGACGTAAGGGGCGAAGGCCATTAACGGGCCAGCCTCTCCTTGATGGCTTGATAGGCGGCCGCCTCGACCTCTTCGATCGAGCGGGAGGCGTCGATGATGACGTAACGATTGGCGAAGCGGCGGGCCAATTCATGGAATGCGTCTCTCACTTTGGCGTGGAAGGAGAGCTTCTCTAAATCTAGCCGGTTCACTTCCCGGTTGGCGTTCTCGGCGATCCGTTCGAGGCCGATTTCCGGCTGCAGATCGAAAAGCAGGGTCAAATCGGGGAAGGTCTTCTCGGTGGCGAAGTAATTCATGTTCAGCACTTCGTCGATCCCTAATCCCCGGGCGACCCCTTGATAGGCTAAAGAACTATCGAGGAAACGGTCGCATAAGACGATTTTCCCTTCTTTTAACGCCGGCCAGATCTTCTCAACCAAATGCTGCCGGCGGCTGGCGGCGTAAAGCAAGGCTTCGGTCCGCGGATCCATCTTGGTATTGGCTTTGTCGAGGATGACGTTGCGGATCTGTTCGGCGATCGGGGTCCCGCCCGGCTCGCGGGTGAGGACTAGCCCATAGCCTTCCTTCTCCAATTTGGCGGCCAATAGCTTGAGGATGGTGGACTTGCCGCATCCTTCGCCGCCTTCGAAGCTGACGAATAGGCTCATAGTTTCTTCCTCCCCTTCAGGGCCCGTTGGAGGGTCAAGGCGTCGGCATAGTCAAGGTTGGCCCCGACTGGCAATCCATAGGCAAGCCTGGAGGCTTCAATCCTCTCTTTTTGCAGGAGCCGGGCTAAATACAAGGCCGTCGTCTCCCCTTCCAAAGTCGGGTTGGTGGCGATGACGACTTCCTTGAAGCCTTCACTTTTGGCTCTGGAAAGCAATTGGTCGATCTTCAATTCCCCTTCCCCGATGCCTTTCGAGGGTGAGAGCAAGCCGCCTAGGACGTGATAGACGCCGTGGTAGTCATTGAGTTTCTCAAAGCTTAAGGCATCTTTGGCCTTGGCCACCACGATGCAGGTCGAATGGTCTCGGCTGGGGTCGTGGCAGACATCGCAGGTTTCTTCCTCGGTGTAGAGGCCGCAGACGGGGCAAGGATGGACCTTGGCTTTGGCGTCTTCGATGGCCTGGGCGAATTGCTTGGCGTCCTCTTCCTTCATCTCCAACACCGAAAAGGCCAGTCGTTCGGCGGTTTTAGCGCCGATGCCGGGAAGTTTGGCGAACGAGTCGACCAGGCTTTGGTAAGTTGGGAGTTCCTTCATTAGAACGGGAATCCGGTTTGGCCGGTGATCTGCTCTTCGACGGCGTTCTTGTCGTCGTTGATTTCCTTCAGGCAATCGCTGATGGCGAGGCTCAAGGCTTCGGTCAGCATGTCGGCATTGTCCGGATCGAGGGCATCTTTATCGATGTCGAGTTTGGCGACGGTGAAATCGCCCTTCATGGTTATGGTCACCATGCCGGACTTGCTGACGGTGTATTCCTTTTCGTTAAGGGCATCCATCGCCTTCTTCATGTCACGCTGCATCTTCTGCGCCTGCATGAGCATTTGCTGCATTGGGTTCATGGCCATAGTGGTATTTCTCCTTTAAATTGAAATCAGTCGATTGAGGGGATGTTCAGCACCACCTCTTTGGGGTTGGGGAGCTGCCGGACTTGGGCGAGCTTGGTGTATTGGCCGAGGTAATAGTTCGCGTCTTTGCCGTCGAAGGCATAGACGAACACTTTTCGGCCCAACAGGTTCTCGATGAAGGAAGCGATGGCTTTCTGGTTTTCCTTTAAGGTCGCTTTGTTTTTCTGCCGGGGGCTGTCAAAGCGGAGGATCAAGGCCTCTTGGCAAAGCGCCATCGGCTTGCCGGAGGATATGAGCCCGGCGAGGTCGCTTAATTCCGGGTCGAGTTTTAGGTCATCGAGCATCGGCCATTTGGCGACGAGGTTTTGCCTCTCCCCTTTGAATTTCGGAGCCAAGGTTAGGATGCCGATGATGGTCTGCTCATCGAGTTCGATCGGGGTGCCTGCGCTGGTGAGTTTGGAAGACGATAGCTTCTTCTTATCGATCAAGGGGGCCTTCTCCTCCTCGTCTTCGTCTTCTAGTAGGAAGGAAGGTGGGGTGGTGCCGTTATAGATGCCGGTCGGCTCTTCCTCTTGGATGGGTTGGGCGGCCGGCTTGGGGGTGGGTTGGACAACTGGTTTCGGTTGCTCAACCGGCTTCGGCTGTTCGATGGGTTTCGGTTGCTCAACCGGCTTGGGCGGCTCAACGGGGGTTGGGGCCGGTTTCGCTTCAACGACCGGTTCGGGCTTAGGCTCCTCTTTCTTAACTGGGGTTGGAACCATGGCGACGGCTGGGCTCGTCAGATTGGCCAGCCGAAGCAAGGTCAATTCGAAGTAGCTCCGGACGTTGGCGACGGCTTTGAAATCGAGTTGGGCTTTGAGCAACACCTCGATCATATCGTTGGCCTTTTGGGAGTTGATGAGGGAGGAGACGATGGCCGGCTGGTCATCGGTTAAGGAGGTCAATAGCGAGGGGTCGCCGGTTTTGAGGTAGACCAAGTCGTCTTTAAGCATCGAGAGGAGGGCGCTGGTCAAACGGGTGACGTCGATCCCGGCATTCTCGAAGCGGCGTAATTGCTCCAAAATGTCGGAGACGTTGCCTTCGGCGGTGAAGATCAATAGTTCTAGCGTTTCTTTCTTTGAAGCCAAGCCGAATAAATCGCGAATCCCGGCTTCGGTTAATGGATCGCCGCAGTAGGCGATGGCTTGGTCAAGGAGGGATAAGGCATCCCGCATGCCGCCATCGGAAAGGGAGGCGATATCGTTGACCGCCCCTTGCTCATAGGAAATGTTTTCCTGTTCGAGGACGTATTTGACCCGGTCGATCATCTCTTTTCGCTCGATCTTGGTGAAATCGTAACGTTGGCAACGGGAGATGATGGTCGGGAGCAGTTTCTGCGGCTCGGTGGTGGCGAGGATGAAGATGACGTGCTCCGGCGGTTCCTCCAAGGTCTTCAGCAAGGCGTTGAAGGCGGCGTTGGAGATCATGTGGACTTCGTCGATGATGTAGATTTTGTATTTCCCCTTCATCGGGCCGTATTGGACTTGAGAGATGAGGTCGCGGACCTGGTCGACCGAGGTGTTGGAGGCGGCGTCGATCTCGATGACGTCGGGATGGGTCCCTTCGGCGATGGCGCGGCAGGAGGCGCAGTGGCCGCATTGATGGCCTAATCCCTCCTCGCAGTTTAAGGCCTTGGCGAAAAGCCGGGCCATGGAGGTTTTGCCCGTCCCCCGAGGGCCGCAGAAAAGGTAAGCATGGGCGATCTTGTTGTTTTTGATCGCATTGCTTAAAGTCCTAACAATCGCCTTTTGACCGGCGACCTCTTCGAAAGCCTGCGGACGGTACTTGTTGTATAGTGCTCGATATGCCATATGCCAAAGCCGATTATACTCGGGCGAGCCTATAAAGGGAATGCGCTAATCATAGATTAGAAAAGAGAAGGCAGGATGGTATAATGCGTCCGCGATTATGAACGACAGCATGAAAAAGCGCCTTGAGGCGACGAAAGAAAGATACGAGCAGATCGAGAAGGAATTGAGCGACGAGAACATCGATTCCGACCTCGAAAAGCTGACGAAATTAAGCAAAGAGAAAGCCAATCTGACCGAGGCTTATGACCTCTATTGCCGTTATTTGAAACTCGAGCAAGATGTTAAGGACTCCTATGAGCTTGAAAACGATCCGGAGATGGCGGATTTGGCTAAGGAACAACGGAAAGCCGACCAGGCCGAGATGGAGAAGATGGAAAGCGACTTCCAGACCATCCTTTTGCCTAAAGACCCCAATGACGACAAGAACATTATCGTCGAGATTCGGGGCGCGGTTGGGGGCGATGAAGCCAACATCTTCGCCGGCGACTTGATGCGGATGTATCAGAAATACGCCGAGAAGCAGGGGTGGAAGATCAAACTGCTCGACGCCTCCTTAGGGGCGGCCGGTGGCTATTCTTCGGTCTCCTTCATGATCAAGGGCGAGGCGGTTTATTCCAAACTCAAATTCGAATCCGGCGCCCATCGGGTCCAGCGGGTTCCGAAGACCGAGGCCAGCGGGCGAATCCACACCTCGACCGCGACGGTTTTGGTCATGCCGGAAGCCGAAGAAGTCGACGTCCATATCAATCCCAATGACTTGAAAATCGATACCTACCATTCGCAAGGGGCGGGCGGTCAAAACGTCAATAAAACCGAGTCGGCGGTCCGGATTACCCACCTTCCGACCGGCTTGGTCGTCGCCTGCCAAACCGAGAAGGCCCAACTGCAGAATAAGGAGATCGCCATGCAGATGATCCGGGCCAAAGTCCTCTCCTATTATCAAGAAAAGGAAGACGCCAAACGGGCCAGCGAACGGAAGCTGAAAGTCGGGACCGGGGAACGCTCCGAGAAGATCCGAACCTATAACTATCCCCAAAACCGGGTGACCGATCACCGGATCGGCTTTACCATTAATCAACTTGACCGGGTCATGGAAGGGGAACTCGATCCAATCATCGAGGCCCTCATCCATTTCGATCAGGAGCAGAAACTCCTAGAAGAGGAAAACCATGGCTAAGCTATTCGACGTCTATATGCAGGCGGTCAAAGAAGGGGCGGAGTATGGCGTTAGTAGCGCCGATATTCGCATCTGTTTAGCCCATATATTGAAATATTCGACGCAAATCGAGGTTCTTTTGCACAAAGACGAAGAATTTGACGAATGCTATAACACGGTGTTCCAAATATATTTTAAGGAGTTGAAACAAGGGGTTCCGGTCGAATACGTTATTCACGAAGCGACCTTCCTTGGCCATAAACTCTACGTCGATAACACTGTTCTCATCCCGCGAATGGAGACCGAAGAATTGGTGGCCAACATCTCGGAAAAAATCCTGGATTATTATGACCCCCGAAACTACTTGGTCTGCGCCGATATTGGGACGGGCTCGGGCTGCATCGCCATCGCCTTGAAAGCCCTCTTCCCCAACTGGGTTATGTTGGCTTCTGACATTAACTCGCTCAGCTTAATGATCGCGAAGAAAAACGCCGAGGCTAACGGCACCAAAATCACCTTCTATAATGGCTCGTCTTTAACCCCTTATATTCAAAACAACATCGCCTTGGATATCATCGTCAGCAACCCGCCTTACATCATCGACAAGAGCCGGGTTCAATCGTCAGTCAAAAAGTACGAACCAAGCCAAGCCCTTTATCTTGATCCGAATCATTCGGTTTACGAGGACCTCTTCCGCGATATTGGCAAAGTAAAGAAGAACACCTTGCTGGTCTGCTTAGAGATCGATGATAACCTGGTCGACTACCTAAACGGTTTAATGGACAAATACCTGACGCCGAATTACCGTTATAAAAGAGAGTACATCAAGGATATGAACGGCTTCGCCCGTTTCCTCTTCCTCTTCTTGGAGTAAAAGCATGGACACCTTAATCATCCAATGGAAAGACATCAGCTACGGCATCAAGGTCTTAAGCGAAGGCGAGGCCTTGGCCTTCCCGACCGAAACGGTTTATGGCCTCGGGATCGCAATGGACAAGGAAAGCAATTTCCGCCGTTTGGTCGCTTTGAAACGGCGTCCGCCGGAGAAGCCTTTCACCATCATGAGTTCGTCGTTGGCTTATGCCGCGAACGTCGCCCAACTCGATGCCAGGATGCGGGCCATCATGAAGAAATACCTTCCGGGCCCCTTGACCGTCTTGCTCCCCAAGCGTCCCCATCTCCCTTATTATCTGACCTTAGGCCTGCCAAGTATCGGTTACCGGGTCCCCGATGACAAAAACGTCATTGACATGATCGATAAGGTCGGGGTGCCTTTATTGGTTCCCTCGGCTAATCCCAGCGACCTCCCGCCGGCGTTGAACGTCGAAGAAGCCTATCGTTACTTCCGGGGTCAGATCCCCTATATCGTTGAAGGCAATATCCGGGGTGGTAAGCCCTCGACCATCGTCGACCTCTCGGCCCCCGGGGAAATCAAACTGGTCCGGGAAGGGCCGATCCCCTTCGATGAGATCAAAGCCACCTTCGATACCTTCGTCGCCCCGACCATCGCCATCGGCTCCGACCATGGTGGCTTCGCTTACAAGCAAGCGCTGGTCAGTTTTCTGAAGGAGGAAGGATATCAGGTCATGGATGTCGGCACCGACTCGGAAGAATCCTGCGATTACCCGAAATTCGCCCTCAAGGTCGCCCAGGCCGTCGCCTCGAAAAATGCCCGGCTTGGCATCGTCATCTGCACCTCCGGCATCGGGGTCAGTATCGTCGCCAACAAAGTCCCAGGAATAAGGTGCGCCCTCGCCTATGATGACGTAGTGGCGGGCAAAGCCAGAGAGCATAACAACGCCAACGTCATTGCCTTCGGTCAGAAATACATGGCGTTGGAGGACGTCTATCGCCGGGTCGATATCTTCTTAACCGAGAAGTTCTCTCGGGCCGAGAAACACCATCGCCGGGTGAAGGAAATCGAAAATATCTCTTTGTAAGTGATACTTCGCCGTTTCCCGTCTACTTATTCAGTATGGGAAACGGTTTTGTTTGTCCCCGTTGTGGGAATTCCGACCCCCGGTATATCGGCTATAAGAAAGGAGCGTCGTATTGCCGGCGGTGTTTGGTGTTCCAAGGGGAAGAAGCCGTTTTCCCACCAAGTCATCCCAAACAGGTTAAATTATCGTTAGGATACCGCCTGTCGAAGGAGCAGCAGGAACTATCCAACCGGATTCTTTTTAACTTCCAGCGCGGGGTCGACACCTTGGTCTATGCCGTCTGTGGGTCCGGTAAAACCGAGATTTCCTATGGGGTGATCGGCTATGCGATGAGCAAAGGAATGAAGGTCGCCTTCGCTTTGCCCCGACGCGACGTCGTCATCGAGCTTTACCATCGTCTCCACGAAGCTTTCCCACTGAATAAGTTCGTCGCGGTTTATGGCGGGCATTCTGCCGATTTAGTCGGCGATTGCATCGTCTTAACCACCCATCAGCTCTACCGTTATCCCGATTGTTTCGATCTCATCATCATGGATGAAGTCGATGCCTTCCCTTTCAAAGGGAGCGAGTTATTGGAGGCGATGTTGGAAAGGAGCTTAAAAGGGCGTTTGATCATGATGAGCGCTACCCCCTCCAAGGCCTTGGTCAAGCGCTTTAAAGGAGCGGGTAAGGAGATCTTGACCCTCCATACCCGGTTCCATAAGCACCCGATCCCAGTCCCGCGATTAGAGCTTGGGCCCCGGCCTTTGCTCTTTCTTAGCTTGGTCCGGAAACTTCGGCGTTATGGCAAGGTCGGCAAGCCGTGCTTCGTCTTCGTCCCAACCGTTGAATTAAGCGAATCGCTTTACCGGAAATTAGCCGGAATCTGCGCAAAAGGGGATTATGTTTCCTCAAAACGGGTGGGGCGAAGCGACATCATCGATCGGTTTAAGAAAGGAGGTTATCGCTATTTGGTCACGACCGCGGTCTTGGAGAGGGGAATCACGGTCAAGGATCTGCAGGTCATTGTCTATCGGGCCGACGAGGCGATTTATGACGCCGCGGCCTTGATTCAGATCGCTGGGCGGGCTGGTCGGAAAAAGGACGCCCCCGACGGGGAAGTGACCTTCCTCGCTCAAAAGGAAACGGAGGGGATCCGCGATGCCATCCTCGAAATCCGTCACTGCAACGCCTTTTTGTAAACGGTGCTTTAAGCCGATAAAGGTCGCTTCATTCCGTGGCTTATTCGGCATCTCCTCGGTTTGCTATGACTGCTACCAAGAGTTAGGCCCAAAATGGACGAGATGGAAAGAAGGGAAAGTCGATTGCTTGGCCCTATACGATTACAACGAGGCGGTCCGCTCAACCCTTTATCAATTCAAGGGGGTGGGGGATATCGAATTGGCCTCGGTTTTCTTCGCTTATCCTTTGCCAATTCTCCGCTGGCTTTATCATGGTTACACCTTGGTCCCGGCCCCCAGTTCCCCGTCCCATAACGAGGCCCGGGGGTTCAATCAGGTGGTGGAGATGGGAAAGGTCTTAGGCCTACCAATTCTTCAAGCCATGGTTAAAGACGAGGGCGCTAAACAGACCGACCTTTCGGCCGAAGAAAGGACGGCGGTGGGAAAAATGATCCATCTATCGTCGACGAAGGCGGTCAAGGGAAAGAAAATCCTCCTCCTCGACGACGTCTTCACCACCGGTTCGACCGCCCGGGCTTGCCTCCGTTTGCTCTTAAAAGCCGGAGCCAAGAAAGTACGGCTTTTGGTGATGGCCAAAACCCAATTTAAAGGGCGCTAGTTCTCAATTGCGCCCACAACCCTTAAATGATAACATTTACCCGCTTTGTTTTAGGGAGTCTAACGTGGCTAACATTATTGAAAAAATATTCCATCTTGAGAAGCGCGAATTGAACCGCTACGCCCGGGAAGCCGACCGCGTCATCGCTTACGAGGACGAGATCGTCGCTTTGACCGACGACCAGCTCCGGGAAAAGACCAAACAGTTCCAGGAGATGCTGAAAAACGGCAAAACCATCGAGGATATCAAATACGAGGCGTTCGCCGTCGCCCGCGAAGGGGCCCGTCGGGCCATCGGTCAGTTCCCGTATAAGGTTCAGATCATCGGCGCCTTGGTCTTAAACGACGGCAACATCGCCGAAATGAAGACCGGCGAAGGCAAAACCTTGACCGCGACCATGGCCGTCTACCTCAACGCCTTGACCGGCGATGGGGTCCACGTCGTCACCGTCAACGAGTACTTGGCCGACCGTGACGCCAACTGGATGGGCAGCATCTATCGCTTCCTCGGCTTGACCGTCGGGGTCAACCTCTCCTCGAAAACCAACAGTGAGAAAAAGGAAGCCTACCTTTGCGATATCACCTATACCACCAACTCGGAATTGGGCTTCGATTATCTTCGTGACAACATGACCCAATCCTTAAGCGCTCGGGTCCTCCGGGGGCTCAAATACGCGGTCGTCGATGAAGCCGACTCGGTCTTGATCGATGAATCGCGGACTCCGCTTATCATCTCCGGCGGCCAGCGGGCCCCGGCCTCCCAATACATGGTGGCCGACCGGTTCGTCAAATGCCTGAAGGCCGAGAAGGATTTCACCGTCGACATCAAGACCAAGACCTGCTCCCTCACCGATTCGGGGGCCGATAAAGCCGAAAGGATGTTCGGGGTCCGGAACCTTTACGATCCGGGCAACCAGGAACTCGTCCACCGGATCCATCAGGCTTTGAAGGCCAACTACATCATGAAGCGGGACGTCGAGTACATGGTCGACAAAGACCGGACGGTTCAGCTCATCGACCAGTTCACCGGCCGTATCCTCAAGGGCCGGGAATACAACGACGGCTTACAGCAAGCGATCCAGGCCAAAGAAGGGGTCGAGATCAAGCAAGAGACCACCGTTTTGGCCACCATCACCTATCAGAACTTCTTCCGGCTTTACAAGAAGATGTCCGGCATGACCGGCACCGCCAAGACCGAGGAAGAGGAATTCGAGAAGATCTACAACATGAAGGTCATCGTCATCCCGACCAACCGGCCGATCGCCCGTATCGATGACCTCGATTACATCTATGGCACCCACAAAGCCAAGCTCAAAGGCTTGGTCGAGGAAGTCAAAGCCCGGCACGAGAAGGGACAGCCGGTTCTGATCGGCACCGTCTCGGTCGAATCGAACGAAGAGATCTCCGGTTTATTGACCAAAGCCGGGATCCCCCACGAAGTCTTAAACGCCAAAAACCAAGCCCGCGAGGCCGAGATCATCTCCCACGCCGGCGAGAAAGGGGCGGTCACCCTAGCCACCAACATGGCCGGCCGTGGTACCGACATTAAGTTAGGGCCGGGCGTCAAAGAGCTCGGTGGCCTCTGCGTCTTAGGCACCGAACGGCACGAATCCCGCCGTATCGACAACCAGTTACGGGGCCGGTCGGGCCGGCAAGGCGACCCGGGCTATTCCCGTTTCTACGTCTCCTTTGAGGACGAACTCATGCGCCGCTTCGTCGATGACAAGCGCCGGGAGTTCTTCATCAAGCAACTCGGGGAAGACCACGTCGAGAACAAACTCATCCAAAACGTCGTCACCAACGCCCAGAAGCAAATCGAGGGCCGGAACTTCGATACCCGGAAGAACCTCCTCGATTATGACGATGTCCTCGCCAAGCAAAGACAGATCATCTACGATCGCCGCGATTCGATCATGATGGCCGGCGACATCAGCGAGATAATCCATGATTTCTTCGTCGAAACCGGGGCTTACTTAGCCAAGAAAGCCTCCAACAATGGCCGCGATGAAGGCTTGATCAATGGCGAGGCCCTCCGGAAATTGGTGGAGCCGAGCTTCGTGCCGGAAGGCAGCTTCCCGGCTAAAGCCTATGACGAGGCCTCGGTCGAAGAAGGCGGCGAGGACTTAGGGGAATTCCTCTATGCCCGTTACCTCAAGCGGAAAGCCGATTGGCCCGAAGGAGCCGCCGATCAGATCGAGCGCTCGGTCTCGCTGTCGGTCATCGACCGGAACTGGACCCGCCATATCGACACTATGGCCCATTTACGGGAAGCCATCGGCCTCCGTTCCTATGCCCAGACCAACCCGTTGCAGGATTACGTCAACGAGGGCTATGGCTACTTCCGGGAGATGAATCAGAACATCGCCGTCGACTCGGTTTATAACTTCCTCAACATCAAGCCGCGGATCCCGACTCCGACCCCGGTGAAGGAAGAGGAAAAGCCGGCGGAAGCCAAAGCCGAAGATAAACCGGCCGAAGCTAAGGAACCAACCCCGGCCCAGAAGGAGGAAAAACCCGTTGAGGCCAAACCGGAACCGACCGAATCCAAATAAAGAAGAAGGGAATATATGAAAGAGCTAGTCGAGTTAAAACAGCAAGCCCAGTCCTTGGGCGAACTGGTTTCGCAGCTCGGTGACTCTCTTTGACCTGCCGAAGATAGAGAAAGAGATCGCCGAACTTGAAGCCAAGCAAAGCGAGGAGGGGTTTTGGAATGACCAAAACATGGCCAAGACGGTGTCGAGCCGCTTGGCGGCTCTAACCCATAAGGTTGAACGGTACAAGCATGCCGTTTCGACCTACGAAGACATCAAGGGAATGCTTTCGGAAACCAGCGAATCCGATAAGGATATGCTGGAGCTTCTATCTTCGATTGAAGACGATTTAGGCAAGGATTGCGAGGATTTACGTCATCAACTCCTCTTCTCCGGCGAATACGATGCCTTAAACTGCACCCTCGAAATCCATCCTGGGGCCGGGGGCACCGAAGCTCAGGATTGGGCCCAGATGCTTTTGCGTATGTATGGCCGCTGGGCCGAGCGGAATGACTACAAGATCCAGACCATCGATATCCAAGACGGCGACGAAGCCGGCATCAAGACCGCGACCATCAAAGTCATCGGCAATGATGCCTACGGGATGCTGAAGGGAGAAAAGGGAGTCCACCGGCTGGTTCGGATCTCACCTTTCGACGCCAACGCGCGGCGCCATACCTCCTTTGCCTCGGTTAACGTCATCCCCGAGTTCGGGGCGGTGTCTGACATCGTCATCGACCCCAAAGATCTCCGGGTCGATACCTTCCGCAGCGGCGGGGCCGGCGGGCAAAACGTCAACAAGGTCTCCTCGGCCGTCCGAATCACCCATATCCCGACCGGCATCGTCGTCCAATGCGAGATTGAGCGGAGCCAATTGATGAACAAGGCCACCTGCATGAGCATGCTGACCGATAAACTCATGCAGCGGAAACTCGAGGAACGGGACGCCAAGCTCAAATCGATCGTCGGCGAGCAGAAAAACATCGAATGGGGCTCGCAAATCCGGAGTTACGTTTTCCAACCGTATACCATGGTCAAAGACCATCGGACCAATTTCGAGATGGGCGACATCCAAGGGGTGATGGATGGCAACCTCAACCCCTTTATCTTCGCTTATCTGGAAGAGGAGGCTAAGAAGAATGAAGGGAAGCCTAAAAAGTAAGCTGTTCAGCAAAGAAGGACGGCGGACCATCCTCAATTTCTTGCTGATGGTCGTCGGCTCCTTCGTCTTGGCTTTTGGCAACGCCGCCTTCATCGTCCCTTCGGATTTAGTCACCGGCGGGGTCTCGGCGATCGGCGTTATCATTCAGTTCTACATTGAGCAAAGCGGCTCGACATTCCAAGCGGTCGATATCGTGACCGCGGTTTTGACCGTTGGCTTATTCTTAGTCGGGGCGGTGGTGCTAGGAAAGAAGTTCACCGCCCATACCTTCGTGGCCTCGATCCTTTATCCGGCTTTCTTCGCCTTATTGTATCGGACTGATTTCCTCAAGCCGATCTATACCCAGCTCATCGATTTGGATGAGCCGATGGTGGGCTCGTTGCTTTGCGCCCTCTTCGGCGGTGTCTTCGTCGGCTTAGGGGTGGCCATCACCTTCAAAGGCAATGGCTCGACCGGCGGGGTCGACGTCATCTGCGCCATCCTCGGGAAGTACTTCAATATCCGCGAATCCTATACCTCGGCCGTCATTGATACCGCCTTGGTCGTCCTCGGCATGGCTTGCCGTTACACCATCCCCAATAATATCCCCTTAGGGTTGATTGGCATCCTCTCGGCCTTAGTCGCGGCCGCCATGATCCAGATCACCTACGTCGCCTCCAACAACTTCGTCCTCTGCGACGTCATATCCAGCGAGTATGAGAAGATTGTCGATTTTATCCAGGACGACCTTGATCGGGGCTGCACTTTGCTCAACACCATCGGGGGCTATACCGGCGAGGACCGGTTGATGGTCCGGGTGGCCTTAAGCAAATCGGAAGCCCAGGAGCTGAAGCGTTTCATCGCCGACACCGACCCCAGGGCCTTCCTAACCATGGTCGATGCCTCGGCCATCAACGGCGAAGGCTTTGCCCCAATCGTTTACAAACGGCGCAAAGGCAAGGACGATGGACCGCGAAAATAAGCCGTTCAAACTGATCAGCAAGTTCGCCCCGACCGGCGATCAGCCCCAAGCCATCGCCAAGATCCTCCAAGGGATAGAGCAAGGAAAACGGATTCAGGTCATTCAGGGGGCGACCGGGACGGGAAAAACGTTCACGGACGCCAATATCATCGCCGCCTTGAACCGGCCGACTTTGGTTATGGTCCATAACAAGACTTTGGCCAGCCAACTCTATGGCGAATTCAAGGAACTATTCCCGGAGAATCGGGTTGAGTATTTCATCTCCAACTTCGATTTCTATCAGCCGGAAGCCTATATCCCGAAGTCCGATACCTACATCGATAAGAACGCGGTCACCAATATGGAACTTGACATGATGCGGACCAGCGCCATGAACTCGGTCTTATCGCGGCGCGACACCATTGTTGTGGCCTCGGTGGCCGCCATCTATGGGCTAACCGATCCGGCGGAATACGAAGGATTGATCTTTGAAATCCGGGTCGGGGAAACGCTGGACCGGAAAGGGTTATACAAGCAGCTGATCGATGCCCAGTACACCCGGGATAATTTCGAATTGAAGCCCGGGACCTTCCGGGTCCATGGCGACATCATCGACATCGCCCCGGCGACCCATGATTATTTTATCCGTGTCGATTGTTTTGGCGATGAGGTCGAGAATATCTTCCAAATCAATTCGATGACTGGTGAAATTGAGCGAACCTATGCTACCTATCCGATTTTCCCGGCTTATGATCATGCCTCGACTAGAAAGAGGATTGAGGCGGCCTGCAAGACGATTAAGGAAGAGTTGGAGGAACGGCTGAAGTTCTTCCGGGACAATGGCAAATTGCTCGAGGCCGAGCGACTGGAGATGCGGACGAAGCAGGACATTGAAAGCATGCTTGAATTCGGCCGCTGCCCAGGGATCGAGAACTATTCCCGCCATATCGATGGGCGGAAGCCGGGGGAACGACCCTTCACCCTCATCGACTATATGCCGAAGGATTATCTGCTGCTGCTCGATGAATCCCACGTCACCATCCCCCAAATCCGCGGGATGTACAACGGGGACCGGTCGCGGAAGGAAACCTTGGTTGAGTATGGCTTCCGTTTGCCCTCGGCCCTCGATAACCGCCCCTTGAACTTCCAGGAGTTTGAGAATCTGATGGCGAGCTCGGTCGTCTGCACTTCAGCCACCCCGGGGGATTATGAACTGGAGCACTGCAACCACGAGGTGGTGGAACAGATCATCCGGCCGACCGGTTTGCTTGATCCGATCATCTCGGTTCGGCCGACCAAAGGACAGATCGATGACCTCTTGTCGGAGATAAAAAAGCGGACCGAGCGGAACGAACGGACGATGATCGTGACCTTGACCATCAAGATGGCCGAGGATTTGACCGCCTATTTGAAGGAGAAGGGGATTAAGGTCACCTACCTTCATAACGAGACAAAGACCTTAGAACGAAGTCAAATCATCTATCAGCTCCGGAAAGGGAAATACGATGTCTTGGTTGGCATCAACCTCCTTCGGGAAGGACTTGATATCCCGGAGGTATCTTTGATTGCCATCCTCGATGCCGATAAGGAAGGGTTCCTCCGTTCGACCAGGTCGTTGATCCAAATCATCGGCCGGGCGGCGCGGAATGCCAATGGGCAAGTCATCATGTATGCCGATTCCTACTCCGACTCGATGAACGAAGCTATCGCCGAGACGATGCGGAGGCGGAAGATTCAAGAGAAATACAACGAGGAGAACGGCATCATCCCGACCACCATCATCAAGGAGATAAGACCGCCTTTGTCCAACAGTGAGAACGAGACCAAGAAGCTCATCAATAGCGATGGCAAGACCAGCCGGAAGGAAATGGAGATCCGAATCAAAGACCTCGAGAAGCAGATGTATGCGGCGGCCAAGGTGTTCGATTTCGAACGGGCGGCCGAGCTCCGTGACATCATCTTCGAGGCGAAAGCGAGTTTAGAGAAATGACCCACGATGTTTATTTGTTTGATTTCGACGGCACCCTAGCCGACAGCAAGGAATCGTTGGTCCCGGTCTATAAGGCCGGGTTCAACCTGATCGGGATGGACGTCACCCCCGAGCAATGCGTCCACTTCATGCACCATAACCTTTTGGAGACGATGCAGGAGATGAAGGTCAAACCCGAGGATTATGAACGGTTCGTCACTCGGATCGTTGAGGCGCTGGATTATGAGGAATCAATTAAGTTAATCCGCCCATTCCCCGAGGTGGAAAAAATTCTGCAAAACTTACATAAGGAGCGCAAAATCCTAGCGGTTGTATCCGGAAACGGTTCCGGTCACATCCAACTGGTCCTTAAACAATTCGGCTGGGACCACTACTTCCAAACCATCATCGGGTCCGACATGTATAAGCATGGCAAACCGTCCCCGGAACCGTTATTGATGGCCCTCGAGCACCTGGGAATCGAAGACAAATCAAAGGTCATCTACATCGGCGACTCCTTTCAGGATAAGGCGGCGGCCGAGGCGGCGGGGCTATCCTGCCAACTAGTTGACCGGAACCACGAATATCCGAAAGAAGTTGGAGCAGTGTACTCGCTAGATGAATATAGCGAATTCGCCGCCTAAGATAACGGGCAGGGTTCGGTTGGTAAAAGGCTAATTAGCATCGGAAAAATCCGCGGTTGCAAAAATAGACTATTCAGTCTATCCTATGTGTCGCACGTTCGCAAAGGAGGAACGAAACTATGGCATGGTATGACATCATATTCATCATCGTCAGCTTGATCATCATCGTTTTGTCCCTTCTCCAAGGCGGTAAATCGGAAGGGGCTTCGGGCGCCATCACCGGCGGCGGGCTCAACGTCTTCGCCAAAACCAAGGAACGGGGTTCGGAGAAAGTCATTACCTGGCTCACCTTCGGCTTCGCCATCGTCTTCCTCTTCCTGGCTCTGATCATCTCGGTCATCTCGCCGGAAACGGCGGCTGAATCCACCAGCGCCATCAGCGGTTCGCTTTAATCCCATTAACGCCTCGCCGAGGCGTTTTGTTTATGGAGGGAATGCATGGATATCAAAAGTTTCGTCGCTAAACGGAAAGCCGAACTTTCCGCGATGGCTAAATCCCTTCCGGTCGTTCCGACTTTGATGATCATCCAAGCCAATGATGACCCGGCCTCCAATTCCTATGTCCGGGGTAAGATCAAAGACGGGGAGGAGATCGGCTTTAAGGTGTTGCTAAATAAACTGCCGACCACCGTTACCCAAGCGGAATTGCTTAAGGAAGTCGAGAAAGCCAACGAAGACCCCAATATCCATGGGCTGATCGTCCAATTGCCTTTGCCGAAGCAGATCGATGAGAAGGCGGTCAAACTGGCGGTCAATCCTTCTAAGGACGTCGATGGGTTCCATCCCCTTTCTTCCTTCATTCCCTGCACCCCAAAAGGGATCGTCGCTTACTTAAAGGCCGAAGGCTTTGATTTCAAAGGCAAGAACGCCGTCGTCTTAGGCCGGAGCGAGATCGTCGGCAAGCCGATGGCTAAGTTCTTGCTTTCCTTAGATTGCAACGTCACCGTCCTCCATTCGAAGACCTCAATGGAGGATAAAAAAGCCTATATCAAGATGACTGACCTTATCGTTGTCGCCATCGGCCGGCTTGGTTATCTAGACAACTCGTTTGAATACAAATCATCGGCCGTCATCGTCGATGTCGGAATCAACCGCGGGGAGGACGGGAAACTCCATGGCGATGCAGTGCCCAATCTTCCCGTTGCCATCCAAACCCCGGTTCCTGGGGGAGTGGGGCTTTTGACCCGACTGGCTTTGATGGATAATCTAATGGAGGCGGTAAACCATGAACTTCGCGATTAACAACACCTATGTCTATGGATTGGAACGGGCGGTCAAAGCCTCGGGCAATCCGATGCGGACCAAAATCGACACCAGCGACCCGACGGAGAAGGACTTCCTCCGGGCCGAGAAACTCGGTTCCTGCCCCGGCGGGGAAGGTCATGATAACTTCCTTAAAGGCATCTTGGTCCATCTTGATGTCACGGCCCCGCTTTATTGGTGGAAAGAAGCCCAGCGTTACCACTGGTTCGATTTCGTCTCCTCTCAGTCGACCATGCATTGCTTATTGAAATTCGATATCGTAACCCAATGCGTCGAGGAGACCGACCCGGTCATCCTTGAACGGATGCGTTCTTTAGTCGCTTCCTATAACGATATCCCTGACGATGAAGAGCATAAGGACGAGAAGAAATCCGCTTGGCGGGTTCTCGTCGCCTCTTTGCCTTGTGGCTTCTGCCTCTCGGCCACCATGACGACCAATTATCAGCAATTGAAGACCATGTATCGGCAACGCCGTTACCATAAGCTCAAGGAATGGCATATCTTCTGCGACTGGTGCGAGTCGCTGCCTCGTTTCAAGGAATTGGTGGGGATTTCTAATAATTTTGCAGAATCCAAGTGAAATTGTGAAAAGCCGCTGCTTCTAAACAGCGGCTCTTCGCTAGGAGGTATACTGCGTTGAAGTTGTTTTGCAGTTTTAATTGACAAGAAAGTTAGTTATTTATATTTACTGGTCGTGCATTGTATACGGGGCCTATTAACTTTATTTCTTTGGAAGTCTCAGCCAAGACAACCCCCTTCTTATTTTGTTGTTTTACTGTTACGATGTAAGTTCCGTGAGCAAGATTAATGAAAGGCACAAACAAGGTGTCTGCACTTACTATTTTCTCCTCGACTGGATATCGCTCGTAGACGTTATATCTGATTTCAATTTTGCTTTCCAAAGTCACGATTGTGCTATCGACGTAATTGCAGGCCTTTTTGTAATATGTGTTGATTATGTTTTCGCCGCTAGTCAATTGGAGAGAAATATCGGAAGCGTCTTTTTCTTTCTTTTCCTTCGCTTTCTTTGAAGCAAAAGCCTCATCAGAAGCGTCAATATACTCAAAGTTGATAATTACCGGGTCAGCTAAATCGTTTACCCAATGTATGATCAGTTTGGCGGGTCGCTCAGACGAATCCCTAAACTGGAATTTGGGCGAGACACACGCCAAGATGTTTGATTTATCGGCGATTGTTCTTTCCTTTACGGTATCTTTAATTAACCCATCGCCTATTTTCCATTCTACGAAAGAGATGGCATTTCCAATAGATTTGTTAGAAACGGCAAATATTTCGTAATTGGATATGTCTAAGTCGTCGTTTTGATAAATTTTGGCAACGTCGTTTGTCACTTTGATGTTTTGAAATTTTGGCTTGGCTTTGGGACATAGTAAGGCTACTCTTTTCATGAGAGCATTTTGATATTTGTTCATGGCTACTCCTCTTTTGCAAATTTAGCAACTATCGATATAGCTTTTCTTAAATCATCCTCGTTTATTTTTATGGATTTTTTCAATAAGTGAATGCGTTGATTGCGGTACAATCTAACTTTGTTTAGAACTTCTTGATCGCGCTCGCTGAAGTTCGCTTCAATTGCAGACGGAAGATCAAAATCTAGTGGGTCCTCGTCATTATCGTTTTCAGTTTTAGAGCGGAGCAAATATTCGAGCTTGCTTATTAAATCGGCTGCACAGCGACGATAGTCTCCACTATCCAATTCCTTTACGAGTATTGGCGTTGCAAATTCCTTAATTGTCTCTTGAATTTCGGATTGCATCTTTGCGGTCTTTGTCATCTTGTTGCGGAAGATGTTTAAAAGCATTTTTACGTCGGCGCCTTTGTCCCCGTAGCAGAAAGTTTTTATGTAAAGGAGGTTGGATTCCTCGACCTCCGTTGGAGTTTTTAAACTTTCCTTTTCAAATTTTGATTTTAAGGTTTCTTTGGCGGCCCCTTTGGTAAAATCACCTTGTACACTTAAGTCGTAGTCAACCGCCATTTCGAACGCTTGCCTGTATTCATCTTTTTCAAGGTGACGGTTGAATTTTTCGAGCCTCAAGAGCGGAAGCTGTAGTGCCCGTTTAGTTAAGTTATACCCATTGTGTTTGTCTTTAGCGAAGCGGCCTATTTCAAATATTCCATCTCGAGTGTATGAGGCTATAAGAACGTCTTCTTCTGTGCTATTTCCTTCATTTTTAAGTTCAACTAGTTCCGCTTCTCGCAAGTCAAAACCTTCCACACCAATCTTTACGTTTATATTATTTAGTCTTCTGGCGATGTCGGGATATCCGCAATCTATCGCTGCCTGGTAAATAGCTTTTGGTATTCTTATGCACCTTACTCCGTTCCTGTTATATCCTATTAGCAAGTCGCTGTCGTATTTTATTTCGGTGGTTAGACAAAGACGGGGATAACTCCTGTTTTCGCCGCTCTCATTTACGCGTTTTATTGCTTTGTCATTAATTTGTTCTATTGTTGATAACGCTAGTTTGGCAACTGCTTCGTTTTTCGCGTACATAGCTGCCTGTACGTAGATTGGGTACATTGTTTGGAAGGTAGTATATTGATATGAAAACGGCACTTCTTTTCCGTATACATCAACGAAGTTTCTTTGATGGGCGGTAAGTAACCAAGTAATATTTGGGCTAGACGGGCTCTCGAAAGCCATCATTTCCTCAAGGAAAGCACTTTTCCCGTCTTGCTTGATTTTGTCTGGATAGTTGTAAGTAAGCCAACTCCCCATATCGGGATATCCGAATTTGTAGACCTTTTTTAGATTCTTGGTTTTGAAAAGCATTCTTAGGATATTAATATCAATTGGATATCCTCGTCTCGCGGGAAAAGACGGTTTGGTTTTTTCTAATATGTAGTTAAAGATGTGGGTGGAATTATATTTTACGATATAGGAAATAAGACTTTGACCAAACTCGTCTGTTCTCAATAAATAGTAATCCTTCAAAACAGATGGATCATTATACAAACAGGCATATTCGTATGAGGAAATCGGTCTGTTGTTCTCCTTTTGTATCTTGCCAGTTATTAAATAATCTAGGTTGGTGCTGAGCACATCCGTTAGTTTAACTAGATTGTTAATCTCCGGAATGTCGTTATCTGCCTCCCATTTGCTTATGGCTGCCTCAGTAATAGATAGTTCTTTTGCCAATTCGTTTTGCGTTAAGCCTTTGCTCAATCGCAATTCTCGGATTCTGGTTCCGATAGTTTTTTCTGTTTTCATTGAAACATCTCCTTTCAAGGGCATTCAACGCGTTTTGTCTTTTCAATAAGTTTTTGAATTTCGGCAACTTTTGTTCCTATATGCACAAATTGTGCCAGCCATTAACGTAACGTCAAGCAAGCGACAATTTGAAATTTCGCAAGTGACGCTTGCAAATTAGAAGCGCTCGTCTTTTTCACATAACCCGGCAAACATTTTAGCTGGTATACAATTTATTAGTGGTGAGATGGATTCCCAGACTTGAATTGTCCAAATACCGAAATTAGCGATTCGGGATCTTCAATAATTGCACTGAATGTATATGGATCAATTCGTTCGGTAGTTTTGATGGATATCTGTCCTTTCTTTCTTCTTGGACTTTCGTCTTTAGTTGTTTGTATTGCAACAATATTTTCCAACGCAATATCGATAGCAGATTCGATTTTGCCGTCGTAGCAATCGAAATGGAGTTTTTCAGGCGTTAAATAACCGACTAGCGCTTTTCGATATGAGACTATTTTTGAGAGCATCGTAATTAAGCAAATAATAAATAGTGCATAGGTAAAAATAGAAGCTAAAAGCAAAGGAAAATTTGCATCGTTTCGGAAAGACATTAACGTAGACCATATTGCAATTCCTAGTAGAAGCGCCAAGAACACACAATTCGTTAAAATCGTTCTAGCGTTCGGTTTTTTGCGATATATGCAGTAAATGTTATAAACTTGGTTGCTGATGCGGACTGGTTCGATTGAAGATGCGTTGTTGGTCTTTCGAATTGGGACGCCATCGGGCGTAATTTCGATCCCATCGTCATAAAGGTCGGTTATCGAAACGCCAAACCTTGTCGCGAGTTGTTCGATATTAGCTCGTTTAATATCTTGAACTTGTCCAGATTCCCATTGACTTATTGACTGCCGGGATAAGCCGAGGTAATCGGCTAATTGTTCCTGGGTCATTCGTCTGGATTGTCTTAATCGATAAATCTTTTCTCCGATTTTCATTAGTAACTGATTATATGAAATTATGCTCGCCTCAACAAATGTATCTGTTGCCTTGGCTTTATCAAAAAAGCCATGGACATCCATGGCTTGTGGCCAACGGCCTTTGATTCAGGGTGGTGGAGCATATCGGGATCGAACCGACGACCTCATCGTTGCGAACGATGCGCTCTCCCAACTGAGCTAATGCCCCGAGCGCGTCTATTATATACTTCTCGATTGAGTAAACAAGCCTAGCTTACGGGAAAATCCCGATGGCGTCTTTCAAGGTCTCCGCGAGGGAAAAATCAAGACTACTTCGCCATGAGTTTTTGAATATCATTATCCCCACAGGAGGGAGCATGGAAGAGGTTTACGCGGTCATCGACTTGAAAAGCTTTTACGCCTCCTGCGAATGCGCGGCCCGGGGGCTCGACATCTTTTCCACTCCTTTGGTCGTGGCCGATAAGACCCGCAGCGCCAATTCGATCGTCATGTCGACCACCCCATTCCTTAAGGCCAACTATGGCATCCCCAATGTCTGCCGAATCGGCGATTTGCCGAAAGTCCCGGGGATCATTTTCGCCAAGCCTCGGATGGCCTATTACCTCGAAATGTCCGCAAAAGTCGTGTCGATATTCTTGGATTTCCTCGATGAAGAGGATGTCCATGTCTATTCGGTCGACGAATCCTTTCTTTACCTTACCCCTTATCTTTCCTTA
The DNA here is from genome assembly GCA_944363525.1 of uncultured Bacilli bacterium. GTDB lineage: Bacteria > Bacillota_I > Bacilli_A > RFN20 > CAG-826 > Alloenteromonas. The sequence goes on from CALVUF010000002.1 coordinate 199,215, forward strand.
TATAAGATGACGGCTGAGGAACTATGCGCATCAATTCAAAAGAAGATCAAAGATGAATTGGGTTTGGTCGCCACCGTCGGGATGGGACCGAATATGTTCCTAGCCAAAATATGCTTGGATAACGAAGGGAAGAAGAACCCACCTTACCGGGCGCGGTGGGGCTATGAGGATGTGAAGACCAAGCTTTGGGCCATCAAGCCGATCACCAAGATCTGGGGGATATCCAATGGCATCGGCTCCCACTTGGACCGGTTGGGCATCCGGAGCCTTGAGGAACTATCGCAAGCCGACCCCTATCTATTGAAACGGGAGTTTGGGATTTTAGGGTCCCAACTCCATGACTTAGCCAATGGCATCGACCGGACCGATATCCGGGAGAAATATGTCCCAAAGGAAAGAAACCTCAGCATCGGTCAAACCTTGATGCGGGATTATGACGTCAAGGGGGCGAAGCTGGTCTTAAGGGAAATGGTCGATGACCTTTGCCTGCGGCTTAGGATGGCTGGTTATAAAGCTAGACGGGTTGGATTGTTTGTCGGTTACGCCAATGAAGGAGGGTTCTCCCGCCAAGCGAGCTTCGATTATGCGACTGACGACAACAACACTTTATATAAAGAAGTGATGGGGGTATTTGACCGTTTCATCGAGGACCGGCCAATTCGCCATCTAGGCGTGACCTTCGCCAAACTTGGCCATTATGACTTCCGGCAGGAAAGCATCTTCCTTTCGGCCGAGGAGGCGGCGAAGCGCGAACAGCTTAATCATGCCTTGGACACCATCAAATCGGTCTTTGGGAAGGATGCCTGCCTCCGGGCTTCCTCTTTGACTAAGGATTCGACCGTTTTGACCAGGCATAAGCAAATCGGAGGCCACAACGCATGAACGCCGACCGGGGGATGATGAAATGGATGCCCTATCAATCGTTGGTTGAGCAGGGGACTTTTCTCCGTCGGATGCGTTATGAGAAGAACAAGGTTGAACGGCCCCGGATTTCATCCGAAAGGGCAAACGACATCAATGATATCCTCACCACCTATGGCGGGGAGGAGGTTAAGGCCCGTTATTACGAGGACGGGTACTTATTCGACCTAAGCGGCCATATCGATAAGATTGACGCGGTCTGGCATTACCTATCGATCAACGGCAAGAAGATCCAGTTCGTTAACCTCATCAATTTGGAGCGATAAAAAAGAGGCCCGGTTAAGGGCCTCCGTTTTACGGTCGTTATCGATTATAAGGTGGCGTAGAAGCCATACCGCCCATACGAATAGCTGGTGCAAAGGGCGGCGACGGCATTGGCGTACATCTTGCACTCTTCGACTTTCGCGAGATCCTTTTCGTCTTCGCTCATACCGTAGGTGTAATCAACATACTCATTCATATGTCGTATCCTCCTGTTTGTTAACGCTTGGTTTTTCCCAAGCACCGAAACTATAAGAGGCATTTGTTGAATTGCTAAAAATGTAAGCGTTTTCTGAAAAGGCTTTCAAAGATTGATTGAATAAAGATGGCCCTTTATCGAATAAATTTTAAGTCAATGTAATCGCTTTCAAAGGTTTGTAAGAGGTTTGTAAATGATTTTGATAAAGTTTTTCATGCATTTTCATCGGTTGCGAAGTTACCAATAAAAAAACTAATAACTAACTTTTATTTGACTAACTTTTTAAGTATAATCTTGATATGAGCTATAGGTATTCATTCAAAAAAGACGTAGAAGCACTCTCAGAAATTGAAAGGCAATCCATATCTAACGATCTTAAAAAGCAATTAGGTATTTCGCTGCCAGTTCTCCTTTCTTCAAACGAAGAGTTCATCAGTGATTCGACCTTGATGAAGTTTTATGAGTGGCTGTATCAAAATGGTTATCGCTTAAATAAAACTAAGATTGAATTTTTGACCGAAGATCTGCAGGCCGGTCATTCGCTTTTGTTTCATGGCTCAAAATATGGATTTGACAAAATTGATCCTTGTGGTGGCCGTCCAAAAGCTGATTTTGCTAACGGTTTTTATTGTTCCGAGTTTTATCAATCGGCTCTTTCGTTCGTTTGCGACCTTCCCGCCTCGTCTGTTTTTGTCTTTGATTTTTCGCTGTCCGATGGATTAAAGGTGGAGCATTTTAACTGCAACCGCGATTGGATGCTTGCGATTTGTTATTTTCGCGGAATGCTGGGAGCATACAGCGAACATCCTTTAATAAAAGAACAGATCGATCGCGTGCAAGCAGCCGATTTAATCGTTGCTCCCATCGCCGACAACCGTATGTTTGCCATAATGGGACAATTTGCCAATGGCGACATTACTGATATTGAAGCTCAACACGCTCTGTCGGCTTCGCGCCTTGGTAAGCAGTATGTTTTCAAAACCCCCAAAGCAGTTTCTTGCTTGTCCTTTTGCGAACGGCTGTTTTTGTCCGATGGTGAAAAATCACATTGTGCATTAGTTCAAGAGGATTCGGCTCGGGAGATTCGAACAAAGCTGAAATTAGCTAAAAGAAAGTTTAAAGGTCAGGGTGACTATATCGAGGATATTTTGAAATGAGAGATTTCGACGAATTTGGCCGTTTGTTAGCTGAATATCAAGCAAACATATTTCTAAATTCGGCTGAGGAATTTTCGTGCTCGAGCCCAGTTTTCATTCGCCGGTTCATGAAATCGGATTTTGCCTATTTTCTTGACAAAGCAAAAATGTATCAGGTCGATGAGCTTCTTGGGACCGCTTTTGATGCCTTAAAGGAACAATATGGCGATAAAGGATATGGTCACGTCAAATGGCCGGAGCCGGTTATGGAATGGATCGGCTATTTTTCCCGTTATGTCTGCTACACCCGGCAGTTGACCTCGGCAGCCTTTTACCAAATCTTCTCGATGAAGGATTTAGCCCGGCGTTATTACGTATACCACACTCAAGACTTCGAATGGGGGCTTGACCGATTGAAGGAACGTTATCATTACAATGAGGATGACCTTGATCGGGATTTGTTGCTTAAAAAGTTTTTACGGGCTTCTCGTGATGGGAAAGACAAGGAACTCTTACGTTTCTACACCGAGCAGAAAGCCCGGATCGATAAAGAAAACGGCCCTTGCGGACCGTTAGGTTACTAAGTTTAGGGATTAAATCGCCCAGTTGCCTTGATCGAAGATGGTGACTTCGTTTCCTTCGGTGGTGGTGCCGACGATCTTTAAGTCGGCGTTGCCGATCATAAAGTCGACGTGGCTCATCGAGGAGTTGATGCCGAAGTCTTCCAACTCTTTGTCGGTGTATTTCTCGTGGTTCGGATAAAGGTTGGTGAACCCGCGCCCGATGGCTAGATGACAGGCGGCGTTCTCGTCGAATAAGGTATTGTAGAAGAGGATGCCGGTGTTGTTGATGGGGGAGTCATAGGGCACGAGGGCGCATTCGCCAAGATACCCGGCCCCTTCGTCGAGGGCGATGATCGATTCAAGGACGTCTTTTCCTTGCTCGGCCCCGACTTCGACCGCTTTGCCTTCGTGAAAACGGATCCAGAAGTTTTTAACTAAGTGGCCTTGATAGGCTAAGGGCTTCGAGGCGTAGACGATGCCTTCGGCCTGGCCTTTGATCGGGGAGGTGAAGCATTCTTCGCTCGGGATGTTCGGCTGGAAATAGGCCCCACCGATGGTCCGCTCCCCGCCCCCTAGCCAAATGACGTCGGGGTTGAGGCCGACGGTCAAGTCGGTCCCGTTGCTCGAAATGTAATGGAGCGATTTCAAATGCAACGAATTGAGTTTTGCGCACTTTTGCTTGAGGATGTGGTCATGGTCTTCCCAATTGGCGATTGGGTCACCGGTATAGGCCCTGGAGGCGACGAGGATCGCTTCCCAGAGTTTTTTCATCCCTTCGGCCTTGGTTAACTCGGGGAAGACCTTTTTGGCCCATTTCTCGCTCGGAATGGCGGCGATGCACCATTGATAACGGTTCTCCCGTTTCTTGATAAGCGGCTCGACCTCGGCGTTTTTGGCCGATTTGATCCGAGCGGCTTTCTTCGGGTCGGTGCCTTTTAAAGCATCGGGGTCATCGGAATCGAGCCAGAGGAAGCAGGGCAAGGTATCGGTGAACCATTGCTGATAGGCGACTTCCTGGGGCAGGTTCTTCAAAAAGGGGCGGAGATGCCCTTTCTTCAGATCGATTCGATTGAGTTTCTCCGATTGCCAGTTCATCACGACCCGGCTGGCTCCGGCGTTATAGCATTCCTTGGCCACCATGGCGGCGATTGCCTCTTGATCGACGTTGGCTTTGATGATGACGGCTTGGCCCGGCTTAATGGCCAGCCCCGAACGGACGATCAATTTGGCATAGGATTTAAGAATGGCTTTTTTCATGGCTTTTTACTTCCAGTCCTTTCTTGACGCGATATACTTTAAGCGAATTTCCGGAAACCACAAACGAATTTGAATATGGATAACGAAAAGCAAAAGAAGATATCCCATCTTTGGGGGGCGTGGAACCTGATTGAAGCGTTCCTACTTATGGCTGCCGGCGCCCTCTCGATCGCCGTCGCCATCCTTTTCACCAAGGATAATCCCGACCAGTCGCCGATCCAGACGGTTTTAGCCATCGTGGTTGGGGTATTCATAGCCATGGACGGGGTCTTGCGGATCGTCATGGTCATGACCAAGCAGAAAAGGACCCCCGATTCCTCCATCATGCTGATCGGGGGGTTCGAGATCACCGCGGGCGTGGTGGTCGCCATCATGCATAAGGCCTTCATCGACATCATCGTCAATTTCCTTGGGGTGTTGCTCCTGGTCATCGGCTTTCTCTTCGTCTTGTTCTCGATTCTTATGATTGCCCGGAAAAATGCCCCGACATTCTTCATGCCGATCATCGAGATCATCTTCGGGGCCATCCTATTAGCCATTGGCTTGACCATACTCCTCCTCTATTACGGGTCGGACATCGGGATGCGGAACAAAGTGACCTTGATCGTCATCGGGGCGGTCATGGGCATCGCCGGCTTGGCCCAGGCCATCATCACCGGCATCTCACTCCGGAAGGCCAAGAAAGCCAATTACGTCGTTCCGATCGAGGATGTCGAGGTGTTTGATTTCGATGAGCCCGAACAACCGAGAAAATCGGTTAAGAAAGAGCACAAAAAACTTAAGAAAGAAGATATCATAGAGATACCTTCCTCCGACCCGAAGCAAATCGAGTCGAAGGACAAAGAATAAGGAGGATCAATCATGTTTAGAAAAGGGAAAGTCGGCTGGCTGCTGCTTAACATATTCGAGGCGTTGTTGCTCATCGTCGCCGGCGTCTTGGCCATGGCCTATTGCCAAAACGAAGGGTTTCAGAACGCCATCATCCTGACCATCGGCTGCTTAGTCATCGCCGATGCGGTGCTCCGGATCGTCTTAGACGTCGTCTCGGTCGTCAATATCGGGGACGTCACTTTGATCAAGACCACCTATGGCCAGGCCGTCACCGGGGCCTTGGAGATGGCCTGCGGCGTCTTGCTCGTCGTCATCGGGTCGGATTTGGAGACGGCCACCATCGTTTTCCGCTTCATTGGCATATTCATCGGCACGCTTGTCGCCATTGCCGGGTTGGTCGCCATCGTCTACGCCATCGTCTATTTGATTAAGAAAGCCGGCGAGACCTGGAAGAACATCGTTTTGATCGTCATCGGGGTCTTGTTGATCGCCGGGGGCATCACGGCCGCCATCTTGCTGGAACGGAACATCCTAGTTATCTTCTTGGTCTTATTCGGCATCATTCTTGCTTTAGCTGGGGCGCTGGTCCTCTATTTGACCATCGCCTATTACGTCGAGATTAAACGGGCCGAGAAAGCCGAGAAAGCGACCGCTTCGATGAATAAGGAAGTGGTGGAGGTCCAGGTTGAGGAACCGGTCACCGAGGAAGAAAAGAAAGAAGACACCCCGGCGGAAGAAACCAAGGCTGAAGAGAATCAGACCGAGGAAACTCCTTCCGAAGCGAAGGAAGAAGAACCCGAAGCCAAGGACGAACCGGCTGAGGAATCGCCGGAAAACACTCTTTCCGAAGATAAAACTAGCGAAGAATAACCCTATGGATTTCTCCGGCTGGGAGAAACTCTCCCTAGTCGATTTCGACGATTACGTCACCTCGACTTTATTCTGCGCCCATTGCAATTTCCGTTGCCCCTTTTGTCATAACGGGGCTTTGGTCTTGGGGCAGGATGTTTCCTATATCCCTTGGGCTGAGATTGAGGAGTATCTCCGAAAAAGACAGGGAGTTCTGGAAGGCGTCTGCGTCTCCGGCGGGGAGCCAACTTTAATGGACGATATCCTGGATAAGCTGGCGACCATCAAATCCTATGGCTATAAAGTTAAGCTTGATACCAATGGCTACCGGCCAGAGATAATCGAAGAGGCGATTAACCAGGGCTTAGTCGACTACATCGCCATGGACATCAAGAACTCGACTGAACGCTACCCCGAGACGGCCGGTCTATCTTATTTCGAGATCGATTGGATCAAACGCTCAATCGCCTTAATCATGGGTTCAGGCCTCGAATATGAGTTCCGGACCACCATCATCAAGGAATTCCATGACGAGGAATCGATAAAGGGGGCGGCTCGCCTAATCGCTGGAGCCAAGAAATACTTCCTTCAGATGTATATTGACCGGGAAGGGTGTCTGGAACATGGGTTCCACGCTTTCGACAAAAAAGAGGCGGAAGCGCTCCGCCTCGCGGCTAGTGAATTCGTTCCCAATACAAAGCTTAGGAATTACGACTGAGGTATTTCTCGACCGACACCGCGGCGATCGCCCCGTCCGAGACGGCGGTGACGACCTGCCGCGTTTTCTTTACCCGGCAATCCCCGGCGGCAAAAAGTCCCGGCGTCTTGGTTTGCATATCCTCATCGACGGTGATGAAGCCTTTTTCTAAGTCGACTAAGGGGGCGAAGGCTTCGTTATGGGGGACCTGCCCGATGGCGACGAATACCCCATCGGCGTTTAGTGTCTCCATTTCGCCGCTTTCCTTATTCAGGAACCGGACGCCGGTTAATTCCTTATCGCCTAATAATTCCTTGGATTCGAGGTTATGGCGAATGACGACATTTGGCAGGCTTTCCATCCGTTTAACGATGATTTCATCGGCAAAGAATTTTCCGAAAAGGGTGCAAATCGTGACTTTCTTGCATAGATTCGCCAAAGAGATGGCGTATTGGACGGCGGTGTTGCCATCGCCGACGACCAAGACATCTTGGTCCTTATAGAAGGCCCCATCGCAGGTGGCGCAGTAACTAAGGCCATGGCCGACGAATTGCTCTTCTTTGGGGAGGCCGAGGCTTCGATGGGAGACGCCGCTGGCGATGATGACGGCTTTGCTTTCCTCTATTGTTCCATAATCGACTTGGAAATGGGCCTCGCCGAGCTTTTTGATGGTGGTGACTTCTCCGAAGTCGAAATGGACCCCGAGGTTATCGATTTGATTGAATAGTTTATCGGCCCATTCCATCCCGGAGATGGATTCGATGGCCGGGTAATTCTCTAACCTTGGCGATTTGGCGATCTGGCCCCCGATGCCTTCCTTTTCAATCAATAAGACATCGAGGTTGCTCCGAAGCAAATAGAGAGCGGCGCTTAAGCCGGCGGGGCCGGCGCCGATGATGATGACGTCGTGCATAGTAATCCTTTCGTAAAAAGGCCTCCGGTTAGGGAAGCCTTATTATTTTAGTTTGCTTTGGTTGAATCAATGTAGCCTTTGATGAGAGAGGCGTTCTCGTAAGTCGAGTAGGAGTCGCCATTGGGGACGACGAGGGTCGGAGCTTGTTTGACCCCATAGGCCTTGGTCGTCTCAACGTTGGTGGTCGCGTCGATCATATGGTAATGGATGCCGGACTTATCAAGGAGCATCTTGGCCATCTTGCAGTTGGGGCAGGTCGGAGAGGTGAAGAGGAGGATCTCATTGAGTTTGGGAGCCGCGTTCTTCTGCTCACCGAACTGGCAGCAGGCGCCATCATGGACATGGACGTCGGAGGACTTGCTCATATCGTAGGTCTTCCGCATCTTGAATTCCTGGGACTTGCCGGCGTTCCAGTTCTTGACCGGCCGGTAGTAACCGGTGATCCGGGAGTAGACCTCGGTTTCCTTGCCGCAGATGGGGCACTTGTATTCTTCCCCGGTGATGTAGCCATGGTCTTCGCAGACCGAGTAGGTCGGGGACATGGTGTAGTAGGGGAGTTTGTAGTTCTCGGCGATCTTCCGGACCAGCTTCATGCAGGATTCCCAGTTCGGGAGCCGCTGCCCTAAGAAGGCGTGGAAGACGGTGCCGGAGGTATAGAGGGTCTGGAACTGATCCTCGATATCGAGGGCCTCGAAGATGTCGGAGGTGAAGCCGACTGGCAAGTGCGAGGAGTTGGTATAGAACGGGGTATCGCCGTCTTTGGAGGCGGTGATGATGTCCGGATACCGTTCCTTGTCGTGCTTGGCTAACCGATAGGCGGTCGATTCGGCCGGGGTAGCCTCGAGGTTATAGAGGTCGCCGTACTTCTCTTGGTAGTCAGAGAGGCGGGTCCGCATGTGGTTGAGGACTTCGACGGTGAACTCCTGTGCTTCCTTATGGGTGAGGTCAGCTTTGATCCAACGGGCATTGAGGCAGGCTTCGTTCATGCCAACTAACCCGATGGTCGAGAAGTGGTTGTTGAAGGAGCCAAGGTAATGCTTGGTGTAAGGATAGAGGCCGGCTTCGAGCAAACGGGAGACGGTTTCCCGCTTAACCTTGAGCGAACGGGCCGATAGGTCCATCAAGCGGTCAAGTCGGGCATAGAAATCTTCCTTATCGGTGGCTAGATAAGCGATCCGCGGCATGTTGATGGTGACGACGCCGACCGAGCCGGTGCTTTCGCCCGAGCCGAAGTAACCGCCGCTCTTCTTGCGGAGCTCGCGGAGATCGAGCCGGAGCCGGCAGCACATCGAGCGGACGTCGCTCGGCTTCATATCGGAGTTGATGTAGTTGGAGAAGTAGGGGGTGCCGTATTTGGCGGTCATGGTGAAGAGAAGCTTATTGTTCTCGGTGGCCGACCAATCGAAGTCCTTGGTGATGGAGTAGGTCGGGATCGGATATTGGAAGCCGCGGCCATTGGCGTCGCCTTCGATCATGGTCTCGATGAAGGCTTTGTTGACCATCGCCATCTCCTCTTTGCAATCGCCATAGGTGAAGTCCATTTCCTTCCCGCCGACGATGGCCGGGAGATTGGCCATGTCATCGGGGACGGTCCAGTCGAGGGTGATGTTGGTAAACGGCGACTGGGTGCCCCAACGCGAGGGGGTATTAACCCCAAAGATGAAGGACTGGATGCACTGCTTGACCTCGGAGTAGGAGAGGTGATCGACTTTGACAAAGGGGGCGAGGTAGGTGTCGAAGGAGGAGAACGCCTGGGCGCCGGCCCATTCGTTTTGCATGATGCCGAGGAAGTTGACCATCTGGTTGCAAAGGGTCATGAGGTGCTTGGCGGGGGCGCTGGTGATCTTGCCCGGGACGCCGCCTAAGCCTTCCTTGATTAATTGCTTCAAGGACCAGCCAGCGCAGTAGCCGGTCAGCATCGAAAGGTCATGGATATGGATGTCGGCATTCCGGTGAGCGTCGGCGATGTCTTTGTCATAGACTTCACTTAACCAGTAGTTGGCGGTGACGGCGCCGGAGTTGGAAAGGATCAGCCCACCAACTGAATAGGTGACGGTCGAGTTTTCCTTAACCCGCCAGTCGGCGACTTTGAGGTAGGAATCAACGACGTTTTTGAAGTCGAGGGTGGTGCTCTTGACTTGACGTAGGGCCGCTCGCTTGGTCCGATAATCCATATAGGATTTAGCGACGTCGACGTAGCCAGCCTGGATCAAGACGATTTCAACCGCGTCTTGGATGTCCTCAACGCCAATTTGGTCATTGTGGACCTTGCTATTGAAAACCGAGGTGACCCGGAGGGCCAATAGTTCGATAACATCATCGCTGATGGTCTTGTTCTCGGCGGTGAAAGCCCGGGACATCGCGGATTGGATTTTCTTCAGATCGAAGGGCACTAAGGTCCCGTCGCGTTTGACAACTTGCAGCATATTACTTACTCCATTCCCTTCCCCCGACGGGCTTCGAAAGGCTCATGGCGTTTCCCTCTCGCTAGTTGAGCCCTCACCCTTTAGGGGTCGTGCGAGGGTTATTCTAGGAGCATGAAATCAAAAATCAAATCATATGCACTGCCTCCTCCGTGAAACTTTTCAAAGGGGTTGACTTACCTATTGATTTATTAAAAATGCTTTATCCATCGACACTTTAAAGAACGATTAGTAGAAATTTAGTGGGAATCAAAAGATAAAACGCCTCTATATAAAATTGAAAACCCTATACAGTGTATAGGATTTCCCGAATATTAGTGTGTTTATCGGAACAACTGATTTTCGGTTGACGGAACGAATACAAAATGGTTGAAGCCAGGTTCGATTTTTCGGCGTTATTTGGCGAAAAATCCGATGACCTTTGAATAACCAAGGTCGGTCTCAATGAACCATTTGGCGATTGAGAAACCATCCTCGTTGATTCCGATGATGTCGGCGAGGTAGTTGCCGAATCCCGACCCGGAGGAGATGAGCAAAGTCACGACGAGGGAGATGACCCAGCAGATAGCGAAGGCTTTGACGGCCCCAAGGACTAAGCCTAGTAGACGAGAGAAGAGAGTTGGCTTGGTTCCCCCTTTCTTCACGATTAGGCAAATGACCCAAATGAGGAAGCGGATGACGATGAAGGCAATTAGAAAGACGATGATATAGGCTAAGCCGGAGCAGAAAATTGAGGTCAGGGTGTTGGCAATCGTTTCCCCAGCCGAAGCGAGGGGCTTATCCGCGAGGGCGGATTGCAACGCTTCGATTAATGGTCCATGGACAAACTCGGGGATGTGGAGGTCGCTTAGGACCTCGCCTAAAACCGCTTCGTTATTGGCGGTGAAGCTGGGTATGGCTTTGAGTAACGTCCCGATGTTCTCGTTAAGAGCGCCATATATCTTTTCCCCGACTGCCGATTCTTCTAATGCTTTGCCAACCGGATTGGCCAGCAGGAAACAAGCGCCAACCGCAAGACCCAAGGAGATAATGGTGAAAAGGGTCTTCATCCCACCTTTCCAGAAACCAATCAATAAGGTCAGGAGGATGATGACGATGTAGAGGATGCTGAGCCAGTCGAATTCCTGAATAGAAGATAAAATTTGCATACGCCTAGAATATTAGATACGCCTACGATTTTAGTCAATTTCTTTCGCGGAACCATTGTTTTGCGGGCTTTTTATTTTGAACTGCGATTCTTTTGAATTAAGGCTAAACTCTAGGCAAGAATGGGAAAGGCTAAAATCTGAATAAATAGTTTAACATTGCTTAAGCAAACCGGCATAATCACCGCCGGGAGTGGAAAAAACTATGTCCAAAGAAAAAACCAAAAAGAACTCCACCGTCAAAACATGGTGGAAGGAATTCAAAGCCTTCATCTCGCGGGGTAACATCCTCGATCTGGCCGTCGGCGTTATCATCGGCGGCGCCTTCAACGCTATCGTCACGGCCTTCACCTCGATCTTAATGTCGGTCTGCACTTGGGGCGTCCCGGGCGGCTTATCCGGCTTAGTCACCGTCTTGCCGGCGGCTAACGAAAACCAAAAAGCTCCGAACAACATTATGCTTGGTGGCGAGCCTTTAAAGCAGGTTTATAGCACCACTGAATGGCTGGCTCTTTCCCAAAATGCTGAAAAGACTGGTTTCAACAACACCATTGCTGCCATGTATACCAAACACGGCGGCTCCTATTACTTCAGCAACGCCGCCATCATCGATTGGGGTGCCTTCATCAACGCCATCATCTCCTTCCTCATCATCGCGTTGACCCTCTTCGTCATCATCAAAGTCGTCAACTACCTTCAGAAGAAGCGCGAAGCCCTCAAGGCCCAAGCCTTGGAAGCCTACTACGAGAAACATCCGGAAGAGCGCCCGGTCCCCGAAGCTCCGGCTCCGGCCAAGCCGACCACCGAAGAATTGCTCACCGCGATCCTCGAAGAACTCAAGAAAAAATCCGATTCCGGCGAATCGGCGAAGTAAACACCCTACTGACGAAGACGACGCCTCCATTCGGGGGCGTTTTCTTTATTTGGGTAACTAGAGTACAATGCCCCGGTTATGAAAAGACGCATCAAGTTCAATCGCATCCTTAATTTCCGCGATTTAGGCGGTTACGAATGCCGTTATGGGGCCACTTCCTATAATGTGGTCTACCGCTCGGGTCGGTTATCGGACGCTGACGAGGACGATATCAAGAAACTCGAATCGCTCCACTTGGCCTCCATCATCGATTTACGCGACGAGCCCGCGAAAACCGATAAGCCGGAGTTGGCCTTGTTGGGCGCTGAATTGATTTCCCTGCCGGTCAACGGGGCCGGCCGGATCCCGACCGATCAAGACGATCAGGTCTTATCCTATATGGAGATGGTGGAGGAGCCATATTCGGCAAGGAAGATATTCCAAGCCATCCTCAATGCACCCAAGCCGACCGTTATCCATTGCAACGCCGGGAAGGATCGGACCGGGGTCTTCGCCTTGTTGCTTTTATTGGCCAACGGAGTCGATATTGAAGACATCAACGCCGATTACTTAGCCTCCTTTGCCTACCTTCACGATATGGAGAAGCGGGTCAAAGACGGTTTGACCTCAATCCCGCCTTTCATCATCGTCCCCGATGAGTTCTACCTCGACCGGTTCCTGGAGATGTTCTTCAATCGGTATGAGACTTTAGAAGGGTATTTCGAAACCATTGGATTAAGCGAGGATGAGATCAAAGGGTTATCCTCGTTGCTTGGCAAGCAGGAAAAAAGCTGTGGGGCGGTCTTGTTCCACCATGGCAAAGTCTGCATCGAGCATATGGCCGCCGGCCATTACTCCATCCCCAAAGGCCATGTCGAGCCATCCGATCTCTCGGAGGAGATGACGGCCTTAAGGGAGATAAAGGAAGAGCTTGGCATCAACGCCTCGATCCAATCCGGCTTCCGGCAATCGATCGTCTATTCGCCCTCGGACGGGGTCATCAAGGAAGTGGTGTTCTTCGTCGCCCAGACCGCTGAGGAGAAATTCCATCTTCAGGAAAGCGAGGTCCAGGATGCCTATTGGATGTCGCCGGCTGATGCGATGCGGGTCCTAAGTCACGACAGTGATCGCCGTATCGTGACCGCCGCCTCCTATTTCGAAGCCGGCGATTCGTTACAGAAGATCGTCGAATAATTCTAACAACCGTTTCATGAAGAGGTCCGGTTCCTCAAAGGCCGGGAGATGGCCCGAGTGTTCGAAGGCATAAAACCCTTTCTTTGGGGCTTCGACTTCCTGCTCAATGAAATGTTTGGCTAGGGTGAAGGGGCAGATGAAGTCATTGACCCCTTGGAAGACGTAATAGGGGATCCCAAACCGGGGATCGTCATCAAGGACCCATTGGTTCTCATTACCCAAGGCTTTACTGGTTCTTTTGACCCCGTATTTCCAGCCGAGCTTATCGCGAAGGGCGTACTCCTTCGATTTGTAGAAGGGAATGATCTCCCTTTCCTCGTAACTCGGGTAATCTTCCGGTTCAAAGGCCGGATAGAGCAAGGAATGGAATAGGGAAGCGTCCTCTTCGGATGCAAACTTCCCATCTTTCGGCGGGGCAATGGTCAGGAAGTCTTTTAGTTTCTCCCCTTGGAGGCGTTTCTTCAAGGCGGCGTACTGGGCGTCTAGGGTTTTGCTCATCGACACCAATTGGCCATAGCCGACGTAAGCATCGAAAAGAGTTGGATATTTCTTGATGGCGAGGCTGCCGATGTATGAGCCCCAGGATTCGCCGATGAGGATGACCGCGGTCACCCCGTAATGGCTTTTGAGATACTCCGCCCATTCGCGGATGTCGGTGACGAAGTCATCGATTCGAAAAGCCGAATCCTTCATAAATTGATGGTAAGAGCCCCCGGTCCCCCGTTGGTCATAGGCGCAGACTAGGGTATGCTCTCCTAACGGACTGAGCTTATCGATTATCTTATGCCGGTTGGGGTTGCCCGGTCCCCCATGGACGAAAAGGAGGGCGGCTTTCCCTTGCTTCCCGAAGACATGGCCGGCTTGCTTTACTCCGTTGACTTTGATCCGGATCTTCTCATTGATGTCCATAAACGGTCTTCTCGATATAGGCGGCGTACTTCCTAGCGACGTTGATCCCGGTGGTTTTCTCGATTCCCTCAATGAAGGCGTTGGAGTTGACCTCGCAGACGATCGGCTCGCCTTTTTCGCCTTGTAACAAGTCGACCCCGGCGTAATCGAGGCCGAGGAGGCTCACGCAGCGTTTGCCCAATTCCTTATAGGCTTCGGGAATCGGGACGTTCTCCCCGTGTCCCCCCTGGGCGACGTTGCTCCGGAAGTCGAAGGGGTTGACCCGTTTCATGCCGGCGACGAATTCGCCCCCGACGTAGATGAGCCGGTAATCCATCCCGGCTGAGCTTTGGATGAAGCGTTGATAAAGCCGAGGCGAACGGAGGTTGTTTTTGTCGAATTCTTTTAGTTCGTTCAGGTTTTGCAGCAAAAAGACGTTGTTGCCCAACGATCCGTAATTCAATTTGGCGACCAAAGGATAGCTTAGCTGGTCTCCAATTGATGATAGATATTTCTCATCGTTTTCCTGTCCGACGTAATTCAGGGCCGGGGCGATGGTTAGGGGCATGGGGAGGCCTTGATTGGCCAAGGCGAGGTAAGTGGCCATTTTATCGTCGCAGAGTTCAATGGCCCGGGCGGAGTTGAATAGGCGGTAGCCCATCCTCTCGAGCCCATAGGCGGCGTAGCGGTCTTTGTCTAAGAAGACGATGAAATCGGCTTCAGCCAATTGACTGATGACCTTGCCGTCATCCTGAATAAATATCCCGGCGTCTCCGGTACGACATAGGGTTAGGGGGATATCGAGTTTAGTCAGTTCTTCTTTTAAGCGGCTATAGAAATTCTGAACCCCGGAATAGAGGCGATATTGGTTGGCGATGGCGTATCCTTGGCGCATGCGGTCATTATTCTCTTTTTGTCGAATAAGAGGCAACAGTTAGGCGTCCTGGCATTAAAGTGCTATTATTTTGTCGTTATGAAAATCTTACCGATCACCGCCCTCCGCGACACCAATAGTCTGGAGGGTCTAGTCAGTGATTCCCCTTCGCCGATCCATATCAGCAAAAACGGTCAGGAATCGATGGTCATCATGAGCGAGGACCTCTATGAGCAGCTTGCCGGGAATGGCAGCCCGAACCTCGATTCCGTTCAGATTGGGGCCGTCGATCCCCTTTACCATGATGATCCTTTGGGTTTCGTCCGGGTCCGTTCCTGCGCCATCCCCATCCATTTATCCAATGTTGAGGCCAATGTAAGCGAGATTAAGAAATCATTGCTTAAATGCCAAGCGGATGGGGTGAAGGTCGCCTGCTTCCACGAGCTTTGCCTGTCTGGCTATACCTGCGGGGACCTATTTCTAGACGATACTTTGCTTTCTTCTTGCTTAACCGGCCTATTGGACTTAAAGCAATTCTCCACCGATCTTGATGTCGTTTTCGCCGTCGGCTTGCCTTTTGCCTATGGGCACCGGCTATATAACGTCGCGGCCTTGCTAAGCCACGGCCATATCCTCGGCTTAGTTCCGAAGAAAGCCATCCCCAATTACCAGGAGTTCTATGAGAAGCGTTATTTCCATGGCTATGACGGGCCGAACGAGATGGTTTATCTTGGAGGCGAGAAGGTGCTGTTTGGCAACTGGGTCACCTTCGTCGACTCCCGTTATCCGGAATTAGCAATCGGGATTGAGATCTGCGAGGACCTCTGGGTTCCTTCCTCTCCGTCTATCGATCTATCTTTGGCTGGAGCGAACTTGATCCTCAACCTCTCGGCCTCCAACGAGACGGTCGGGAAGGCCTCCTATCGTTCGGACTTGGTCCGGATGACCTCGGCGAAGCTGATGAGCGCCTACGTCTATTCCGATGCCGGGCAAGGGGAATCGACCACCGACTGCGTGTATTCCGCCCATAACCTCATCGCCGAGAACGGGGCGATCCTTAGTGAGAGCAAACTATTCGCCTTTGAGGACGCGACCGCCGATATCGACATCGAGAAGCTTTTGGCCGAGCGGCGGAAGATGAATAGCCTCGGCGACAATAAGAAATTCGCTAAAGTCTATTTCTCTTTAAAGTTGGAGACTCCAAAGAAAACTCTCCGGCATTACGCCCGGAACCCGTTTATCCCGGAAGAGAAGGAAGTCGATATCGACCGGGCGAAGGAAGTGCTGTCGATGCAGGTGGCGGGCTTAGCCAATCGGCTGCAGGCGATCCACTGCCAAAAAGCCATCGTCGGCTTAAGCGGGGGTCTGGATTCAACCTTGGCCTTGCTCGTCGCGGTCGAGGCCTTCAAGAAACTGAATTTGCCTTTGACGAACGTGACCGCGATTACCCTTCCGGCCTTCGGGACCAGCCAAAGGACCCATGACAATGCGATGAACCTCGCTAAGGAACTAGGAGTCTCCTTCCGGGAAATATCCATCAAGGACACCCTTCGTTCCCACTTAAAAGATATCGGCCATGACGAGAATAACCATAACGTGGCCTACGAAAACGCCCAGGCCCGGGAAAGAACCCAGGTGTTGATGGATATCGCCAATGACGAGGGGTCGCTCATGATCGGGACGGGGGACTTATCGGAGCTGTGCTTAGGTTGGTGCACTTACGGGGGCGATCATATGTCGATGTATGGGGTGAATGCCTCAATCCCCAAGACCTTGGTCCGTTATCTTTGCTTAGGCTATGCGAAAATGCATCCGGAGGCCGCCTCATCGTTATTGGACATCATCGATACTCCAATCTCCCCGGAGTTACTGCCGACCAAAGACGGGGTCATCGCCCAAAAGACCGAAGATACGGTTGGGCCGTATGAACTGAACGATTTCTTTATCTACCACTTTCTTCGCTTCCGTTATCGGATGCCGAAGCTCTATTTCATTGCTACGCAGGCTTATGAAGGGGTTTACGACAAAAAGACCATCAAACATTGGCTGAAGAAATTCATCGTCCGTTTCTACCATAACCAGTTCAAGCGGAGCTGCCTGCCCGATGGGCCGAAGGTCGGCTCGGTCGCCATCTCCCCTCGGGGCGATTGGCGGATGCCATCGGACGCCGATGTTTCGCTCTTAGAAAAGACCATCGATGGGTTAGAATAAAGCAGGAGGGAAATCAATGGCGGAATCCACCAAGGTATACCACATCTCCAAACGGAAAGAGGATGGCAAATGGACCATCAAGTTCGCCGGCGGGGAGAAGGTCATCAAACTGTTCAAGACCAAAGAAGAAGCCATCGCCTATGGGGACGCGGTCGCCGGCAATCAAAAAGGCATCGTCTTAGTCCACGCCTCGAAAGGGGCGAAGGCCGGCAAGATCCAGAAACAGAAGAAAGCCGGGGCCAAGAACGTTAAGTAACCATGACTAAATTGTCTTTCCTTAAGGATAAGGGTTTTTGGACTGAACTTATCCGCTTCCTGATCGTCGGGGTCTATGGGACGCTGATCGATTATGTCGTTGAGGTTTGGTGCACCTCGATCTTTTCCTCTTGGATCGCGGGGACGGGCATTATCGTCGCCTTCTTTATCCAGTTCTTTATTTCAATCATTGGCTTCGTTGTCGCGACCCCGGCGACTTGGAGCCTTTCGTCGGTCTGGGCCTTCCGGGATTATCAAAACGAAGCCGAGAACAAATCGCTGAAAGGGGCGTTGAAGTTCACGTTCTGGGCTTTCCTTGGCTTATTAGGCGCCTCTTTCATCCAATTCCTCGGTTATATGACCTGCCTTGAATGGTCGGGCTTAGGCATTAATATCCTTGATATCGATTTCTCGAGTTTGTTTGGGGCCGATATCCCGGTCTTCATCGCCTATACCATCGTCTTCGTCTTAAAGACCGGCTTCAACACCGTTTTCAATTATTTGACGAGGAAATTCATCCTTTATAAGAAGCAGGCTTAATCGACGTAGATCTCGCCGACGTAATCGAAATGCTTTTTGCATTCCTCACTCGGATCCTCGTAATGGGCGGCCATGTCGAGGATGACATTGTCGGGGACCCATTTCTCCTTCGGCCGTTGATGGTTCCGTTGGAGGCAGACTTTATAGTCGTGGAGCTTCAATAGGATTAATAGATAACGGTCAAAGCCCGGCAGATGACGGCGGAAGTAAAGCCGCCTTTCGTCATAAAGCATCGTGGTGTCGAAGATGATGGTGACCGATTCTTTATTGTCGCGAAGTTCAGCCGCCCGACGGATCATCTCGTCATAGACGATCATCATGTTCATTCCCGGCGGGAACTTGTCATAGCCCCCGTATTTCTCTTTCCGCACTTCATCGGCGGCGATGACGACGACTTCCTCGTCAGGATGTTCCCTCGCATATTTAGCCGAGAAGGTGGACTTGCCGATGGCCGCGGGTCCGCTGACGAAGATGAGTTTTTTCATAACACGCGCATTTTATTCATTGCCTATTGCTAAAGCAATAAAATCCCTTGGGGGGAGATATTCATGAAACAGTTTGCCTTGTTCGCCCTAAGCCTAAGCCTTCTATCTTGTTCGGGGGTCGAGTCGTCTTCGGCTTCCCCGAGTCAATCGGAACCATCAGTTGAATCGACGCCGACTTCGACCGACGGCGTTTCCTCGTCCAGCAGTTCTTCTTCGGAAAGCTCGACCATCGAAGAGAAGCCGGCTTCGGAAACGATGAGCCAAGAGGACTGGGACCATTGCTTTGATTATGACCAATATTCCAATGTTACGATCGACGTCTTGTTCACCAAGAGTTTTCCTGGACCGGAGGAACGGGCGATCTTAGAGGATTCAGTCATTTACTATTTTGACGATGGGGCGACGATGATTGAGAAAGGGGAGGATAAAGCCTATTACGAAACCGCGGATGGTGTCTCCTATCGTTATGAGGCAAAGGATGATGCTTACGTTCGGGTTCCTCTAGAGCAAAGCATCAATCCGGAATATTACCTGGCCGATTTCTTCTTCCCCCTTAAGCAGGGATACGATGACATGACCTATAAGGTTACCGAGGAGCGCTACTATTTCAGTGGGTCAATGTCGATCAATCACCTTGAACCCTTGGTTGGCCAAACCTTCACCGAGGTCAGGGCCCGGATTGAAGGCGGCCGGGTGACCGGGATGTGGGGCAGTTACCAAACAGAGGAAAGCATCTACTCCTTCATAATCTTGTTCGACGATTTCAATCAAACCGTGGTCGATTTGCCGAGTTATCGAGTCGAATCGTCGGCTTTTGACAAATTAGCCGATGTCTCGAAATATGGGGATTTTACGGCACATTGCACTTGGCTGGATGAAGAAAAGGAACAGGAGATTGATGCATATGTCGATGGAGACATCGTTTTCTATTACATCGACGAAGGGGAGAAAGTCAGTCAAACCTATTATGACTTCAATCAGGGAGTCAAAACATCCTACATCAACAACGGGCCGGATTCTCAAACGTTGACCGAACCAATCGCGGACGGTTTTGCCCCGGCCGACGCTATCGACGAGATGATCCCTTCTTTCGTCGGCTGCGAGGAACATTTCGTCTTTGATGGGGAAGCGTATGTCAACAAAGATGAACTTACCGCTAGCCTAGGCGGGAATTCTATCGCCGTCAGCGATGCCACCCTTGCCTTTGAGGGCGAACATCTCACTTCGATGGAATTGATTTTCTACCTCGATGGCCTGGAAGTCATATATCTCTTAACCTTCATCGATTTCGGCTCGGTGGCGTCTATTGCTTGAATTTCCAATAATCTTGCTTAACAATTGAGCTATGGAATCCTATACCAAATCCCAAGAAGACTTCTTAGAAGCCCTGCTGATGCTTGAGGAAGCGAAGTTGCCATTAGAGACGACTAAGGTGGCGGCCATCCTCCACGTCAGCAAGCCGGCGGTCCACCAGATGGGCCACGAATTGATCGATAAAGGTCTCATCACCCGGATCGATTATGGCGATATGGCCTTAACCGAGAAGGGAAGGGCAGTCGCGACCAATGTGTTGCACCGTCATCGGGTGTTGAAGAAATATCTATTGTCCTTAGGCGTGAGTGAGGAAGTCGCCGAGCATGATTGCTGCTTGATTGAGCATGTGCTAAGCGAAGAGACCTTCCAAGCCATCACCTCCGACTTAGAGAAACGTTCTTAACGTTCCAATGAATCGTAATAGGCCGTGGGGTAATGCCCCTGGCCTTTTGTTTTGGCTTCTTCGATATCTTTAGCTAAGCCAAAAGCCACCATCCATTCTGGCTGGACCTCAAGGATCGGGGCGAGCAGGCGGGCTTTGATGTGCTGCAAGAACTTAGCCGAGGCGAATTCCTTCCGATAGGGGTTGATGCCGAGGTAGGCATCGACTAGGCGAAGGATGCTGTCCTCTATTTCGATAAGCAGATTGATATCTTCTTTCGTATAAGTTTTTGAGGCGAATAAAGACGGATAATCGATAAGCATCCGATTGGCCGGCAGGTTAAGGATTATCTCTTTTTCTTTTTCCAAGTAAGGTGATTCGGATTGGATAGAGATGAATTCCGGGGCCAAGACCTGTTTTAGATAGGTCAAAGCCTGGTCGGGCTCGGGGGTTATTTTGGAGTAATGGCCCCGGATTTCCGCGAGCATGTCGTTAACGGTGGCCATCATGATTTTCCCGTAGGGAAGTATAGTCAGTTCGAGTTTACTTGAATAGGGCTAAAAAGGGTGGCGGAGCAGTGGTAATCTATTACGGCAAAGGCAAGGGAAGTATGAACGTCGGCATCATCGGTGGCTCCATCAGCGGACTCTATGCCGCGATCGCGATCAAAACGAAATATCCGGATTATACGGTTTACGTCATTGAGCAGAACGATCGCTTGCTGAAGAAGATCTACGCCACCGGGAACGGGCACTGCAATTTGCTTAATGCTGATTTAAAGGCTGAACGCTACTCCCATTCGAAGTGGATCGAGAGTTATTTGAAACGCTTTCCATATCAACGTTTAACTGATTATTTAACTAAGTTAGGCATCCCTTTGCTCCGAAAGGGGGATTTGGTTTATCCCCTTTCCTATTCAGCCGGGTCTTTCTGCCGTTATTTGATTGAGTTGGCTAATAAGCTTGGCATCAAGGCTTATGTTAATGAGAAGGTTATTGACTATGGGAAGGGGACCATTAAGACCGACAAAGGCAGCCATCATTACGATCTATTGATCTTCGCCTTCGGAGGGCAAAGTCAAAGCAACCTGGGAAGCGATGGCTCGTTGTTCCCCGTCTTGAAAAAGCACGGCTATGACATTGTACCCTTGCGTCCGGGGCTGGTGCCCATTAAGACCAAACAAAAGACTAAGGGGCTAAAAGGGGTCCGCCATGAGGCCTTAGTCAAAGCTTACGATAACCATAACCAACTCCTTTTCGAGGAAGCGGGGGAAGTGCTATTTAAAGAGGATGGCCTCTCGGGCATCGTCATCTTCAATCTTTCCAGCCATTTGGTTAGAGCTGGCGGGGATCAATTTCGGATCACCCTCGATCTATTTCCGGATCACACCGAAGACGATTTATTTGCCTTGGCTTACAGCAACCCCACCCCCGGTGCTTATCTCTATACCTTGGTTGAATATCCGTTAGGGATTTACGTCCGTAATCAACTGAAGAATCTTTCTGACATAAGAGGGTTTTGCAAGGCTTTGAAGAATCTTTCCTTCGATTTCGATAGTTTTTATTCCTTCGTTTCTTCCCAGGTCACCATCGGGGGCGTGAGCCTATCGGACGTGACTTCGGAATTGGTCAGTAAGAAGGAAGAGAGCGTTTATTTCATCGGCGAGTGTTTAGACGTCGATGGTGACTGCGGTGGCTATAACCTGTCGTGGTGCCTAATAAGCGCCTTAACGGTTTCGGAGGCCTTATGAAGTACTTTATCCGCGATGTCCCGATCCCCTCTTTCGATCCGGCTCATCTTATTCAAAATCTTTCCGACCGGATTGGGATTAAGAAGACCGCCTTCCGATATGAGCTCGTAAGTGCTTCTGCCTCTTTTATCAACGGCCAACTCGTCTATGCCGGGGATTTCTGCATCGAGACGATGGAATTCATCCGTCGGACGACCATCTCTTTCTCCGAGGCCTTGGTTAATCCGCCGAAAGGCCGTTATTTAGGCAAAGGGTCGCCAATTATTATTGGGGATTCGCTGTCCGGGCTCTATGCTGCGGCTTTCCTTTCCTTAGCTGGGGCCAAGCCGATATTGCTTAGCCCGGCGAAAGAGGAAAAGGGGCTCGGGTACCGTTTCCGACGAACCGGGGGATTCCTGGATTTGAATTCCGCTAGCCCGTTTGGCAAGCACTTTGCCTTGGATATCCTTTCGCGGATTGAGAAGAAATCCTTCTCCCGTTTCACCTTCCTTAGCCACGAGGAAGCCTCGAAACTAGTCGACTCTTTAACCCATGACATACTAAGCCGTGGGGGTACGATCCTTTTTGATTGCCAACCGACGGCGATTAAGACTTTCTTAGGCAAAGCGAAAGCAATCGAATTTATTCAGCAAGGAAAAGCCCGGGCTTTGAAAGGCGATTGCTTCTTGCTCTCCGATTTGCCAATCGGCTCGCCTTTATATCATGATTTGCATTCCAGGGATAATCATCGGGAACCGAGTTATCTCAATATCCTAGCCATGAACCGGACTCGGGACGTCGATGCGGCTTTATACCATGCGTTAGCCCCTAAGGAGCCCCGTTATTTCCATTATGGGCAAAAGGCCTTGCTCCCCTTTCCCTTTGGCTCGGCTTGGGCTTTAAAGGAAGGGAATGGGCTTTATGCCTGTCCTTCGATCGATAAGCCCACCGTGTTAGGCCATTCTTTGGCGATCCTATATGTTCCTTTGCCTTCTAACCTGAATCCAGAACGGATCAATGAATGGATGGGCAGCGAATCCTATCGGGATTCCTTGCCTTTGTCCTTGCCCTCGGAATCAGTGGCCGATTGCCTTAAAGGCAGCGAGCCTTATTCTTTTGGCCTAGTTCGCGGTCAAGCCGACCATGGCTTCCATCTAGCGTCCTTGCCAGGCATTATCCCCGCCTTAGGCGATTCGATCGCCCACGCGGTCTATGAGGCCAAACGGAAATACCCCTATTTCTTCGTCGATTCGACCTTGCTCACCGGCTTTACCATCACTGGGGCCACTCCTTCGATCGTTAAGCCTACTTCGAGGGGCGAAACTGCGATCAAGGGGCTCTATTCCTCCCTTCCGGATTACCAAGGGGAAATCGAGGTCAATAAGGCGGCAAGCAAGGGTGTCTTTGCTGTCGTTAATGCCTTACCTATCGGGTAAAAATCGTGTTGACTATCTTTAATAGATAGACTTTAATTTTCTACGGCGCTTTCTAGACCCCTAGGATCCGTTTACTTGAGGAAAAGATATGAACAACAAATCGCTTAGAAACTACTCCTCGATGAGATACGTAAATTTAGCTATCTTCACCGTCCTTTTCGCTGGTTTTTTGACTTTAGCCATCTATTTCGCCTTCTTGATCACCCCGTACCTTTGGGTCAGCGGCGTCAAGGCTCCGATCGAGAATATGCCGGATGACTTTTCGACTGGTCTCGGGGTCATGCTCGGGGCCATTGGCATCGCCGGGTCGCTTATCTCGGGCTTCGGCTTCTACTACTCTCTGATGTCGATTCTTAAAAACGACGATGAATACGTCATCAAAGGGTTTGCTTCCTATATCGCCATTGGCTATATGGTTTCGATCGCTTTGTTCTTGAACGCGGTTTGGCTCTACCGGTTAACCACCACCGAAATCGGTTATGAGGAAATCGCCTTCGTCATCGTCATTTACCTCATCGCCTTGATTGTCGCCTTAATTGCCTCCAACGTCCCCCTTGTTAAGCTTTATGGCGAGGATGATCATTCCAATCGGACGATGAAGGTCATCGTCGGTTCCTTAGCCGCGGTTGATTTGGGCGTTGCCATCCCATTCCTCGTCTCCTATTTCGTTTGTTTGTCCTCCGGTTCCTTTGCCAATAAGGACATCGTCTCGACCAAGTTCTTGGTCTATGGGTTGATTCCTTTGTTAGCCTTCGTCGTCTTCGCCGTTGCCTTCTATTCCTTCTGCAAAGGGGAGAAAGCCAAGAAGGAGACCAAGCTTGGCATGGGCCTATTCACCGGTGGGACCATCATCAATGGGGCGGCGATCCTACTGACTGGTATCTTCGCTCAGGTCTGGGACACCAAGAAAGTCTCCTTTCTCGATGCCGGGCGGGGCACCTATGACCATGTCATCGAGTTTGCCGTCATCTCCTATATCCTAGCGGCCGTCATTATTCTTGGCTCGATTGGCTTAGTCGTTTATTCCTTGGTTCCACACAAGAAGAAGGAAAAGGCGATTAGCTATAAGTAATCGATAGCGTCTAAAACGCATAGCCGTCCTGCTGGGGCGGCTTTTTGTTGCGGTTGGATAATTTGCTAATCGTTGTCTCGAGAAGCGCCTGGATGGGCTTGAATCGCTTTGTAGGCCTTTTGCTAATGAGCTGCTTGGGTCTAGAGTGAATAGATATCTAATTTGTTCTTCCTTCCTTGTCCTGGCTGGCGGGGAACGGCCGTCCTTTTGGTTCTTCCAAGGAAAGGATGACTCGGACCTCGCTTTTCCCTTGGATACGTCTATGGCGATTAAGGGGAGATTGGATTACATCATTCTGAATCCCTCCTTCCGGGCATATCCGGATGGTTGCTGAGTCTTCGCGGCCAAGTCCGAGGCTGATATTCGTTTATGTCTCATTTTTATCGAAAGGCTGGCAAAAAAGAAAACCCCCAACGGTTGGGTCGGGGGTGAAGCTTTAATCAGGAAAGATTAAGCAGCGGTGAGGGGGACAAGATAGAAGGAGACGGTGTTGGCCCGGGTTTGAACCTTGAAGTTGCATTCAAAGGTAGAAACGGGGGTTGGCAATTCAATCTCAGTATCGTGATGGAAAACAGCATTGGTCGGGGCGGTAACCTCAACGTGCTCGTCATCGAACAAATTGCCGTCGACAGCATCAGCAACAACAGCCGAGATAGCATAGCCGGTTGGGGCAGTGACTTTCCATGCATGTTTGACATAGAAACGAGCTGGAGCAGTGTACTTAAGTCCGGTACCTTCGTCGTTGAGCGCAATATCAGACCTGCTATCCGCTTTCGTCCAAGCGAAGTTCAAACCTTCGTAGTTGATGGTAACTTCCGTCAGAGAGAGAGAAACGTTATCACTTGCAGTGGTGAACTCCGTTTTGGTGAAATCAAGGGTCACCGGAGTCCCGGTCGGTTCATAGGTGTCAACCGGTTCGTCGGGCTCATCCACGATTTCGTATTCGCCCCAATCAAAGAAAGTGGCTTTATAGGCATCGGAGTCCGACAGGGTATCCCAATATTGGAGGGAAATGGTGTCGTAGGTTCCGCTGGAGCCGATGAAGACGTGCTTGGCATCTTCTCCTTCACCGAGAGTGGCATGGAAGACGTTTTCGGTCTCGTCGTATTGCCAATTGAAGGCGGTATCGACGAGGAGGATGTTGTTGTGCATCTTATCGTCGTCGCCGAGCGCGCGTTCGGCGCCAAGATATTTACCGGCGGAACCAACCCGGAGAGTCCAGGTGCCGTCGGCGTTCTTGGTCGGTAAGATATCGGCGGCTTCTTCCCATTCTTCGGTGTTGGTGACTTTAACGGTTCCGTAGTAGTAGCCGTCCATTGATCCGGTCATAAGGAGATAACCGTCGATCGATTTGGAGGTGTTGTGAACGCCGAATTTCTTGGCGGTGCCGCTGGTCGGAGTGGTAGCGATCGGCCCTTCGGTCATCGGAGCCTCGTCTTCGGGGATGAAGTAGCCGGTGTAGAGGTGAGCCGGATAATCGGTTTCACCTAAACCTTCTTCACCGATGACGTAAACACCAAAGGTAGTGTATTTGTCGCCAGAGAAACCGACATAGACTTCGACGGCCGATTCACCTTCGCCTAAGGTTGTAGTGAACATGTTCTCGGTTTCGTCGTAATCCCAATAGTAGGCTTCATCTTGATAGACGTAGTTGTAATGAGTGCCGCTGACGGTAGCGCCGATGTATTTTCCGGTGCTCTCGACTTGGAGGGTGACACCATTGTCGGTCCGCTGAGGAATGACGTCGGCGCCTGCCGAGTTTTCGGTAGTGGAAGCGCCATAGAATCCGCTCATTTCGCCGGTCGCGATATACACGACGCCATCTTTGCGTGCTGCGCCGAACTTATAAGCGGTCTTGGAGAAGAACTCGGTGATTTCCTGATATCCTTCTTTGAAGGTATAAGGACGAAGAGCCCACATGGCTTTCGCGTCGTCAACGGTCTTGTAGGTATAGACGGAGATGGTGTCGTAAGTGCCACGTCCACCGAGGAAGACGTTCATATCGGTGCCGTTTTCATCTTTGAGCACCGCGTGGAAGAAGCCGTTCTCGGTATCATAATCCCAGTTGAAGGCCTCATTGACATAAGCGAAGTTAAGATGATATTTGCCGTCGGTTCCGGTCGCGTAGGTCGCGGCGACGTATTTGTTGTTGGCTTCGTTTTGGATTGTCCACTTCCCGTTGTTGGCGGCAAGCTTAAAGGTCGCGGCGACGTTGTATTTGGTCGTTGGGACGGTCGCGCCGTAAAAACCGCTCATCTCGCCGGTGGCGAAGATCGGATCGGCGCCATTGATGGAGAAGCCAAACTGGTAGGAGCCTTCGGCTAAGGTCGAAACGACATGAGGCCCGAATTCCGAAGCGGGGGCCGCCTCTTTGACAACAACCTCAAAGGAATCGGTGACCGAAGCTCCATCCGGGTTGGTGACGGTGACGGTTAAGGTCGCCTTGCCGGCTTTCTTCGGGGTGGCATTAAGACCGATGGTGGAGACGATGGTCGGATCGGACGAAGTGACGGTCAGCCGGCCTTCGTTGAGCAAGTTCGCAGGGACGGCGGCAGGGCTGGTGGTGATGGTCAACGTCCGATTTTCCGGAGTCGCGACATACCAAGGCTCGGCAAAGTCGATCTTGTTGTCAATCGTGACGGCGGTGTAGGTCGTTTGCGGCTTCACTTCGCTGGTGCTGTCGCTGGAACTGCCGGTGTCGACTGGGCTGGATGAACTAGTCGAATCGGTCGGTCCGCAGGCGGCAAGCCCTAACGATAGCAAGGCGGCTAAGGTAACAATTTTCTTATTCATGTTTCCTCCTTGTTTACCTTGTTTTCTTTCTCCTCATTGGACGAAAGTGTGGTTGTTGATATCCCTCAAGATCCCGTGGTAAAGGCGCCGCTTGTAGATACCGACGCTGACAAGGGCGATGCCCAGGATCAGAAGAATCGAAGAGATGATCGTCAAGACGATGAAGACGTAGAACTCGGCGCAGGTGGTGTCGAGCACGAAGCCTTGACTTGGCCGGTTGGCCAAAAGGAAGAAGATGAGGCCGAGGATCAGCAAGATGAGGCCGACCGATCCTAAGCCCATGCCGGAAGCATAGTTGTTGTTGGCCCGCTGGATTTCCGCGTGGGTGGCTCGGGAAAGGGATTTGATTTCCTTTTCATCGGCACCGGCGTGGATCGCTTCGCCGCAGCGGGGACAAACGTATTCGATTCGAGATTCCGTCCCGGCTCCTTCGATATTCTCGATAGAGGGTGTTTTCTGCTCGATCTTGTGCTCGTTTATGTGGTATCCGCAGTGATAGCAATACATCGTTTTGTCCTTTAGGCTGCCTGGTTGATCCACTTCAATCCATCAGCGTTATTCGGATTGATTTGCCAATGGATCCGATTGGTGGTCGATTTGTGGAGGGTGAAGACGCCTTCGAGATAGAAGCTCTGGCCTTTGAAGTCATCGATGTCCCAAATCCAGTTCGGACGGTCGGGATCGCCGGCATAGGTGAAGGTGAGGTAGGCGTCGAAATCCACGCCCGAGAGGTAGAGGGTGGCCTCAGAACCATCGACATAGCCGCCTTCGACGGTGACTGGATCGGTGACCTTGATGTAGGTGTTGTAATAGGTCAGATCCTTGTTGCTGACGAATTTGTTGACCTCGGCGGCGCTCATCTCTAGCGGGGCGAATTGATGGATATCGTTGTTTTCTTCGGCCGTTAAGATAACAGAGGATTCGTTATCCGAATAGCCGGAGGCTCGCGGGAAATTGGTGTCGGTGATTTGGAACCCGAATTGGGAATCGAGGGCAAGCCCTTTCACCTCAACGTAGGTATTGACTTTGGTGTATTTCGAGGGGATTGGGCTCATGCCGGTGAAGACGTTGATGGCCCCGTATTCAATATCGCTCCCACCATCGACTTCGGTAATGTCTTGGAGATAGAGGATATTGTTGGAATAGCCAATGACGGTACCTTGGACCGAGACCTTGCGGTTGTTGTAGTAGTTGCCTGCGACCAAAGTTAAGGAAGTCGTTTCGCCATCGATGGTCCAAACATAATCTAAGCCAGAGACGATGGGAAGGAAATTGGTCCCCTCGATGTCGTAGCCAAGATATTGATCGCCAATGCCGATGGTGTAGCCGCCGGTGACGGAAGTGACGGTGAAGGTACCGGCCGAAGTCAATTGATCGGTGGTGCTTAAGACCCCGTTGGCGACCGATCCAGTTAAATACACGTTATGGCCTAAGGTTGAATCGGCGTAACCGAGTTTGTATTCGCCGTTGTCGATTGAATCGGCGGCCACTCCGTTAGCGTCGAATAGGCTGACACGATTCTCATTGGTTACCTCTTCGTCCCAGATGAGGTCAGCGCCGTTGGTGCCGCTGACGAGGGCGAAGTATTCGCTCCCATCCAAGGAACGGCCTTGCCCATCGGTGGCAACCTGATATTCCCAGCCTTTCTTAACCTCGTTTTGGATTTCGTTGATTCCGGTTGGAATGTATTCGGTGTCGTAGTTGTAATCGGGATCTGGCCCAGAGAACATATTGAGTTCATAGGCCCGAGCTTGGGTGTCGGCATTTAGGAAGTAATCCGAAAGCTGGGGAATCTCGCCGGTGTTACGGGCGGTTGAAAACCCTTGCTCGACGATCATCAGATTGAGAAGGTGCATTTCTTCCTTTGGGGCGTTCTTTTTCTCGGTGTTGACGTAAATGCAGGAGAGGTAACGTTCGCCGGTCGAGTCATGCTGAGGGGCAGCGTATCGATCATAGATGGCCCCGGTGATGACGATGGTGCCGTTTTCCTGAGCCTCGGTCAAAATCGATTTGGTGTAATTGGAAGCTGCCTTTCCCCAAGGCTCGACCTTGCCGGTGGATTCCGGGGTGTCGATGCCATAGAAACGGCATTTGATCCGTTCGCTTGAGGTTTCTTTGATTACCGGAGTGAAATGGGCAGTATCGCCATCGATGGGGTACATTTCCTCCATTTGGCCCACGCCATCTTTGTAGAAGTCCTTCCCTTGGTAATCGAGTTGTAAGGTAACCTGCGAGGAATAATCAACCCATTCCGGCAAAGTGGATCCGCTGCTATCGGTCGGATGATCGCAACCGGCCAGCAGGAAGAGGGAGAAGAGACTTAGTAATGCGACTTTCTTTTTCATTGGCTGCCTCCGATTAATGGAATTGCTGCTTGGCGTTGTTGATGGCCGAGTCAAAGGCCGAGGTCACGCTTTGGTTTTGGGTAATGACGGCGCTTAAGATCGTCCCAACCTGATCGCGTAGGGCGGCCGAGCCGACGAACACTGGGGTGGTGATGTAATTGCCGTCGATGTCGTTTTGCAAAATAGACGAAGTCTGAACGTAGGGGTCGTTGGTGTCGTTCATGAATTGCTGATAGACCGCCGATTCGTAAGCACTGGTGCGGACTGGGACATAGCCTTCCGAGCCGAGGACGCAGATTCGGGCGTTGACGTCGGGATTGGTAATGTATTTGACGAATTCCCAGGCATAATGGGTCCGGCGATCGGCGTCAGCCCCTTGCGTCTTAAGCAAGGTTAAGGTCGGGCCTTGGGTAACGTAAGCCGGCTCTTCGGAATCGCCCGGGACTTTGCAGATGCCGACTTCGAAGGCATCGGAAGTGGGGATATTGTAACCGGTTCCGCCGCTGGAGCCGATGGAGAAGATGGTCTTTTGCTCAACGAAGGCGTTGGAACCGTATTCCCCCTCAAGGGCTTTGGTGGTGAAGACGCCGCTCCGATAGGCATCGGCCAACGATTGGATTTCCGCTTCGGCTTTGGTGCGGTTCTCCCCGGATTCGAAGCCGATGACGCCCATGCCATTATCGCCGATTTCGCTATAGGGGATGTTGTTTTGGACCATCTTAGTGATGAAAAGATTGGAATCGGAATCGTAGTAGACCGGCTCTTCGCAGGAAGTAAGGATGTCGGCCTTGTGATCGACTATGAATTGGCCGAGGCCCATCAATTCGTCCCAAGAGATTGAATTGAGCCAAGCGTCCATCGCTTCGTCAGACTCAACGTTGACGCCATCGGGCTGGTAGAGGGCCATAGCCCGGTAGAAAGCGCCTTTGTTGTAGAACATAACCTCAGACGATTTCATGAACGGGATCGAATAGGCCCCATCCTCTTGATACATCCTGGATTCGGCGATGAAGGCCGGGATGAAGTCGGATTCATCGTAAGCGAAACCGCCGACCGAATCGCCGAGCCACGTTTGTTTTCCAAAGCCGATCTCTTCGTCGTTGAAGTAATCTTCAAGGTTAACGACGGTGCCTTCGTTGGCTTGGTAAAGGTAGTTGGCGACGTTGTCGGGGTAGGCGACGGCGATATTGGGGTAAGAGCCAGTGCCGAAGCCGTTGATAATGAAGTTCTCAACCTCATCATAGTTGCCGCGATAGTTGGCCTCGACGTTGACTTCGACCCCTTCGTTCTCATAAACCAACTCCTCGAAATCCTCAATAACGTTGGCGAGGTAATCTTGGGTGGTTTTGCCGAAGGTGTGCCAGAAGGTGACGGTAACGGGGCCAGTTGGGGTGCTGTTGGTATCTCTTGGCCCGCAGCCGGCCAAGACGCCTAGGAGAGCAATGCTGCTCACTAGGCATTGGATTTTGGATAGTTTCATCATCGCTCTCCTATTTGTCTGTGTTGGTTAGTTGGTGATCAACTTATCGAATCGAATGCTGATTACTTGATGGCCGCCAAAGCGTTGTTGTAGGCGGTGGCGAAGATGGTGTCGAGTTCGGCATCGGTCAACACATGGTCAGAGGAGACGGCTTGCTGGACGATGGAGCCGGCTTGGTTACGGCATTCCGAGGAGCCAACGAAGGCTTCCGAAGTGAACATGTAGTTGGTGATGTTGGAGTAGTACTGCATGCCGCGGGCAGTTAGAAGTTCAACGTTCTCCTTGCCAGTGGTGGCATAAGCATCTTGATAAGCTTGCGACTCCATCGAGGAAGTGCGAATCGGCATATAGCCGGTGGAGTTAAGAGCCCAGTTGGTGGCGTTGTCGGTCTCGGTCATGAACTTGTAGAAGAGCCAGCTGGCCATGATCCGATCGGTATCGATGACGCCATTGTTCATGTGTCTCAAAACGGTCATCGAGGGGCCTTGGGACATGAGGGCAACCTTATGGCCGTTGCCAGCCGGAGCCTGCGGAACCCGGGCGACATTCGGGGTCCAGGCATCGTTGCTCGGTTGCTGGTAGGTAATGCCACCGGTCGAGCCGATGGAGAAGAGGACTTTCCGTTCGGCTGAGAGGGTGTTGACGTAACCGCCAGCCGCGCCTTGGGTGGTGAGGTATTTCTTGGTAGCGGCATTGTTGAGCATCTTCATGAGCTCTTTCATGCCATCGTTATTAAAGTTAACCGAGCCACGGCCAGAGGCATCGATTGAGGTATAGGCATAGCCATACTGTTCGGCGAGGGTGATGAAGAAGTTGTCATCGGAGTCATAGCCGACGATGGCGGAATGGGCACCCGAATCGACCCAGATTTTGTCGGTCAGTCCGTTGTTGTAGGTCACGAGCGCCGGGCAGAGCTTGTTGAACAGTTCATCCCAGGTCAGGGTGTTGAAGTATTCTTCGGTCAGCGGATTGCCGTTGTTGATGGTGGGATCGATCGATTTGAGATTGATGCCAACGAGGGCCGGGTTGTAGAACATGGCTTCGGTCGATTTGGAGAACGGAACCGAATAGGTGCCCTCGATGTTGTATTCCTGCCCTTCCTCGACGAAGGCCGGGATTAGGTCGGCCATGTCTTCGTCGGTCCAGCCGTATTCCGGGTCTTCGATGTAATCGGTGAGGTCGACGGCGTTGCCATAGTAGATATATTCGGCGACGTGGTCAGGGTAGCAATAGGCGAGGTCGGGGTAGGTGCCAGTCGAGAAGCCGGTGATGATGTTTTCTTTTAGGGTGTCGTAATTCCCGGAGACCTGCTCGTTTTTGACGGTGATGAAAGGTTCTTTCTTATTGAAAGCGGTGACGTAGTTGTTGAGGATGGCCTGTCCGGTTTCGCCGGCGGTGGTCCAAAGAGTGATGGTGACGGGATTGTCCTCGCCGAAATACGGAACATACTCGTCCGCGGGGGTCTTGGAGCTGTTGGGGGAAGAGCTGGAATTCCCAGCCCGGTTGCAGGCCACGAGGAGCAAGGCAGCCGAGAGAACGGTGATTCCTTTCGCTAAGCGACTTTTGTTCATGTAATTCCTCCTTAATGAACTGGTCGATTTATATTCACGCGCCCGCTTATCCAAACGATCAAGATGGGCGGATGAACCGATGTAAATGGGCGTCTAGCCCTTGATGCCGGCGCGGCCGACGCCACGCATGATATATTTACGGAAGAAGACGAAGAGCAGGAATAGCGGAACGGTGACGCAGACGGAAGCAGCCATCTGATAGCCGTATTCGACTTGTCCGCCGGCGTCGTTATTGACGAAGGCGCTGCCGCGGAGACCGTTGGAGATGAGCTGGTAGTCTTCGTTGAGGGTGATCAACTGGGGCCAGACGTAGGAGTTCCAGGTCCCCATGAATTTTAAAATGGTGATCGAAATAAGGGAAGGCGCAGCAAGCGGGACCATGACCTTCCAAAGGAAGTTCCAGTCCGACTTGCCGTCGACTTTGGCGGCCAAGTAGAGTTCGTTCGGGATCTGCTTGAAGGTCTGTCGTAACAAGTAGATGTAGAAGACCGAGACCCAGAACGGGACGATCATGGCGGCATAGGCATCCATTAGGGTTTGGCCTTCGCCGACCCAGCCGAAGGAAGCGACGGTGATGAAGTTCGAGATGACCATCATTTCGCCTGGGATCATCATGGTCATTAAGAAGAGCATGAACAAGGGCTCTCTTCCTTTGAACTTCAGCCGAGCGAAGGCAAAGCCAGCAAAGATGGTAGTTAATAATGTGCCTAACGTCGAGAAGATGGCGACGACGATGGTGTTGAACATGTAGTTGGTGAAGTCAAACACCTGGAAGACATAGACGTAGTTGCTCCACATGACGATGGAGGGGAAGAAGGTCTGGGTGGTGGCGATGATTTCCGACCGTTGCTTTAGAGAGGTGATGATCATCCAGTAGAAGGGGAAGACCATCATGAGGGCCAAGAAAAGGATGAAGGCATAGGTGATGGTCATCATCACGATATGGCCGATTTTCTGACTCCGTTTGATGGCGTCGACCGTCTTGCCGGAATCCTCGATGGAGAGGACGATCTTCGGTTTCTCGACTAAGGCGGGTTTTTCTTCCTTTTTGAGGAATTTCTTGAAAACGTTTTTCATTTTCTATGCCCCTCCTTAGTAATGGACGCGCGTCTTGGAGACGGCGAACTGCAAGAACGTGAAGATCAAGATGATGGCGAACAGGAACACCGCCGCGGCCGCCGCATAGGAGGTCGAGGTACTGAGGTTATCGTAGATGTAATAGACGATGGTGTACATGTTCGGGACTCCGTATTTTCCGGATGTTCCGGGGCCGTTGAACAAAGCGACGATTGAGGTGTATTCCTTGAACGCCCCAATGAAAGAAGTGACAAGGAGATACATAATTTGCGGCGAAAGCAGAGGGACGGTGATTCGCCACAAAGTCTTCGCATGGCCAGCGGCATCGATTTGAGCCGCTTGGTAGTACTGCTTATCGATGCCTTGCAGGCCGGATAAAAGAACCAAGATCTTAAAGGGGATCGAGGACCAGACGATGTAGATACAAAGGGGTACAAAGCCCATTGCGCGGGTGGCGCCGAAGACCCAGGCGGTGTCGGTGCCGAAGATGTAGTTGATGACGCCTTGCTGGTCGAAGATAACGGAGAAGACCATGCCGATGGCGATGCCGTTGGTGACGTAGGGGAGGAAGAAGACGGTTTGCAGGAACTTCTGGAACCATTTGATCGAGTTCAAGGCAACGGCGATGATCAAGGCCAACAAGGTTGAAACCGGGACCGTCAGGAAGACGATCAAGAAGGTATTGGGAATGGCGTAATCGACGAAATCGGTGACGACCGCGCCGGAAGTGGTGGGAGTCAAACCAAGGATAACGCCGAAGTTGTTGATGGTGAATCCATCGTATTCGCCGGTCGCGTATTTATAGTTCTCGGTGAAGGCGATGAACATGGTATTCACCAACGGATAAAGGAGGAAGACGGCGACCAGGATAATGACTGGGGCGAGGTAAAGCCAGGCTTTCCAGTTGTTCTCGCTGGCGATGTCCTGGATACCGGTGACTTGGTATTCCTTTTTTCGCTTACGGGTGGAGACGAGGCGAATGACGGTATCCGTCTTCTCCTCGTGGTACCCGAGGCTTGGTTTTTCTTTGACCAGTGCTTCTGCCATTGGGGTACCTCTTAGTCTAGATAGATTCTTTGTTCGGTTTCGCCATCAAAGATGAACATCTTATTAGGCTTGACAGTCAGACAAAGCTTGGTGTCGTTGGTTTGGTCTTCAGCCGAGATGATGACTTTGAACGTTGGCTTGGTGCAGGAGGGGTTATTGGCGACGATGGAAATGTCGCGACCGAGAATCTGAATCATCTCAACGTTGCAGTGGAGCCCTTGGCCTTCTTTGGGTTTATCCATCGAGAAGCCTTCGGGGCGGATGGCGACGTAGACGTCTTTGTCCTCCTTGAGGGCTTTGGACTTCTTGTCTTCATAGACCACGTCATCGCCGACTTTGACCTGGCCGCCGCCGATTTGGCCTTTGAAGACGTTGATCGGCGGGGTGCCAAGGAACATGGCGACGAAGAGGTTGGCCGGGTTGTTATAGACGTTCTGCGGGGCATCGATCTGCTGCATTTCGCCTAACTTCATGACGACGATTTCGTCGGAGATGGACATCGCTTCCTCCTGGTCATGGGTGACGAAGACGGTGGTGATGCCGGTTTCCTTTTGGATACGGCGGATTTCTTCCCGGGTTTGCAGACGTAACCGGGCGTCGAGGTTGGAAAGCGGCTCATCGAGGAGGAGGACCTTCGGTTTCTTGACGAGGGCCCGGGCGATGGCGACCCGTTGCTGCTGACCGCCGGAGAGCTGGTTCGGCTTCCGTTGCAAATACTCATCGACTTGGACGAGTTTGGCGGCGTCATAGACGATATCCCGCCGTTCTTCTTTGGTTAAGCGGCGGTGGGCGATGGCTTGGGTGAGTTCCATCGAGATATCGGATAAGTCGAATTCTTTGGTGAGGAATGCCTTCGAGTCCTCAGCGACCTCTTTACCGACTTTATGGAGACGGAAGTAGACCTTGGTCTTGCCTTCGGCGTAATAAAGTTTGAAGTCGGAGATGGAGAGGTGCTTCAAAGCGAATTGCTTCTTGAATTGGAGGGTGAGTTCGCCGTTGCGGACGTTGGTGATGGAGACGACGTGAGAAGAGAAGGCGGCGCCGGCGTTGAGTTCGTTGATGGTGGCTTCGAAATCCGCCCGGCGGACTTTGACGATCCGGGCCATGAGTTCGTATTCGCCATTTTGCAGACGGGAGATGATGACGCCTTCGGAAACGCCATGCTTATGGATGATGGCCTTGATGGCCTTGATGGTCTCGTCGATGGTGGCGGTGTTGAACTTCTTGCCGAGGTTGCCTTTGTAGAGGACATCGAGCATTTCCGAGTCGCTTTCCTTGTTAACGGTGGCTCGGAAGGAGGCGTCATAGAGGGCTTCGCTCGTCTGTTCGTATTTCTCCTCGACTAATTCGGCGTTCTCGATGACGAGGGGGAAGTTCTTCTTGTAAAGATCGGCCACGACTTGGGATACGTTGAGGAGGTCGACGTGGAGAGTCAACTTGTTGCCGTTTTGTTCGGTGGCGACGGCGACGTTGCGTTTCTTTAAGCCAATCCGTTTGGCTAAAGCGACGACCGATTTGGCGATGCCGTCGAATAGGTCGCTTTTCTTTAAGTTATAAGTATAAGTTAAATGGAAATTGAAGAAGGTGACGAGGGGCACTTCGACCTTAAGATTAGTGAGTGGGAACTCGATGTTCTTATAGATCGACATATGCGGGTAAAGGGCGTAGTTTTGGAAAACCAAGCCGATGCCGCGCTTTTCCGGAGCGAGGTTGGTGACTTCTTGGTCGCCGAACCAGACTTCGCCGGAAGTGGGGCTTTGTAAGCCGGAGATCATGTAAAGGGTGGTCGATTTGCCACACCCGGAAGGGCCGAGCAAGCCGACTAACTTGCCATCGGGCACGACGAAGCTCATGTCCTTGACCGCGACGGTGTCACGGATGTTCTTTTTCGCGTCCCCCGGGAAGATCTTGGTTAGGTCCTTGATTCTGATTTCCATAACTAGCTCCTATCCTTTTATTTCGTTCCGTCATCGTCATTGATGTCGGAATCGAGTTTGAGTTTGATGGCCTTGCGGCGTTCTTTTTCATTCTTGATGGCAACAATGAGCCAACGGACATAGTAGCCGACTGAGAGGATGGCTAATACCCCAAATACGATGACTAACGGATCGACGGGGTTGAAGACCACGATGGCGTTGTTGAAGGCGCCCCAGCGGAAGATGCAGGAGACGAAGAAGAGGAGAATGAATCCGAATAAGAAGTAGGCTAATCCGGCGTTGTACCAGAAGGATTTTGGTTTAACACGACGGAATTCGTCGTTCTTGAACTTCTGGGTCTTGTAAAAGAAGAGACCTACCGAACCAATCGCCATGATCACGGTGTAAATAATAACGATCAATATCATTGTCCAATTTAAATCATGGATGTTGGCGAGACTGGCGTCTTCGGTCAGGTTGACCAACCCAAAGCGGGTGTTGACGGAGGAATGGCCGAAAGCCTGGTGGGTTGTGTCGTTCATCATATCGACGGTAATGGTGAGCGACTCGATGGCTAACGAGACCATGTTGTCGGTGGTGAAATCCTCTCCAACGTCGCTGTTCTTGATTAAGAAGGCGAAGGATCCGTCGTTGGTTATCTCAAAGTATTGCAGGGGTGAACTGATGGTGGCGCGGGATTCTTTTAAGGCCCCGTCCTCCCCTTTGTAGCCGAACCGGTAAACGTAATTGTTTAGAGAGGTGAGACGGAAGCGAATGTGACCGGTCCCTTCTTCAATGGCGTGTCCGTTGGCGGAGTAGGAGGAAGGGTTGATGACCGGGAAGATATCGGTTTTGATTGTTGAATGTAGGGTAATATTGGTGTAACCGGCGAAACCGGCAGCAGCTTCATAGGTGAACTCGGCAAAGTCAGACAAATCCAATTTTTGGGCGAATGAGATACGCGCATGGGCAACATAGTTAGTATCGGTGTTCGGGGTTAGGTTACCGTCGGTACCAGTGACAGCATCGAAGAAGTTAGAGATATAAATGGATTCATCGTCGATCGACTGGCCACTTTCTAGGGGAATATCGATGGTTCGACTATAAGTGTAGGTGCCGACCAAGGCGCCGACGCCGTTGCGGTAAGTATTGGCTAAATTGATCGTTAATGGTAATTCACGATGATAAGTCGCCCGGGAACCATCGGAGTCGATCATATCGTAGGTGACAATGAGGTGCTGGGCTTTATAAGGCGATTCATCGCCACGATCATAGCCGAGGATGAAGTCCTTCCCGTTGCCGAAGGTTGCGCCGGAAAGCACAAAAGGACGGAAACTGGCCGGATATTCCCAG
The DNA here is from genome assembly GCA_944363525.1 of uncultured Bacilli bacterium. Lineage (GTDB taxonomy): Bacteria > Bacillota_I > Bacilli_A > RFN20 > CAG-826 > Alloenteromonas. The sequence continues at coordinate 237,225 of CALVUF010000002.1, forward strand.
TCAGAGTTCCAATGGATATTGCTATCTGGCAAATCAGTCCAGCCTTCTTCAAATGTCTCGGGTTGGGATTCGTGCTGAAGGTAAATCTGGCAGTTCTCATCCAAACCGGCTAAGGCGTTTTCGGGGACAGTCAGAACCGATTCGGGGATATACAGCTCAGTGATGGAGCCTTGGGTCTCGGTGTCGATAGCTTCGGGAAGAATGCCGACGACGTTGAGGATGTAATAACCATTTCGCTGAAGTGTGGTCGGGACGTAGACTTTCGAATCCATCACGTTGTTATCGGTGATTTGGTAGACCTGTCCAGTGTAAGTGGGATAGATCACGTTGCCATCTTCGTCGACGTTGTTTTCGTCAACTGGTACGTCCGGAACGTAGGTCGGGTCATCAATGGTGATGTTGCAGTTGCGCGAAGAATTGGTAACGGTCGAGATTGAAGAAGAAAAGGTAACGCTGTAGGACTGAACCGAATCAGTGGTGGTGGAAGAAGTTAAGCTTACGATTAACTCGCCACCCACATCGGTGGCGGTATCACTATAGCCTTTGCCTTGAATGGCGTCGGTAATCTCTGATAGCTGTTGCCCTTGGATTAGCGTGGAATCTTCGGATTGGCTGGTTGATTCTTCGCCTTCAGCTAGTACAACGCTCGCCGGTTTGGCGCCGACGATAGCCGTTAGGGCAAAGGCGAGCGAAGCAACGCCAAAGGGTAAAAGCCACCCCAGCGGATGGCGCTTTCTGGTCCGAAAGGTTTTGTCCATACGCGCACATTATAAAGACGTTCGCGAGAAAATGTAACCGCGAAAGCAGTCGAAGCGCTTTCGCTGACGTTGCCAATGCTCAAGTTTGCTCAAATTATTCTCTAGTAATTGACTCGAACTTGACTGGTGTCTTGTAATTCTGAACTTGGGAGACGACGGCCTCTTCCAGGTTATAGAAAACGGTGGCGTTGGTTGTATCGACTTCCTGCAAATCGAGCAAATAATCAGCAAAACCCTGCTTTTTCTTTGAGAAACCCATCAAGGTTACTGAGATGATGGCCGGGACCATAAAGGTGAAGACCGAGAGGATTAGAATTCCGAAATAAAAGATCAGGAAGCGGGCTAGGCTCCGTTGCCAGGTGGGGTTAAGCAAACGGGAATCGACGGTGGAGATTTTGTAAATCGCTTTGCCAAAAGTCATCCGGCCCCGGCGGAAGATCCACGTTGGGACATAGTAGACGATAATCCCGGCTAGGCAATAGGCGATAGGAACCTCAACGAATACCAAAGTCCGGGAAATATACATCGTCAAATCGACGTATTCTTTGAATCTAGTTGCGAGATAGCCATGGCAGTATTCGTTGATGAAGGGCTTGTAGACATTATCGAAATATTGGGTGTATGAAGCTTTGCAATCGGGATTCATCACGATACTTCCGTCTTTTTCGATGAAGTAGGGTTGACTTAGGAAAGAGGCCGCTAGACGATAGTCGTCATAAGCATCTTGAATCTCGTCGCCGACCGTGGCCCCTTCGACGGTATAGGCGTATTCGATGAAATCCTCGATGGCGTTTTTGGCTCGATTCATTTTGTTGCTGGTGGTGTCGGAGGAAGAGGAGATGTCTCCGGCGATGTCGACGACTTGACCTTCTTTCTCAACGTATAGCGAGGATTCTAACTTCATTTCCGTCAAGCGGTTTTCTTTGGTCTGATAGCCTTCGGTTGACATATAAATCGCCCGGACGCCGACAAAGAGGAAAATGGCCACGACGGCAAAAATCAAGAGGTCGACCAAGCAAGCGAAAACGCGTCGCCAGAACTTCGGACGCGCATATTTAATTTCCGGGATCAATTCCTCTTGGTTCTGCTCGCTCATACGTAATAGCCTTTAGCTTTGTAAATCTCATCCAACATCTCTTCTTTCATGGAGACGGAATGAGTGAAAATCTCCGTCAAACCTCGATTGAATTTATCGAAAATCACCGTAAAGAAGGCGGAAATGACCAAAAGAAGCCCAACGATCGAAATACCCAGCAAAGTTGAGATGGAAAACACGTAATTGACCGAAACGGTTGGAACGGGGACGAAGAGTAAGCAGGGCAGGGTCAAGACGGTGGCGTAGAGCCCTTCTAACAACCGGACCCGTCTGGGCAATAGGGCGAAGCTGACCCGATCGACCCGGTCGACCTTGATGACTGACTGGGTGGGGGTCCGCCCCTTTTTATTGACAAGAGGGTAGACGAAATATAATGCGATGGCGGCAATCCCGAATGACATTGCCGAGCAGGCGATGGCCACTAGGTCATAGAAGTCCTCGTAATCGCGGATCAAAGCGGTCAAATCGTTATAGCTTTGCGTTGGGTGATCGACTGGTAATGAAAGGTCATTAGCCTCGATATCGCCCATCATTGTGTAGAACATGGTCAGGAAGTAATGGTTAAAGGCGCTTTCGTAGGCGGCTGAGCCTTCTTCGTCCATTTGGTCTTTTTCGTCGAAGGCGGGTTCGAACATGTCCTGATATTCTTTCTTCATTGTTGGCCGACCGGCTTCATCAAGTCGGGACCGGTCGAACATTCCGAGAGAATCGTATTCACCAATTAATTCCAGATAAGTCTTTCCGTCTTTATTGGGGTATTTCGAATAGTAATGATGGAAGATCTCATATTCGGATGATCCGCCTTTGACATAAAAAGAAAGGTAAAGGTCGTAGGTATACTCAAGGTTGTCATTGATGTTGTTTTTGGTTTCGGCCGTTTGATAAAAAAGCAAATCGTTTTCGTAGAGAATGGTATAACGCGATTGCTCGTTGGCTACGTTCAAAGACTCTTTGGTGTCGTAGTCGGTGACGCTTTTGGCGATGGGATAGACGATGATGTTGGAGAGGAACAAAGCAAAGATAAAGACGAGGAAGAAATCGCCTAAAAAGAGCAACATCCTTTTACCCTTGGTTAAGGGAAAGACATCGAGGGTCGTTCCCCGATGGCTTTGCTGCTCGTTGTCCTTCTCGTCCATCGATTTAATTGTAGCAACTTATTTCAGTGGCGGTTTTGCGCTTTTTGCCGTCTTAGTTCCTCAGCGATGAAATCGGGCCCGACGCGGATGACCTCGTCATAGGCGTCGGCGACCTTGTTGTCTAATGGTTCATACTGTGCCGCCATCTTCCTCATCGCTTCCTCGGGCACGATCTTCTCTTTCTTCCGCATCCGGTTCTGGGCGAAGACGTCCTCTAAGGGGATATCGAAGACCACGAGAATATGCTTATCGAACTCTGGGGTCTGTTCCCGGTAGTAATCGCGATAAAAGTTGGTCAGGTTGGTGGAATCGGCGATGACGTTAGCATCCTTATCTTGTTCGGCATATTGGTGAATCCGATTCAAAAACGTCTCCCAGACCAGTGGCTCGTTAGAAAAATCGTCCGCTCGACCGAATAGCTCGATCCTTATCTCGTCGCTAGAGACTATATAGACATGGTCGTGCTCCTGCTGAAAGCGGCGCGCCCAGGTCGATTTCCCCGATCCGGGCAAGGCTGACAACAGGTAAAGCGTGCGCATACGCGCCATATGATATAAAAGGAGAGTGACGGGGTCTAGTGAGTTTGCGTCTAATCTAATGATAAGATTGACTTGCCGTCGAGCTTTAGACGGCGAAAAAAGGCAAAGAAAGTGCTTTCTTATTTTGCACCAGCGTTTATTATGGTATTGACTTTTGCTAAAATTCCCATGTATGGACGAAATCATCCAAGTCAAAACTAAGAAATTCGTGGTCACCTCGGTCAAAGCCGTGCACGAGGACCACACGACCTACATCTGCACCTGGGCCGAGCGTGTCTATTGCGTCCGGACCTACAAAACCGGTTATGAGCAAGCCCTCGCCGATTATAAGGAACTGAAGCACGCCGGCATCAATATGGCCAAGATGTGCTATCACGATGATGAGGCCAAGGTCATCGTCTTCGATTATTTCCCTGAGGACGATTGCCTCAAAGCCCTTTCCCAAGGACCTTTGGACGACCGCTATTTCGAAGCCCTCTTCTCTTTATATCGTTTCGCCCGCTTCTCCAAGGTCTCCCTCGACTGGGAGCCCCAGAACTTCATGCTTCGTGGATCGCAGATGTTCTACCTCCCGACTAAATGGACGGCCTTAACCGATAAGAATCGGCTGGAGCCTACCGCCATCCGTTCCTGGTTCTTAGGCAAAGAAGGCCGGGCCCTCCTTGCCAAGAAAGGGTATGACGTTTCCTCTCTTCCGACTTTAAGCGAGCCGGAAGTGAACAAGGCGACCGTCTTAGTCACGGTCAAGCATTGGTAAGCCATGGATAACGTTAAGATTTTTTCTTTAACCGCCAATCCATCCTTAACTCAAGAGGTATGCAATATCCTCGGGGTTGAGCAGGGCAAAAGCGAGGTCACCCATTTCTCCGATGGGGAAGTGATGGCCCGTTCCCCTGATTCGGTCCGGGGCAAGACCGTCTACATCATCCAAAGCACCGCCACTCCGGCGGCCGAAAGGCTGATGGAGCTATTGGTGTTCATCGATGGAATCCGCAACGCCAAGGCCAAAGAAATCAATCTCGTTATTCCTTATTATGGCTTCTGCCGGCAGGACCGGGTCGCCCGTCCCGGCGAACCGATCACGGCCAAGTTAGTCGCCGACCTCCTCGATACCGTCGGCGTCTCCCGGATCATCACCATGGATCTGCATACCCCCCAGACCCAAGGTTTCTTCTCCTGCCCGGTCGATGACTTAAGCTCGATTCCTTTATTCGGGGAGCACTTCCGGAAAGAATTCGCTTCCTTAGGCATCAAGACCGAGGATGTGGCGGTCGTCTCCCCTGATCATGGGTCGATCCATCGGGCTCGGGACTTAGCCTCCGAACTCCCCAATTCGGAAATCGCCATCATCGATAAAAGACGACCGGCCCCTAATGTGGCCGAGGTCATGAACATCGTCGGCGAGGTGCGGGGCAAGCACTGCCTGATCGTCGATGACATCATCGATACGGCGGGAACGGTCTTAGCCTGCAGTCACGCGATTCTATCAAGAGGGGCGCTTGATGTCCGAGTGGCCGGCACTCATGCCGTCTTCTCGCCGGGCTCGGCCGAATTATTGGCCCAGTCCCCGATCGTCGATCTGGTCGTCACCAATTCGATTGAGCATCCGAAGATGAAGGGAGTGACGGTCCTCTCGATTGCCAATATGATCGCCGGGGTCATCAAAGCCAGCGTTGAGGGAACGGCGGTTCCCAATTCCTGGATGTCCTTCTATTGAGAAATGGTCGCCGAATAAGGCGACTTTTCTTTTGCTCTTTGTCTTTTCAAACCGAAATATCTCGGGTTGGCGAATCCAAAAAATCGCAGATTTGGGCATTGGCGAATTTAAAAAATCGCATTTGGGACGATCCGCGAAATCAAAAAATCGCACGAAAATCGAAGTCCGCCCCTAGAAATTCCAATTTGTATTCGCTGCGAATACGGCCTAACAATACTTGGATTTAAAGAGCTCGCGTTTAGCTGAGTTTCTGAAATATGTCCGTCGCAAATTATCTAAATTATTCGATTTTGCGGTGTTTTTTGCTGTTTGTTACTTGTGATGGCACCCTGAGTCGGAAACGATTGTTAGTCCAAACCCTAGCAAAGGGAATCAGTTGATTCCAAACTGATTTTTACCCCCGAAATCTTTTTCGGGCGGGCCCCTCGCTTTTTCTTAACTGATTTTCCCTTCTTTTTGCTTTGCGTAGATTCGGCGTTTATAATCCCCTCTGCTGTTAGTCCTCGGTACCCAGCGTTAAAAAATCAGGAGGCACCTATCGTGTCAGACAAACTACTGCTTAAAGTCGCCCAAAACGGAATCGCCGGGGCGATTTATTTTTTGCTATGCCTGCTTTTAAGCGGCATATCCTACGGGCCGATGCAGATCCGCTTCGCCGAGCTGCTTTGCTTGCTTTGCTTCTTCCGGTCCGATTTCATCAGCGGCGTCACCATCGGCTGCTTCTTGGCTAACCTCGGCTCGACTCTGGGCTGGCCGGATATTCTTATTGGGACCGCCGCCACTTTCTTATCCTGCGCCCTTATTTCCTTTGCATCTCCTAGGATGCTTATCGCTTGCTTATATCCGATCGCCATTAATGCTTTTGTTGTCGGGGCGGAATTATGCTGGCTTTTAGAGCTTCCTTGGGACACTTATTGGTATCAAGCCGGCCTCGTCTGTGCCGGCGAGACCATCGCCATCGCCATCGGCTATGTTTTCTTCTTGCTGGTTAAGAGGAACAAAGGGTTCTTCAAGGCCCTTCAGCCCTCCCGGCATTACCCCTTTAAGTATTAAGGGGGTATTTGTAAAATACGGGGGCTATGGACAAGCCGTTTTATTTAGAGATTAAGCACGTTGATGCCCAGACCGGAGCCCGTTATGGGATCCTTCATACTTGGCATGGGGATGTTGAGGTCCCGATGTTCATGCCGGTTGGGACGAATGCCACCGTCAAATGCTTATCCCCGGAGCAGGTCAAAGCCTGTGGGTCCGGGGTCATATTAGCCAATACTTATCATCTCCATCTCCGGCCAGGAGAAGAGATCGTCAAGAAAGCCGGTGGGCTTCATGATTTCATGAATTACGATGGACCGATCCTGACCGATTCGGGCGGCTTTCAGGTTTTCTCCTTAGCCAGTCGGCGCAAGATCACCGAGCAAGGGGTCGAGTTTCGGAATGAATTAGACGGGGGTAAGGAGTTCTTCTCCCCGGAAGAAGCAATCCGGATCGAAGAGGCCTTAGGAGCCGACATCATCATGAGCTTCGATGAATGCATCCCTTATCCGGCGAGCTATGAGTACGTCAAGCGTTCGACCGAGCGGACCCTCCGCTGGGCCAAGCGGGGACTCGAAGCCCACAAAAGGGATGACCAGGCCTTGTTCGGCATCGTCCAAGGCGGCGAGTTCACCGACTTACGGGAAATGGCGGCCAAGCACTTAGCCGCGATGCCGTTCGACGGCTATTCCATCGGGGGAACCTCGATCGGGGAACCAAAAGATGTCTGCTTCAAGATGATCCAAGACGCCGTCCGTTATCTCCCTTTCGATAAGCCCCGTTACCTCATGGGCGTTGGTTCGATCGACTATATCCTCGAAGGCATCAGCAACGGCATCGATATGTTCGACTGCGTCCTTCCGACTCGTTTAGCTAGGCACGGGGCGCTTATGACCAGCCACGGCCGGGTTAACATCCAACGGGCCCAATACAAAGAGGACTTCACGCCCCTCGATGACGAGTGCGATTGTTATACCTGCACCCATTACACCAAAGCTTACCTCCATCACCTCCATCGGATCGGGGAGGAGTTTGGGAAGTCGCTGAATTCCATTCATAACATCCGCTTCCTCATTAAATTAGCCGAAGGGGCCAGAGAAGCGATCAAAAACGACCGTTTTGCGGACTATAAGGCGGAAATCTACGCAAAATTCGGCTCAAAGAAAGGATTTTAGACTATGGATATCGAACTGTTTGACTTTGCTTTGCCCGAGGAATTGATCGCCCAATCGCCCTTAAAGCAACGGGACGAATCCCGCCTCATGGTCATCGACCGCGAACATCAGACCATCGAGCATAAGAAGTTTAAGGACATCATCGATTATTTGGTCCCGGGGGATGTTTTGGTCCGGAACAACACCAAGGTCATCCCGGCCCGCCTAATCGGCACCAAGGTCGAGACCGGCGGTCATTGCGAGGTCCTGCTTTTAAAGCAACTTCCGGAAAAGGATACCTGGGAATGTCTTGTCGGTGGGGCCCATTCGGTTAAGGTCGGGAGCAACGTCACCTTTGGCGATGGCTCGTTGACTTGTACCTGCGTCAAGGTCTTGCCCGAAGGGATCCGCCATATGCAGTTCCATTACCAAGGGATATTCCTAGAGGTTCTGGAACGGCTTGGCAAAATGCCCTTGCCGCCTTATATCAAGAAGCAGGTTGAGGACAATAACGATTACCAAACCGTCTATGCCAAAGTTCCCGGCAGCGCCGCCGCCCCGACGGCGGGTTTCCATTTCACCCCTGAGCTATTCGAGAAAATCAAAGCCAAGGGGGTTGAGGTGGTGGACATCACCCTAAATATTGGTTTAGGCACCTTCCGGCCGGTTAAGGTCAAGGACACTAAAGACCACCATATGCATACTGAGCTATGCGAGATCGATGAGTTGGCGGCGGCCCTCTTGAATAAAGCCAAAGCCGAAGGCCGGCGGATCATCGCCGTCGGGACGACCTCGGTTAGAACCTTAGAAGCGATATATGGCAAATATGGGGAATTTAGGGCCGCCAAAGAGAACACTTCGATTTTCATTTCGCCCGGTTATGAATACAAGGCAGTCGATGCCCTCATCACCAACTTCCACCTGCCGAAGTCGACTCTGGTCATGCTGGTCTCGGCCTTTATGGGGCGGCAGTGGACACTCCATTGCTACGAAGAGGCCATTAAGGAGAAATACCGTTTCTTCTCCTTTGGCGATTCGATGTTCATCTACGGGAAGTTCGATTATTCGAAAGCCATGGATTTATGATCGAAGGGAATAAGAAGACCCGTTATTACGATTTCGGGGAAGCGGTCATCGCCTCTTTGCATGGGGAAAGGAAGAAACTGCTTTTCCACGTCTGCTGCGGTCCCTGCGCCTGTTTCCCCTTAACTTATCTCTGCCCCCATTTCGACGCCACCATATATTACTGCAATCCCAATATCTATCCCTCTGAGGAGTATGAAAGACGATTAGGGGAGCTGAAAAAGCTGTTGGCATACCTTAAACGGGACTATGGCTTTGAGATCGAATTGGTCGTCCCGCCTTATGACCCCGAGGCTTATAACGAGTTCATTAAGCCCTATGAGCATTTGCCTGAGGGGAGTGAGCGGTGCCATCATTGCTATGAATATCGGATGGACGAGGCTTACCAATACGCCGAGGACCATCATTTCGATTACTTCACGACCGTCATGACCGTCTCCCGTCAGAAGTCGAGCGTTGTCTTAAACGAAGTGGGGCGGAAGCTGGAACTCAAGCACCCCTCCGTCCCTTATCTCTACACCGATTTCAAAAAGAAAGACGGGGCCTTAACGGGCGTCAAAATCCGCGACCATTATGGCTTATATAACCAGCAATACTGCGGTTGCCGGGCCTCTTACAACGAATACCTAAAACGGAAGGAAAAGCTCTGATTTGCACCTTTTACCAAAGAAGAGGGTGCAAATCTGCACCTAGGAAACTAGGAAAAGTGCAAAATAACAACTTTTCTTTATTGAATGGTACTTTAATGCTATTGTTGAATGGTGGATAACGCCCTTAAACCGCTCCGGAAATCTAAGTGGCTGACCCAACGCCAGGCCGCCGAGCTTTTAGGCGTTTCGTTACGTTGCTACCAAGCCTACGAGAACGAGGTGGCCAAGTGGGGGACAAGGAAATGCCAATGGATGGTTTGTTTCCTGGAAAACTATTCCCCAATCGAGGAGAACAAGGGAATTCTGTCTTTAGAGCAGATTCGGCAGATAGTCAGCCAGGTCGTATGCGATAAAGACATCGATTTTGTCTACTTATTCGGCTCCTATGCCCAAGGCAAGGCGAATGATCTAAGCGGCGTCGACCTTCTGATCGATTTCCCAATCATCGGATTGAAATTCTATGGGCTCATCGAGGGACTTAGAGTTTCCCCCCATAAGGTGGTTGACCTCTTGAGAATTAAAGATCTGCTGGATAACGAACCCCTCCTTCGCAACGTCTTGAAGGATGGGATCAAGGTCTACCAAAGGGTTGGTTTTCCTCCCGATTCGCCGATCAATAAAAAATAAGTTCGAATAATTAATATTTGTGCATAATGCACATATAATCAAAATTCCTTTGATGCCATCGAAACTATTTTTCGCTCTTTGACGGTTGACGGGGAAAACACAAGATTAATGCCGATAAAATCTCAAACTTTTTGTTGACCTCTCGCCCCCATACGCGTACCCTTGTACACGCTAGCGCTTGCGATGAAGAGCGAGGTTGCTGACACACCTACAGGCGTTGTCATGAAAGGTGGTCAGGGAATTCGCCCCGAGCAAACGCTAGAAGCCTGAAATACCATTGGAGGAACAGAAATGGCAAAAGAAAAAGCGATCCGCGTTCGCTTGCTCGCCTACGACCACAAGATCCTCGACCTCTGCGTCGAGAAGATCCTCAACGTCGCCGAGAAAACCGGAGCCGGCGTCAAGGGCCCAATCCCCTTGCCGACCGAGAAACAGGTCTACACGATCTTACGCGCTACCTTCAGATACAAGGATTCGCGTGAACAGTTCGAGATTCGGACCCACAAGAGATTGATTTATATCACCCACCCGCAGAAAGGGACCATCGATGCGCTTCGCAACCTCGATCTCCCGAGCGGCGTCGAGATCGACATTAAGTTATAAGGAGGACCTGATCAATGAAATCCATCATCGGAAGGAAAATGGGCATGACCGAGGTCTTCGCCGCCGACGGGACCATGTACCCGGTCACCGTCGTCGAAGTCCTTCCCAACGTCGTCATCGCCAAGAAGACGAAAGAGAAAGATGGCTATGAGGCCATCGTCGTCGGCTATGAGGATAAGGCCGAGCGCCACCTCAACAAAGCCGAGAAGGGCATCTACAAGAAAGCCGGCGTCGCCACCAAGGAAGCCATGTACGAGCTCAAGGGCGACGAGGTCTACGCCAAGAACGTCGGCGAGACCCTGACCGCCGATCTGTTCAAGACCGGCGAGGTCATCGACGTCATCGGCCATAACAAAGGCCATGGCTACTCCGGCACCATCAAGAAGTACCATCACCACATCGGCCCGAAAGGCCATGGGTCCGGCTACCACCGCCAGATCGGCTCCCTTGCCAACAACGGCCGTGACAACAACCGGGTCATCCCGGGCAAGAAGATGTCCGGCCACTGGGGCCCGGAGCAGGTGACCATCCAAAACGTCACCATCGTCGAGAGCAACCCTGAGAAGGGCTACATCCTCGTCAAAGGCGGCCTCCCGGGGCCGAAGAAGGCGATCGTCATGCTCCGCTCGCCGGTCCGCAAGCAATTCAAGACTCCGTCGGTCAAGGAAATCCTCGACGTCGCGGCTAAGGAAGCCGCCGCCAAGGCCGCCACGGAAGAGAAGAAAGGAGAATAACAACCATGGCTGAAAAGAAAATCAGCTTGAAGGTGGTCAATCTCAAAGGCGAAGCCGCCGGCGAGATCGAAGTCTCCGCCTCGGTGTTCGGGGTCGAAGCCAACCAGCAGGTCATCAAAGACGCCGTCACCGTTTACCAAGCCAATCTCCGCCAAGCCACGGCGAAGACCAAGAAACGCCACGAAGTCCACGGTACCAACAAGAAGCCGTGGAGGCAAAAGGGCACCGGCCGGGCCCGCGCGGGCGACTGCAAGTCCCCGATCTGGGTCGGCGGCGGCACCGTCTTCGGGCCGGATGGGAATCAGAACTACAAGCTCTCCCAGAACAAGAAAGCCCATAACCTCGCCCTCAAAGGCGTCCTCTCCGAGAAAGTGGCCCACGGCCTGATCGTCGTCGATTCGCTTAAACTCGACACCGCCTCGACCAAAGCCTTCGCTTCCTGCTTGGAAGCCATCAAGGCCGAGGGCAAGACCCTGGTCGTCTTCGGGGAAGAGAACGACAACCTCGTCCTCTCGGCCCGGAACCTAGCGAACGTTGAGCTCGCCGAGATCACTAACGTCTCGGTCTACGATGTCCTCAACAACACCAACCTCGTCATCAGCAAAGATGACATCAAGAAAATCGAGGAGGCCCTGAAGTAATATGGCTGAGGAAAAGAAAGTCGAAGCGGTCGAAGAAACCGCCAAGCCGGCAAAGAAGAAGGCCGCCAAGAAAGAGGAGGTTAAGGCTCCGGCCCACACCTTCGCCAAAGCGACCCATCATGACTTCGAAGTCATCGTCGCCCCCCACATCACCGAAAAGACCATGGCGCTTATGCAAAACGCCAACAAGGTCACGATCAAAGTCGCCGACAAGGCCAACAAGATCGAAATCAAGGATGCTTTCCAGCGCATCTTCCAGGTCAAGGTCACCGACGTCAAGGTCATCAACCAGCGCGCCAAGGAAACGACCCGCGGCTCCCGCTACAAGGGGACCATCTCCGGCTATAAGAAAGCCGTGGTCACCATCGCCGAAGGGGAAGCCATCGACCTGTTCAAGGAGTAGGCACACCCGTCTCTATATCTATTAAGGATATAAAGACAAAGAATCCAATATAGGAGAAAGAAAAATGGCAATCAGAACTTACCGTCCGTACACCAAGTCGCGCCGGTCCATGACCAACTCGACCTTCGCGGACATCACCAAGACCTCTCCTGAAAAGAGCCTCCTCGCCCCGAAGAAACATACGGGCGGGCGCAACAATCAGGGCAAGATCACCTGCCGCCACATCGGCGGGGGCAACAAGAACCGTTACCGCATCATCGACTTCCGGCGCCGCAAAGACGGCATCCCGGCCACGGTCAAGGCGATCGAATACGATCCGAACCGGAACGCCAACATCGCCCTCATTTGCTACGCCGATGGCGAGAAAGCCTACATCATCGAGCCGAAGGGCTTGAAAGTCGGCGACTCCGTCATCTCCGGCGCCGCCACCGACATCAAGGTCGGCAACTGCTGCGAGCTCCAGAACATCCCCGAAGGTACCTTCGTCCATAACCTCGAGCTCCAGCCGGGCAAAGGCGCCCAGATGTGCCGGGCGGCCGGCACCTCGGCTCAGGTCCTCGGCTTAGATGGCAATTACGTCATCGTCCGCCTCGCCTCGAGCGAAATGCGCAAGCTCCTCAAGAACTGCCGGGCCACCATCGGCACCGTCGGCAATGAGGATTGGAACCTAATCAACCTCGGCAAAGCCGGGAAATCGCGCTGGAAGGGCGTCCGCCCGACCGTCCGCGGCTCGGCCATGAACCCGAACGACCACCCGCACGGCGGCGGCGAGGGCAAGTGCCCCGTCGGCCGCGACGCTCCCCGGTCTCCGTGGGGCAAGCGGACCCAAGGCGTCAAGACCCGCCACAACAAGAAGAACTCGACCCGCCTCATCATCAGACGGAAGTCGGATAAGAAGTAAGGAGGAGATAGAACATGTCTCGTTCGCTTAAGAAAGCCCCGTTCGTGGATGAATACCTTCTCAAGAAGGTCGAAGCCATCCAGAAGTCGGGCAAGAAAGAGATCATCAAAACCTGGTCTCGCCGTTCGACGATCTATCCCGCCTTCGTCGAGCAGACCTTCGCCGTCTACAATGGCCATGAGCATATCACCGTCTACGTGACCGAGGATATGGTCGGCCATAAGCTCGGCGAATTCGCCCCGACCCGGACCTTCCCGGGCCACCATGGCAACAACGTCGGCGATCAAGCCGCCAAGAAGTAAGGAGTCAGAACATGGCTGAAGAAAAGAAAACCGTGAAGAAGGCCCCGGCTGCGAAAAAGGCCCCGGCCAAGAAGACCGCTCCGAAGAAGAAAGTCGAGGAGAAGGTCGAGGAAACGGCGACCCCGGAAGTCAAAGAAGAACTGACCCCGAAGGAAGCCAAGAAATCGGCCAAGGTCGAGAAGAAAGCCGCTAAGAAAGCCGCCAAGGAAGCCGCCAAAGCCGAAGTCGTCGAGGAAAAACCCAAGCCGACCTCCGCTCGTTGCTTCGTCCGTGATGTCCGTATCACCCCGCGGAAAGTCCGGCTCGTCGCCGACATCGTTCGCGGCAAGAGCGTCAGCGTCGCCCTCGGGCTCCTCGCCCAGACCAATCGCGTCGCCGCCACCCCGGTGGCCAAGGCCATCAAAAGCGCCGCCGCCAACGCCGTCAATAACTTCGGGATGGAGGCCGATCTCCTCTACATCGCCGAGATCCAAGTCTCCGATGGCTTGAAGATCAAGCGGTATATCCCCCGGGCCAAAGGCTCTGCCTCGCCCATCATCAAGCGCAACGCCAACTTACTGGTCGTCGTTGCCGAAAGGAAGTAAGCACTATGGGTCATAAAGTCAACGCAGTCGGGATGCGGATCGGCATCAACCGCGACTGGAACTCCAAATGGTTCGCTTCCAAAGCCGATTACGGCAACTTCATCGTCGAAGACATGAAGATCCGCGGCTACCTTGAGAAAGAACTCAAGAACTCGATGCTCTCGAAAGTCGTCATCGAGCGGGTCAAGACCGACAAAGGCCACAACGTCAACGTCAAGATCTACTGCTCCCGTCCGGGCGAAGTGCTCGGGCAGGAAGGGGAGAACAAGAAACGGCTCCTCGCCGAGCTCAACAAGCTCCTCAAGATCGATTCGGCCAAGGATCGGCTCGACCTCAACGTCGTTAACATCCTCAATCCGGACTTGGATGCCACCCTCGTCGCCAAGTGGATCGCCAGCGAGCTTGAAAACCGCGCGGCCTTCCGCTCGACCATGAAGAAAGCCATCCAACGGATGCGCAAAGCCGGGGCCAAGGGTTGCAAGACCCTCTGCTCGGGTCGTCTTGGCGGGGCGGAAATCGCCCGGGCCGAAGGCTATAAGGAAGGGGTCGTCCCCCTCCACACCATCCGGGCTGATATCGACTTCGCCCACGTCGACGCCGCCACCACCTATGGGCGGATCGGCGTCAAGGTCTGGATCTGCCGTTCCCTCTCGAAGATCGGCACCGAAGAAGTCAATGAGCCCGCGCCGCGGGATTCGCGCCCGTCTAACCGGGACGATCGCCGCCGGGGCAACAACAAAGGAGGCATGAACAACAATGCTGCAACCAAAGCGCGTTAAATACCGCCGCCCGCACGGCCTCAAATACGAAGGCCGGGCCAAAGGCGGGACCTCCGTCGAATTCGGCGAATATGGCTTAGTCGCCCTCGAAGGCAACTACATCACCGACCACCAGATTGAATCCGCCCGTATCGTCTTAGCCCGCTGCACTGACCGGGCTGGCCAAGTCTGGATCCGAATCTTCCCGCATCTTGCCAAGACCAAGAAGCCGGCCGAAGTCCGTATGGGTTCCGGCAAAGGCTCCCCCGAAGGCTGGGTCGCGGTCGTTAAGAAAGGGACCGTCATGTTCGAAATCGGCGGCATCGATGCCGCCAAGGCTCAGGAAGCCCTGCGCCTCGCCGGGTATAAACTCCCGGTCAAGACCAAAGTCATCAAGCGGACCAAAGCCCTTAGCCAGGCTGAACTCCTCAAGATGGAAGCGGTCCACGAATCCTCGCTCGAAGCGATCGAGAAAGAGGACAACATCCAGGTCGAGACCGTCGTCGACAATGGCGGCGATGCCCCGGCCACTGAGGAGGCCAAGTAATGGAAATCAAAGAATTCCGCGAACTTACCTCAGAAGAGCTCGATCAGAAGATCTACGCCTTAAAGGAAGAGCTCTTCGAGCTTCGCCGCAAGAAAGCGGTGGGGCAGCTCGAGCGCGGCGAGAACGTTCGCTTAGTCCGCAAGGACCTCGCCAAAGCCGAAACCGTCAAGCGCCAACGGGCCCTTGGCATCGAAAAGTAAGGAGAGAAGACTATGGAAAGAAATCATCGGACCAGCGTCAGCGGCGTCGTCACCTCCGTCAAGATGAACAAGACGATCGTCGTCACCGTCTCCACCGAACGCAACGACCCCATCTATCAGAAACGGGTCGGCTATTCGAAGAAATACTACGCCCATGACGAGAACAACGCCGCCAAGCTCGGCGACACCGTCACCATCATGGCCTGCCGTCCGTTATCGAAACTGAAGCGCTACCGCCTTGTCTCGATCGACAAGCATGCCGACTTAAGCGAAACCGTCGCCGAAACCGAGGCCTCCCTCGAGGCCGCCGAAGGCGTCGTCACCAATGAGGAGGCGAAATAATGATCCAGACCGAAACCAACCTCGTGGTCGCCGATAACTCCGGCGCCCGCTCCGTCCGGGTCTTCCGCCTCTATGGCGGCTCCCACCGGAAGTCGTCCTCGATCGGGGACGTCGTCCTCTGCGCCGTCAAAGACGCCATCCCGAATGGCAAAGTCAAGAAAAGCGACGTTGTCAAAGGGGTCATCGTCCGGACCAAGCACCCGGTGCTCCGTCCCGACGGCTCGACCATCGCCTTCGACGACAACGCCATCGTCTTGATCGATAACGACGGCAACCCGATCGGCACCCGTGTCTTCGGGCCGGTCGCCCGTGAGCTCCGCGACAAGGGCTACATGAAGATCATCTCGCTCGCCATCGAGGTGCTATAAGGAGAAAGACTATGAACATCAAAAAAGGTGATAAGGTCATCGTCATCTCCGGCGCCGACAAAGGCAAAGAGGGTATCGTGCAGCGCGTCTACCCCAAGCTCAACAAAGTCGTCGTCGAAGGCGTCAATGTCCACAAGAAGCACAAGAAGCCGACGCAAGCCGTCCCCGAAGGGTCGGTCGTCGAGATCTACGTTCCCTTCGATGCGAGCAACGTCGCCCTCATCGATCCGAAAACCAAGAAGCCGACCCGGGTCCACATGGGCACCGTGAACGGCAAGAAAGTCCGCCTCGCCAAATCCGGCGAGAGCCTCGACAAGTAAAGGAGGAAGCCCAAATGGCAGAAGAAACCAAGAAAGCCGTCAAGGCGGCCCCCAGGAAGACCACCGCCAAGAAAGCGGCCCCCAAAGCCGAAGCCCCGGCGGAAGCCAAAGTCGAGAAGAAAGCGACCACCCCGACCAATCGGCTCTTAGCCAAGTATCGGAATGAGGTCATCCCCGAACTCGTCAAAGAATTCGGCTACACCTCGGTCATGCAGGCCCCGCGGCTTGAGAAGATCGTCATCAACATCGGCGTCGGCGATGCCACCGCCAATGCCAAAGCCCTTGACGACGCGGTCGCCGACTTAACCACCATCGCCGGCCAGAAACCGGTTGTCACCAAAGCCAAGAAGAGCATCGCGACCTTCAAGGTCCGCGAAGGACAAGCCATCGGGTGCAAGGTCACCCTCCGGGGCGTTCGGATGTACGAATTCCTCGACAAGCTCGTCTCCATCGCCCTTCCGCGGGTCCGCGACTTCCGCGGCGTCTCCCGCAACGCCTTCGATGGCCATGGCAACTACACCCTCGGGGTCAAGGAACAATTGATCTTCCCGGAAATCGACTACGATAAAGTCGCCAAGGTCCGCGGCATGGACGTCGTCATCGTCACCACCGCCAACACCGATAAGGAAGCGGCCGCCCTGCTCGATAAGCTCGGCATGCCGTTCAGGAGGTAAGCAAATGGCCAAGAAAAGCTTAGTCGTCAAGAAATCGCGCCCGCAGAAATTCGCGGTCCGCGAATACACCCGCTGCAAGCGGTGCGGACGCCCCCACGGCGTCATCCGCCGCTTCGGCCTCTGCCGCATCTGCCTCCGCGAGATGGCCTACAAAGGCGAGATCCCGGGGCTGAAGAAGGCCTCGTGGTAAGGAAAGGAGAAAGAACATGAACGCTGATCCAATCGCCGATATGCTCACCCGCATCCGGAACGCCAACAAGCTCCGGTACGAGGAAGTCTCCCTTCCGAGCAGCAAGATCAAAGAGGGGATCGCTGAGATCCTCAAAAACCAAGGGTTCATCGAATCCTATCGCGTTGAGGAGGAGAAGGGGAAGAAAACCCTCACCATCGTCCTCAAGTACTCTTCCTCCGGGGAGAGGGTCATCTCCGGCTTGAAGCGGATCTCCAAGCCGGGCCTCCGCGTCTACGCGGAAGCCGACAAGATCCCCAGCGTCCTCAAAGGACTCGGCATCGCCATCGTTTCCACGCCGAATGGCTTGCTCACCGACCATCAGGCGAGAAAGGCCCACGTCGGCGGCGAAGTCCTCTGCTACGTTTGGTAAACAGGAGGAAAAGCAATGTCACGTATCGGATTCAAACCCGTCGTTCTTCCTGAGGGCGTCTCCGTCGAAATCAAAGACGGGGTCGTCGCCGTCAAAGGAGCCAAAGGCGAATTAAGCGTCGCTATTCCGAGCAACGTCAGCGTCGAGGTCAAAGACGGCCACCTACTCTGCCACCGTGCTGGCGAGACTCAGCGCGATCTCGAACTCCATGGCACCACCCGGGCCAACCTCCACAACGCCGTCGTCGGCGTCTCCGAGGGGTTCAAGAAGGAACTGGAGATCTCGGGCATCGGCTACCGCTGCGCCATGCGGGGCACCGATTTGGTCCTCAATGTCGGCTTCTCCCATGAAGTCGTCGTCTCGCCGGTCGAGGGCGTGAAGATCTCGGCCCCGGACGAAACCCACATCGTCGTCGAGGGCATCGACAAGCAGAAAGTCGGCCAGACCGCCGCCCTCATCCATGACACCAAACGGCCCGAGCCATATGGTGGCAAAGGCATCAAGTACAAGGGCGAAGTCATCATCCGCAAGGAAGGCAAGCGCGCCGCCGGCGGCAAGAAGTAAAGGAGTCTGTGAATTATGATCGCGAAAGAATCGAGAAACAGCATCCGTCTCCGCCGTCACCTCCGGGTGCGGGAGAAAGTCTCCGGCACCGCCGAGACCCCGCGTCTATGCGTCTATCGCTCCAACAAGAACATCGAAGCCCAGATCATCGATGACGTCAAAGGCGTCACCTTGGTCTCCTCCTCGTCCACCCAGCTTCACCTGGCCAATGGCGGCAACTGCGAAGCGGCTGCCAAAGTCGGGGCTGACTTAGCTGAAAAAGCCAAAGCCAAAGGCATCGAGAAGGTCGTCTTCGACCGTGGCGGATATATCTACCATGGCCGGGTCGCCGCCCTCGCCGACGCCGCTCGCGAAGCGGGTCTCAAGTTCTAAGGAGATTCAAGATGGAAGAAGAAAAGAACATCGCCGCGGAGACCCCCGCGGAAGAAAATACCGAAGAAGTCGCCACCGAGGACAATAGCCAAGGCTACGAGCCGCACGGCTCGGCCGCCGCTCCCCGTCCGGGCGACCGGAAATTCGGCTCCAAGAAAGGCCGCCCGTCCGAACGGCGGGGTGGCCGGGGTGGCTTCCGCCGCAACGTCGACGATTTTGCCGAGCGGGTGGTCAAGATCAACCGCATCTCCAAAACCGTCCAAGGCGGCAAGCACGTCCGCTTCTCGGCCTTAGCCGTCGTCGGCGATGGCAAGGGCCGTTATGGTTTCGCCCTCTGCAAATCGAGCGAAGTCCCCGACGCCATCAAGAAGGCCCTCGCCAAAGCCCGCAAAGGCATGAGTGCCATCGAGATCAACGCCAACGGGACCATCGCCCATGACGTGGTCGGCGTCTATGGCTCGACCAAAGTCGTCCTCAAGCCCGCCCGTCCGGGCACCGGCATCGTCGCTGGTGGGCCGGTCCGGGCCATCGTTGAGCTCGCCGGGGTCAAGAACCTGGTCTCCAAGGTCTATGGTTCCCGGGCGCCTATCAACGTCATTCGGGCGACCCACGCCGGCCTCAACTCCTTGAAGCGCTACGACGAGGTCATGCTCCTCCGCGGCCTGAAGACCGAAGAGGAACTCAAGGCCCGCCGCGCCGCCAAGGGCCACGAGAAAGGAGATAAATAACCATGTCATCCCTATCGAACCTGCAAAACGCCGCCGGGGCGCGGAGCGAAGGCTTCCGCAAAGGCCGCGGCCGGGGCACCGGCAACGGCAAGACCGCCGGCAAGGGCATGAAAGGCCAGGGCGCCCACTCGCACACCAAGAAAAACGGGTACGAAGGCGGCCAGACCCCGATCGCCCGCCGACTCCCGAAATTCGGTTTCCGGAAGTCGCATAAGAACCGTCGCATCGTCTATGTCGCCGTCAACCTCGATCGGTTGAACGCCTTCAAAGACGGGGAAACGGTCAACGCCGTCACCCTCCGCGAAAAGAACATCATCAAGAAAGAGTTCGATGGTGTTAAAATCCTCGGGAAAGGAACCCTTTCCAAGAAGTTGATCGTCGAAGCCAAAGCCTTCTCGGCCTCGGCTAAGAAAGCGATCGAGGACAAAGGCGGAGAGGCCAAGGTCATCGAATAATGAAAAAGTTCGTCTCGATCTTCAAAAACAAAGATATCGTCGGCCGGATATTCTTCACGGTCATGATATTGTTCGTACTCAGAATCGGGGCGGCTATCACGGTCCCGGGCGTCAGCGTCGGCTCGGAATTAAGCGATGCGCTTAACTCCGGCAACGCCATCGCCATGATGGACCTTCTCGGCGGCGGTGCCTTGTCGAACTTCTCTGTGTTCGCCTTAGGCGTCTCCCCTTACATTACCGCCCAGATCATCATCCAGTTGCTCTCGAAAGACGTTCTGCCGGCCTTGACCGAATTAAGCAAGCAAGGCCAGTATGGGCGGAAGAAAATCGAAATGGCGACCCGTTACTTGACTCTCCTACTCGGGGCGGTCCAGGCCTACGGGATCATCATGACGATGCAGAACAACTCCTATATCAGCCTAACGATGGAGGATAACTTCTGGACTTACGCCTACATCGTCACCGTCTTATTGGCCGGGGCGATGCTTACCATGTGGCTAGGCGACCAGATCACCGAGAAGGGGCTCGGCAACGGCATCTCCGTCGTCATCTTCGCCGGCTGCGTCCGCAGCCTGCCGGTTCAGCTCTCGACCGCTTGGACGAAATGGATCACCTCCAACCTCGACCACGGCTCGACCGAGCTCATCACCGGGGCGTTCCAGTTCGCCCTCTACATCCTCGCCTTCATCCTCATCATCGCCGGGGTCGTCTTCTTCGAGACCAGCCGCCGGAAAATCCCGGTCCAACATGCCGGGAAGTCCGGTCCCTCGGCTTCGATGAGCAAAGCCAGCTACTTGCCGATCAAGGTCAACTCGGCTGGCGTCATCCCCGTCATCTTCGCTTCCTCGATCATGATGGCCCCCTCGGTCATCGCGAGCTTCATCTCGCCCGAGGCCGGCGAAGCCAAGTGGCTCACCATCTTCTCCTACTCGGAGATGTATGAGATGCCTTGGTTCAACGGGGAGACGTGGGGTATGCCGTGGGGCTTACTGATCTACCTCGCCCTCATCCTCGTCTTCGCCTTCTTCTACGCCCAAATGCAGATGGACCCGGAGCAATTAGCCGAGAACTTCCAACGCAACGGCTCCTTCATCCCCGGCATCCGCCCGGGTAAGGAAACCGCCCGTTACGTCGGCAAGGTCCTCAACCGCGTCACCTGCATCGGGGCCATCGCCCTCGCCGCCATCTCGGCCTTGCCCCTCATCCTGGTTCTCTCTGGGGTGTTCGGCAATGACTCGAGCTTGGCCATCGGCGGCACCGGCATGATCATCATCGTCGGCGTCTGCATCGAGCTCAACAACCAGATCGATGGCTTGCTGGCTGGCAAGTCGTTCGAAGAAGTATCGGGAGGAATGCAATAATGCTCAACATCATCCTTATGGGCCCCCCGGGCGCCGGCAAAGGCACCCAGGCCACCCATCTCGTCGATAAGTTCCATCTCCCCCATATCTCCACCGGGGATATGTTCCGGGAAGCCATCGCCAAGAAGACCCCGTTGGGTCTGCAGGCCCAGGCCATCATCGCCCGGGGCGACCTTGTCCCCGATGACGTCACCTGCGCCTTGGTCAAGGAGCGGCTCAGCCAAGACGATTGCGCCGCTGGCTACCTTCTCGACGGGTTCCCCCGGACCATCCCCCAGGCCGAGGCCTTGGAGAAGATGGGCGAAGAGATCGGCCGCCCGGTCACCTTGGTCATCGACCTCGAAGTGCCGGAAGCTGAACTCATCCGCCGGATCTCCGGAAGACGGGTTTGCCCCAAATGCGGGGCCTCGTATCACGTCGATACGATGAAGCCGGAGGTCGAGGGCATCTGCGACCGCTGCGGAGCCGAGCTCATTCAGCGGAAAGACGACAACGCCGAGTCCTTCAAGACGCGGCTCGACAATTACTACAAGTCCACCCAGCCGCTCGTCGACTTCTATAAAGCCAAAGGGCTCTATAAATGCTTCGACGGGACCAAGCCGCTTCAGGAATTGCTTGGCGAAATCTCCGCCGAGCTCGAGGCGCTTAAGTGATCATCATCAAATCCCCTCGGGAAATTGAGTTGATGGCCGAAGCCGGGCGCGTGGTCGCCAAAGTATTTGAGGAAGTGGGGCCCCTGGTCAAACCCGGGGTCTCCACCCTTGAACTAAATGACGCCGCCGAAGCCGTCATCCGGCGCGAAGGGGCCATCCCCTCCGAGCTCGGCTACTGCGGCTATCCGGCCAGCATCTGCGCCTCGGTCAACGAAGTCATCCTCCACGGGATCCCCTCGGCCAAAAAGATATTGAAAGACGGCGACATCGTCTCCCTCGACCTCTGCGCCACGAAAAATGGCTACGTCGGGGACGCCTGCCGGACTTATCCGGTCGGCATTTGCGGCGAACGGGCCCTCCGGATGATTAAAATCGCCCAGGAGTGCTTCGAAGCCGCGGTGGCCTTAGTCAAACCGGGGGTGCATCTGGGCGACGTCAGCCACGCCATCGAGGCGACGGCGGCCAAATACGGCTGCACGGTCCCCCGGGACTTCACCGGCCACGGAATCGGGACCTCGATGCATGAGGATCCCTACATTCCTTGCTATGGTAAGCCTGGCACCGGACCGATTCTCCGGGAAGGGATGACCATCTGCATCGAGCCGATGATCCTCGAGCACCATAACGCCGTCCGGATCATGAAGGATGGCTGGACGGTGGTAGCCAAGGATGGGGGCTTAACCTCCCATTACGAGAACACCATCGCCGTCACCAGTTCCGGTTATCGGATCCTAACCCAACTCTAAAAAGGAGGAAGCAACTTGAGCAAAGAGGACTGCATTGAAGTCGAGGCGACCGTCATCGAGTGCCTTCCCGGCACCAACTTCAAGGTGAAGCTCGCCAACGGAGCCGTGGTCCAAGCCTGCGTTTCGGGCAAAATCCGGATGAATTACATCCGCATTCTCCCCGGCGATCGGGTCACGGTCCAATTCTCACCTTACGATTTAACACGTGGGCGCATCACGTTCCGTCATCGGAACTAAAGGAGTAAAAAAATGAAAGTCAGACCGTCCGTCAAGCCGATTTGCGATAAATGCAAAGTCATTCGGCGCCATGGCAAAGTCATGGTCATCTGCTCCAACCCCAAGCATAAGCAGCGTCAGGGTTGAGCCAAAAGGAGTTAACAGAATATGGCACGTATTGTCGGGGTCGATATCCCCAACGAGAAGCGCATCGTCGTTTCCCTCACCTACATTTACGGCATCGGCCCCTCGACCGCGGAGAAAATCTGCGCCGCGACCGGGGTTGACGTCGATATCCGGACCAAGGACCTCACCGATGAGCAATTGACCGCTCTCCGGAACGAGGTCAGCAAGTACCACACCGAAGGCGACCTCCGCCGGGAGACCGCCCTCAACATCAAACGCCTCACCGAAATCGGCTGCTACCGCGGCATCCGCCATAAACGGGGCCTCCCGGTTCGCGGCCAGCGGACCCGGACCAACGCCCGGACCCGCAAGGGCAAGCGGAAGACCATCGCCAACAAGAAGCAGGCGACTAAGTAAGGAGGGATAAGAAAATGGCTAACACTAAGACCAAAGGCAAATCCACCACCGCCCGCAAGAAGAAGATCAAGCGGAGCTTCACCCGCGGCGTCGCCCATATCCACGCCACCTTCAACAACACCATCGTCACCATTACCGATCAGCAAGGCAACGTCATCGCCTGGAGCTCGGCTGGTGCCCTCGGCTACAAAGGGGCGAAGAAATCGACCCCGTTCGCCGCGCAGCTCGCTTCCCAAGCGGCCGCCAAGACCGCGTTTGACCAAGGCCTCCGCCAGGTTGACGTTGAGGTCAAAGGACCCGGCGCCGGCCGCGAATCGGCCGTTCGGGCCCTCGCGACCGTCGGGCTGCAGGTCCTCTCGATCGAAGACACCACCCCGATCCCCCACAACGGATGCCGTCCCCCGAAGCGTCCTCGCGGCTAGTCCGCTATTCCGCTTAACCATCAGGAGGTAAATAAATGGCAAACGCGAAAAACCCCGACTCCTTGGCTCCGGAGCTCAAGCTCCCGCACCCCTTCGAGCCGGTCAACATCAATGTCGAAGTCAACGATGAATCCGAGCATTACGCCAAATTCGTCGTCAAACCTCTTGAGCGAGGATTCGGCATCACGGTCGGCAACGCCCTCCGCCGGGTCCTGCTAAGTGCCCTTCC
>CALVUF010000003.1 GCA_944363525.1 uncultured Bacilli bacterium
CGATGGCGATCCTTTCCTCCTTCGTGCTGTACATTCCTTTTCCTTTCCGTCCGCCTATGCGGCGGGCTCTGTCATATCATCGCCCCGGCGCTGTGCACAGGCTCGGTTTGATTTGTCCACTTTTAGGTTACCACTGCATATATGACGAAACGTGGGCGGAATTCCTCGGGATTTTTTCATGGAATATTTTGCAAAATGGCTTGTTGTTTGTCGGAATATTTTGCAAAACTAGGCTAATAATTAAGGAATAATTTGCAAAATGTTCGAAAACATTCGATATTTTCTGAGAAAATGCTAATATTTATGTATGCTATTTAGAAAAGCGGAAAAACATATCGATGATTGGATCGAAAATGGTCGGAACGCCTTACTCGTCAGCGGCGTCCGGCAAGCGGGTAAATCCTTTCTGATTCATCATTGTTTAGCTAAATCCGGCCGTTCCTTCTTTGAAATGAATCTGCTCAACGATGCCGCTTTGGCCAAAAGCCTAAACGAAAGCGCTAAGAAGGGGGCGGAGGAGACGAGCATGGTGCTGCAGATCGCCGCCGGTCACCCCTTGGAAAAAGGAACCATCGTTTTCCTGGACGAGATTCAAGAAGCCTCGGAACTCGTCACGGTCATCAAGTTTTTGGTATTGAAGAACCAATACCGCTTTATCCTGAGCGGATCGCTTCTTGGGATCGAGCTTAAAAACATCCGGTCGGCCCCGGTCGGCTTTCTGACTTATATCGATTTGTATCCGCTCGACTTGGAGGAATGGTATATCGCTTCCGGATTGGGGGAGGAGGTTTTCTCCTTGCTCCGGGATTGCTTTGCCAATCGGCAACCGGTGCCCGATTCGATTCATCAAGCATTGATGGATTCTTTCTACCTTTGCCTGTTGGTTGGGGGAATGCCGAGCGCGGTCGATGAGTATTTCCACAGTCAGGACGTCGGCCGGGTCGGGGCGATTCAAAGCGACATTATTCGTTTATACAAAAGCGATTTCACCAAGTATGAGGCCGGCTCCCGCCTTTGCCTGAACTCGTTGTACGATCTGATCCCCACCGAATTATTGAAGGGGAATCGGCGTTATGTCATCGATGATTTGAATAAGCCCGGGCTCAAGTATAAGAACTATGTCCGCTTGGAAGAGGGCTTTGAGTGGCTAAGATCGGCGGGGGTGGCGGTCCCTTGCCTTAACGCTCGGGAATTTGTCTTGCCCTTGCTTGGCAGCGTTAAGCACAGCCTCTTCAAATTGTTCTTAAGCGACGTTGGGCTTCTGACCCGTCAATATGGCCGTTCGACCGCCCTTTCCATTTTGGGAGACCGCGACATCGTCAACCTGGG
Organism: uncultured Bacilli bacterium; assembly: GCA_944363525.1. Taxonomy (GTDB): domain Bacteria; phylum Bacillota_I; class Bacilli_A; order RFN20; family CAG-826; genus Alloenteromonas. Next base: position 1,330 of record CALVUF010000003.1, read on the forward strand.
GGCCTTATTCGAGAACTTCGCCGCCAATGAACTCGATAAGCACGGATTCCCGCTTTATTACGTCAACTCCAAGAGCCGGGGTGAACTGGATTTTGTGATTGAGAAAGACGGCGCCCTTTTGCCGATCGAAATCAAAAGCGGTTCTTCCTACAAGACCCATAAGGCCTTGGATAATTTCTATAACGAATATCGAGAAGCGATGGTCTTCTCCCCCTATAACGTCGAGACCGAGGGTAAGGTAATTTATTACCCGATATACATGCTGATGTTTTTGGACAACCGGGATTACGGGTTTTCGGCCCCGGGGGTTGACTTAAGCTCACTTAATGTCTAAGAGTTTTCAGCCAAAACCACGGCGTTTTCCTGCCGTTCGTCTCCCTTGCCGTCAATTAATGAGCGTCTTCTTCTTAAAATGTTCGTTTTTTGTAATAAAATCGACTTCAGAAGCGTTTGGTAGGCGAAGGAGACCATGGATCCCTTAATTAAAGAACTCGATGCCCACATGCGGCGGTTCCAAGGCGGGGACCTCTCCTCCTTCCCCTCGTTCTATGAACTCACCCATCGGAAGATCTTTTATATCTGCCTTGGCTTAGTCGGGCAGAAAGAGGATGCCGAGGACATTTGCCAACAGACTTATGTCCAATGCATCGAGAAGTTATCTTCCTACTCTCCTAACAGCAATCCGTTGTCATTCCTAGCCACGATTGCCCGGAATTACTGCTATTCCTTATTAAGGAAACGGGAGGAGAGCTTGAGTTATGAGGACGAGGCCCATTCTTCTTCCGGCACTTACGATACCTATACTGATTACCAAGGCATCGACAAGATGCTCGAGGTACTCAAACCGGAGGAGAAGGAAATCGTCATCCTGCACGTCATCGACGAGATGAAGTTCGCCGACATCGCCAAGACCGTCGGGAAGAAACTATCCTCGGTCCTGGTCAGTTACCACCGAGCGATGAAGAAACTCAGGAAGGAGGAGAGCAATCGCTTATGAAAAACCGCGACATCAAAAATCGACTCCGGCAAAGCGCCTCCTCTATCGACGTGCCCGATAACATGCAGGCCACTTTCGATAAGTTGCCTGACACTTTAACTATCATAGAACCGAAGAGAAAGAGGCAGCCGAATTGGTTGATCCCCCTTCTTACTGGCGGGGCGGCGGTCTTGGTCTTAGGGGTCGCCATCGGGGTGCCTTTGGGCTTAAGAAACCGCGACATCATCGATGGGGGAAGCTCCCTTCCTCCTTCGCCCTCGCTTACCTATAACTTGACCCAAAAGGAGATGAACGCCTTTGGCTATCAGGCCTTATCGACCGTCGCCATGGTCGAGGACCTTTCTCCCGATATGCGGAAAGGAAGACGGATAAGCGAAGAGTTAGCCGATCAAGTGGCCGACGAGGTGGTGTCCTATATGGATGTCGTCGCTTCTTTCTCGGAAAAAGACGCCTTTACCTTCCTCCTGGATGAGGATTCAGGGTTTGAGATCCTCTTCAATGATGAAGCGGTCTTTGACCTTGACTTCAATGAGACCCCGGGGAAGGAACCAGGCGAATACCTTTATGAGGGGACCATCCGCGATCTGAATAACGGGGAAGAATACCAACTCGTCGGCAAAAAAGAGATCGAGCAGGGGGAACAGGAGATCGAGGTCGCCGTCTATTTATCCAATTCGACCTGGATCGAGTCTAAACACGAGATGGAAAGCGAGGAGGATGAGATTGAGAATTCCTATGAATACTCTTTCTTCTCCAATGGCAAGCATATCAAGACCATCGAATACGAGGTCGAGATCGAAGGGTTGGAGAATGAGACCGAGCTTACCATCATCGAAGATCGAATCGAAACCAGCGTTTCCTTCGAATATCTAGGCGATATGAGCAAAGGCTATGAATGCGAATATTCCAAAGAAGGCCCGGGGATCGAGGAGATCGAGTTGGAGATGAAAGTAAAACGTAACCAAGATGGGACTTATACCTTCTCTTTTGAGGATTCGGATATCAACCTTATCCGATAGGATATAATTCTTATATGCATACCTGCCCCTATTGCGGTTATCCCAACAATGACGAGGCCGTCTATTGCTCCCAATGCGGGCGGCGTCTTGATGCTTTCAGCCCCAATGGATTGCCGGCTCCGAATCAAACGGCTAAGAAGGCGGACGGCAAAGCCGATTTAGCCAGCGTTAGTTCGATCGTCCTCGGGATCGTCGGCTTGATCTTTGACGGCTTCTCTTTCTTTGCCGAAGGGCTCTGGAGTTTATTCATCATCGGCCTCATCTGCGGTGTTTTGGGCTTATGCTGCGCGATCCGGAATAAGCTTTATAAGCAAAAAGGCTATGGGATGGCGGGGTTCGTCTTATCCTTATTAGCCACGATCGGGGGCGTCATCATGACCTTGCTCTTCGTCCTCGGCCTCATTTTGGTCTTCGCTTGACCAGGGGAGTATAATCCTCTCGTTATGAAATATTGCGTTTATTGCGGGCGCCAAATTGACGATGAGGCTCGCTTCTGCCCGAGCTGTGGGAAACCATTGAACCAGCCGAGTTCCGCGCCATCTGATAAGAAGGAGGAAGGCGGGGCCGCCATCGCCTCGATGGTTCTTGGCATTTGCTCCGTTTCCTTGAATTTCTTCTCCTTGTTCTTCCTTTTCTTCCTCCCGTTCCTTTGTTTCGTGGCCGCCATCGTTGGCCTCTGCTTATCAGGAAGAAGAAAGATTTACAAAGGCGGGCCCTTCGGCTTGACTGGCTTCATCACCTCCTTGGTGGGCTTGTTCGTCTCCCTGATCGCCATCATCATCGTCATCGCCGCCTTAAGCGCCTAATCCTTATATATAGCAGCCTCGGTCAACGGATCGGGGCTTTTTTCTAACTAAAAATTGTTTCGATGGCATCGGCATTTTTAAAATTTTTCCGTTTTTTGTGTAATAAAGCGGGCCTTTGAAGCGTTTGGTGGGCGTAAGGAAAGGAAACACATTATGAAACATTCCAAACTCAAATCCCTCCTCTTCGCCCTTCCGGCCTTCGCCCTCCTCGGGTGCGCCGCTTCCGCGAATGGCGATAAATCCTCCAACCTCACCCCCGGGAACACTCCCTCTCTTGGCGGGTCCAATGAATCGGCTCTGCTTATGAGCCAGGCGGTTATGGGGCTCGATATGCTTAGCAGCTCGGTCTCCGCCCCAAAAATCATGGCCAAGCAAGCGGCTTATACCCCGAGCGAAGAAGCCGCCCTCGCCGATGAGATCTTCTCCTACATCGAAGACTTCGATTCGATCATCGGTTACAACCCCTCGACCATCGAGGTGCTGCAATCCGATGATGCCAACTACGAAACCCTCTACTCCCTCACCCTCGAAGGGGAGGAATACCGCCTCTACTTCAACAAGGTCGCCGAGCATACCGAAGTCGATCGGGATGACCACGAAGAAGAGATCGCCGAATACACCCGTTATGAAGGGGTGGCCTATAAAGGCGATCAATCCTTCGACTTCATCGGCCATCACGAGGTCGAGACCGAAGGAAGAGAAGTCGAGGATTCGATGGAGTTTATCTTCCGAACCGATCGGAAGAACTACATCTCCTTCACCCAGGAAAGCGAGAACGACGAGAACGAATACGAGCTCGAACTGGTCCAGAATGGCCGGACCGTCTTAGAAAAGGAGTTCGGCATCGAGATCGGGCGGAATGGCTCTATCGAGGTCAGCTTCGAGATCGAAGAAAACGGGAAGGAAAAGGAAATCGAGATCCTCAAGACCACCCAGAATGGGGCGACGGTCTACCTCATCGAAATCGAGCAGCGGGGCGAATCCTTGGCCAAGGTTAAGGAAGAAGCTCGGGATGATGGTACCTATTTGGTCTTAGAATTCGTCGGCGGCGGGACTTACGAACGCCTATTAGCCTAAGATGGGAATCCCCTCCGGAAACGGCGGGGATTTTCTTTTTTATTTTTCTTGCCCCTTGCCACCCCTTGGTCTATAGTATGTGAGCGCGTTTCGCGCAGGGTTGGGCCTTTAGCTCAGTTGGTTAGAGCGTGCGCTTGATAAGCGCAAGGTCGATGGTTCGAGCCCATTAAGGCCCACCATATTAGAACGACATGTCTGATACATTCTTAGTCGATGACTAGGGGTGTGCAGACTTTTTTTTGATTTTAGGCTTAAATGGCCACTTTTTAAAATTACGCCGTTGTAATAGTGGGAGCCGAAATCCCTAAAATTCAATGAAAAACCATCATTTTTGAGGCTCACTTTGAAACGGCAGGTGTGCACTATTACACGGCAACCCTTATTTTGCACACCCTTGCACACCCCCAACAACGGAAACTGCACACCCTGTCCTTTTTACTAATATTGATTGACCATCTGGTTCTTATTGAGCTAGGTGGTCTTTTTTGTTGCTCATAAATATTTTTTTAACTTTTTTCAATTTATACCCCCATCAAAATACCATCCAAATCTCCATATGGTGAGAAGGGCAGTGTTCGCTCTTCTCTAGAAACTATAAGAAGGAAAAAGTTATGAAACACAAATTAAACATTGGCGTTTCTAACGCGTCTCCTAAGAGCAGAATAGTTACCTATAAGAAAGTATCACCAGACGCAAAAGTAAAAGACGTAATTGGCGATGCAAGTAAGGTAGCCATCATTGTTCCAGGGGATTCAGTTAAAAGCGTCACAATCGAAGAAACCAAGGAGGCTAGTTATGGAAAGTAAGGAAGAAAGACTTCTAAGAGCCATCTTTGGAAAAGAGCCACAAGCGAAGTCAATGTTCATAAAGTCTATAACGAGATGATTAAGAGTAAAGACCTTCTTATTACTAAACTTATAGAAGCAGTAAGCAAAGCTCTTGATGCATCATCTTTGGATAAGCAAATAGAAGCATTATCTAATGAACTCAATGATATGAACAGAGAGTTTAAATTACTCGTTAAGATGAATACGGCCACGCAGCAAGACCAAACGATTTGGCAAAAAGTATGCAGAACTTGAAGATATTTATAAAAACAAAGAAATTGAACTTAATTCATTAATAGCAAAAAAGAATGAAATCAAATTAAAAATAAGTAAATTAAATATCTTTATAGAAACGCTTAAAAAAAGGTGAACTCATTACTGATTTTGATGAAGCGATATTCAATTTCAATCTAGAGAAAGCGATAGTCCATAAAGATAAATCAATAACATTCAAGTTCTATTCAGGATTTGAAACGACGATAAAGGCTGAGGAGTGATTCCTTGGACTTTTTATAGTTATAAATTTGTATAAGATATGGAAAAATGGCCTTTTTTAGTTATAATTAACTTAGCTAAGAAAGCAGGTGTTTTTATAATGAAATACGAAGAAAGCGATAGAGTAGAACTTAAGCGAGAAATGGTAAAAGATTTAGATAAAGAAATCATCGCTTTTTTGAATGCCCATGGCGGAACTATTTATATCGGAGTAGACGACAATGGAAATGTAGCAGGCATTCCGCAAGGTTTGAGAGACGAATATGATGAAAAAGTTTCTGCGATTCTCACAAACAATATAAAACCTAATTCTAGAAATAAGGTGGTTTTTTCTTATAACGAAGATGGCGTCCTTGCTATTTATGTAAAAGAAGGAGATTCTAAGCCTTACTACCTAACTGAAAAAGGCCCTAAGCCAAGCGGTACATACATTAGAGTTGGAAGAAGTAAAAGACCTGCCACTGACGATGAAATTTTAACGATGATTCGAGACAGTAGTGGTTGGCTATGGGAAAAGGATAAGTCTCCGAATCAAAATCTGACTTTTACTACGGCTGAGATATATTTCAATTCCAAGCATATTGAGTTCGGAAATGATAACTTTTTGACGTTGGGTATCGTGGATTTGGATGGCAATTATACTAATTTAGGGCTTTTGATAAGTGAAGAATGCCCAATTGAAATCAAATTTGCGTCCTATGACGAACATCTCAATTTCTTGAAGAAAAAAGAGTTTTCCGGCTCAATAATCAAGATGGCCGATCAGGTGCTTGAATACGCAGAAATGATGAATACTACCTCTGCAGTCATAGTGCCTTACCAAGCTCAAAGAATCGAGACGCAATCCTTTCCTGGAGTCAGTTTAAGGGAGGCAATATTAAACGCCATTTGCCACGCTGATTATTCTTTTCCTTCAAATATAAAAATTGAGTTCTTCAAAGACAAAGCCCAGATTTCAAACCCCGGCTCAATTTATAAATACAGTTTGAATGAAGTTTTGAGAGGACAACAATCATTTAGAAATCCGGGTCTTGTAAAAATTCTTCATATGCTTGGATTTATTGAGAATTATGGCAAGGGACTGAAAAGAATTAACGAAGCTTATCAAAACGAGGAACATAAGCCGATCTTAGATAATCTCGAACATTCTTTCATTGTTGAATTGCCTGATCTTAACTTCTTTAAGGCTAATAATGATAGGGAAAATGTCCGCAATGATGTCCTCAATGTCCGCAATGATGTCCTCAATCATGAAAATATTTCAGACGAAGATAAAATAATAGAAGCCATTAAAAAGTCGCCCAATATTAAACAGACGAAACTTGCTGAAATAATAGGCAAATCAAATAAAACTGTCGCTAGAGTAATTGGAAACTCTAAAAAAATTAGAAGAGTCGGGTCTAATAGAACCGGTCATTGGGAAATCGTAGAAGAAAAAAACGAAGATTAATGCTAATTGCCATCTAGCTCATAATAGTTAGGCGGCTTCAGCATCTCAAATAATGAAAAAAATTGTTGTAAATTTGTAGCATTTAAAAATTGCCGTTGTTGCCGTTGTAAGGGTTTGCAATGTATCAAAAGCGTAGTATGTAGGCATATTAGAACGACATGTCTGATACATTCTTAGCCGATGACTAGGGGTGTGCAGACTTTTTTGATTTTAGGCTTAAATGGCCACTTTTTAAAATTACGGCGTTGTAATAGTTGAAGCCGAAATCTCTAAAATTCAATGAAAAACCACCATTTTTAGGGCTCACTTTGAAACGGCAGGTGTGCACTATTGAATATTCATCTTCATAGAAACGCTTAAAAAAGGCGAACTGATTACTGATTTTGATGACGCTATATTCGGCTTCAATCTAGAGAAAGCAGTGGTTCATAAAGACAAATCCATAACGTTCATATTCTTATCTGGTATAGAAATTAAGGTAGAGGTCGGGGAGTAAATCCTTGGCTTCTTTCATTTTTGAATTTTTCTTAAGATATGCAATTTATCTTTTTTGCAAATGGCGTAGAAAGTTATTGTAGTGTCTTCGCTGATTATCGGTATAACTACTCTGTTAGGTTCGTTCCTGAACTTAAGCGATATGTTTGTGGCGAAGCCAGGAATAGAAGAAGCACTAACGATTTCAGAGAGGTTTTCTTGTTCTTGCCTAAAGAATTTTGATTTTTTTAGATGGGTTTCGACTATTTTGTCCCAAGGACCTAAGTCTTTGGCTATCAGGAAAGATTGACCATCTAACTCCTCAAAAGTTACGCCCTCCGATTTTTTGCATAGAAAATGGTTTTTTGGAAGATAGACATATAATTTTTCGTCCATTATTTTCTCGCAATAAATGCCTTCTGTTTGGATTTTTGAATTGATGAAGGCAACATCCGCAATGCCTGAGATGACGTCATTGATACATTTCTTCTCATCTTTTATTTCTAAGGTTTGGGGATTGTTGTCTTTTTCAAAATAGAAGAAATCAGGGTATTTGAATGTTGGGCCGGGCGCGGTCATTTCAACATGGATGGTCAAAGACTTTCGCTTGAGTTCCTTGGCCTTTTCCCTTATTCGCTTGTCGATTGAGATGGCGTCTTTTATATATTCAGAAATAATTCTTCCATTTTCGTTCAGAACTATTTTGTTTGGCCTTCTATCGAAAAGATCTATTCCCAATTCGTATTCGAGCTTTTGGATGGCTTTGGTAACGGAAGGCTGAGAGACATTAAGCTTTTCGCTGGCTTTAAGGGTCGTCCCTTCCTCAGCCACGGCATTGAAATATTCCAGAAGATATGAATCTAACATTTTATCACCTACTATTCGTAATAGTTATACTACACTAATCAATCGATATAAACGTTTTTGGCGATTAGGATTTAAAATTTAATCGGAGGTAGAGAAATGAAGACATTAGTCGCATACTTCAGCTGGTCAAACAACACAAAAAGGCTAGTGGAAGAAGTAAATAAGGAATTTAACTTCGATGTCGTTAGAATCGAAAGAGAAACGCCTTATAGCAAGGACTATAACGAATGCGCATACGTGGAAGCCAAGGACGAAGTCAGCAAACACATTCATCCCGAAATCAAAAAGCTAGATATTGACTTTGGTGGCTATGACTCGATTTTGCTGTTCGCTCCGATTTGGTGGTATACGGTCCCGATGCCGGTTTTAACTTTTATAGAGGAACTAAAAACATATAAAGGGAAGGTTGTTTTGTTCGCTAATAGTTACACGAACGATCCTCAATATATGGTCAACAGCAAAAAAGATATATTGGAAGTAAATCATGATTTGAATCTTGTAGACGGATTGTTTAACAAGGGCGTAAAGAAACACATTAATTTTATAGGAAAAATGGAGGACAAATAATTATGGAAACTTTAAAACTCTACAATGGGGTAGAAATCCCCGCCAATGGCTTTGGCGTTTATCAAGTCAGCAAGGAAGATTGCAAAAAGAGCGTCTTAGCAGCCCTGAAAGCCGGGTATCGTCATATTGACACGGCTCAATCTTACTTTAACGAAGAACAAGTCGGAGAAGCATTGGCCGAAACCGATGTGCCAAGAAAAGACATCTTCTTGACCACAAAGGTGTGGATCGATCATTATGGGGAAGGCAAGACCTATGATTCGGTTATTGAATCCTTAAGAAAATTAAAAACAGATTATCTCGATTTGATTTTGCTTCACCAGCCGATTGGAGATTATTACGGTGCTTACCGAGATTTAGAAAAACTTTATAAAGAAGGCAAGGTCAGAACTATCGGAGTTTCGAACTTCTATCCTGATAGGCTCGTAGATATTTGTTTATTCGCCGATATTAAACCGATGGTTAATCAAATTGAAGTCAATGTATTCAATCAGCAAATCGAAGCCAAAAAGTGGGCTGATAAATACGGTGTCATCTTGGAAGCTTGGGCACCTTTTGCAGAAGGTAGAAATAATATGTTCCATAACGAGACCTTGATGAGTATTGCCAAGAAACACGATAGAAGCGTTGCCCAGGTCATTCTTCGTTGGCTCTATCAAAGAGGGATCGTCTCTTTGGCCAAATCAACCCATGAAGAGCGAATCAAGGAGAATTTCGATATCTATTCGTTTGAACTCGACGGCGATGACATGAAGCTCATCGAGACTTTGGACACGAAAACATCATCTTTCTTCAGCCATCAGGATCCTGCCATGATCGAGTGGTTCGGACAGCTGATTGTCGAAAGAAGAAACAAACAATAAAGAACGGAGGGGAAATAAAATGAAAAAGGCGTTCTTAACTGTAGCGGCTTTGATCGGGGCTATCTCCTTGGTCGGCTGCTCGACTAATGATTCGTCTATTGCAAACGGAGGCGACTCGGGAAATCAAACTGATAGCGGAAATCCAGATACAGGGAACAATGGCGATTCTTCGAATACAGGTGGAAGCGAAGAAAAGGCAGGAAACGCAATCGTCGTTTATTTCTCTGCGACGGGAAACACCGAAAGGGTCGCGCAAACCATAGCCGGCCATATCGATTCGGCAATATATGAACTTGAACCTGTCGATCCCTATACAAGCGCAGACCTTAATTATGGGAACCAAAGCAGCAGAGTCGTCGAGGAACATAATAGGATTATCGCCGGCGAGGACGTGAACATTGAGCTTGTGGATGTCGATTTCGAGGAATTCGCCGATGCCGATTACGTTTTTATTGGCGCACCGGTTTGGTGGCAGGAACTCAGCTGGGTCATCGAAGACTTTGTTGCCAGCAACGATTTCTCAAACAAAACAATCATACCATTTGGGACTTCTGCAAGTTCCGGATACACGCTCGGGAATCTTACCCCGTTGACCGAAGACGATGAAAGCGTCACGTGGCTCGATCCGCAAAGATTCCGCTCAAGCGTTTCGGATGATGACGTCATCGAATGGGTTGATGGATTGGGAATTTATTTTTCAGCCTCATTAGTGGAAGCACCAGGGGATGGTCCGCAAAGCAATTCTAATATTTCGTTTATCGATGGAGTACCTTTACTAACTTTAAATAATGGAATAGAGATGCCACAATTTGGATTAGGGACGCAAGTTCAAGAACTAGAAAATGGGATTTAGGAATTTTAAATCAAACCGTAAGGGAATAATCTGCAACCTCTGCTCTAGAATCAGGATATAGGCATCTTGATTCGGCTCATGGATATATGAATGAACGTGGCGTTGGACAAGGTATTATTGATAGTGGTGTTCTACGTGAAGAGATTTGGCTTACTAGCAAGCTGGTCGGCAGGCCCAGAAAGCACCCGGCTATAGTTCAATGATTTGGGAAACTTTTATTTGAGATCCTAATATATTTTCTGTTTCAAACAAAAAATAACGCTCTTCTACTAATCAATTGAATTCGAATTAGGGATTGAAAAGTCAAATCTGAATTGTATGAAAATTTTAACGATAGGACGAAGGGGAGGAAGGCCGAGTACGACGGCGAGATCCTTTCTTCGTGGTCACCGGAAGGAGGCTTCTGACGACCGTCCTGAACGACTATCGAGAAAAAAGGCCAGGAAGATTTTCCTGACCTCTGATTCCGATTGCGACTACTTCTACTATCGAAGACACGGCTTTTCGGATCCGACGTCGTCGACTATCGAAGCGGAAAACTGACCGTCTTCGTCGAGGAACTCCTTCTGGAAGAAGGAAAGCTCAGTTCGCCTTCCACTCCACGGTGATCGTCACACCCTGACGATAGGAGAAGTTCCAGTCATCGTCCCAGCCGGAAGGCTTTTCGCTCGCCTGGCAGCGGACCAAGAGGTCGATGGTGTTGTGGTTGAAGACGAGCTCACCCATCGTCTCGACGCTCTCCGGAATCGTGACCTCGTTCAGGGCAGCCTCGCTGAAGGCCAGCGAGCCAATCGAGCGGAGATTCGTGCAGTCTTCGAGGTTGATGCTCTTCAGGAAGGAGCAGGACTTGAACCCGCCCTCTCCGATCGTCTCCAGGGAAGAGGGGAGCGTCAGCTCCTTGATCTTCAGACGCGCAAAGCTGCGAACGCCGACATACTTCAGCGTCGAGGGGAGGGTAAGGGTCTGGATGGACTGAGCCCGCGTCGGGAAGAGGGATGTATCCTTTCCGTCGGCGATGCCGATCGTTCCTTCCCGGACGGCAAATTCGGTCAGCTTCGTGTTCTCGACGGCGACGAGCCAGTTTCCGACGTAGAGGCCGTTCCCTTCCCAGCGGGAGGAATCGCCGGCAATGCCCGTGGAGCCGAAGGCGTCGTAGCCGATGGAACGGATCGTATCCGGAAGCGAGACGTCCTTGAGGGCGGACATTCCGGAGAAGGCCGACTTCCCGATGAGCTGAAGCCCTTCGAGAAGGACGAGGCTTGCAATCGTCTTCCCGTAGTTCTGGAAGGCGTTTTCCGCGATGACGATCGTTCCCTCCGGGACGACATAGCGGGTCTGGTCCAGAAGGTCCTCGTTGCAGCGGAGAAGGTATCCGTCGACAGACAGGACGCCCTGGTCCCAGTTCTGAGGATCGTTGGCATATCCAGTGTCATAGAAGAGCGAATTCGGAACGGCGACGGGGCGGCTCGGCATCGAGATGTCCGTCAGCGAATGGCAACCGGAGAAGGCGAAGGTGCCGACGGAGTTCAGTTCCTCGGGGAGACGGATCGACGAAAGCTTCTCGCAGTTTTCGAAGGCCATGCTGCCGATCGACTCCGTCCGGTTGAGCTCCACCCTCTCCAGGTCCTTGCAGTCCTGGAAGGCGTAGGACCAGATTTCACGGAACGAATCGGGTGCGACGAACTCCTTCAAGGCCGTCTCGGAGAAGGCTTCCGAGCGGATGACCTCCAGTGAAGAAGGAACGTTGATCGTCGTCAGGGAGGTGCACTTCTCGAAGGCATAGTCCGGAATGGTCGTGACGGCGTCCGGAAGGACGACTTCCGTCAGGCTCGTGCATCCGTAGCACATCTGATGGCCCAGGAGGGCGACCGTGTCGGGAAGGACGAGCTTCCTAAGATGGACGTTGTTGGCAAACACCTTCTGGCCGATTTCCTTGACCACGATGCCGTCGACCTGCGAGGGGACCTCGACTTCGGCGTGCTGTTCGTCGATGCCCTCCACGGAAGTCAGGACGCCTTCGCTGTCGACGGTGAACTTCAGCTCCGTCTCGACGATTTCTTCCCAGCCCGCGTAGAGGGTCTGGTCCTTCGTCACCTCGTAGGGGAAGGTGACCATGTGGACGAGTTCCGGCTCGGTGAACCAGCCGAGGAAGGTCGCCCCCTCCTTCGTGGGGATGGGCTCCGTCTCGATGGAGGCGGTGACCATGTCCTCGACGCCCGTTCCTCCGTTGAGCTCGAAGTGGACCCGGTAGGTGATTCTCTCCCAGCCCGCATACAGCGTCTGGCTTTCCGTCACCTCATAGGGGAAGGAAATCCTCTGGAGGAGGTCCTCCTCCTTGTACCAGCCAAGGAAGCGATAGCCTTCCCTCGTGGGGATGGGCTCCGTCTCGATGCGGTCCGTCACGACGTCCTCGACCCCGGTTCCCCCGTTGAGCTCGAAGTGGACGTCGTAGGCGTTCTTTTCCCATCCGGCATACAAGGTCTGGTCCTTGGTGACGGCATAGGGGAAGGTGACCTTGTGGAGAAGCTCATCCTCCGTATACCATCCCCGGAAGGTATGGCCTTTCTTCGTCGTCACCGGTTCGATCTCGATCACCGAGGCGACGACCGGAGCGACATCGCTTCCGCCGTCCGTCTCGAAGGTGACCCGGTATTCCTTGGGTCCGTCCTCGATGGCCGTAAAGGAAGCGTAGACGGAGACGTCTTCCGAAAGGGCGGTGCTGGCATAGGTGGTCTCGTCGAAGGGAAGGAGATAGGTTCCCTCGTCGAAGAACCAGCCGACGAACCGGAAGTCCTCCTTCTGGGGATCCTCCGGAAGGACGAGCGTCTCGTTGCCGGCCGTCAGGATCGTGTCGTAGAGGGCGCCGTCAACGAAGAAGCGGATCGCATGCTCCGTCGGGGCGGGCACGGCGGATTCCCGATAATAGGCATAGCTGCTGATGTCCTGAAGGAGCGGCTCCTCGATGAAGGTCTCGCTCGTCAGCCTTTCGGTCCAGACGCCGCGGTCCAGATACCAGCCCATGAACTCATAGCGGTCCTTCTCGGGAGCTTCCGGCAGGGAGATCCTTTCCCGGCCGGCCGTCTGGACCTCTCCGATCAACGTCGCGTCATCATAGAACGAGATCGTGTGGACGTCGTCGACCGTGTTGCAGGAGGAGAGGAGCCCGGTCGAGAAGCCAACGAAAATCGTTCCGAAAAGAATGGAATGTTTTTTCATGGGACAACCCTTTCAATCGTTGGAAACACAACGATAATCATAGGAAAACGGAGGATTTTTTGCAAGGCGGACGAAAGGCAGAGCCGAAACGGGAAGAAGTGGAAAAATCGGGCGAAAACGGAAAACTCAGCGAAAGACAATCGATCGAGTCGGCACCATCCCCACTTCAAGAGCCAGGTCTGTCACGCTTGGTGCAGGAATAGAAGAGATCCGACCAGAAAATCCTCACGGACCTTCGCCCCTCGCTCTCACCCGTCCTTCTTCTGAAAGCGATTCGTGGGGTCTTCTCCCACCCGAAGTGATCGTAGGAGGTGAACAGGCAGGTCAGGTAGATGGGAAGGCAGGTCAGGTTGTAGAACGGAGAGAAGGACCAGGGACAGCTTTCCTCATCAGCTCGATGGCAGGCGAAAGGGCTTCCTGGCCCGGCGTTTTTGCATTAGAATCACTCATGTAGCTTTCTCCTTTTTGGTGCAACAGCAAGGATAGAAGGCTACATCTTAGGTTTCAAGCCCGGGCCGCCACCCCTAGGGGTGGGGTGAGACCGGGCTTTTCTCTTACACAACATTCATCCGTGGTCCCGCTCCCTTTCCAAGATGGCATCATTAATCCGATTGAAATCAAAAAATCCGTCTCCCCGGGCCGGAATGCAATCAAGAATTTCGGGGTGCTTGATCCCATAGAAAAAACGTTTAGCGGTTTAGAATCTCCCCGTTTGCATATTGGAACCGGGGCGGTAGTTTGCCTTGCTGAGGATGTTTTGCCGATCGACCAAAATAACTATTATGTCCCGGCTTGGTTGATTTAGCCGCATTTTTCACATTATCTGGGTCGGGAAAGCCGAAATTTCTTTTAGATAGGGAGCGCACCGCCTATAATTTGGGGGCGCTGCCGAAAGGGGCGTCAATGGGTGCTTAGCTCAGTGGGAGAGCGCTTCCTTCACACGGAAGAGGTCACTGGTTCGAAACCAGTAGCACCCACCATCCTTTTGAGCCGCAGTAGCTCAATTGGCAGAGCAACTGATTTGTAATCAGTAGGTTGTCGGTTCGATTCCGGCTTGCGGCACCATCAGCAAACAATACCCGCCCGTTAAGAGGCGGGTTTTAGTTTCGGAATAGAAGAAACTATCGATACTTAGGGCCTTTTCGATGATCATACGTCCTCTCTCGGGCATATGACGGGCATATGATGAGTAGGTGAATTAGGATCGTCCATAGTTCGTTTGTCATAGGTTTTTCAGTTGCCGTTAGCGGCCTTCAATTTCCGCAGCCGGCCTTACTTATGGGTATCATCCCTTTTTACTAACAGAAATGGCGCGTTTCATTTATTATTCCCTTAACAAGGAGACCATCGATGGAATTGTCTGAGAATTCATCATTCGCTACCTATCTCGACAGCGAATTCGCCGAAAAATACGGAGACTTTTTCCTGCCTTTACGGGGCGTTAACAAAGAGGAACTGAGGAAACTGACGGTCGGAGAGGCTTTGACTCGCCTTTCAGTCGCCCTCCGGTTTGTTCCCGACGCGATTAAGGGGATGAACGATTGCCTAAGGCGGATGGGGGAAGAAGGATTTGCGATGACCACTTCGACGGATCCGGCCGTCCGTTATCTTTCCTATCCGGTCGAAAACGAAAAGGGGAAAGTCTTGATCATGCCCGGTGGAGGTTATTTGATCGTCGCCGGTTACGTCGAGGGTTACCCCGTGGCCAAAGAACTTAATGAGGCCGGTTATAGCGCTTACGTCATCGGTTATTCGGTCGCTGAGAAAGCCGCTTTCCCGCGTCCGCTCCTCGATGTGGCCTCGGCCATCCATTCGATCGTCGGCGAGGATCGCCGTTATGCCTTAGTCGGCTTTTCGGCCGGCGGGCATCTGGCGGCTTCCTGCTGCCTAAAGCAAAACCAGGAACTGATGAAACTGAAATACCGTCCAGCGGCGGTGGGGCTTGGCTATCCGGTCATCACTTGTTTGTCGGCCACCCATGGCAACGGGCGTTTACGGGCTCTCGGGGGCCAGGCCGATAGCCGGGAGGCTCAAGCGAAGCTCAGCGTCGAACGGCATATCGACGATAAGTATCCCCCGACCTATTGCTGGTGCGGCCTTTATGATGGTTGCGTCCCGAGCATGAATTCGCATGCTTTGGAATTGGCATTAGCGGAAAAATCAGTAAAAAGAAAGTTCTTTTACATGGATTTCGAGGATCACGGTCTCGGCCGCGGGGCAAATTCTCCGGTCGAAGGCTGGGTTAAGGATTTCGCTTCCTTCCTCGACGAAGCGTTTGCCGATTTAGATTAGGATTCAAAGGTCGGCGTTGAATTTGGTTTAAGGCGTTTTTTTGAATTATGTATTTTGTCAGCCAAAAAATTCTTGGAAATTTTATGTCTTGATTTTCAGAAATTCTTATCTTAGAAAATAGGCTGCGAATCACAAGAAATTATCGGATGAATTTTGCTTTAGTTCTATGTTCGCTTCTACGTTTACTTCTAAGATAATTTTGTCTCACTTCTAAGTATTCAGAAACGTCAATGAATATCTAGAGTTTTAGACATCGTTTGATTATGGCGTTACTTTGTCTGGTTTTAACAATCGATTGTCTCTTTCTCTTTGCAATTAGCCCCCATACAATAAGACGGAAGTTCGCTTGCAACCGAAAGGATTAACATGAGAAAAATTGCTCCGTTGTTTCTTTTGTCTTCGTTGTTTTTGGCCTGCTCTCCCGTGACCAGCCAATCATCGACTTCTCCTAGCGAGTCCCCTTCGTCCTCTTTGCCTCCGACCTCGGAGGAATCAAGCTCAAGCGGTTCCGCGAGTTCGAGCGCATCCTCTAGCAATAGCGGTTCTTCCGAGGGCACGACCGAGGTCTTTTATCACGAGTTCAACCAAGACGATTTCCAAGCTAAGGGGTATGAGACTATTGCTGGCTCAACGGAAATCGGCGGTTTGACCTGGGAGTTTACCAAACCCCCGTTCGTCGGCCAAAGCGTCGATGGGGGTTCAAATAGGGTCGAATAAACAGCCGCCGAAAGAGCCGTTCATCATGACCACGACCTTTCCCGGGGAGGTCACCCTCTTGTCTTATGAGGTATCCTTCAAGACCAATACCGACGCTAAATTCGACGTCACCATCGGGGAGTATACGAAATCGACTGAGGTGGCGGCCAATAAGGCGGTCACCGGCTATGGGGAGGAGGATCTATCGTTATCGACCACCTCCTTCTCTTTCTCCTTATCCAATCAGACCAAAGCCGTTTACCTCTATTCCCTTTCCTTGACCTTGTTGGTCCCTTCTGACGTCGATCTCGATCTTCCGGAAGCCGAGGATGATCTGACCCCAGCCAAACCGGGAGAAGGGGTGGCGCCGGAAGCCAATTACGAAGCGGTCACCCCCGAGCCGTATTATGCGGATATCGATTTCGAAGCGGAAAAAACCATCCTGACCCAAGAGTTAGCTGAGCTCATCTCCAACATGACCAAGATCAGCTACGGGGAGGCGGGGCCGATCTTGATCTATGCCGATGAGTCGATTAGCAAGCCCGGATCCTCTTCTACATGGCCTTCCGTTACAATTTCCTTTCGCTGGTCGAGGACATCGAGAATGCCGATGACGTCAGCATGGGCAGGCTTTCGGTCTTGTTGGAATGGAATGAAGCCGACCCGGTCGATGAGTTTGAAAAGCAGCGCATTTCCCGGATCTATGAATTCCAAGGGAACCGGAATCCCTTCGTCGATCATCCCGAATTAGCCGACAAAATCTACGCCTGATATTGGGCTTTTGCAGAGTTTGACCGATTAATTTACCCGCCCACCTTGTGCTTTTTCCTGCACCCTCTTATCCTTTTATATATGTATAGCGTGATCGTGGTCGACGACGAGAAAAGCATCCGGGAACGGATCGTGGCTTTATTGTCCAAGCGGACCGATTTCCATCTTCTTGGCTCCTATGAAAATGGGTACGACGCCTTGATGTATGGTGTCCCTTTAGAACCAGACCTCATCATCACCGACGTCAAGATGCCTTTCGTCTCGGGGCTGGAATTGATCGAACGGGCCAAGGAGGAACTGCCGGCCGTCCGCTCGATGATCATCTCCGGTTTTGATTCCTTCGACTATGCCCGGAAAGCCATCGAGCTCGGCACTTTAGGCTATATCTCCAAGCCGATCGATCCCGAGGAGTTCAACGCCTGCCTCGATAAGGCGGTGGCTCAGCTCGATAACTACTTCCGGTTGACCAATAACCAAGTCGATAAGGAAGCGAGCCGGAAAAGGGAGCGGGAAGCCGACCTCGAAAGACTTTTGACCTTCAAGGCCGCGACCCCCCAATTCAGGGAGAAGCTTTCAGAAGAAGGCATCGACCTCCATGGCGATGGGGTGGTGGTCCTCTCTTTCTCCTCCGACAAGGACGAGATTGAGATCACCGCCGCCGAAGGGGAATCGCTGGAAACCGATTTGCCCCCTTTAATCGAAGACGAGCTTTCCGGCTTGCGGCACTTCTCATATTTCACCCCACCCTCTGCCATTGTCCTGATCCTCTTCGATGAAGGATACGAGAAGGAGGATTTGGCCAAGCGGGTCGAGCGGATCTTAGCCCGATTCAAGAAATCGGCCGGCTTTTCCTTGTCCTCAGGCATCTCCGATTATGGCTCTTTCGCCGAAGGGTTCTCCTATCGGAAACTATATCGCCATTCAAAGTACGCCCTCGAGTATCGGACGGTCGTCGGCTCGGCGGTGGTCCTCTTCTATGATGACCTTCAGAAGTCCCCCTCCTCGGTCGGCAAGGTCGATGAGAATGAGTACCGGGAACTGACTTCCCTCATCCTCTATGGCAAGAAAGAGGAGGCCTTGGCGAAGGTCAAGAAAGTGGTGGCCAATATCGCGAGCCCTTCTTTCCGCGATTCCTATTTCCTCATCATCAATAACCTCCTCGACGCCATCTTGAAAGCCTGCGTCGCCATCGATCGGTTCTACGCCGACTTCATGACCCATATCGAATTGGCGACTAAGCTTTATTCCTCGCGCGGGGTCGAGCAGACCGCTGAACTATTGGGCAAAGTCATCGACCGGGTCATCGATATCAACGGCGAACGCCGCAAGGGCGGGGTCGACGCCGCTTTCGATTCGGTGATGGGTTATCTAAGGACCCACTTCCGGGAAAACGATCTGACCTTGTCCCGGCTCGCCGATGACCTGGGCTACAGCCTTTCCTATGTCTCGGCCATCCTCAAGCGGCACGACACTTCCTTCACGAAAGCCTTGTCGAGCCTCCGGATGGAGGAGGCCAAGCGGCTGTTGCTGACCAGTTCATTGTCTTTGGCGGATCTAGCCGAGCAATTAGGCTACGACGACCCGTATTATTTCTCCCATTGTTTCAAGAAGATCGTCGGGGTCTCGCCTTTGGAATACCGGAAAAATGAACAAGCGCCATCAGCTTAAATTCACTTTGACCATCTGGCCCTCGGTCATCTTCGCAAGCCTAGTCGCTTTGACCGTCGGCGGCACCTCTTTCATCTATTCCCAGAACGTCGCCGCTGAGAACTACCGCCAGGTCGAGGCCACTTCCGAGCAGGTCTTGACCAATTACGAGACTTATTTCTCCTCGGCCATCGAGGTATCCGACATCATTTTGGCCCGTTATGCCAACCTCGATGCGACGGCCATTCACGACGATTTGCCCTTTTATTTCGACATGATCCGGGAATTGAATCCCGAGATCCTCTCCATCTCCTTATACCGGAGCTCCGATTCCTATCCGTTAGCCAAAGACAGCGAATCCTATTATGAGGTCGGCTTCCAAAGCGAGGACTGGTACGTCGAGCCCCTCCATGACCATTACATCAATATCTTCAACTCCCATCCTTCCAGCGAGGATATCCCTTATTCCTATACTCTTTCTCGATATTTGGCCAATGACATCGACTCGGCCAATGAGGCGGTTTTAAAGATCGACTTCGATTTTGGCGAGATCGTCGAGAACATCTCCCCGGTCGACTTAGGGGAAGGGGGGCGGTTCCTGATCTACGATTCCGATTACGATCTGATCTATTCCTCCGGGCGGACGATGAACGAGCAGGCTTTAGCCCTCACCAAGGAACTGGTCATCGGCATCGAACGGGTCAAGCTCGATGGCCATAACCATTATCTTTACGCCATGACCATCGCCAACACCGGCTGGCGGGTCGCCATCTTCACCAATGCCGACGCCATCGTCGCCGCGGTCAATAACTTCATCTTGATGATCTGTCTTTTGGCCATCGCCGCCATCCTCCTCTTCGTCTTGGTGATGATGCTGGTGGCCGGCCGCATCGCTAATCCGATTCGCCTCCTCCAACGGGAGATGAGCCGGGTCGCCTCCCTCGATTATCAAGCCAACGTCGACAAGTTTTCCGGGGGCAACCAGGAGATCGCCGACCTCTATGACTCGTTTGAGGCGATGATGGCCCGGATCAAGACTTTGACCGCCGATTTGGTCAAGGAGAAAGAAGAGCAAAGGAAAAGCGAGCTCCGGGCGCTGCAGAACCAGATCAACCCCCATTTCCTTTACAACACCCTCGACTCGATCATCGCCCTTATCGAAGCCGGGCAAGGGGAGCAGGCCGAGAAGATGATCGTCGCCTTGTCCCGTTTCTTCCGCCTTTCGATCTCAAGGGGCCATAACATCATCCCCTTAGCCGATGAATTAGCCCATGCAAGGAATTACCTGCTGATCCAAAAGATGCGGCACGGGGAGGCGATCGATTTCGAGTTCGTCTTACCCGAAGAAAGGATCGATGGCTATTATGTGGTGAAGCTCATCCTGCAGCCGCTTATCGAGAACTCCTTGGTCCACGGGCTGAAGGAGGATGAGACGACCCATATCAAAGTCACCGTCGGCTTCGACGAATCCTTCCTTTACCTCACGGTGGAAGACGATGGCTACGGGATGAAGGAAAGCAAGGTCGAGGAGCTGAGGAAACGGCTTTTGGCCACCCATGAATACAAAGGGGTCGGGATCAAGAACGTCTATGACCGTCTACGGGTCTATTATGGCGAGCAAGCCGACATTACGATCGAATCGGAAGTCGAGGTCGGGACCAAGATCACCATCCAGATCCCGAAGGCGAAAGCGAGGGTCAACGATGAAGCGGATTAAGCATCTATTCCTTTCCCTTGGGGCCATGCTCGGTTTAACCGGCTGCTCCGCCTCCCCCTCCCAAGTCCCGATTTTCGCCTATGCCGAGGACGATACCTTCATTTCCTCGTTGCTGGTCGAATTGGACAGGGAATTGCAGGGTTATGACCATCCGATCCATTATTCGAATCGCGATCAAAACCAGCAAAACTCGGCTATTTTGGAGGAAATAGACAATGGGGCCGATTGCCTATTGGTCAATTTGGTTGACCGGCTCAGCGCCTCGGCCATCATCGAGAAAGCCTACGAGGAGGAGATTCCCTGCATCTTCTTGAACCGCCGCCCTTTAGACGATGACCTCGATCCGCCCGAAGGCGGGCTATTCGGCACCTGGGTCAGGCAACATTGCTTTTACGTCGGCTCTTATCCCGGTTATGAAGGGGAGAAGCAGGCTGAGATCGCCGATACCTATTTCCAAGCTCAGGGTGGTTTTGCCCGCTCGCCAATCGATCGGAACGGCGATGGGGTGGTGCAAGTGGCCATCATCAAAGGCGAGCAGGGTCATCAAGACGCTGAAGAACGGTCTTCGGCCTGCCTGCAGGGATTGAAGAATCGGGGCTATGCGGTGGAGGCGGTGGCTTCGGTCTACGCCAACTGGGAAAAGGGCAAGGCCAAGGAAATGGCGGCCTCTCTCCCCTTTGAGGATATCGAATTGGTGTTCTCGAATAACGACGATATGGCCTTAGGGGTGGCGGAGTATCTGGAAGAAAACGAACCGGACTTATTCCTCCCGATCATCGGGGTCGATGGGACGGCGGCCGGCAAGGCGGCGGTCGAGGACGGGACCCTCATCGGCACCGTGGTCAACGATGCGCCGAAACAAGCGAAAATCATCGCCGAATTGGTTTCCCATCTTTTAGATGGGACCCCTTTGCCCGTCGGAAACGAATCCTTTTTAATCGAGAGCAATTATTACTACTCGATGGGCAATATCGTCTCGTCAGATTTTTAAATAATTAAGATGCCATCAGAACTTCTTTAGTCAAGTAGAGATTTTTCCTAATTTTGTAGAGATTTGCCCATTCGTTTTGAAAGCGCTTACAGGAAAAATGGAAATATAGCCATACGCGTAACGCGATGGCCAACCAACAGGAATTAGGAGGAAACATGAAAAAGAAATTAATTCCGACCCTCGCCCTTGCCGCCATCGCCGCCGTCAGCTGCGGTTCCTCGGCCAGCAAAGTCTCCATCTTCTGGTATCAATACGACGATGCCTATATCAGCACCGTCCGGGCCGCCTTAGAGGCTGACTTCAATACCAACAAGGTCGAATTCGCCTCGTTCAACGGCGAAAACAAAGCCGATACCCAGACCACCCAGATCACCAACGCCATCTCGGCCAAGGATTCGGGCATCCTCCTCGTCAACGCCGTCAACCAGGAAGGGCAAGGCGAGACCATCTCCCGTCAAGCCAAAGAAGCCAACATCCCGGTTGTCTTCTTCAACCGTGAGGTCACCGATGCCGCCGTCACCTCGACCAATTACCCGGATGCCGCCTTCGTCGGCACCGATCCGGATGAAGCCGGCTATATGCAAGGCAAGATCATCGCCGAAGCTCTCCAATACGATGACAACGGCACCAAGAAGGTCAATCCGCATTTCGACCGGAATGGCGACGGCAAGATCAACTACGTCATGCTCCGGGGCCCGGTCGGCAACGCTGAAGCCGATGGCCGGACCAAATACTCGGTCGATGAAGCCAACCGTTTGATGAAAGAATACCTTGGCATCTCAACCAACGTCATGGTTCAGCTTGGGGCCGACACTGACTGCGACTGGGATCAGGCCAAAGCCAAGACCGCGATGGACAACCTCATCGGGTCGCAGGGCGCCGCTAACATCGAATGCGTCATTGCCAATAACGACATGATGGCCGTCGGTGCGATCCAATCGCTCGTCGCCAATAACCTCAACCAGCCGAATGGCAACCAGGAAGTCCTCGTCGTCGGCGTCGACGCCGTCGATGCCGGCAAGAACGCCATCGATGCCAAGCAGATGTATGGCACCGTCCAGCAGGATGGCGAGGAAATGGCCCGGGTCCTCTCGGTTATGGCCCGGAACAAACTCGCCGATAAGGATTACCTCGATGGCCTGACTGGCTATGCCTGGGATTCCGACACCGTCCACAAGATTCGTATCCCCTACGGTGCCTACACCGCGGATTCGAAATAAATCGGCTACTTAGAGTCGGTTGATAAAACGATGGGAGGGGGACCTAACCCCCTCCCGTCTTACTGGGAGTGATAACATGAGCGAAAAGGAAACGAAGACTGAAAACGAATATCTCTTGCAGATGATTGATATCTGCAAGTCTTTCCCTGGCGTCAAAGCGCTCGACCACGCCCAACTCAAGGTCCGGCCGGGCTCGGTTCACTCGTTGATGGGGGAGAACGGGGCGGGCAAATCGACCTTGATGAAATGCCTCTTCGGCCTCTATAACCGGGATTCCGGCGATGTTATCTTCAATGGCCGCTCGGTCACCTACCATTCGACCAAAGAAGCTCTTGAAGATGGGATCGCGATGGTTCAGCAAGAGCTCAACCAGGCGATGAAGATGTCGGTCATGGATAACCTTTGGCTCGGCCGTTATCCGATGATCGGCGGTTTTGCCATTGATTCGAGCAAGATGTATGCCGATACCATCAACGTCTTCCGGTCGCTCGGCATCGATTACATCGACCCGAAGCAGATTATCTCGACCCTCTCGGTCGCTGACCGGCAGATGATCGAGATCGCCAAAGCGGTCTCCTATAACGCCAAAATCGTTGTCTTCGATGAACCGACCTCCTCGTTATCGGACGAGGAAATCGAACGGCTATTTAAGATCATCAACGGCTTGAAGGCCAAGGGCTGCGGGATCATCTACATCTCGCACAAGATGGATGAAATCTTAAGGATTTCCGATGAAGTCACCATCATGCGGGATGGCAAATGGGTCTCGACCGATAAGGCCAGCGACCTAACGATGGACGCCATCATCACCAAGATGGTCGGGCGGGCCTTGACCAACCGCTTCCCACCGAAAACCAATAAGCCAGGGGAAGTAAGTCTCGAAATCAAGCATCTAACCTCCAAATACGGGAACAACGCCATCCATGACGTTTCCTTCTCGGTTCGGAAAGGCGAGATCTTCGGCCTAGCCGGCTTAGTCGGCTCGGGCCGCTCGGAATTGCTTGAGACCATCTTCGGGGTTCGGACCAAAGCCGATGGCCATGTCTTCCTTGATGGCATCTTGATGCATAACGACAACTCGATGAAGGCCATCAAGAACGGCTTCGCCCTCCTTACCGAGGAACGGCGGATCACCGGCATCTTTGGCTCGATGGACATCAAGGAAAACGCCACCATCGCCAGCTTGGATAACTACAAAGGGCTGATCGGGCTCGATGACACCGCCATGGTCCATGACACCAACTGGGTCATTGACTCGATGCACGTCAAGACCCCGTCGCAGAAGACGAAGATACGGTCGTTATCCGGCGGCAACCAGCAGAAGGTCATTCTTGGCCGCTGGATGCTGACTAAACCCGAGGTCTTGCTCCTCGACGAGCCGACCCGCGGCATCGACGTCGGGGCCAAATACGAAATCTACCAACTCATCATCGATATGGCCAACCAAGGCAAGACCATCATCATGTGCTCCTCGGAAATGCCAGAATTGCTCGGCATTTGCGACCGGATCGGCGTCATGAGCGGACATCGGTTCGCCGGCGTCGTCAATCGCGAGGAAGCGACCCAAGAGAAACTAATGAGCCTCTCGCTCAAATACATGTAATAAGGAGGATTGCACCACATGGAAGCGGCGATCAAAGAAGAACAGGTCACTCCGGAAGAGGAACTAACTCTTACCCGGCAGTTATCGGACTTAAAAAACGACAAGCGCGAGTGCAAGGGCAAGATCTATGACCTGCAGTTCGACGGATTAAGCGAAGCCGATTTCGCCTCGGCCAAGCAAGCGATCCTCGACGAGCACGAGCAGAAAGCGAAGGCGTACAAGGAAAACGTCGAGAAAGTTCGGCTGGATCTCATTGAGACCAACAATCAGATCAAGGCTAAGAAAGCCGATCTGAAGAAGGCGATTGAGGAGATCAAGGCGAACAATACTTACGTTGCCTCCCCGGAGGAAGTAAGCAAAGCCAACGCCGACTATAACCAAAAAAAGCAGCTCGAGGACGCCGCCTATGCTGAGAAGCTCACGGCTCTAAAAGCCGACTTGGCCAAGATAAAGGAAACTTCCTCGGTTCAAACCAAAGAACTCTGGGCCGAATTCAAACGGGTTAAGAAGACCCCGATGAAGCGGGCCGAGAAAGCGACCAAACTCGACGAACTGAAATCCGAGATCTATCGGGTCTCGGGCGCGGCCGACCTTGAAGCTCTTGAGAAGCGGCACGCGATTGAGGATTTAACCAAAACCCATAAAGAGATCTTGGCACAGTATAAAAATGAGCTCGACCTCGTCGAGAAACACTTAGCCACCGTCATTAAGGAAAAGAAGGAAGAGGGGCGGAAGGAACTGAGCCCGCTGCGGCAAAAGGCGGATGCGCTCCGGCAGAATTACGGGGCGGTCGCTAATCCGGCTTACAAGTTCGGCTTGTTCTGGCGGAACTGGGGCATCGGGTTCGCCGAAAGGCAAAAGAAAGCCTTCACCAACTGGGACGCCTTCAAGGATTGGCTGGTCCATAACGCCATCTACCTCATCGTCTTGTTGATGATCGTCGTCACCGCCTGCATCCGTCCGAACTGGGTCAACTTCAACACCGTTGTCTCAATCGTCATCGCGACCGCCGCCATCCTCCCGATGTCGCTGGGCGTCGCTGGGCCGATCGTTCTAGCCGGCACCGACTTGTCACTTGGTCGTATCTACGGCTTCACCGCGGTTATGGCTGGTTCGTTATTGGCCTATACCTCATCCGGTCAGTTCGTCTATCCCTGGGTCACCAGCATGCCCTGGATCTGGGTCATCGCGGTCATGTTGATCGTCTCCGGCATCGGCGGCATATTCGGCTTCCTCAACGGCTTCTTCACCGCTAAATTCTCAATCCACCCCTTCATCGTCACCTTGGGCACCCAGCTCATTGTCTATGGCTTGGTCACCCTCTTCGTCTCCGAAGGCATCTTCGGCAACAACCTCTCCGCCTCCTTCGGAACCCCGATCTTCGAGCATTACTACAACTTCGTTAACGGCGGCTTCCAAGTCGGCGGCACCCGGATTCCCTATTACGTCTTCTACGCCATCATCATCGTCGCCGTCGTCTGGTTCATCTGGAACAAGACCAAGTTCGGCAAGAGCATGTTTGCCGTCGGCTGCAACCCTGAAGCGGCTAACGTCTCCGGCATCTCGGCCATGAAGACCATCATCCTGACCTTCGTCTTAGCCGGTATCCTCTATGGTTTCGCCGGGTTTGAATACAACCCGATCTACGGTGGGGCTTATACCGGAACCGGGCAAGGCGGCGAGCTTGACCCGATCACCGCAGCCGTCATCGGCGGCGTCTCCTTCACCGGTGGTATTGGTAAGGTCTCCGGCGTCGTCTTCGGCTCATTCTTATTACAGATCATCTCCAACTGCTTGGTCGCCCTCCAGGCCCCGCCGGCCTATACTTCCTTAGTCAAAGGCGCGATCATCCTCATCGCCGTCTCCCTTGACATGAAGAAGTACATCGTCAAGAAGTAACATGGAAGAAAAAGAAAAAGATCCCGTGTCTTCTTTCCAAAGCGAACCCACCCCCAAAAACGGGTGGTTTTCGCTTAATAAGCGGATCTTCTCCAAATTCAGTCTTAAAGGGTCGACCATTCTCTTTATCATCGGCGTCCTGGCCGTCATTGCCATCCTCGCCTTGGTGGTGGCAAACTATTACCTGCATTGATTTATGTCTTTCTACTGGTTATTGATCCTCGTCGTCTTGGCGAGCTTCTCCTGCATCGCTTTCTGCGCCCGTTACGTGGTCCAGTTGAAGCATCAGTTCGATGACGACTACAAACCGAAGTTCGTCATCAACGAGGCGATGGTCCTAGTCATCGGCTTCGTCGGGGGCTCGATTGGCTTGGTGTTATCCTATCTAAGCTTCAAGGAGCTCCGGACCGAGGATAAGTTCCATAGTTATCGTTTCCTTTGGCTGACCTTATTGGCCTTAGTCATTCAGGTTACCCTCTTTACCTTGCTCGGGGTGTATGGGTTCATCACCTTCACTGGGTTCTGATTATTAATCATTTAAGGGTGATAGCCCCTTTTTTGGAACTTCAAGAGGCCTGGCATTATGATGAATTGCCCGGTTATCCCAAAAGCGAGCTCGAGGTCATTGGTTTTCAGCGGGGCGTCAGAGGTGATGATTCCTGGGGCGCTCCGGTCCATCCCCAATACGAATTAGATGCCGGAAACCGCTTAGTTTCCGTTTCCTGATGGCCCTCGATGATTAAAGAGGGATTTGCGAGAAAACAAGAAAACCGGCGTCGTTTGGCGCCGGTTTTGCGTATGTTTCTTACGATTGCCTAATTATTATCAATAACCGTAATCGTTGAAGCTGATGGTTTGGTAGCTGCTGGCTTTGACGGTGATGGAGAGGTAACCCGAGGTGCCGTAATCCGAGAGGATCCCGGTCAAGGTCGCATCCCAATCGGCGGTGATGGCGGTGCCGGTCTCGGTCACGTTGGTGATGGTGATGGCGGTCCCGTTGATCACACAGTCGAAGGTCGCAGTCCCGATCACTTCCCTCGTCGAATAATCTTTGAAGGTGAAGGTCCCGCCGGCCCGGTCATCATCGATGGCTAGGCTGACGTAGACGTATTGATAGGTACCGGTGCTGTCTTGATATTGGTAATAGGCATCGTTCCATTCGAACTTGTCCCAGGGATCCTGATAGACCTTGAAGTTCACCGAGTTGAAGTAGGTATAGCCATAAGAGGCGGCTTTCAAGGTAAACGACTTCAAATCGGCGGCGATCTCGAGCTCGACCCCGGTTTGGATATAGCCGAAGGTCGGGTTGTTCCGCCCGTTGGAATTGTCGCCTTCGGTCACGTTGGTGCCCAGTTGCAAATACGTCCCCTCGAGCCCGGTGATGGCGGTCCCGCCGGTAAGCTTCAACACCCCGTCGGTCAAATCGTAGCCGGTCGTGTCGACGAAGACGACTCCGTCATTGGTTTGGGTGATGGTGACGGTTTTATCGGCGGTATCGAAGGCCAGGCTCACGCCCATGTTCGGGGTGGCGTATTCGTAATCGAAGGTCTTCGAGAGGATGTTCTGCTCGATGTCAGCGTTGGTGAGCGGGGCGGAGACGGAAATCGAATACCAGTCCGACTTGAGGCTTTCCTCCTCCGGATAATCGGCAAAGCCGATCCGGAATTGGTAATTCCCTTCCTTCTTCCCTTCGATGACGTAGCCGGTGTTGCCGTGGATGTCATCGGCTGGACGGCGAAGCAACAAGGCGTCCTCAACTGCTTGCTGGGTGGTGGCGTCCCTCACTTCCAGTTCATATTCGTATTCGGTGGTGTCGGGGGTGGCGTTGATGAAGAAGCGATCGGTGGCCTCGCCGACCCGGATGGACAGCGCCGGAGAGGTCGGGAGGTCGACCCGGAGCGAGGTCGGGACCCCGAAGTCGGTGTAGTTGATAATGAAGGAGCACTCGATGCCTTTGCTGGTGAGGAAGCGGACCAGCGATTTCCCTTTGACGGCGTTGCCATTAACGGTGAAGGCGTTGGAGGCGGTATAGATCCCATCTGCCAGCTCAGCGACGGTGCAGACCGGCAATGGAACCTCCGGGGTCACGTCTTCTTCCCCGTCTTCCTCGCTCCCCAAGACGGTATATTCGATCGGGGTGATCGTGACCGTGATGTCATCGAGGGCGACCGACCCGGACCCGGTCAGCCTGAAGGCGTAGGTCATGGTCGGGTCCATGCTGTACGATTTGTAGGTCTTCCCTTCGTATTCCTCTTGCGTGGGCATGCTCGAGAGGGGGTAATAATGGGTCTCGTCGGTGAAATCGTATTCCCCGTTGCTGCCTTTTTGCCCTTGCATGTTGGTCTCGGTCAAATAGGTGACCAGGAGGGAGGCGACGTCGATATCCCCGGTCCCGGCGTTTTTAGTCCCGTAGGAGAGGTTCCCTTCCTCGAGAATCGAGTCGGTGGCTTCCCCGTCTTCGATGATAACGGAGACGAAGCGGTAGTAGGTGAGCCGGTCGCTCTGGTCGTAGACCAAGGTCAAATTGACGGCGTTATCCCGCTTGGAGGCGATATCGACGGATTCGTAAGTCGAGGAAAGGGTGACGACATCGCCCACCCGGCGGATGACGGCTTCCCGGCGGGCCGATTCGTCCCCGAAGGTCGGCAAGCCGAGGTAATCCTCGCCGCTTACCATGTCGATGACGTTGGCGATCACCCCGTAGGAGGCGGTTTCCGGGTCGTAGGGCAAGCCGGCCTGGGCGGCGTAATCATCCTCCGCCCCCTTGGCGTGGACCGTCCCGACGGTGGTGCGGCCGTAGGTGGAGGTGTAGTCGAAGTTGTAGAACTTGCCGTTTTGGATGCCGGCGTACCCCTTGGTGGTTTTGAGCCCCGACCCGGATTGGTCGGAATAGGGGGCGGCGACGGAGGAGTAGGCCGCGTTCTGGTAATAATCGTATTCGATGGTCTTGTCGGAAGTCGTTTTGCTTTCCTTGGCGACCCCGTTTTCGTAGGTGGTCGTGGTCGCTTGGCTATACCGCTTGATTTGCGCGCTGACCGCTTCCTCCTTCTCTTTCGCTTTCGCCGTCTCTAGTTCCGG
The DNA here is from genome assembly GCA_944363525.1 of uncultured Bacilli bacterium. Classification (GTDB taxonomy): domain Bacteria; phylum Bacillota_I; class Bacilli_A; order RFN20; family CAG-826; genus Alloenteromonas. The sequence goes on from CALVUF010000003.1 coordinate 30,755, forward strand.
CAAAAGGGCTTCGATCATTTCCTGGTTGCTGTCTTTGATCCGAAGCTTGGCTTCGCCGTATAAGACGTTGTCTTCGGTCAAGGGGTAGGACACCTGGACCGAGAGGATCGTGTCCTCAAGCGGCATCAAGACCTCGCCATGGCCGGTTTTGGCGTCGATATCGACGTAGGCTTCGTAGGAAAGCTGGTTTTCATCCGGCAATAGGCGGTAGATGACCTCGCCATTGGGCGGGACCGGGTTCTCGACGTCGAGCTCGTAATGGAGGTCGAATTCGGAATACACCTCGACGACGTAAACCTTCGCTTCCTCGTCGAAATCGACCTCTTCCCCGGTCAATGAGAGGGTGATTTTGCTCGGGGTGTTGAGCTTCGCGGAGACATTAACGGTCCAGCTGGCAGATTTGGTCGGGTCTTTGACCGAGGTGGCGACGATTTCCGCCGTCCCGGGGGCGATCCCGGTCACTTTACCATTCGAATCGACGCTCGCGACCGCTTCGTTTTCGCTCCGCCAATCGACTTCGTTTTCCGGGTCGCCCTCGACCCCGGCGGTCAAGGTGATCGAATCCCCGACGTCGACCGCGGTCGGGCCGTTGATGGCGACTTCGCCGATGGATATCGGGGTCGTCGTTTCCTCGGTCGTGGTGGACGAGCCGGGCGTGGTTTCCCCGGTTTCGACCGGGGTGCTCTCGCCGGTATCGGCGGGAGTGGAAGAGGATGTCCTCATCTGGTCGCACCCAAACAAGGCCAGGGGCGAGAGGAGGGCTAACAGTAGGATATTCTTCTTTTTCATCGGATTTTCTCCTTTCCGTTGCTACGCTTTTTTAATTGAAAGGGAGGTTGGAAATATGTCAATCGAATATTTTCGGATTTTTGATTTCGCCTTGCCAGGCGCCGCCTACACCCAAAAGCGGACCAAAACCTGACTTAATGGCTATTGGACGACGTCTTGGGTGGGGGAAAGATACTCGTCAATGGGCGCGATCCCGTCCCCGCCGAGGTCGAAGTAGGGGAAGGTGGTGAAATACACCTCGCCGCTATTATCGTAGGTATAAAGATAGAAGGTCAGCTTGTTGAGGGCGGTGGGTTCCTCTTCCTCGGCTAGATGGAAGACGAACCCCAGCCGGTTGATCCCGCGGAATCCGTAGGCTGAGATGATCGGCTCGAAGTAGGCGTTGGCCCATTCGAGGACGGCGTCGTCCTGTATCGACCAAGTGGTGCTGCCGTATTGCCGATACAGCGAATAGTTATCGGCATCGAGGAGGGCCTCCCGGGCGGCGAGGGTCTTGGTCTGTTCGACTTGGGAGGCGGAATAAACGGTCGGGGCGGAGAAATAGGCGAAGTCGGAATCGTCCCCGTAGGTCGGCCCGGTCCCGGGAAGCTCACCGCTGGCTTGGTTGCCGATCGTCAGGCTCCCCTCGTCCAAGGTGAACCCTTTCAGCGTCCCGTCGTGGTCGAGCAGGTAGCCTTCCCCGGTATCCGGCTTATCGGTGACGTAACGGTAGTAGGCGTAGGAGGGCTGGTAGGCGTATTCGACCAGCGAATAGTCCGAGACGGCGTATTGGCGGTAAGCGTGGGTGGAGAAAAGATCGAGGGCTTGCTGCAATTGCCCTTTTGTTTGGCTACTTGGGTCGTCGCCTTCGTTTAGTAGATCCGCGACCGGCTGGTTGATGGCCTGGCCAAGCGAATGGAAGGAAAGGAAAGCCGACCCGAGGTCTTGGTGGGTCGAGAGGTTGTAATAGGGGAACTCGGCGGTGAATTCGCCCTTTTCCCAGTCGTCGACGGTCAGGATGACCTCGTCGACGTAATAGGAATCGGAATAGTCGACGTTGCCGAGGTTGGCGAGGGCGCTGATGAATTGGGTATCCTCCAAATGGTAGGAGACAATGCCGTTTTCTTTGCTCTGGTAGCCGAGCAGGTTGGCCGGGTTAAGGGAGAGGAAGCTTTGCCCGATTTCCTCGGCCCAAAGATCTCTCATCGGGGTCCCGGAGGTATCGGCTTGGGCGATGGCCCCGAACTCGACCTGCCCTTCCGTGTCGACTCTGAATTCCGAGACGACCCCCATGTATTGGACATACCCCGTCCCGTCGGCGAATCGCTCGGCGTAGGAATATTCCGATTCCGGGGTGAATAGCTTGTGGTAGCTCCGGGTCGGCAAAGAGGCGGAATTGACCGCGGACAAATCGATGTCGATGGCGAAGTTCTGGCTGAGGAAGTAGGGGAGAAGGAAGGCGACGAACCGGTCGGAGACGTAGTCTTTGGCCGTCCCCCCTTCCTCGAGGAAGTTCTTGACGTCAGCGATCTCGGTCGTCCCGATTTGCATGAAATTGGCTCTCACCTCATCTTGGATCCCTTCCCCGTAGACTAGCCCGATTCCATGGGCGATTAGCGAATTGCCGATGACCTGGAAGCGGACCGAGCTCGGGTTAAGGGAACCGCTTGAATAGAGCATGACCAAGGAATTGATTATGGCGTCGTTGCTCTCGTTTTGCCCGTAGGCGTAGGTGTAAAAGCCGTCGTCGTCGGGCTCGGTCGGAAGATATGACAAGTCGAAGTCGCGGAAAGTCGTCCGGTAATCGGCAAGCTGCTCGTAACGGAGCCCGGAATTGGGGTTAAGGACCGGGGCGAGGGAGTGGATAGTCCCGTTTTCCCGATGGTAAGGGAAGATGGAATGGTCCCCTTGGGCGACGGCGTTAAACCCGTAGAACCCATCGGTCTCGATGGCGTATTCGGTGTATTTCGCTTCTTGGGATCCGTCGTGAGCCAATGAGGCGTAGGAGAGGGTGTACTCAACCGAGAAATTGCCTTGCTGGAGGGAGGCGAAAACCTTTTGGAGGTCGCCCTTCGGGACAAAGGGCTCTGTGGTCGAGACGGAAGAAACCAGGGTCGATTCCTCGCTCGAGGTGGGGCTGCTCGCGGAGTCGGCGCAAGAAGGCAGCAAAAGCAGGCTGGCGGCAAAAAGAATCAAGCGTTTCATAATTGTCCCTCCGTCAAACGGGCGTATTCTTCCGCGACCGCGGGGATCTCGGTCGTCCCGATGTCCTCGATCATCATCTTGAGGACGGTGGTCCCGGCCCCGTTGGGGCGGGGGACCTCCAAGCTTATGTCGATCCCCTCCTCCTTGATCTCGACGATCGCTTTCTCGGCATAGCTTCGCCAGGAAGTGCCGGGGATATACCCCCAGCCGAACAAACTGGCGGCGAGCTGGGAGACGAAAGAGGAATCGGTGGTGAAATACACCCCATCCTCTTCCTTCTCGAGGTAATAACGGGCCAGGCTTCCGATCATCGACGAGGAGGCGTAGAAGGTGGCGCTGCTATTGTCGATGTAGAAGTCGCCGACCGTGTCGTACCATTGGCTATAGGCGACGAAGCCGTATTCCTCGCTACTCCCGCTTAGCTGGCGGTATTGGTAGGCGTAGTTCTCGTCTTTGACGATGTAAAGGTATTGCTCGCCCAATTGGTCGGGGGAAAGGTTTTCTAAGTCGGCTTTGGTCGGGACCTCGATGAACTTGAGGTCATCGGTCTGGTTCGGGCCGATGAGCGAGCGGAAATGGACTTTGCCGTCCGAATCGAGGTCGAAGTCGTAGCAGGCCGAGTAGGGGAGGCTGCTATTCGAGAGGGGGACGTATTCCCCGTCCTCGCCGAGATCCTCCAAGGGAACGGCGACGTTCGACGGGAAAAGGGCGAAGCCGAAGTCGGTGTACTCGTCGTTATATTGGTCGAGGTAATCGACGAGGAAATAGCCTTGGCAGAGCTTGGCGACGAAAGTCCCGGGGGAAATGGTCCCCTCTTCCTCAATCTGGAAGGAGAAGGAGTAGTTGTCGGCGGCCAAATCGACCTCGAAGGCCTCGGCCACCTCCGGGTAATAGGCGATTCCGGATAGCGACCCGTCCTTTAGCCCCTGGTCGATGTAATCGAACGGGAGTTCCGACATGGGGGTCAAGGTCGACTTGATATACCCCTCGTCCCCGAGCCCGATGGTGATCTCGACCTCGTTAGTCGAGGGGTTGACGATCCGATAACGGCATTCGGCCATGATCGAGGCGATCCCCGACCCGATCTGGGTCATGTATTGGAAGATGGTGTAGGTCGAGGAGGAGGTGATGAGGAACTCGTCGTCGTCGACGGCGATGCCGGTCAGTTCGTCGAGGGCCTCTTGGTAGAAGTTGTGGAGCCCGGCCACCCCAAAGGGGCCGAATACCTCCTCCATCGGGGCCAAATCGCCCGAGAGGGTGGTGTATTGGTAAAGGGAGGGGAGGCATTGCTTTCCTTCGACGTAGAAGCGGAACACCGGGCGGGTATCCCCGCTTGCTTCCTCGGCCAATCCGAAGGAGGCGTCGGGTTCGGTCAGGTTGTCCTCGTAGAAATAATGCTCGCCGTAATAGTCGACGACGTCGCTTTCGATGCCGAGGCAGCGGTATTCGGTGGCGTAGCGGTACTTCCGGGTGGTGGACAATCTGACGATTGATTTCCTCAAGGCCGAGATGTCGGTCTGGTCGTAGTCGGACCCGGTGTCGACTTGCCCGCCCCCGATCGACTCGGAGGGTGGCAAGGAGGAAGTGGAGCCGGGGGTGCTTTCCGCCGGGCTGCAGGAAACTAGAAAAAGCAGGGCGAAAGCGAAAACCGATTTTTTCATATCCTTACCTCCGTTAGGCTCTCGATGGCGATTTTCCCGCTTAATGATTGCCCGGCGTCGAGCAATGGGGCATTGAGGAAGAAATCGGGGTAATCGGCCATCGCGAATTCGTCCCCTTGCCCGAAATAAGTCGACTCGATCTGGTAGCCGCCGGAAGAGAAGGTGTTCTCCCCGTCGGCCTCGATGAGCCGGATCTCGTCGTAGGGATAGACGGTGGGGTCGAGGTTGAGGGCGGTGTGGTATTGGTTGAACCCGATGGAATTGGAAAGGGGGAGGATGTAATGTTCGCCCTCTTGTAGCGGCTCGCCATCGTCCTCGACGGTCAGATAATCGCCGATTTCCTCGTCATAACGGGTTTTGAACCGCCGATAGTCGACGTGGTAGATCCTTACCCCGGCTTTATCGACTAGCTCCGGCCGGTCGGGGATCGGGGAGGCGATTTCCTTCGCGGCGAGGCCGACGGGGGAATAGAGGTCGAGAAGGAGGTATTCCGAGAAGGGGTCGAATTCCGCGGAAGGCTCGGCTCCGTCAGGCATAACCACGATGCACTGGTTTTCCTCCTCGCTTGGCCAGAGGTCGATTTCGGCGTTGCCATAGACCAAATAGGGCTTGGTCCATCCCAGGAGCAATTTGGAATAGGAGTTGAGGTCGCCGATATTGCCGTCCATCATGTCGATCTTCCCGACCGGGTTATACATAAGCCGATCGGAATAATAGTCGTTGAGGCCGAGGAAGTGACCGGTCTCGTGGATGTAGGTGTGGGCATCGATCCCCTCGGGGCCGTAGCCTTCGTAGAGGAAATCGTAGGATGCCCAGCCGAAAAGGTTGTAATAGTAGAGGTTCCGGCTCGGATCCCCTTCCTTGTCCTGGTTGCCCCAACTGGTGTAGGCCCAGTAATTCCGATCGTCGGTATAGGGGCCGTCGCGGGTATAGTCCTCGGCCGAGTAGACGAGCCAGATGCCGTCGAAGAACCCGTCTTGGTCGGAATCGAAATTGGCCGGGACGTAGCCTTGCTCGCCGAAAGCCCATTCGACCGCGGCCTGGGCGAGGTCGTAGGTCAGGCCGATGGTGATTTCCGCGGCCGAGGAAATGCCCATTTCCGCTTGGACGTCGAACCAGTCGGTGACTTCCCCGCCGAGGCGGAGTAGTCCGTTGGAGGATTGCTCGTAATAGGAGGCGACCGAATGGAACCCGGTCTCCTCCTCTTCACCAAAGAAGGCGGTCTGGATATCGCCTTTGACCTTGGCTAGCCGTTCCGCCTCCCCCGTTTCCTCCGGGAAGTCGGCGAGCGGGAAATCGGAATAGCCGGGGATCAAGACGGGGATGACGAGGATATTGACCTCACCGACGCTTGGGAGGAACTGGGTGTTGTAATGCAGATTGTCCTCGATCGAGTGGAGGGTGTCCTTGATCTTGGTCTCGTGAGGAGCGAAGGTTGCGCTTTCCGTTCTTCCGGATATGGCGATCCGGGCGGAATCGGAAGGGCGGGGGAGAGGGACGGATGAACTCGAGGAGCCGGTGCTCTCGCAGGCGGATAGAAGGAAAAAGGGAAGCAATAAGGATAGATGGCGTTTCATTCTTTTCCCTCCTGGAGGTCGGTTATCTCTATGGCGAAGGGCAGGTTGTTGCCCGAGTTGAAGCGGTAATCGGAGAAGAAGACCATCCCGAATTGCTTGATGTCGAACTTGTCCCCGGCTTGGAAGAGGTCGTCGCCGTCCATCGGCTGCCCCAAGGAATAGTCGTCGAACCCGTCGGCGGGGATGAGGCGGAGCTGGTCGAAGGCGTTGAAGGAGATGCCGAGCTGCTCCCCGAGGTAGGAGTCGATGTCGATGTTGCCGGTGCCGACGGAATTGGTGACGATGAGGGCCGCGTATTCGTTGTTCCGAAGCTCCCCGCCTTCGTAAAGGTAGTCCTCGGGATCGAAGATGATGTCGGTGTAGGAGCCGACGGCGATGACGCTGAACCGGAATAGCCGGGAATCGACGTGATAGAGGCGGACCCCGGTTTCCGAGGGGCCGGGTCTCCGGTCGTGGGGAGTGCGGAGTATATCGAGCTCATCCAGCGATTCGGGCGAATAAAGGTCGAGGAGGAGGTATTCCGAGAAGGGGTTGAATTCGATTTTGATGTCCTCGCTAGCCACGCCGAGCGCGGTTTGCCGCTCGACCTCGTCATTGATCGAGGCGTAATCGGCGGGGACGACGATGACTTGCTTGTCGTCGTGGAAGCGGGAGAGGAGCTCGATCGAGGAAGGGCCATAGGCGACGTAGGGGGTGACCCAGCCGAGGACCATCTTCGAATAGGAATCGAAGTCCCCGACGTTTTGGTCCATCATCGTGAATTGGCCCGCCGGGCGATAAGCCGCCGAGTCGATCGCGTAATAGTCCTCCAGCCCAAGCAGGTGGCCGGTCTCGTGGACGAAGGTGTGGGAGCTAACCGGGATGGAGGAAAGATCGCTTAGGTCGGGGATATCGCCATCGTAATCGGCGTAGGTGGTATAGAGGGAGGAGAAGGAAGCCCAGGAGAAAGATGAGGTCCCCCGTCCCCAGCCGAGCTGCCGCTCGATCTCCGCCTCGTCTTTGTAGGCGTCGTAATCGCAACTCGACATGTTCCAGAAGACGTTGTTGAAGTCAATGGTGCCCTTTATCGCGTTCTCGGTATAGGTGTCGAGCTTATCGTAGACGAGCCAAACCCCGTCGATGTAGCCGTCGTCGTTGTAATCGTAATCGTCGATGTCGATCCCTTGGGTCGAGATGGCCCAGTCGACGGCCTCGCGGAGGATCGTCTGGATGGAATAGGGCGAGGTGCCGTCGGTGCTAAGCAGGCTCGAATCGGGGATCTCGGTATGCTCGGCCACGTCGAACCAGTCGGTGACCTTCCCTTGGAATCGCAATTTGCCGAAAGAGGAAGTCTGGTAGAAAGAGGATAAGGATGGGTAGCCGAGCCGACTGTCGCCTTCTTTGCCGAAGAAAGCCTTCTCGATGTCGGAACGGACCTGGGCGGTGTTATGCGTCTCCCCCGGCAGATGGACCGGGATGACCAGCAGGCTGACCTCGCCGATGGATGGGCAGACCGATTGGTTGTTGGAGAGGATCCCGGATAAGGACGAATAGGATTGGGTTAGGGTCACGTTCCGCGGGTCGATATAGCATTCGTCGGGCTCTTCCGTCGACTCGCGGAAGATTTCGATCCGGGCCAAGGGACCGTCGTAATCGACTTGGATCGGCGGGGTGGATTGTTCTAGAGTGGAACTTTGGCTTTCCGGTTGGCATCCAGTCAAGACTAATAGCGGGAGCAAGGCGTAAGCTAAGCGGTAGGTTTTCATGCCCAAAGCCTCCTTCGTGGCGAAAGAATTTTGTCGAGTTTTGGGGAAATTGCAAGAAAATTCATTACCCTTGTCCAAGCGAGAACGGGAAAGCAAAAGAAAACCCGCGTCCAATGAATGGATTTTGCGGGCTTTTGGCTAATTCCAGGTTAGCGGATGATGACGAAGCCGTTGGGGGCGATTTGCCCATCGGCGTAATTATGGGAGCAGATGACGTTCCCCTCTTTCTTTATCGGCTTATCGGTCCCGTTGGCGTATAGATAAGTATCGCCCCGTTTGATGACCAGCAAACCGTTTTCCTCGTAGGCATGGAAATCGGTTGAGGATAGGTCCGGGGTCTTCCGTATCTTAATGAGCTCTTTTAACAGCTCTTGGTGGGGGCTGCCCTTGAGGGCTTGCTCATAGGGGAAGCCCATCCGCGGATCCCCGTCGTCCCCTTGATTCATCGGGATCTCAGTCCCATAATAAAGGCAACTCATGCCGGGGACGAAGAAGAGGATGGCGAGCGATATCTCCAAGATATCGAGGTTCTTGCCACATTGGTTGAAATACCGCTTGGTGTCATGGGTATCGACCATGTTGAGGCAAGCCATCGTCGCCTGGATCCGGTAGTTGGTATACAGGCGATTCAAGACGGCCGCTTCCTTTTTCGCATCATAGTTTTTCTTCAAGGCGAATTCGTGGATAGCGTGGAGGACCGGATAGTTCATGACCCCATCGAATTCATCGCCCCGAAGGAAGGAATGGGCGTTATGCCAATGCTCGCCAAGCAATAAGGCCTCGGGATAACGGGCTTTGACTTTGGTTCTTAGTTGTCGCCAGAAGGAATGGGAGATCTCGTCGCCGACGTCGAACCGCCAGCCATCGATCCCTAAATCGAGATAACGGAAGACGATGGAATTGAGATAATCTTCGGTTTCCGGGTTGGTGACGTTGATCTTCGGCATGTATTTGGCTAAAGAGAAGGTCCAGTAGTTGCAATTCTCGGTATCGACCTTATCCCCATGGATGTAGAACCAGTCCCAATAAGGGGACTGCTTTCCGTTTTTGATGACGTCTTGGAATTGGGGAGCGAGGATCGACATATGGTTAAAGACGGCGTCTAAGACGACCCGAATCCCATGTTCATGGGCTTTGGCGATTAATTCCTTTAGGTCATCGAGATTCCCAAAATGGGGATCGATATCGAAATAGTCAAGCGTGTCGTATTTATGGGCGGTCCCGGCCTTGAAGATCGGGGTCAAATAGAGGGCGTTGATCCCGAGGTTTTGGAGATAGTCGAGACTATCGATTATCCCCCGGAGGTCGCCGCCGGCGAAATCCTTATAACCGGGCTTTTGGTCCCAAGCCATGGTGATGTAGCTTTCGTCTTTGTGCTTGTTCCCGCGGCGGAACCGCTCGGGGAAGATCTGATAGAAGACGGCCGAGCGACACCAATCAGGCGAATCACCGATGTCCTCGGGATGGATGGAGGAGTATTCAAAATAATCGTCCTCGCATAGGGCATAGTCATAACTATCGAGCAATCCCGCCTCGGTGTAGTAATAGGTATGGCCGTTTTCCTCAATCTCGAAGACATAGCCGACCCGGTTATCGGTTAAGGGGACCTCGGCTTCGAAATAGACGAACCGTTCATCGAAACGGGCGGGCTTCATGACGGCTGGCTTTTTCATCTTCGGCAAGAAGAACTTATTGCCGTAATAGACGGTGACCTTAAGGTCTTTGTCTTCTTTGGCCATTCGGAGACGGAAGAAGAACCGATCTTGGGAAAGAGGATAGGAGTAGGGGGATTCGCTTAGATGGAAGAGGGCGTATTGATTCATGGCAGCAACATATTAGAACAAGCCCGAAAGGAAAGAAAACAAAAAGCGATTGAGATTAAAAAATGGTAGATATTCCCTTTGTTCCTAATAATCAGGAAAGTATTTAAAAGCCTGCAAAACTTAAGGGAAAATGTGTTTTTAGAGGCTGAATATAGTTGGAGTTAAGTCCAAAGAAGGCTATTTGACGATAAGGAAGCCGTTGGGCTTGATGACCCCGTTTTCATAGTTATGGGAGCATATCGGTTCCCCTTGATAGGCGATGTCATGATCAGTCGCGTTCATATAGAGATGGGTGTCGCCCCTTTTGATGACTAACAGCCCGTTCTCCTCATAGGCTAAGAAATCGGTTGAGCTAAGGTCCGGCGTCTTCCGAATCTTGATCAGCTCTTTGATTAGGTCCTGGTGAGGGCTGCCTTTGATCGCCTCCTCATATGGGAAGCCCCGGCGGCAATCGGGGTCGAAGGCGCCGTCCATCGGAATCTCAGTCCCGTAATAGAGGCAGCTCATCCCCGGGACGAAGAAAAGCAGGGCGATGGCGCATTCCAAGATGTCCTTATTTTGATTAGCCAGGTTAAAGAACCGATGGGTGTCATGGCTATCGAGAAGGTTAAGGCAAGCCATCGTGGCCTGAATTCGGTAGTTGGTGAATAACCGGTTCAAGGTATCGGCTTCTTTCTCGGCTGAGAACTTCTTATAGATCAAATAGTCATAGATGGCGTAGGTGACGGGGTAATTCATCGTCCCATCGAATTCATCGCCGCGAAGGAAGGAATGGGCGTTATGCCAATGCTCCCCTAAAATCAAGGCGTTGGGGTATTTCGCTTTGACTTTGGCTCGGAGTTGCCGCCAGAAAGAATGGGAAATCTCATCCCCGACGTCGAACCGCCAGCCATCGATTCCGTATTCGAGGTAATGGAAGACGACGGAGTTGAGATAAGCCTCGGTCGCCGGGTTGGTGACGTTGATCTTCGGCATGTATTTGCCAATCGAGAAAGTCCAATAGTTGGGCTTCTCGGTGTTGACCTCATCCCCATGGATGTAAAACCAGTTCCAATAAGGGGATTGCTTGCCGTGCTTGATGACGTCTTGGAACTGGGGAGCGAAGTAGGACATGTGGTTGAAAACGGCGTCTAAGACGATCCGGATGCCATGCTCATGGGCTTTTTGGACCAGCTCTTTGAAATCATCGAGAGTCCCAAACTGGGGGTCGATCTCAAAGTAATCGAGGGTATCGTACTTATGGTTGGAACCGGCTTTGAAAATCGGAGTTAGATATATAGCGTTAATCCCAAGACCTTGCAGGTAGTCCAAGGAATCGATGATGCCCCGGAGGTCCCCGCCGGCGAAGTCGCGGGGTGTCGGCTTATCGTACCAACCCATGGTGATGTAGGACTTATCCTTGTTCTTATTTCCCATCCGGAACCGGTCGGGGAAGATTTGATAGAACACCGCGTTCTTGCACCATTCGGGGGTGTCGCCGATGTCTTCGGGATGTACGGAGGAGTATTCGAAATAGTCCTTATAGCATTCGTGGTAATCGTAGCTATCTAGTAACCCAGCCTCGGTGTAATAATAGGTGTGGCCGTCTTCTTCGATCTCGAAGACATAGCCGACCCGGTTGTCGTTTAATTTGACCTCGGCTTCGAAATAGACGAATTCCTCATCGGTCCGGGCGGGCTTCATTACGGCCGGCTGCTTCATTTCCCGTAAGAAGAACTTATTGCCGTAATAGACGGTGACTTTGAGGTCTTGGTCTTCCTTGGCCATCCGGAGGCGGAAGAAGAAGCTGTCTTGGGAAGTAGGGTAGGAATAAGGGGACTCGCTTAAATGGAATATGGCTTTTCTGTTCATGACGAATACACATATTAGTGGGGACGATTCGGAAATGAAACAAATATCGATTTACCTTATTTCCTTGCTTTCGAGAAATGTTTCCAGACATCCTTTCGGCATACTGAACAAATAAGATGAATGGAATTCGCGAACTCGCGCCCACCGGCTTTTCTCCCCTCAGTTTTTCTTTGTTTAGGGGGGCTGCCCGATGAACGAAGAGGAGCTTTTTCGTCTTGTTTCGATTCGCTGATTGCCGAGATGGACTATCCGTATATCCAAAACGCCTTCACTGGCCATTGGGTCTATTTACCCGGTTTCGCCCTGATGAAAGTTCAATGAGGATGGCTTTATACCATCCGCAGGTTTTGGGCTTTGATTATTCCGACCTTGCTGGCGCGAAAGTCATGGCGACGAGCCTCGACTATCTTCCGGCGGATGAGGCCGGTCGATATCAAGGAGCTAAAGCAAACCTAAAGCCTCGGAAGCGCCCAGCCAGCCGATGATTTGGCCGAAGCCGAACTCAAGGCTACTTTCCTAGATGAAAACGGCTATTCTTTATTTATGATGATAACCTTCTGAGCGCTTATGACTAGACTTATTTGTCTACTGGAAATCTTTTGGATTACCAGATGAAAATCTAGATTATTGATTCATTTGCTTTTGCGCCGCTTCCGCATATAGATGGGGAGGGAGGCGTAAATTAGGTCGCTTGACTCGACAAAATAGAGCAGTTTTTGATGGGTCTCCGCCCCCTCTAGATGGAGGAGGGTCTTTTTCCCGAGGCGGATGGCTTTGACGGTTTTGTAGGCCTTCTCGTCGTTATGGAGTTCATCTTCGGTTAAGAAGCAGCCGCGGGGCCGGAAATCGAGGGAAGCGGGATAGACGGCGGTATCGACTTCCACATCGTCGGTTATCCGTTGCTTTTCTTTGTCGGCATAGTTCAAATTGTCCAAATCGACATAGAGGTCGACCTTTTGACCTTTTCGATAGGCTTTCTCCGAGACGAAGGGGATGATGATCCCGCTGGTGTCGCGGCCATAATAGGTCTTCTTGTCCCCATAGTCCTTTTCCCCTTCGATCTTGACCTCGAAACGGTGCCCGCCCTTTATTTCCTCAGTTCGGACGTCGCTGGCGAGGAAGACGACCGATTTGGGATTTAGAGATCCAATCAAGCGTTTATCCAGCGAAGCTTTTTCCTCTTCGCTTAATTCGGCTTTGTCCAGTTCCATCTCGATAAGGGGGATGGCGTTGCTTAAGTTGCGTTCGGTCTTTTTGTCGAATAGATGCAATTTGCCGACGTCGAAACGGACCTTTATCTTGTCCCCTTTGGCCAGGGTATTGGGCTCGACTAAGGAGAGGATGGTGAATTCCTTCCTTCCGCCAAGATGGAAATAGACTAAGGTCTGCTCGCCCAGCCGCTCGACCAATTCCACTTCGACCGGGAAGCCGCTTTCATCGATCTTGATGTCGCTTGGCCGGATGCCAAGGTAGGCTTCGAGAGGGTAAACGTCCTCGCTAAGCTGGCATAGTTCCACCTCGGGGATGGCGATGTCGACCGATTCGTCGATGGAGACAAAGTGCTTTTCCTCGCCTTTTTTTGACGATGGTCCCCTCGAAGATGTTCATCTGCGGGCTGCCTAAGAAGGTGGCGACGAATATATTCCCCGGATGGTCATAGAGGTTCATCGGGGTATCGACTTGTTGAATCAATCCATCTTTCATGACCACGATCCGGTCGCCCATCGTCATCGCTTCGGTCTGGTCATGGGTGACGTAGACGAAGGTGGTTTGGATGTCCTGATGGAGTTTCGATATCTCGGCCCGCATCGCGACCCGGAGTTTGGCGTCGAGGTTGGACAAGGGCTCATCGAAGAGGAAGGCGGAGGGTTCGCGGACGATGGCCCTTCCGAGGGCGACCCGTTGCCGCTGGCCACCGCTTAGTTCCCGCGGTGTCCGCTTGAGCAGATTCTCGATGCCTAGGATCGCGGCCGCTTTATGGACTTTTTCCTCGATGACCTCTTTCTTAGCCTTTTGGCATCGGAGCGAATAGGCCATGTTCTCATAGACGCTCATATGGGGGTAGAGGGCGTAATTTTGGAAAACCATGGCGATATTGCGGTCCTTTGGCTCCAAATCGTTGACGTAGGTATCGCCGATGAAGATGTTGCCGGAGGTGATTTCCTCCAAGCCGGCGATCATCCTTAGGGTGGTCGACTTCCCGCATCCGGAAGGACCGACGAAGACGATGAATTCTTTGTCGTGGATCTCTAAGGAGGCGTCGGAGACGGCCCGGACCCCGCCTTTGTAGACCTTGGTGACGTTTTCCAATCTGATTCTAGCCATGTTTTTCTATCCTTTCACGGCCCCGGAGGTGAGCCCAGAGACCATATTCTTAACGAGGAGGAAGTAGAGGACGACGATGGGGACGGCGATGAAGACTGCCCCGGCGGCGAAGCGAGCGAACTCGGTTTCCCCTAAGCTCATGAGTCCGACTGCGACCGTCCAATTGTCCCGGTTCTTCAATAGGATCTTCGGGAGGACGAAATCCGACCAAGGCCAGGTGAAGCTGGTGAGGGCGGTATAGACGATCATCGGCTTGGCCAATGGCAAAGTGATGGTGCGGAACACCCTTACGTTATTGGCCCCGTCGATCCGGGCCGCCTCATAGATCGAGGTCGGGATGGTATCGAAGAACCCTTTCTGCACTAAGTAGCCCATCGGGGCGGTGCAAGAGTAGATGGCGATTAAGCCGAAGAGGTTGTTGATCAGCTGAAACTGGGTCATGAGGATGTAGATGATGGTCATCGACATGAAGGAAGGGAACATTCCTAAGACTAAGGCCCCTTTCATCAATGGTCGCCTTGCCTTGAATTCGAAACGGGAGATGACGTAGGCGGTCAAGATGACGAGGATGGTGGAGAAAACGCATGAGCAAATGGCGATGATCAAAGTGTTGAGCAACCACTTTGGGTAGTTATACATCGCTGTGTCGGTGAAGAGGGTGATGAAGGATTGGAATGAGTAGGATTCGGGGAAGAAGCCGGGGATCGAATAGAGGTTCCCGGTCGAGGAGAAGGACGCCAGAATGAGCCAGAGACAAGGGAAAAGGAAGACAAAGGCGACGACGATCAATAAGCAATAGGTGATCAAGATATCGATGATCTTCTTGGTTTTGCCTTTCATCGGTAGGTGTCCTCCTTCTTATAGGATCCGCTGCGAACGTAGACCAGCAGCGAGATAGCCGAGGTAATGATGAAGATCAATAACGAGATGGCGGCCCCGATGCCGTAGTAGTCGTTGCTGATCGAGAGGTTGTAGAGCCAGTTGATGAGCAAATCGGTGTCGGAGGCGCGGAAATAGCCTTCGCTCACGATCCCGCCCCGGAGGAAGTAGAAGGTCCCGAAGTTATTGAAGTTCCCGATGAACTGGGAGATGAGGGTCGGGGTGGTGGCGAAGATGACGTAGGGCAAGGTGATATCGAAGAACTGCTTCCGTTTGCTCGCCCCGTCGATGTCGGCTGCCTCATAGAGGTCTTTCTGGATGTTGGAGAGGATCCCGGTGGCGAGCAGCATGGTCGTGGGGACGGTGAGCCAGGTGTTGACGAAGAGACCGATCCCGCGGGCCCACCAAGTGGAATCGAGGCCGAGGAAATCGACGATGTTCTCATCATGCATATGGGCGTCGCTTAGGTAGTAGTTGATTGGCCCCATGGTCGAGAACATGAATTTGAAGGCGATTAAGGTGATGAAGCCGGGGATGGCGTAAGCCAAAATCGGGAAGGCCCGCCAGAAGGCCGAGCCCTTGACGCATTTCTTCGATAATAGCAACGCCAAACCTAAACCTAAGAAGTAATTGATGAAGGTGGAGAGGAAGGCCCAGGCTATATTCCAGCCGAAGATCTTGAAAAACGTCGTACCGATGTTGGTCGCCCCGAAGATGGTGGCGAAATTGTCAAAGCCGACGTAATCGACCAAATCGGTTGGGACATCGATCTCGCCACCGAAATTGGTGAAGGCGACTAAGATCATCATGACGATCGGGATGACTGAGAACACCATAACCCCTAATAAGGGGACGAAGAGGGCGACGTAAGGGAATTTCCTCCCGGTTAAAGAGGCGACGTCCTCTATGAAGGTCCGGGGTTTTTGGCCCTTTAGCTTGGTAAGCCGGGCCGAAAGGGCGCTCCGAAGGCTGCTAAGGTAAAGCAAGAGGAAGCAAATGATGATGAAGACGGTCAGGATCCCCATCAGCATCAAGACGACCGAATTGTCGCCGACCACCCCGGACCAGGGATCGGATTCCTTGGTCCCGAGGGTGAATAGGCCCACTAGGTATTCCCCGCCGAGCAAGGCCATGAAGACGATAAAGAGGATTTCAAGAAGCAGGAACATGATGCCTTTGGCGTATTGGCCATAGGCGATATTGCCGGCCCCGCAGAATAGCAGGGAAAGAAGGACTTTCCAATCGGCTTGGGCGAAGAAGTCCGCAATACCGGCCCCAAAGGATTTGACTTTCGTCCACTGCTTTTGGAAGAAAGATTTCGTTTTTGCGGGAATGTTTCGGAAATAGTCGCCAATTGAATTGACTATTTTCCTCCCGCCTCTTTCGCTTTCCATAACTTTTAGGCCAAGGTGGTGATCGCTTCGTGGATCTGCCGGACCATCTCGTCTAATCCGGCTTGGTAATCGGCCTGCTCCTTATATTTCTGTTGGCTCGCCGGCCTCGTCGGGTCGGTCGCCAAGTCTTTGTTCAAGGTCTCGCCCGGCGTCCAGATTTGGCCCGTTTCGGTTAAGGAGGGCATTAAGGTGATTAAGCCGTCCTCTAACCGGGAATAGATATTCTCCGATATGGCAGAGTCGGAATCAGCAACGACATCAGCCCGGCAGGGGGCGACGCCGAGCATCGTCTCGCGGAGCTTGTTCATCTCGAAGCTGGTGGCGAAGTTGACGAAGGCTAAGCAAGCGACCGGGTAATCGGTGTAGGAGGAGATGGCATAGCCATTGATCCCGCCCATGGCCTTCATGTCGATTAGTTCAGGATTCTCTTCGGAGAGATCACCGGACTTCGGCAGTTTGGGTAAGTCGGCGATGACGAGGTTCTCTTTGGCGGCGGTTTGGGCCTCGCTAGCGCTCATGCCATCCGCGACGTATTCGGTCACCATCTCGGTCGTGAAGTTGTTGGTGACGTCGGGGGTGGTCATGGTGGCGAAGATCTCGCCGCGGGCCAATTGGCCATAGCAAGTGGTGTTGATTGAATCGTCGACGCAGGTTGGGCCCATGGTCTCGGCTAACTGGCGGATGATCCGCGCCCCTTTCCAGGCTTCGCCTTTATTGAAACCGATGTCATCGGGGTTGGTTCCATCGTCGCCGAAGACATAGGCCCCATAGGAGAAGAGGTAGCCGGAAGAAAAATAGACGTCGTATAAAGCTTTCATATATCCCCGTTTGGACGGATCGGCGGCATTGATTTCCTTGGAATACTTGTATAGGGCATTCCAGCTTTCGACCATGTCGGGGATCCCGTTGTTATTGGCGTCCGCTCCTTCCGGGACCATGTCTTTCCGGTAGAAGAGCATCGGGGCTTGGGCGTTGACGGGGACGCCGAAGGAATAGCGGACCCCGGACTCGATGCCTTTGTAGGCGTTGATGGCTGATTCGGGGAGATGCTCATAGGCCTCGATCTTCCAAGTCGGGAGGGGCATGACATGACGGCCTTGGACGTATTTCATGATGACGTCGTTGGCTTGGTAGAGGACATCCGGCCCATAACCATAGGGGCCATCTTCCGCCAAGTTGGAATATTGATCGATGTTGGCGTCGACCGCCTTGATTCCATATTCGGCGTATTCCTCGTTGAAGGCATTGAGCAACTCGTCGAGGTAACCGAGCGATTTGGCGGTGTCGTTTTCGAGAATCTGGAGGGTGATGTTCCGTTCCAACTCTCCTTCGAAGCGGTCAAAGACCGGCATGTCGGAATTGGCTTCGGTGATTTCCTCCCCCGGGGTGGTTCCGCCAGGGTTAGTGGAACTATTGCCGGTTGTTGGTCCGCATGAGGCGAGAGCCAAAAGGGCGAGGGCGGCGTAGATGGTGTGGGATTTTCTCATTTGTCTAACCTCCTTATGAGAAAGCCGTTGGGCTGAAGCGTTTTCCCTTCATAACGGTGGGCCAGTAGGTGGCCGTGGTCGGGGAGTTCGATCGGTTGATCGGTGGCGTTTATATATAGCTCGATTCCTTCTTCCCCATTGCTTCGGACGAGATGGAGAAGCCTGTTTTCCGCCTGGCAAGCGAATTGGGGGAGCCGGCTGATTTGCTTATTATGGATACCGATTAGGATCCGGAGCAATTCCGAATGAGGAGTGGGCTTTTCCCCGTCAAGTGGGAAGCAGCGGCGGGAGTCAGGGTCGAAATTCCCGGGTAAGGGAATCTCAGTCCCATAATAGATCCCAGGGCAGCCGGGGAGGAAGATGAGGGCGGATAAGGCGCATTCCAATTGGTCGATGTTCTCTTGACAAAGGGTGTAAAAGCGGAAGGTATCGTGGGAGTCGAGAAGGTTGAGATTGGCCTGAATCTGGGTGGGCCGGAGGTTGGCGTAAATTCGGTTTAAGGCGGAGGCGCATTCGGCCGCGTCAGTTTCCTTTGAGGCTAAATATCTTTCCAAAGCATAGGTGACCGGATAATTCATGACACCGTCGAATTCGTCACCTTTTAGGAAGGCGTGGGGGTTATGCCAGTGCTCGCCGAGGATCAAAGCCTCGGGATAGGCGGACTTGATGGCTTTTCGGAAATCCCGCCAGAATTCGTGGCTCACCTCATCGGCGACGTCCAGCCGCCAGCCATCGATGCCGAGCTCTAGATAATGGAGGGCGACGCTTTTTAAATATTCGGCGCAGGATGGCGAATCGGGGTTGAGCTTAGGCATGTAAGGGCAAACGGAGAAGAACTCGTAGTTCGGGTGCTTTAGGTCGATATGGTCGCCTTGGACGAAGAACCAATCCCAATAAGGCGACTTCCTTCCGTTTTTAACCGCGTCTTGGAAGAAAGACGATTCGGAGGACAGGTGGTTGAAGACCGCGTCTAAGACGATCCGAATCCCTAAGGCGTGGGCCTCCTCGATCAGATTCTTCAGCGTTGCCTCATCCCCTAACTGGGGATCGATGGTCAGATAATCGACGATGTCGTATTTATGGTAGGAGGGGGAAAGGAAGATCGGGGTCAGGTATAAGACGTTGACCCCGAGGTTGGATAAATAGGGCAAACGCTCGATGATCCCGGCTAAATCCCCACCGGCAAAGGACTTTGGGGTCGGTTTGTCCCCCCAAGCCAAATTGATGTAAGAACGGTCTTTGCCCTTGTCGCCAAGTTTGAAGCGGTCAGGGAATATCTGATAGAAGAAAGCCTGATCGAGCCAAGCGGGCAAAGAGGGGATATCGACCGCATGGAGATAGGGGAACTGGAAGAAATCCTTATAGGAGTAGGCGAAATCGTAATGGTCGAGCAAGCCCCGCTCGGTATAGAAATAGGAATGGCTGTCCTCGACGATTTCGAAGACATAGGCCAGCCGTTTGTCAGGAATAGGGGCGATGGCTTCGAAATAGGCGAAGTCCTTATCCAAATAAGCGAGCTGCATCGCAATCTTTTCTCTGGCGCTTGGGAAAGGGTATTTGCCGCCGAAATGGGCGTAGACCTTCAGGTTCCGGTCTTCATTTCCGAGACGGAGGCGGAGGCAAAAATAAGTTTCCGATACCAAGGATGCGTAGGGGGATTCGCTTAGATGGAACAGAGCTTGGGTATTCATTCAATTTCCGTCCTTTTTTGTTTATGATACGGGCAATATGGCAAGCAAACGAGTGACGATTAAGGAATTAGCGGCCGAGGCTGGGGTCTCCATCGCCACCGTGTCTTACGTCTTGAACAACCGGACCGATCAGAAGATCAGCGAGGAGAAGCGGAAGAAGATTCTTCAGTTGGCTAACCTTTACCATTACATTAAGAATCCGGCGGCCGCTTCTTTGGCTAGCGGCCATCATGGTTTAGTGTCGTTGATCTTCGATTGGGATGAGGGGACGCTTCCGCTAGCGAATAAGGCGATCATCGCCGACCGGTTGACCAGAGCCTTCGCTAAGCGGGGTTATCGGGTGTGCTTAGAGCCCTCCGGTTCTTTGCCTGATGGTTCGATGGTCGACGCCATCGTCGCCATCGGCTTATCGGCCGAGCGGTTCCGGCAAGTCGGCAACAACATTTTCATCCCGCTTATATCGGTCGACTCCTTAGTCGGAGGCGATTGGCTATTCAACGTCATTTACGATGATTATGATCACTATGAAGGTCAGACCTTAGCCTGCCTGCCAATCGCTTCGGATGAATTATTGGGTTATTTCCGAACCCATTTCGACCTGCGGATCGCGACGGGCCTCGATCAGTATCGGGCTTTGCCAGAAGGCTGTTACGTCCGGGATCCGGCGTTGTTGCCTTATCTAAGAGAAGGCGACGTCGGAATCGATTGCTTTACCGAGGCTAAACTCGCCAAGATCGTTGAAGTTACTCTTTCCTCCATCAACGAGGAAGGGGCTTCGGTCCATTGCAAGATTTAAGGAAGGGCGTGAGGAGGAGAACAGCCTCACGCCCTTTTTTCATTAGGCCGCGGCCTTGATGGTGATGATGTGGGAGTAGACGTTGTAGCTGAGGTCGTAGGTGCCGGCGACTTTGCACTTGAAGTTGTAGTTGCCGCCGGTGGGGTTGGCCGCTTCCCAGACATCGGCCGAGTTGGCGGTGTCTGAGTAGGTGAAGTTGTAGTCAGCGGCTTTGTTCGACCACCCATCGCCGACGGTGGTGGATCCAGCGGTGAAGCCGGCGATGGCGAATTCGGCGTTGGCCACCATCGCTATCCCTTTGAGTTCGTAGACTCGGGGATCGGTGGCGCTGACGGTGAACTTGTAGGTATCTTTGAGGATATCGTTGTCATGGACAGTGGAGGGGGTCCAAGATAGACCGTCGCTGCTGGCCATGGTGCCGTTGAGGTAGTAGTCATAGACCGGTAAGGTCTTGGTCTTATCAACGGTGGCGGCCAGGCTTCCGGCGGCGTTATCGGCGCCCGGAGTGTAGAGGAAGGTGTATTCCCCAGCTTCCTTGGCGATGATGTTGTTACCGTTCTCCGGCTTAGTGAAGAGGGCTTGGGAAGCGGTGTCGAGGTTCGTGTAATTGATGTAGATATTGGCGTCAGCGGTCGAGCCATCGGCTTGGGTGGCGATGGTGTGGAACATGAATTCCTCGTTGGCGTCGAGATAGATAATCAGTTTGTAGGTCCCATCTTGCTGGTCCGCGAACCGGGTGGTGACATTCAACTGGTTCTGCCAATTGGTGATTTTGGATCCTTTGATGTAATAGGCGAGGGTGGTCTCCGGTTTTTCTTCAACTGGGTCGCCATTCCGCTTGATGGTGATATTGTCGAGGTTATTGATGTGCTCGGTATCCTCGGGATCGATATGGTCGGGATAGGTCTTCAAGGTGACGGTGTAGTTGCCATCCTGGAGAATCTTGATGTTCGATTTCCGGTTCGAGGCCGCGATGCCACCCGCCCCTTCGACGATGTCGGACAGCTCAGACGCATTGATAATATAGCCGACGCCGTACTGCCAATCCCAGGCGTAGGGATCGGTCTCGGTTTCTTTAAACGAGGTGATCTGGAACTGATCGTTGGCGTAGAAATCGGTCGTGATGGTGAAGACGTTTTTGTTGGCTTCCTTGGTCAACTTATGGGCGTCAGTGGGGTTATCGCCCCAAGAGGAGGTCGAGAGGACGGGGGAAGTGCCGGCCCCGGCGAGGTAGAACACCCGGGTGTCTTCTTGATAAATTGAAACGGCCCCAAAGAGGGTGGTGTCCTCGGTGAGGGGGGTCTTGAAGTCGTAGATCCGGGAGAAGGTCGGGGTTAGGTACCAGCCAACGAACTCACCTTCGCTCGGAGTGTAGGCGTAATTGGTGGGGACTCCACCGGTTTCGGCGAGCGTTTCGGTGTGGACGGTTTTGCCGTCGACTTGATAAGTGATGGTGACGCCGGTTTCCTCGGATTCGGTGGGGGTGGAAGTTGGAGTGGGTTCCGGCGGGGTGCTGGATGTGGACGTGGCGGCTGGGTCGCAGGCGACGAGGCCGAAGGCGGCCAGCAAGACGACGAACGCTTTTTTCTTAAACATGCTTGTTCCTCCTTTGCTTGTGAACTTAAGCGTTTAAGTTAATTACATATTACAAGCCGCCGGAACGCATATCAACAAAAAATGTAAGCGCTTACTTATTCGATGCCATCGAACTTCACACGTGTAACGTTAATATATAAAAGGCTGGTTTTTAGAAAGCTTTGAAGGCCACCTCGACATAAGGGGTCGGAGGATAATCGGGATCATAATGGGAGATGGGGCCGCCGCCGGTGATGTTTCCGAACATCTCGCCCCAACCGGATTCGTAGTTCAGGTATTCCTGAAAGTCGTTGTAGTGGTTGTAGGTATAGAATAGATAACGTTCCTTAGGATCGGTGATGGGGGTTCCGTCTAAGTGTTCCCGGGCATAGACGATCCGGGCGGCGCCTCTAGTTATCTTGGTGCCGTTGTTATAGGGGGCGGCGGTATATGATGGGTCGCAGTCGGTCCCGGTGGTGCCGATGTCGACTTCGTAATATTGGAGGTTTCCGCCCTCACCTGATACCCCAGGGAGGATCGGCTGGTAGGGCCAGTTTGAGCTATCGCCGGAGAACTGGCTATGGTTGACCCGCAGGTACTTTCCCCAGATCGATTGGGTCGGGCGGGCGTCTTTGTCTTCTTCGTAATTGGCCGGGACATCGGCGAAGGCGTAAATATAGGCCGCCACTTCCTCTAGGGTGGTGTAGGCTCCGTTCCGATAGATCTCAAAGGCGCGATTGCCAGCTGAATCTAGAACGTAATAAGTGTTCATGTCGGAGGAATAATCCATGGTGGTGTTGCGAACAAACAAACCGTTTTCCTTCGGCTGATTGGTGGCGATAGTCGGTTCCTGGTCTTGTTCAGCGATCGACCCGGACATCAAGCCGACTAAGGAACGGAAGTAGGCGTCTTCATTAGAGGAAGCCGGTTCATAATCGGCATAGAACTCATCCTCATCGACGTTGTAATAGGGAGTATCGGACAAGGCGATGGAAGTGATGGTGACGGGGTTGGTTTGCCGGGTGGCGGTATAGCCAACGATGGTGGCTGATTCGGTGTCGAGGCGGAAGCGGCCATCGCGGTAAATGGTCCCATCCCCTTCGGTGAATTCAAAGGTCAATTTCCCGATGTCATAACTTGGGGTGAATAGCGTCCCATAATCCCCTTCGGCTAATTGGGTGGTATTCACGTATAAAGGGATGGTGGTCGATTCCTCTTTGATGGTGACCATGAGGAGGTTGCTCCCGTTTTCGTAGGAAGGGGAGAAGGCTTGGAACTGGGTTTGACCGGCTCGGGCGCCATAAAATCCGCCATCGCGTTCTTCGATGTAATAGCCTCCCGCGACCGCCCGGACGGTGGCGTTGCTCACCTCGATTCCGGAAAGAGAATCGGTCACATGAAAAACGATTTGCTCCCCGATTTCGATGGTGGCTTCCTCGACTGATAAAAGCAAGGTCGATTGTTTGGTCTCGGAGGAGTTTGAGCCCACAATGTCGATTAGGCTGGTGTTAGGACTGGTGGAAGGTTCGCTTGATAAGGAAAGGGTGGAATGTTCCCGGCAACTGCAGAGAAACAAGGGCAATAGCAATAATAGGCAGGCTTTTTTCATGGCCACGCTAGTGTAAAACCTCGTTGCATTTAAAGCAATGGGGCGATTGATCGTTTGGCCAATATCATTCGGAATATGTGGTTATTGCATGGTTTCTGATTCTTTTTGACTCAGGTTTTTGATTTCCCCCTTGCATCTTAGGCGACCGGTTATATCATTCCGCCGTTCGTTCTTAATTAGGAGAAAAAACATGAAATCATTGCGCAGTCTATTGTTGCTTGCCGCCCCGGCGTTATTGCTCGTTGGTTGCGATCAGGGGGCAACTTCTTCTTCCCCTTCCGTTTCGCCAAGCGAATCGGAAACCCCGAGCGAAATCACGACCCCGAGCCAGTCCGAGCCTTCTTCTACTCTAATTGAGGAAACACCCCTTGATGCATTCATCAACGGCATCAAGGCCGGCAACTACGTTTACTCGTATGACGATGGCTTTTTGGGCGAAACCGACACCTACACTTATACTTATTATTGCTTAGATGAAAGCACCGTCGTGGCCGAAACCGATTATGGCGAAGGATACGTGGAATACTCTTTAACGGGTAATAATGATGACTACGGAATGGTCGAGGTCTATTTCGATGAGGATATGGTTTATTCCGAAGGCCTGGTCAGCCCTGCTAAGGGGTTGAAGTTCTCCGACGCCTATTACACCCCATTGGATTTCGTAGGCGATGCCTCCGACTGGAAGGCGGAGGGTTCGGCTTATGTCAGCACCTCAACTACTTTGAAAACCGGGGTCCTTTCCAACGTCACTTCCGATGAAGACCTGACTGCTGACGACGTTGGGGATTTGGTTTTGACCCTTGGAGACAAGTCTGGATCCATTGCCACCACGATCGAAGGGGCCGCCTTGGTCTTCAATTTCACTAATATTGGAACCGCCGCATTCGAAGGGGCGGCGGATATGCTGGACGAGGTCGAATTGAACAAGCCGACTGATTGGGGGATGGCGGCGATGTATGCCGAGCAATTCGGCATTGCCTTCCCGAATGATTATTTCGGTTATGGGTTCACCGTTGGCTATGACTACTATTATGGTGGTCTATTGGCGACCGACACGACGGCCGACGCTTCGAAATTCCTCTCGCTTATGCAAGATTTGCTCGCCGATGCTGGTTTCGTTATCGATGAAGAATATAGCTACCCTTCGGAAAAATATTATTCGTATTCAAAAGGCGATTACTATGTTGATTTCTTCTGGTATACGGCCGAGGAAATGGGCCCCCTGGTTTATCCCAACGGTCAAGTCGCGGTCGATTTCTATACCTTGTGATATCAATAAACACCGTTTCCATCGGGCTTCTCCAAATTGGGGAACGCTCTATCCTTGCCTTTTCTTACTCGCTCCATTAGCCTTTAACTGGAACAATTGATGAACCGAAAAATCGATAATTTCTCTTTCCCTGGCGCGATCTTGCTCACTATGATCGCCTTCTGCTGTTTATTGCTTCCCTTTGATTTCGGCTTCAATGATCCCGGGTTCCAGCTGTTTTATACGCACGAGGACATCGAGACCATATTCTTGTTCTATTGCCTTGTCTCCTGCTTAGGCTTGGATATGCTGGTCGGGATGTTAGGAACCAAAAAGCCGACCTTCACCCTTAAGATGATTCTCTTGGTGTCGGTCGTGCTGAGCTTGGTGTTCTTAGCCGGCGTGATGGCTCTGGGGATGGTCGGGGTCGGGACCATTGCCTTATGCTTGGTCCAATTAGGGTTACTAGCTATGACCATCGCCGATGTCCGTTCCCATTATCTATCGGATTTCACTCCGAGGAAGCGGGAGAATCGTTCCCGTTAGAATCCCCCTCTTGCTTATCAGCCTCCGTCTCGGGGGCTTTTTTCTTGCTGATTTTGTTGATGAATCGCATGAACAAAGCATCGAGCTGATCGGCTTTGATATAGCAAATGATGAAGGCGGCTAAAGCTAAAATGCAGACGATGGCGATGACCGCGATCCCCCAGCCATGGAAGGGGATGATCTCACCCGACATGAAGAAGAGGTTATAGCCGATGGCGAAGGCCCGGGTCGGGATCTGCATCAAGACGAAGGTTAGAAACCGCATCTTCGTGATGCCGGCTAAAGCGCAGAACAAGTCATCGGGGAAGAAAGGGAAAAGGAAGATGAAGAAGAGGATGACATTGCCTTTCTTCTCAGTCCGTTCCAGCCACTTATCGACCATTCCCTTGTCGCCGGCGACGAAATAGACGAAGGGCTTGCCAATCCACCTTCCCAGCCAAAAAGCTAAGCAAGAGCCCATGAATATCCCGATGAAGGAATATAAGAAGGACATGCCAGCCCCGAAAAGGAAGGAACCGGCGAGTATGGTCACCGTGCTTGGCAAGGGAATGAAGGTGACTTGTAAGAAAGAAAGCAAGATGAAAAGGACCGGCCCCCAGGCACCAAAGGAGGCGATGTAGGCTTGGAATTCCTTTCGATCGGAAAACCGGTCCCAGCCGAGGGCTTTGTAGATAAAGTAAAAAGCGACGGCGATTACTGCGATGATTCCGAGGACGAGAAGAAGCCGAAGTACTAATTTCCCGATTTTCTGGAATTTGGTTTGATCTTTACTTTCCGGGGACATCGATCTCGGTCACATCATCGGGGTACATGACATTGACGTCTTCGTCTTTGATGGATTCGTCACCGGCGACCGCTTGTTCTAAGGGCAACTTGAAGTAGAGAGCGGTCCCTTTGTCGAGCATGACCCCATCACGGGTATAAAGGACCCCTTCGCCTTCAAAAGTCATCTTGGTCGATTTGGTGATGCGGCCGACGCAGATGAGGTCTTGGTTATAGGGACAGGGTTTATGGAATTCGACGTTGAGCTTCATTGTGACTCCCCAGCATTTGGGCTCGGTGGCCCAGATGGCCCGGCCGATGGTCTCATCGATGATCGCGGAGATAAGACCCCCATGGGTTCGGTGCGGATAGCTTTGGTTCATTTCGTTGAAGCGGAACAAAGCGACGACCGAATCGTCTTCCATGGTATAGAAATGGGCGTGGAGGCCGAAGGGGTTGTCCTGGCCGCAGACGGCGCATAGTTTCGAGCCGGTTTGTTTTTCTCTGACTTTGACGATCATATTCTTACCTCAGGCAAACGGGCATATTATAGCCATCCTTCCTTCTTTCTTTTAGCCCCTTCCCGAAAGCGGTAAAATCAGCGCGTATGAATAAACCCCTTGCCTTCCGCGTCCGTCCCAAAACCCTCGATGAGGTGGTGGGGCAGGAGTCGCTAGTCGGCCCCTCCTCTTTCTTAAGGAAATCGGTCGAGGAGAAAGCCCCCTTTTCCTTTATCTTCTTTGGCCCGCCGGGGACTGGCAAGACGACCATCGCCGAGGCCTATGCCCGTTCCTTGGGGGTTCATTCGATATTGTTAAACGCCGTCACCTCCTCGAAGAAGGATCTAGAGCAAGCCTTAGAGCAAACCAAGTTCTGGAACCCATCGATTCTCATCATCGATGAGATCCATCGTCTCGATAAGCAGAAACAGGATTATCTTTTGCCTTACGTCGAGGATGGGACTTTCTTCTTAATCGGGGCTACGACCACCAATCCCTATATATCGTTATCGCGGGCCATTCGGAGCCGTTGCCGGCTTCTTGAGGTCAAGCCGTTAGGAGAAGACGACGTCATTAAGGGACTCGAAAGGGCCTCCGCTCATCCCGATGGGTTGAATAAGCGGAGCGAGTTTACCCCGGAGGCTTACCGTTATATCGCCCGGCTGTCGGGCGGGGATATGCGCTTCGCCTTGAATATTCTCGAGGAAGCGTCAGTCCAATTCGGCGAAGGGCCCATCAGCGAAGACGAGGTCAAGACCATTGAATCGGTTCCCAATTATGCGATGGACAAAGACGAGGAGGAGCATTATGACTCGGTTTCGGCTTTGCAGAAATCAATCCGGGGAGCGGATGTGAACGCCGCCTTATATTATTTGGCCAGATTATGCATCGCCGGGGATTTGGATTCGATTAAGCGCCGCCTGTTGGTGACGGCTTACGAAGATATTGGTTTAGCCAATCCCAATGCCGTCATGCGAACCCAATTAGCCATTCAGGCGGCTGAGCAAGTGGGGTTCCCGGAAGCCATTATCCCTTTGGGGGATGCGGTGGTGGATCTTTGCTTGTCGCCCCATTCGAAGGCCGGCTGCCTCTCGATTGAATCGGCGATGGATTTCGCCTCCAAGCGTCCTTTCATGGTCCAGGACTATCTCAAGCTCACCCCGGTCAACGTTCAGGAGAACGAGAAGTATCCCTATGACCGGCCCGATTTATGGGAACATATCCAATACCTCCCGGAGTTCTATAAGGACATGAAGTTCTATCAGCCAAGCTATAACTCGGCCTATGAGAAAGCCCTTAACGCCAATTACGAACGGCTGCTGAAGCAAGGGCGGTCCTCCGATTTGCCGTCATTGAAAAAAGGCAAGAAACAATAGAAAAAGTTTTCATTCGTAATGATCGGGGATTCGAATTTCCTTTGGTTTTTCGCGGTGAAAAGGCAATGTAACCGCTTTCAGGAAAAGAAATACTTGACCGACGGATAAAACCCCGTATTATTTCGCAACCCCCCGAAAGGGGTTAGTCAATTCGGTAGATCCGAAGAAAGGAGTTAAGAGTTTTTATGTTCAATGATTTGTTGCTTAATACGATCGAACAGATGAGCGGGAACGAGGGTTCCTCCGTTTCGACCTCGAATAAAAACGATTTCGAATCGAGCCTAGCCGAGTCCTATGGGCTCAACGCTATCTTCACCCGCGGCACCAGCCTCGATTTCTAATTGATTTTGGGGCGGTCAATTTGCCCCTTCCTTCCCGCTTGCCTAAAGAGGATAATGGGCAAGCGGCGGAAGCCGTCTGCGTCAGTGGCGGAATTGGTATACGCGCATGACTTAGGATCATGTGGGCTCTCCCGTGCAGGTTCAAGTCCTGTCTGACGCACCAAAAGAATATCGTGGTGAACCGCTTAATTCGGTTGGCCATTGAATAAAGCGCCTGAACTCCGGCGTTTTTTTGTTTTCCCCTCTTCTTTTTTTAGGACGCTAGTATCAAGGAGAGGAAGACGATAGTTAAGACTATCGCGATGATAACGATAATAAGGCTGAAGACATTGGCACCTTTTTCCTCCCCTTTGAAGCTGCCGATAAGGGTGGCAAAGAAGAGGACGATCGAAGCGATGATGACCGGCAATCCAATTGTCACCAAAGCCGCGATCGCGAGAATGACCCCGAAGATAAACAGGAGGAAGTTCTCGCTTATAGTGGAGGTGAATAGGACTTGGAGGCCATAGACTGATAAAACGGTGATGGCGAGCATGACTAAAGTCTCGAAGGCGTAAAATATCCGCCTTTTCCCGCTGGCCGAGAGAATGTCGAGGAGCATTCCTATTGCAGTGAACTTGCTTCGAAATAGGTTTCCCATATCCTTAAGGTATTATAAGCAGGCGCCTAAGGCAACCCTTTTATGAGTTATTCGTCGTAATTTATGGAAAAAGTAGGTTTTTGCGGAGAAATTTACTTTTCTAATCTAAGAACGTTTTGCCTTTTTTAGTTCATGCTTTGGCAGAGCCAATTGATGAAGGCGAGGCGGTCAAACGATTCGAGATAATGCAGGCTATCCCCTTCACTAAGTTTTATATAGGCGTCTTCCCCTTCGACTTCAACCTGAGGGCGGCCTTTGCCCCAAAGGAGATTATTGCGGTTGAGCAAAGCGTAATAAGCTAAACAATCATGGGGGGTGATTTCCCAATGGGTGGATTGCTTGAACCTTTCCATTAGTTTTCGCCGGTAATCGTTTAAAGGGCCGGATCCGGTCGATCTCATCCGTTCCTCTTCTTCTTTGCTCATCCGGGTCTTTTCCGTTTCCTCTAAGCCAATCGCATATAGATCAAGTTTGGCTTTGAAGAGCCGAGCCGCCGCCTCGACATCGCAAAGGAGGTTCCATTCGCTGACCCGGCGTTTCCAGTCTCCACCCATGAAGAATATCGGATGGTTGGAGAGGAGGTGCTCTTTATCTAAGCTAACCGCCACCCCTAAGTTGGTTAAAGGCCCGATGGCTAAAACGTAGGCATCGGGATGGTCTTTCATTGCCTTAAGCATCGCCTCGCTGGCTTGGTTGGTTTCATCTTGGGCGATGAAGGACTGGTCAATCGGTTCCAACTCTTTCCCGTATTGGTTATAGATTTCCCCGTGGTTGATTTTCCTTAAGCCCTGGAGCGGAAGGCTTTTGCCGGCATAAATCGGAACGTTCTTGCCGGATCGTCTCACCATTTCTTGGGCAAGCATCGCTCTTAATGGGGAATTTTTGAAGACAGTCGAGATGCCCAATAGTTCGATGTTTGAATCATTTAGAATCGCCTCGAGGGTCAAGGCGTCATCGATGTCATCGCCGAAGTCGGTGTCGAGCCACAGTTTCATACGAGGCTATTGTAGATGGGCTGGTTCGATTCCGCTAGCGGTGCTTCTCCCGGTACTTCAATGGACTTAGCCCGACTATTCGATTGAAGATGCGGCTGAAATGGCTTTGGGAGGAAAAACCTAGGTAGGCGGAGATCGCCGGCAGCGGTTTGTCGGTGTAGTGGAGCAGTTCTTTCCTTTCCTTAACTTTCTCCCGCATGACGAATTCCGATAGGTTAATGCCGGTTTCCTCCTTGAATTTCGTCGAGAGCTTTCTTCGGCTGGTAAGGAGGGATTCAGCCATGTCGCTGGTTTTGATTGGCTCCGACAGATGATGGATTATGTAATTCCGGACATCGCTCACCAGTTTGGAATTGTATTCGCCTTCTTTCAGTCGATTGACCGCGGTGGTGTAATCGAGGACCATCTGATATTGAAGGGAAAAGGCCTCGATGGCGTTTTTGCATAATTCGACCTGTTGGATGTATGAATCGGACATCTTCAAGGCGTCTTGGACGTCCATCCCCGCCCCGGATGGCTGCTCGGCACTGGATTTTTGTCCACTCCTCTAATTTTATATGTCCTAGAGACAATAAACCCTGAGTATGCTTATAAATTGTTGGAGAATGAAGAGATGCCGGGCTCTCTCTTCATGCCGAAATCCGGAGCTACGACCATCTGGGAATCCTGGGAAGGTACCTATGCCCAAGGCGGGATCGCTTCCCTCGATCACTATTCCAAAGGGGCGTGCCTAGAATGGGTATTCTCTCGGATGATGGGCATT
The DNA here is from genome assembly GCA_944363525.1 of uncultured Bacilli bacterium. Taxonomy (GTDB): domain Bacteria; phylum Bacillota_I; class Bacilli_A; order RFN20; family CAG-826; genus Alloenteromonas. The sequence goes on from CALVUF010000003.1 coordinate 61,313, forward strand.
AACCCCGACGGAGAGAACCATTTCACCCTCTCCCCGCTTCCTGGCGGCCACTTCGCCTACGCGAGCTGCGAATACCGCTCGGTGTTCGGGAAAGTGGCGGTGAAGTGGAAAAAGGAGGAGGGCAAGTGGGCGTTCCAAGTCGAGGTCCCTGCCAATTGCTTTGCCCCCTTCGTTTATCCCGACAAGACAAGTAAGGAGCTAAACGCTGGAACTCACGAGTTGGAATACAGGCACCCCTACAAAACGGATAAAGAATAATCGAAAGAGAAAACCAATCAGAATCGAACTGCTTTAGATAGAGTCACTATGGAAAAAAGGTATCTCGCCATCGATATCGGGGCCTCCTCCGGCCGCGCCATTCTTTCTTTTGAGAAGGAGGGGCTGCTTTGCTCTGAGGAAGTCTATCGGTTTCCCAATGGGCCGATTAGTCGCGACGGGCATCTGATCTGGGACCTCGATAAGCTCTTTGAGGAAGTCAAAAAAGGGATTAAAGCCGCCTTCGCGGTTTGCCCGAACATCCGGAGCCTCTCAATCGATACCTGGGGTTGCGATTACGTGCTTTTAAAAGGCGAGGCCCCGGTTTATCCAGGGTATTGCTATCGTGATTCGCGGACCGAGTCGATCATCGATGAGGCCCATTCCCGGATTTCTTTCGTTGAGCTATATTCCTTAACCGGTATCCAGTTTCAGCCTTTCAACACCATCTATCAGCTTTACGAGGATAAGTTAACCGGGCGGCTTGAAGGCGTGAGCGATTTCCTTATGCTCCCTGAATACCTTTCTTTCCGGCTGACCGGGGTCAAGAAAAAAGAATACACCAACGCCACCACGACCGGCCTAGTCGGGGCGGATGGGGAGTTTTCCCGCACCATCACCGATAAACTGGGCTTGCCGAGCCATTTGTTTCCCAAACTCTCCAAACCGGGGGCGGAATTAGGCCATCTGAGCCAAGAGATCGCTAGCCAAGTCGGGGGCGATTGCCTCGTCCGGCTTTGCGCTTCCCACGACACCGCCTCGGCGGTTGAAGGGGTGGTGTTGCCATCCACCGCTTTGTATTTGTCGTCGGGAACGTGGTCGCTTTTGGGGGCCAAGGTCCCCTCGCCAATAACCAACGAGGAGGCCCGCCGGTGCAACTTCTCCAACGAAGGGGGACCGGGCTATATCCGTTTCCAGAAGAACATCATGGGGATGTGGGTCATCAACCGGCTGAAGCGAGAACTGTGTCCGAACGAGGATTTCCCCTATGTCATCAAATTGGCCAAGCTCAGCAAATCGAATAAGACCGTCGACATCAATGGGCCAGCCTACTTGGCCCCCGAGTCGATGAGAAAAGCCATTGAAGCGGAAATCGGGGAAGGGGAATTAGGCCCCGGCGAGTTATTCCGCATCGCCTTCAATTCCTTGGCTAAGTCTTACGCCGGCACCATTAAGCAGATCGAGGACATCACCCATAAATCCTTCGATTCCCTCGTCATCTTCGGCGGCGGGGCCAAAAACGGCTTCCTCAACGAATTGACCGAGCGGATATCCGGCAAGCGGGTCATCGCCTTGCCGGTCGAGGCCACGAGCCTTGGCAATCTGAAAATCCAAATGAAAGGAGATAAAGCATATGACTGACAAGTACTTATTGGCAAAGGAAGAATACGCCAAAGCCGGGGTTGATACCGATACCGCCATCGCCCGGATCAAGGAGATCCCCATCTCCATCCATTGCTGGCAAGGGGATGACGTCATCGGCTTCGATGGCTCCGCTTCCTTAGAAGGCGGGATCCAGACGACCGGGAATTACCCGGGAAGGGCTCGGAACTTTGAAGAACTGAAAGCCGACCTCCATGAGGCTTTCTCCCTGATCCCGGGAAAGAAACGGCTGAACCTCCACGCCTCCTACGCTATCCTAAATGGGGAGAAGGTTGATCGGGACGCCTATCGGCCCGACCATTTCGCCCCGTGGGTTGAATTCGCCAAAGAGGAAGGGCTCGATGGCATCGACTTCAACCCGACCTTGTTCTCCAGCCCGAAGATGAAGGATGGCTTATCCTTATCCTCCCCCGATGAAGAAACTAGAGAGTTCTGGGTCCGTCATTGCCAGGCTTGTCTTAAAATCTCTGAGTATTTCGCTAAGGAGATGCAGAGCCACTGCCTAATGAACATCTGGATCCCCGATGGGTATAAGGATGTCCCGGCTGATCGGCTTGGCCCCCGGCTAAGATTGAAGCAGAGCCTCGACGAGATCCTCTCGATCGGTTATGACCGGCACCTCGTCAAAGTCGCGGTTGAGAGCAAGGTGTTCGGCATCGGGCTGGAGTCCTATACCGTCGGCAATTCCGAGTTCTATATGAATTACGCGGCCAAGAATAATCTTTGTTGCCTCTTGGACAATGGCCATTACCACCCGCTGGAATACGTAAGCGACAAGATCCCATCCCTACTAGCCTTTTACGATAACGTCGCCCTCCATGTCACTCGAGGGGTCCGTTGGGACTCCGACCATGTCGTGACCTTCGAAGACGAACTGAAGGAAATCGCCAAGGAGATCATTAGGAACGACGCCGATAAAAAGGTGATGATTGGCCTCGATTACTTCGATGCCTCGATCAATCGGATCGCCGCTTGGGTCACCGGGGCCCGGAACATGGAGAAAGCCTTGCTCTATGCGGCTTTAATCAACAATAAGCGGCTGAAGGAATTGCAGGATAAAGGCGACTTCACCACCCTCTTCGTTGAGACCGAGGCCATTAAGGATCGGCCTTATGGCTTGGTCTTCGAAGAATACCTCCGGCAGTTTGGGTTAACGCTTGATTACCTGACCCCGATCAGGGAATACGAAAAGCAGGTCTTAAGCAAGAGGAAATAAGCATGAAAGATATTTTGGAAAGTAAGTTCTTAAAAGAGTTTTGCCTGACCGCCGACAACATGTATCGGCTGGGCTGGGACGAACGGAACGGGGGTAATATCTCGTTATTGCTCAAAGATGACGAGGTCAAAGAATGCCTCGATGTTAACAAAGTCAAACGGGTCATCCCTTTGATGGGCGTCCATGCGGTCGATTTCGATATCACGCCGCTGATCGGCAAATGCTTCCTCGTCACCGGGACCGGCAAGTACTTCAAAAACGTCTTACGGGAACCCTCCGTCAACCTCGGGGTCGTCCGGATCAGAGAAGACGGCAAGTCGCTCGATTTGCTCTGGGGGTTTGAGGATGGGGGACGGCCGACCAGTGAATTCCCGGCCCATATGATGAGCCATATCGCCCGGCTCAGCGTCGATCCGGAAAACCGGGTGGTGATGCATTGCCATCCGACCTATACCTTGGCCATGAACTTCGTCCATCCCCTCGATGAGAAGCTCTTCGCCAAAGACCTCTGGCGGATGTGCACCGAATGCGTCGTCGTCTTCCCCGATGGCATTGGGGTTTTGCCCTGGATGCTCTGCGGGACGACCGAGATCGGGAAGGCGACCGCCGAGAAGATGAAGGAATACCGGCTCGTCGTCTGGGCGATGCATGGCATCTATGGGGCTGGCAAGGACTTGGATGAGACCTTTGGATTGATCGAGACGGTCGAGAAAGCGGCCCAGATCTATATGCTGACCTTCGATAAACCCCAGTGCAACACCATCACCGATGAGGCGATGAAACAATTGGTTGACCTGTTCGGGGTCAAAGTCAAAGACGGCTACCTCGATTAACCTTCTTCCCCGTTTAGTTCGCTAGACGGGGATTTCTTTTGCCTTCTTTCCGTCTTCGGCGGTTTAATTTAACCGGATTGAAGGAGCAAACCATGAAAAGAGTTACCTTAGTGACCGGGGCCGCCTCCGGCCTTGGCAAAGAATTCGCCAAGCTTTACGCCCATGATGGGCACGCCTTGGTCTTAGTCGACAAAGACGAGGAAGGGTTGAAGAAGGTCGCCAGCGAACTCGGCGGGGATATCGATATCCTCCCGGCCGATTTGACCAAGCGGGAAGAGTTGGAGAAAGTGTTCGACCATTGCCAGTCCGCCGGCTATTTCGTCAATTACCTGCTGAACGTCGCCGGGTTTGGCGATCGTTGCGATTTTCAGGACATGGCCATCGCCAAGCAACTTGACATGACCGAGGTTAACTGCAACGCTGTTCTCTATTTCACCCGCGTCTTCTTGACTGACATGCTCAAAAAAGATGAGGGGCATATCATCAACGTCTCCTCGATCGCCGGTTTCTACCCCGGACCTTATATGTGCACTTACCATGCCACCAAGGGGTTCGTGTTGCTGCTTGGCGAATCGATCGCCTATGAGTTAAGGAAGACCAACGTCAAATTGCTGACCCTTTGCCCGGGCCCGTTCAATTCGGCTTTTGTGAGCAAAGCCCATAACGATTACACTTTCTCGAAGATAAAACCGGTGTCGGCCGAATACGTCGCCAAGTTCGGTTATGAGAAATCGAAGAAGGGCAAAACCCTTGCCGTTATCGGCTTCAAGAATAAGCTGACCGTTTTCGCTTCCCGCTTCGTCTCGCGGAAATTCATCGCCAAGACCAGCGCGAAGACGATGAAGAAAGACGCCTAGAATTTGGCTTCGACCGCTTCCTTGGCCGCCTTTTCGATGATATCGAAATTGGCTTTGACTTTATCTGGCAAAGCGGCGGTTTTGATTTCGCTGATGGGGAAATAGCCATAGAGGGTATAAGCCCAGGTGAGGCTGATTAAGAACCGTCCCACGTCGAAAGACATATGGAAGCCATCGCGGGTGATGGTATCGCCTAGCCGGCTAGCCCGGAGGTTTTGGACGGCCAAAGCCGAGGGGATGACGCCGGCGAATTCCTTATTGGTCATCACCTTTTCCTTCACCGTTTTGATGATGGCCTCGAGCATCTGCTTTTGGCTATTGTGGTAAAGCGGGAAGTCCCAGTGGGTCGAGTCAGCTTGATAGGCCCAGGTCATCTGCCAAAGCAACTTAAAATCGGGGTTGGGGCAGTGGGCCCGGAGATAGGTAACGATCTTATCGAGGTCGGCATAGGTATCGGGGATGCCGGAATGGCCGCTGTATTGCTGGAGGGTCAAGATATCCCATTTCCGTTCCATTAAGGCTTTCTCCAAGGTGTAGTTAGGATGGTCGTCGAGCCCATCGTAACGGTAGACCCGATAGGAGTAGTCGGGGATGTTTTCCTTTATGTTCTTGTAATGCCGTTCCAAGGAGCAGCCGCCGATGTAAAGGTTGCCGATATGGAGTTCCTTGACCCCATGGTCCTTAAGAATCGGAAACAAATAGTCGACCGCATCGTCGGAAAAGGAATTGCCGATGCAAAGCAAAGAAAGCGAATCTTTTTTCGTCAAAATCATCGTTTTGACCTCCGCGGTTAATGTTAGGCGGAGGCTAGGGCAAAGTAAAGCGGCAAAAATACCACTACACAAATTTGGTTTTGTCTATTAAACTACGTGTGTATCAAAGGACAACTTAACCATGGACAGAAGAATCATACGGACCACCGACGTTATCCGTCGTTACGTCCTCAAAGCCCTTAAGCTGCGGCCGCGCTCCGAAATCAACGTCTCCGACATCTGCAAGGGGTGCAACCTCTCCCGCTCGACTTTCTATCTCCATTACCACTCGGTCAGCGATGTGGTCGAGGAGATCGCCGATCGGCAGATCGCCGAGTTCAAGCGGATCGCCATGACCTATATCGGGCGGAGCGAGGAGACGGTCCTCCACATCGGGGCCCACATCCGGAAGAACAGCGATGAGCTCTCGGTTATCCTCGACAACGCCCCGAGCTATTTCGCCAACAAGATGGTCGAGCTGGTGGAGCCGGTCTTGCTCAGCCAAGACGGGTTCGACGCCGACGCCAAAGCCACCCGTTACTTCTCCATCTTCATCATCTATGGCTGCATGGGCATGTTTGGCCGTTGGCTCAGCTCCGGACGCGACATCACCGCGGTCGAGCTCATCCGCAAGTTCATCGATTACTTCCAAATCTTCAAGAATCAGAATTTGCTCAATAAGCCTGCAGAGGCTCAATAAACGCCTTAAAAACGCTTAAACCCGGCGGTTTCGCTGGGTTTTCTTTTTTCATTTTTTCGTCCGGCTTTTGCGTGCTTCTTTTCCAACCCATTTATTGCTTAGCCTAATTAGGCTAAAATAGCGCGGTATGGCCGAAAACGCGACGCGCATCAAAGGGGGAAGGAAAAACACCAAGTACTTCCTCTATATCGCCATCGTCTTGATCGCGACCGCGCTTTCGTTATTCTTTGCCCTTAACGGCCAGTTCGATGAAGTCGTGGAGTCGCTCCGCACCGCCGATTGGCGTTACCTCCTTTTGATCCTCGGCTTGGTCTTCCTTTCCTACTGCGTCGACGGGCTGATTATCCTTATCTTCTGCCGCCTCTACACTCGGAAGTATAAGTTCCACCAAGGGCTCGCCGCTTCCTTAGTCGGGCAATTCTATTCCAACGTCACCCCGGGCTCTTCCGGTGGCCAGGTCATGCAATGCTATACCCTCAAAAGCCAAGGGGTGGCGGTCAGCAACGCCGCCTCGATCTTCGTCATGTGGTTTATCCTTTACCAATCGGCGTTGATTGGGCTTGATATCGTCGCCTTCTTCTTTGAGATGGACGTCATTTTGTCCGCCCCCAATTACCATATCCCCGGGACCAGCATTTACCTTCCGATGGTCCCGCTTGTGGTCATTGGCTTTCTGCTTAACATCTCGGTCATCTTCTTGCTGGTCGTCATGTCTTATTCCCACCGGTTCCATAATTTCATCATCCATTACGTCATCGGCTTCCTAGGCAAGATCCATCTCATCAAGCATCCCGACCGAGCCCGGGAATCGGTTCGGATTCAGGTCGAGAACTTCAAGATTGAGCTCCGGCGGTTGATGTCGAATATCCCGGTTTTGATTCTTCAGTTGGTGTTATTTTTGGTGATGCTCTTGTTACGGAACGCCGTCCCGTATTTCTCCGGCCTTTCGATCGGGGCCTATGAATACGCGACTAAGGACTTATTTCATTCGATCTTCCTCGCCGCCTTCCACCAGATGGTGACGGGGCTGATCCCATTGCCCGGTTCAGCTGGGATCTCAGAGTTTTTCTTCAACGCCTTATTCTCGACCATGATCCCTAATCCGACCTTATTGGCCTCGGCCCAGATCATTTGGCGGACCGCCACCTTCCACTTGATGTTCTTAGTCTCCGGCCTAACCGCTGCCCTTTACCGTTCCCGGCCGAAGGAGCCGATGCATTACGCCAACCGCCAGACCTTCGTCGATATCCAGCTTGCTACCTACGAAGAACGGAAGAAGAGCTCCGATACCCTCTTTGAGACGCGACAACTATCCCGTCGGGCTCTGCAAAAACGGATTGGCGATTCCTTGGGCAAGAAGAATAAGAACGACACAGACGAGATCCATCTCCCCGACGAAGTCACTTCCTTCGTGATCGAGACCGAGGTCAAGGAAACCCCGAAGGTGGAGCCGGTAATGGAGAAAAAGGCTAAAATAAAGAAAGAGAAGCCGGCTAAGGTTAAGAAAAAGAAGACCGAAGCCCCGGCCCTTGATGATTCCTGGGAGCATTGGGATATATGAAGATCGCTTTATTCTCCGATACCTATCCCCCGGAGATCAACGGGGTCGCGACCTCGACCTATAACCTCCGCAAGACGATGGAGGACCACGGCCATGAGGTCTTAGTCGTCACCACCAATCCTTTCTCGAAGGAAGTGAGTTTTGAGAATGGGGTCATCCGTTTACCCGGTTTGCGCTTAAAACGGCTTTACGATTACCGGTTGTCTTCTTTCTATAACGAAAAGGCGATGCGGATCATCGTCAACTTCCGGCCCGACATCGTCCATTGCCAACATGACGTCGGGGTCTCGATCTTCGGGAATCTGGTGGCCGCCAAACTCCATATCGGCTCGGTCTATACCTTCCATACCCTGTATGAGGATTATGCCTATTACGTCACCAAGGGCCATTTCGACCGTTTCGCCCGGCAAGCCATTCGGCTTTACTTCCGGGGGAAGGCCGGGCTCTATGATGAATTCATCGCCCCGAGCATCAAGACCAAGGATTACCTCCGTTCGATCGGCATCGATTCGACCGTGACCGTCATCCCGACCGGCATCGAGTTTGAACGGTTCTCGCCTTTAAACGCGGACAAAGCCAAGACGGCCGAACTCCGGCAGCAGTTCAATCTTTCCCCCGATGATTTCATCGTTTTATCGCTTGGCCGGATTGCCAAGGAGAAGTCAATTGACGTGGTTATCAATGGTTTCGCAGCCTTTTTGCGGCGTTATCCATCGATTAAGGCCAAAATGCTCGTCACTGGTTGGGGCCCGGCCGAGAAAGAGCTGCAGGCTTTGGCTGCTAAGTTGCAAATCGCCGATAAAGTCATCTTCACCGGCAAATGCGACCCCGATCAAACCCAGTGGTATTACCACCTGGGCAATGTCTTCGCTTCCGCCTCCTTATCGGAAACCCAAGGACTGACCTTCATGGAGGCGATGGCGGCCCATCTGCCGGTCCTCGCCCGTTATGACGATAACCTGGCCGGGACGGTCAAAGACGGGGTCAACGGCTTCTTCTTCGCCGATGAAGAGGACTTCGCCTATAAACTCAAGCGGATCTATGATCTTGGTACTGAAGGAAGGAAGAAGCTCGGCAATGCCGCGAGCGATTCCATCGAGGACTATTCGATGGAGAAGTTCTATGCCAATGTCTATGAGGTGTATAAACGTGTCGCGAAGAAATCCTGGTGAATTGACTGTCTCGGAAATCAAAAGCCTGAAGAAAGGAATCGAGGTTTCCTTTTCCAATGGGGGCAAACTGCTTTTAAGCCCCGATTCCTACACCGAGTTCCATCTTTATTCGGGCAAAGAGATTAGCCCATCCGAATATAAAGAGCTGGAACGGTTCGCTGAGTCGGATGCCTTATATTCCCAAGCCCTTTCTTGGCTATCCAGGAGCCGCCTTTCCATTAAAGAGACTCGACAACGGCTTAGCGAGAAGAACGCTGACCCGAAGCTAGTGGAGACGGTTATCAGCCGTCTGGAATCCCAGCATCTATTGGATGACGAAGCCTACGTTAAGGAATACCTGGAATATCGGGCTTATCCCTCCTTATATGGGGTGAAGAGGATCCGGTTCGAATTAAGCCAAAAAGGTATTGGAGATGACCTTATTTCCAAACTTTCCTTCCCTGAGGAGAAGGAAATCAAACGGGCTGAGGAATTCGTCAAGCTGCAAGCCCGGAAGTTATCTAATGTCCCATTAGGGCAAAGGAAGCGAAAGCTGCTAATGGCTTTACAGTCCCGGGGGTTTAGCCTCGAGGTAGCCGAGCAAGCGACAGCTTCGGTTTCGATTCCCTTCGACCCTAAGAAAGAGAGAACGAGCCTCGAAATGGAGTTTGCTAAAGCGAAAGCCCATTACGAAGTGAAGTACCAGGGGTATGATTTACGGGAAAGGATTTACGGCCGCTTGGCCCGGAAAGGGTATCGAAGCGCGGACATTAAGCAAATATTGGAGGAGAACGATTTATGATTAAGGACTTACACGATGGGGACCGGGTTTACGGCCGGTTCCTGATCAACGATTGCAAGAAGTGCGTATCCGGCAAGGGAAAGAACTATCTGACCCTTGTCCTGCAAGATAAAAGCGGTACCGTCGATGCGAAAAAATGGGACGTCAACGATGGGGACGAAGAGCTTTTCGCCCGGGGGAAGGTGGTCGAGATCACGGCCGATGCCCTCCTTTATAACAAGGCCTTGCAACTGAAGATCCATTCGGGGGAGAAAGTCGATCCGGCTTCGATCAAGTGGGACGACCTCCTCATGAGCGCCCCCCGTTCTTCCTCCGAGATGGAGCAAAAGCTTAACGCCTACATCGAATCGCTGGTCGATCCCGACCTTAAGGCGCTGGTGAAGAAAGTCATCGACAAAAGCGAAGGCAAATACCTTTCTTGGCCCGGGGCGGTCCGGAACCACCATGAATTCGTCAATGGACTTTTGTTCCATTCCTTAACCATGGCTGACCTCGCCATCAAGGTGTGCGAGGTTTATCCCTCGCTTAACCGCGACGTCGTTTTAGCCGGGACCTTAATCCATGACATCGGCAAAACCGTCGAACTAAGCGGCCCCCAGGCCTGCGCCTTCACTTTAGAAGGGAAATTATTGGGCCACATCTCCCTTGGTTTCTCGCTCGTCAAGGAGGCGGCCGAGGAACTCGGGATGTATGCCTATGACGATTTAAAGGAAGAGGAGAAGACCATTAACCACCCACTTTACGCCAAAAAGGAACTGGCGGTCATCATGGAGCACATCATGCTGTCCCACCATGGAAAGCAGGAGTTCGGGAGCCCGATTCTGCCTTTGACTCGCGAATCCCTCATCGTCTCGATGATCGATGACATCGACGCCAAGATGATGATCCTTGATAAGGCTTATGCTGAGGTCTTGCCCGGGGATTCGACCGCCAAGATCTTCTCAATGGACGAACGGTATTTCTATAAGCCGACTTACGTAAAAGAAAACCCCTCGCCGGCCGGCTTAAGCCTCGACGAGGAGTTGAAGGCCATCAAAGATTAGTCTTTCTTGACCGCGGAAGCGATATCCATGGCCAGGCGCGGGAGGTTCATGCCGCTTGTGTCCTGACTTTTCATCGTGAGTTGGAACCCGCCTTCGCCTAAGGCGTAACGGGGGATGACGTGGACGTGGAAGTGGGGGACGCTTTGGCCAGCCATCTCGCCGACGTTGGTCAGGATATTGACCCCCTTGGCCCCTAAGACCGCGATCTCGGCCTGACCGATCCGCCGGGCGACGTCGAATACCTTATGCATGGTATCCTGATCGCAATCAAGGAAATTGGCGCAGTGCTTTTTCGGCATGACCAGGGTATGGCCGCGGGTGGTTTGGGAGATGTCGAGGATGGCGAGGACGTCATCGTCTTCGTACACCTTCGAGGAAGGGATGGTCCCTTCGATTATTTGGCAGAATACGTCTTTCATATGCTTCTCCAGAAGAAAAGGGCAAGCTTGCGCCTGCCCTTTGATTATATACCTTCTTCAGTCGAATAAATCGGGGAAGGTGGTTTCGAAGTAGTCGTAGATGGTCTGGTCGTGATAAGAGAGGGCCATTTCCTCGACATAATGCTGCTGGGCCGCTTTCTGGTAGGATTCGGTATCGGAGACCAACCCGGCGACGGAGTAGATGATGTCGTAGATGTTCTTCCCTTCCATCTTGTCGTAGGAGGCATCGCCGCCTTGGACCAGTTTCGGGGCCTTGACCGCTTCGTCAACCCGGACGATGTACCAGGTCGAGGAATCCTTATCGTAGATGCAATAGGGGTATTCCTCATCGTGCTCGTACTGCTCGGGGACCATGTAGTAGGACCCGCCGACGTACCAGCCGAAGTTGCCTTTGGCGTTATCTTCCGCCGCCCCTTCCCGGTCGACTTCGTTGGCGACCGTGATCTTGAACAGACGGTTCGAGATCGAGGAGGCGAGGTCGGTTAAGCCGGTCGAGGTGTACCAGCCTTCGGTGACGTGGCTGGTGGCGACGGTTTCCCGCTTCTTGATCTCCAAGCCGGTCTCCTTGGTGTAGGCGCCAGCATTGGTGAAGTCAGTCGAGGAACCGGTGACGTTCCGGTCATCGGAGAGTTCCTTGTAATCCTTGGCGATTTTGCCATAGGTCGTCTCTTCGTAGGTGGCCTCGGTGTTGTCATCGGCCGAGGCGGCCACGGTGGTGAAGCCGGCTTCGGCGTAGATAGTCTGGGCGAACTGGAAGTCTTCGTTGTTCTCCGCATCGACGAAGTAGCCTTTGTAAAGCTGATCGAGGAAGTGGAGGTCGCGGTACTTCGGATCGACATCGGTGCCATTGAGGACCAACTTGGCATAGGAACGGACTAACCGTTGGGTGCCGAATTGGACGCCATCGATGTCAGGAAGGGCGATGTATTGGACCTTCCGGGCATAGGAACGGCCGAGGACGCCGTAGTTGTTGTCGAGGAGGTATTGCTCGACTAAGGCTTTCCGATAGATCGTCGGGAGGATGCTCCGCTCGATGTAGTCCTCGTAGGTGACGTACATGTCGGTGAAGTAATCCTCGACGTTTTGGTAATCCTTAGCCCCGTCGAGGGCGGTTTCCTTATAGGAAGCGACGGTGCCGAGCTTATAAAGCTCCGCGACCTGGGCCCGATAGAATTCCCGTTCGAGGAAGAGGGACCGCCTCTGATAGGTGGTGTTCTCGACGACGGACCACATCTGGGTCTTGATCTGATCGACGACGTGGCTTATGAAGGCTAAGGCGTTGGCCTGGCCTTTCTCCCCTTCGCCATAGACCGGATGGTTGGCGACGAAGGAGGCGAGTTTGGAATTGTCAGCATAGACCTCGTACATCCCGCCTTCGCCGAAGAACTCACCGAAGAGCCCTTTGGAATAAAGAGCGAGGATGTTGTTGAGGACCTTCTCCGAGTTGGAGTCGCCGGCCGTGACCAAAGCATTGTAGATTTGGCCCATGTTGTTGTTGACGACGTCATCGAGGTTGAGGATCGGGGCGTCGGCGACATCAGTCGGCAATCCGGCTTCGACGTCGGAGCAGGACGCGAGGCCAAGGGTGGTGGCCGCTAAGGCGGTCAAAGCAAAGGCTTTCAGTTTATTTTCCATCGTAGCAAGCTCCTCCATAAGCCCATTCGCCGGTTCCTTCCCGAGCGGCAACGCTGTTGTAGCCGATGGCGCAGGTTTCGGAAATCAGCTTCTGGCTGCCGTCTTGTTTCATGGTGCGGGCGGCATCCTGCTGTTCGAGGTATTCGGCGTAGGTGACCCAGTCATCGTCGAAGGACTTTTGGGTGTCATCGACGGCTTTCTGACGGGTGATGCGGATGTAATCCTTGATGAGCTTCCCGAAATCGGCATCGGCGAAGGTGATCTTCGAGCTGTCGAGTAATTCCTGGAAGATGTAGTTGTCGAGGTTGGAATCGAAGTTCTGGATGGCGTCCTTGACGACCTTGGCCTTGTCGGCGTAGCTGGAGTCAGCCGAGACCAGCTTATTGACGAAGGTGGTCTTGGCGGTCGCCTTCCCATCGACTACATAATAAGGATAATAGTCGGCTTCCCTATCCGCGGTAACCGAGCTCGGATTGCTCGGGAGGCGGTCCGGGGTGTGGATGGTGTAGTAGTCGTTGAGCGAAGTAATGTTCGAGCTCGACTTATTGGCATCGTAATCGGCCTTGGTGTTTTCCTTGATGGTCTTGTTGGTCGCATCGTAGCTCAAGCCATATTCGGAGAGGGCTGAACGGTCGGCGACGATGAAGTGGATGCCTTGGTAGGAGGAAGTGCCGGCCCGGACGGCGAGGATGATCTGGCCCTTGTCGTTGGTCAAGACATTGCTGTCGATGTCCGGGAGGATGCCGGTGGTGTCGACCGAGAATCCCGGAAGGGCGGCGTATTTGGTATCGAGCGTACCAGCGGTGATCGGCTGTCCGTTTTCATCCGCTTCCTTGGTGACATCATAGGTTTTGGCTGGGCTGTTTTCCTCAGTGATGTCACCCACCGGGGTGGCCCCGTCGGCCGTGATTTTCCCGTCAAGGAAGTCGTTATAGGAGATGCGGTTCGGGGTGATGACGGCGATCTGATGATTATTGAAGTACTTATTGAAGAGAATGTTCCGGGCGTAGTAGGTTGCGGAGTTCTCATTGACCTGGTAGCCGAGGTCCGGCTCACCGCCCTTGGCGGAATAGGAGACGGAGGCATCGGCGAGGGCGACGGCGGCGCCATAGGGGATGGTGCCGAGCTTGCGGTCGATAAATTCCTGCTTGACCGAGGTGCCGTCATCGAGCTTGGCGTCATCGCTCGGGAGGAGACGGTTCTTCATCTCGTCGGTGGCGTAGGCGTTGTTGGCCTGATTGGAATAGAGGGCGTCAAAGGCATAGAGGCCGAGTTTGAATTCGGGGACGAATTCGGTCGAGAGGTCCATGATGCCCAGGTCGCCGTAATCCGACGAGGATTCGGTGTCATCGGAGAGCTCATAGGCGATCGAGCCGAAGCTCAAGCGCTGAGCGACCGGTTCGGTGCCATGTTTATTGTCCGAGGTGTCGGCGCCGGCGAGTTCCTTGATGACGTCGCCAAGCTTCTCCGACTCAGTGGCCGAGATGGTGGCTTGGGCGTGCTCATTGCTGCTAGCCGATTCAAACTTAACGAGGATGTGGGAGACGTGATAGGGCATCCGGGTCTTGAGGTAGCCATCGCTAACCGGGCCGAATTCCGCTTCGGCCTCAGCGGTCCGTAGGCTATCCCAGAGGCTGCCATCCCGCATCTTGCCAAGGTTGCTATTGGTGTAATAGTCCTTGGTGAATTGATCTTCTTCTAATTCGTAGAGCTTAGCGTCGAGCAATTCGTCCACGTTATCGACGTTGTTCGAATCCAAGAGGGCTTCGAATTCCTCTTGGTAGCTGGTGCCATTGTTATTGGCGTTGGTCTCGGCCTGGCTCTTAATGCCATCGACGGCATTTTGGGCTTGATTCTGCAAGTCGGCGAGTTTGCTGGCTTGGGCCGGTTCCTGGTAGTACTGGCGGATCAATACTTCCTTGACCTTGGAATAGGCGGTGCTGGCGGAGCTGGCGGAATTCTGATAATCGCCGAAGAGGTCCTCGGCGGTATATTTGACTCGATTCCCGGACGCATCCGTGTAAGTTAGCAGCACGCCTTCGTCGTAAGTGACCTCGGAGCAGGCAGCGAGGGCGCCGCCGGCGACGAGGGCTCCGACTAGACCAAGGGTGAGTTTAGTTTTCTTCATACTGGACTCGTTCCTCCTTCGTCATGAACGTAGCGCGATAATCATATGCTTTAACAAGTATTGTTACAAGGCTAAATTTCCACGCCAAAACCTAGGGCCGATGGCTTCTTTTTTCCAATTGGCCAAAATCCTCGGTTTTTCTTCGCCAAATATAAATATTTGGGTTAAATCCGTTGAAGTTGATGGGGCGAGGATGACCGATGCGGCGAAGAAAGGGTTGTTTTTGCTAACAAAATGATGCTTTGGGGCTATAATCGAAAACAATGAACGACACACCCAATAACAATTACTCCGAGCGCCGCTGCCCCCAATGCGGCACCAAATTGAACCCCGATGACCGTTATTGCCCCCTTTGCGGGGCGGCGGTCGAGGAACCGAAAACCTCGAAGACCCCGGGCTACTGCCCCAAATGCGGGTTTTATAAAGACGACGTCAACGCCCCTTGCCCGCACTGTGGCTACTCCCCCAATCAGCAAGCGAGTTTCTCCGCTTATCAGTCTCCATCCAACGGGGCTCAGAACTTCCAAAACAGCGATCCCGACTACAATAAGCCGATCAAAGGCGCCTTCCTTGGCTTCTTGATGGGTTTCTTCATCGGCATCATCGGTTTGATCCTTTGCCTGATCCTTGGCGACAAAGCCTGCAAGAAAGGCTGTGTCATTACCTTTATCGTTGTTTTTATCGTCGAAATCATTTTGGTCGCCATACTAGCGGCCTCCGGCAGCCTCGGGTTTATTCATTGACTTCCTCAAAGAATAAATTCTTTGTCCTTTTATCACATTTGTTGCCCTGTTGGCTTGAGGTCACTACAATATGGGGGCTTTTTGATAGGAGCTTTCTATGCCAGCGTTATTGAAAATCGAAAACCTCCATGTCGCGGTCAAGGGGACGGAGATCCTCAAAGGCATCGATTTGGAACTGAATGAGGGTGAGACCCTCGCTTTATTGGGCCCCAATGGCCATGGCAAGTCGACCTTGCTCGGGACCATCATGGGCAATCCGATCTATGAGGTGACTGAGGGAAATATCGCCTTCAAAGGCCAGGATGTCTTGGCCATGAAGGTCGACGAACGGTCGAAAGCCGGCCTCTTCCTCGCCATGCAATACCCAGCCGAGATCCCCGGGGTCAATTCCAGTGACTTCCTGAAAGCGGCCATGAACGCTCGCCGGAGCAAACCCCTGACCCTTTTTGAGTTCTATTCTAAGCTTCAAGCGGCCTATAAGGCGGTCGGCATCCCCTTTGAGATGAACAACCGGAACCTCAATGAAGGGTTCTCCGGCGGGGAGAAGAAGCGGAGCGAGATTTTGCAGATGCTCTTGCTTGAACCCGACCTCGCCATGCTCGATGAGATCGATTCCGGCCTCGACGTCGACGCCATGCAGATTGTCGCTTCAGCCATTAAGGAGGAGCAGGCCAAAGGCCGTTCCTTCTTAGTCGTCTCCCATTACGCCCGTCTCTACTCGATGATCAACCCGACTCGGGCCGCCGTCATCATCAATGGGCGGGTTGCGGTCGATGGGGGACCGGAACTCATCAAACGGATTGACGCCGAAGGGTATGAATGGATCAAGCGGGAACTCGGCATCGAAATCGCCAAGGAAGAGTCGGCGATGAACGAGGTCTCGATTGGCGTGTGCGCCACTCGGGTGGCGGCGAAGGAGGGGAAATGAAGACCCTCGTCTATCGCGATCAAGGCTGGGATGGGCACTTGGAGATAAGCGAGCCGACCAAGCTCAACCTCGCTTTCTTTAAAACTTTCCCTTCGTTAGATCTATCAATCAAAGTCCATTCTGGCGTCTCTTTAGTCGCGGCTTTGGGGGATTTCTCCACCGGCGAAGGCAAGCTGAGCGTCAAAGTCGACTTAGAGGAAGGGGCGAGCCTCGAATGGCATTTGGCCGCGGTCGCCTCCTCTAACGACAAAAAGATCTTCGATATCTCCGCCTTCCATTTAGCGCGGGAATCGAAGGCCGTCGTCTCCAATTACGGCATCGCTAAAAACGGCGGCCGGCTGACCTTCGCCGGGGTCTCGAAGATCGAACGGGGCGCCAAAGGGAGCGATACCCGCCAGGAAGCGAAGATCATCGTCTTCGACTCCGGGTCGGACGGGAAATGCTCGCCGATACTCAAGATTGATGAAAACGACGTCAACGCTTCCCATGGGGCTTCGGTCGGACGCTTAAATGACGACCATCTGTACTATCTTCTTAGCCGGGGTCTGCCAGAAGAGGAGGCCCGGCGGCTCATCACCATGGGCTATCTGAAACCGGTCCTCGCCTACTTCGACGACGAGACTTTGAAAGGCCAACTCGAGCAGGCGATCGAGGAGGGGTTATGATCGATCCGTACAAGATCCGGGAAGACTTCCCGATGTTCGTGAATAAGGTGTCAATGCAAGGGCACCAGCTCTGCTGGTTGGACAATGCCTCGACCACATTTAAGCCTTATTCGGTTCTAAAGGCCGTCGAGTCCTATTACACCTTCCATACCTCCAATTCCCATCGGGGCGATTATGATCTTTGCTACGACATGGATATGAAGGTAATGGAGGTTAGGAAGAAGATCGCCGCCTTCATCAACGCCGACCCGACCGAGATCGTCTTTACCTCGGGAACGACCAATTCTATTAACCTCGTGGCCTTTGGCTATGGAGCGAAGTTCTTAACCAAAGACGATGAGATCCTCATCACTCAAGCCGAGCACGCCTCCAACGTCTTGCCTTGGTTCAAGGTGAGCGAGATGACCGGGTGCAAAATCGGCTATATTCCTCTTGATAAACAAGGACGTTTGACCGCGGAAAGCCTGCAAAAGGTCATTAATCCGCGCGTAAAACTCATCTGCATCGCCCATATAACCAATGTTTTGGGTTACGTGGCGCCTTTAAAGGAAATCGCGCAGATCGCTCATGAGCATGGGGCCTTGGTGGTGGTGGATGGAGCCCAATCCGTTCCCCATATCAAAACCGACGTCAAAGATCTTGATATCGATTTCCTCTCTTTCTCTGGTCACAAGATGCTCGGGCCGACCGGGATCGGGGTGCTCTATGGCAAGTTCGATCTGCTCTCAAAAACCGACCCCTTTATGACCGGGGGTGGGATGAATGCCAAGTTCGATATGTGCGGAGACGTGAATTATTTGCAGCCGCCGCTTCGTTTCGAAGCTGGGACGCAGAACCTTGAGGGCATCGTTGGGCTTGGAGCCGCCATCGATTATCTTAATTCCATCGGCCTTGAAAACGTCAATGAACACGAGATGATGCTGAAGAAATACTGCGTGGAGAAACTGCAGGAAACCGGGGCGGTGACCATCTATAACGCCGACTCCCCGGCCGGCATCGTCGCCTTCAACGTGAACGATGTCTTCGCTCAGGACGCCGCCACCTATTTCAACTCCAAAGGCATCGCTGTCCGGAGTGGCCAGCATTGTGCCAAGATCCTCATCGACTTCCTCCATACCGTCGCCACCGTCCGGGCCAGCTTCTACCTTTACACCACCAAAGAGGACATCGACCGTTTGGTTGAGGCCGTCAAAACCTGCAAGGAGGGATACCTGAATGCCTACTTCAATTGAAATCACCCCCGAGATCATGCGGGAAATCATCATGGACCACGTCGCCAATCCGCGGCATAAGAAACGGAGCGATGACCCCTCGGCCCTCACCACCCATTCCTCCTCGGTCAATTGCATCGATGACATCGATGTTTATTTGACTTTCGACGAGCAGGATAAGGTCAAAGACGCCTGTTGGGATGGGGTGTCTTGCTCCATTACCACCGCCTCGAGCGACATCCTCTGCGATTTATTGATTGGCAAGGATAAGGAAGAAGCCCTTTCGATCATCGATGAATACATGAAGATGATCCGCGAAGAGCCGTACGACGCCTCGAAGCTGCAGGAGGCTTTGGCCTTCGCCAATACCTCGAAGCAGGCGGCTCGGATCCACTGCGCCACCATCGCCTTTGACGCCTTCAAGCAACTTTTGGAGGAGCACCATCATGAATGACGACATCAAGAAAATCGGCGAGGACTATAAATATGGTTTTAAGGACCAAGACGTCTCGGTTTTAAACACCGGCAAAGGCCTGACTGAAGCCATCGTTAAGGAAATCAGCCAACTCAAAGGCGAACCGGACTGGATGACCGAGTTCCGGCTTAAATCCTATCGGGCCTTCAAGGCGATGCCGATGCCGTCTTTTGGCCCCGATCTTTCCTTTTTGGACTTTGATTCCTATACCTATTTCACCCGGCCGTCCCAAAAGGAAGAGACCAGCTGGGACGCGGTGCCGGAGACGATTAAGAACACCTTCTCCCGTTTAGGCATCCCCGAGGCCGAGGCTAAGTATCTAGCCGGCGTCTCGACCCAATACGAGTCGGAAGTGGTCTACCACAATATGCTGAAGGAAGTCCAAGACAAAGGGGTCATCTTCCTTTCGACTGACATGGCCCTAAGGACCTGTCCGGAAATCTTCAAAAAGTATTTCAACACCATCGTCCCCTTCGCCGACAACAAGTTCTCGGCCCTCAACGGGGCGGTCTGGTCGGGCGGTTCATTCATCTACGTCCCTAAAGGAGTTCATTTGGAGAAGCCTCTTCAATCCTACTTCCGGATCAACAACGAGAAATCCGGCCAATTCGAACGGACCCTCATCATCGTCGACGATGGGGCCGACGTCCATTACGTCGAAGGCTGCACCGCCCCGATCTATTCCAAGGACTCGCTCCATGCGGCGGTGGTTGAGATCTACGTTGGGAAAAACGCCAAATGCCGTTACTCGACCGTCCAGAACTGGAGTAACAACATCGTTAACCTCGTCACCAAGCGCGCCTATGTCGAAGAAGGGGGCTTGATGGAATGGATCGATGGGAACATCGGCTCGATGGTCAATATGAAATACCCCGGCTGCATCTTGGCGGGCGACAATGCCAAAGGCAACTGCATCTCGATCGCGGTGGCCGGCAAAGGCCAATATCAGGATGCCGGGGCGAGGATGATCCATTTGGGCAAAAACACCTCCTCGACCATCATCTCCAAATCGATCGTCAAAGGCGGTGGGGTGGCCAATTACCGGGGCACCGTCCGCCACCACGAAGGGGCGACGGGGGCCAAATCCCACGTCGAATGCGATACTTTGATCCTTGATGATATCTCGGCCTCCGACACTATCCCGACCAATGAGATCAAAAACGACGATTCCTATATCGAGCATGAAGCGACCGTCTCGAAGATCTCCGAAGAACGGCTCTTTTACCTCATGAGCCGGGGTTTAAGCGAGAAAGACGCGACCCAAATGATCGTCATGGGGTTCATCGAGCCCTTCTCGAAAGAGCTGCCGATGGAATACGCGGTGGAATTGAACCAGCTCATTAAGCTGGATATGGCGGGGTCGATCGGCTAGTGGACGCTTCTTTTGACGTCATCGTCGTCGGTGGGGGCCACGCCGGGGTTGAGGCGGCCCGGGCGACCGCCCTCCGGGGCTTTAAGACCCTTTTGATCACGCTTAACAAGAAGATGATTGCCAATATGCCCTGCAATCCCCATATCGGGGGTTCGGCCAAAGGGATCGTCGTCCGGGAGATCGATGCCTTAGGCGGGTTGATGGGCCTCGCCGCCGACCACCGGCCTTTGCAGATGAAGATGCTCAATACCGGCAAAGGCCCGGGGGTCCAGTGTCTTCGAAGCCAGCAGGATAAGCATGGCTATCCCTCCTTCGTCCAAAGCGTCCTCGCCACCATCCCGAACCTAACGATTTTGGAAGACGAGGTCAAAGCCCTTTCCCATATCGAGAAGCGGGTCAATGGCGTTTTCACCGCAAAAAACGGACTTTTGCAATCGAAAATCGTTATTCTGACCACTGGGACTTACCTTGATTCCTCGATTATTTCCGGCTCGACCTCTTATGCTGGCGGTCCTGATGGGGAAGCGGCCTCGATTGGTTTGGCTGCCTCGCTTAAAGACTTAGGGGTCAAGACCTTCCGCCTTAAAACCGGCACCCCGCCTCGTTTAGATAAGAAGACTATTGATTTATCTAAGGCCGAGATCCAATTGGGGAGTGATGAGCCTCTTCGTTTTTCTTGCGCCACCACCCATTACACTCCCTTAAAGGACCAGCTTCCTTGCTATCTTATTTATACGACGCCAGAGACGATTCAACTGATTAAGGACCATCTTAACGAGTCGGCCTTGTTCAATGGGCTGATCAATAGTTCGGGGCCCCGTTATTGCCCTTCGATTGAGAGCAAGGTGGTCCGCTTCGCCGATAAGCCCCGTCATCAATTGTTTTTGGAACCGGAATTTGCCGACGGGGATTCGATTTACCTCCAAGGCTTCTCGACCGGCATGCCCCATGAACTGCAGGAGCGGATGGTCCATACCTTGCCGGGTTTAGAAAATGCCAAGCTATTGAAATACGCCTATCAAATCGAATATGAGGCTTTATGTCCTTTGCAATTCGACGCCTCGCTGAAAGTCAAGGCGGTCGATGGTCTTTACTGCGCGGGCCAGATCTGCGGGACCTCCGGGTATGAAGAAGCGGCCGGCCTTGGCTTGATGGCCGGGATCAACGCCGGGAACGAATTGCTTGGGCTGCCTAAATTCATCCTTTCCCGTTCGGAAGCTTATATCGGGGTGATGATCGATGATTTGGTAACCAAAGGGGCCGATGAGCCGTATCGCCTTTTGACGTCTAGAGCCGAGCACCGACTGCTATTGCGTCATGATAACGCCGACGCCCGGTTGACCGAATACGGCCATCGTTATGGGCTGATAAGCGATGAACGGTACGCCGCCTACCAAATGAAGATGAGCCGGATTGAGCAAGCTATCGCTATCCTTAAAGAAGACCTCGTCGATGACCGGGCCGGGCTCAACGCCTATTTAAAAGAGAATGGGTTCCCCTCGACCAATCAGGGATACCATGGGATCGATATCCTTAAGCGTCCCCATTTCACTTACGCCCGACTCGCTCCATTAATGAAACGGCTAAGCGAACTGAACCTCGATTACGATGAGATTCTTTCGGTTGAGACCAAAGTCAAATACGAAGGCTATATCGCCAAAGAGGAAGCCAGTATCGAAAGCAGCCGGAAAAAAGAAGGGCTCCCTTTATCCCCGTCTATCGATTATCTCCACCTCGATGGTTTAAGATTAGAGGCGCGGCAGAAACTTAACCAGGTCCGTCCCCTCTCGATTGGGGAGGCGAGCCGGATCCCCGGGGTCAACCCGGCTGACGTCGCCATCTTGCTATTGAAGCTGAAGGAAAAGAACCATGGATGAAGCCAAATTGATATCCGTTTTGTCCGGGGAAGGGATTAACCTCCCGGAGGATTTTTTCCCGAAGCTCAAGGTCTATGCCGAGCTGCTTTCCGAATGGAACGAGAAGATGAATCTGACCGCCATCACCGACCCGGAGACGGTTTACGAGAAACACTTCCTCGATTGTCTATTGCTATTAAAAAACCGCGATTTGAACAATAAGGAAATTTGCGATCTGGGTTCTGGAGCCGGGTTCCCGGGGATGCTTCTCGCTTTGGCGGTCCCTTCAGCCAAGATCACCCTCGTCGACGCGACCAAAAAGAAATTCCTGTTCTTGGAGGAAGTGCAGAAAACCCTGCAAATCCCCAATGTCGAGTTCCATATCGGCCGGGCGGAGGAGATGAAGGAGTTCCGCGATCATTTCGATATTTTGACTTGCCGGGGCTTCGCGGCCTTGCGGATATTCCTTGAGGTTGCCGCCCCCATCACCAAGCGGAAAGGCTTGATCATCGCTATGAAAGGGGCCAAAGCCGAAGAGGAGCTTTTAGAGGCGGAGAAAGCCATTAAGAAACTCCGTCTTGATTATGTCGGGGCTGACCGGTTTGTTCTGCCTGAATGCCAACAGACCCGGGTGGAGTTAACCTTTAGGAAAACCGGGCCGACCGATCGTAAATACCCCCGGCCCTGGAAAGACATCCTGGAGCGACCCCTATGAGCCGGATCATCGCCATCGCCAATCAGAAGGGCGGGGTCGGGAAGACCACGACCGCCATCAACCTGTCCTCGGCTTTAGCCTCGCTTAACCGTAAGGTTTTGCTGATCGACATGGACCCGCAGGGCAATTCGGCCCGGGGGTATGGGGTCGACATCGCTTTGGTTGAGAACACGATCTTTGAGGTGCTATCCGGCAAGATTTCCGCTAAGGACGCCATCCTCGAAAGTGGTATCCCCAACGTCGACTTATTGCCTTCCAATCTGCGGCTCGCCACTTTAGAAGCCTCCTTGGTCTCCTCACCCCAAGCCAATGCCTTTGGCTTATTGGGCCAAGCCCTCGCTGCGGTCAAAGACGATTACGATTATTTGATTATCGATTGCCCACCATCTTTGGGCGCCTTGAGCCTTAATGCTTTGACCTGTTCGTCATCGGTTATCATCCCGGTCCAATGCGAATACTTCGCCATGGAGGCGGTGGGGGCGATCCTCTCCTCCATCAGCAATGTGCAAAGGCGGCTGAATCCGGACTTGAAGATCGAAGGGTTCTTATTGACCATGTATGACGCCCGGACCCAATTGGGGGCCGAGATTTCGGCTCAGGTAAGGTCGCTATTCAAGGAGAATACCTTCCTGACCTCGATCCCCCGGAACCAATCGATCGTCGATTCCCAAGCCTCGCAGACGCCGGTGACCGCCTTTAAGCCGTCATCGAGTGGGGCCTCCGCTTATTTTTCTTTAGCCCGTGAGGTCATCGATCATGAGCAAAGGTAAGCCGAAGAAGGCGATGCCGTCCTTATCGGACCTGATTGAACGTTTCTCCCAAGAAGACGTCATCGCGGTCATGGAGAAGGAATATCAAAGTGCCCCAACGAAACTTATTCCTTCTTCGCTGATTGACGATACCTCTTTTATCAAGGATGTGCTGGTTCCGGAATCGACGATTGAGACGTTTGCCTCCGGCTTAAAGGAAAAGGGTTTTTATAATCCCTTAGTCGTCCGGAACCGGGGTGATCGTTATGAATTGATCTTGGGCCGGAAACGGTTCTTAGGGGCCAAGCGGGCCGGCATCCTTTCCTTGCCTTGCGTCATTGTCAACGTGGGAGACGAAGAGGAGTTATTGATGCTTTTGGCCGATACCCGCGACCAACGGGATACCAACGTGGTGGAATTAGGGCTTATTTGCTTGGCCCTTCAAGAGAAGTTCGGCTATACCCAGAAGACCTTAGCCGATTTAACCCATCAATCCCGTTCCCAGATCACCAATATCCTTCGGATCATGAAACTGCCCTCGGAGATCCGGAATGACATTTGCTTGGGGGCTCTTTCCTATGGCCATGCCAAGGCGCTGGCGTCCTTGCCAAGCGAGGCGGTTAGTGAATGCGCGCAGAAAATCAAAGAAGGGAACCTCTCGGTCCGCGATGCCGAGGCCTTAGTCCGGGCGGGCCGGAAACTCATCACCCCAAAGCAAGAGAAAGCGTTGCTGGCCAAATACCCGGCGGCTTCCGAAGTCTCGATCCAGGCCAAATCGGTTACCTTCCGTTTCCAAAGCCCGAAGGATAAAGAGAAATTCGTCTTGAAGCTGCTCAAAAGCAAGAATAAGTGATTGACATCTTGACAGGCGGTCTATAATAAGGACGCTTCAGGGCGACGAGAATTACGTCGACTGGCGGTGACAGCCCGCGAGCGCAAGCACGAATCGGTGAAATTCCGATGCCAACGGTACAGTCCGGATGATAGAAGTGACCGAACTATGTCATTTTCCTCCCCTGAATCGGAGGATTTTTTAATGGAGAGCAAGCAAATCATAGCCATCGTCGCCATCGTGATGGCCTTCATCCTACTGGCGGCCTCCTTCCGTTTCTTCGGGGCTTATAACGAGCAACGGAAGTTCAATTCGACCCGCTTCATCGCCCGGGTCGCCATCTTCGGGGCTTTTGCCGCCATCCTTTACGTGGTCCCGATTTTCACCATTAACCTGCCATTTATCCCCTCGTTCTTATCTTTGCATTTCGATGAGATCCCGGCCTTCATCGCCGGGTTTGCCTATGGCCCTTTAAGCGGCCTCTCGGTCATTTTGATCAAAACGTTGATAAAACTGCCGATGACCTCGACCGTCGGGGTTGGCGAATTGACCGATCTTTTGCTGTCGGGGGCTTATGTCAGTATCGCTGCCTTCATCTACAAAAAGAAACGGAATCTGAAGGGGGTGGCTATCGGTTTCGGCTTGGCGACTTTGTTCCAATTGGGGTTTGCTATGCTCCTCAACGTCTATTTGATGATCCCCTTCTACATGAATCTTTATGGCATTGATGAAGCGGGGCTGCTCCGCGTCATGCAGCTGGCGAACCCAGCGATTAAGGACATCGGCTGGAGCTACGCCTTCTTCGCCGTCTTGCCGTTTAATCTAATCAAAGACGTGATCGTCATCATCGTGACCTTCTTCGTCTATCGATCCATTCACAAGTTGTTACGGTTTGAAAAATAAAAACCCGAACGAGTCGGGCTTTATTGGCTTTGG
Source organism: uncultured Bacilli bacterium (assembly GCA_944363525.1). Taxonomy (GTDB): domain Bacteria; phylum Bacillota_I; class Bacilli_A; order RFN20; family CAG-826; genus Alloenteromonas. Next base: position 86,551 of record CALVUF010000003.1, read on the forward strand.
CAGAAGGCGAATTAGTCTTCGTTGATGGCCTGGACCGGGCAATTGGCGATGGCGTCAGCGGCGCTGTCATCATCGGCGTCGGCGATGACCTCGGCTTTATTGTCGGCATTGATGGCGAAGACGTCGCTGTGGGTGCCGGCGCAAAGGCCGCAGCCGATGCAGAGATCCTGGTCAACTTTGAGTTTCTTCATGAAATGTAATCCTCCACTCAACGGGGGCATTATAGAGCAGGCCACCCCGGCAAGCAAAGGAAATAAGCGACTATAAATGTTAAAGAAACTTAACTCTATTTTGATTATTAGGGTGATTTCTTTCGCCGAACTAGCTAGAATAGCTACGAACTTTTCGGAGGTAAAAAAATGAAATGGTTCAATAAGCAATCGCGCCTCATCCAGATTCTCCTTCTCTTGATCCCGTTCGTCAACTGGGTCACCGAGTTGGTCGTTCGCTGGACCGCCTTCTTGGAGAAGCCGGGTATCATCCGCCTCATCCTTGCCATCATCGCCATCCCTGGCCTTGGCATTATCATGGGCTGGATCGACCTCATCTGGGTCCTGCTATTCAATCATCTTGCCTTCGCGAAATAGGTTAGCAACCTATCGCCTATTAGCCTATACTAGGCTAGATGGAAACGAGGAAGGAACGGCACGCCAAATACCGCCAGAAAATCCTGGCCTTGCCTTCGAGCGCTTTCGCCCCCAATGGCAAGTACCTGCAGGAATGGCGGGATATCGGCGTAGTGGCTCCTTCCTCTTCTTCGATTTCCTATTCCGCCGATCGAATGGGAAGTTTCAACAATCTAGAGCCGGAGGAGAATTCCACCCCCTACCGGCTTTATTTGAAACGGCGGCGCGTCCACCTCGCCTTAAAGCTCATCTTCTTAGGCATCGGGGTCGCCATCCTCATCGCCGTTTATTTTCTTTTATTGTGGGAGTGAAGTATGAACAAAGCCATCTCCATCGCCATCGATGGGCCGGCGGCCGCCGGCAAAAGCACCGTTGCCAAACTCGTCGCCAAATCCCTCGGCTTCGTCTATATCGACACCGGGGCGATGTATCGGGCCTTTACCTATGCCGTCTTGAAGAAAGGGCTTAACCCGGAAGACGAGAAGCAGGCCTGCTCGATCATCGATGAGGTCAAGATCGAATTGCTGCCGGGCTACATCGTCAAATGCAATGACGAGGACGTGACCAAAGCCATCCGCGAGGTCGATGTCTCCTCCAATGTCTCCTACATTGCCTCCTATAAGGATATCCGGTTGGCTTTGGTCAAGATGCAGCGAAAGATGGCAGAGAAAGTCTCGGTCGTCATGGATGGCCGGGATATCGGGACCTACGTTTTGCCCCATGCCGACGTCAAGATTTTTCAAATTGCCTCGGTTGAGACACGAGCCAAGCGGCGTTATGAGGAAAACCTAAGTAAAGGGATCCCGACCTCTTTTGAGGACGTCTGCGCCGACCTTCGGAAACGGGACTACATCGATTCCCACCGGGATTTCGCCCCTTTAAAGCAAGCATCCGACGCCATCCCTCTCGATACCTCGAACATGAGCATCGAGGAAGTGGTCGACGCCATCCTTGATATCATCGAAGAGAAGACGGGGGTCAAACGGCTATGTTAGGTTTAGTGGCTCTAGTCGGGGCCCCGAACGTCGGCAAGTCGACCATCTTCAACCGGATGGTGGGGCAACGTTCCTCGATCGTCGAGGACACCCCGGGGGTTACCCGTGACCGCCTTTATGGTACCGGGGAATGGCTGACCAAAAAATTCCGCGTCGTTGACACCGGCGGCGTCGAGATCAAAAACGCCCCCTTCCAAACCGAAATCCGGGCCCAGGTCCAAATCGCCATCGAGGAAGCCGACGTCATCGTCTTCGTCGTCGATGGGAAGATGGGCTTAAGCGGCGATGACAAAGCGGTCGCCCGGATGCTTTATCAATCGGGCAAGCCGGTCATCCTCGCCGTCAACAAGATCGACAACATCGAGATGGTGGCCGATTCGAGCGAATTCTATGCTTTGGGTTTAGGCGATCCTTTAGTCGTCTCCGGGGCCCATGGCATCGGCATCGGGGATTTATTGGATAAGATCATTTCCCTCCTCCCCAATAAGGAAGAGACCGAATATCCCGATAGCATCGCCTTCTCTTTTATTGGAAGGCCGAACGTCGGGAAATCGAGCCTAACTAACGCCATCCTCGGGGAGAACCGGGTCATCGTCAATAGCTTAGCCGGCACCACCCGGGATTCGATCGATACCCCTTTTTCCTCCGAACTTGGCAATTTCGTCGCCATCGATACCGCCGGGCTCGTCAAGCGGGGCCGGATTTACGAATCGATCGATAAATACGCCGCCTTACGGGCCATGCGGGCCATCGACCGGAGCCAGGTCGCCGTCTTGGTCATCGACGCCGAGAAAGGGATCCTCGATCAGGACCGGCACGTGGCCGGTTATGCCCTCGAGGCCAAGAAAGCCATCGTCATCGTGGTCAATAAATGGGACGAAGCCCCGAAAGGGATGATGCAGCAGGAGTTCGAAGAGGAGATAAGAACCAGATTCAAGTTCCTTTCCTTCGCCAAGGTCATCTTTTGCTCAGCCAAAACCGGGCGCAACGTCCAAGCGATTTTGCCGGCGGTCAAAGAGGCTTATGAGGCGGCCTCGAGACGGATCGGGACCTCGATCCTCAATCAGATCATCCAAGACGCCCAGCAGATGAACCCGACCCCCGAGTTCAACCATGGCCGGCTCAAGATCGTCTTCGCCTCCCAAGTCAGCGTCAATCCCCCGACCTTCGTCTGCTTCTGCAACGACCCCAAGTTCGCCCATTTTTCCTACACCCGTTATTTAGAAAACCGACTCCGGGAAAGCTTCGATTTCACCGGCACTCCGTTGCATATAATCTATCGTCAAAGGACGTGATTTTCCTTCCAACTGGCCGATTTATTTCTTTTATATAAAAGAAAAGGACTAAATAAAAAAGAAATTCTTAAAGATTTATTGCAAAACATTCGATGGAATGGTACTTTTATCCTATCATCAGCCATTAGGAGGTCTAATACTCATGAACAAAGCTGAACTCATCGCCGTCGTCGCCGAAAAAGCCGAACTCTCGCACACCGATGCCGGCAAGGCCATCGAATGCGCCCTCGAAACCATCGAAGAAGCCCTCATCCGGGGCGAAGCCGTCAAGCTCTCGGGCTTCGGCATCTTCGAGAAGAAGGAACGGGCCGCTCGGGTTGGCACCAATCCGTCGACCGGCGCCAAGATCGAGATCGCGGCCAACAACTCCGTCGGCTTCAAGCCCTCGAAGAACCTCAAAGAAAAGCTTAACTAAAAAGAAGCGATTATTCTTGACCCCGCCTCGTCCGCGGGGTTTTCTTATTGTCGTGGGCTTGCTGGATTTATTGAAACGGTTCAATCGATTGCTTCCTTCCCTGGCCGTCGGGGGCACGGTTCGGGATTTCCTTTTGGGCTATGAGCCAGACGACATTGATCTGGTGACCCCTTTGAGCCCGGACGAGGCGTTGAACCTCCTGCCGAAAGGGGCTTATCCCTTCGCGAAGTATGGGTCTTTCCATTTAGTCTTTGAAGGAACCCCCATCGATTTGACGTGCCTAAGGGAGGAAGGGGAGTATTCCGATTTCCGGCACCCGAGCTATCTTAAGTTCGGGGTCGGGCTGGCGGATGATTCGGTTCGCCGGGACTTCACCATCAACGCCTTATACTTAGATAAAGATGGCAGCGTCTATGATTATCACCAGGGGATATCCGATCTGAAAAACGGGGTTTTGCGCTTTGTCGGCGATCCATATGTTAGAATCAAAGAGGATCCGTTAAGGATAATTCGGGCCGAACGGTTCCAAAAGCGCTTAAACCTCGCCTATGAAGTGAAAACCGGACAAGCGATTGAGGATTTGCAGGGTTTACTGAATAAACTCAATCCGTCCAAAATCCAAATGGAAAGGAGCAAGGAATGAACACCAAACCACTCGGGATGGAAGGAATCGACTTCCGTTATTTATTGCTCGACTTCTATAAGAAATTGGGGCTCAGCGAGAATGAGGCAATGGTCATCTTGATGGTTGACCAGCTTTTGCGCCAAGGCAATGACTTCATCTCCCAAAGCGACCTTTCCTTCAAGATGAATCTCAGCGAAAAAGAACTCGATGGCTTGATGGCGGGATTAATGCAAAAGGATATGCTCGCCATCGATAGCCGCGGTGGCCGCCTCAAGACTTCCTTATCCCCGATCAAAGAGAAACTTTATGGCTTATTCCAGCAGGCCATCGCCGAGAAGCGGGCGACTCCGGTCGCAGCGAGGAAAGCCGAGGCCATCGGGAAGGTTCGTGATTATTTCGAGAAACGGCTCAACCGGACGTTATCGCCTCTAGAAGCCGATACCATCGCCGCCTGGCTCGATGACGGCTATTCCGACGAGGATATCAAAGGGGCCTTAGAAAGCGCCATCGCCGCCGGAAGGAAGACTTTTAAAGCCATCGATGGCCAGCTAAGGATGTCGAGGAAGCGCGATGACATCGAGAAAGAAGGCTACACTGGGGTCAATTCGCGGTGGAACAAAGACATCGAACATACCATCGAGATCGCCCGGACCAAGTGGGTCGAAGACGATGACTGATCCTTCCTATATCGCCTCTGAATTGGGATGGCTTTATCCGGACGCCCATTGTACTTTGGATTTCGCTAACCCGTTTCAGTGTTTGGTCGCGGTCAGTCTCTCAGCTCAGACCACCGATAAGAAGGTCAATGAAGTGACTCCGGCTTTATTCGCCGCTTTCCCCGATCCGGAAAGCTTAAGCCAAGCCTCAGTCGAGGAAGTCGGGGGCTATATCCGTTCCTTGGGTTTATGGAAGAATAAGGCCAAAAACCTAGTGGCTTTAGGGAAAGAATTAAGCGAACGGTTCGACGGGCAAGTCCCCGCGACCGAAAAGGAACTGACCTCCTTGCCGGGGGTCGGGATCAAGACCGCCTCGGTCGTCTTAGCTGAATGCTTTCAGGTCCCGGCCTTCCCGGTCGATACCCATGTCGGGCGGGTGAGCAAGCGGCTTTACCTGGCCAGTTTATCCGATACTCCGGAGCAGGTCATGGTTAAACTCAAAAAGAAGTTCCCGATTGAAAGCTGGATTGCTTTGCATCACCGCTTCATCGCCTTTGGCCGCGATATCTGCCACGCCCAAAACCCGGGATGTAACCGTTGCCCCTTCACTTCGTTTTGTCGTTATTTAAAAAGTGCTCGATGACGATCGGGAGATAGTCGTAACGGGGCCGGTAGCCTTGTTTGACTAAATACCCATGTTCCTTCATTTCTTCATAAGGGATCGAGGAACGGGGGTGAGAACGGTAAAACTCGATGATGTAATCGGCTGGGACTAAATACACCTCATTTAGCAAATGCCAGTTGATCAGAAAGAAAGCGATGCCTTTTTGGGCGATGACCTTTTCCAAATGCTCGATTTGCTGCAAAGGGATATTGGCTAAAGGGAAAGAGGTTTTGGAACGGGTGCTTTTGGCCTCGAAGTCGATGTAATGGCCCTGGTAGACCCCGTTGTAGTCGGTGGTCGATTGGGTTTGGAAGAAAGCCTCGGTGATCTTCGGCCCGTGGGCGTAATCGACTTTGACCGTTTGGATCGGGGTCGGGCGCTTAGTGATGAGGGCCAATCCTTTCTCGACGTAATAGTCGTTGCTTTGGTTGATCTCGGCCTCAAAATCCAACCCCCGGTTGCCAGGGGCGACTTTCAGATGGAGCTTTTTGCCTTTGGGAATCTCGACTTTCGACACGGGCGGCTTCATCCCGCCGGGGTAATGGAACTCGCTCATGCTAAATCCTCTTTGACGAATTGCTCAAGCCGGGCTAAGTCGACCGATTCGCCATTGACGATGGCTTCGAGGGTCCTTCGCAAGGGATTGGGCCCTTTGTGGTAATAGGAGAGCATCTGAAGGTATTCCCGGATCACGATGTCTTCCCTTTCTAAGAACGCTTGGTAAAGGCGCAACAGGTTGGTCGCGTCGGTTAAGGCGTCATGGGCTTGGCCGATCTCGTTTAATTCGAATAGATTCAAGGCCTTCCCTTGGGATAAGGGGTTCCCGTCCTTGCCGGGGACGAAGCGATTAAGGAAGGATTCGAAATCGAAGATCCGGTGGGCCAAATCCCGAGCCATGATGATCGAGGAATCGAGGTTGGCTTCGGCCGAATTGATGAACATCTGGGCGTCCTGGGGGCCATAGGTGACGAATAAACAAGTGGGGTAATCGGCCCCGACATAGCGTTTCAGCATCTCCTGGGCCTTGGCAAAGCGGATGCCTTTCTTCTCGATTAAGCCTTCGGTGATGCCCGTCAGATTGGAGACGAAAGCCCCGATCTTCTCCTTCGGCTTGACGTAGGTCTTGAACCCTTTGAACTGCTTTTTGATCTTCCCTTCTTCATCCAACAGGGCTTTGACCGCCCCGATTTCGATGATCTCGTGGTGGATTTGGGTCGCTTCTACGTCGAGGAAGACCAAGCAGCGCCGTCCTCGGAGGGCTTTGAGGAGTTGTTTCATTCCTTATTAAAATATCATAAACCGACCGGCGGGTTTATTGAATAAGCGAAAGGGGTTGAATATAATTCAACGCGGAGGATTTATGGACGGGAACATCAAGCTCAATGCCAAAAAGATCCTCGAGAAGGTGTTCGTCCCCCATGGCCATGGCTATGACCCGGACGAAGTCGACGCCTATCTCGACGAAATTATCGCCGATTACCAAAGCTTTGAGCGGTTCTACGCCGAGTCGAGCAAGTACATCGCCGAGCTCGAGACCTCGATGCGGAAATCTAGAGAAAGGATATCCGAACTCGAAGTCGAGAACGCCAAGATGAGCAAGCGGCTCGCCGGCATCAAGGAAGGCGATTCGGTCAGCAGCGAGAACATCGAGTACCTGAACCGGATCAGACGGCTGGAAAACGCCCTCTACGCCAAAGGGATCGACCCGACCAAAATCTAACCAAACCAATATTCCGACCCGGACGACTGCTGCCGTAAGGTAGAGGAAAGTCCATGCTCGCACCGCCTGTGATGGCGGTAGTGATTGCGCTGAAGGAAGAAATAACTTCAGGTGCGCGGGAGCGCGCAACGGCGGACCAATCTCTCTAGCAGAAGGCGGTCCCTAAGGTGCCACAGAGACGAGCTTGATGGCGACATCAAGATGAAACGTTGGTAAACCCCACAAGCGAGAAACCCAAATTCGGTAGGGGAAGCGCCCACGGCGAAACGAAGCCACGGGGGCCAGGCTTAGCCTGAGATAAATTGTCGTCCTCGACATAACATGGCTTACAGGGTCGGAAACTCATGATAGGTAATTGCATATGAACATCCCAACCAAGATCACCTGCGCCCGCATCGCCCTCGTGGTGGCCTTATTGATCGGCCTCTTCGTCGTCTCGGTCATCCCCGACCTCGAAGTCCCGACTTACGGCGGGGTCAACTTGGTCAACCTCATCGCCGCCTTGGTGTTCATGCTCGCCTCAACCACCGATTTCCTCGATGGCTATTTGGCGAGGAAATGGAAACAGGTCACCAATTTAGGGAAGTTCCTCGATCCGGTGGCCGATAAGATGCTGGTCGACTCGATGCTCATCTTCTTCGTCTTCCCTTGGTCCTATGCCCCGGAGCAGACGCTCTTCATCCCGGTTTTCTGCGTCATCATCATGGTCGTCCGCGATTTGGTGGTCGACGCCATCCGCTTCATCGCCGCCCAAAAGGGCCAGGTTGTGGCGGCCAATATCTTCGGCAAGCTCAAGACCGTCTCCCAGATGATCGCCATCCCGGTCATCATGCTCAATGGCTGGCCGTTCTCCTATTTCGATTCGTCCTGGGCGGCGGGTTTACGGATCGGCTCTTGGCTCATTTACCTCGCCACTTTCTTCTCGGCCATGTCCGGGATCATCTACGTCATCCAGAACCGCTCGGTTTTGAAGGAGGATAGGAAACAATGACCGCGCCCGACCTATTAGCCTTATTGAAAGCCAACCATTTGACTATTGGCTCCGTCGAATCGTTGACCGGGGGCTTATTCGCCTCCACCCTTTGCGAGATTCCGGGGGCCAGCGATGCCTTCGTGGGCGGGTTGGTGACCTATACCGCCAAGGAGAAAGTTGCCTTAGCCCATGTCGATCCCTATCTAATTGAACGGAAAGGCGTAGTGAGCGCCGACGTCGCGACCGCGATGGCTAGTGGGGGAAAGGCCGCCCTCGGGGTCGATATCTGCGTTTCCTGCACCGGCAATGCCGGGCCGAGCGAGGAAAAAGGCGGGGCTGGCGTCGGGACCGTCTATCTTGGCCTGGCCTATAAAAACGTCGTCTACTGCGCCCCGCTCCACCTTCAGGGCGAGCGGAACCAGATAAGAAAACAGACCGTCGAGACCATGATCGACTTCGTCGGATCGCTTTTCGCCAAAGTCGAGATTAAAAATAAGTGACGATTTGGATTTTCCCGTCTACATATTCATTAGGGGTAAATTAGGAGACAACACAAATGGCAAACGAAACACAGGACACTCGCCTCAAAGCCTTGGACGACGCCCTCAAGATCATCGAGAAGACCTATGGCAAGGGGGCGGTCATGTCGCTTGGCGAACGGCCAAAGGTCGATTGCGACGTCATCCCGACCGGCTCGATCCTCCTCGACCAAGCCTTAGGCGTCGGCGGCTATCCCAAGGGTCGGATCATCGAGATTTATGGACCTGAATCCTCGGGCAAAACCACTTTGGCCCTCGAAGCCATCGCCGAAGCCCAGAAAAAGGGCGGAAGGGCCGCCTTTATCGACGCCGAGCAGGCAATCGATCCGGATTACGCCGCCAAACTCGGGGTCAACATCGACGAGCTCATCCTCTCCCAGCCCGATTCGGGCGAACAGGCCCTCGAGATCTGTGAGATGCTCGCCACCTCCGGGGCGATCGACGTCATCGTCGTCGACTCGGTCGCGGCCTTGGTCCCCCAAGCCGAACTCGAAGGGGTCATGACCGATAACCAGGTTGGGCTTCAAGCCCGCTTGATGTCGAAAGGGCTCCGGAAGATCGCCGGCATCCTCAACAAGACCGGCACCGTCGTCATCTTCATCAACCAGCTCCGGGAGAAAGTCGGGGTCGTCTATGGCAATCCGGAAGTCACCACCGGCGGTCGGGCCTTGAAGTTCTACGCCTCGATCCGGATCGACATCCGCCGGGCCGAAGCCATCAAGCAAGGGTCGGAAATCGTCGGCAACACCGTCAAGATCAAAGTGGTCAAGAACAAGGTGGCGCCGCCGTTCAAGTCCTGCGTCGTCGATATGATCTATGGCCAGGGCATATCGAAGTATGGTGAGATCCTCGACCTCGGCGAGGAGTTTGGCCTGCTCAAGAAATCCGGCAACTGGTATGAGCTTAACGGCAACAAGATCGGCAATGGCCGGGAAGCGGCGAAAGCATATCTTAAGGAGCATACCGATGAATGCGCCGCCCTCGAAGCCAAGGTTCGGGAAGCGGTCAAAACCGGCGAAGTGCAGAAATAAGCTCACGGGGCTTCGGCCCCGTTTTCTTATTCGTCGCAATTCGCGTATAAATACGCAAAAAGCCAATCATTTACACGATTTATCCATCCTATTCCTTGCAAAAAGCCTATGATTTTACAGATTTTGCTTTTTGATATGCGCTGTTATTGGCTGGGCGAGAAATTAGACGTTAAAGAGTGTTAAAAAACCTTTCGTCAAGCACCATCTTTATTGGTAAAATACGCTCGTGCCTAAGGTACAAACCCCTTGTTCGATGGCCGTCAGGCTGAAGATATAAAGAGTTGTCCGCTTTCGTGAAGCAGCGTAATCGTGCCCTGGGCCCATAAGGAGCTAATTTCATGATACTAACATCCTTTCTTTCGACCGGAGGCTGGATTGGCCTGGCCGTCGGTTTAGCCGTGGTGGGGGCCGCCCTTGGCGTTGGCCTCACCTGGTTCTTGCTTTCCCATAAGTCGAAAGCCGTTGGCCGAAATGCCGAGTCGATGCTTAAAGAAGCCAAGATCAAAGCCGAGCATTTAATCAAAAACGCCGAGATCGACGCCAAGCAGGCGGCCTTCGAAGCTAAGCAACAAGCCGACAACGAGATCCGTTCCCGGAAAGGCGAGCTCGCTTCCTTAGAACAGAAAATCACCCTCCGCGAGCAGGCCATCGATCAACGCGATGCCCAGTTGCTGGCTAAGGAAAACGCCCTCGACAAGAAGAACGAGCAACTTGAGAAGTCGATCGAATCGTATAAGAACCGGCAGGCCGAACTCGATTCGAAGATTGATTCCATCATCATGGAACTAGAGAAAGTTTCCGGCATGTCGACCCAGGAAGCCAAAGACGAGATCATGGCCCGGGTTGAATCGAAGATGGCGATGGAGATCGCCGCCTACATTAAAAATGCCGAAGACGAAGCGAAGGAAACCGCGGCTTCCAAAGCCATCGACCTCTTATCCTTGGCTTGCCAGAAATATGCCCAAGACGTCACCACCGAACGGACCGTCTCGGTCGTCGCTCTTCCCAGCGATGAGATGAAAGGCCGGATCATCGGCCGCGAAGGGCGGAACATCCGGGTCTTAGAGCAAGAGCTTGGGGTCGACCTCGTCATCGACGACACGCCGGAAGCCATCACCGTTTCCTGCTTCGATCCGATCCGTCGAGAAATCGCTCGCCGGACCCTTGAATACCTCGTTAAGGACGGCCGGATTCAGCCGGGCCGGATCGAGGATGTCTCGGCCAAATGCAAGAAAGAAGTGGCGGAAACCGTCCAGAAGTATGGTGAGGAAGTCTGCTTTAAACTCGGCTTGCCGCGGATCAATAAAGAATTGGTCGCTTATATCGGCCGCCTCCATTATCGGACTTCCTATGGCCAAAACGCCTTGGAGCATTCGATGGAGGTCGCTTACCTCGCGGGCTTGATGGCTGGCGAACTTGGCCTTGACGTCAACCTCGCCCGTCGGGCTGGCTTACTCCACGACATCGGCAAATCGGTCGACTTCGAATTGGAAGGCAGCCACGTCCAGCTCGGGGCCCAGTTAGCCAAGAAGTATGGCGAATCCGATGTCGTCATCAACGCCATAGAATCCCACCATGGCGATGTCGAGGCCCGTTACGTCATCTCCCATTTGGTGGCGGCCGCCGACACCCTCTCGGCCGCTCGGCCGGGGGCTCGAAGCGAGACCCTCGAGACCTACGTCAAGCGGGTTGAGCAGCTCGAAGGCTTAGCCAAATCCTTCGATGGGGTCCAGCAAGCCTATGCCATGCAGTCGGGCAGAGAAATCCGGGTCATGGTGATGCCGGATAAGATCTCCGATGCCGAATCGGTCCTCATGGCCCAGCAGTTACGGGAGAAGATTGAGAAGGAGATGACCTATCCGGGTCAGATCAAGGTCTCGGTCATCCGTGAATACCGGGCTATCGAAACCGCCAAATAAACCATGCGAGTCCTTTTCTTAGGCGACGTCGTCGGGCCGATTGGCCTCCAAGCCGTGGAGACCCTCCTCCCTTCGCTTAAGGAAAGGCTTTCGCCGCATCTAAGCATCGTCAACGGGGAGAACGCCTCCAAGGGGCGGGGCTTAACCAGGGCCGACTATAACCGGCTGAAAGGGGCCGGGGCCGACGTCATCACCTTAGGCAACCATTTCCTCGATAAGAAGCAGATTTCCTCCTTCATCGACGATTGCCCTGATTTGCTTCGGCCGGTCAATTCCTCTGATTATTCAAAAGGACAAGGGGTTGGGGTCTATGAAACCTCAGCCGGGCCAATTGCCGTCATCTCGGTCCTCTTGCCGGCCTTCGTTCAAAATAAAGTCGATAACCCGTTTGAAGTGGTCGAGAAATTGCTGCCGGATTTACCGCCAGTCCGCATCATTGACCTCCATGGCGAATCGACTTCCGAGAAACAGCTTTTCCATCATTACTTCCGTGGGAAGTGCTCGGCGATACTCGGTACCCATACCCATGTCATGACCGCCGATGCGGATATAAAAGACGGAACGGCGTTTATGGCTGACGTCGGGATGTGCGGGGAAGCCGATTCGATCATCGGCGTCGATCCCGATAGCGCCATCCGCCGGATCATCAAACAAGACGGGGCCCATTTCCATTGCAATGAAACCGGGGTTTCTTTGCTTTGCGGGGCCTATTTAGAAATCGAAGCGAATGGGAAGGCGAATAAAATACTCCCCTTCCGCTTCCTTGACCATAAGGAGATTGCCTATGAGCCGTTGCCAAATCATATCGTTGCCGGACTTGACTAAAGCCCGGAATCGCCAGGATGGGGCCTCGATCAAATACGATGAGGCCGTCTATAGCGAGGCCTTGAAACAGTTCGCTAATGGCCGTAAATACCTGGTCAAGACTTTCGGCTGCCAAGGCAATGTCCGGGATGAGGAGATCATCTCCGGTTATTTGGAGAAGGCCGGCTTTACCAAAACCAGCGACGAGAAAGAAGCCAACCTCGTCATCATCAATACTTGCGCCGTCCGGGAAAACGCCGAAGACAAGGTCTATGGCGAGATCGGCAAGTTCAAGGGCAACACCAAAGCCGACAAGAACTTCATCCTCGGCGTCTGCGGCTGCATGATGCAGGAGGAGAAGAAGGCCGAGAGCCTGATCAAGACCTACCCTTTCATCAAACTCATCTTCGGGACCCATAACATCGCTGACCTCCCTTCGATGCTCGATCGGATCATTTCTAGCGGGCATGGCCTCGTCGACGTCATCTCCTATCCGGGCGACGTCATTGAGAACTTACCCTCGATCCGGCTTGATCCTTACAAAGCCTTCGTCAACATCTCCTATGGCTGCGATAAGTTCTGCACTTATTGCATAGTCCCCTATACCCGGGGACGGGAAAGAAGCCGGCCGCTGCAATCGATACTAGATGAATGCCGGAAGCTGGTGGAGGATGGTTATCAAGAGATCACCCTTTTAGGCCAGAATGTGAACTCCTATGGAAAGGATTTCCATGACGGGACCAACTTCGCGACCGTCTTGGAGGAAGTGGCGAAGCTCGGGATCCCTCGGCTCCGCTTCACCACCTCCCATCCCTGGGATTTCTCCTTGGATATGCTCGATGTCATCGCCAAGTATCCCAACATCATGAAGTGCATCCATCTCCCCGTCCAAAGCGGTTCGACCGCGGTCCTCCGCCAAATGGGGCGGCGGTATACTCGGGAGCAATATTTAGAATTGGTCAAAGCCATCCGGGAAAGAATGCCCGGCTGCGCTATCACGACCGATATTATCGTCGGCTTCCCCAATGAGACCGAGGAGCAATTCGCCGAGACTTTGACCCTCTGCGAGGAAGTCAAATATGACGCCGCCTTCACCTTCATTTATTCTCCGCGGGCCGGGACCCCGGCGGCTAAGATGGTCGATAACGTTTCCGATGAGGTGAAGCACGAACGGTTTAATCGCCTCCTCAAAGTCGTCGAGGCCGGGGTCATTTATCACTCCTCCCAAATGGTCGGGAAGGTTTACGATGTCCTAGTCGATGGGCCGAGCAAGAAAAACGAGGACATCCTGTGCGGCTATACCGAATCGAATAAGCTGGTCAACTTCCCGGGCCCGAGCTACCTCAAGGGCCATATCGTCAAGGTCAAGATCGTGGAGGACCATGCTTTCTCGATGCTTGGCGAACTCCAAGACGACCCGGTCGAGGTCTTATTGAAATCGGCTAAAGGGAAGTTGGCGAAAGAGCCGGCTTATATCGAATACCTCGCGGCAAAAAAAGCCTATGAGGAAGACGCGGAACTCCAAGCCAATCTCAAGGCCAAAGAAGCGGCCCAAAAGGCCTTAGCCTTATCGATGGGAACCGATGAATATGATGCAAAGAAAGCGGCTTTTGCGGCCCTTTCGGAACTAGTTGAGAATAATCCTAATTACATCAATTTGGTGTCCGCGACCGCCGATCTGCGGGCTTTATTCGTGGAAATGAAGGCTATTCTCCAATGATCATCGTCTTAACTGGGGTCACCGGCTCAGGCAAAAGCGAGCTGGCGATTCGCTTGGCGCACAAGCTCAATGCCGGCATCGTCAATGCCGACGCCTTTCAGGTATATGAGGAGCTCAATATCGCCACCGCTAAGCCGACGCCGGAAATGATGATGGAAGCCCCGCATTTTCTTTTCGATTTCATCCCCCTTACTTCGACCTATTCGGTGGCGGAGTACCAAGAGGATCTTCGCTCGGCCATCGCCACCTTAGAGAAGCAAGGTAAAAACGTCATTATCGCCGGCGGGACGGGGCTTTATATCCGGGCTGGGCTTTACGATTATGAATTCCCGACGTTGCCGGAAGTCGATCTCTCATCCTATGAAGCCTTAGATGACCAAAACCTATATCAATCGGCCTTGCAGCTTGATGAAGCGGAAGCCAAGACCATCCATCCCCATAACCGGGTTCGCTTGCTTCGGCTGATAGAGATGGCTTTAGGTGGGCAAAAGAAAAGCGAGATCAAATCCTCCCAGATCCATAAACCGATCTATGATGTCCATTTCTTTGGGCTGGAGGTTGACCGGGAGGATATTTATATCCGGGTTGAGAAGCGGGTCGATAAGATGTTTCAGCTCGGTTTAGTCGAGGAGAACCGCCGTCTCGTCGAGAAATATGGCCGTGATTGCCAAGCCTTCCGGGCTATCGGGGTTAAAGAACTCTTCCCTTATTTCGATGGGAAGATCACCTTGGAGCAAGCCAAAGACGACATCAAGAAGAACACCCGTCATTACGTCAAACGGCAGGAAACCTTCTTCCGTCATCAATTCCCCATCGTTTGGGCCAAAACCAAGGAGGATATCCTGAATGGCTTATCCATCGTTGTTTGATCGGACCATCCAACTGTTGGGGGAAGATGGCTTTAACAAACTTCGCCAAGCCAAAGTCGCAATCATTGGTTTAGGTGGGGTCGGCGGGACTTGCTTTATGTGCTTGTTTCGAAGCGGCGTCTCCTCTTTCCTTTTAATGGATGGGGATGAGGTGAGCGAAAGCAACCTCAACCGCCAGATCCTTTATTCGCCTTCCGATATTGGAAAAAAGAAAGTCGAGGCGGCTTATGCCTACGCCAGCCCATATTTGGCCGAAGGGGCTTCCGTTGATTTAAAGCCATATCGATTAATGCCAGGGGATATCGATAACTATGGGCTCGATCAGTATGAAGCCGTCATCGATTGCATCGACGATGTGCCGGCGAAAGTCGCTTTAGCCGAGTATTGCGTGAACCATGATATCCCTTTATTGATGTCGCTAGGGATGGGGAATCGGCTTGATCCAACCAAGGTCGGATTGACCTCTTTGGATAAGACCTCGGGCTGCCCCTTGGCCCGGAAAGTCCGTTATGAATTGAGGAAGCAGAAGGTAGATATAAGTAAGATCAGTGTCGCCTTTTCCACCGAAGAACCATTAAAGAAAGGCCCGGTTCCGGCCTCGATCATGACTGTTCCCTCTTCGGCTGGATTAGCCTTAGCCTACCAAGCGATGAAGATTTTGCTCTTCAAAAAGTGATTTGGGGGTAAACTTCCCTCAGCGAGGTATATATCCGATGGGACTTTTGCAGATTAACGAAGTGGCTAAACGCGCGGGTATCGAGGAAAACTTCCTTATTCCCTATGGCCGGGATAAGGCTAAGATCGATCCGGCGATTTATAAGAGGTTAGAAGAAAATAAGGACGGAAAGCTAGTTTTGGTGACCGCGATCACCCCGACTAAAGCCGGAGAAGGGAAGACCACCGCCTCGATCGCTTTATCGATGGGGATGGGACGGATTGGCCAGAAAGCCCTCCTTTGCTTACGGGAGCCGTCTTTAGGGCCGGTGTTCGGCTTAAAAGGCGGGGCAACCGGGGGCGGCAAAGCGACGGTGGAACCAGCCGAAGACATCAACCTTCATTTCACCGGCGATATGCACGCCTTGACCTCATCCATTAACTTAATATCAGCCGTCATCGAGAACTCGTTATATCAAGGCAATCCGCTCCATATCGATCCTAATCGCATCGTCTGGAAACGCTCATTGGATATCAACGACCGTTCCTTACGGGAGATTACCGTGGCCTTAGGCGATAAAAAGGGCACTCCCCATCAAAGTTCCTTCTGCATCACCGTCGCCAGCGAATTGATGGCTATCCTTTGCCTTGCTAAAGATGAAGAGGATTTCCTCACTCGGTTAGGCCGGATAACGGTCGCTTTTGACCTTGCGGGCAAACCTTTGACCGTCGCCGATTTCCATATCACCCACGCGGTCATGAAGCTGATGAAGATGGCGTTGCTTCCCAATCTCGTCCAGACCGCCGAAGGGAATCCGGTTCTGATCCATGGCGGGCCTTTTGCCAACATCGCCCATGGGTGCAATTCCTTAATCGCCACCAAGTTAGCATTGAAGTTATCGCCTCTAGTAATTACCGAAGCCGGCTTTGGGGCGGATTTAGGGGCTGAGAAGTTCCTCGATATCGCTTGTCAGGAAGGGAATCTCCATCCCGACTGCGCCGTCCTCGTCGCCACCATCCGGGCCTTGAAGATGCATGGCGGCGTCCCTTTTGATGAATTGGATAAGCCCAATGTCGATGCCTTAATGACTGGGATGGCGAATCTTGATAAGCATTATGCCAACCTTTCCCTTTACGGGATGCCGGTCGTGGTAGCCATCAACCATTTCGCCACCGATTCGGAAGAAGAGATCCAAGCCTTGAAAGAGCATTGCCGGAAGCGGGGCTATGCCTATGCTTTCCTCGATGGCTTCCTAAAAGGCGGAGAAGGCTCGATCGAATTGGCTCGGCTGGTTCAAAAGACTTTGGCCGAGAATCCTCATAGCCATTTCCATCCTCTTTATGACCGGAAAGAGCCGATCAAGACAAAGATCGAACGGATCGCTAAAACCATTTATGGGGCTGATGGGTTCGATTATTCCGATACAGCGGAATCGAAGCTGTTGGTCGTTTCCTCTCTAGGCTTAGATGAGGCTTATGTCTGCATGGCCAAGACCCCGAATTCCTTATCCGATGATCCGAAGAAACTCGGGGTACCGAAAGGATTCCGGATTCAGGTTCGGGATATAGATTTCGCTTCCGGAGCCAACTTCGTCATCCCTCTTTGCGGGTCGATTTTGACCATGCCGGGTCTCCCTAAGATTCCGGCAGCGGTCAAAATGGAGGATAAACCATGGTGATCGATTATCAGCTTTACGACATCGTCGAGATGAAGAAGTCCCATCCCTGCTTCGCCCATTCCAAACAATTCCAAATCGTTCGCGTCGGGGCCGACATCAAGATATTGTGCCTTGGCTGTGGCAACGTCATGATGATCGACCGCGATAAATTCAACTCGAAGATCAAGAAAGTCATCGAGCATCGGGATGGTCCCTTAACTTCCCTTAGCCAATAAGCCGATTTCCTCCTACATATTCAGTAGGAGGATTTTCTTTTGGGTTTATTCAAGACGCGCCGCTTAAGCAAAACCTATGGCCATGGGGATAGTAAGGTTGCGGCTTTGTCTTCGGCTGACATCGCTTTGCCCAAGGCTGGTTTAATCGGGATCGAAGGCAAAAGCGGTTCCGGCAAAAGCACGTTGCTTAACCTTTTGGCCTGTCTTGAAAAGCCTAGCGGCGGGACGATTGGGTTTAAGGGGAAGAACCTCAATAATCTCTCTTCCAGTCAGGAGTTGGGCTATCGGCAGCATTCGGTTGGGCTGGTCTTCCAACATTACAACCTGCTGGAGGACAAATCCCTCCTGGATAACATCGTCTTTCCGTTGCTTTTGCTTGGAATGAGTCCGAGTGCGGCGCGGCAAAAGGGAAGGAACCTCGCCAAAGGGATACTGGATGATAACCTTTTAGGCAAGTTACCAAGCCAATGCTCAGGCGGGGAAAAGCAGCGGGCGGCGATCATCCGAGCTTTGGCAATCGAGCCGGAAGCGATTTTTGCCGATGAGCCGACTGGGGCATTGGACGAGAGCAATGCCGTCAAGGTCATGGACCTATTGAAAGAAGCGTCAACCAAAAGGCTGGTGGTCGTGGTCTCCCATAATCACAACCTCCTCGCTCGCTACGCCGATTCGATTGTAAAAATCGAGGATGGGAAAGCTAACCATGGGCAAGAGAGAACCAATCCCGGTCAGTTAAGTAGAGGTCATTCTTCTTTATGGTGGATTAAAGAAGGAATATGGAAAATAAGCGGGTCATGGAGACGATTGCTTAGCTGTTTCGGCGCTTGTTTGATTGGGTTTCTCTCATTGCTTTGCTCGGCAGCGTTTTTCCTTGGCTACGAGCCCTGTCTATACCAAGAACGGATTCGGAGTTTGGATGCTGGGGTGGCGACGGTCAGTTATGAAAGAAGCGTTTCCACTGACGATTCATTATTGTCTCTAGTGGTCCAAGAAAGACCATCCATCGACTTGGTTTATGAGGCTCTTGAACCCCTTTCTTCTTTCTCGGTTGAAATCGATTATTCGTTCTTATTGCCGGGGTCGGTCGAGTTTCGTTTGTCCGGTGGGGAAGGGGAGGCGGAATTCGTCCCGGTTTCCTCTTTGGGGAGCGCTTATGCCAAGTCATTGCTTATTGAGGGAAGTTTGGGCAGTGACGATCTCTCAAGCTGTCTTGTTAACGATGCGTTCATTGATAAATATGGATCGGAATCAATTGGTCGTTCGCTACTCGTCCAAGTCGGCGGTTCCTATACCGGAGAGGGCTGGGAGAAGGAGATCAATCTTAATCTCTCCTTAATCGTTAAAGGGGTTGTCTCCGAGTTTGGCTTTCTTAATTCCCCACGGATTTATTATTCTTACCCAGCCTTGTCGGAATGGGCGGCAGGGCATGTTGTGTATGGGGAGGGGGAGAAAGAGGTAACCTTAGGAGAACTATGCGAATCGGCGACTTCCGATTCTTATTATTCTAATTATCGTTATCGTATTTTCGTCTCGAATAAAAAGGATTTGCAACCTTTCTTCGAAATTTTGCAGGCTTATTCGGATGAAGATGCCCCTTTGACGTTCACTTCCCGAGCTTATTTAAGTTATGCGTCGTTTCTAGACCTTAGCAAGGCTTTGTCTTCTTGTTTGGCGGTGTTTCTGGGGATGGAACTGTTATTCGTTGGCTCGGTCATTGTCTTATCGGTTTTATCGATCTTCGCCAGCAGTCGGAAACCGATGGCCATCATGATGGCCTTAGGGGCGAAGAAGAGTTCGGTCATCAGCTGCTACGCTACCCCGACCTTCTTGATGATCGGGCTTTCAGCATTATTGAGTCTGCCTTTGGCGGTCGGCTTCATTTTCCTATTGAATCAGGGATTCGAAAGATTGTTTGGGCTTCATTCGTTATTGCGTTTAGGGGAGGCCGGGATTGATTCCAGACTCTGGCTTTCACTTGGCCTTATGGTCATGGCTTTCTTGATCGTTTCCTTCCTCGCCTTGGCCATGGCCTTCCGAAAACTGAGCCTTAGCAAGGAGATGCATGATGAATGAACTGGTTCACCTGCGGAAGGTTAACAAACTTTACAATGGCGATGCCGCTTTAATTGACGTATCGCTCGACTTGCCTTCCAAAGGTTGTATCGCCTTGGTGGGGGAGTCGGGTTCGGGCAAATCGACCTTACTTAATTTGCTATCGGGTTTGCTTGATGGGTTCACGGGGCTGGCCGAAGTCGATGGGGTGAATCTTGGTCCTCTTGATGAAGATGGAAGGCGGCAATTTCGACTCGGTCGAGTTGGCTTCTTAGACCAAAATGTTTCTTTGTTGGATAGTGAGACCGCCATCGCCAATATCCGTTTCTATTTGGATTCCCTTTATGGGGAACCAACCAAACTTAAACAACGGCGAGCCAAGGATTTACTGCGGTTCGTTGGGATTGAAGATTTAGCTTATAAAAATGTCAATGAATTGAGCGGTGGCCAACGGCAACGAGTTGGGCTGGCCCTTTGCTTATCCGCCAATCCAAAGATTGTTCTAGCCGACGAGCCGACGGGGGCCCTCGACGAGAAGACCGCGGAAGAGGTCATGGGGGTCTTAAAGAAGATTTCCTTAAATCGTTTGGTGGTGGTCGTAAGCCACGATGAAGGATTGGTCTCCTCTTATGCCAATCGGATCATTCGACTTAAGGATGGGAAGATCGTCGATGACCAGATTCTTTCTTCTGCTGATAATGAAGGGCAAGTCTTGGCCTTACGGTTAAGGAAAACAAAATCTATAGCCCGGTCCAGTTGGTTTAGTTTGCTCCATCACGCCTCCCATAATCTTGGCCGAAGGAAAATCCGTTCCTTATTTATGCTGGGATCATTGGTTGCTTCCTTCCTTGGCGTCAGCGCCGGCGTCTATCTGACTGATTCGATTGAGCAGGAGGTCAGCGGGGCTTTCTCCTCTATCGTCCCGCCGGGTCGGATCGTGATGGAGCGGAAAGGCGGTGGGGAGGTCGGCTATGAGGGGCTGACCGCCGCGAGCGAGCTGCAGGTCATGACCTTGCAAGATACTTTTCCTACTCACATCTTAGGATCGGGTTCGACCTTGCTTTTCGACTTTCCGTCTTTGTTCGTATCAGGCGATGACTTTTATTTCCTAAGAAGTTCCAAACGGGTCTCCTTTCCTTCTTTTTCCGCCCGGAACATAAATGAGTTCCTTTGGCTCGATGAAAGTTATCCCGATGTTTATCCCGGTTTCCCAACCTCCATGGAGCTCGACGACGTGGTTATTGGATTGCCGTTCGCTGACATGGCTTCCCTGTGTTACGACCTGGGGATTGAACGCGATTACGAAAGCTTGGGTGAACTATGCGGGGAAGGGTTGCTCCGGATGCTGGTTCAACTGGATAACGATGACATCGACTTCCATAATGAGGATCTCTTCTCAGTCGTGGGGGTAGTGCAAACCCCGGCCCCGTGTCTATACCACCTCAATCGAAAATGGAACGAGGACTATTTCTTAGACCATCTTAATTTCCGTTCTTCAATCAGCAACGACACCCTGAATCCCCAGTCGGTCTTCGCCCTTCCTTATATCGTTTTGAAGAGCGAGCCCGAAGAGACTTTAGCCGCTTTCCGGCAAGCTGGATTCACTGAGGAGATCTGCTTTGATTTCTCTTTGCCAGGATACCTATCTTCCTTAACCAATTACGATTGGGATAACCCCAGCCGCCGAGCCTATCTTTATTCAGTTAATAATCATAATGTCAGTGTCAACGATACGTTGGCAATCAGCCGACTGGATGGGATTGAAGGCGTTCAACTCATCTCTAACGCCTCCTACTTGTCCTATGCCGACAACCTGGTATCCGGCTTTGCCAATGCTTTCTATCTTTCGGCAAATTATGATGATGTGTTCCTAGTAGGCGAAACGGTCTCGAGCCTTTCTAGGGCCGATCCTCTAACCTCGATCTCTTTGCCTGAAAGTGTTAAAGATGGGAACTATCTTTCCTCGTCCCGGGGCGGATTGCATATCAGCAGCGATTTTTCCTCTTTAAATCCAAAGGAAATACCGCAAAACCTTGAGGAAATTGTTATTTCTACCAGCCTCGATGCCTTTTGGGGAAGCCCGCAGAACCTTTATGGAGCGATCGAATATATTGATCCGCTGGGTTCCAATAAACGGAAGGTCGCCTTTTTCGAATTCATTGTTAAAGACGTTATCTCCTGCTCGACCGATACCATCTTCGTTCCCTCTTTTTGGGTTAACGATTTCTTCGCAACCAAGACAATGACCAGCTCGTTGTCTTTGCTGCCCACGAACGCCGTTCTCTATTCTTCCGAGGGCGAAGAGACGAACTTGATCGAAAGATTAAGCCAGCAATATCCTGACTATCAATTCGTCAATCCAACTTCGCTGATTGATACCAGTTTCGGTGGGGCGACGGAGTATATTTCGTTGGTGCTGATTGCCTTCTCCTCCATCTTGTTTGTGCTCTCGATCATCGTCTTCGCCTATGCCATTTCCCTCTATTCGATTGAACTGTCGGGTGAGTGGCGTTACTTCCGCTTGTTAGGTTTGGCCAAATCTGAAGAAAGGCGAGCCCTTTACGCCCTCTGCGTCCTTTTGACCTTGCTCGGGTTGTTGCCCTCGCTGATTGGCCTCGCGATGGTTGAAATCTTAGGTCATCTTTTCATCGCCTCGGCCTTTGGGACCGCTTCGAAGTTCCGCTTCACTTTCTTGCCATTTATCGTCATGGTCGGTTTAGCTCTTTTCTTCCTGCTGCTATCGTTTGCCTTGACCCGGCGCAAGGGCGGAGGAACGAATAGGCAAAATTGTTGAAAATTTGTTTAAACCGTTCCGGGTTCGTTGTATATTTACCGCGGTCATTCGATATATCGAAGGCCAGGAAGGTAGAAGGTCTCATGAAGGGAACAGTCAAGATGTTCAACAAAGAGAAGGGCTACGGTTTCATCCACGCGGAAGACAACCGTGACTACTTCTTCCACTATTCCGCCCTCATCATGGACGAACCCGATGCTTACAAGATCGCCGATAAGGGCGAGCACGTCGAGTTCGATGTCCAAGAGTCGGAACGTGGGCCGCGCGCGGCGAACGTTAAGAAAATCGCTGAATAATTTGCCAAGCACGCACTTCTGAGCCTTACCTCACCGTAAGGCTTTTCTTTTTCCTCTAGTGTTTACACTAGAAAGTGGGTAGAATTGCTTCGCTTTATCCGAGGTCTGTTGTTATGCCATTAAAAGCCGGTATCGTCGGATTGCCCAACGTCGGCAAATCGACCCTATTCAATGCCATCACCAATTCCCATGTTGAAGCGGCCAATTATCCCTTCGCCACCATCAAACCCAACACCGGGGTCGTCATCGTCCCCGATGAGCGGCTCGATTTCCTGACCGACCTATTCCATCCCCAAAAGAAGATCAACGCGACTTTCGAGTTCTATGATATCGCCGGCCTCGTCAAAGGGGCGAGCAAAGGCGAGGGTTTAGGCAACCAATTCCTCGCCGCCATCCGGGAATCGGACGCCATCTGCGAAGTGGTCCGCTGCTTCGAAAACGATGAGGTCATCCATGTGGAGAATTCGGTCGACCCGGCGCGTGACATCGAGACCATCGATCTCGAGCTCACCATGGCTGACCTTGACACCGTCACCAACCGGATCGCCAAGCAAGGGATCAAAGCCCGGGTCGCGCACGATAAGGAAGCGGCCTATGAGATGGCGATCCTTGAGCCGTTGCAGAAGATCCTTAGCGATGGCCAGCCGGCCCGTTTATGCAAAGAACTCACCGAAGAACAGATCGAATATGCTAGGAAGAAGTTCTTCCTGCTGACCCTTAAGCCGATTATCTACGTCGCCAATGTCGCTGACTCGGATTACATGGACCTCGATTCCTGCGCCCATTATCAAACCGTCAAGCGGATCGCCGAAAGCCAAGGCGCCCAATGCATCCCGGTCAGCTGCGAAATCGAATACGAGATCTCCCAGATCCAAGACCCGGACGAACGGAAGGAATTCCTCGATACCCTCGGGGCCAAGGAATCGGGGCTCGATAAACTGGTTAAGGCTTGCTATAAGCTCCTTAACCTCTCGACCTTCTTCACCTGCGGGACCGATGAATGCCGGGCTTGGACCTTCCATAACGGCATGACCGCCCCCGAATGCGCCGGCATCATCCATACCGATTTTCAGAAAGGGTTCATCAAAGCCGAGGTCTATGACTTTGAGGACTTGAAGGAACTCGGTTCGGAAGCGGCCGTCAAGGAAGCCGGCAAGCTCCGGATGGAAGGGAAGGATTATCGGATGAAAGACGGCGACTGCGTCTTCTTCCGCTTCAACGTATGAATAAGTTCCGAATCGGCTATGGGGAAGATATCCATCGGCTGGTCGAGGGAAGGAAACTGATCCTTGGGGGCATCGAAATCCCCTTTGAGAAAGGGCTTCTCGGCCATAGCGACGCCGATTGCCTCCTCCATGCCTTGATGGATTCATTGCTCGGGGCCTTGGCCCTGGGGGACATCGGACTCTATTTCCCGCCTGATGACCCAACCTACGAAGGGGCCGATTCGACTAAGTTATTGGCCAAAGTCAAAGCCTTGGTCGACGAGTCCGGCTATGCCATCTCCAACGTCGACTTATTGCTCTTCGCCGAGCAGCCCAAACTGAAACCCTATCGCGAGCAAATTCGAAGACACATCGCTTCGTTATTAGGCCTAGCCCTCGATCAAGTCGGCTTCCAAGCCATGAGCAACGAAGGGCTCGACGCGGTGGGGGAAGGAAAAGCCATCCGCGCGGTCAGCACCGTCTTGCTGGAAAGGAAAGAAAATGAATAACCAGGATTCCTTGAAACAATCGCTCATTGAGGCCCTCGGGGCCTATGGGCTTAGCCTAAACCCTGAGGATATCGTCATCGAGACGAGCAAAGACCCAAGCCATGGAGACTATTCGACCAACTCGGCTTTGAAATTCGCCAAGCGGCTTAACAAGAATCCCCGCGAATTGGCATTAGCCCTCCAAAAAGACCTCAGCAATCCCAATGTCGACCACATCGAAGTGGCCGGCCCGGGGTTCATCAATTTCTTCATGAAAAAAGACGCCCTTCAAGGGATCATCAAGAAGATCTTCGACGAAGGCGATAAGTTCGGTAGGAGCCCGCGGAACGGGAAGAAGATCGACGTCGAGTTCGTTTCGGCCAACCCGACCGGCGACCTCCACCTTGGCCATACCCGGATCGCGGTGGTTGGCGACGTCATCTCCAATCTGCTTGATTGGGCTGGCTATGACGTGACCCGCGAATACTATCTCAACGACTGCGGCAACCAGGTCGAGCACCTTGGCCATTCGATCCGCGGCCGTTACCACGAACTGTTCGGTGAGCCGTTGTCGCTTGATGAAGACGATTATCACGGGACCGACCTCATCAAGATCGCCCAGTCGATCAAAGACCAATATGGCGATAAGTACCTCGCCGATAACCAGGAATCGCATGATTTCTTCATCCATTATGGGATCGAGGCCG
Source organism: uncultured Bacilli bacterium (assembly GCA_944363525.1). Classification (GTDB taxonomy): domain Bacteria; phylum Bacillota_I; class Bacilli_A; order RFN20; family CAG-826; genus Alloenteromonas. The sequence continues at coordinate 111,492 of CALVUF010000003.1, forward strand.
AACTCGACAAGATCAAGAAAGACCTCGCCGATTTCGAAGTCCGTTTCGACGTCTTCTCCTATGAATCGAACATCCGGAAGGGCAATGCCATCGAGAAGACGATGGAGGAATTAGCCCCCTATATCTACGAGCAGGATGGGGCCAAATACCTCAAGACCAGCGAGTTCTTAGACGATAAGGACCGGCCGATCGTCAAAAGCAATGGGCAATATACCTACTTCATGCCCGATATCTGCTACCACTACGACAAGATGAGCCGGGGGTTCGATCTGCTGATCGACGTCCTCGGGGCCGATCACCACGGCTATATCAACCGGATGAAGTCGGCCTTGATGATGAAAGGCTATCCGGCCTCTTGCTTAGAGGTCGAATTGGTCCAAGTCGTCCGGACTTTCCGCGATGGGGCGGAAGTGAAGATGAGCAAACGGACCGGCAAAGCCATCACCCATCGGGAATTGGTGGCCGAAGTCGGCAAAGACGCCGTCCGTTACCTCTTCGCCGAGCGGAGCCAATCCTCCCATCTCGACTTCGATTATAACTTAGCGATGGACCAAAGCTCGGCCAACCCGGTCTTCTACGCCCAATACGCCCATGCCCGTTGCTGCTCCTTGCTTAGCTTAGGGAGCGATATCGCCATCGATGAGTCGGGCAAAGGGTTAGACAGTGAGCAGGAAGCCGCCATCTTAAAGCACCTCGCTTCCTTCCCCGCTAGCCTAGCCAGCTTTGCTGAGGAACGGGCGCCCCATAAGCTTTGCGCCTATATCCATAAACTGGCCGAACTCATCCACGAATATTACGCCAAGACCCGGATCATCGATCGGAATAACATTTCGTTGACTTCCTCCCATCTTGCGCTTATAAAAGCCTGTGAGATCGTTCTAAAGAACGCCCTCTCCCTCCTCGGCGTATCCGCCCCGAGCAAAATGTGATTATCAGGAGATAACAATAAAACCATGAACGACAAACTTTCCATGATCGAGGCCGCGACCGAAATCATCACCGCCGCCTCCGAGCCGATGAAGTTCGAAGACCTTTGGACAAAGGTTAAGGAAGCCTGCGGCATCAGCGCTGACGAAGAAGCTTCCCGGATCGGCCATTTCTACACTGACCTTTCCCTCTCCGGCTCCTTGCTTTGCTTAGCCAACAACACCTGGGACCTCAAATCCCGTCATAAGTATTCGCCTGACGACGTCAGCGAGGTCTACCAGGATATGGAGGAAAGCGCCGATCTCTCGGAAACCGACATCAAGGAAAACGAGGATTATGACAAATCGGTCGGCGGTCAGCCCACCAACCAAAGCAGCGAATGGGATTCCCCCGATGATGGTGAGGAGAAGAACGAAGGCGAGTTCAATTCCTATTCTTCCGAACAAAACAACGACTAATCCAATTAATCGCAGAAAACTTCGGCTCTATGAGCCGATTTTTTCTTTCTTTGCTTTCCTTCTTTTCGGTTGCTATAGTTATCGGCTTCCCTATGCAGAAGTACAAAGAGTTGTTCGACATAATCGCTTCCTACCCGCGAATCCTCATCTACGGCCATAGCCTGCCGGATGGGGATTGCTATGGTTGTCAGATCGGCTTACGGAATGTTTTGCGGAAGGCTTTCCCAAAGAAAGAAATCTACGCAATCGGGACGGGAATCCCGCAATTCGCCGCTTATTTTGGCGAAATGGATGTGGTCCCGGATGATAAAATCCCCGGTTCTTTAGGCGTCTTGGTCGATGTCTCCTGCCTTCGGCGGGTGGAAAAGGAATCGGTCAACCGCTGCGCCGCCTGGATTAAATTCGACCACCATACGCCACATGACAATGAGCCCTTCCCTTATCCGATGGCCTTAGAGCCCGAACGGGTCTCCTGCGCCGAGGTGGTGGTTGACTTCTGCCTTGACAACAAACTGTATATCCCCCCGTCGGCCGCGGCCGCCTTCTATCTTGGCATCCTGACCGATTCGGGCCACTTCGCTTTCCATGGGACGACCCATCACACTCTGTATTTGGCTAGCGTCCTCATCAAGCAAGGGATCGATCCGAAGAAAGTTATCGAGTATGCTTTTTATCAGCCACCGGAGGTCCGGCGTTACATCGCTTATTTGAAGAAGCAGGCTCAATTCGATAACGGGGTGACCTATGCTTATATGAAGCCGAGCGATTGGGACGCTTTTGGAATTAGCTTTAAGCAAGCCGGGGACCTGGTTAATTGCTTAGCCGGAATGAACCGTTGCAAAGTTTATTGCCTATTCACTGAGGATAAGAACGGGGTGGTTCGGGTCGAATTAAGAAGCAATCAAAACTATGAGGTCCAGCCGATCGCCGCCAGTTTCGGCGGCGGGGGCCACCGTTTCGCCGCCGGGATCGATTACGACAAGGCCGAAGATTGCCCGACCCAAGCGATTATCGATGCCTGCGCGAGCGCGAGTCTTTATAATGAAAAGACGGAGGAATAAACGATGTACGAACAATATTTAGCTGCCCTCAAAGAGGCCTTACCCCAAAGCCGGGAATTGATCATGGAGGTTTACCATACCGATTTCGCGGTCGAGATCAAAGACGATGACTCGCCGGTCACCAAGGCCGATAAGGCAAATGATGCTTTCTTACGGGATTTCCTTTCCAAGCGCTTCCCCGATATCGGCTTCCTGACCGAGGAAAGCATGGATACTAAGGAACGGCTCCATCAAAAGGCCATCTGGATCATCGATCCGGTCGATGGGACGAGCGAATTCGTCCACCGAACGGGGGAATTCACCGTCAATATTGCCCTTTGCGTCGATCATGAGATCGTCCTCGGCGTGATTTACGCCCCGGTTCTGAATCGCCTTTACTATGCCATCAAAGGGCAAGGGGCCTATGTTGAGCAGGACTTCAAGGATCCAGTTCGAATCCATGTCAGCGACAAAGACTTTGACTTAAAGGCCGTGCGGTCGATCTCCCATTTCAACGAGAAAGAAAAAGCCTTCATGGAACGGAATAAGGAGAAATTCAGTGGCGAAGCGACCCCGGTGGGGGCGGCCCTGAAGTTCGCTTATTTAGCTGAAGGCAAATTCGATTTCTATATCCGCATCTCCGGTGGGACCAAGGAATGGGACGTCGCTTCCGGCGATTTGATCCTTTCGGAAGCCGGCGGGGTTATGGTCGAGCCCGACGGATCCCATCTGACCTACAACCGGGAAGACGTCTATAACCGGAATGGCTATGTGATGGCCAATAAGGAAAGCAACTTATTACTGGGGATGTGAGCTGGCCGCTTCTTTCCGCTTCAAATACTCTTCCATCATATCGGCCGGGACGTCGGTGGCTTTGACCGCCATGACGCCGGGGACTTCTTCCATGACGATGATCTCGACCCCGGCCGAGATGTCGTCATTGGCCAAAACGCAGCCTTCGCAAGCCCCGACCATCGCCACGTAGACGATGCCGTCGCGGAAGCCGATGTAATCGATGTCGCCCCCATCCCGGCGGAGGAAGGGACGGATTTTATCTAGAGTCGCCTGAACGGCTTTTTCGATGTCTTCAGTATTCATAACGGAGGGAATTGTAGGAGGCTCGATTAACCTTTGCAAATATTTCGCATGCTATTTTCCTTCTTTAAGAAGGAAGAAACCCCTATAATCACAGGGCTTAAAGGAGATTTATATGCCAAAAGAATTACCAGTCTTCGAAAAGTGGCCTTACAAGATTCCCTCCATTAAGGGAGCCTTGAAGAAGATCGAGGCCGTGACCGAGGAACTCAAAAACGCCGCTTCGGCCAAAGAAGCGATCGCCGCGGTGAAGAAGCACAACCGGATCAGCGATAAGATCAACAATCAGTTCGTCCTGGTTTCGGTCTGCTATACCATCGACACCACCAACAAGCTGTACAAGAAAGGGATGAACGTCCTTAACGAAGGCAGCCCCCTTATCAGCGCCGCCGAGAATAAGTATGCGGCCGCTCTTCTCTCTTCGCCCTTTAGGGCTGACCTTGAGAAGAAGTTCGGCTCCTTCCTCTTCACGATGTATGAATATTCCCTCAAATCCTTCGACGAGAAGATCGTCGCCGAAGCGGTGGAGGAGAACAAGCTCACCATGGCTTATGACGAGAAGATCGCCTCGGCCCAGATCGAATTCCGGGGCGGGATCTATAACCTTCCCCAAATGGGCAAGTTCATGGAAGACGTCGACCGCGAGACGAGAAAAGAAGCGGCCGCCGCTTACTATGGCTACCTTTCTTCGATCAAAGACGAGCTCGAGGATATCTATGATCAACTGGTCAAAGTCCGCGACCGGATGGCTAAGAAGCTTGGCTATCAGTCCTATACCGAACTGGCCTATATCCGGATGAACCGGTTCGACTATAACGCCGACGACGTCGCCAAATACCGCGATGCCATCCATGATTACGTCACACCTTTGACCGAGAAGATCATGAAGGCCCAGTACAAGCGGGTCGGGATCAAGAAGCCGGAAGTCTATGACTTAAGCGTCGCCTTCAAGGAAGGCAACCCGATCCCCAAGGGCGACACCGCCTATAAGGTTGAGATGGCGAAGAAGATGTATACCGCCTTATCGCCCGAGACCGCTTATTTCTTCCCCTACATGGCCGACCATCACGTCTTAGACCTCGAGGCCAAGCCGGGCAAGCAGTCGGGCGGCTACATGACCTATTTCCCGGTCTATCAGATTCCTTTCATCTTCTCAAACTTCAACGGGACCTCGGGCGACGTCGATGTCTTGACCCATGAGTTCGGCCATTCCTTCCAGGCTTACATGGCCCGGAACATCAAGATCCCCGAATACCGGTCCCCGACCATGGAATCCTGCGAGATCGACTCGATGTCGATGGAGTTCTTCGCCGAACCGTATATGGACCTCTTCTTCGATGAGCCGGTCAAATACCGTTACCTCCACCTCGCTTCCTCCATCACCTTTCTCCCCTATGGGGTCACGGTCGATGAGTTCCAACACTGGGTCTATGCCAATCCGGAAGCGACCCCGGCCGAGCGGGATGCCAAGTGGCATGAACTCGAGGAGAAGTACACTCCCTATAAAGTCGCGGCCTATGGCGATTGCGAATACATGGCCACCGGCCATCGCTGGCTGACCCAAGCCCATATCTTCGACAATCCCTTCTATTACATCGACTACACCTTAGCCCAGGTCATGGCCTTCGAGTTCTTTAACCTCGATCGGAAGAACCATGCCTTAGCTTGGAAACGCTACCTCAAGCTCTGTGCGATGGGCGGCAAATACCCCTTCCGGACTTTGGTCGCCAAATGCCATATGAAAGACCCCTTCCAAGAGGGCGTCATCAAGAAGACCATCGCTCCGTTAGCCAAGCTCTTGAAGTCCTATACCGTCGACTAAGGAAAACAAAAAGGCAGACAAAAGGGCCGCGAAATGCGGTCCTTTTTGCCTAGGAAGTTGGACCTCGAAGAGGATCGCAGCCCCCGATAAAGCCGCAATACCCTCGAGGTCAAACTTTTTGGAGCCGTGGTGCCTAGCTTCCCTCTCGCTAGCGGCTGGGTGTTGGCTTGTTGCCGGCGCGTGGTGGCCGCGCTCTCCTTTCCTTTTTATCTTCATCGCCGAAGGGCGAATCAATAAACGAACTACTTGATTGGATACTTACTATCCAAATAACGGATAAAGGGCTCGGCCGATAACGGCTTGCCGGTCACCTGCTTAATCCAGCTATCCCCTGATAGGCAATCGTAGGGGAAGTCATGCTCTTGCAGCCAGCTAAGGATGGGTTTGAGGTCGCCTTGTTTTTCTTGTTCGGCGACATCGATATCCTTTTTCATCCGTTCAAGGATCTGGGCACCATAGAGGTTACCTAGTGCATAAGCCGGGAAATAGCCGAAGGACCCGTCGGTCCAATGAATGTCTTGAAGGATGCCATGGAGGTCATCATTAGGTTCAACCCCGAGGTAATGGGCGTATTTCTCTTTCCAGGCTTGCTTAGCGTCTTTGGGCGAAAGTTGGCCGTTGATTAAATCCCTTTCGATCTCGTAACGGATGATGATGTGGAGTGAGTAGGTAAGTTCATCGGCTTCGGTCCGGATGAGGGAGAGGCAGACTTGATTGAGATGGCGGTAGAAGTCACGTTGGCTCACTTCTAAGGGTTCGCCTTTAATCTCCTCGATCATCTTCATGATGGTCGGGACCAATTCGTAGCTGCGGCCTAAGAGATTCTCAAAGAAGCGGGAATGAGTCTCACAGTTGGCCATCGAAGCCGAATTCTCCAAATACAAATCGAAATGGTTTTGGTCCCAGCCTTGAAATTGGAGGCAATGCCCGCCTTCGTGGAAGGCGGTGAAAAGGCTTGACCGCCAATCCGCGGGACCAAAACGGTTGGTCAATCTGGAATCGCCGATCCCAAGGAAATCGGAGAAGGGGTGGATGGATTCGCTGCTGGCCCCGGATTGGAAGTCGAAGCCGATTAGTGCCAAGGCTTTCTTAGCCAGTTTTTTCTGTTCGCTGACCGACAGGGTCGGCATGATAACGTAATTAAGGGTCCGCGGGGTTCGGGCGACTTGCTCGAGTTTTTGCTTGATGAATTCCCCTAAACGGGAGAAGACGGCATCAAGGTCTTTCTCCTTCAATCCGATATCGGAACGGTACAGGCAGACCTCGTATAAACTCGATTCGTCTTTCCGGCGATACTCCGCTTCCTTTTGCGCGGAGGCGACCACTTTTTCGAAGTAGGGGAGATAGTACTCGTAGGAATTGAGTTCGCGGGCTTTTCGCCAAGCGACAAGGGAACGGCTGTAGGATTTACGGATAGCCGCTCTTTCCTCGGCGGTGGTTGTCAATAGGTAATTGACTTCCCGGAGGTGGATATCGACGAGCCGACGTTCATAGGGATTGAGGTTTTCCTTATCCAGTTCGAACAGTTTGTTTTGGAATTCATCGTCAGCGTAAATTTCGTCAATCTTCTGCTGAAGGAAGGGGAGGAGCTCGGCTTCGCCTTCCTGGCCGTTAGCCGGGCAGATGGTCTCCAAATCGAAATTGACGATCGAAAGGAGACGCCGGTAACGCCGCAGGGTCACGAGGTATGGTTTAAGCGATCCGATTTTATTCATATCTTTGGCTCAACCGGGCTAATTGTACGCCTTATTTGACGTCTATCAAAAAGAAAAATTGGCCTTCAATCGACATTTTCGACAGGTGTTTCTGGTTATCGCTTTAGCGAAGGGCCAATTTGGCGGTGGGAAATTTACGTTAAAAATATTTCCATACTTAATTAAAACATACCCGAACGGGTGTTATCTTGACGCGATGAGACTCCTCTTTTCCTTTGTTTGTTGACCGCGAAATTGGATGTCGATGAGCAGGGTTTTAACCCCTCTTTGAGTACGGTCATATCTTCCTTAAGGAGGGCAAGTAGTTTATGATTAAGGCTATGATTAAACGCCTCGTTTTTGGTAAGCCCTTTCCCACCGGCGCCGTTCTCACCCCGATCGATCCGGTGGATAAATACCCCAATCTAAACGTCAACGAAAACAATGGTTACGATTTAATTTACCCCCTGGGCGCGAAGACTAAGATCCTCGGCTTAGGCGAAGCGACCGGGCCGGTTAATAAGCGGGGGATGCTCAAGATCAGTTTGAATTCCGATACCGCCCATCACGATGATGACAATTACTCCCTTTATTCATCACACAACTTCATTTTGCTCGAGGGTGATACCCATTTAGGAATTTTCGTCGACTCGGCGGCGCGGGTGGTCTTCGATCTCGGCCATAGCGACCCAAACCTTTTGCAGATCCATAGCGACCATCCTTTCTCCCTTTACCTTATCGAAGGCGATAATAGCGATGCTATTTGTCAGGAGTTCCGTTCCATTATCGGGGAAAGCTATATCCCGCCTTTATGGGGCTTTGGTTATGGTCAGAGCCGGTTTTCCTATTTTAGTCAGACGGAAACGCTGAAAGTCGCGAAGAAATACCGGAAGCATCGTCTTCCCTTGGATTATATCTGCCTCGATATCCATTACATGGAGAAGTTCGAGGACTTCACCTTCAATAAGGAACGGTTCACCGATGTCCCAGAATTGACTAAGGAATTGAAGGGATCCTATGGCGTCCATCTCGTCCCGATCGTCGATGCTGGTATCAAAGTCCAACCGGGCTCTCCGGCTTATGAAGACGGGATCAAAGGGGATTACTTCGTCACCAACAAGGAAGGGAAGCCATTTCAAGCTAAGGTTTGGCCGGGGATGACCCATTTCGTCGATTTCTTAAAAGATGGGGCAAGTGAATTCTTTGGGAAGCAATTCGAATTTTATGCCCAACAAGGAATCGACGGGTTCTGGCTTGATATGAACGAACCTTCGATTTTTGCCTCCGAATATTCCCTTAACCGTCCAAAAGCGGATAAGAAGAAAGAAGGCGGGCCCTATTGGGAAGGGAATGGCTTCCTTTCGGATTACCAATCCTTCTTCCACGATTATCAGGGAACCAAGATCAACCATTATGATGTCCATAACCTTTATGGAGGTTTGCTTTCTAAAGCGGTCTATGAGTGGGGCGCCGCTTACTTTGGCCATCGCTTCTTTTCCTTTGGACGCTCTACCTATATCGGTAGCCATCGTTATGGGGGGATTTGGACTGGCGATAATCATTCGGGCTACGACCACCTCTTGCTCAACATTCGGATGATGCCGGGGCTTAATATGGCCGGTTTCCTCTTCTCTGGGGCCGACACCGGTGGCTTCGGCGGCAATTGCTCAAGGGATCTTTTGCTCCGTTGGCTCCAGTTCTCGATCTTTACCCCGTTATTGAGGAACCATTCGGCCATTTTCACCAAACGGCAGGAATGCTATGCCTATCGTGGCCGGAAAGACTTTCGGACCGTCTTGGGTCTTCGTTATCGTCTTCTCCCCTATATCTACAGCGAGTATCTACGCTGCGTAAAACAAAACGATCTTCTGTTTAAACCCTTGAGCTTCCTTTATCCTGATGATCCTAAAGCCGTCGATATTGAGGATGAGTTGCTCTTTGGCGATGGTTTATTGCTTTGCCCAATCCATGAGAAGGCGAAGGGGCGGCACGTCTATCTCCCCGAAGCCATGACCTTAGTTCGCTATGATGGCGAAGACTTCCATACCGAATCTTATGAAGCTGGCGAGCATTATCTTTCCTATTCGACGAAGGAGGTTTGTTTTTTCCTGCGTCCTGGCAAATCGTTTATTTATGGCGATTTCGTTTTGGCGACTTCAGAGGTTGATTTAACCGCGGTCAAAAAGATTGGCGACGCCCCTTATACCCAGTATTTCGATGATGGGATTTCTCTTGATAGTTCAACCTTGCAAAAACGGGATATTTGAATAGGAAAGTCCGCAATCGAAAGTTATTCGGCACGATTTTTGGTTTGGCCACTTCTCGGTATTCAACGGTCGTTAGTCCTGCTTTCAGTTTAGTTTTCCAACTCCAGCCCCGATGTTATGGCCTTCAAGCAGATATTGCTTGAGCGCTTTTTGCAAGCTGGTTTGTTCGGGATAATGACGGGGATCGCTATCTAAAGTTTTGAATATCCATAGGCGGTAGCTGTCATCATCGAAGGTTTCGACGATATCGAATAGACTTCGGAAACGGGCGAGGTTGGAATCGGGTTTAAGAAAAAGCAAAAGCTTCGGTTCCATTAGGTAGGATTCGCAGAGGAATTGAGCGCTCCTATAGGCCGGGAAATATTCGGCGAAGAAGTTTATTGGCCCCGAGGAATGAGGCCTTCATTTCGCTTATGTCGAAGGCAGCATCGCTTGGGATATGGATGGAGACGTTGCCATCATCGAGCAATTCGTATTCCAGTTGGCCGATTCGGAAGAGTTCTAGAGTAAGTTCGCGGTTGACCCAAATGGCTCGGTCGAAACGGTATTCGCCGTAAAGCTTTTGCTTTCATCCAAGAAACGAGGTAGGCAAGCAAAGGTTGCAGCGAATATCTCCATCTTCTGCTTTTGATATTGTTTATAGGCGTTGAGGCTTAGGAGAAGGACGAGCCTCAATGTCCTCATCCCGTCTTGATCGCGAAGTTGATCTTGGAGGAGCCTAAAGTCACTGCTCTTGTTCCTCAAGACTTTAAGGTAATAATCTTGACTTGGGATGTTAGGCCACTCATTGAACAAAAAATCCTCAGCCCTCGCCGCCACTTCGACATCAAGGCCAAGGAGATGAATGAGCCAATCGATTTTTCTTTGATCGGCCGATTCATGTTTTTTTGCGGTTTGTAAAATGAATTACGTATTTTGATACAGTTGCAACCCCTAGTTATAAATTGCAACCCCTTTAACAACTTTGCGACCCCTATATAAAGTTGAGGATTTATCACATATTTTAGCGTTATGCCCCGATTGAATTTTGAAAAGGTTGAATTTTACAAAATTCGCACGGGATGACTGCAGGCTTTAATAATGCGACTTTTTCGAAGGACATAAAAAAGCGCTAACGCTTTTATACGTGAACGCCTTAATTTTGCTATTTAGTTTTCTTCGTTTTAGTCTTTGTCTTTTAACTACATTCGGTGGCTTAATCCGTTGTTGCCTTACCGCCAGTTTCGGATATATCGCCTTTTAGAAGTGTGCCCGTAAATTTGCCACGTTTTACATCATTTAAAACTTTATATTGGCCCGCATTTAAGTTTTCTATCAGTTTTGTATCGTCATTGTTTTTTTCTGCTTCTTTAATTAATATGGTAATTTCTTCATAGCTGTTCTCTGTTAAATTCATAACTACTATTCGTTTTGTCTTACCTAATGTTGTATCTTCCGTCGATTCATAGTCCCTTATAATAAATGAACGGGTATTCTCGTCAACCGCAGAAATCAAGCCTTCAGCAGCAAGTTTCTCATTAACCGCATCCAATAATACTTTTCGCATCTCTTGTATTGTAGGGTCATAACCAAAAGCATATTCAATAGAATATTTGGCGTTGACATAAGTAGTCCCTCTGTCGAATGCTTCGTCAAGTTTTGCGGCGTCAGGGTTTTCGGTTAACAAATCCTGTAAAGTTATTTCCGTTTTAGGTTCAACGCAAGATATTCTGTAAAGCGTCGAAATTATTGCGTTATCGTAGAAGAAATGTAGTTTTATGCAATCGATAATACCGTTTTTATCGCTATCAACGACTTCCCATTGATCGATTTGAACACAATTTACATCGTAATTATTACTAAGTGTTTTATACAGCATATCTTCGAGCAAATGGTCGTTCAATGTTTTTACAACGATTGCCTGATACTTTTCGTTACCCTCCTGCATAAGCTCTTCCGAAGTAGTCGGAGGAGTTTTTTCGGGTATAGTCTCATAACCGCACACGCAAACACCGTCAGCATTATATTCATGTTCCGCTTTGCCGTTTATCTCGTCGCAATTTTCGCACTTGTGCCAATGGTGGGTTTCATCGTTTTTCCATTCATCCGAAAAGGTGTGTTCGGTTGTTGCGACTTCTTCCATTTTTGTCGCATTGCACACCGTACAAGTATAGGTCTTTTCGCCCTTTGCCGTGCAGGTCGGCGCCATGGTAATCGTGCCGTTATCCCAAGTATGCGCGGCTTTGTCCGTTACCTCGTCACAGTCCGCGCCCGTGCAGGCGTGCCAATGCTCTGTTTCGTTATGTGACCATTGCTCCGAATAGGTATGCGTATGCGTGCCGCTCCCGTCCGTGGTTTCGTTACCGCCGTTACAAGCCGTAAAAGAGAACATAAAAACAACGCTCATTGCAGCAGTTATTAACGCAAGCAGTTTCTTTTTCATAATAAAGCCTCCCTTACCTTGCTAATCAGTATTACAACACAAAAGAGTGAAGATTTCGATATAAATGAGGAACTTTTGTGCGATAAAAAGTTTATTGTGGTATAAAAAGTTTGTTGTGCAAAATCACGCTCTTAAACATCTTTAAATAAAGATAAGCAAAATCTTTAATTACGCCTATTTTATGTTAAATATCTGCTAATTTTTGTCAATTTTGATACAAAAAAAGGCTTGGTAAGCAATATTTACTGTATCAAACCTATGCTTCTAATATGAAATTGATTACTTATTTTGATGCGGTTGCGCGACCCCCTATTGAATTTTGAAACCCCAGTATTACTTTTGCGACCCCCTATGAGTTGGATACTTTTAAACCTATATCTGATTTGCCGTTTTCTTATCTGATGACTTTGAATCAATGTATATATATTTATATTCCCATTTCATGTGATACCCTTTTCTAGTTTTTAAGCAATATTTTCTCTAATCTGTGCATCAACTGATAAGTCGTTCCGTCTTCTTTTTTGTGAGTGATGTCTTCGATTGCCTGGCTAAGAATTTCCTTTTTTGGAAGGCTTGGCATTATTTGGCACTTCTTCCCCTGTGGTAATATCGATTATCTATAAAGTGCCATCTTCTCTTGTGGTCGAGCGATACGAATGACCATTAAGGCTGCAAGAAAACTCAATGTCTTTGAAATGGTGTCTATTAGAGGCTAGATATCTGTTTTCCTCAGCTGTTTCTTCGTCATTCAATTCCTCTATTGACCGTCAGCCAACGAAGATTATATTAAAGAAACAGGGGTCAAGTATTTTTTCTTGAGATCCCAATTTTTGTAATGTTTTTTACCCATTCGCCTGTGGCGATCACTTCATAATCATCTCTTTGTCAGACGGCAGCGGTTTCAGTGGTGCGGATGGCAGCGTCTGATACCAGTATGCGCAGGAAGTATAGTCATCGTATCGCGGCCCGGTCCATCCCAGATTGTCCAGCGTCATGCGGAATTTGGTCTCAAAATGGATCGGGTCAGCGATGTGGAAGCGGTATAGCAGAAATCTCTGCTGGCCGTTGTAAAATTCACGGTTATCACCGTAGATGGCGTACATTCCGCTGTAAAGGCCGCTGTAAGTCTGATAGGACTTGATTTGAACATCATTTCCAAAGCCGTAGGAGCCGCCGAAATAATCCTCTGTGCCTGTATAGTGAATGGAAGGATATTTGTCATCGTCTATGTACATTCTGGCTTCGCCCTCCACCCAACAGGTGTTGTTTCCGTTCATTCCGGTGGCCAGGGTTACGCCCACGAACTGGCCTTTTCCCTGAATGCCGTCGATGATGGTGTAGGAACGTCCCTTCTGAACGGGATGCTCCTGACGGTAGGAAGCATGGAAATACCCGATCTCGTCGGGCACCTCACAGTGGCAGCCGGTGATGATATAGTACAGGTCCTGATCCTTTTCACCGCGGTTTTCCATGGTGATCCGGCAGTGCTTTTTGAAAGGCATCTCCCAGTAACAGTTCAGTCCCCGTCCGGGAGCCACTAGGATCTTTGCAGAATTGAGCACCGCATATTTTCCATCCCTGTCCACAAAATTCTCATCGTATGCTGTCCCGAAAAATGCGGAAATGGGAGCTTCCACAGAAGGATATTCGCAGTTGTCCCAGTACATGCGGATCACAAAGCTGTGTCCAACGTAGCCGGTAAACCAGATGCTCTGGATCATTCCTGGCCCATCGGTGTCCACCAGTGTCACAGTCTCCCCTGCGCGAATCGTCACGGTGGGTCTGAGCTTGGTGCAATCCCCTCCTCTGGAACCGCCTGCTCTGGTTCCTGTGGGATTTTCTGCGGAAAAAGCAAAGGTCTTTGCATTGCTGATCATCCAATACGGCTTCATAGGTCTTACCTCCCTTGTTTTGACGTATCTGATATCGGTTTATAATACTTTTGGGGGAATGTCAATCACTATTCATTTTATGGTTTTTGACAGGCCTGCATTTGTTACTGTCAGCGTTCCGTCTGTCACAAACAGACTGAGGGACTGGCCAAATTTCTGATAAAACCGTGTATTCAGAGCCACTCCGTCCACTTTTTTATTAACGCAAAAAGCATATTTTCTAAAACAACCTCTTGTAACAGACCCGATAGAATAATCTAAAAATTCCTTGAACTGGATTTTAAATTTCTTGATATCAAATGCTTTATCACAATTCTCAGATATTAATTTGGCCTTTTCAATTTCTGACTCAATCCAAGAATCGTAAAGATGGTAATCCGGCATATGATGTTCTATTTCATAAGGCAAATCAGGTGCTTTATCAAAGTAAAAACCTGTTCCACCCAAATGAATTTTTTTGTTTCTTTTAGTCCTTTTGGGACAGGAGTATCAGTAAAAACTTTTGATATATATGGTCATAGTCTTTAAAGTTTTCGTAGTCTAAAAGAAGATCAACGCGAGCTCCCTTTTCCTTGTAATAGGCAGAAATTTTTTCACAAACCAAATTTGGAAATCTATGTTTATCACGACCTATAAGATCAGCATCAACAATTCCTATTTTAAGCTGTCTCTTCCAGTTTATCTCCTCCGCAACTCTTTTTACAATAATCATGTGATGTATCACACAACCTACTAAAAATCGATACTTTAGAGAAAATTTGGGTAATTAAGGGCTTTTTTACTCAGGAAAGGACAAAAAGTTTATTGTGCTATAAAAAGTTTCTAGTGCAAATTTGAGCTCTCGATCATTTTTAAAATGAGATGAGCGAAATTAAACTAAATGTTCAAATTATGTTAAATATCTGCTAATTTTTGCTCATTTTGGCATAAAAAAAGGTTTGACCAGCGATTTTCGCTGTATCAAACCATTGCTTTCAATATGGTGCCCGAGACCGGACTCGAACCGGTATGGAGTCGCCCCCGAGGGATTTTAAGTCCCTTGCGTCTACCATTCCGCCACTCGGGCGCAAGCGAAAGGATACCACCAAACCCGGCTTATCTCAAATGTTTATCGGGGGTTGCTCAAAAACGGTAGAAATCGTCGAGGGTAAAGTAGGGGTATTTTTGCTTATGACTGTCTCGGCGAAACCGTTTTTAGCGATAAAACCTAATCGGTAGAAAGGGATATCGAGGCTGGTCTTTTGCGTTTGCCGTTTTGAGGTCATACAAATCGTTTCGTACAAATTGATTTGTTGCAAATGGATTTGTACGAAATGCTGGTCAACTGTAGTTCGCTGGTTCGATTCATTTTGGCTTATCTATGTCTTTAAGCACCAAAAAAGCGCCTTATTCAGGCGTTCTCTTGATCGAACTGGTCCCCCGTGTGAGGCTCGAACTCACGACCCCTTGATTAAAAGTCAAGTGCTCTACCACTGAGCTAACGGAGGACAGTGGCTGGGGTGGCTGGGATCGGACCAGCGCATCAGGGAGTCAAAGTCCCTTGCCTTACCGCTTGGCTACACCCCAAATAAAAGAAATGGTGGGTGAAGATGGATTTGAACCACCGAACCCGAAGGAGCTGATTTACAGTCAGCCGCGTTTGGCCACTTCGCTATTCACCCACGTTGTTTCGCGCGATTTTGCCCAGAAGGTGGTGGATGCTACAGGGTTCGAACCTGTGACCCCCGCCTTGTAAGGGCGATGCTCTCCCGCTGAGCTAAGCATCCGCGGGGCGCAAAACACGCTTGCTTAATATACCATAGACAAACTAGAAGGCAAGAAAAAGGAAGAGAAATTTCGCGAAAGGAAAAGGGCCAGGTCGCCCTGGCCCCATGATTGAGGTTCGAATCAATAACCCGGCTTGCCGAGCAGATGGAACATGTTCTTCTTATAGACCTCGACGCCCGGCTGATTGAAGGGGTTGATGCCATTCAAATAAGCCGACATCGCGCAGGCCCGCATGTAAAAATACATCAAGGCCCCTAAGGTCTTGGCGTCCATCTTCTCAAGGTTGATGACGATGTTGGGGACGCAGCCGGTGACGGAGTGGGCTTGGAGGGTCCCTTCCATCGCCTTCTTTGAGACGTAATCCAAGGTCTTGCCCTCGAGGTAATTAAGCCCATCGAGGTTATCGTCATCGTGGGGGACGACGACGTCGTGATCCGGGGTGGCGATATTGAGGATCGATTCGAAGAGGACCGGGCTCCCTTCCTGGATGAATTGACCTAAGGAGTGGAGGTCGGTGGTGAAGGTGGCCGAATCCGGGAGCAAGCCGGTCTTTTCCTTCCCTTCGGATTCGCCATACAGCTGCTTCCACCATTCGCCTAATTGGACGAAGCGGGGTTCGTAGGAGACGAACATCTCGGCCGCATAGCCTTTCTTATAAAGGACGTGGCGGACCACCGCGTACTTATAGGCATCGTTGAGGTCCGGGTTATCGAGGAGGTCTTTCTCTTCCTTGGCCCCGGCAATGAACTCGTCGATGTCGATGCCAGCGACGGCCATCGGGAGGAGGCCAACGGCGGTGAAGACCGAATAACGGCCCCCGACGTCGGCCGGTAAGACGAACCGTTCATAGCCATATTTCTTGGCTAGTTCAAGCAAGGCGCCTTTTTCCTTATCGGTGGTGGCGTAGATGGCTTTGGCCGCCGCTTCCTTGCCGATCTGCGATTCGAGTAACTCGCGGAGCAATCGGAAGGCGACGGCGGTTTCGGTGGTGGTGCCGGACTTCGAGATGACGTTGATGGCGAATTTCTTGCCTTTGAGGTATTCCATCACCTGATGGACATAGGAGGCGGCGAAGGTCTGGCCCATGTAGATGATCTCGGTCTTATTGGTCGGATGGAGGCCATTGAGGGCTTCGATCGCGGCTCTCGCCCCGAGGTAGGAGCCGCCGATGCCGCAGACGACTAAGACGTCGAAATTGTCTTGGATATAGGCGGCCGCTTTCTTGATGCGGGCGAATTCCTCTTTGTCGTAGGTGTTGGGGTATTCGGCCCAGCCGAGGTAGTCATTCCCGGCCCCGGTCTTCTCGTCGATCATCTTGTTGATTGCGGCGACCTTGGGGGCATACTCCTTCCAGTCGATGTCAACGTGCAGGTTTGATAAATCCGTTTTGATCATGCTTGATCCTCCTTTGGCGAATTCTCCTCCTTTATCCATTCGGGCAGGGCTTCGGCTAAGGGGCGGAAGTCGATGTCCGTAGGGTCAATGGGTTTGTGCCGGAAAGCTTTCTTCCTTTCGGACTGGGTCATTTGCTTCAGCGAGACCCGGACCGAGCCGGTTTCCTCGTCGACGGCGATGACCTTCACATTATATATGCTTCCGATCGTTATATAAGAGGTAAAAGATCTTATAAACTGGGTCGAGACCTCGCTTATGTGAAGCAGCCCGGTCCAGCCTTCGTCGAAAAGCAATATGGCATAGGAGGTATAGACCGAGACGACGGTCCCGATGGCGATGTCGCCGACTTTGGGCAAATAGGGTTTCATAGGCTTTTCCTTTGCAGCATCAGCACGAACCGTTCCTCGTCCTCGATGGTGTTGATCTTCAGATTCTCGTGGCTCCCCTTGACGATGGCTACGGGGCAGCCGTCATCGACCAATAACGATCCCTCATCGGTATGCTTTAAATCATGGAAATGGGCTTTAAGTTCCGATAACCGGAAGGCCTGCGGGGTTTGGACATGGTAGACGGTGTCGCGGGGGAGGTAACGCTCGGCCATCCCTTTATTCGCTAATAAGACCGAGTCGTAAGTGGGGCAGGCGACGACCGCGCCCCCGACTTCTTTGGCTTTATCGAGGCATTCATCGATCATCCGTTGCTCGATATTCGGCCGGTCGCCGTCTTGAATCAAGACCAAAGCTTCCTCATCCTTGATGAGGCTAAGGCCGTTTTTGACCGATTCGGCTCTTGTCTGCCCGCCCGGGGCGAAGAGGATGTCTTTGCCTTTATCATGGCCATTGATAAAATCGGCCACTGTCTGCTCAGTCCCTCTTTTGACCGAGAGGATGATGGTTTGGAGCCGGTCGGACTGGGCGAGCTCGTCAAAGGCGTAACGGAAAAGCGGCTTCCCCTCGATGAGGCGGAATTGCTTTAAGGTGGCCCCGCCGAAGCGGAGGCCGCTGCCCCCCAAAAGCAGCAGGGCGTAGGTTTGACGTTTGTTCCGGTCCATGCCCGCTTATTCTAATACAATCGCGAGGCTATGCCTCGAATAATTTAATCGGTGTAGATCTTTTCCTTCTCATGGGCCGAAAGCGATTCGTTGATGGCGATGCCTTCGATGATGAGATGAATGATCTTCTCCAAGGTCTTGCCGGAGGAATAATCGGCGACGCAGGCATAATTGACCCGCTCGTCCTCGTATAAGGAAGCGACCCGGTCTTCCTTGCCTTTGGGATAGACGGCGATCGATTTGCCGCCGTTGTTCTTGACGATGATCATCGAGGGGATGTCGGTCATCCCGTCGCCGATGTAGACGATGTTGGAATAGGGGATGCGGCGGGTCGGCTTCTTCTCGTTGACCCCGACGTCGTCGGTCGCGTCATAGACCCCTTTGGAGATGCGGAAGAAGTATTGGGTCTTCTGGGTGTAGTTGATGGCGAGCTTGGGCCAGATGGCTTCCCCACTGGCTTTGTCGAAGACGTATTCGCAGCCATACATCACCTTGAACTGGTTGGCGATCTGGCAGCCTTCGACGATTTCCTTATTGCCGGAGGAGATGAGGTAATGCTCGACCTTGATCCCGTGCTCGGCCCCGTATTGGTTGATCCGGTCGAACCAGGTGGTGACGCCGGGGAAGAATTTGATTGATTTGCCACATTCGCGGAGGAAGGCTTTGTCGAGTTTGATCCCTTTGCGCCTAGCGACAGCGATCATGGTATAGAGATAGGAAAGGATCTTTTCACAGCCGGTCTCGTTGGAGAACTTGGTGGTCTCGCCCCAAAACTCGGCCGGGGTCATGCCCATGGCTGGGATGAAGCCGAAGTTCTGCATGTCGGTGATGGCCAAAGTGGAGTCGAAATCGTAGAGAATGGCGCAAATGGGCTTTTTGTTCAAAATCGGATCCTCCGAATACGCTTATTATAAAGGAGGGTAAAATTTAAAGCAAATTCGCTCCTTTCAAGGGTTTTTTGCGAGTTATTGCCTCCCTTATTTGTCCTTCCCCTGACGAGGGGATAGAATAAAGGACGGTATGAAGCCTTACCAGATCATCATCCTCGTCGCCGCCTTGATCATCTTCGTCTTCCTCGCCGTCTTTTTCTACGCTTTCTCCCATGTCCTTGATTTCCATCGGGCCTTGAAGAAGAAGGAACGGACCCTCTGCCTGATCCAAAGCGAGACCGCCGCCATCCTCACTAAGCTCGACGCCCTATTCAAAAGCGAGGGCGTGACCTATTCGGAAGCCGACGCAAAAGCGGTCGATTTGCAGGGTTTGGACTTCGTTAAGCCGACTTTTGAAAGCTTAATGGCCAACCAATCGCGGCTGAATGGCTGCAAATCGGTCCTCTCTTATTTAGCTTTGGACAACAAATGGGCGGCCAAAGGGAAAGAATACGAGTTCTGCTCCTCGACCATCGAGGATCTGAATCGGTTCTATCGCCAGACGGTGGCCTTATATAACGCCGATGTCTCCGGTTATAACTATTGGCGGTCTCTCCCCCTCTACCGAGCCTTCTTCCATCTTTTTGGATTCAAGACCCGGCCGAGCATCCCTTAGAAGTTCAATTCATAATCGACTAAGCCGTCATAGAAGTCTTTTTCGTGGCTGACGATAATGACGGCCCCGGGGAAGTTCTCAATGGCCTCGAACAAAGAATTCTTGGCTTTTTGGTCGAGGTGGTTGGTCGGCTCGTCGAACATCAGGAAATTGGCTTTTCTTAAAGTCATGACGGCGAAGCGGGCTTTCGTGACCTCACCGCCGGAGAGCTCTTTCATCTTTCTTAGGGCCAATTCCTTCCGTACCCCGACGGCCCCGAGGGCGGTCCGAACCTTGGTATTGTCCAAATCCGGATAAAACTGCCGGACATAGTCAAAAGGGGTTAAATTCAAATCGATCTTCTCATCCTGATCGAAGTAATTGACCACCGTCCCTTTAAGCCAATGGAATTCTCCGCCTAAGGGCTTGAGTTGACCCATTAAAGTTTTAAGCAAAGTGGTTTTGCCAACCCCGTTTTGGCCGAGGATGGCGATTTTCTCGCCCTTTTCGAGCAGGAAGGAGATGGGAGGCAATAACGGATGCCTATAGCCGATCTCTAGCTCCTCGACCGACAATGGCTTCTCCCCGACGTCATGGGTGAAGGGAAAGGAAAAATGGACGTGGCCTTCCTCTTTGCCCGGGGCATCCAAGACCTCGAGGTGGGCTAAGCGGGCCCGCCTGCTTTTGGCGGCCTTGGCAGAAGTGGCCCTAACGATATGCTTGGCGATGAAGGCTTCTTCCTTCTTTATATAACGCTGCTGGGCGGCATAGTCCTTGGCGTATTGGATCTTATCGACCTCGTGTTGGGTCAAATAATGGTCGAAGTCCCCTTTATAACGGGTCAAGGTCTTGTTCTCGAGGCAGAAGACGACCTTGGCGATTTGCCGTAAGAAGGCTTGGTCGTGGCTGACGACTAAGAAAGCCTTGGGATAGGCGGAGAGGTAAGAGGCGAGCCAGGCGACCTGGGTCTGGTCGAGGAAGTTGGTCGGTTCGTCCATGATGAGGACGTCTTTCTCCTCCAATAACATCTTCGCTAAGAAGGCTTTCTCCCGTTGGCCAGAGGAAAGAAGCCGTAAGGGACGGTCGAGGTCGACCTTGTCAAAGCCGAGTCCATCGGTTAATCTCCCGACTTTCTCTTGCAAGGAATAGAATTCTTTCTCGGCTAATTCGTTGCCGAGTTTCTCCGCCTTATCGAGCAATTTCTCGTAATCCCCTTCCCCGGTCGAGGCTTGCATATAGAGGTTCTCCATCTGCTTTTCCTTTTCAAAAAGGTCGGCATAGACCCCATAAAGGTAATCCTCGGTTCGGACGTCGGTTTCGACTTTTAACTGCTGATCCAAATAGGAATAGGTGACGTGGGGCTCCCAAAGGACGCTCCCCTTGTCGGGTTTTAAATCGCCAACGATCAAAGAAAGCAAAGTCGTCTTCCCCGACCCATTGATCCCGACGATGCAGGCATGTTCACCAGGATTAAGCTTGAGGTTGACCCCGTTATACAGTTCCTTGTCGGAGTAATTGAATTCGATGTCCTTTAGTTCCAATAAAGCCATAACAGCGAAATATTAGCATACCCACTCTTCCTTATTAAGGAAGCGATGGGTAGAATTGGTAGGCGAAAGGAGCTTCTATGGCTAGTTCAAACAAAAAAATATCCTGGGCTCACATCTTCTTTTTGATCGCGGGCCTACTCCTCGTCATCTATTACCTCCTGACCGAAGGCGTCCCCTCGGTCTCCGGCGGCAACTTCTTTGAATCGGTGGCCGGCGTCATCGAGTTCATCGCCTCGATCGTCGTCATCATCATCGTCATCGGGTTCTTCTGCTATTACCTTTTCGCCCCCGATGCCTCGGTGGGGGCGACCAAGGCTTTGGCCCCGGCCTTGCTGGTGTTCACACTTTTCGGGAAGTACACGATGGAGCTTGGCAACGACACCGCCAACCGGATCATCACCAGCTTAGCTGAGGTTTGCTTCACCCTCATCGTCCTCTGCGGCTTCACCTTCATCTTCTTACGGAAGAAAGTGCTCGGGACGATCTTCGCCTGGGCTTGCTTAGTCTATGCCATCTTCGTTGGAGTCAGCTATCTGACCCTCATGATCATGGCGGCGATCGACGGTAGCTTCGACGTCAAGTTCCTCTTCTCGACCATGTGCTTATTCTTTGCCCTTGGTTTAATGTTTGCCGGCGGTTACCGGATCTGCCGTTCGAAGGCCTGGACGGACTAAACTTAACCCCTCGTTAAGTAGGGCAATCAACTCATCATCGGAAAGTGAATCATCGAGAATCGCGGTGATCCACTTTTTCTTATTCATATGGTAAGCGGGGTAGAAACGGGGGTCGGCCAATAGCTCGTCCACCCGGTCGGACTTGAAATCGATGACGTCGACCTGCTTCGATTCTTTACCGAGCTTCGTTTGGTCGATTGGCATGATGAAGGCGAACCACTTGGCGGTTCTCTTTTCCCTGAATACCCCGACCTTTTCGCTTGGCCCGGTGAAAGGGAAATCCAAATAGGCGTCGGCTAGCTGGCTCAGCCATTCGACTAAGCGATTGGCTTGGGGCGAATGGAAATAACGTTTGTCAAAGCATTTGGCGACGATATCCGAAAGCAGGGCGATATAAGCTACCCTTAATTTATGCGAATAGCCATTGGCCCCGGAGTCGAGGCGGAAGTTGGTGTATTCTTCTTTGGTGGCGGTGTCATAGAGATGCCCTTCCAACCGGTTATCGGTTATCGTGATCAAAGCTTCGAAATCACCGCCCATGACCGGGGCCTCATAGGTCAGCGTCCCTTCGTTTTCTTTGAATCCGTATTCGATTAGGCGGTTTCGGTTGGGCGCCCCCTTGATGATCGTTTCTTCGATTTGCACGGGATTATTATAAAAGGCGGCTTAGCAATTTCCTATTTGTCTTCCTTTTGCTCGCTTGGGCATAATTTAAGATGTTGAATTACGAGGATGGGATATGGAACTGGTTGAGGAAATCGCGCGGGAATTTTATCGGCGTCACCCTTCTAAAAACGAAATCGTCGAAATCACCGATAAGGACGAGATCCGTGAGCTGAAGAAACGATTGGAAACGGGGAAGGGGTATATTCTCTCCGGGAGAAAAGGGCGGCTTAAATTAAACCGCGGATATTGGGTCGTGGTCCCCGCGTGCCCCTTTGACGAATTGCCTCAATCCGTAAAACAACGGTTTTTCTCCGAAGCGAATAGTTATTTGGCAATTCTTAACACTCGTAATCGCCTTTTTGATTACGAAATCGTCGACCGTTATTTTGATTATCAGAGTCTCCATTGCTACTCAATAAACGCTGAGCATTACTTTGGGGAGAACAGTTTCGATTGCAAGAGAATTCTGGAAAATTACCGTTGGGTTAGAAAGATGTTCTTAGCCCGGCAACCGGCGGAAGAGAAAGAGGGCATGTTTGAATATATCGCCCAATATCTTCACAATCGGACTCGGGCTTTGAATGGATTTGGCCAACGCAAACTGAAACCGAAGTATGTGGAAATAAGCGACAAGTTGGCCGATGATCTGCGTCACCGCCAAAAAGCCAATTTGACTTATGGCAATTACCATTGGCTCCTCGATATCGCCAACTGCCCTTTTTATGATCTTCCTTCTTTTCTACGCGATTTCTTCTTGAATTTAGCCCAACAGACCTATCCGCTTTATTCTTCTCCCGTTTCGCTTCCGCTCGACCAAGTCGGGGAAGGCTTCTATCGCGCATATTTGAAAACTAATCCGGATGGCAAAAGGGAAGCGAAGCCCTTTCAAGAACTGACGAACAGGGAAAAGAACATCCATATGGCGATGTATCGTTATTGCCTTGAGGCTTATGAGGATTACACATGCAAAATCGATGGCGAGCTTATTGAGCAAATCGCCGCGGCGTCCTATATCAAACCCGCATCTTATGAGGATGGAATCTATGTCACGATAACCGATATCGATTGTTTGGCTCGGCTTAATCGCATTGGCCGGGATTTTCCGCCAAATTACCGGTTTAACAAAGCGAAAGGAGTATATGAATTTGATGCCTCCAAAGTCGAGTATATCGATTTGCCTGAGGAAAATAAGAGGGCGGAACGCTCTCGGGTTCGGGATGTTATCGAAATCCTCCAGGACGGTCTTCAGCATAGCGAAGAGGAGATAGGCGAAATCCTACTGCAGAAACAGCGCCGCCGCTCCTATTACGTTTATTCGTATAGTCGCTTTCCGGAGTCTTTCAAGGAGCAGTCCGTGATTTGGAGCGGGATGGGCCAAAGAATATTGGATGATTACCATCGAATCAAAGAACTTTATGAAAATGCCTTGAAGGAGCGGGGGAACATTTGAATTTTCTTGTCCAAGGCTGGTGGCTGTTGGTTTAAGTCGGCGGTGGATAACGGTTTATAACAATATCGATTAGGCCAAAAATTATCAAAAAAGACCGATCCTTGCGGCATCGATCTAAGGTTTTTGGCTGGTGCGGGGGATGAGAGTTGAACTCACACGGGTTGCCCCATACGCCCCTCAAACGTACGCGTCTACCAATTCCGCCACTCCCGCAGCGGGTGTTATTATAGGCAGCCACCCCGGCTAATTCAAATACTTTTTGGCTTTCGGTGGGATCGACTGCAGTCCCAGGCGTAATAAGACGATTAAAAGTCGGCAGTTGAGGGGGCTCCTAGAACCTCTCCTAATTCCGAATGGTTATCCCTATAACCGTTTCAATAAGGCGATTATGACCCGAACATTCGACTGGGTAGATTAGCATGGAAAAAACATTCTTAAGGTTTATTTGCCCGCAAAAGAAGGATATTTGAAGCGATTTCCTTTATTGGTTGTTTAACGTTTGGCTTTCAGCCGATAAAGCTCGCGGGTCAGGTCCTTCTTGAAAAGCAATCGGTAGCCAAGAAGCAAGGAGATACCAAGCCCCAATACCATCAAAACCAATCCCAGCACGAAGATAAAGGGGTCATAGGTTATAAAAGGGGTTTGGTATCCAACGAGCGAGGAAAGGAAGAGGGCCTGGTAAACATAACATCCGCCTAAACCCAGCAGCATCCCCACGATCGAGGAGAGGGCAAAGACCAGGACGAAAGCCAAAGCGTTGTCTTTTCTTAATGCCCTCCCCGAAGATCCGGCGACCCGAAGCAATAGGTAGCGTCGCCCATTGGCGAAGCAATAAACCAAAGCCATGACCAAAGAAAGCGCCGCTCCGGCGGAAAGAAAGACAAAGCACGCTGTTCTGAATAGGGTGCCGCTCGGCCAATAGGCGGCTTGGCTTCCGTCTTTTTTCGTCAGAGGGAAATCCGTTCCGATCGAAAGATAAAGATTTGCGTCTTTCGCTTTAAGCCGATTGGCTTCGGTGGCGGGGTAGGCGGCGGTTATGCTTCCGATTTGCTGATTCAAATCGGTTGGGTCAAAGTTCTCTCGATAGATGAGCCCCGAGGTCGAACAGAAAGTCGCGGCTGAAAGGTAGTCGAAAATCTTCACGAAGCTTTCTTCTTGGCAAATAGATTCATAGAAAGCTTCGGTATAGGGATAGATCGGGGCATTGAACACCCCGGAGATTTTGAACCGATAGCCCTCGACTTCATAATAGGTTTGGCCTTGCAAGCGAAGAAAAGATTCGGCCGAGCGCGAATCGGCAATCCTGGCTTTGTCGCAGAGTTTTTCATACGCGCCAAGCGGCAGCGCGATTTCCTGATCTTGGGCGGGCATCGCCCCAAAGACAAAGGTCAATCGATTGGCATATTCGGCAAAATAATCCGGCAACGTCGTGGTGTCGACGACCGATAGAAGGCTGGGTTGGATGGAATAGTCCATGGAGCAGGAGAAGGAACTTGTCCCGATCAAGGCTAGCGGTTCCCCTTCGAACTGTACCCCGTAAGCGGAAGGAAGTAGATCGCCATGCTCGGCCAAAGCCAAATTTGAGTAGCTTCTATCCAATTCGTCAAAAGGGGCGAAAAGGGTAGAGGAAGCGCTGGTGGCTAAGCCGCCGGCGAAGCTTCCGAAGCCAAACAAAACAACGGAAACGATTGCTAGAACGCTGAAGAACTTTGGATGTTCCTTTAGGGTGAATAGCCTTTTTCGGCGAACCGGATCCGCTTGGTCGGTTGCTCTTGGAAGATTAACGTCCAAACTATCAGGTGGTTGAAGGGAGAGCGTTCCATCGTTAATGAGCAATACGCCCTTTGCCTCCTCCGGCCATTCTTCGTTTGAACTGACGATAACCAAATGATCGTTGGCATAACCTGATAACGCGGTTGCCAAGACTCGAGCGTTATCCGCATCAAGGAGCGAGGTCGGCTCATCCAGGATGACGATAGGGCGGCTGGAATAGAGCGTTCGGGCCACCGCTAGCCGCTGCTTCTCCCCGCTCGAAAGCGAGGCGGCTTTGGTCAGAATGGCGTTATCCAACCCGACGGCGCTCAAAACGTCCCTCGCCCTCCGTTGATCCTTTTTTCCAAAGGCGGTCAGGACGTTATCCAGACAGTTGAGGTCATCGAATATCAATGGGTCCTGCGGACAGTATGAAACCAACCAATCGGCGTAGTGTTCGCGGTTTTTGCTATCGATTAATCGGCCCTCGACGATGAGCGAGCCTTCGTATTCCGAATCGCGGCCCGAGAGAATCGAGAGCAAAGTCGATTTTCCGCTCCCATTGGGGCCTTTGAGTAAATAGAGTCCTTTATCCGGCAAGGAGAAAGAAACGTTCTTGAGGATTTTACGGTTCCCAAACCTTTTGGATAGATGCTGGACAGCAATCATGCGTAATATCGGACGTTAGTTGGATTGTAACCAAGATTATATCGGAATCCTTTGCTATATTGGATTGTTTCGTAATGGGCGAAGACATTGCCGAGCCACATATCCCTAACGACTTCCATTTCCACGAAGAATCGAATCACGAAACTATTGCTATTAAAGCCGTATGTCGAATTAGAAACCTCATACAAGGAATAGGTGTCCATTGTGTAAGCTATCCGGCCGTACCTAGCGTAATCGATTTGGTAAAAATACGCATTGTATTTGCTTTGGTCTTCGTCATATTCAGCCGAAGAGAAAGCCGGATCGGCCGCCGTCACTGTGCTGCTGGAGGAATATCCGATTGTTATCGAAGCGCCAGCCCCGCCGGAAATGCTGACTCCGTTCGCAGTCGACAGACCAGCTTCTACGGAGGCGTTTAATTCCAGACTTATGCCGAATTCAGATGTATAGCTGTAAGATCCAATTTTTCTGCTGTCGTCATTAGGAGATATCGGCCAATAAGTGATGGGAACCACTCGGCCTGAGAAATAATCGTTGTCGAGGTCTTGGATTCGCGGGCAGTCGACGACCACGGTCAAACGACTTAAATCATATTTCTTGTCGAATCCTTGTTGGCCAGAGGAATCGGCTATCGACCCCGAAACGGCCGTTGTTTTGGTATGGACCAAGAGAAGATAGGAATTTTCGGTGAAGGTAGTGGTGTAAAAATCAAGATCCACAACCATGTAGCCGACGCTTTTATCGCCGTGATTGCGGTCTTTGAATTGATCGGTTTCGTCGTACCCCCAAACCCAGTTGAAGCCGGCAATGTTAGGATGGAAGTTTGATGTTAAAGGAGCGAATTCGTTTTCGCTTGCAGAAACGTCGATCATTTCTGGCTCCACATCAGCGAAAAGCGGTTCGGAAAATCCTCCTGAAGCCATTGGCAGCAAGGCAGCCACGATTAATCCAAGTTGAGAAACCATTTGATACCTCCGAGGTTACGCAACTATTCTAATGCGGAATCAACCGGCGCTAAAGTAAAGAGGCCAAATTGGAAACAAAGATGGCGAAATTGGGAACAAATATGCAAATTTTCCGACCGTTATGTTGTTCCCTGGACTAGGCCAACTGGGGGAAGAAGAGCATCGCCACTGAGAAATAAACCAGTAAGGAGACGATATCCATGACCGTCGTGAGCAAGGGCTGAGCGAGCAAGGCTGGGTCAAGGTGAAGGGCATAGGCCCCAAGCGGCAACAAAGACCCAACGATTTTGGCCAAGGTAATGGCGATGAAGGCCGATAGGGCGACTAAGGCCGCGATCTTGGCTGAGGCATCGAAGAACTCCATGGTCCAGCAATTGCCGTTCCAGATATTGGTGCCGGCGAAATCGGAATTGACGACGATGCCGGTGTATTGCTCCATCATGAACCAGCAGAAGGCGAAGGCGGCGACGCAGAAGCCGACCACCAAGCCGGATTTCAACTCCTTTAATAGGACCTTCCCGGCTTGCTTGGGCCCGAATTCCTTTAAGGCCAGCCCCCGGACCATCAGCCCGGTCGTCTGCCCACCCGAGTTGCCGCCGGTGTCGAGGAGGGTCGGAATGAAGGCGGCTAAGATGGCTAAACTGGCCAGTTTATCCTGGAAGAAGGAAATGATGATCGAGGTGAAGGTGCCTAGGACTAAGAGCACTACGATCCAAGGGATGCAGCGCTTGGCGTTATCCCAGGTCGAAAGGGACAGATAAGGCTTCTCGCTCGGCTCCATGTTGGTCATCCGGGCGAAGTCTTCGCTTCCTTCTTCGGCCATAACATCGACCGCGTCATCGATGGTGATGACGCCGACCAGCCGGTTGTCTTCGTTTAAGACCGCTAGGGCATTGAGGTCGTAACGGCGGAACATTTGGCTTACTTCCTCTTGGTCATCGCTGGTTTTGCAATAGACCACGTCCCGGTTCATGATCGCCGATAAGGGGGTATCGGGCTCGGCGAAGATCAGATCATCGAGGTCGACGGTCCCAAGGAACCGGCGCGACTGGTCGCGGACGAAGATGGTATAGACCGTCTCGGCGTCTCTTCCCCTTTTCCTGATTTCGGCGATGGCGTCTTTAACCAAGACGTCCTCCCGAAACTCGAGGTACTCGGTCGTCATGATCGAGCCGGCGGTGTCTTCTTTATAGTTAAGAAGGGTATTGAGGTCTTTCCTGAGTTCCGGATCGGCGGCTTTCATGACCCGGGAGGCCAAGTTAGCTGGCAGTTCCTCGATGGCGTCGGTCACTTCGTCAGCCGGCTGGGAGTTGATGAGCTCGACCAGGTCTTTATCGGTCATGGCCTGGATGAGTTTCTCTTTGCTCTCTTGGCTTAATTCGGCGAAGAAGTCGGCGGATAAGGCCGGGCCGATGGCCCGGAAGAGGTAAATCAATTGTTCCGGACTCAACTCATTGCCTAACTCAGCCAAGTCGATGGCCGGGGTGGTCTTAAAGGCCTCAAGCAAAGTCGCTTTATCTTTGCTTTCGATGGCTTTTTGCAGGGTTTCTAGATTTAACTTCAGCTTTTCATCCATATCCGCTTCCTCCTTTAGCCTGCCTAGTCTAGCCTACTCGGAGGGGAAGTAAAGGCTAAATGAAAGTAAAACTTTCCCCTCTTCCCTCTTTTCGGCCTATAATTGCCCCGGAAATAAGGAAGGAAACTATGGAAAACAAAATCCTCGTTGAAACCAGCGCGCGCCATATCCACCTCGATCAGGCGAGCTTCGATTACCTCATGGATGCCAAAGAGGGCGAACACGCCGTCTTGAACGTCCGCAAGCCCCTCTCCCAGCCGGGTCAATACGTCTCCGATGTCCGGCTCAACCTCGTCGGCCCGGTCAACCCCAAAACCGGCAAGCCCCGGATGCTCACCAACGTCTCGATCCTCGGCCCCTTAAGAAAAGAGAATCAGATCGAGATCTCGGCCACCGACGCTCGGACCTTGGGGGTCAACGCGCCGATCCGCCTCTCGGGCGACGTCAAAGGCTCGGCCCCGGTCACCATCGTCAATCCGGTCAATGGCAAACAACTCGAACTCGAAGAAGGCGTCATCATTGCCAAGCGGCACATCCACATGACCCCGGAAGACGCCGAGGCCTTTAACGTCAAGGATGGCGAAGCGGTCTACGTCGCCATCTCGACCCCGGAACGGGAAACGATCTACGGCGATACCATCATCCGGGTCAGCCCGAAGTATGCCCTCGCCATGCATATCGACACCGATGAGAGCAACGCCGCCAACGCCGGCGGAGAAGTCTATGGCGAGATCCTCTATGCCAGCGAATGCCATCACGAAGACGGCGAATGCTGCCATGGGGAAGGCCATTGCTGCCATCACCACGAATAATGAAGACCTTCGTCTATAACCCCTCCAACGTCTGCTCAAGGAAATTCGAGATCGATTACGAGGACGGGAAGATCCTCGCCCTCCGGGTCGAAGGGGGATGCCATGGCAACCTCCAAGGCATCGCCTCCTTGTTGAAGGGCATGGATATCGAGGAAGCGAAGTCCAAACTCGCCGGCATCATCTGCCGCGGGTCACGGAACAAGCAGACCTCCTGCCCCGACCAAATCGCCCAAGCCTTGGCCACCATCACCGACTGACTCCCCATCTGGGGAGTTTTTCTTGCCTAGACAGAAGGGGAAGCATAGAATAGCCACACTGCGAAACGCAGGCATCAAGAAGCGTCGTCATTTGGCGTAACCAGGACGCTAGCAACTCCGCTATAGCGGTAAGTGCTCGCCATAGCTCCCCGTCCCCGGGAGAACGATGCCGTTGGAAGTTAGTTTGCCTTCCTTAATCGGGTGGGATTTCGCCGGATAAGGAGCATTTTAATGGACAAAGAACAATTCCTCTTCACCTCCGAATCGGTGTCGGAGGGGCATCCTGACAAGGTGTGCGACCAAATCGCCGACTCGATCCTTGACGCCTGCTTGGCCGAAAACCCCAACGCCCACGTGGCCTGCGAGGTTTTCGCCACCACCGAATTCGTCTTGATCGGCGGGGAGATCTCCGGAGTTTCCCATATTAATTACGAAGGGATCGCCCGGGGCGTCTTGCGCCGGATCGGCTATACCTCTCCTGAACTTGGGATCGGCTGCGACACTTGCCAGATCGAGGTCCGGGTCAAGGAGCAATCCCCCGACATCGCCATGGGGGTCCGACCCGAAGACCAATTGAACATGGGGGCCGGCGACCAAGGGATCATGTTCGGCTACGCTACCAATGAGTCGGACGGCTATATGCCGCTTCCGGTCACCATCGCCCACAAGCTGGTCCGGGTGGCGACTAACCTTCGGAAAGAAGGGAAACTCAAGGGCGCTCGGCCGGATATGAAGAGCCAAGTCACCATCGACTATACCGGGGAAAAACCTCAGATCCATACTGTCTTGATGTCGATCCAGCATGATCCAGACCTTGACATGGCAAAGTTCAAACATGACGTCTATGAATTGGTCATGAAGCCGGTGGCCGAGAGTTTCCGGCTCAACGCCGATTTCCGGGTCCTGATCAACCCGACCGGCAGCTTCGTCATCGGGGGGCCGGCGGGCGACACTGGTTTGACTGGAAGAAAACTTATAGTCGATACCTATGGTGGGGCCTCTAGACACGGAGGCGGCTCCTTCTCTGGCAAAGACCCCTCGAAAGTCGATCGTTCAGCCTCCTATTACGCCCGTTACATCGCCAAGAATCTAGTGGCGGCCGGGGCGGCCGATCGGTTGGAGATCCAGCTCAGCTATGCCATTGGGGTGGCTAAGCCCTTATCGATTTCTTTATCGACCTTCGGGACCAAGCATTACGATGACCATCTGATCCTCTCGGCCATTGAGAAGTTCTTTGATCCCCGGCCTTACGCCATCATCGAGCAGTTCCAACTGACCAAGCCGAGCTTCCGTTATGCCGATACCTGCAATTACGGGGTCTTCGGCCGGCCTGACCTCGATTTGCCTTGGGAACGGCTGGATAAAGTCGAGGCCCTCAAAGCCTATTTCCAAGGGAACGGCAAATAAATTGAATTGCCCGATTTATCGCGATTTTGGGGCGAATAGCCCCTTTTTCGGTCAAGAAAATGTAACCGCTTACAAAAAGGTCTATCCCTTTTCGGAAAATCCTTTACAATAATGGCGTAAGCCCTTAGGAGGGGCAGAAAACAATGAAATACCAAATTATCGGAAAGAACATCGATGTCACCGATTCTATTCGCGCCGACATCGAGAAGAAACTCTCCCGGATGGACAAGTACTTCGTCATTAATGACGACGTGCTCTGCCGGGCGGTGGTCCGGTCCTATCAAGTCGGGGCCAAAGTCGAGATCACCATCTTCACCAAGCAAATGACCTTCCGGACCGAGGTCCGGGACAATGACCTCTATGCCGCCGTCGACTTCGCCATTGATAAACTCGAAGGGCAGATGCGCAAGCTCAAGACCCGGATGGACCGGACCAAAGAGGCCGATTCCCTCGGCAAGGCCTTGGCTTTCGAGAACTTCGCCGAAGAAGCGGACGGGGAGGAAACCGTCGTCCGGACCAAATCGATCTACCTCGACCCGATGACCATCGACGAGGCCATCACCCGGATGGAGGCCCTCGGCCATTCCTTCTTCCTCTACCTCGATGACGAGGACAATCAGATCTCCGTCGCCTACAAGCGACTGGATGGCGGTTATGGTGTCATCCAGGCCGAGAACCCTTTGAAGTAAAGGGAACCGATGAACGATAGGGCCGGGCGACCGGCCCTTTTCCTTCACCCTATAGGGTGATTATTGCTTGCATGTAAAAGGCTTAGCACGCATAATATCCCCCGTTAGCGGACTTTGCACGCTAGAGGTGACTATGCCCGTCGGTTGGATAGCCATCCGTATTATTAAGGAAGAATAGAAGAAAACATGAACCAAGTCAGCGAAGTCATCACCACCCTCCTCCATTACAACGTCTCGATCCGGGACACCCTTGAGTATTGCCTCAAGAAGGAAACCTACGATCCGAAGCTGTTCAACGAGAAGAAACGGGCCGTCTTGATCGAAGTCGACCAGCACACCCCGCTTAAAGACATCATCGACCACTCCGGGGAGAACGGGCAGAAGCTCGAGAAGCTCATCCGCGATTTCTATGAAGAGGTCTATGGCGATTCCTCGACCATCCTCCATCTCGCCGATGACGGGCTCCGGGTCGACCACAACCAGCACCTCCCGATCTATCGCGGGGTCTTGCCGATCCACGAGAACATCAACTCGATGATCGCCGGCATCGTCCGCGACGCCCAAGGTAAGCAGATCGATGTGGCTGAGGCCGTCAAGGTCTGGAATGCCGAGGACGCGATGTTCCGCGGCGTCGCCTATTTGACCCTCACCAACGACCTGATCGGCTTGTTCAACGATTACAACAAAGCCCGGCAGGAAGCCAAAGGGGCCGAATCGCCGTCCTCCAAATTCATCTCCAACGATATCCAAACCATCGTCGGCAACATCAATTTCGTCCGGTCCTCGGCCAAGGAGCATGACTTGGTCTATAAGAATATGGAAGACAAGATCGTCGCCCTCATGGAGATGATGACCGGCCGCCGCGACCTCCCGACTGGCAAGCGTTTCCCCGATGTCATGCGGGAGACCGTCGAAACCATCCAACTCTACGTCCGCGACGCCGAAGCCAGCTTCCGGGCGGTCTATGTTCCGCTCGTCAATGAGCTCCTTGCCCAGGTCAAGAAAGACCGGGAAGCCAAGGAAGCGGCCGAGAAGAACCCGCAGGCTTAATTAGCATATGAAAGAGAAAACCAAGAAAATCAGCAAAAAGGAAATCGTCTGGTATTCGATCGCCGGGTTCATCGGCTTCGTCGGCCTCTTCTTCCTGATCCTCGGGATCGTGGGGGAGAACCTGCCGGTCGTCTATTCCGACAACTGGATCCTCTATAGCGAACCCCTCTGGCTCAGCAATTGGTCGGGGATGGGCTATCGTTATTGGGGGCTGATCCTCTTCCTCGCCGGTTCCTTACTGGCGGTCATCTGCCTAAGTGTCTTCGCCAGGGAAACCGACCGTGACTCCGAACGGGCGTCGCGGCGGGCTCAGCGGCTGGGCCTTGAGGCCGTGAAGGAAGATAACGTAGAGTCCGAACAATGATATCCTTAAGGCGGTGGGGCAACCCTCCGCCTTTTGCTTAGGAGGCAAAGAAACTATGGAAACTTTGGAATGCATCAAGAAGCGGCATTCTTGCCGGAAGTTCAGCTCAATGCCGGTCGACCGGGAGAAGATTAACCAAATCGTCGAGGCCGGTCTTCGGGCCCCAAGCGCGATGAACGGGCAGAAAGCCCATATCGCCGTCATCGCCAATAAGGAGAAGATCGCGGCCTTGTCCAAGCTCAACGCCAAAATCATGGGCCGGGAAGGGACCGATCCCTTCTATGGGGCCCCAGTGGTGATGCTCGTCTATTGCGAAGCCGGCCCGACCGCGGTTTATGACGGATCGGTATGCATGGAAAACCTGCTGTTGGCCGCGACCGATTTGGGGTTAGGGTCGATTTGGGTCCATCGGGCCAAAGAGGAGTTCGACCTTCCCGAAGGCCAAGAACTGCTGAAGTCGTTTGGCATCGAAGGCGATTACATTGGCATCGGCCACGCCTGCATCGGCTATGCCGATGTTGAAATGAGCCCAAAGGAAATCAAAACGGGCCGGGTACTTTATATTGAATAGTTGAGTTTGGGCGCCTTTCCTTTAGAGACTAAAACGCAAAAGAAAACCCGGTTCTGCGGGAGAATCGGGCTTAATTTTCAATGGCGGAGGAACAGGGATTCGAACCCTGGCTCCCGGTTAAGAGACTACGAGCTTTCCAAGCCCGCCCCTTCGACCGCTTGGGTATTCCTCCAATTTGCCCCGAAAGGCAACGCTGATTATAGAAGAAGCGGGGCGAATGCGCAAACGAAATTTGCGCGCCTCCGTGCTATAATCCCTCACCGAATGAAAGAAATCGTCGTCACCCAGGCTAACGAAGGGCAAAAAATCGAGAAATTCGTCCGGAAATACCTTTCCGAGGCCCCTTTGGGGTTTATCTATAAAGCCTTCCGGAAGAAGGACATCAAGATCAACGGCCATTGGGTTAAAAAAGATG
Organism: uncultured Bacilli bacterium; assembly: GCA_944363525.1. GTDB lineage: Bacteria > Bacillota_I > Bacilli_A > RFN20 > CAG-826 > Alloenteromonas. The sequence continues at coordinate 145,713 of CALVUF010000003.1, forward strand.
CCTTGGTCCATCAGGGGGACACGGTCCGGATCTACGTGACTGATCAGCAATTGGAAGACTTCAAGAAGCCCCGCCCGGTCACCGCGAAGCCTTTTCCCTATCGAATCGCTTACGAGGATGAAAACGTCCTCATCGTCGATAAGCCGAAAGGGGTTTTGACCTACGGGGACAAAACCGGGGTCCGGGAGACCTTAGGCAACGCCGTCCTCGATTATTTATATATGGAAGGGAAATACGATCCCGAAAGCTCTTCCTTCACCCCCTCCCCGGCCCATCGGCTGGACCGGAATACCTCGGGGCTGATCTGCTATGGATTAACCGACGCCGGCTTAAAGGAGCTGACCGAGCTATTCAAGACCCGGCAGGGGGTTAAGAAATATTACCTGGCCTTGGTAAAGGGCCACTTCGATTCCAAAGAAGGGAGAATCGACATTCCCTTAGGGAAAGACGCCAATTCTGGCCGAGCCTTCCCCTTAGGGCTGGATAAGGGCGGCAAGACCGCCATTACCGAATACCAAGTCGAAAAGGAAGTAGGGGATTATAGCCTAGTCAAAGTCCACCTCCTTACCGGCCGGACCCACCAGATCCGAGTCCATTTCGCCAGTATCGGCCATCCTTTGCTAGGCGATGATAAATACGGAGATTTCGCCCTCAACCGCCAGATCAAGGCCAAAACCGGCCTCGATTACCAGTTCCTCCATGCTTATCGGCTGGAATTCGGCGACCTTGACGGGGCCTTGGAAGGGCTGAAGGATAAGGTTATCGAATCGCAGTTGCCCGACAACCTATCGAAGGCCATTGATTTGTTAGCCTAGCAATTGGATATAATTACCCCAGGAGCGTGTTATCAATATGGACATCAACGAGAAATACCGGCGTTGGCTGGCGAGCCCGCGCTTAAGCGAGGCGGACAAGGCCGTCCTGGAGAATATGAACGAGGAAGCGAAAGCCGACGCCTTCTTCAAAGACGCCGAATTCGGCACTGGGGGCCTCCGGGGCGTCATGGGCCCGGGGACCAACCGGGTCAATGACTTGACCATCGGCCGGGTCACCGTTGCCTTTGGGCAATTTTTGATTGAGAACGTGGAAGACGCCAAAACCCGGGGCGTGGTCATCAGCCATGACAACCGGATCAATTCCCGTCATTTCACTTTGCTCGCCTCTTCTATCCTCAACAAGATGGGGCTCAAGACCTATGTCTTCGATGATTTGCGTCCGACCCCCGAACTCTCCTTTGGCGTCCGTTATGCCAAAGCCGCCGGCGGGATCATGATCACCGCCTCCCACAACCCCAAGCAATATAACGGCTATAAGGTGTATGACGAGACCGGCTGTCAGTTGGTGCCCGACGCCATTGCCCCGATGCTTAAGATCCTCGCGACCTTGCCCGATCCGCTGGAATTCGAAGTCCCGGAAGGAAAAGAAAAAGGCGAGCAGGTCGTCTTTGGGAAGGAAGTCGACGACGAATACGTCAAGCTCGTCGAATCCTGCCAGGAGAACCCGGATCTCGACAAATCCCATTTCAAAGTCATCTATACTCCTCAGCATGGGGCCAGTTTGGAAAGCGCCCTCCGGGTTTTCTCCGACTGCGGTTACTCCATACTCCCAGTTAAGGAACAATGCACCCATGACGGGGAATTCGGCGGGACCAAATCCCCGAACCCCGAGGTCGACTCCGCTTGGGAATTGCCGCTTAAATACATGGAGGAATACCAAGCCGATTTGGCCGTTATGACCGACCCAGACGGCGATCGCTGCGGGCTCGCCTATCGGAGCAGCCGGGGCGATATCAGAAGATTGACCGGCAACCAATCGGGGGCTTTGCTTATTGATTACTTGCTCTCGCAGAAGAAACTAAAAGGAACCCTCCCTTCTAATGGGGTCATCTACGATACCATCGTCACCTCGAGCCTAGGACGGGAAGTGGCGGCCTCCTACGGGGTCAAGGCCGAATCCTTCCTGACCGGCTTTAAATTCATCGGCGAAAGGATCCGCCATTACGAGGACTTAGGCCACGGGCCGACCTTCCTATTCGGCTATGAGGAATCCTATGGTTGCCTTATCAAACCGTTCGTCCGCGATAAAGACGGCGTCCAGGCCATCCTCCTTTATACCGAAATGGCCCTCTATCATCTTCTACGTGGCATGCATCTTGACCAAGCCTTTGAGGAATTGCAGCAACGGGTTGGCTTCCATTACACCTCGATGAACGATGCTTACTTCGAAGGGATGGAAGGGGCCGCCACCATGAAGCGGCTCATGGGCGAGCTCCATGATGAGCCTTTAACCGAACTCGCCGGCAAAAAGGTGGCCGCGGTCGAGGATTACCTCAATGACGTCATCGCCTATGCCGATGGGCATAAGGAGAAGATCGTCGGCTTGCCGAAATCCGACGTCCTCAAATACGTCTTCGCCGATAAATCGACCCTCGCTATCCGTCCTTCCGGCACCGAGCCGAAGATTAAGTTCTATATCGAGACGGTCGGAGCGAAGGAAGCAGGCTTAAAGGAAGAAGCCTACAGTTTGTACTCCGCCATCATGGCCCGGCTGGGGCTTAAAGCCTAACTAAAGAGCTTATTCAATTCATAGGCTACGCCTTCCTCGGCGTGGCCTTTTTCCGTTCGGGGGAAGTCGAGTTTGGCTTGGCTATCGGCTAAAAGGAATGGATGGCCAACCAATGAAAGCATCGGTTCATCATTGGTTGAATCCCCAAAGGCATAGCAATCCTTCGGATCGAGATGGAAATGATTAAGCAATAGGGCCAAGGCTTTCCCTTTATCGACGTCATCCCGGGTGATTTCGGAATAGGTTGAGCTGACCCAATGACGGAACTTAAACCCCTTTTGCTTTTCGACGATCTCCTTTAGCCGTTCATCGTAACGGTGGGGGCAGCGGAGTAAGCAAGCCATTAAGCCAGAGGGAGGCAATTCCTTCTCTTCGCCTAAATGGACTTCCATTCCTTCAAAGGGGAAGTAACGGGATAAGTAAGCATCGTGGTGGAGCGAATAAATGGCCTTTTTATCCTCACAGGCGAAAGAGGTAAGGAAAGATTTCCCTTCCTCATAAACCTGTTTGAGCTTTTCCGTCTCTAGACTTAGGTAAAGAAGTGGTTCAAGGAAAGGCGAAAGATAAACCGCCGCCCCGTTATAGCAGATAAGAGGGAGGGATAATTGAAGTTCCGCGCAGAGTTTCCGCATTGAGCGGAGCGGCCTTCCCGAGGCGAGGATGATCAAGTAATCGGAGGATAAAACGCGCAAAAGCCTTTTGGTTTGGTTCCCTAATTTGCCTTTGCCGTTTAATAAAGTGCCATCGAGGTCGAGGGCGATGGCCCCTTTATAATTCATCGATATCCAAGAGCCCGACGGCGTTTTGAACCCTTTTCAGAGTTTGGTGGGCGATTTGCTTGGCTTTTTGCGCCCCTTCCCGCAAAACGGAAAGATATTCGCCGGATTCGCGGATCTGCTTATACCGTTCCTGGAAGGGCCCAATCTCCTCGATGACCGCTTCGGCGACCGCTTTCTTGAAGTCGCCATAACGGGCCGAGGCGAATTGTTGCTCGGCTTCCTCGATGCCCATCCCTTTGATCGAGGCGTAGATGGTTAAGAGGTTCGAGATGCCGGGCTTATTCTCTTTGTCGAATTTGACTTCTGAGCCGGAGTCGGTCTTGGCCGACATGATCTTCTTCCGGATGGTGGCTAAATCGTCTTTTAAGAAGATGTCGCCCTTCGGATCGGATTTGCTCATCTTGACGCTCGGGTCGGTTAAGGACATGATCCGGGCCCCGACTTTGTTCATCTGGTATTTGGGCTCGACTAAGACCTCCCCATAACGGGCGTTGAACCGCTTGACCAAATCGCGGGTCAATTCGACGTGCTGGATCTGGTCTTCCCCGACCGGGACGACGTCGGCATCGTATAAGACGATGTCGGAAGCCATCAGGACCGGATAGGCGAATAAGCCTAAGCCGATGGCGCTTTGCTTGAGCTTGGCGCTTTTGTCCTTGAACTGGGTCATCCGCGACAGCTCGCCCATATATAGGTAATTTTGCAAAATGGCGTTTAATTCGGCGTGTTCGGAGACGCTCGACTGGAGGAAGATGGTGGTCTTCTTCGGGTCGAGCCCCGAGGCGAGGTAGAAACTGGCGACGTCGCGGGTATTCTCCCGTAAGAAATCCGGGTCGATCGGCAAGGTCAAGGCGTGGAGATCGGCGATGAAGATGAACACCTCGCCGCTGTCTTGGAAGTCCTTGAAGTGCTTCAAGGCCCCGATATAGTTGCCCAAGGTTAAGTTCCCGGTTGGTTTGATTCCCGATAGTATCCGCATGTTGTTGCCTCCAAGCGCCTCATTATAGGCCGATGGGGGAAGGAGTGAAAAAAGTTTTCTCTCGCGATCGGTTTTCTAATGAAAACCCGTTTCCGGCCGGTGTATACTTTTCCCGTATGATCAAGGTGTACACCTCCCCGTCCTGCTCCTCTTGCCGCAAGGTCAAAAAGTACTTCGATGAGCATGGGGTCGCGTATGAAGCGAAGGACATCTTCTCCGGCAACCTCAAGACCGAGGACTTGAAAGAGGTCATCGCCAAATGCGAGAACGGCACCGACGATATCATCTCCAAGCGGTCGAAGATCGTCCAGGAGAACCACATCGATTTCGATGATATGACCATCTCGCAGCTCATCGAATTCATCAAAGCCCACCCCTCGGTGCTCAAACGGCCGATCATCGTCGATGACCACCGGGTGCAGGTCGGCTACAACGAGGAGGACATCCTCGGCTTCGTCCCGAGGGCCCGTCAATTGGCGGAGCTCTTCTGCAATCCTTCCGATTGCGAGAAATACCCCTTTTGCGAACATGCCCAGGATAAGTTGGGCGGAAAGGACAGCCAATGAAATCGAACAAACTCCGGAGCCCCGTCTTCATCTTCTTCTTCTTTTTAGCCGTCTTGCTCGCTTTCCTGCTTCTGGGTTATAAGGCCTATGGGGAAACGGTTGATTTCCTTAAGGCCAAGCAATTCGCTCTCGATCCGTTATTGGATTTCCTAAAAGCCTCGGGCATCGGCTTAGGGTTAACCCTTGGGGGAATCCTCTTCCTGATTTGCTTCTTCACCGGCGTCTTCGCCAAATCTCGCCCGGTCATCCTTTTATCCTCTTTATTCTGCCTCCTGGTCTTCTTGGCCTCCGGCGTCGTTCTCTTGTTTGGGACCAACTTCGATACTTATAACACCACCTTATTGTCGTTGGATTATTGGAAGTCCGCCTTTACTTCCGGTTTCGCTGGATTATCCGTTCCGTGCTTATTGATCGGTTACGTCTTGACCTTCCTCTTCGCCTTCTTGGTGGTCTGTCTCCGGTATGAAAAATCCCGTTCGGCCTTCTCGGTCGTCATCGGGATCTTAGCCTTCGTCTTCGGCTTAGCCGGGACTGCCCTCTCCTTACCTTATAAGCAACTCATCGATAACCCGGAGACCTTAAAGGAACTCGACGTCATCTTCAACTTGCTGGCCTATTTCGCCCCGGCTTTGATGGGAATCGCGACCTTAGGGCTTGCTTGCTACCGGCCGAAGCAGATTCCGGTCGAGCTGGCCGCTGAGCCGAAGGTTGTTCGGATCTAATTGCTCTAGACATTAAAAAAGCAGGCCCGCGAGCCTGCTTTTCGTTTGCTTGAATGATTACTTTTCCAAGGCTTCCATCGCCCGGCGGGTCTTGCTGGCTTTGGAGAAGGGGGCCTTGATGCCGTTTTTGTGGAACAGGGTCGAGAGGATGTTCTCGGCGCCGCCTAAGTTGTTGTACTCGAATTCGATCTCGTAATCGGTCTTGCCATAATAGGTGTTCCGGTCGATCGAGAGGAGGCCGCCTTCGTATTCGACGTCGATCCGGTCGGTGGTGAGGGAGGTTAGGATCTTCAAGGTATTGATGTCGATGTCGAGCATGGTGAGGAAGCGGACCAAGTCGCCTTTGGGGAAGACGTTATGGTCGCGGAATTCCTCGAACTGGGCTTTGGTGATGGGGGCGTTCTTTTCCAATAGGCCCTGGGATAAGGGGGTCTTGAGGGTCAATTCGTAGTTCCCGTCTTTCTCCCTGATCCGGAGGGCGATCCCTTCCTTGTTCAGGATCCGGTCATCCGAATCGATGTAGTAGTTGGTTTGGGTATAACGGGGGGAGGAGGGGAAGAGTTTGGAAAGCTTCCGATAATCGTCTTGGCTCACGAGGGCCTTGGCTTCGATTTCAATGGCATTGCTCATAAAAATTACCTCGTGTGGTATTATAGCAAGGTCTCGCCTAAGGAGTTAGGGAAAGTATGCTCATCTCATTCAATCGTTTCTTGCAGGATTACGGCTTATATTTGGCCATCGGGGTGGCGGCGTTAATCGTCATCGTCATCTTGGCCATCCTCTTGCCTTATTACCTTAAAAGGAAGAAAGAGAAACCGGCCCCCCGCCTAATCGATAAGACCGCCTACGTGACCGCGCTCGGAGGGGCGGAGAATATCCTCTCCAAAGAGTTAAAAGGCTCGCGGATTGTCTTGCATCTAGCGGACAACAGCAAAGTCGACAAAGAGAAACTAAAAGAAGCCGGGGTCGACGGCTTCATCCTCATGAGCGATAAGCTCACTTTGGTATTAAAAGGCGACGCCGAGGCCGCCTATAAGACTATCTTCGGGGAGTGAAGACGTGGGCTTGCAGGTCCTCAACCGGCAAGCCCATGACGTTGTGATAGCTTCCTTCAATTCGTTCGATCAACGGGTAATCATCCTGGATTCCATACGCCCCGGCTTTGTCGAGGGGACGAAACTTTTGAATGTATTCCCGTATTTGCTCATCACTTAGCTTGTTGAAGTAGACGTAGGTCCGGACCGAACGGGTGATCTCTTTCCCTTTCCCGATATAGCAATAACCGGAGACGACCACTTGCTTTTGGCCCGATTGGGACTTCAGCATCCTGAAGGCCTCGTCTTCGTCTTTCGGCTTCCCTAAGACTCGGTTATGGAGGATGACGACGGTGTCGCAGGCAAGGATCTCATCATTCGGATGGTCCTTTAAGACGGCATAGGCTTTCATCTTCGCTTCCTGCAACGGCGTTTCCGAAGCCGAGACCTGGAGCCAGGATTCATCGACCACCGGCTTAACGATGACGAATTCCGGAACCAAAAGCTTCAATAGTTCCTGCCTTCGCGGGGAAGAGGAGGCGAGGATGAACATTACTTATCCTCTGACATGACGGCGATGAGGATCATCGGGCGCCGGCCGGTCTTTCTTTCGACGTATTTGGCGACGACGTTTTTGATCGCTTGCTTCAGCTCGGCGAATTCGTAATCGCCCCCGCCGACGATCTTCCGGGCTTCCTCTTCAGCCCGCATCTGGGCATGGCGGACGACGTGGGTCTCTTCCGAGGCCGAGAACCCACGGGCATAGACGATCGGCGGGACCAGCAATCCTTTGTCTTTGGCGATGGTCAGGATGACGGTGACGAGCCCATCGTTTTTCATCACATCGCGGTCAGAAAGGATATTGCCGGAGATCCCGTCTAAGTCATTGCCGTCGATATAGACGTCCTCGGCGGAGATATGGGCCCCGGTCCGGCGGACCTGGTGTTTGTAAAGTTCCAGCATGTCCCCGTTATCGCAGACGAAGACATGGTCATCGCTCATCCCGAGCTCTTTGGCGATCTCGCCATGGAGGACCAACATCCGGTACTCGCCATGGACCGGCATGAAATAACGGGGTTGGGTGAGCCGCTGCATGAGGCGGAGTTCTTGCCGCGAGGGATGGCCGGAAGAATGGAGGGAGAAGGCTAAGGAGTTCTGTTTGACGTCGGCCCCTTGCTTGACCAGGTTATTGACCAGCCGATCGACCAATAAGCCATTGCCCGGGATCGGGTTGGAGGAGAAGATGACGGTGTCGCCGGGAATGATCGAGGTATTGCGGTTGTCCCCCGAGACGATCCGGGAGAGGGCCGCCATCGGCTCACCTTGGGAACCGGTGCAGATGATGCAGATCTCGTTGAGCTTGTAGTTACGGAGCATCGTCTCCTCGACGATCGAGGCGTCGGGGATCTTGATGTAACCGTATTCCCGGGCGATGGAGATGACGTTTTTCATCGACCGCCCTAAGATGCAGATCTTCCGTTTATGGGCGACCGCGACTTCGACGACCTGCTGGATCCGGTTGATGTTGCTTGAGAAGGTCGAGACGATGATTCGGCCGGGGGCTTTCTCGAATATCTCCTCGACGCCAGACCGGACGTTGGTTTCGCTCGGGGTATAGCCTTCTAACTCGGCATTGGTGGAGTCAGCCATCAATAAGTCGACCCCTTCGGTCCCGAGGCGGGCCAATTTATTTATCTCGAAATTGGGTCCGACCGGGGTCAAGTCGATCTTGAAGTCGCCGGTTTCGATGATCCGGCCCTGCGGGGTGTCGATGCAGATGCCATAGGAATCGGGGATCGAGTGGGTGACCCGGAAGAAGGAGACGGTGAACTCATCGCCGATTTTGATGACCGAATCGGCGTCGTATTCGACGATCTTGACCGGGTCCTTGATTCGGTTGTCCTCGAGTTTGTGGCGGATTAAGGCCGCCGCCAAACGGGGAGCATAAATAACCGGGATATAGATCGAGCGGACTAAGAAAGGGATGCCGCCGATATGGTCTTCGTGGCCATGGGTGATGAAGAGGGCCTTGACTTTATTCCGGTTGTTTTTGAGGTAGGTGTAATCGGGGATGACGTAATCGACGCCGGGGAGGTTGGCCTCCGGGAAACGGACGCCGGCATCGACCATGATAAGCGAACGGTCGCCTTCGAAGCAGTAGGTGTTCTTCCCGACTTCCCCGAGTCCTCCGAGCGCGTAAATGCTAATAGGCGAATTGGTCATAATAACTTCCTTGCTGAAACCTTATGCTGGATATGGTTTGCTGCTTGCAAGTGAAATATAACATAAATAAACCCCCTGTAAACAGGGGAAAGGCTGAAAGCGCTTCAAATATCGGAACTTATTGTGTTTCATTGGCATCTCTTTTGATTCTTTGGGCTTGGCAGCGCACTTAATGTTTTTTATTGACCAATAATATATGCTAGTTAATATGAATATGAGCAAGGAGAATCATTATGTGGATTTTGCCAATTTGTTCATTGCTACTCAGTGTTTTTAACTCACACTACAATTTCCCTGAGGTGCAAACTTCAAATCCCGCATTTGCTAATGACTGTTATGCGTCCGACTTTGCTCTAAAACCAGAAATGTCTGGTCCCTCCATATCCAATGAAAATTATGCTGTCCCAAGCAGTATTCAGACGAATTATTTAAATTGCTTTCCTACTGATTATTATTCTGTTAAGCATTTTGATATGGTGAGTTATTTTGCAAACCTAGTCGAATTTTGCCCTGCCAATAATTTAGGCTCTTGTGGATATGTTTCTCTTATTCAATTATTGTCTTATTTCGATACTTTTAAAAACGATGATGTTATTCCTGAGCAGTACGACGAAACGGTTTTGACTGAATCATGGGAGGAAGCAGCATTAAGATCGCCTGGCGTTGAGAGAAATTCGTTTTCCAATGGTGGTGGGTTGAGCTACATGGATTTTTGTTATTCTCATCGTGGCACCGACCTCCAATCTGAACTTACTGTGATTTTTAATGAATTGAGCAAGAATGTAACAGCTGGTTCTTTTGAGCCCGGAATTCATCTTAACGATTACAACAAGTTATTAAATTGTTTTTATGGAGAAGAAGAGAATCCTTTTTACCGTGTTGGTTATGGGGATGCGGGGACGATTGATGTTTCTGACCCCAAAGTGTTTCTTGAGTTTGAGGATCAAGTAAAAAAGTTTGTCCAATCAGGCATGCCCGTCGTTGCTCACATTGGTGTTCCTAATCAACAGTCAGTTTTGGGGCAACTTCACTCCGTTGTCGTTTATGATATTGATGCTAGTGGCAATCTTTACGCTAATTTTGGATGGGGCAACGGTTATACTCACAAAAAACTTTTTGAGCCCGGAGGGTATGAATATATCTATGCGTTTTGTGCCTATGATTTGAAAACCAACATTCGGCACAAGCACTCTAATAATTATATTGTCGACAACGAGCATTATTGCGGTTGTAATTTTGTGGATAAACCAGGCGTTTTGACTGGTGGTGAATACGATAATATTCCGCCGACATTCTTTTGGATGAAAGACCGAAACAATGCTGATGAGTTTTTCCAAGTATCGGTCTTGAAAAATGGCTTTTCGAATGATGCGTATTTTAGTCTTGATACGGATTTCAACGCATTTACGCTTCCTATGAATGTTTGGGAATCTATACTTGCGAGTAAGGCTACTTATTACGTTCGCATTAAAAGATATTGGAATGACTTGTTTATTTCTGAAGATAAGCAAATTTTCGGTACGCCTAAAAGCGGCTCTTTAATTGCCACGAACATAAACGTCTCTGAGTTGTCTATTACTGAGCAGTTTTTTGATTCGGAGATTACTAAACCAGCCTTTATTTCCGGAGGTATATTTACTTATAAATATCTTCGCTCATCCTTAATTGACGGATCGCTTTGCTTGTCTTCTAACAAGATTCAAAAAGGGAAAGCTTACATCGAATTTAGTTACTTTAAGCCAATCATGCGCGTTGATTTTAAGGCATTTCTCTGGTCACTTAATGAAAACGTTGACGCTACTCACTTTGAGGTTCAATACAAAAATAGCCAAGGAACATGGATTTCTTTTGAAGACATCATCCTTGATTTGCCGAGTGGGAAAAGCAACTCAGAACCATTTTCATATATAATCCCTGTCAAAACATCGTCTGTTCGTTTTTTACTCATATACCAATAATAGTCAAAGCGAAATGGATTCTGGCAGAGTTGGATTGGAAGGATTGAAATTTTATGCTTAAGGACTTTATAGCAATGAAATATCAATTGATAGTTGCTTCTTTGGCGATTGGTTGTAGCCTCTCATCCTGCGGTGTTTTCGGAAAGAAGGTATCGTACGATTATGATTTTGCGAGCGAAACTGTCACTGTCGCCCCTTCTACTCAAGACCTTGATTTGTACTTGCAATCCGGTGACCGCTATTTTGGCGTTGCCCTTCCCGGAGATAAAGTTTTTGAGGACAATGACGGGCGAGCGACGATCGAATTTGGAGATTATGAGCTTCGGCGCATTGTTCCTTTAGCCGTTCCGGGGACCGGGCCTGCGGATGATTGGTATTGCCTTGACGGGGATGGCGACGTGGTTTTCCCTAATGGAGAAAAAGCTTCCTCAGGTTATTTCGTTGATGATAACTTAAAGGAGCTTATTACTAGCGAGGAAGCAATCGGCCGCTATTTAAATGGGGATACTCCGTATGCTTGGGGCTATTCCGATCGGATTGACGATTCGGATTCTCCGGATGTTTTCGTCTCGTTGGCCTGTTTCTTGTTTAACCCTAGGGAAGGCCGAAAATAACTTTGTTATCGAGTCTTTTTTCAGATCTCGATGGCGTCGCCATAATCGATGCCGGGCTCAGTCTTACCGATATGGTCGTAGAAAAGGATGCCGCTTAGGTGATCGATCTCGTGCTGCAAAACGATCGCTTCGTAGCCCCTGGCCACGATCTTCCGTTCTTTTTTGGCTAAATAATCGTAGGCTTTGACGGTGATTTTATAAGCCCGGTACACCTTGCCCGGATGGGGGGTATCGACCGAGAGGCAGCCCTCCCCGCCGGAAAGGTAGCATTGTCTGACCGAGGAGGCGATGATCTTGGGGTTGACCAATAGATAGGCCAACGGGCTATCTTGATAATCGATATAGACGGCGATCATCTTCTTCTTGATACCGATTTGGGGAGCGGCCAGCCCAACGCCTGAACGGACGCTCGGGTGGGCTTTAAGGAATTCCTCGTCTTGGCTCTTTTTCAGGTAATCGAGCATTTCCTCGAGGATTTGGCCATCCTCTTCCGATAAAGGAAGGCTGACTTCATCGCAGGTTTCGCGGAGTTTGGGGTTGGTGTCTTTGACGATTTTGAACATACAAAGCCATTGTAGCACCCTCTTGCCAACTAGGCTAAAATCTTGTTGCTATGAACGCTTCGCTTGCCGCCGATCTTAATTGCCTCCGCCTGGCCTTAGCCGATTCGCCGGCCCTGAAGCGTTTGGAGAAAGCGGACTCACAACTTAACGAAGACCCCACGGCCAAGGCGGCTTATTCCCGTCTGCAATCACTTGAGGAAAAGCTTAACCTCAATCCTACTGATTCAGCGGCAATGTCCGAGCTATCGACGGTTAAACAACGATTAGACCAACTTCCCGCCGCCCGGGCCTATATGGCGGCGTATCTTGAATACTGCGCCCTCATCGATAAGGTCAACGCGACCCTCTTTTTCGGGTCAGGGCTCTTAATGAGGTATAAAGGATGCTGAGGATCATCGGGGGGGAGCACCGTTCCCGGCTTATCCAGACCCCGGAGGAAGGGACGGTCCCGACCAAAAACCGGGTTCGGGAAGCGTGCTTTTCCGCCCTTGGCCCTTATCTAAACGGGGCCAAGGTCTTGGATTTATTCGCCGGGTCCGGGGCCTTAGCCATCGAGGCCTTATCCCGCGGAGCCAAGGAAGCCGTCTTCGTCGATCATTCACCTAAGGCGTGCGCCATCATCCGGGATAACCTTAATAGCCTTAAGGAAACCGGCGAGGTCATCAACGCCGATTACCTAAGCGCCTTAGAAAAACTTAATGGCGCCCATTTTGACCTCGTTTTCCTCGATCCCCCTTATGCCGAGAAAGAGTATTACCAAAAGGCCGTCGATTATCTATTGAGCCACGATATGCTGAACCCATCTTCGGCCGTGGTGGTCGAATACGAAGGGGAATTAGACCTCGATCGGTCGGGTTTCGAATATAGCAAAGACTATCGTTATGGATATACCCGCCTCATTATCCTGCGGGAGGCTAAGAAAGCATGAAGAAAGCGATTTATCCGGGATCCTTCGATCCCATCACCAATGGCCACCTCGATATCCTCCGAAGGGCTAGCAAAGTCTTCGACCATGTGACGATGCTTTTGGCGGTCAACCCGAATAAGAAAAGCGAGTTCACGGTCGAGGAACGTTTGACGATGATGAAAGAAGCGACCAAAGACATTGAGAACGTCGACGTCGATTTCACCTCCGGCTTAACCGTCGAATACGCTAGGAAAGTGGGGGCTAACCATATCATCCGCGGCTTACGGGCGGTTACCGACTTTGAATACGAGTTCCAATTCGCCGCGGCCAATAGCTTCGTCGATTCCAACATCGACATGGTGTTCTTCATGGCCGGGAGCAAGACCAGCTTCATCTCCTCCTCGACCATCAACGAACTACATAAAAACGGGGCTGATATCACCCCGCTTGTTCCTTCTTCGGTTATCGAAGCCTATCGGAAGAAAGATCAGTCGAAGTAAGCGATCGAGGCGTTGAGTTCCGATTCGCCGCGGAGCCCGCTATAAAGCAAGTCGGGATTCTCGAAGGTATCGTAATCCCCGATTTTGATGTTCTCGATCTTGACTCCTAAGCGCCGGAGTTCCAATAAGACGAATAACGGCAGATCCAGGAAGTCAACCCCATCGGTCCGCTTGGCAGCGGCTTGGAAACCATCGTTCAATAATTGCTCGATGACTTTTCTTTCGACCGGGGTATGGGAGAAGGTGAGGCAGGGGCCGATGATGGCGACTAAATCCTCCCCTTTTAACGAATAGGTCACCAAGGTGGCCCGGAGGTTATCCAATAAGGATTTGGTGTCGATTTCCGTTTTGTCGAGCTTCGCCGCCCCAATGAGTTTGCCCTTAACCCCGAAGAAGAGGGGGACCTCGTCATGGGAGAGGATAGTGAGTTTGGTCTCGGTGTCGGCGGTCGCGTAGTAGGAATCGACGACCTTCTCGATGTCTTTCTGCCCGGATTTGGTCGCGGTCAGGCAGTGGAGGGAGCCGCAGGTGAGTTCGATGTTTTTCATATCCTATTTATAATAAGGCAATAGTAGGGGAAGAGGCAAAACGAAAAGGGCCCGCAGGCCCTTATTCATTAACGGACGTAGTCGTCGGAGAAGGCGTTGGTCGAGTCGGCGTCGGTGTGGTTCCACATGTCGAGCAGGAGGTCGGCCTTGGCGTTCTTGTCGTTGCCGGTGACCCCGAAGAGGACCTCGCTCACGCCGGGGCGGGAGTTGCGGAGGTTGAAGGCTTCCTCCGAGAAGTCGACTAAGAGGACCGTCGGCACCGAGAAGTTGGTGGTGTCGGCGTTGGTGAAGTTCTCGTAATCGGCTTCGCCGACCGAGGCGTTGATCTTATAGGGGGCCTCATCCATCAACCGGCCGCCGGCTTCGGAGAAGAAGTCGTTGTCGGAGAATTTGTTGAGGTAACGGTTGAAGGCCTTTTGGTCGACCTCAAGGTCATAGTCATCGTCGTTGGTCGAGGACTCGTCGGCGAAGATGGTGTACATCTTGAAATCGCGGCCGTCGCTCGGGGCGTAGCTGCCCTTCCAGTTGTTCTGGAGGGTCTCGAAGCCCGGCTTGACGGCGTCGCAGTTGGCGCAGTTGTCGCCCTGGACGTAGACGAGGAAGAACTTCTCGCCGTATTTCGCGATCGGGTTGTCCTCCGACGCGTTCATGGCCGCGCTATAGGAGGCGTAGTCGTCGTATTGGTCATCGAAGTTCGACCAGTCGTTGATGGCTTTGGTGATCTCGTCGGCTTTGGTGTTGAACTCGTCGATGTTTTCATTCTCGCCTTCGAGGGTCAGCTGGTACTCGGCGAAGTAACGGGAAGCCGAGCCTAAGCCCCAGGACTCGACCCAGCCGGTGATCTTCGGGATCGAGAAGATGACGGCGAAGATGGCGCCGACGATGAGTAACGGCTGGACCCAGGCGGTTTCCTTAATCCACCGCCATAGCTTCGTGAAGAATCCGCCGATTGCTTTCAGAATATTCATTGATTGCCTCCGGAAAAGGGCCTGTTTATTACTAAACAGCGGGTAAATGATACCATCGGGCAAGTAGTGTCGCAACAAAGAAATCATCGTTTTCAGAAACCCCAATTTTCCCTATATTTTCCGGCTTTATCTCCCTATAATGGCGGCGAATGAAAAGACGGACCGTTAAGTCGCGGGTCAGCGATTACCTATATGACCACCACGCGGTGAAGGAAACGCTCAACTGGACCTACGCCCTTTTCCTTTGCACCATATCCGCCATCGTCTTCACCATCGGCTATAAATTCTTCCTCGTTCCCCGGGACGTCATCGCCGAGGCCGACCATTTCCGGCTCGTCTCCGGCGGGGCCTCGGGCGTTTCCCAAACCATCATCATGGCCTTGGAGTTGATCCCCGGCTCGTTTGCCACTTTAGTTGAGAACAACGAGGATTTCGTCTATTCGATCCTCTATTTCCTAGTCAATGTCCCGATCATCGTCTTGGCTTGGTTTGGGATTGGCAAGCGGTTCACCATCATCACCCTCATCAACATCGTCGAGATCTCTTTGTTCACCAACCTTTTCTCGACCGAATGGTTCGAGGACTATATCGTCGGGCCGGTGTCGTTGTTCGTCTCCAATTATGGCGGCGGGATGATCTCCCGAGCCATCTTCGCCGGGGTCTGCACCGGGCTATCGAGCGCCTTGACCTTCAAGATCGACGCCTCGAGCGGCGGCATCGACGTCATCTCCTATTACATCGCCCTTAAGAAGTCGACTTTGGCTGGCAAATACGGGGTCTACCTCAATGGCTGCATCCTTATCGTCTATTCCTTGCTGGCCGCGACGAAGATGGGGTGGGGCAGCCTGCAGGGGATGGAAGTCATGTCTTGCGCCCTCTTCTCCATCATTTACCTGATCGTCACCATGGTCGTCATCGACATGATCAATTTGCGGAATAAGAAGATGAAGATCGAGGTCGTGACCGATAAGCCAGAATTAGTCCAGGTTTTGATGGCCAATATCCCTCATGGGGCGACCATCATCCATGGCGAAGGGGCTTTCTCTGGAAGGCCGAAGACCATCATCGAGATGGTCATCTCTTCTTATGAGGTCAATCAGACCGTGAAAGTCATCCGCGAGACCGATCCCTCGACCTTCGTGCAGGTCACTGAGCTCAAACAAGTCTACGGCCATTTCTACATTAAGCCGATCAAATAAAAGAAAACGAGCCGTCATGGCTCGTTGCTTTCTACTGGCGGAGAAGCGGGGATTCGAACCCCGGCTGGAGCAGGGCCCCACTATCAGTTTTCGAAACTGACCCCTTCAACCGCTTGGGTACTTCTCCAAGTAGCGCGCATATCTTATCACCCTGTCTCCCTAAGGGCAATGGGAAAAATGGCCCTTTTATCCCGCTAAATCAAAAGGAACGCAAATCGAGGTCGAATCACGCAAAACCCGGTTATCTTTCTTTCTTTTGGCGGGACTGGTTTTCCTTCATCCTCATTGAGGATGCCAATTATCCCCGCTTTGTGCTATCCTTCTCCCGCTATGTGGGAACAGATCATCGCCTTCATACGCGACCACCTCGCCGCCATTTGCCTCTTCGCTCTCCTAGGGGCCCTCTTTTTGGGGCTGGTCATTTCCTTCATCGTCTTCGAGGTCAAGGAGTCGGCCTACCGGGCGAAGATGAAGGACATGAAGAACGCGGTCGCCATCTATATCCTCGACATCGCCCATAACAACGTCACCATGTTCCAATCGAGCGATCTTTCCGACGTCTCCCATTTCGCCTTAGGCAACTTCTATTCCCAGTTCAACCGGGAGGAACAGGGGAAGGTCAGCGATTGGATCAACTCGCTGATTGAGAAGGATTCCGATGCTCCTGATTTCCTTGAGACCGAAGCCCAGAACGATGCCTCCTCAACCAGGAAGCAGTATTACTATCTCCTCCAAGTCGACCACGTCGATCAGAAGAAGCAGCTCATCCACCTCCAACGGCATAAGATCCGTTACCTGGTCCCGAAAAATTCCCCGGCTGGGTTCAAGGGGCTTTCCTCCTCCAAAGACGTGCTGGCGGCTTTGAACAATTGCAAACAACGGGGCTTCACCGCCTGCTTCCGGTTCCAATATCGGAAGCTCTCCGACAAAGACAAACCGATCGAACCGCTTATCTTCGGCTATATCAAACGCATCCTTTATGGCTTAAGCGAAGGAAGGCGTTATTTATTGGAGGCCTCGGGTAACGAACTCTTGGTCATCGATTTGAAGAACTCGGCCAAAACCAACGCCATGTATTTCATCAAATCGGCTTTGAACGCCATCAACCGTTATTTGTCCCTCAAAGGCTATCTATCGAAGATCGATACCCGGGTCGGCTTAGTCGGCCACCAGTATTTCAACGAAGGGGCTCCCTCCGATGACCCGGAGGCCAAAGCCGGGGGCGAGGCCATCCTCGATTACGCCATGAAGACGGCCCAGATCGCCTTCGAGGATCAAAAGACCATTTTGGTCTACGATAAGCGGCGCCGCTCATTCAATCCACTGAAGGATATGGCCTACCGGACCGAGGTTGAGCGGATCATCTCCGATAAGCGGCTCAAATACGAATTCCGCCCGGTCTACGCGGTGAAAAAGGGGAAAGTCATTGGGTATTTAACCAAAGCCACCCCGGTCGATACCTATTTCGATTCCTTAGAGGAATTAAAAGAATATGCCATGCGGACCGATGATTTAGGCCATCTATTCTCAACTATCGCCCGGAATACGATGCCCTTATTCGTCAATCAGCGTTCCGATGAGTCGCAGGCTCTCTTCTTCCCGGTCAAGACGATTGAGCGGCCCTATATGCTCACCACCTTCGCCAAGATGCCGAAGGCCAAGAACTCCCACATCGTCTTCTTGTTCAACGAAGCCGACGTCAAGGCGACCTTCGATCCCTCCCATCCCCAGAACGTCAATGACGACATGAACGCCATCCGGGCCAAGGGATACCATGTGGCCTTAGAGTTAAATGACGGGGAACTCGGCCTCCCGACCTCGGTCTATGACGCCTATGACTTCTTCGTCTGCGACTTCAACTTCGCCGGGGCGGCCAAGGCGATGGATGCCTTGGTCAGAAGCCAACTCCACGTCATGGTTGAGAAGCTGCTCCATTACAATAAGCCGATCATCGCCAATGACATCGAGGGCTGGCCTTCGGTTGAGTTACTGGTCCGAAGCGGCCTCTCCTACATCTCGGCCGAATGCTTCGCCCCCTATTCGGAGATGATTCAGCCGATCGCGACCAAGTCGAGCAAACGGATTGCCGATTATCTGATCAAATAAGCGTATATTAAGCGCGTTAGAGGTTATTTATGGGAAAACAAGCGAACAAGAACGACGCCATCACCAGCCGGGACGAGAACTTCGCCCAGTGGTATACCGACGTGTGCAAAAAAGCCGAGATGATGGATTATTCCTCGGTTAAGGGGTTCATCGATTACCTCCCTTATTCCTATGCCATCTGGGAGGAGATCCAAGCCTATCTTAATAAGCGCTTCAAGGAGAATGGCTCCTCCAATGTCTATCTCCCGATGATCATCCCCTCCTCCTTATTCAATAAGGAAAAGGACCATATCGAGGGGTTCGCCCCCGAGACCTTGGTCGCCACCATTGGCGGCGGGGAGAAACTGGCCGATCCGCTGATCATCCGGCCGACCTCGGAAGTCCTTTTCTCTGATATGTACAAACGGCTCGTCTCCTCCTATCGCGACTTGCCGAAGATCTATAACCAGTGGTGCTCGGTCGTCCGTTGGGAAAAGACCACCCGCCCGTTCCTCCGGGGGGCCGAATTCCTTTGGCAGGAAGGGCATTGCCTTTTCGAGACCGAGGCGGAAGCCTGGAACAACGCCAAGAACATGCTTAAGGTCTACGATGACCTCGGCAAGGACTTATTGGCCATCCCCTTCGTCAAAGGGATCAAGACCGACCATGAGAAATTCGCCGGGGCGGTCGCGACCTATACCATCGAGGCCTTGATGCACGACGGGAAGGCCCTCCAATCGGGGACCACCCATTATTTGGGGCAGGGGTTCGCCGATGCCTTCGGAATCCATTTCCTTGGGCGAAACAATAAACTCGAGACCCCCCATCAGACCAGCTGGGGCGTCTCGACCCGGCTAATCGGGGCCATCATCATGGTCCATGGCGATGACAACGGGTTGGTGCTGCCGCCTCGGGTCGCCCCGATCCAAGTCGTCATCGTCCCGATCCGCCAGGATGCCGAGGGTATTCTCGATAAGTGCCACGAGATCCAAGCCACCTTGGAGAAGATGGGGATCCGGACCAAACTCGATGATTCCGACCATACCCCGGGCTGGAAGTTCGCCGAATGGGAGATGAAGGGGGTTCCGCTGCGGTTAGAGTTAGGGCCGCGCGATTTAGCCGCCGGGACCATCTGCCTCACCAAACGGGTCAACGGGGAGAAGAAAGTCGCCTCGATTGAGGAGATCGAGAAGGAGATCCCCTCCTTATTGGATGAGATCCATAACGATATGTATCAGAAGGCCCTCGCCTTCCTTAACGCCCATATCAAGGAAGCCCATGACATCGAGGAACTAAAAGCCATCCTTAACGAAGGGGGCTATGCCAAAGTCAATTGGTGCGGCGATGAGGAGTGCGAGCTAAAGATCAAAGAACTGACCCAGGGGGGCACCGCTCGGTGCGTCCTCGAGGGGGAAGACCCCTTCGCGCCCATTTGCCCGGTCTGCGGCAAGAAGGCGAGCAAGGTCGTCTATTTCGCCAAGGCTTATTAATTCCTTTGGTAGATTCCGGCTAATGTTGTATTATTAGCCGGCACGGAGGCGTACCCAAGAGGCCGAAGGGGGCAGGTTGCTAACCTGTTAGGTCGGGTTTACCCGGCGCTCGGGTTCAAATCCCGACGCCTCCGCCATTCCGTTTAGATACTAGCGATCCTCTCGGGGGTCGCTTTTTTCGTTCCGATCCGTGCTATCCTTTGACTATGATTGAAATCAAGCTTATCAAAGACCCCTCGACCATTGATTTGCGCCCGGGTCCTTTTGCGGTCGTCGGCCGCTTCATCCCCTCCTTATCCAATGGGAAGTGGGGGTATGAAGTAGTTCGACCGGTTAACGAGGAAACCGCAATCGTGAAATTCCCCGATGACGATTACACCCAATACCCCGAAGGGACTTTCATCGGGGCCTATGACAACGGGAAGCTGGTGGGGCTGGCTCTGCTTTTGCCGCGCGATTTCGCTTACATGTATCTGGCTGACCTCGAGGTCGATCTGAAATATCGGAAGCAGGGGATCGGGTCGCTCCTAATGCAAAGAGCCAGTGAGGTAGCCCGGAAGGAAGGCTATTCCGGCATCTATACCTATGCTCAGGACAACAATGTCGCCGCCTGCCTTTTCTATCTTCATAATGGGTTCCGGATTGGGGGCTTCGATAACGAGCTTTACCGCCATACTCCCCAGGAAGGGAAGGGCGACATCACTTTCTATTGGGATTTCTGATTCGAAGGGATTTTTAGTAAACCTTGGTTTAGTAAAAAATAGTTTACTAAAAAATCTTTAAGTAAAAATTTGAATGTGGTATCTTTTCTCTGGAGGGATACCGATGGGCTTCTACGCAAGAGAAAAAGAATTATCGATTTTGAAAGATTTCTTCGGATATGACGGATTCCGAGGAGCGATTGTCTATGGTCGGCGCCGGATTGGGAAAAGCGCCTTGATCAAAGAGTCGTTTAAGCGGTTTGGGTCCGAAGCCAGCGTCGTCTATTATCAATGTGTTAGGGAAAACCTCCCCGGCAATGTGGCTCGGCTTGCCCAATCAATTGAAGCGGCCTTGGGGCTATCCCATCTGCATTTTGATGATTTCGAGCAGGCGGTAGGTTTTTTGTTTGAGCAGTCCCGGACCAAACCAATTTGGCTGGCCATCGATGAATATCCTTTCTTGTCGATGCAGGATGGGTCGCTGGATTCCCAATTGCAACGGCTCATCGATACTTACGGAGACGATAGCAATCTTAAATTGATTCTTTCTGGTTCCAGCGTCGCGATGATGGAACGGATATTAGGCGAGGACAACCCCCTTTATCGGCGTTTTCGCTTGGCGTTACGGCTGGAAGAAATGGATTATTACGACGCGGCGAAGTTCATGAAAGGCTTCAATGACGAGGATAAAATCCGCCTCTATGCCGCCTTTGGGGGATCGCCGTATTTCCTGCAGGACCTAAATCCGAATCAAAGCGTCAGCATGAATATCAAACGGTTGCTGACCGATAATTTCCTTTCCCTCCAAACCGAGGTGGAAACCAATTTGAGCAACGAGGTGGGGAAGATCGAGAACGCCAACGCGGTCTTCCAAGCCATCGCCGGCGGGGCGTTTCATTTCAATGACATTCTTGGGAAGACACATTTGGCGAATTCCACCGTCCTTTCCCAGGTTTTGGATAAACTTCAGGTATTGGGGCTGATCGTCAAGACGGCGCCGATCAACGATCCCCACAATAAGAAAAAGTCCGGGTATCGAATAAAGGATAAGATCTCGCGGTTCTATTACCGTTACCTTTTCCCCAATCAAAGCGCCAACCAATGGCTCGAGCCAGATGTTTTTTATTCCCAATTCATTGAGAAGGATTTTGAGTTTAAATTGGTGCCCCATAGTTTCGAAGAGGTGGGGCGGCAATTTTTGGCACGGCGGAATAACCACGGCTTAGTCAGTCCTTTGCTCCTGGATTTAGGGACGCTTTGGTATGACGATCCCATTCATAAGCGGAATGGCGAGTTCGATGTCGTAGGCCGGTCGGAGAAGGGTTTCTATTTCCTTGAATGCAAATTCACCTCCGCTCCCGTCACCGATCAAATCATCCTGCAGGAGGCCCAGCAGGTGGCGAATGCGGGTTATGGCGGGGCCCGCCTGGCCTTCCTTTCCCGTTCTGGGTACTCGTTTCAACAATCCTATCCTTATGACCTTTTTACGTTGAAAGACATATTCGATCCCCAACTGGGCTATTCGTACTAAGGGGCTTTCAGCCAGGGGGAAGACGGCTAAAAGGCAATAGTCTATGCTATGGGCATGCACGGATACGGGGAAAAGTTCGATAAGGCGGTGAAGCGCGTCTGCCGGATGCACGTCCGCTTATGGATCGTCTTTTCGATATTGGGCATCCTGTTGGTTTATCTTTGCATCCCGGTCATCCATGCTTCGCGATGGGAGACGCCTTTATTCGACAAACTTAATCGGGAATGGAATCTTTATCTTGGCTTAATCATGCTCGGAAGCGGTCTCCTCATTCTTCTTTGTTCCTTGGTCTTTCGCCTCCCCTCGATCATTATCTATAACCGGGTGAAGGAACGGACGATCCTCATCTCCCAATACACCGACGACAAGGCTAAGCCGACCAAGAAACGATGGGCTAAGCTTCGGAAGCAAAAGAAGGCGAAGGAGATCATCAGCTTAGCCACCTCCTACTGGGTCTTGGCCAACCGCTTCGTCGGGAAGGGAAAAAGGAAGCAAGGCGACAGCTATTTCAATGGGAGGGTCTATCAGAAGATTCTCCTGTCCCTTTTGGCTTTCTTCCTTTGCTTGGTGTCGCTTTTCATTCTTTTCCCGGTCGCCTACATCCTTTTGGCCAGATGGGATGCCAAGCACACGGTCTATGATGGCAAGCGGCTTTTCTTTGACGGGACTTATCGCGAACTCTTCAAAAGGTGGTTCATCTATTATGGCTTGATCATCCTGACCTATGGTTTATTCGTCTTCCTCCTGCCCCGTCGGATGGAGATCTGGCGTTATCGCCATACCCATATCGAAGGGGAAGCGGCTTGCCTAGGCGGGACGTGGCAAGGGAATATCATCCTAGGATTGCTCTTCACCGGAGCTTGTAACCTCTTCAATATCCTGACCCTTAACTTACTGCATCCGTTAGTAAAAGCCTGGAAGATTCAATACAACCAGAAACGGGTTTACCTTGATGGCTCGAAACTCTTGTTCGATGGCAATTGCCTGCAGTTGCTAGGGAAGTGGGTGTTATGGATGCTGCTATGCCTCATCACCTTGTTTATCTTCGCCTTCTTTATTGATGTCAGGATGCGGAAATGGACGGTAAAACATACCCATCTTGAGGAAGAAAGGCAGCAAATCCCGGTTATTTAGACTGGATTTGTGTTTTAGTCGGTCATTTGTATCCGCCTAATCGTTCGTTGTTTTGCTCACATAAATATCCGTCTAAGCGATTCGAACTAAAATGCAAATTCGCGAGTTTGACTAGTTAATGCCGGTTTTTTCAAAAACTACGTTTTCTGGGACCTATCGCATATAAAATCGGCATTCGGAGCCGGTTCCTCTTCAGCTCGCGGGAGACGGAGGTTGGGTTGACGTTGAGGGTGAAGGCGATTTCAGTCGCCTTCTGCCGGTGGGCGACGCCAATTTGGATCACCTTCCTTTGCTCGAAGGTGAACCGATGGTAGGGTCGTGTTACCATATTTCGCGTCCTTTCGTTTCTTGATGGGAAACGGGGACATTTTTAGATCTAACCGTCTGGGACTCAATGCCTGTTGGTCGAATGTCCAACGGCGATGGCTTTCGGAAGTGGCGTTGGCTTTGGCGGAGCTATTTTCTTCATCGTCGTTTCTTGATATCATCACCCCATGAAAATCAAACAGTTCCTTCTTCGCCCAGGGGAGAAACCCCTCGACGAACTGAAGCCCGACTGCGGCTTCCTTTCCATCTTCAAAAAAGTCGGCGTCATCGGCGGCTCCGTTTCCTCAGGCGAATTCGAAAGCCGGGAGACCGGAAAGACCGGCTACCACGATTTCCATGACTATTCCTGGGCCCATTATTTAGCCACCGTCACCGGGTCCGATTACCGGATCTATTCCCGCGGCGGGATGACGGCTGAGGAATACTACAAGACCTGGGCGGATCAATTTGGGTATTGGGAACCGCGACAAGCCTACATCCTGATGCTTGGGGGCAACGATATCTTCACCTATCCCCGGCCGATTGGGAAAGCGGCCGACGTCGATTTGGAACACCCGGAAAACAATGACGAGAGCTATATCGGCTATATGGCAAGGGTAATGTCAAAACTTAAAACCATCCAGCCTGATTGCTTCCTCTTCGTCATCGGCCCTTTGATGAAACTTGAGCCTGGGCGAAAGGAAATATGCGATGAGGCTTATGCTCAATTGAGCGAACTCTGCGCCCGTTATTCGAGGGCCTATCATCTTGAGCTTGCTAAGTACGGCTTCTATTACGATGATGACTGGAACGCCAATTTCAAGATGGGCGGCCATCCTAATCCGATGGGCTATGTCATCATGGCCCAAGCCATCGGCAATTACATCGATTATCTGATCCGGAAGGACCCCGACGCCTTCAAGGAAGTGGCTTTCATCGGGACGCCTTACAAGTTTTGACGTTGGCTTAGAGTTATCTGCTTGCCTTTGCTATAATCCCACCCATGAATGGCCGAGGACGAAATTCCTTCTCTTGCCTGAAGGGCAAGTATCTACGGATTTTCGGTGCCCCTTTGATGAAGATAATCGAATGCGCCAGTGAGATCAGCGTGCCTTTCATCGTCCGTTCGATTATTGATGACGGACTCTCGCAAGACGGGTCCCATTATGGGGATGTGCGGTATATCCTTATGCTTTGCTCCCTGGTCCTCGTTTTCGCTCTCATCGGTTTCGTCTTCACCATTCTTACTCAGTATGTCGCCTCCAAGGTATCTTGCGACTATGGGCATGACTTGCGACGGGAGGTCTATTCGCAATTCGTTTCCCTGTCTTCTTCGGAAATCGACCAGTTTGGCCGGAGTAAGGCCTTGAATCTCTTATCCAGCGATTCCTTTGCATTGCAGAATGGACTCTTCATGTTCATGCGGATTTTTGTCCGCTCGCCGGTCATCGTCCTGGGATCGGTGGTCGCGAGCTTTGTCTTGAATCTCTATGCCTGCATCGCCGTTGTCTTGGCTTTATTGCTTTGCGCTTTGGTTGTGACCGTCATTCTGCTTGTTACCCCCGCAAAATACGCCGGGGTTCAAAGCTCGCTTGATCGTTTGGCCGGGCTAACCGACGATGGGGTGGCTGGGGCCAGAGTCATCCGGAGCTTCAACAAGCAGGAAGACGAAGTCGCCCTGTTTGAAGCTGAATCGGCCGCTTATCAAAACCGATCCGACCAGGTAGCGAAAATCAACGCCGCCTTGAATCCTTTGACTTTCGCCCTTATCAACCTCGCCATCGTCGCCGTCTTCTACCTTGGCTCCTTCCAATTTGAGTTATCTGGCCTGTCGGCTGGATCGATCGTCGCCATCATGGGGCTATTGACTCAATCGCTCGCTTCGCTTATCTCTATTTCCCGTTTGGTTACTTCCCTTTCGAAAGCCAGCGCCTCGAAAAGGCGGCTCGACGCCTTCCTTTCCTTGGAATCGAAGATCCAAGACGGGGATAAGCCCTTGCCGGAAGTCGAGGATGGCAAGCCGCTGCTCGAAGCCAATAAGGCCTGTCTATCCTATGGGGGCGAGTCGCTCGCGGTCGACCACGTCGATTTCCTGTTGAACCGAGGCGAATCGATCGGGATCCTCGGCGGGACGGGCTCCGGCAAATCGACGTTGCTATCGCTGCTGCTCCGCTTTGTCGACCCCAATGACGGGGCCCTCTATTATGGCGGGGTCCCCTATTCTTCCCTGAGGGCGGACGATATCCGGAGCCAAATCGCCATCGTCTTGCAGAAAGCCCAGCTGTTCAAGGGGAGCGTCAAAGACAACGTGGCCTTGGGGAACCCTAATTGCGATGAGGCGACCTTGCAGTCCGCCCTCCGCGATTCCTTGGCCGAGGAATTCGTCTCCCGTTATCCCGACGGGGTGAATCACCCGATCGAGGAGGGCGGGGCCAACCTCTCGGGCGGGCAGAAGCAACGGCTGCTCATCGCCCGGGCCCTTTGCTCGTTACGGCCGATCCTGATCTTGGATGACAGCACGTCGGCCCTCGACTACAAGTCGGATCTATTGGTCCGGACCAACATCAAGAAACGGAAGAACGTCTCGCTCATCCTCGTCTCCCAGCGGGCGACCTCGATCAAAGACTGCGACCGGATCTACGTCTTAGACAAAGGGGCGGTCGTCGGGGTCGGGAAACACGAGGAGCTATTGGAAAACTGCCCGATCTACGCCGAAACCTACGCCGCCCAAATCCACTAGACGTTTTTTCCTAAAGCTGCGGGCAGAGCTCGTCGTAAACGGCATTAAGCAGCCCTTCGCCATCCCGACACTCAGAAACAAAGGTGATGACGGCCCCTTTTTCCGGCAGAATCATGGAGATTTGCGAGAATTTCCCATCGGCCCGATAGGAATTGTATTTGCCGCGCCAAAAAAGATATCCATAGAAATCGACATCGGCGGGAGCGCTGCTATCCCTTATCCATTGTTTGGACAAAAGTTGTTTCCCGTCCCATTCGCCTTCGTTTAAATAGAATTGGCCGAACCGATGGAGTTCGCTTAAGGTCAGCAACAATCCCCCGGCTCCGAAGGTCCGGCCCAAAGGATCGGTTTCCCAGGTGGGACGCTTAATGCCGAGTGGGTCGAATAGGCGTGGCATCAAATAGGAGACGAGGTCGGACCCGGCTCGGCGCTGGACCAGGATGCCGGCGAGGTAGGGGCCGACGTTATTGTAGACGAAGTGGGTTCCGGGGGCGTATTCGAAGGGGATGGCTAGAACCATCTTGACCCAGTCATCTTCCTTATAGAGGGGGCGTTGGGCTCCGCCGAGGGCCATCTGCTTTTGGCCTAGGCACATAGTGAGTAGGTCGCGAACCCGGGCTTGGGCGAGGTGTGGGCTTATCTGATTGGGGATATCTGCTTTGAAAGCCTCGGTTAATGGCTCGTCGAGTGATAGGAGCCCTTCTTGCACGGCAAAGCCGACCGCGCAGGAGGTGAAGGATTTGGAGGCGGAATAGATGTTGCGCCTCGCTTCTGGTTCGAAGTGCCATTCGGCGATCAGCTTCCCTTGCTGGCTGATTTTCAGCCCGAGGACGCGGTAATGGATCGCCTTGTCGATGAAACGGGAAAGATCCATGGTCATTCCTCCTTGTTGAATAAGGTCAGTATCTTATTTTCAATCTTCAAAAGCAAGGCGTAGATAAGGCCGAACCCAGCGACGATGGCGACCATGACCCATATCCAATAGAAAGTACCCATGATGTAAGGGGGTTCAGCAAAGCCAAAGGCTCCAGCCGGTGAATCCCAATTAAGGAAGAAGTAGGGGTAGTTGTTCCCTTGCCCGAAGTCCCAATTCTCTACGTAGCCGATGGAGGCGAAGACCAAGTAATAGATCGGTGGGATCAGGCCATAAAGCGACCACCGCCACTTGGGGTCGGTCGGCCGAACTAAGAAAAGGTCGAGAATCGATAATAGGGGGACGACGATATGGGTCAGGATATTTACCGTCTGTTTGATTGCTCCTGGTTGAGTGGGCGCCAGGATAAAGCAGAAGACCCCGCCGGTTAAGGTGATGGCGACGGTGAAGACGAACTTGATGATGTAGAGGATCCGGGGCATCCGCCGGAAGGGCTTGATGATGATGCCGATGGATTGCCAGATGGCGAATAAAGCCAAGGTGGCGGCGATCCAGATGTTGGACTGGATGGTGAAGTAAAGATAGCCGAAGGAGCCGAATTCGACGGTCATCTTGACCCCGATGGCGGCGCATATCACGACCGCGGCCTCAATTAGTATGGACAAGATGGTTTTGCTTAGGTATTTCATGCCGGGAAAGTCTAATGGCTTTGAGGGAAAAAGTTAAATTATTTTCAATCGTGGGGCCGAAGGAAATCCAACATGTAAAGAGGCATCTGAATGATGGTGTCGGACTTTTTTATTACGTTGGTTTCACCGAAGACGTAAGCTCGTTCATAGCCGTAGGTCTTAATGGCGTTATTCAGGGCCGAATGGTTGTAATAAAGCATATCGGTCGGCTTGTCAGATTTTATTTCAATCGGAGTAGCAATCCCGTTGATTTCGACTAAGAAATCTTTCTCGCCATGTTTTTTGAAATTCCAATAATAGAGTTTGTCATAGAAGCCATGCGTAATAAGCAGTTCCGCGGCGGCATTCTCATAGGGCGCACCGTAATTAACGAATTCTTTGCCTGCGAGTACCTTGGTTTTTAAAATTACTGCAAGTTAAATCACGCCATTTTTGGTAAAAACAGCAACATAATACCGGTCATTTTTACAAAAACCGGTATTAAAAAGGCGCCTCCCGGCTGGAAGACGCCTTTTAAGTGGTGAATGGTTTAGTCGGCGGCGACCAAATTGGTGAGGTAGACCGCGGCATAGTCGCTGGAAGTGCTATAGCCGCCGAAGTAAGCGGTGACGTTATAGGTCGCGCCGGTGGTGATGACGAAGGAGGAAGGGGTGTATGACGGTTCGATTAAGGCATCGGAACCATCGATCTTCAAGGTGAAGAAACTCTTTCCGTCCGCCGAGATCTTTCCGGCAGTCGAAGTCCAGGTGTACTTCTTGAGTTCGGTCATGGCGAAGCTTTCTTTCCCGACCCAGGAATCGGCGATTTCCGCGGTTAGCGGAGTGGCGGCCGGAATGGTGATGCCGAGGTCTTCGTTCAAGACGGTGACTTCGTCATCTTTGGTGAACTGGTAGAAGCCATGATAGGAGCTGACCATGCCGGAGAGCTGGACCGCGGTCCCGATCTTATAGGTTGAAGGGACGGTGCTGTTGAGGTGGTAATAGATGGCCGCGGTGCCATCATTGACTACAAAACCTTTGGTGGTGATGGCGTCAATCACCCCTTTGACGGTGTAATTGCCGACTTTGTTGATGTTGGCGATTTTGGTCTCGGCCGGGCCGGTCGCGTCACCAGTCTTGGTCAAGGAGGTCAAATAGATGCTGGCGTAGGTCTTATAGAAGCCCCCGAAGTAAGCGGTGACGGTGTAAGTCGCCCCGACTTCGATCGAGAAGTCGGAGGTCGGAGCGATGGCTTCGATCGTGGTATTGGAACCATCGACGGGGAAGAGGTAATACGTGGTCTGGCCTTTGCTGCTGGTGACGGTGGTTTCGCCGGCGACGGCAGTCCAGGTGTATTCCTTGATTTCGTCGGTCCCGAAGTTCGACTTGGTGGCCCAGGAATCGGCGATCGCTTTGGTGAGCGCCGTCGGGGCCGCCGGGGTGATGCCGGATTGGCCGCTCAGGGCTTGGATCGAGGCGTTTTCGTAATCGAACTGGAAGGCGCCGTTGTAGGTGCTGACGGTCCCACTGGCCTCGACGTAGTCCCCGATGGAGAATTCGGCGGCGGCATCCCGGTCGTGGTAGTAGATGGAATCGGCCCCGTCGGTGATGATCAAACCTTGGGTGGTCAAAGCGTCAACGACCCCGCGGACGGTGTAGGTTCCAGCACTGGTGATTTGGCCGATGGCATAGTCATCGGATGGCTCCGGATCGGGATCCGGGGTCGGATCCTCGCCTTCGCTGGTCTTGGTGAGGCTGGTCAGATAGAAAGCGGCGTAGTTACCATACTTCTCTCCGGCATAGCCAGCGAAGTAAGCGGTGACCTCATAGGTCGCGCCTTCTTCGATGTTGAACTCGTCTGGTTTATAGGAGGGCTCGACGGTAACTTCCGATCCGGCAAGGTTCAAGGTGAAGTAATCGCCGCTCTTGCCAGCGGTCGCCTGCCACTTGTACTCTTTCATGTCGGTGACGGCGAAGCTGGTGGCCTTGCTCCATTTGTCGAGGTCGGCGGCGGTCAACGTCTTGGGCTCGGGGATGGTGTAAGACGGGGTCTCGCTGAGCTTGGCGATCTTGGCTTCGGCGGTGAATTGGAACATTCCGTTGAAAGCCCCGATTTTGCCCTCGACCTCAAGGTAATCGCCGATTGAATAGGCGCTCGGTTCGGCGTTTAGGTAGACGTAAACGGAGGCGGTCCCGTCGGTGATCACGAACCCTTTGGTGGTTTTGGCGTCGACTACGCCCCGGACGGTGTAGGTCTGGTCTTTGGCTTCGATTTGGCTGATGGCGTATTCCTTGCTCGGCTCCGGGGTCGATTGTTCTTCGCTGCTGGAAGAGGAGGAGGAACCGGTGTCGACCGGGCTCGTTTGGCTATTCCCGGTGTCGGAGGGCGATTGAGTGGGGGAACTGCTGGTGGTGCCCGCCGGATCGCAGGAGGCGAGGGCGAGGGCGCTGCCGACGAGCAATAACGACATTAGTTGCTTGGCTTTCATCATGTTTCCTTTCTAGCCGATTGGCTATTTGATGAATTGTTCAAGGGGACTGATGCCTCGATGGACGGCTTATTGTATCCCCTTTTCTATGCGCGGGTACGTAAAGAAAAATTTACATTCGGGGAAGCCGGCTGTCCTTACCCAAAATCGGAAACGTTTTTATCGGCATCGCCGTCCTATAATATGGGGCGAACATATGCGAAAACCCTTTGGTCTATTCCTTCCCTTGCTCCTCTTGCTTCCTTCTTGCCAAAAGGCGACGCTTTATTTAGCGAAAGATCCGAATAGCAACCTTGAGCTTTATCTCACCCAAGCGGTCAAAGACGAGGATTTGACCGATCTTTATTACCTACCCATCGGCTTTGGGGTCGAGGTATATCTTTCCGTCCCGCCTTTGGAGAATGGGGCGAAGCCTGACCAATGCGTCCGTTACCAGTTGACCGCTTATCCCGATTATGCCGATGGGGGGCGCTATGTCACCGGTATCTCCATTACCGATCCCACCTATACTGTTTATGGATTAACGATCAATTCCTCCGCTGACGATTTTAAGGTGGCGATGGAGGAATGGGGCTTTGCCCTAAGCGAGTCTGGCCTCTCGGCTGACTGGGGAAACGGCTCGATCGGCCTTACTCCGGGGAAGAGCCTTAGGCTGCAGGCCAAGGTGACCAACCGCGATAACATCATTTTCTGAACTTGGCCCGAAAAAACGGACATCGAGTTTCGCTTGGCCCCTTTTGGCCGAACATTGATTACAATTACGCCTTGGAGGAAACAACCATGAAAGTCATTTGCCCGCATTGCCAAACCGAATTCGAATTGACCGATGCCGGTTACCAGGACCTGCTGTCTCAGGTCAAAACGAAGGAGTTCGCCAAAGAACTCGAGGAGAAGCTCGCCACTTACAAGGAGAAAGAGGAGGCGAAGAAGAAGCTAGATGAAGCCGACGCCTTAGCCAAATTCAATCAAGAGAAAAACGCCCTTGAGAAGCGGATTCAGGAGCTTAATGCCCAACTTCAAGGAGCCGACGCCGCCAAGCGATTAGCCTTAAGCGAGCAAAAGGAAAGCGTCACTAAGGATTTGGACAAGAAAAACGAGGAGATCAACGAACTGAAGCTCTCGCTCCAGAAAGCCCAAGTCGAGGCCAAAGCCGCGGTCGATAAAGCCACCGCCCAACTCGCCAATCAGGTGAATGAGTTGAAAAACCAACTGAGTCTGGCCGCTAAAGACAAGCAATTGGAGCTGACCAATCAAAAGACCACCTACGAATCCGCCCTCCAGCTGAAGGATGAGGAAATCAATCGGCTGAAGGACTTCAAACTCCGCGAATCGACCAAGATGGTGGGGGAGAACCTCGAGCAATATTGCCACGATGAGTTCGATAAGCTTCGGGCCGTCGCCTTCCCGTCGGCCTACTTCGAGAAGGACAACGATGCCAAGACCGGCTCGAAAGGCGACTTCATCTTCCGCGATTACGATGATGAGGGGAACGAATATGTCTCCATCATGTTCGAGATGAAGAACGAGATGGATGCCACCGCGACCAAGCATAAGAACGCCGACTTCTTCAAGGAACTCGATAAGGACCGGAACGAGAAGAAATGCGAATACGCCGTCTTGGTCAGCATGCTGGAGCAGGACTCCAATCTCTATAACCAAGGGATCGTCGACGTCTCCCATCTCTACCCCAAGATGTACGTCATCCGCCCCCAATTCTTCATCCCCCTCATCTCGTTGCTTAAAAACGCGGCCCAAAACAGCATCGGGTTAAAGAAGCAGCTTATCGCGATGAAGAATCAGAACCTTGAGCTCGAGACCTTCGAGGATAACCTCCAAGCCTTCAAGGACGGGTTCAGCCGGAACTTTGAGCTGGCCAAGAAGAAATATGATTCGGCCATCGAGCAGATTGATAAGTCCATCGCCGCCCTGACCAAGGTCAAGGAGGCCCTGATGGGGAGCGAGAAGAGCCTGGCAATCGCCAACAACAAGATCGATGACGTCACCATCCGGAAGCTGACCAAAGGGGCCCCGACCATCGCCGCCAAATTCAAAGAGATTCAGGAAGAGAAGAAGCAAAGCAACCAATAACCATGCAAAAAGGCGCTTACTCGGATGAATAGGCGCCTTTGGTTTTTAATCCGCTTTTGCGGGCGTCTCGCTGTTCTCGGCGATCTTCTCCTTCAATTTGCCAAGCATATCGGCTTCTAGGAGCCGTTTGGTCTCGAGAATCGTCTCCTTGAAGGTCTCGGCCTTGGATTTGCCATGGCACTTCATGACCAGCTTCTTGACCCCAAGGAGCGGGGCGCAGGCTTTCTTCGCGTATTCGAAGGGCTTCTTGACGTTCTTTAGTCCCTTTAGTTGGAACAAGGCCCCGAGCTTAGTGAAGATATTCTTGAAGATGGCTTCTTTGAAAAGGTCGGAGATGTAGTAGCAGGCCTCCTCGGTCCCTTTGAGGAAGACGTTGCCGGC
Source organism: uncultured Bacilli bacterium (assembly GCA_944363525.1). Taxonomy (GTDB): domain Bacteria; phylum Bacillota_I; class Bacilli_A; order RFN20; family CAG-826; genus Alloenteromonas. The sequence continues at coordinate 178,324 of CALVUF010000003.1, forward strand.
GAACCCATCGGCGATGACGGCATCGGCCTCGCCTTTTAAGACGTGGTCGCCCTCGATCGAGCCGACGAAGTTGAGCCCCGAGTTTTTGAGCAGGGTATAGGCTTCCTTGGTCAATTCGTTGCCTTTCCCTTCCTCATTCCCGACGTTCAATAATCCGATCCGGGGATTATCGATCCCGATGGTCTCGAGGTAAGTCGCGGCCATATAGGCGAATTGAAGGAGGTATTCGGGCTTGCAGTCCATATTGGCCCCGGCATCCATCACTCGGACCAATTTCCCGGTGCGGGTCGGCAAAGTCGCCATCAAGGCCGGCCGGCTGACGCCAGGCAAACGGCCGAGCCGGAATAAGCCGCCGGAGAGGATGGCTCCGGTTGGACCGGCCGAGACCAAGGCCCCGGCTTGCTCATCGCTTCGTAGCCGTTCATAGGCCAAAGCCAAGGAGCAATTGGGCTTCTCCTTGAAGAAGGTCGCCGGGTGATCGGTATTTTGAACTGCGACTTCGGTATCGACGATCTCGACTTTCGTTTTCAATTCCCCTAAACCCTCTTCGATCCTCGCTTTCGCTCCGAAGGCGACGATATCGAGGCTCGGATCCGCGGTTAAGGCGTCCTTTAGGCCTTTGACGCATTCTTCAGGGGCGTAATCCCCGCCTAAGCAATCGAGCAGTATCTTCATAGCCATCTCCTATTTGACTGGCTAATATTGTATAATCGTTTCGATGCCAAATGAAAACCGGGTTTCCCGACCCTTGCTTATCTGCCTCTGCGGCTACTTGCTGCTGATCCTTATTTCCGCCATCTGCTGCCTGGCGATTAACTTTTCCTATCTTAAGCTTGGCTATGGCCTCTTTTTGCTGGTCTTATTCGCTGCCGAGTCGATGCGGATCCTGCCGCTTTTGTTCGGATTTTCGAAAAAAGAGCTGGGTTTTGCTAAGTTATACGGCCGTTTCACCTTGGCCGGTCACTTGTTAGAAGCCGTCGCCATCTTTGGCCTTATCTATCTTGGTCGATACCTATCTTCCGACTTAACTTACGTCGTCATGTCGAGTTCGGAGGCCGAGCCGGCTTATCCCAATAGCCTCTACATCTTCGTCTCGACGTTCTTCTTGGCCTTCCTCTTCGTCTTCTTGTTCTTCGGCTCCAACTCCTGGACCGAGCAGAAGCCGAAGCTTTTGGTCTCCTTATGCCGGAACATCTCCTTTTTGATCCTGTGCCTGCTTTGCTTCACCCAATACCTCTTCATCTCCTTGAACTCGACCTTCGCCTCCCCTTTGTCCTATGTCTTCGTCTACGCCTTCCTCTTTGGAATCGGCAACGCCGTTTTCTCCTTGTTCATCGCCAAGGATAGGCGAGCGGCCTACGCCTATATCCTCGTCATCCTCTCGGTCATCGGGTTCGCTCTTACCGGTCTATTAATCTAGCCTTGTGCACGCGCGCGCCCTTGTTCTATAATCGGCACGCCATGAACGAAGATTTGCTGAAGCGTTATTTAGACCATACTGAAGACAACGAAGCCGAGATCCTTTCCTCGGATAAAGTCGCCTGCCTTTCCTGCGGCTCCCTTTCCTCGGCCCGGGAGGTCAAGGAATGGGATGACGACGGGGGCAAGGTTAAGGCCTGCTGCCCTTTATGCGGCCTCCCGACCATCGTCGGCGACTCCTCGGGACTTCCTTTTGATCCGGATACCCTCGCCAAAGTCAAAGCGGCCTTGCTTAGCCGCGGGGGCGATAAAGAGTATCTAACCGAGATGAAGCGATATTGCGACCGCTTCGTCAATGAGGAGATCGCCCACAGTGAAGAAAGCGAGAAGATCTTTCTCCGTTATTGCCATCTCTTGGCTGAGCATGGCAACCATGACGCCTATCTTGACCTCGGCGATTTCTACATGAATGGCGGGGTCGCCATCCCATCTGACCTCGATAAGGCCATCCATTATTACAGTTCCCCGATTTTAGCTCACGATATTCAGGCTTTGATAAACCTGGCTATCATTTACCGGATTGGGACCCCCAAGCATAAGTCGAACCCCAAGAAGGTCATCGACCTTTTAACCCGGGCGGTCATGCTCGGTTCCCACAAGGCCAAGATGCTTTTCTGCGACCTCTATGACGAAGGGGAAGGGGTTAAGCCCGACCCGTTCCTTTCAACCAAGGTCCTCTCCTCCCTTTATGATCTGGCCTATCATTCATACCTCATCCAAGGTTATGACTCCGATTTGGATTTAGGGGAGATCGCCGCCCGGCTTTTCTCCCATTTCCATCAAGGGTTCGGAGCCCCGGTCGATGAGGAGGGGGCTTTCGGCTTAGCCTTGGTCGCCGAGCATTGCTACCAGACCAATCCCGAGCAATACAACGAGGATTTGCCCCGGCAGATCCAAGGCTATATCAATGACGCCTCGGTAAAGTTCCATTACCAGCCGGGGGAGATGGTTTTCGACGTCGATACCTTCAACGACACGATGCTGATGATGCCGCAGGCGTTCTTGCTTCGCCTCTCGAATCTTTCCTTCGACGAAAGCGAGCACACCCTGACTTTCGATCTTCTCTCCCCGACCCCGATATTGCTGGTCGACTATGCCTCGATTTCGACTAAAGTCCTCTCCGGTTCCCAGACCTTCGTCTTCGATTCGGTGGCCTCGATCAAGGGCGAGGAGACCGATGACATCAATTTCTCCAACTTCCGGCTAGAAGGGGATAGCCTCCGGTTCTACCGGTTGTCTGGGGATGGGGAAGCCGAGGTATTCCGGATCGTCTTATTCCCGAAGGAGGCGGCGAAATGAAATCGCTTAATTGCTTAAAGGGGCAATACGCCAAAGTCATCTTCGCCCCGATCCTCAAGATCGTCGAATGCATCTGCGAACTGATCGTCCCCTTCGTCGTCAAGTCGATCATCGATGAGGGGTTATCGAGTGACGGGGCCCATTACGGGGAGACCGATTACATTGTCTTGATGTCATTGCTGGTTTTGGGGTTGGCCTTATTGGGGTTTGGGGCGACCATGGTCACCCAATACGTCGCCTCCAAAGTCTCGACCGATTTCGGTTTTCGCCTGCGGGGCGCGGTCTATGGGCAGATCAATTCCTTATCCTCCTCCGAGCTCGATAAGTACGGGCGGAGCAAGGCCTTGAACCTCCTATCCAGCGACTCGTTTTCCTTGCAAAACGGCTTATTCATGTTCATGCGCCTTTTGGTCCGGGCGCCGTTTTTGACCCTCGGCTCGATCGTCTGCTCTTTCATTTTGAATGTCTATGCCGGCTTAGCCGTCGTCATCGCCCTCGCTTTATGCGCGGTGGTGGTGGCCCTGGTCTTAGCCTATACGCCCAAGAAGTATGGGGCGGTCCAAAGCTCGCTCGATAAGCTGACCTCTTTAAGCGAAGACGGGGTCTCGGGGGCGAGGGTCATCCGGAGCTTCAACAAGCAGGAAGACGAAGTGGGGCTCTTCCAGCAAGTCTCCTCCGAATACCAGCACCGTTCCGACTTCTTGGCCAAAATCAATGCGCTGATCAACCCGTTGACCTTCGGCTTAGTCAACCTCGCCATCGTCGTCGTCTTCTACCTCGGCTCCTTCCAGTTTGAGGTCTCGGGGTTATCCTCTGGCAGCATCGTCGCCATCATGGGATTATTGACCCAGAGTTTGACGGCCCTGATCCAGTTCTCCCGGCTCGTCACCTCCTTATCGAAGGCCTATGCCTCCAAGAAGCGGCTCGACGCCTTCCTTTCCTTGGAATCGAAGATCCAAGACGGGGATAAGCCCTTGCCGGAAGTCGAGGATGGCAAGCCGCTGCTCGAAGCCAATAAGGCCTGTCTATCCTATGGGGGCGAGTCGCTCGCGGTCGACCACGTCGATTTCCTGTTGAACCGAGGCGAATCGATCGGGATCCTCGGCGGGACGGGCTCCGGCAAATCGACGTTGCTATCGCTGCTGCTCCGCTTTGTCGACCCCAATGACGGGGCCCTCTATTATGGCGGGGTCCCCTATTCTTCCCTGAGGGCGGACGATATCCGGAGCCAAATCGCCATCGTCTTGCAGAAAGCCCAGCTGTTCAAGGGGAGCGTCAAAGACAACGTGGCCTTGGGGAACCCTAATTGCGATGAGGCGACCTTGCAGTCCGCCCTCCGCGATTCCTTGGCCGAGGAATTCGTCTCCCGTTATCCCGACGGGGTGAATCACCCGATCGAGGAGGGCGGGGCCAACCTCTCGGGCGGGCAGAAGCAACGGCTGCTCATCGCCCGGGCCCTTTGCTCGTTACGGCCGATCCTGATCTTGGATGACAGCACGTCGGCCCTCGACTACAAGTCGGATCTATTGGTCCGGACCAACATCAAGAAACGGAAGAACGTCTCGCTCATCCTCGTCTCCCAGCGGGCGACCTCGATCAAAGACTGCGACCGGATCTACGTCTTAGACAAAGGGGCGGTCGTCGGGGTCGGGAAACACGAGGAGCTATTGGAAAACTGCCCGATTTATAAACAGACCTTCGAGGCTCAAGTGAGGTAAAGTTATGAAGAAGATCAAGAGTTTGCTTCCCTATTTAAAAGGCAGTTACCCCCTGTGCGTGCTTTCGCTTCTTTTCGCCTCGCTCTCCGTCGCCTCGAAGATGGCGATCCCCTTCATCACCGGTTTAGCCGTCGATTGCTTAGAGGAGGGCAATTTCGACATCGGGGTCCATCTGATCCTCTGTCTCGGCTTGCTTTTATTAGGCTCGGTGTTCCGTTATTTCTTCGATTTCTCGGTCTCGATCATTGGGAACCGGGTGGTGAAGAAGATGCGGGATGACCTCTTTGCCAAGTATCTGCACGCCCCGATTTCCTATATCGACTCCAAAGACCATGGCGATTTGATCCAACGGCTCATCGCCGATATCGAGAACGTCCAGACCGGCCTCATCACCGGGGCCGGGGCGGTCTATGAAGGGGCGGTTCAGATCCTCATCACCTTGGTGTTCATGTTCTATTTGAACTATGCCTTGGCCTTATTGGTCGTGGTCTTGACCCCGGTTTCGGCCTTGGTCTCAAAATTCATCAGCACAAGAAACGCCAAATACTTCAAGAAGCAATCGGCCGAACGGGGCCAACTCAACGCCTATGGCTTAGAGTCGATCACCAATTTGGAATCGATCCAATCCTATGGTTTAGCCCAAGAGAAGGAAGAAACGTTTGCCTTAGTTAACGAAGAAGTACGCTTAGCCAACTTCAAAGCCAGCTTCGCCGCCTCCTGGATTAACCCCGGGACCCGCCTAGTCAATAACTTCATCTATGGCTTGGTCATCCTCTTCGGGGCTTATATCATCGTCGCTGATCTTAACCTCGGGGTCGCCTTCTCGGTCGGGGCTTTGTCCTCTTTCCTGACTTACTCCCTCCAATACATGACCCCCTTCAACGAGATCGCCGATGCCGCGAGCGACGTCTTCTACGCCTTAACCAGCTTAGCCAGAGTCCAAGAAGAGATCGAGAGCCCGGATGATATTGACGAAGGGGAGATCGAACTGGTGGATAAAGTCGAATCCTTGGAAGCCAAGCATCTGAACTTCGGCTATACCAAAGGGCAGAAGATCATCGACGACTTCTCCCTCGATGTCTATAAAGGCCATAAGATCGCCCTTGTCGGCCCGACGGGATGCGGCAAAACGACCATCATCAATCTTCTTATGCGGTTCTATGACCCCCAGGAGGGCGGATTCTATTTCAACGGGATCGATTCGAAGCAAATCAAGAAGCATTCGCTCCGTTCCCATATCGGGATGGTCCTCCAAGATACCTGGCTCGCCAATATGTCGGTGAAGGACAACATCGCCTTCGCCAAACCCGAGGCCAGCTTTGAGGAGATCGTCGCGGCCGCCAAAAAGGCCCATGCCGATGAATTCATCCGCCGGTTGCCTAGTGGCTACGACACGATCGTCGGCAATAACTCCGGCCTCTCGATGGGGGAGAAGCAATTGCTCTGCGTCGCCCGGATCATCCTGCTCGCCCCCGAGATTGTCTTGCTTGATGAAGCGACGTCCAATATCGACCTCCGGACGGAATTGTCTTTGGCTTCGGCTTTTGACGAATTGATGAAAGGCAAGACCTCCTTAGTCGTCGCCCACCGGTTAAGCACTATTCGGAACGCCGATTATATTTTGGTCATGAAAGCGGGGAAGATCATCGAGGCTGGGAATTTCGGCGAATTGATGGCCCAAAACGGTTTCTTCGCTGAATTGTATAATTCGCAATTGGCTTAAAACCTAGCTTCCCGGCATAAGCCCGAGGGCTGATAGGGACGGCATAATAAAACCATATCTTCCTTGGCTAATTCCCCGTCTTGGCTGACCGGGTAATAACCGGAAAGGCGAAAGAAGGAAACCGCCCTTTGGTAAAGTTTAGGGAGATAGACGAAGAAGGAAGTCTCCTTGAATTGGCTATGGATTGAGGCTAAAAGGTTCCGTCCATACCCTTGCCCTTCATAGGCCGGATCGATGCCTAAGAACTTAATGAGGATGATTCGTTCCCCTTTGTAGGCAATCCGTTCGAAGACGGATTCGCTGTTTTTGAAGGCTTTTCCAGCGGGGAAGCAGTCATCGAGGCTTGAGCCGATCTCAAACATCCCGAGGTCCCGCCGGGCTGAGGAATAGACATAGACATGGTCGAGGTCAATCGGCTGGGGATAGAAGGTTTCGAAGCTCGCGAGCCCCGCCCGTTCCAAGCCGTCCTCGATCCGATTTAGCAATTTAGCCAATAGAGGGCGATTGGCTTCTTTAGCCTTGGTTAATCTTTCCACTTGCTTATCCTTTTAGGCGGTTTTATTCTACACTTCTAGACGAGGAAGACGGATGTTTTGCTACGGTGATAAATTATATAAGGGCCATGCCATCCGCCTCCGTTATGATCCCGAGACCAACGCTGACCTCTGCCCCGACTTAGAGAAAAGGCTGGCGGCCTATAGTTCCCTTTATTTCCGGAAAGGCCACGCCGGCTACCCCCGGGATTATGTCTTGCTAGACGAAGACGAAGAGGAATTGTTTTCCTTTTCCTTAGCCGATTGGACCATCGTCGCCTATGAAGTCGATGAAAAAGGAACCCCGTTATATGTCTTATTGGCCCATTTAGGTGGGTTCATTCCCTCTTATGTCGTGAATTTGGCTAATGGGGAGATCGCCGTCGCCTTGTTCGAGGAATACCACGTGGTGGCCGAGGGACAGCATTATTGGCTCCGCGAACTCCGCAGCCTCTTCGACGACCCGAAATACATCCCTCTGGTTAGTCCTGGTCGACGGGTTAAACCCCGTTACGAAGAGGAGGAAGAGGAAGCCGACGTTCCGGAAGTGCAAGGCTATTTTCAGACTAACGCCAAAAAGAAGATAAGGAACCTCGGCTATAGCCCCCGAAACGTGGAAGAAGAGGAAGAATCGGCCGAACAGCCGGATATCCCTGCCTTTGCCCCGCCGTTCACCCCGGGCTCGTCGAAGAAGCCCAAACGGATCACCGGCTCCTTCGATCCCAAGCCGAAAATAGCCCCGGCGAACATCGGGCAATTCAAGAAACCGGCCTTTGAAGCCGAAAGGAAAGGGCCAATCCCCAACCTTGAAGCCAACCCCAATTACCGGAAGAAACCCAGCTACCGGACTTACGTCAAGGTCAACCCGACCTATGATTTCCGACCCGGGGCGGCCGTCTCCCGCAACACCTATTACCAGTTGGTCGGGAATCCGGCCAATTACTCGATCAAATCCCGAATCGAGAAGGAACTATCGAATGGCAAGCCCGAGTTCGATGACCATTGCATCTATTGCCCGCGGGCCCTTCCTTCTGGCGACTTGGTCTACGACCTTTTAGCCGATTTCCGTCCGGAGGATTACGCCATTCTGGCTGCGGTCGGGAACCAAGCCAAAGTCGCCTCGCAGGTTTTGCTCCGCCATATCGGCGAGCCCTTGTTTTATCTTGTCCTTCAATTGGGACGGAAGAATAAACTGCCGATCCTGGCCTATTCAAGCATTGACGTCTCGGTCGATAATAATTTCGTCTCCGGCAATTTCCTGTATTCGATCTACGAAAAGGAAAACGCGGTCGAAGAAAAGGCAGCGGAACCCGAGCCGGTTGTCACCCCCGAGCCAATCAAAGAAGAGCCGTTCGTTCCCACGGTCCCCGAACCTCCTTTGCCTGAAGCCCCAATCGAAGAGGAAGAGCCGGAAGTCGATTTCGACTTGGTCGAGGAACGGCGCTTATTCCGTTGTTTCCGTTTCCAGACCTCCTTGGCTAAACTCGTCGATAAGCATCCGGAGGCCGAAGAGGAGATCGCCAATCTGCAGAAAGAGATCATCACCCGGAGCGAAGGCAGTTTCCGGCAATATTTGGAAAGCCGGAACCACAAACAGATCAAAAAGATCCATAAGTTCCGCCTTAAGGGCGTCGATTACGCCGCCGCCCGAATTTTCTTCATCTTCGGTTCCGACGCCGCCCGTTATCCGAGCTTAGCCAACCGGAATTTCCTCTCCTCCGATGTCTTGCTGCTTGACATCATTCCCCATGAGCAGCATGACCAGCAGGGCGAGTGGGCCGCCTTTTGGGAGGCTCGGTTGAAGGAGAACCGCTCTTTGCAGCTCGAACGGGTGTTCCTCGACGTCAACAAGAAGAAGACTGATTCGATTGCTTATCCAAGCGAAAAGCAATTCAATTTGCTCCGGAATGCCAGTTTGGTCCCACCGGTCGCCTTCATCGGCTCCGCCGGGACGGGAAAAACCATTCTTTCCTTGCAAAACTGCCTTGATTTACAAGGAAATGGCTCAGTTCTGTATTTGACTTACGAGCCGGCTTTGCGGGATTATGCCGAGAAAAAGCTCTCGGAAATGGGGGCCAATAACGTCGAATGCTATACCTACGCCGAGCTCGCTTCCTCCGAGCTTGGTGGGGCCAAGTTAGCCGATGAGGCTTACTTCCATTCCTTCCTGCTCGATTACTTGGATAAACGGCCTCCGCTAAGCAAAAAACTGAAAGCTATTGGCGGGTCAAGGGCCGCCCAAGCCAGCCGGGTGTATCTCTTCCTTCGGGGATTGATGTTCGGCTCGAAAGAGTGTGAACAATCATCTAAATTGAGCCTTGATCAATTCCTATCCAAGATGGCCGATGAGCCTTCGATATCCAGCGAACTGGCTTCGGTTATTTACGAGATCGGGGTGGCTTATGAAAAGCAGCTTAAAGCCGATGGCCTCGCGACCGATAACCTCTTGGCTTGCCGGCTCATTAATAAGAAGAAACGGAGCCATTCCTATAGCGCGGTGGTCCTCGATGAATACCAGGATCTGACTGAGCTCCAGTTCATCTCCTTATTGCCGTATTTAGGGAGGAAGGAGACCCGACGGCTTTCCTTATATCTATATGGCGACGAGAACCAATGCGTCAACCCGACCATCTTCTCCTGGTCGCGGGCTAATGCCGCCTTGACCGAATACTTCGACCATTCATTCAAGATCTCGACCTTATCCCTTGATGGCTCCTATCGAAGCGGCCCCAACCTTCTGGCTTTCATCAATAAGCTGAAAACCATCAAGAAGGAATCGATTGGGGCCCAGAAGCAGGAACTCGACGCCGAGGAGAAATCCTTGCGGGAAGACCAAGAGGACCTCTTCGTCGCCTATATCGAGGAGAAAGGGAAGTTCGCCGATATCGTCAAAGTGGCCGCCCTTTCTGACGCCGACATCGTCTTCCTCTTCCCTTCGCCATCCTCTTGCAAAGCCAAGAAGGTCAGTTTGAAGCCGATTGAGGATCCGACCGTTCAAACCTATATTCAAAGTTCCTTCCTCTCGGTCGGGGAAGCCAAAGGCCGGGAATGGGACGCGGTGGTCTTAGTCGATTTCCTAAGCGAATTCGGGGAGGAGTTTGCCGCTTGCTTAGAAGGCAAAGACTCCTCGACCCATGCCTCGACTATCCACCGGATGATGTTCAACCGGCTTTACGTCGGCTTGACCCGGGCCCGTAACCAGATCCTGATTTACGAGGAGGATGTTCCGGAGGTTTCAAAGGAAAAACTTTTAGTGAGCCTTGAGCCCTTGCCATTTGAGGATTATCGCTCCTTATTCCGCGACATCGTCGACCCGAAGCATTGGATCGCCCATGGGAAGCGGTTACTAGCCGAGCGCGATTACCTCGGAGCCAAACGGGCCTTCGAACGGGTAAAAGAAGACAAAGAAGGGGAACGGCTACTGAAGATCGCCGAAACCTACGTCCATTACGAGGATTGCCTCAACCTCCGCGATTCCTCTAATTGGGAAAGCGACTACATCAATTTCCTTCTTAGCCAAAATGACCTCGCCCATCTTCGTGACCTCTATCGGAGATTGGGGCAAAAGGAGAAAGCCGATTTGCTCCATTTAACCCATACCTCCCAGGAAGAAGGGGATGTGGTCGACTTATTCCGGAAGGTGGTGGAGCAATCCACTTTCTTAGAGAAAGCCACCTTCTTCGATTTCAGTTGCCGGAAACTCGGCAAGAAGATAAAAAACGCCTTGAAAGGAGATAACGCCAATGGAAAACGCCGATGACAAGTTGATCAAGACCTTAGAGAGCCTTGAGCAATTAGAGGAGGACATCGCCTCAATTAAGGAAGTGGAGGAAAGCTTTGATAGCCGGCTCGCCGAATTATCCGACCAGGTCGAATCGCTCCATAACCGCCTAGGCGAATATAACCGCCAACTCGATGCCTTATCCTCCTGGGTCGAGAAGATCGAATCCTTTGCCAGCAAGTTCGCCGCCGTCAGCGCTTTGCTTGACCAGACCATGAACGCCCTGACCAAGGAGACACTGGAAGCCACCGGGCAAAAACTCGACGAGGTCAAAGGGGCCTGCGAAGAGGTTGTCAGCAAACTTAATGAAGCCTCCGAGACCAAGGAAAAGGAAAAAGAAGTCAAAACCGTCGGCAAAGGGATCAAATATGACCCGAAGAAGCGGAGCGGGGCCAAAGGGCAGGGGAAGAAAAAGAAATGAGCCGGGATCCCGCCGTCGTCTCCTTCACCATGAGCCATATCAAAGGCAAGGATACGGGGATCGAATTAAAACTAAGGAAGCGGCTATACTCCGATGGCTTCCGATTCTTAACCAATTCCAAACGGGCGTTCGGCCATCCGGATATTCTCTTTCCCGGGATTCGGCTGGCTGTCTTCGCCGATTCGGAGTTTTGGCATGGGTATAAATTCGCGGAAAATGAAGCCAAACTCGCAACCCATCGGGATTATTGGGTAGCGAAGATTAAACGGAACATGGCCCGGGACGCGGAAGTGAACGCTGAGTTGGCCAAGCAAGGATATAAGGTCCTCCGTTATTGGGGCTTTGAGATCAATAAGGATTTCAAAAGAGTCATCGCGGAAATCGAGGATGCCGTAAGGTTACGGCAACAAGCGTTGGCGCTGGCTAAACGTCCTAAGGAATTCACCACCTTAAGCTATTACAAGCAAGGCTCCAAATATCTGCTGCTTTATCGCGACAAGAAGAGAAACGATCTGAATGAGGGTAAGTATTTAGGCATCGGAGGCCATGTCGAAGAGGGCGAAACCTACCTTGAAGCCAGTAGACGGGAATTCGCCGAAGAGACCGGATTAACCGTCAGCAAACAGGCCTATTTAGGGCGGATCGATTTCGTCGCTTTCCCCTCCTACGCCGAACGGATGTATTTGTTCCGGGTCGAGGAAACGATAGGGCAACTAAACACCAACTGCGACGAAGGGGAACTCCGTTATGTCGAGGAAAACGACATTTTTAGTCTCCCGATGTGGGAAGGGGACAAAGTCTTCTTGCCCCGGCTCCTCTCCAACACCCGTTTTCGCCTGACTTTGATCTATCAGAACGGCCAATTAATCGACGTTATTGGGCCGATTGACGTCAAGAGTTGAAGCGGCGGCAAAAAAGTTTATTTTTCTTATTGACCTAGACTTCGCTTTGACTAAAATATGCGTTGCCCGATGGAAGGCCCGACCCCTAGCCCTTCCATCGGGTTTTTGTGTTATATTAGCCGCGTTATGGAAAAAGCCACGATCGATGTCTCCCCAAAAGAGATCTACGCCGACGGGAAAGCCGGTGGATATCTATTATCGGCCTTAAACCAATTTTGCCCCGATTTAGCCCCGAACGTCTCCTATTTATTCGTCGGCTATTCCTTGCTTGACCAAGACCTCTATGGGGCGTTGTTTGATTTAGCGATGATCAGCCTCTCCTCCTTGGTCTTAAAACGCCAGCTCCTCATTGGCCAAGACGAGACCAAATTGCCGGAGTGGGGGGATTTCCCGCCCGACCCGAATCAGGAGAAGTTTCTAAAACTCTCCGAGGTCTTAATCGGCAGTTTGACGGTGAACCTCGCCAATAAGGAAGGGATGGACCTCATCGATTGCTTTGGTCCAGCCCAAGCGATGGCCGGGGCTCTCTATGAAGGGATCCGCGATGGGTATAATGAGGATAGCGAAGACAAAAAGCAGGCTTTGGCCCATTTTAAGGACATCTATCTAAGCAGTCCCGACAAGCAAAGCCATTTTATCGAAATAACCAAAGGGCTCGAGCGGATTCTCCTCGAAACCTCGTTTAGGAGCGCAGCATGAATATCTACGATGAACGGATCGCCCACTTACGGGCGGAGATGAAAAAGAATGGGGTCAAGGCCTACCTCGTCTTAACCGGTGACCCCCATAACAGCGAGACCCCGCTTCCCTATTACGGGGCCGAGCGGAAGTTCTTTTGCCCCTTCACCGGCGACAATGCCTATTTGCTTATTTCTCAAGAAGCGGCTTTGCTTTGGACTGATGGCCGGTTCTTCATCTCGGCTAAGCAGGAACTTTCCGGAACCTCCATTCAATTGATGGAGATGGGGACCCCGGGGGTGCCGACTCTGAATGAATACTTGGCTTCGAACTCCCTTTTCCCGTTGGCCACCTCCTTTCTCATCGCCCCGATCGGCTTCATTCAGTCGTTGAAGAAACTCGGGGAAGTCCAAGATCTAAGCTTTGATTACTTGGTTGAGCAGAAACCGGCTTTGCCTAACGATCCCTTGTTTGAACTGAGCCTAGACATCGCTGGCGAATCCGCCGGAAGCAAGATCGCCCGGGTCAAAGCCCAATTGAAGGCCGCCAAGGCCGTCCTTATCTCTACCTTAGACGACATTGCTTATCTTACCAATCTAAGGGGTCATGACATCCCTTACGCCCCCTTGTTCCATTCCTATTTGTATTTAGGAGAAGAGGATATCCTCTTCGTCGATCCCTCCAGGGTCCCCGCGACTTACAAGGCGACCGAAGTCCGGCCTTTAGATGAGCTATTGCCCTTTTTAAGGACGGTGAAAGAGGTTCCGACGCTGCTCGATTCCAATAACCTCAACGCCGAGCTTTATTATTTATTTGCTGAGCCGATCGAAGGTCCGTCGCCTTCCCGATTGATGAAAGCCATCAAAAACCCGGTCGAGATCGCCAATACCATCGCCACCCAGATCAAGGACGGGACCGCCGTTCTCCGGTTCCAAATGGAACTTGAACGCCGCTTAAAGGAAGCGGGGCGAACCGATGAATGGAGCTTAGCCCTCTATCTCCATTATTGCCGTTCCCTTAACGAAGGGTTCATCGAGGAAAGCTTTGAGAACATTTCCTCGGTCGGGAGCAATGCCGCCATGATGCATTATGCCCCGAGCGAAGATAAATACTCCCCCGTGACCACGGATTCCATCGCCTTATTGCTCGATTCCGGCGGCACTTATTTCGGCGGGACGACCGATACCACCCGGACCTTCCCGATTAAGCCGACGGATGAATTCATGCATGACTACACCTTGACCTTGAAATCGCTCATCGCCTTGTCAAAAGCCGTCTTCATTGCCGGCAGCAACGGGCGGTGCTTAGATGGGCTGGCCCGGGAAGTGATGTGGGAGGAGGGGCTTGATTACAAATGCGGGACTGGCCACGGGGTCGGGTATATGAACGTGGTCCACGAAGGGCCGAACGCTTTCCGTTATAAAGACGCCGGCCGCCATGATGGGGCCGACATCGTCCCGGGGATGATCACCACCGTCGAGCCCGGGGTCTACAAAGAAGGGAAATACGGGATCCGGATCGAGAATAACCTCCTCTGCGTCCCGGCCTTTAGCAACGAATGCGGGACCTTCTATAAATTCAAGACCATCACCTACGTCCCAATTGAAACCAGCTGCCTCGATAAATCGCTGTTGACCCAAGAAGAAAAAGATTGGCTCAATAACTATCACGCCGAAGTCAAAGAAAAACTCTCCCCCTTATTGAACGCGGAGGAGAGGGAATACCTAGCGAAGAAGACGAAGGCTATTTGAACTCGTAACGCTTGATCTCGCAGTTATCGATTAAGTAGGAGATGAACTGCTCGTTTTCCATATCGTCGACGAAATAGGCGTTGACGATGCGGGAGATGCCCCCATGGGCGACTAAAAGGATATCTTTGTCTTTATAGTTCTTTTTCAGGTAATCAAGGAACGGGAAGACCCGGGCGGCGACGTCGAGGTAGGATTCCCCATTCGGGTAGCGGTGGGCGAAGCTCGACCGTTGCTTGAAATAATCCTCCCCATGCCGGCTTTTGCCCTCGAAGTCGCCATAATGCTCTTCCCGGAGGGCGTCGACGAATTGAATGTCGAGATGATGGGCCTCGTTGATGATCTCGGCGGTTTTCTTAGCCCTTATTAAGGGGGAGGAGAAAATCAAATCGAGATGGACGTCTTTAAGCTTATCGCGGGTCGCCTCGGCCTGCTTGATCCCCGTCTGGTCTAAGGGGGCGTCGATGCTCCCTTGGATTTTGTAAGCGAGGTTATAGGCCGTCTGGCCGTGGCGAACATAATAGATAGACATAAGCAAAAGCGATAACATTATTACGATACACGGAGCAAGCAACATGATAAAGGCCATTGGAAGCGCATTCATCCTGACTAATGAGGTGGCGAGTTACGTCATCTATATCCACGATCGTCGCCCGACCCTCCTCCATTACGGGGGCAAGGTCAAAGAGAGCGACATCCCCTCCTTGAACCTCGATTATTCGATTCCGACCGGCCGGGCGGTATATAGCGATGGCGAGACGACGCTGAACCTCGTCCCCTTAGAGGTCTCGGGCCTTGGCAAAGGCGATTACCTTACCCCTTCTTATAGCTTAGAAAGAAATGGGAAAACCGTCTTCGATTTCCGTTATGCCGATTATTGGATCAACGAGGAGGCCGACCGCTCGAATCCCTTCCCTTTGCCCCGGGGCGGGGAGGAATTGGTCTTGCTCCTGCGCGACAAAGAAGGCCAGGCGTCCTTGGAACTTCATTACATTGTTTATCCCAAGGCTATTGCCCGTTATGCCACCATCCATAACGAAGGGGCTGAGGTCCTTTATATCAATCACCTGGCTTCCTTCTCCCTCGATTTCCCTTATCTTGGGCAAAAGGGCTATTTCCTTTCTTCCAGTTGGGGCGCCGAAGCCCAAGCCGAATTGCTCGATCTCCCCAAAGGCGAATTGAAGTTCAAAGGCTTGACCGGGGCCTCTTCCGATTGCTTCAACCCCTTCTTCGCCATCTTCGGCCCCGAAGCGACCAAAGACGAAGGCGAGGCCTATGGCTTCAACCTTATGTATTCCGGCTCCTACGAGATCTCGGTGAGCCGCGATTCCTTTTACCGGCTAAGAGTCCAAGAAGGGCTTCCTTCAACCGATTTCCATTACGGGGTCAAATGCAATAAGACCTTCTATTCGCCGGTGGCCGTCTTGACCTATTCCGATCAGGGGGCCAATGGCTTAAGGAAAGCCAATGCCGACTTTATCCATAATCACGTCATAAGGGAACGATTCGTCAACGTCCCCCGACCGATCGTCTACAACAACTGGGAGGCGACTTTCTTCGATTTCAGCACCTTGAAGATCCATTCCTTGGTTGACCAGGCGGCCGACCTTGGGGTCGAGCTCTTCGTCTTAGATGACGGCTGGTTCGGCAAGCGGAACGACGATAAGTCTGGCTTAGGCGATTGGACGGTCAATAAGAGGAAAGTGCTCGGAGGGATGGCGGCTTTAGCCGATTTCGTCCACGAAAGGGGGCTGAAGTTCGGCCTTTGGTTCGAGCCGGAGATGGTCAATCCCGATTCCGACCTCTATCGGGCCCATCCGGAATATGTCTTAAGCGAGCGGAAGGAACCGGCCTTGTGCCGTAATCAATTGATCCTCGATTTACGGCAAGCCTCCGTCCAGGACTTCTTGGTCGAGACCATCGTCAACGCCGTTAAGGATTATCATCTCGACTATATTAAGTGGGACTGCAACCGGGCCTTCTCCGACATCGATCAAGCGGCCATCTACGATTATTACCTTGGACTCTATAAAGTCTTGGGTCGGATCGTTGGGCAATGCCCCGATACCCTTTTCGAGAACTGCGCCTCTGGGGGGATGCGGTTCGACCTCGGGATGATGTCCTTCTTCCCCTATACCTGGGTGAGCGACGACACCGATTCCTATGAACGGGCGAAGATCCAAAGGGCTTTGTCGCTTGGCTATCCTTTTTCAACCTTCTCCAATCACGTCTCGGCCAAAATATCCCATCAGATGTTCCGGAAGACCACCTTCGGGACCAAGTTCGACGTGGCGATGCTGGGGGCGCTCGGCTATGAATTGGACCTTAATCACCTCTCCGGCTTAGACCAAGAGGAGATCAAGGAACAGATCGCCTTTTACAAAAAGCATCGGGATTTAGCCCTTTATGGCGACCCGGTCGATCTTTCGTTCGGGGAGAACATCGTCATGGCCTCGAAAAAGGGCGACGAGATGCTCATTAGTTTCTGCTCGGGGGTCAATCACCCGTTGCCGAGCCTTGAGATCCTCCGGGTCAAAGGACTCGAGGAAGAAGCCGATTACTCCATCGCCACCCGCCCGGAATACTTCGATATCCGCGACTTCGGCGATATGGTCAATCAGATCTCCCCGGTCAAGCTCAAACCCGATGGGGTGGTGGCCAATGCGGTGAGCAAAGTCTACCGTTATCCGAGTGAGACGACTGAGGTCACCTTAAGCGGGGCGGCCTTGGCCCATTCGGGTTTGAAACTCGGGATGAAATGGTCGGGGTCCGGGATATCGAAAACCGGGCGGATCATGTTCGATTTCTCAGCCCGGGCTTATTACCTCAGCAAGGCGAAATAAGTGCGAGGCGGGGCTGGGGGCTCCGCCTTTTACTTATCTAAGTCGCGAAACAATTCGCCGGCGTCGCGATAGACTTTGGCCTTGGGATCGGTCAATAGGGGAAAAGGACTAAGGATGAGAGACCTAGGATCAACGCTTTCTTCATGATTGCTTCCTCCAGCCGATATTTAGGCTTCTGTTGAAGTTAAGTCAAACTCTACCTAAAAAACCTTCCGATCGAAGGAAGGGGAAAACTGATAAAACAAGGGGGATTTGCTTAGATATCGCTTTCCTTATCCTGCAATTCCGGGACGAAAAGCAAAGCCAAATAAAGCAACGGGATCAGCAAGAAAAGGAACATCCAATAGCCTTGGTAAAAGACGAAGGCCAGGCATTCGGGGAGAAAGGCGAAAATAAAGGAGAAGAGGAAGAAGAGGATGCCCAAGCGGACGGTTTTCTCCTCCTCGCTTCTGAAGGCGGGGATTATCAATCGGACCATTCGCATCAAATAGGCGATTAAGGCCGGGGTGCCAAGCAGGAAGGCTTTGGCTTCGGTGATCTCCCCGAAGAGGTTCCCAAGGGAAAGCAAGGATAAGCCGATCCCGAGGATGCAGAGGATGATCTCGATGATGTCGAGCGTCGCCCCGTTTTTCTCCCGGTCGGCTTTCGGGGTCAAAGCGAATAAAGGCATCCCGGTGGACGAAGCGCAGGTTAAAGACATCCCGGCCATGACGGCGATATAGACATAGATCCCGGTCGGCATCAAGCCCATCGCGGCGTCGGCTAGCTCCGGCCCCCATTCCTCCAATAGCCCTTTGGCTAAGCCGAGCAAGAAGATGACGGCGGTCGCCAAGACGAAAAGGGCGAGGCCGACGACGATGGTTAAACGCCGATAATGGGGGAGGTCTTTCTCAATCATAGACGACCTCCAAGCCGTCGAGTTTCAAACTCACCGTCGCCTCGGCCCCTTCGATGAAAGGCAACGAGGGCGGCAAGTGACCAAGCGGGGCATTGAAGATCAGCGGGACGTTTAAGTCGCCAAGTATTTCCAACGCCATCTCCTTGAACCCGAGCCCAAACGCCGTCTCCCCATAATGGAGGGGGCGGCCGAAGATGAAGAGCTTGGTCGAGCGGAAATAGCCGGCTTGTTTTAGTTGGAATAGCCCCCTTCTGAAGGAGAGGGGATTGAGGTCGCAGCATTCGAGGAAGAAGATCATCTCCTTATCCTTGACGAAATCGGCGACTTTATCGAAAGGGGTGCCGCAGATGGATAAGATGCAATCGAGGCAGCCGCCTAATAAGGTCCCATGGACTGGTCCGGAATAATTCTGTCCTTCGATCTTATTGGGCCGGCGATAGGAGCAGAGTTTCAGATACGGATCCTCTTTTTTGTTGCCATAAGTCCACTTCGGATAGCCTTCGACATGGTTAACCCCCGAAAGCAGGGCCAAGGCATCGGCTTGGTTGACCCGGGGCTTTTTCTCATAGAAAGAGGGGGCATTGGGGCCGTAGATGGCTTTGACCTCGCTTAGGATCGGCAATAGGAAAGAGAGGTTGGTGTTGTCGGAGAAGCCCATGAACCACTTGGGGTCGGCTTCTTTGATCTTAGGGAAATCGACGTAGGGCAGGATCTCGTTCATGATCTCCCCGCCGCCGACGGAAAGGACTAAGTCGGTTTCTGGGTCAAGGTAGGCGTCCATGAATTCCTTGGCCCTTAATTGAGCCGAGGCCGAGGCGATCGGATCATCGGCTAAATAGACGTTCGGCCCGACTTTGACTTGGTATCCCCATTTCCGGAAGTTTTCGATCGCGGCTTCAAGCCGGGTGAAATAGGGTTCGATATTGCATCCGAAAGACGGGGCGATCAAGTTGATCGTTGAAGCTAAGCTAAGGAAAGGCGGGGTTCTCATCGGGGGTATTATCTTCCCCAACGGCTTATAAGTCGATATCGGAGAGCAAATAGGTCTCGTTCGAGGCGCTGGTATCGTCTTCCGAGGGTTCAACCACTGGGAGTTGGGCTTCGTAAAGCTGGCTGGCCTCATCGACTTGCTCGTTTAGGCCTAACCGGAGGGCGCCGGCTCTCGAGATCTGGGCGACCCCGACCCCGACGGCGGCGACGAAGCAGGAGAAGATGCCGAGCAAAGAAGCGTAAAGCTGTTTCTTCTTTTTGGTCCGGATTTGGCCCGAGCGGATACTGGCGGCCAAGTTGGTGTCCATCATCATCGGGTTCTTATAAAGGATATAGCTCGATTCGAGGTTGAATTCCTCAAGCAGCCGGTCGATGAAAGTCAGCGTCGGGACCGCGTCGCCTAATTCATAGGAACGGAGGCTGCGGACTGAAGCGCCGGTTTTGACGGCGAGTTCGTTTTGGGTTAAGCCGCGGGCATTGCGGAAGAACTGCAATTGGACTGAGATGATTTCCGGATCCAAGGGCTTATTGACGATTTGACTGTCGTTTTCCCGTCTGGCGAACAAATCGTCGAGGGTTAGGTTCAAGGCGTTGGCTAAGCTTGGGGCGACGAGCAAGGAAATCGAAAGGCGGCCAGCCTCGAATTTCGAGAAGGCCTGGGGCGAGTAGCCGACGTAGCTGGCTAACTCAGTCTGGGTGAGGCGGAGCAATTTCCGTCTCCGTTCCACGAATTTTCCAATCGGTTCCTTTTTCATTGCCTTCGCATTGTAGGATAGAATTGGCAAAAGTTGATAAACTTTTTTGCCGGTTTTTGGCTATTTACCCAAACTAGATCGCCCTTTATCATTTAATCGATGTTTCCTGGAGGCAAAAATGGTCGCGACTAATCCCTATACCCTTTTCGGCGTCGATTTCGGATCCAACCCCGGACAACGGGAATTGATCCGCCAGATCAATGAGGACCCGGCGCGGAAGCCGGTCGTCTTCTGCGTCGGGGCGGCCGGGACGGGCAAGACCTTCGCCGCCTTAGCCGGGGCCCTATCCTTAGTAAGAGGCAAAGGGGCGAAGAAGAAATACAAGACCCTTTTCTACGTCCGCGAGCCGGTCGAGATCGGTCATCGGCTCGGTTACCTCAAAGGGACCGAGGAAGATAAGTACGCCCCTTACTTAGGGCCGTTGCTCGATAACTACAACCACTTAATGCAGAAAGCTAGGAATGAAGGGGTCATCCCGGAGAAGGTAAGGCAGCCGAAGAAGCTGAAGGGGATCTTAGAGGACGAGGACCTGATGCCCAAGGCTTATCAGAAGCTCCCCAACGATATCGTCCCCCTAGCCCCCGAGTTCATGCGGGGCCGGTCGTTCGAGAACTGCATAATCTTAGTCGACGAGGCCCAGAACCTGACCCTCGATGAACTGCAGACTTTAGTCACCCGGATCGGGGAATACACCAAGATGGTCATCATTGGGTCCCCCAATCAGATCGATATACCGGGGATGGACGAGGAGAACAACGCTTTCATGACCGCTTATAGGATTTTGGAACCGACCGGGCTAGTGGGGTATGTCGAACTCCTTAACCCGATGCGGTCCTCCTTCGTCGCCGACTTCGACCTCCGCTTCGTCGAATACAAGATGGCCCACAAGAAGGGGAAGTAGGATATGGAAAAAGTATCGCAAATCAAATCGGATGGTTCGTTAGTTTTAGATTACGATTCCTCATACACTCGCACGGAAATATTCAAGGTGCTGCAAGAACTTTTCGGCGATCGTGTTAGGAAGGACCGGAAACAATTTATCGTTTCCAGTAAAGTCGCATTGCTTGTCAAAAACATAACTTTCCTTGGCCATTCTTGGACTGCCGACAAAAAGAGAATGCAACTGCCGGATTACTATCCGAAGTATGTTTTGGACAATTCAGGGAAGGGTCTTCAATCGGTTTACCTCGGTATTTATCACTATCGAGATGTCCGGTTGTATGTCGTTTATGACCCCAATCAATTCATTGATAAAAAGAGTCACAATTCTTCAGCTCATGTTAACGTCTTTAACTTGCAGTACGCCCAGTTAAACGGTTATTTCAGCAAGCGAGATCGCAATGGGAACGACGTTCGCGTATATAAAAAAGATGGGTTCGTCGATTATATTAGTCGCTTGATTGCTGACGAGAAGGTTGATCTATTAAGTGAAGTCGACCAATTCCTGGCTAACTGTGCCACCGACATATCTAAATTCATTCCCAAGAAATGGAATGCGATTGAATGCATGAAGGAAATGCGTGACGCAGGATTCAACAATTATCGGCAAAACCGCTGGGAGGGATGGTATTTTGAATTCCTAGTTCAAAAATACTTAAAAGGAAACCCGACGTCTAAATTGGTTTGGCACAACGATAAAACCAAAGAAGGCATCGATTTCGATATGGTAATCAGCAAAGAAAAAGCGATTTACCTTGATCTTAAGACGCATTCTAGCGGCGATTCAATTATGGGAAACACAATCGAGAGTTTCGAAAAAGTTGTCGAGGATCACGATGGCCGAGTTTACTATTTGTGTCTGGACTTGAAAGCGGAAAAGGATTCTGACCACGGCTATGTCGCAACTAAATTTTGGAATACCCTGCGCGACCACCCGGAAACAGACGAGGAAAAATTGATTAACGAGTCTGGGAAGAATTTCAAATACAGCGTGGAAGTCGTCGGTATTTGCCTTCTTTCCATTAATAGGATTAGTTTTGAAATCCTTAAACAGAAGCCGTTTAACCAAGGGCATAATTCCGACGGTAAGCCAAGGAAACCCAAGGTTAACGTGGCCAAGAAATACATCGATGACTTGACCATTTATTATCAGGATTTAACTAAAGAAAAATAGTTAAGAAAAAGCTAGCTTTTCTCGAACAAAGCTAGTACAATTGGGCTATGCCAATTAAAGAAAATTTCGCTTTTATAGACCTCTTCTCCGGCATCGGTGGGTTCCATCAAGCCATGACGGCTTTCGGCGGTCATTGCGTGTTGGCCTCCGATATCGATCCGGATGCTGTTAAGGTTTATAAAACCAATTACGGAATTGATTCCAATATCAATGTTCGCAACATTAAAGACGACATGGTACCCGATCACGAGGTTTTATGCGCCGGATTCCCTTGCCAGGCCTTCTCGAAAGCCGGCAAGCAAAAAGGTTTTATGGACCAAACTCGCGGTACCTTGTTTTTCGAAGTGGCGAGGATTCTTAAGGCTAAGCGACCTAAGTACATTATGCTTGAGAACGTTCGCAATCTAGTAAGTCACGATAACGGAAATACCTATCGGACCATTTGCTCGGTCTTAAAAGAATTAGGATATAGGATACCCGATCAGTCTTTAATTCTTTCCCCTCATCAATTTGGGGTTCCGCAAATTCGCGAACGGATTTATATCCCTGGGGTTTATGATCCTGACCATGTTTCTGAACCGATTTTCATTGAGTTTGATCATTTGTTGAATAAATCTGACAATTCAATCGATTCGGTGTTGGAAGAAGGGCCGGTTGATCCGCTTTACTCTATTTCCGAGCATGTTCTTGATGTCTTGACGGCTTGGGATGAGTTTTATCACGGGGTCGACGTCAAGGTTATTGGCTTCCCCGTTTGGTTTGATCATTTTTTGGATAAATCCATTGATCCTTCTCTGCCTGAATGGAAACAAACTTTCCTTAGGAAAAATCGCGAGCTTTACTTAAGGAATAAAGAGTTTATCGATGATTGGTCAAAAAAGTGGAAACATCTAAAAGGCTTCACTCCGACGGAGCGAAAGTTTGAGTGGCAATGTGGCACATCGCTTAATTCGATTTTCGAGGCCGTTATTCAAATGCGGCCATCGGGCATTCGGGTTAAGAAGCCTGATTGTTTCCAGGCTTTAGTGGCCTTGGTTCAAACACCGATTATCGGGAAGCTTAAGCGGAAGTTGACTGTGCGTGAGGCTGCAAGGCTGCAATCTTTTCCCGATTCTTTTAAACCCGACCCGAAGACGGGGCAAGCCTATAAGCAATTTGGCAATTCCGTGAATATAAATGTCGTGAAAGAAGTCTTTGCCAAATTGATCCAATATTAGTTATGGGTAAGAAAACCGTCCGAGCCGTGGCCGCCGTCATCGTCAAAGACGGCAAGTATTTCGCCGCCAAGCGGGGCTATGGTTTCCTAAAAGGCTACTTTGAATTCCCTGGTGGGAAGATCGAGGAAGGGGAGACGCCGGAGCAAGCCTTGATTAGGGAAATCGAGGAGGAACTCAGCAGCGAGATCCTCGTCCACGACAAACTATTGACGGTCAATTACGAATACCCGGACTTCATCCTGGATATGGATGTCTTCTTCGCTTCGTTAAAGCAAGGGCGGCTCCTGCTCCATGAAGGGATCCACCTTGAGGAACGGTTCTTTGAATTGGACGAAATGGACGAATCACTCTTCTGCCCGGCCGACCAATTGATCGTCGCGGCTTTGAAGCGGCGCGACTTTGCTTTGCGATAAACCGCTTTTTGGTTTACCCTATGCCTATGGAACGGCAAAAGGACAGGATTTTGGGCTTCGGCTTGGTCTATGGGACGATGGCCCGCTTCTTAGCCGACGCCTACCAGCAAGAAGAGCTGTCGAAGGAAGAGGCGGCTTTGATGGCGGCCTATATTTTCCTTAGCGAATCGCTTGGGGCTGACGTCGATGTCTTCCTATCCGAGCTTAACGATTTGATCAAGACCAACGAGTTCGTTTCTAACGACGGGGTGTTGATGCTCCCCGATGATAGTTTCCATTCGATCGGGTATGTCCTCTCGATGTTAGGGGAGAACGAGTTCGCCTATGACGAAGGGCTCTATAATGAGCTGAAGCAGAAGATCGATGAGGGGTATGAGACCTTCCTCCCCTCGACCGATGACTTGTGCCGGAGCTTGATCAACGATGTCTGCCCGGACGGGGATTTAGCCCCTCTATATCAAAAGATAAAGGACCTGCGGGTCGGAGGATAGCGATATGGTGATGAAAAGCGAGCATAGCGACCATCGGCTGCAGGCCTATTTGTATGGTGAGACCTGCCAAGCCCATTTATCGAGGGTCGAATCCGATTTAGCCCAGGAATACCCGGTCGCCTTCAAACGGGACTTATTGGTCTTGATCGAGGCCTTGGCCCGCTTCGTCGACGACTCCATCGTCTCCCCCCGTTTGTTATATCCTTCGCCAAGCGACCCCATCACCTATCTTTGTTTGGCGGTTGGTCAGGATCCGGAATTAGCCGGGCGCCTGCTCGATTACCTCAAAGCCAAGAACTATTATTGCTTCGACGCCGGTATCAATTTATACAATGCTTTGATCAAGCGGCTTTCCTTAGCGCTTGATGCCCCCTATTTATCCCGCATCGCCCTCCGTTCCCCCTCCCCTTCGGCCGGTCTTGAATACGCGGTGGCCAAGGGCAAGCTTCTAGAAGCCAACGTCACCTTCTCCGCCTCCCAATTGGCGGAGCTGGATATGAAGCAGAAACGGGTCAGTATCAAGACCCGGGTCGAGATCACCGACATCGCCGATCAGGGCGCGGTCTATGGGATGATCGTCCTCAACACCAAGTCCTTGACCAAGTCGCGGCGTTACGTCTTGACCCCCAACGGGACGGGCGAGCTATACAAAGGGTTTGAGTTATCTTATCCCCTTGCCGACCTTGGCCCCTATGCCCGGGCGGACTTAGGGCTCATCATCCAAGTGAGGGGCCACGAATCGAAGTTCGATAAGGATGGCCATAAGCTGAAGGAGAAGTTCTCCCAGCTGACCCTGCCTCTTTCGGCTAACCTCGTTTTCCCGAAGGAATAACCATGGCCGATTTAGATAAAATCGCATCCGGGTGCCTCCATTGCCCGAAAGCCTTTTGCTCATTGGCCTGCCCCCTCCATAATCCCATCAGCGAGGCCCTTTCTTTATACTCCAAAGGGGAGAAAGCCAAGGCGGCCGAGCTTATCTATCAATATAACCCTTTCCCCGAATTGACCGGGGCCCTATGCGAACGCTTTTGCGCGAAAAACTGCGTCAAACACCGACTAGGCGAACCGATAGCTTTCTCGCCTTTTGAAAGCGAAATCGCGCAATACCCGGATATTCGGGCGAAAAACGAACCGACCGGGAAGCGTATCGCCGTCATCGGGGCCGGGCCGGCTGGCTTGGCCTATGCCTATAAGCTTCTGCTCTTAGGAGACGAGGTCACGGTCTATGACGCCTATCCCTCCGTTGGGGGCGCCATCTACGCCTATATTCCAGGGTTCCGCTTTGATATGGGAATCCTCGATCACGTTCAGAAGCGGCTGGAAAGACTCGGCTGCCATTTCAAATTGGGGCATAGGGTCGAAGAGGAACCGGCCGGGTTCGATAAAGTGGTCTATGCCACCGGGGCTTATGAGGCCAATTTGGCCGGGTTCAAATTGAATGAACGAATCCAGTTGGGGCTGGACCTCCTTTATGGCCTTAAGCATGGCGGGTTAACCTTACCTTTGGCTGGTCATTATTTCGTCTATGGCGGGGGCAACGTCGCCTTGGATTGCCTTCGAAGCTTAGCCCGCTTAGGGCTTGATGTCACTTTGGTCTATCGCCGGAGTGAACTGGAGATGCCCGGTGACAAGGAACAACTGATGTTGGCCGAGCAAGAAGGGGCCAAGACCCGGTTTTTGACGGTGATCGATAAAGCGGAAGCCAATATCCTTGTTCTCAAGCAATGCGAACTCGGGCCGGTCGGTTCTGATGGCCGGCGGGCCTTTAAAGTCCTCGATGGGAGCGAAGAAAAAGTTCCTTTCGATAAGCTCTATCTTTGCTTAGGCGAACGGGGCAAAACCCTTCCGGGGAGGACTTATATTGGGGACGCCGTATTGGGTTCAAGCAACGTTCCCTCGGCGATCTATTCGGCCTTGAGCCTCGACTGAACTGAAACTTTTTTGCCCGTTTTCCGCTTTTTTGATTTGCCTCCTATTGTTTTTGCTTTTCGCTTCTCTACAATTGTAGAGAAAGAAGACGGAGGGCGGAATATGGATGACATCATGGTCGCCAGCAAGATGCGGAAAGTGTTCGGTTCGGGCGAATCGGAAGTCATCGCCCTCAATGACATTGATTTTTCGATTAAGCGGGGGGAATTGGTCATCATCCTCGGTCCCTCGGGAGCGGGCAAATCGACCCTTTTGAACTTGATCGGCGGGATGGATTCCTTAACCAGCGGCTCCCTTATCGTCGATGGGGAGGAACTCGCGACCGCGAGCAAACGCGAACTGACCGAATACCGTCGGAATAAAATCGGATTTGTCTTCCAATTCTATAACCTCATGCCGAATCTGACGGCGAAGGAGAATATCGAATTGGCCACCGAGCTGAAGAAAGACGCCTTGCCGCCGGAAGAGGTCTTAGCCAAAGTCGGCTTGGCTGACCGGCAGGATAATTTCCCTTCCCAATTAAGCGGGGGTGAGCAGCAACGGGTGTCTTTAGCCAGGGCCATCGCCAAGAACCCGGATATCATCCTTTGCGATGAGCCGACCGGAGCCCTCGATTACGAAACCGGGAAGGAGATCCTTTCCTTGTTGTCATTAGCGGCCCGAAAGCAGGGTAAGACCGTCATCATCGTCACCCATAACAGCGCCCTCAAGGACATGGGCGACCATCTACTAAGAATCAAGAACGGGCGGATCGTGCTCGATGAGCATAACGACCACCCGATGGACATCAAGGACATTGAGTGGTGATGAAGGCCTATAGCAAGACGTTATTCCGGATGGTCTCCCATAACAAGGGGAGGTTTTTGGCCAACTTCTTCATTTGCCTCATCTCGGTTTTCGTCTCGAGTGGCCTCGCTGCCTGCCCCGATTCCTTTGAGCAGTCCTATGTCTTAGGCTATGACGACAACCCGCCGGATTTAATCGTCAAATCGACTGAGGAGACGGGTTTTTCCGATGAGGATATCCAGGCTTTGCAGGGTATTTCCGGTTATCAGGACAGTTTTTCCTTCTTCTCCTATGACTTCTCGCCCAATGACGATGGAGATTACTACCGGGTCTATTTAGTCGATATGACAACGATGGAGATGGCTAAGCCAGCGGCCGATGCTTATCCTTCCGCCTTAAACGAAGTGGTCGCCATTAAGGGAATCGGGAATTACGAAGTGGGGCAGGCTTTGGGCTTCGATCCTTTGAAGGCCATCACTGATTCAGTCAAAGAGCAGGCGGGCCCGATGGCCGGCATGTTCAACTTCCCTTCGGCCGAGGAGTATGAAATCGTCTCCTTAGCTGAGAATTCCTTATACCGGTGCACCGCCCCCGAGACGGCTATGATCGATTCGGAGGAAGATGAATACATCGAAGGCATCTTCTATTTGGATCGTTATTACTTGCGGACCGTCCTTCCCGACGCCATCGCCGGGAAGTTCAACATCGAGTCCTTCTTCCCGACCACCGACGTCTATTTGACTTTCGCCGCTAAATCGAAGTATATGACCGCCGCCTATAACGATGAGATGGCGGGAAAAGCCGCGGAAGTCAAAACCTTGCTCGGCGATAAGATTGAGGTCTTGACCTTGAAGGAGAATACCTCCTATTCGATGTTCGATTACTACAACGACAAAGTCCGGGGCATCTCCTTCGTCATCCCCTGCTTCTTCATCGTCATCTGCGCCCTCATCAACTTGATCACCATGCAGCGCCTGATGAAGGATGAACGGAGCGAGATCGGCTGCTATGCCTCCTTGGGTTTCCATAAGGCCTCGATCGCCGGCAAGTTCCTCTTCTTCGCTTTCTTCTCGGCCGCGACCGGTTGCTTAGCCGGGTTTTTGTCCGGGACCCCTTTATTGCCGTTATTGCTTTTCCCGGCCTATAGTTCGGTCTTCACGATGGGGGATTTCGCGATCTCCTTCTTCACCGTGGCTGGGACCTTGCTCGCGATCGGCATCGTCTGCGTCTCGCTACTGGTCACGACTTATATCGCCCTTTCTTACCTCAAAGAGGTGCCGGCGGAACTATTGAAGGAAAAGGCCCCGAAGCCAGGGAAGAAGATATGGTTAGAGAGGATCAAGCCGCTTTGGAAGCGGATATCCTTCTCCTGGAAGAGCAGTTTACGGAACATCTTTAGGCAAAAGAAGAACCTGATCCTCACCACCTTATCGGTCATCGGGGGGACAGTCATCGTGATGTTGGGCTTTGCCCTCAATGACGCCTCGTCGGCCATGACTGATGACCCCCTATTCGGACGGGTCGCCTCCTCGATGGGCACCATCAGCGCCGTCATCATCCTGCTTGCCATCGCCCTCGCCGTCACCGTCATCTATTCCTTAGCCAACATGAACATCGAGGACCGGAAAAGAGAGATCGCGACCTTAAAGGTCCTCGGTTACCATAACGTCGAATGCTCGCTTTATACCTTCCGCGAGATCATCTTCATCGTCATCGTGGCCTCGATCCTCGGGGTTGGCGTTGGGACCGGCGTCGTCTATTGGGCCTTTGATTTCCTTCAATTCGGGGAGCTAAGCGACGTCCAATGGTATTCTTACCTCGCTTCCCCGATCCTCATCATTATCTCGACGGTTCTGGTCAATTTGATCTTGTCGCCCCATATCGCCCACATCGACATGAACTCGTCCTTGAAGCAATTGGACTAAAAAAGCCTCCACTGAGGCTTTATCAATATACTTCGATGACGCCGGCGCCTTGGTTTTTGGCTTTAAGTAAGGCGGTATCGGCCCGGCGGAAGGCGATGTTGCCGGATTCCCCAAGTTCCGCCACGTAGAGGCCGACCGAGAGGCTGAGGTTATGCTTGCTTAGGTTATCATTGACCATCTCCAGCCGGTGGAGGGTCTCTTCTTTATTGAGCCGGGTGATGATGGCGAATTCGTCCCCACCCCAACGATAGGCGTTTTGGAAGTAACGACGGAGGGTATCGGCGACGATCCGGAGGGCCTGATCCCCATAGCCGTGGCCTTTGAGGTCATTGACCTGCTTGAAGCGGTCGATGTCGACGACGGCGAAGACATAGGCGGTTTTGAGCTTATCGATATAGGCGATCTGCTTATCGAGGTTCCGCCGGTTGCCTAAGCCCGTCAATTCATCGAGGAGCGATTCCTTCCGTAATTTGTTATAGCCCAGGTAATGGGCTTTGCTATTGGCATAGACCGCATAGCAGGCGACGCACATGACGCCGGTGAAGACCATAGCCCCGATGTAGTTGACCCAGGAGAAGTTGAATCCGGGGATCGATTGGAGGGAGAAGGCTAGGGCTAGGCAGCCCCCGATCTGGAGGGCGAAGCTGGTGGTCGGGTGCATCAAGATGATCAGAGGGACGGCGGAAGCCACGACGAAATAGGAGATGGGGCGGGCCCCGTTATGGGCCGCCTCCAAATAGGCCGAGAGGACGGAGAAGGCGGTCATGAAGACGGCGAAGACGACGAAGAAGGAGGCGTAGGTCGCTTCCTTCCAGAACCCTTTATCCTTCTTCTCGGTGAAATAGATCAAAAGCAAGGAGGCGAGCGACATCGCGGTCAGCAAACCGTAGATGACGATGTAGACGATGGCCCCATTCGGGCTGATGGGGTAGGTTTGGACCCCGCACCAAACGCCTTCGAAGATGCCTAAGACCAGGAGGAAGGAGCAGAGGATGAAGATGAGTTTCCGCCTTTCGATCAAGGCCGAGCCGATGATCCGGAGGTGGGTGAAGAAGACGTTTTTCATGCCATCGACACCTCCTCGACCGATTGGCCGTTGAATAGCCCCTTGCCGGCTTTCTTCGATTCATAGAGCCGCCGATCGGCTTCGGCGAAGCAATAGTCCCGGGCTTCGCCGGGTTTGGCGGCGTAGATCCCGAAGCTGACGGTGACGCCTAAATCCGATAGTTCCTTCTTGGTTTCGGCCAAAGCCCGTTGGAGCTCACCCTCTGGGGCTTTGGTCAAGACCACGAACTCATCCCCGCCATAACGGTAGCAGTACTCGAAGTGGTGGGCTAAGGCGTTGGCCGAGCCGACGATGACGTCGTCGCCCCGGGAATGCCCGTCCCGGTCATTGATTTCCTTAAGGCCATCGAGGTCGGCCATGATGATGATGAAGCTCTCTTGCCTCTCGATTATTGCGTTGACGTCCATTTCCAACTTCTTGCGGTTGGGTATAAGGGTCAATTCATCGGTATAGGCGAGGTCGGCCATTCTTTTCTCCGAGCGGTGGCCGAAGGTGATCCCGGTGTAGCGGACCCCGACGGCGATGACCATGACGATGGCATAGAGGATGAAGTTGGCGTAGTCGTGTTCATTGAGGCTTAAGCCAGTGAAGTGGCAGCAGAGCAAAAGGACGGCGGTGCCGATGATCTCGAGGGCGGCTATCAAGAAGGGATCGGGGACGAAGAAAAAGGCGAGGATGGTCATGAAGGTGAAGTAGGAGATCGGCATGGCCCCGCCAGCCATCTCGGCATAGGCCAAGGCGACCGATAAACTGGCCAAAATGACCGTGAAGCCAATGAAGTACCAGTGGAAAAACTTTATCTGACGCTGAAAAGACGCCTTTCGTTTTAAGATGTGGAGCATAATCGCGGTCGTGAACCCGAGCGCGGCGATTAGATATAGCAAAGAAGTCCGCTCCGCATGGTACCAACCACCATGTTCCTCCAAGAGGAAATGGTAAATCATGATGATGGTCCCGTAGATAAGACAAAAAGCTCCCAAACCGTAGTTCAGGATCAGGATGGCGGTGCGGTTTTTGTTAATGTGCTCGGCTAGCAACGAATGGTCTATTGCTAGGAGGTTCTTGCGGTTTTCCATGGCAAATAAACTATTGGTTTCCCTAGGTTGGAGGGTAGTAAATATAAATAGGAAAAATCGTTTTTCTGTCAAGGGTTCTGCCCCCAAAAGAAAGGATTTTCGTTCCCAAATTTCGGATTCATATTTTTTCGTTGACAGCGAATGAAAAAGCACATTTTGGGAAAAACTGGGTTAAGAGAGATTTTTGCTCGGCTAAAAAAGGGGCTTTTTTTTCGGACGCTTGATTTAACTCCAGCAATAATTCATTGACTTACGTTGCTTTTGGCGTAAAAGAATGTAAAATCTATGTAAAATATTTTGATGACGGCAGCAAAATAGTCTCTCCCCAAGGTCCAGAAAGCCTTTTATCTAGGATAAAAGTTTTCATTTGATATTCCCTAGACCGATCCTATAATGCGCCTATGGAAGAGAATTCCGGGGTCAGGATGGACAAGCAGGCGGTTGTTAAGCTTGCCTACCGTTTTGGCGTGACGGTCAAACTGATCGAGGATGAGTATTATCCCCTCTGTCAGGGCAAGAAGCCGCCTTCCCGGGGATTCGGGGAGATTTTCTCCTTATTGTATTTATCGCTTCCCCATATCCGGCAGGACCAGTCGTTATTGGATTACCTCCCCTCCTTGGCCCTAGAAGCCTATGACACCGGACGGCTCGAATCCGATGGCTATGTCTACCGTTTCCCGGCCGAACTGACTCCCTTAGGGACGATGGCTTCCCTCTACATCGCCCTTTATTGGGGTTTAGAGCATCATGATGAGTCCTTCTCCCATTTGAACTATATTTTCTCCTTGGCTTATGAGCTTGAGCGTTCCGCCGAGGATGGCTTCGCCTTAAAAGAGGACGAAGAAGGGTACGTCGAGAAGACGAAATTGGCGTTGGCCGCCACCGAAGGCGACCGGGGAAAGCTCTATTCTTCAATCGATAAGCAGATCACTTCCTTAAGGAAGGTCCGGGCCTAAGCAAAAGAATTTAGCACTCAACACTTGCGAGTGCTAATTTTTTCGTTATAGTTTATCCGGACAAAGGAGGTGCGAAAGAACATGAATATGCAAGAAACCGGTCCGGTCGATTACGCCAACGACCCCAACGTCTTGGAGAAATTCGGCCGGAATGTCTGCGATGCCGTCCGGGAAGGCAAACTCGACCCCGTCATCGGGCGGGATGAGGAAATCCGCAAAGTCATTCAGGTCTTGGCCCGGAAGACCAAGAACAACGTCGTCTTACTCGGCGAGCCGGGCGTCGGCAAAACCGCCATCGTCGAAGGCTTGGCCGAACGGATCGTCAAAAACGATGTCCCGACCTCCTTGCAGGGCAAGGAAGTCTATGAGCTCGACATGGGGGCCCTGGTCGCCGGGGCCAAATACCGGGGCGAATTCGAGGAACGTTTAAAGGCGGTCCTTAACAAAATCAAGGAGACCAATGGCAAGACCATCCTCTTCATCGATGAGATTCATCTGATCGTCGGGGCCGGCAAAGCCGATGGGGCCCTTGACGCCTCGAATATGCTGAAGCCGATGCTCGCCCGGGGCGAGATCAGCTGCATCGGGGCCACCACCCTCAATGAGTACCGGGAATACATCGAGAAGGACCGGGCCCTGGAACGGCGTTTCCAGCCGGTCATGGTCGGGGAACCAAGCGTGGCCGACACCATCTCGATCCTCCGCGGCTTGAAAGAAAGATTCGAATCCTATCATGGGGTAAGGATCACCGATGGGGCTTTAGTAAGCGCCGCCACCCTCTCGAACCGTTATATCACCAACCGTTTTCTCCCCGATAAGGCCATCGACCTTCTCGATGAGGCTTGCGCCTCGATTAAGGTCGAGATCGAATCGATGCCGACCGAGCTTGACGAGGCCAATCGGAAGATCCGCCAGTTGGAGATCGAACGGGTGGCCTTAGCCAAGGAAAAAGACGAGTCGAGCCAGAAACGGCTTTCGGCCCTTGATGAGGAATTGAACGCCGAGAAGGCCAAATTTGATTCCTTAAAGGCCGAATGGGATAAGGAGAAAGCCTCGGTCAATGAGGCCAAGGAGCTGAAGAAGCAACTAGAGAAAGCCAAATTCGACCTCTCCAATAAGTTCGCTTCCGGCGATTACCAGGAGGCCTCGAGGCTCCAATACCAAGTAATTCCTTCGTTAGAGTCCAAACTCAACGCCACCTTGAAGGAGAACTCGGGGGCCGACCGCTTAGTCAACGAAGTGGTTGACGAGCAGGAGATCGCCAATATCGTCTCCCGCATGACCGGGATCCCGGTCTCGCGGATCGCCAAAGGCGACCGGGAGAAGGTGTTGGAACTCAAATCGACCTTGGAGAAACGGGTCATCGGGCAGGAGGAGGCCATCACCTTGGTGAGCAATGCCATTCTCCGTCAACGGGCCGGGATCAAAAACCCCAACCGCCCGATCGGCTCCTTCCTCTTCCTAGGCCCGACCGGGGTCGGCAAGACCGAGGTCAGCAAAGCCTTAGCCGAAGCCTTATTCGACAACGAGAACAACATCATCCGGATCGATATGTCCGAGTATATGGAAAAGTACTCGGTCTCCCGCCTCATCGGCGCCCCGCCGGGATATGTCGGTTATGAAGAAGGGGGGCAATTGACCGAGAAGGTCCGCCGGAACCCGTACTCCATCGTTCTCTTCGATGAGATCGAGAAAGCCAACCCGGAGGTGTTCAACCTCTTGCTCCAGGTGCTCGACGAAGGCCGATTGACCGATAGCCAAGGGCGGCTCGTCGACTTCAAGAACACCGTCATCATCATGACCAGCAACTTAGGATCGGAATACCTGCTTAAAGGCGAGAAGGCAGCGGTCAAGCAATTATTGGCCCATACCTTCAAGCCGGAGTTCCTCAACCGGATCGATGAGATCGTTTACTTCAATCCGTTGTCGAAGGATACCCAGCTGCTTATCGTCGAGAAGATGCTTAAGGAACTGCAAGGACGCTTGGCTGAGCAATACTTCACCGTCGACTTCACTTCGGAGTTGAAGCATTACGTCCTCGATTCGGCTTATTCGAGCGAATTCGGGGCCCGGCCCTTGAAGCGCTTCATCCAGGACCAAGTCGAGACCGCGTTAGCGACCGCCATCATCGACGGGACCCTCTCCACCAAGGAGAAATACCTCGTCGATTACGACGGGAAGCAAATCGTCATCAAAAAGGCTTAAGGGCCTTCTGCCAAGGGATAGTTCCCTTGGCTTTTCTTTTGCTTCAATATCCTATTCGGTCATTATCCGCTGGGTGGTACAATAGCCGCATGGTTACCACTTCCTTGCTTTCCCAGGCTCGGCGTTCCCGTCCGCGGCTCTATATACCGATACTGGGAATCGTCTTTTTGCTCGTTTTGGGGGCGGGCTTCCTAACCCGTTATATGGTCGGGAAAGTGGCCTTCCTTGATAATTTATTGCTTAAGATCGATTTCACCGTCCCTTTCCTTGACGTCCATCTTTATGGGCCGGAGCTGATGAATGATTACCTCTGGGTCATCTTCTGCCTGCCGGGAACGATCTTGATCTTCGTTTTGACCACCATCATGGCCCACCGGAAGAAAGCCTATTCTTTCCTGGCGGCTCTTGAGTCTTTGTCTTCCTTCATCGTTTTATTGGCGATGGTCATCATCATCTTGCTCCCGAAGTATTTCAAAGCCGAGTACATGAAGATCGTCTTAGAGGTCTACAAGTACGGCCGTTATGCCTTCCTCGGGATCCATGGCTTAGCCTGTGTCTTCGCCTTCTTCGACCCCTGGCTCATCGCATCGAAGTATCGGGAGATATACAAGTTACGAAGAGTCCGGCTGATGCGGAGCAAGCAGTACCACAAGGACAAGAAGACGTTTAAGAAGCTGTTCGCTCGGCGGAAGTACCCCGAACTGTGCGAATTCCTCTATGAGCCTTACATCGATCCGAATTCCAACCTCAAATTGACCCCCTCTGCCATCGAATACCTCGTCTATTCCGGGGCTGAGGCCCGGAAGACCTTAGAGACCATCCGGCTGACCCAGATGGCGCGGACTGGCCAGACCACCGGGATGAAGGTCGAGGTGGCGGCCAATAAGGCCGAGGCCAAACGGCTATTGGGCGACCAATATTACGTCGATCCGAAAACCGTCCCGCCCTTTTTAGCCAAATACGGGAAGAAAGGGCCGGTCGAGGTCACCCCCAATACCCCGAGCAAAAAGATGCTCAAGAAGATGAGGAAAGCCGAGAAAAAGGCCGAAAAGGAGCGGCGGAAAGTCGCCCATAAGGCTTTGAAGGCGGCCAAGAAGCAGGGGAAGATCCGCCCATAATTGGAGTCAACTCGAAAAGGCGCCCTTAAAGTCGCCGTCTTTTTGGGATCATTAGGCCATGTCGATTGGATTAAAGAAGAATACGGTTTCGCTTGAGCCCCATTCCGATGAATGGGCTGGCCTGGTTTTGCTATTGGCTTATCGGTTTAAGTCGGCGGTCGGCGATTTGCCTTGCAACATCAAGCATATCGGCAGCACCGCCCTCCCTATCAAGGCCAAGCCGATCATCGATCTCTTGGTCGGGGTCAAGGACTTCGAGGAGCTTTTTCAATATAACGATCAGCTATCGGCCAAAGGCTTCGTCTATCGCGGCTCGGACCAGCCGAACCAATACCTTTACGTGGTCTATGACGATAAAGACCCGGAGGTCGTCATCGTCCATGTCCATGCGGTGAAGGTCCATGGGACCGCTTATCGGCGTTACCTCGCCTTCCGCGATTACCTATTGGACCATCCGGCGGCCGCCAAGCGTTACGAGGAATTGAAAGAGCAACTGGCCTATCAATACCCGAATGACCGGCAAGCCTATACGGCGGGGAAGAAAGAATTCATCGCCGCCATCTTGAAATCGGCGAAAGTCTAAAGGAAAAGGAGGCCGCGGCCTCCGTTTTCTTTTATTCGTTCAATAACGCCTTGAGCTTATCGACCAACTCCTGCATCCGTTTGACGACGGCGAGGAACGGTTCTTTGGTCGTTAAGTCGACCCCGGCCGCCTTGACCTGCTCGACCGGGTAGGCCGAGCCGCCGCTGCGGAGGAGGTTAATGTAATTGTCGAAGGCCCCGGGGACCTTGTCCTTCACTTTCTCATATAAGAGCATCGAGGATGTGAAGCTGGTCGCGTATTGATAGACGTAGAATGGGGTATAGAAGAGGTGGGGGATATAAGCCCAGACTAAGGGTTTGTATTTCTCTTCCTCGATATCGATCCCATAATATCGGAGATAGAGTTCCTTCATTTTGCTGTTGAGGACCGAGTAATTGATTGGTTCGCCTTTTTCGGCGAGCCTCGCGATATCGCGCTCGAAATGGCCAAAGAGGGTTTGACGGTAGAAAGTCGAGCAGATCTCGTCGATCGATTTCTGGAGGAGGAAGATTTTATCCTCTTTGCTTAGATCGTCTTTTTCCAAGAGGTAATCGAGGAGGTTATGTTCGTTGAAGGTCGAGGCGATCTCGGCGACGAAGATGGTGTAATCCTGGGTCGGGAGGGGCTGGCTTTCCTCGGAGTAGAGGGTATGGATCGAATGCCCGGATTCGTGGGCGAGGGTGAAGACGTCGTTCAATTCCCCAACGAAGTTGAGGAGGATGTAAGGATGGAAGTCATAGCCCCCATTCGAATAAGCCCCGGTCCGCTTCCCTTCGGAGGGATAGACATCGACGAAGCCGGGCTTTAAGACCTCATGGGCTTTCTCTTGGAAGTCAGAGGGGAACCATTTGATCGAATCGAAGAAGAGGTCCTTGGCTTCTTCGTAAGTGTATTTCTTGCTCGACTGAGCTAAGGGAAGGAACCGGTCATAGCTTCGATGTTTGGCTAAGCCTAGGGCTTTCCGCCGAATCTCATAGTATTCCTTTAAGGGACCGGAGTTGGTCGAGGCGACTTCGATTAACGATTCGAATACCGCCTCGGGGATGGCGTCGCCATGGAGATGGGTATCGAGGATCGATTTATAGCCCCGGGTCTTCATCGTCGCCAATTGGCTTTGGAGGCCGAGGTTATACATCTCGGCGTAGGTGGTCTTCCGGTCGTCATAATACTTATAGAGGGCCTCGAAGATGAGCTGGCGGTCCTCGGCCGACTTGGCTTCCTTGATGAGGCTCGACCAATTGGCCATGGTGACGGTGACTTTGCTGCCATCGGATAAAGCCGCTTCGGCTGGTTTCCGGTCGGCCACGGTCAAGGCCGAATACAAAGTCCCTTGCTCCCCTTGGATCGGGTTGAAGGCGCTTAATAAACTTTCCTTATCCCCGGATAAAACATGGTCTTTCTTCAAGAACAGCTTCTGGAAGAAGAAGCGGTAGGGCTCATACTTCGGGTTATCGGATAGGAAGCGCTCGATCTTGTCTTGGCCAAGGGAAAGCATCTCCGGGGCGTCGAAGGCGGTGGCTTCCGATAAGAGGTTGACCGCGTATTCGACTTTCGAGAGGCGTTCGCTCCGTTTAACGTCTTTCTTGTCGAGGTCGCTGTCCATCGCGGCGTAGAAATAGATTTTGGCGAAGAGCTTATTGGCCTCCTCGCTTAGATCGAGGTATTCGCCAAGTTTCTCGGCGAGTTTCCCTTGATAGGCTTGGAGTTTGGCCGGATAGCCTTTGAACTCCTCGAGGGCGGATTCAAACGCGGCTTCGTTTTCGAAGAAGTAGGTCAAATCCCAACTGGTGGTTTGTTTTTCCATTTATTTCATTCCTTTCATAACCATAAGGTATTGAACAGCATGTCGTCGAGGTTCCGGTAGAAGGGGTTGTTGAAGGACCCTTTCCCTTCCCAGAACAAGGAACGGAAGTAGGCTTTCTCGGCATTGGGTTTCTGGTCGTAAAGCGAGGCCTCGGCGATGATCTTCCGCCCCATCTCCTCGATGCCGTATTCCTTATAGGGATCGAGGCCGAATAAGGATGCCACCCGTTCCAAGTTAAGCAAGAAGAAGGCGACTTCGTTTTGGTTTTTCAATCGTTTGGCCCCGGTCGAGAGCTTCTTAAAGGCTTTGTTCACGAAGCTAGCCCCGAACTTCAATCCTTCTTTGGCGTGCTTCAAAGCCAATGATTCCAAGGCTTTGTTCGGGTGGAAGCAATACTTCTCCCCCTTATTGATCCCGAGGGCGACCTTGGCGTCGAGATAGCCGAGCTTGATGTTCTTATCGATCATCTCCCGGTTGAAGGAGAGGAAACTCCCTTGATCGCGCGAGGGGGAGATCATGATGACGTTGGGAAGACGGAAGTATTCCTTCTTTTGGGGCGGGGGGAAGCATTGGAGCTCGATTCCGATGACCTTATCGGCCCCAAGCTCGAAGCAATAATCGATCGGGACCTCGTTTTTCCATCCCCCGTCGACATAGGACTTTTTCCCGATCTTGCACACCGGGAAGGCGGGGAAGCAGGAACAGGAAGCCAAAAGGTAATCCTTCACTTCCTCGGGTTTTAGTTCATTGAGGAGATAATGCTCCTCATTGAATCCGGGATAGGTGCAAGCCACGATCCCCATCTTGACTTTGAGGTTCGCCACGTCGATCCCCTCAAGGTTATCCTTGATCATCTTCTTTAAAGGGGTGACGTCGGCCCCGATGTGGTCTTTTAGATAGGAACGGAGGAACTTCTGGAACTTCGAGTCTTTCTTTAAGGAAAAAGTATGGGTGATGGGCAAGGCGAAATCGAACCCATCGACGATGACGTCATCGATGGTGACCGATTCCCAGACCTTCTTCATTCGGTCCATTCTCGCGGCCGCGAGCAAGGTTCCATTCAAGGCCCCGATCGAGGTGCCGGTGATGACGTCGAAATGGTACCCGGCGGACAAGAGGGCTTGAATCGCCCCGTATTCATATCCCCCGAGGCTCCCGCCCCCGCTTAAGGCCAATCCCCATTTCATACCCTCGAATTATCGCATAAGCTGGACGGTTGTAAACGAGGAATCGTTTGGTTTTGTTCCCTTTTATGGACTATCTTATAGCCGTATGGAATATAAACTCATCGCCCCCGATACCTATAAGCTCATCGAACCGGGGCCGGCCGGCCGGGTCAATATGTATTTGCTCCTTGGGAAGGAGAGAGCCCTTTTGATCGATTCCGGTTATGGTAAGGCCGATCTAAAGTCCACGGTCGAGCGGTTAACCAACTTACCGGTCATCCTCTATAACACCCATGGTCATCCCGACCATGCCTTAGGCTCCTATGCCTTCGACGCTTATTTACGGAAAGAGGATGAGGACATCTATCTATCGGCCACCGAACCCCAATACGGTATCAGACGGGCGGCGATGAAAGAGCTCCCCTTAGGCGAATTGGACTTAGGGGGTCGGAAGGTCTTGGTTATCTTGACTCCCGGCCATACCCAGGGCTCGATCTGCGTCCTCGACCCCTTAGCCAAGATGGCTTTCGTCGGCGATACCATCAACCCGGGCGAAGTCTGGCTGGGTCTTCAGGAATCAACCGGGGTGGGGCAATACCTTGAATCCTTATTAACCTTGCAAAAGGCCTGCGAAAGATTGGAAATCGCCTATATCCAGTCCGGCCATTCAGCCAAGCCGATGAACATGAATAAGCTCGCAAACCTCATTCATTTATCCCGGAATATCCTATCCGGCAAAACCAAAGGGAAAGCGGTTAACGAAGGGCTTTGCCAAGGGCATCGGGCGACCTATAAATACAATTGCATAATTTACCGCGATCTATGAAACTCGACCTTTCCTCTTTGACCAATGACCCCTCGCCCTTAGTCAAGCGGGCCGAGGAGGTTTTTCGTTCAGGCAAGGTGTTTAGCCTTCGTCGCGACGGGAATGCTTTCTTTGCCCGGGTCGAAGGGAAAAGCAAAGCCAGCTACCCGGTGACCATCCACATCGATGGGAATGGCCGAATGGATAGCTATAGTTGCGACTGCGAAGCGTCGCGCCGCTACCCGGGCCCGTGCAAGCATGTGGTGGCGGCTTTATTCGCCATAAAAGAAAAGTACGCCGAGCCCGAGGGACTCGACGACGATTCCGGGTTTTACAGCGATATCGATTATTCGGATTTGTTTTAGTCGCGCCGCTTCTTGAGGTTCCGCCATAAGATCATGATGATCTCAATCGGGACCCCGGCCACCATCAATAACCATAAATCATCCCGTTGGGTACCGAGTGGTATGACGATTAATAGGGCCCATAAGGCGCAGGAAGCGAGGATCAAGGTCCCTAAGGAATTATGGTAGAAAAGATGGGTCTCGGCCGCCATTAGGAACAGGCCGATCGGGATCATCCAGAGGAACACCGGCCATAAGCCGTTTTTGTCTATGCTCTCATCGGTGAAGAAATAACGCGAGAAGAAGACGGCGATGGCGATGAGGATCAAGACGGCCAAGGTCATGGCCATGATGGTCGGCCGGTTGACGTCTTTGGGCTGGACCGAGGCGGTCTCCTTGACTTCCTCCTCCTGGTGCTCGCTGACTAAGAAATCGAGGGTCACCCCGTAGAAGGAGGCAAAATCCAAAAGGATGTCGACGCTTGGCAAAGCATAGCCTAATTCCCATTTAGAGATCGATTTGTCGGAATAATTGATTTGCCGGGCGAGATCCTGCTGGGTCATCCCTTTGGCTTTCCGAAGGGTTTGCAGATTCTTGCCGACGACGGCGGGAAGGTTTTCCATAGGCGATATTTTGTCCTTTTCTAGCCCCTTAATCAATAATCATAAGTCGGTTCAATGAGCTCTTTCGCATTGTTGAAGGCGGCGGAATATTGCTTGTTGTCTTTATCGTAGAACCGGTCGCGGTAGAAGGAGGCGATGCTGGCGTTGGTGGTCGTGATGTTCCGACTTGAGACCCCCGTCACCAAGCCATTGACGATGTAGTCGGAGGCGAAGACGTCTTGGTAGACGCCGTTTTCGATGTTGGTCAAAGAGCCATTGAAGCTGACGTTAACGTTGAGGATAGAGGCGACGCTGACGGAAAGCGAGCCGGCGAAAGAGGACAAGGTCTTTCCCCCGTTATTGAGGGTTGAGGAACCGATGGTCAGGGGGAGGTCGGATAACTGGGCGACATCGCTGCTCGAACCCAACATCTGCATCGGGATGGCGGCTAAGCCCAGGTTGAAAGTCCAACTGGGGTTGCCCTTGGAATCTAGCGTTGAGCTGAAGCCTTTGAGCAGATCCTCGCCATGGATGGCCTTGGTGGTATCGATTTTTATGCCATCGATGATGCTTTGGACCAAATCCCTATACCCTAAGGTCGTTTGAAGAATATGGCCAAGGAGGTTGGCGTTGAAGTTTTCGCCTTTGATTTTGGCGGTTCGGGCGGCGGCGCTGCTGCTGAACAAAAATGATTCAACATCATATTGTTCAACATAGGCCCAGCCATCGGGATTCGCCGTATCGTTGCCATTGATGTAGTAATAAAGGTTTACGTAACGGGTCCCGCTGGTCCTGGTTAGACTGAATCCGATGTTCATCACGTTTTTCAATGGTTCATTCAACGAAAAGAACATCATGATTTCTGATCCTTGGAGACGGATGAAGGCGTCGAAGTTGGTTTTGATCTCGTCATAAACGGGCATGTCGATGGTCAGGCTTCCGGTCAGCCGGTAAGTCGAGGTATAGCCATTCTCGACCGTCGCCCCTAAAGTCAACGACCCTTCAAGGTAATCCATGAGACTGCCTAAGGTGGAGAAATCAGTGAAGGTATAAGCCGCGCCACCAAAGACCTCGGCGATTTGCTGCTTAATCTCATTCACTTCCTTCGATTCCATGTTTTCGATTCGGATATAGACGTTTTGCAGGCTTTCGGCTGATCCGATCGCGGTGCTTAACTCAATCGAATCCAGCCCGTTTTCCCCGTAATTCAAGGCGATTTCGATCGGTTCGCTGGTGCCGAAGGCATCAGGGGAGAAACTCACCGAATCCCGGGCTTCGGAGAAGGAGGCGGCGATGATGAATTCGCTGGAGATGGCTTCAAGGAATTTAGAGTTTGTCAGCAGGTAAATAAGTCCCGAATTCATGACCGAGGAGAACATATTGGTCAGCCGTTCAAACCGGGGATCGGAGGAGGTTAGGAAGGTCTTGGCGACTTTGAAGATCGAGGCAAAGGTCGCTTCCTCCATCCGCCCATTGAGCCCATCGGCATCATTCGGATTGGTCCGGGATCCCGATTCCCCGTCCGGGATTTTTTCGGAGTTCTTCGAGTCATAATGGAAGAGCAAGGAATTCTTCTTCTCCCCTT
This sequence comes from uncultured Bacilli bacterium, assembly GCA_944363525.1. Classification (GTDB taxonomy): domain Bacteria; phylum Bacillota_I; class Bacilli_A; order RFN20; family CAG-826; genus Alloenteromonas. Next base: position 220,276 of record CALVUF010000003.1, read on the forward strand.
GGGAATCGACATAGCCTTGGTCGGAATAGGACAGCTGGAGGTGGTGGTTGTTCCGATACTCGGCCTTCCGGTCATAGACGGTCAAGTTCGCCATACCTGATTCCGATTCGACGTCAAAGGCCGCCTGTCCTTGGAAGCCGAAGCCGGTTTGCATATAGGCGAGGTCAGGGAGTTCGCTTGGAACGCTCGATTCGCTAAGTTTTCCAAAGTATCCGGTGATTTCAAAAGAGCCATTACGGGCTTCGTTAAAGGAAGCGAGCCCATCGGCTAAAGTCGGGAGGTGGGTTAAGTGGTGGTAAAGGGTAGGATCGATTGACTCCGGGGCGACGTAGTTCTCGATGGTGATGGTCCCGTCGAAGGTCAAGTTGCTGGCCCCGGCTTCCTTTAATTCAATCCGGGCTAGTTCGTTGCTTTTCCCGTCCAAGGTCAAAGCGACCTGGCCTTTTAGGCCGACTTTATCGAGGTCGAGGGTGGCGACGATCTTGTTATCTTCGTTATGAAGGGAATCGACTAAGGTGATGATCTCTTCGTAACGTCCTTCTCTTAAGGAAGCGATTAAAGAGGAATTGAGGATCGGAGAGATGAAATCATTGAGCTTTAGGAAAGCGAATAAGACGTCATAGGAGGCGGCCGCTTCGCCAAAGACATCGCCCAAGGAATTGATTAAGGCGTTGATGGTCGAAAGCTCGCTATAGGCGTTGACGACGCCGTTTAAGCTTAGATAGGCGTTATCGTCGACTAAATCGATTTGCAAGGATTGGCTATGGTTATTGCAACTAGTCGAAGCGGCGATGCTTAAGCCTTTTAAGTTCCCGCCGCCGACATCGACTGAGGAATCAAGCTTCATGATGGCCGTCTCCTCGATGGCGGGCCTCGCAAACCCATAATCACCTCCGTCATAGGCTTCTTCGCTATGTTTGACGGTGACGCCATCTTCGCCGGTAGAGAGGTTGAACTGGGGCGCGACCGCCAGGAGGGCGATCTTTTTGAATAATTCTAAGGAATCGTTGAGTTCAGGATATTCTAAGGCGGCTGGATCGACGGCGAAGTTGGCCTTCCGATCCGTCAAGGTGGCATTTAAGGAATAACCGATGCCATCGTTAACGAAATAACTATCGGTATTGGGCAGGTTAATGGCTTCTAAAATCCCATTCCCGACTAAACCAATCGGCAGGGTCATCTCCCCTAAGGGGAGTTCCCAAAGGTAATGGGCGTTGTCATCGTAAGCCGGGTCGAGGCTGATGTTATTTAGCGATTCTAAGACCGCCATCGCATCGATTGGCGAGGTCTTTGATTGAGAGACCTGGTACTGATAGCCTCCATCGGTGATGGCGTTAAGAATGGTGTCGATGCAGTAATCGAGCATCCCATAATCGTAATAGATGATGCCCCCGGTCAATTCGTCTTCGACTGGGCCGTTCTCATCGGTCACGTCCATTGAAGACAAGGAGACTTTATAGGATAGTTCAACCTCGTCATAACGGGTGGGATCGGTCAATTGGACATAGAGCCAATCGTTATGAAGGTTCAAAGTTAGGTTGAGCGATTGCTCGTTATAGGTTAATGGCAAGTCGGCGAATAGCGATATGCCGTGCATCGAGAAGGAAGAAATGGCAAGATCAAGCCGCCCATCGTTGATCTTAATGACGTTATCGACGCCTCCGAGATCGATGGCTCCTTGGATATCAAGACTCAACCCTTCGGCGAGCGAGGAAAGCAATTGCTGGGGGAAAGAGGGCGCGTTCAAAGTGGGTTCATTGGTCGCGTCGGTGCTTTCTTCCGGCTGGGCCGTCGCTTTATTCTTTGGCGAATAGGAAGCGAGGAGCAGGGAAGGGAAGAGAAACAACGGGAGGATATGGGAATAAACCCTTTTACCCATCGCTTACTCCTGACTTAGATAGTAATTGCCGGCCGGCCCATCCTTATGGGTGAACTTCTCGGTGGCGAAGGCGGAAGAAACGTCTTTTCCCTTTTCATCGATGAAGTAGGTGCGGTAGGCGTTTTCACAGAAAGCAAAGCCATCGGCGTAAACTCCGTTGGCGAGGTTATTGAGTTTGGCTTCTAAAGCGATCGAGCAGACGCTTAATTCGCCCTTTAAAGCCAATCCGGCGTCAAGGCTGATCCGTTCGATCGCATGGAACTTGGTGTCGGCGCTCGAGGCGTTGGTCCCGTAGATTCCGAGGTTCATATCGCCTAAGAATCCAAACCCGGTCAATTCGCCTAAATCCAATCCCATTTCCAGATAGGGGGCGGAATCGGCTTCCCCTAAGACGAACTTATTCAAGATGTCTTCGGGATGGATGGCCGGCAGCTCGAAGGCAGTGGGTTCGCTTTCGGTGGCGACGGTCTCTTGTTCAAAGAAGGACTCGTTGATGCCGAGGAGGTATTTAAGTAGGTACCCCGGGATATCGGAAAGGAAGGTCGCCCCGTCAAGTCGGAGGGCGTCTTTGACGTTGCGGAGCCGCCCATAGCTGGAATCGCGGGTCATTAGCACTTCGCCCTCGGGATCGATCCCATCGGCATAGTAATAGAAGGCGACGTCGCGGGTCCCTAAGTATTCCTGGGGCCGGAAGTAATGGATATCCTCCGGGGCGTTGATCCCTTTGACTAAGGGCATGTCCTTGATCTCGGCGTAAAGCATGGTTTTCGCCCCTTCTAACCGAGCCCCGAGTTTGAGTTTGAGGGCGTTGAACTCGTATTGGCCGAGGACGATATCGAGGTTGGCCTCGACTTCATAGGTCGAAACCCCGAAGTTATCTTTGGCCCCTAAGGTCAAGGTATCGAGGAAGTAGCTCGAAAGGTTGGCTAAGCCACCGAGGTCGGTGAATTGATCTTCGGAGATAGAGGATAAGTAGGAAAGGTTCTCGGCGCTGGCTTTGGTGTCTTTTAAACTGATGGTGAGGTTGAAATCCTCGTTGGCGATCTGACCTAAGATCGATAAAGAGGAGAAACCGCCTTCGGTGAATTCGCTCCCTTCCTGGGGCGCGGCCTCATAGGCGATCGTGATGGTGACTTCCCCTTCTAAGCCGAGGGAAGAGCCATCTAAGACGAAGACGTGGTTATCGCCTGCAACCGAGGCTGACTTAATGACGTGGAGGCGGAGGAGATCGAAATACTGGCCTTTGGTCAAAGAGCCGAGCAAGGAAGAGGAGGTCTCGGGGGCTAGGCTGGCGAAGAGCCGGTTGAAGCGGTGTTCCAACTTGTCTAAGCCCATAAGCGAATCCATTAAGGGGGATAAGGAATCGATATTCATCTTGCCCCGTAATGGAGTGGTGTTCTTCGGGTTGTTGGCATTCCCTTCCTTATAGGAGGAATAGGAGAGGCGGGCTTGGTCTAACTTGCCAGCTTCGTCGGAGGATAAATCGGCTAAAACGGTGTGGGTATTGCGGGAATTTTCCTCCCCGGCGGTGATTTCCATCTTCAAGGCCCCTGCCGCTTGATTTAGGTCAAAGGCCAGGGTCCCGTTGGCTTCGATTTCCCCCAAGCTCAAGTTGAGGCCGAGGGTCGCCTGCTTGGAGTTCGCGATGGCTTCGACTTGCTCGGCCACCCCGACTAAATGGGTGAGTTCCTGGTATTGGGCTTTGGCTTCCTCGTCTAAAGACGGGGCTTTGAAAGCGGTCGTCTTCAAAGACCCATCGAAAGTGAAGGAAGCGAATTTGATGCTGTTAAAATCGATGTTAAGCAAGGACTTCCCTTCGTTGCCGTCCAAGGTCAAGGTGAGCCCCCCTTCGATGCCAATCGGCTCTAGGGTGATCTCGACTTTGATGAGGTTGTTATCGTTTTTGATGCTCTTTAATAGATTGAGGGCGGCTTCGTAATGGCCGTCTTGGAGGCCGGCCGCCAAATCCCCTTGGAGGTAATTGGTGATGGCGGAGACGACGCTTCCGGTCATATCCATCTGTGACTCGGTGATAGCCCCGTCTTTGTCGGAAGCTAAAGCGTCTTTTATCTTGCCAAGCAATTCATCGTTGGTGACTTTGCTGGTTTTGGCTTTCAAGACGTTATTGACGTTAAGATAGGCCTCCCCATCGAGGATATGGGTCGAAAGGGTCTGACTGGCAGATTCATCGTCATTGACGTAGAGGCCAAGATTGGCTTCGGCCGAGCGGAAGACCCGTTTATCCATGTCGACCTGGCCATTTAAGGCTAAGGTCGCCTTTTCGTCGATCGCGTCTTTCCCGACGACTAGAGTCGAGGCTTCGATCGCCTCTTCCTGGTGGGTTAAGGAGGCGTTGAGCTCAAAGCCGAACTGCGGATGGGCGACCATCCCGGCTAAGCCGCGGAATAAGCCCATCGAATCCTCAAGCCGTTTATACTCTTCTTTCGGATAGGGCAAAGACCAATTGATGGTCCCGGCTGAGGAGACGGTGGCCGAAAGGTCGAGAGTCAAGTCATTGCCTAAGGAAACCGACCCATCGGTATAAGGCAGGTCGATGCCGGTGAGGTTATAGGCGGCATCGGTCTTTAAGCCAATCGGCAAGGATAATCCGGCGATTTCCAAATCCCATTGGAAGTAGGGGGAACCGCCGACGGTGGTTTCTTTCATCGCGTCCATCGAGGCGAGGATGGCGTTGACGTCGAGGGCGGAACCCGTGGATTCGCTTGAGCCAGCCAGGGCATCGCCAATCGAAGGGAAGGAGACGTTGATGTCGCCATCGCTTAGGATCGAGAGGATATCCTCGATGACCCAGTCGAGCTTGCCGTATTCGTATTGGAGGATGCCGCCGGTGGTCGGATCCTCTTGGGGATTGCCATCGGAATCCAAGATATCCTCAGAGGCGGTTGAGACTTTGTATTTGAAATCGTAATTGGTCCCATCGTCTTGTTTATTGGAGATGGAGAAATAGATATTGTCGTCGAGCAAGGCCAATTCGAGGGACCGTTGCTTGGAATTGTAATCGACCGGGGCTTCGATGGTTAAATCGATGCCATGGAGGTTTAAAGCCCCGAGGGCTAAGTTGACCTTGGCCCCGTCGAACTTCAAGGTGTTTTTCTCATTTAAGGATAAGGTCGCCTGATCGAGGGTCAAGGAAAGTCCATCGCCCATCGCTTGGTCGAGGAGGGAGTTGATCAGGATGTCCTTATGGGTTTGCTGGCTCGGGGTCGACGGGGTGGAAGGGTTGGGATTCGAATCACCATCGACGACGGTTTCGACTTTTTGGGGCATCAGGTAGTAGGTAACCCCGGTCGAGACGCCGAAGAAGGCGAGGAAGAAGAGCCCGCTGACGAGCAGGGATTTGGTTTTAGCTTGCATGGATATCGCCTCCGATTAAGCTTCGTAAGCTGAGTAATCGATCGATTCGGATAAGGAAGGGATGCTGACTTCCTTAGTCGAATAATGGGTGGTGAGGGAGCCGGTGCATTTGGATTTGATGAACCCCATGTCGGCTTGGTAACGTTCATGGGTGGTCATGGAAATCAGATTGAGGTCAGCATCGGTGACGACGGTCAGGTGGCAATACTCGAAGACCGGGTAGCTCTTTAAGCCGGAGATGGTCTTCATCTGCTTTTGATAATTGGCGATGCCGGGCATGACGTCGTTTTCGATCTTCATCTCGATCTCGATGGTGTAGCCATTGCCGTTATCGTAGATCCCGGTTTCCTTTTGCCCGGAGATGGTGGCGCCTTCCATGATGGTGGAAGGGGAGACGATGTAAATAAGCGGATCGGAGACGGTCCGGCCCATCAATTCGGCATAGGCCTCATTGGTCATGGTTTCCTCGGGATGGGAAGCGTAATCATCATCGGAACCCCAATAGGTTTTGGTGGATTCCCCTTCTTCATACATCCGGTTATAAATATTGACGATGCCGAGGGAGTTCGATTCCTCGAAATACTCCTCGCCGTTTTTGATTGAGCAGGATTGGATGGTTTGCTTGGCGATGCCGGCATCGGATAGGCCGACCCCGATGGCTTTGCCGTATTCGGCGTCTTCATAGAAGGAGTAGGCTAGGTTGACCGCTTCATCGGCGGTTAAGGCGTCTTTAAAGGAGGTGCCGTCTTCTTTGGCACCATTGTATTTGGCTTTTGCTTCCATCAAGTAGGCGTCGCCGACTTGATAGGAGTCGCCATTGGCCACGTGCTGGACGAGCGGTTGCTTGAAGGCGCAGGCGCCGGCGAAGCCCGCCCCGGCCCCGAGGACGACCGCGAAGGCTCCAAGCATCGAGTAACGGAAGCCTTTCCGTTGGGTGAGTTTCTTTTTGTTTTGCTTGTTGGTGGTGTTCATTTACTTTCCTGCCGAGCGTCATTCTATAGAATGGGGGCCAGTTAGCACTCTATTTCCGCCTTTCCGGCTTGTAGATAGCCGTTCTCTATATTGGAGAAATCTGAATTTATCCGATGGTTAGTAGGGAAATTAACCATGTAACAAATGTAAGAGAATTCGAAAATGTTAGAAAATAGCCATCTCGTTTTAATAACTAGATGTCATAAGGAGAAGAAAAAATCAGCCCTTCATCGGAGGTTAAGCAAGTAATGGACAAAACGGCCGAAATGTTTATTAACTCCGTTGGAAAACCATTAATATCTACCGGTTTTGCGTCTACTTCTGTTATGAAATATCCGCCTTTTGGTGGCGTTTTTGCGACTTCTATATCGCAAAATCTACTTATTTAATCGGTTTTTGCCGTCAATTCACTTTCGTTTCCAAGAAGCCGAATAAGTCCTCTACTTGCTGGAATCCGCCGTAATAGACGTCGCTCATGTCGTCTGATCGATCGGGATTGGAGTAGAAATCGACGCCCAAGAAGGTCTTAGTTATCTCGTTGAACTTCGCTTCCAGATCGATGTCTTGGTATTGCTCAGGATAGCAAGTGGCCCCGACCCAGTAGGCGTCGCAATAGGCGATCTCCAAGTTGGTGTAATAGGAGTTGTACGGCATCTGAAGGTAGACCTCGCCTTCTTCGACGGCCTTAATACTCGAAAGGATTTCTTTCTTCTCCTCGCTAGCTAGGTCGCCTTTTAAGATGGCGAGGCTGCTGGCATCAAGAAACACCTTGTCGGGGGAATCGAGAATCAAGTCCTCTAAGTTGACGTTGCCTTGATAACCGGTGAGCCCTCTCTCGTCAAGGACATTGGTGACCCCGGCCGCGTCGAAAATCGAATACTGGGCGGTCGAGGATTCAAACGACTTCAACCCATAACGGGCTTGGCCGGCCAAATAGGCCCGAACCCGTTCGGAGTCGGGGATGTCTTTCTGCCGGGCTTGGAGGTCGGCGTATATCCCCTCGATATAGGCCACCAGTTCGTTGGCCCTTTCTTCTTTGTCCAAAGCCTGGCCAAGGATCTTTAATGAGTCATAAAGGGTTTGATCGAAGGCTTCGGTCTCCCCATAGGAAAGGGTCACCACCGGTACCCCTAAATCTGATTGCAAAGTATCCATTCCGAGCTTATCGGTGTCATAAGCCGAGATGATCAAGTCGGGACGACATGATAGGATGGCCTCTTCCTCGACTACCTGGGCTTTGGGGCCGCCGGTGCCGCAAGATGGGAGATCGGTCCAGTTATGGCCAAAGACTTTTTGATAAGGCCTGAGGGCATAAGGGGAATTAAGATAACCGAAAGCCCCATCGTCGCCGGAATCGACTTCGATCCGTTCAACCCCGGCGAGTTTGTCTTGGTCCCCGATATAGGAATAAAGGCGTAAGGCCCCGGCCCCGATGCAGACAATCCGTTTGGCCTCGCCTGGCACTAGGCTCACTTCTCGACCTAAGGCATCGATGATGGTGATTTGGTTAGGATTGCTGCTTATTCCCGGATTAGTCCGGCATCCAGTAAGTAGAAGAACGTTGAGAATAAGTAATGGTTTTTTCATAAGTATGAGACGAAGAGCTCGCCATCGAGGAGTTTGATCTTCAGATCGACCCCGTAGGCTCGCTGCAACACTTCCTCCGTTAATGATTGTTTGTTTGGGATATGGATTAACCTTTCTTCGATTAAGAGATAGAACTCATCGGCCAATCGATAGGCCAATTCGATGTCATGGAGGCAAGCGAGGATGGCTTTGCCTTTGCTGGCCTCTTCTTTCAATATCCCCATCACCTCTTTGGTGGCTTTCACATCCAAGGCTGAAGTCGGCTCATCAAGCAACATTATGTTGGCATCGTTAACCAAGGCTCGGGCTAAGGCGACTTTCTGTTTCTCCCCTCCCGATAGATGGGAGGCATCTTGATAGGCGAGTGATTGCAGGCTCAATCTTGATATGGCTTCCTCGGCTTTCTTTAGATCCGCTGGTTTATAGATGTGAGGGGAATAAGGCAAGCGACCCATCAAGATGGCGTCGATGACTGGGCTATTGGCGAAACTCGGGCTTTGGGGGACATAAGCGATTTGCTTGGCCAATTGGCTTCGTTTTATCTGCCGATAATCCTGACCATCCAGTGTTATTGTCCCAAGATTCGGCTTTAGCAATCCCAGCAATAGGCGAAGGATGGTGGTCTTACCCGCCCCGTTATTGCCAAGCAAGACGGCGATTCGGCCGGGCTTAAGCTCTAGCGAGGCTTGCTTAAGGATCGGCTTCTCCTTTTTCGAGTAGGCGAAATCGATATTGGTGAATACTAAACTCATCCGTTTCGCCTCCGATTGGTCAAAAGGATATAGATGAAGATCGGGGCTCCGATGATGGCGGTCAAGGCCCCAACCGGGAGATTAGTCCCGCTTAGCAAGATCCGGGATAAGAGGTCGCAGAAGAGCAAGACGATGCCTCCAACCAGGGCCGAGACGGGAATCAGATAACGATTATCCGCCCCAATAAGCCGCTTCATCACTTGGGGGATGACTAAGCCAATGAAGCCGATGATCCCGACGAACGAGACCGAGACGGCGGTGATTAGCGAAGCCAACAATAAGCCGATGAACCGGATTAACCCGACGTTGACCCCAAGGCTTTTGGCCGTTTCATCCCCTTCCTCGATGGCGTTGAGCTTGGGGGATAACAACAAGAAGACCAATAGACAGGGGAAGATGACCGCCATGAGGATATAGATTTGTTCATAGGTGGCCCTAGTCAAATCGCCAAAGGTCCAGTAGACGGCGCTGGCTAAGGCGGTGTCGGAAGCGAAATACTGGACTAAGTTGGTCAAAGCCTGGAACAGCATCCCCAGGGCGACCCCGCTTAAGGCGACGATTTCAGGGGCAAAGCCTTTGATCTTGGATAAGCCTAAAATTATTAAGATAGCCAACACCGAGAAAAGGAAGGCGAAGCCGGTTACGGCATAGGGGGAGGAGATCGATATCCCGGATGACGAGAAGGCGCCGCCGCTTAAAAAGAGGATGGCTAAGGTCGCCCCAAAGGTGGCGGATTCGCTGACCCCCAGGGTCGAGGGAGAGGCCATCGGGTTTTTTAGGGTGCTTTGCATGACCGCCCCGGAGGCGCTTAACCCCATTCCCACGACGATGGCGGCCAATACCCTTCGACCTCTTATATTCCGGATGATGACATTGGCCTCATGGCTCCCTTGCCCAAAAATAGCGAGGAATTCATCACCCCATGAGAGGCCATGATTATCGACTAGTAACGATAACAACGCGAAAACTAGGAGCAAAAGCAAAAGGACCCCCAGGAGGATATAGCGGTTTCGGATGAGTTTTTGCCTTCGGCTTAGCAAGGTGAGGGAAGCGTCTTTTTCCATCGGAGTTATGTTTGTTCCGCACGGGCGCGATTGCAAATGGAATAGGGCGGATATCGGGCGAATCAATCATAAATTCCCGAACTATTGTTCGGAAAGTGTATAATTAGTCCGTTTTGGGGAACTAAGGATGGATACTAGACGGCAAAAGACCCGGGATAAGATCGTCTTCCAATATAGAAGGCTGCTTATCAATGTCGGCTATGACAACATCACCGTCGACATGATTTTAAATGCCGTTCCGGTTGCCCGTTCGACCTTTTATTCCCATTTCCGTTCGATCGATGACATTGGGGTCTCTTTCTGCGACCAGATGTTCGACCATATTCTCGCGCCCAAGCACGAAAAGGAGTTCGGCCACGACTTTTCGGCTTATGACGGCACTTTCTCACCCAACCAAGACCTGGCCCATATCTTCTATCACTTCATGGAGGCTAAGGGGTTCTTAGATCCGCTTCTGAAGTGCAAGGGGTCATTCCCTTTCCTTCAGGCCTTAAGAAGGCGGCTCCATTCCTTCTTTATGAAGCTCGCCGGCTCCGAGGATTACCGGGTCGATAACGTCCCAACCAAGATCACGGCCCTCATGATGAGCGAGGCCTTTATCGGCTTGCTTACCCATTGGCTTGATATGGGATGCATCTCCTCGCCGGAACACGCCGCCCATTTCTTCATCAAGACGTTCCGCCGGGTTAAGTAAGCATCGGCGGAAGTCGATAAAAACCTTAAAAAAGTTCGGCATAAAACCATAGGCAATTCTTGCTTGTAGTAGTATAGTCTTGATAATGAAAAACAATCTACTCCGCTTGGTCAGGCGCAGCAAGGAAATGACCCAGGAAGAGGCCAGCAGCGCCCTCGGATTACCCTTAAGGACTTACTCGGATTACGAGAACAAAGAGGAACGGCTTGATAGTCTCAAATACCGTTATCTGCTGTCCTCACTTTCGGAGTATTCCCCGACCGCCTTCAGCTTCGATTACAACTTACTGCCGTATCTATTGACCTCCGGAGTCGGTTTTGTCTTTGCTTATCCCTATTTCGGCGAAACCCGGATCATCGCCGACAAAGAGGCCTTTTTGCCTGGTGGGATAAAAGTCAGCGTCCCCGCCGACCTCAGCAAGGAAGAGTTGGTCCATGCCCTTCAAAATGGGCGGATTATCTACCGGAAGGACGAAGGGCAGTCTTCCCTGGTAAGCCATCCGGCCCCGATCAATCGACTGACTTTCAATGGCTTACGGGTCTATGTCGATGACATGGCTTTGACCGGAATGGAGAAACTGCTCGGCAAGGAAGGGAAGTATACCTACCTCGCCTATTTGCTTTCCGACCAAAACCGCTTCCTCATCTCCGTCATTTATAAAGGGAAGCAACGGCAATTCAAAGGCTCGCTCCTCCACCTCTACGATGAACTGTTTGGCTTTATCAAGATGGTCGGTGGGAAGAACGCCGAGGCTATCATCAAGGCGATCCTCTGCTTCGACTATGAGGCGGCCGGCGAAGCCCGGGTTACCATCCTTCCTTCTTCCTTTTCCTTTGACGCCCCGGCCCGGAATCATCCCGATCCGTTGCTCGAGCTCCTCTATGAGCAGTATTTGAACGCCAATGAGGGCTCTGATAACGAAAATGATAATGAAAACGGCGGTGAAACTTCTTTATCAAAGCCTCAAAATGCAGTTGATAATGAAAACGTTATCACTGCAGAAAAACAAGAAACCATCGAAGAAAAACGAGATAATGATAAAGTAAGAAAACCTAATGAGGAAGGTTTGAAACAAATTTCTCACTTCGAAAAGAACCCGCTCGATGAACTTAACGGCAAGGAGAGATTGGTCCTTTCCGAGGTCAAAAAGAACACCCATATCACCCGTAACGAATTGATTGAAATCACTTCGATAGCCCCGGCGACCTTGTCCCGGATATTTAAAACATTGAAGGACAAAGGGTTCCTCCGCCGGCAGGGATCGGACAAAACGGGTTATTGGGAAGTAATTGAGAAATAGGGCGATCTTTATCGCCTGCAATCGGGGTCTCCGCTTGATCGGAGGCCCTTTCCTTTTTGCGGTCTATTCAGTCTTGCGTGGCTCGTCAATCAAAACCATTTTGACCGATGCTGCTTTCTTCATTATCAGCTGTCTTTTAAGTCTTTGAGTTAGAGGTTAAGTCGTTTTGGGGTGACGATGGACTTTTCGTCAAAGTGAATTTTCATTGACGAAGCAAATATAGCTGGTCGCCTAAAATTTATTTTTGGTAGAGGCTATTGGTTATTTGAGGTGGTCCACTCGAAAACCCAGTTTTTGAGTTTTCCCACCAAAATATCGACCTATCTAGAAAAGGGCTAGGAAGGCGTTTAGGGTCTCCATCGAGAATTCCTCCCTTGTTGGGCTTTGATGGCCTTAAACGGCTTCCTAGGCGTTTTTAATAGGGTGAAGAAAAGAGCCAGGCGATTGACCTGACTCAATTAGGCTTATTTGGTGAACCAGTAGATGACGTTCCAATTGGCTTGGAGGAAGTCGTCGATGGTGAATTCGTTGATGGAACCCGCCGACTTCTCCAGGACCTGGCGGGGCAAATCGAGGTCGATCCCCACCAGCCCGACTTTATCATGGGTCAGCAGGTTCTTCTTTATCAACTCGACCGTGCTTTGGTACTGCTGCTCCAACAGGTTCATCTCCTCGTCGAGGTAGGCCTTGGCCCTTTCCTTTTGCTTCTCCAGCATGAAGGGAAGGTAGTCGCAATATTCCTCGTAGCTTAGTTCCGGATGGGAATCGACGAAGGTGGAACGCATCTTGGTCTCCGGGTGCTCCGGGTCATTGATTATTTCCTCGTAATAGAAACGGTGGCAACGGATATCGAAGGGGTTCTGGATTTCCGGATGCTCGGCGAAGAAGCGGTAGTAACCGGCGATCTCCGGCTGTTGCTGGTAATGCCGTCGTTGGGCCCGGGTCTTGGTTTTGAAGTCGCGTCGGATCTTATCCAGCCGGTTGGTTTCCTCGACTAGAGGGCGGGTCCGTTCGAATCGGTCCTTATCGATGGCTTGGCGATATAGTTCCTCTAAGATGGCGTAGGCGTTCTTAACGACATTGGCCTTATAGGAGGCGTAATCGTCATATTGCTTAACGGTGATAGGAGAGGTAGGGAAGTCGCCGAAGATATAGTAGGGTTGGAGCTTTAAACACTTCGTCTTCGTCCCAAACCAGGTCCCATCGTATTCTAAGTCGATCTCTGTCCATTCGGCCGAAAGGGGCTCTTTGGCCTTGAGGATGGGGACGGCGTCGACCGGGCTTGGGTAGACGATATAGACCCCTTTTTCGTCATGATCGCGAATGGTTTCCATCGGGGTCAATTATAGGATGATTTGGGCGCTTTAAAAGGGAGAGGGTACCCCTTTGCCCCTTCCGCTTTTGGCGAACTGGTGGTATATTTAAGGCACCAAGGGGTCCTGATTCACTTGGGGTTCATTCGTTTTCCTTAGGAGGTGTCTATGGGCGAAATCGCGGTTGGCAGCAAAGTGTTCCATCGTCGGAGCGGGCTTTGCCTCGTCCAGGAGGTCGCCCCTTTGCCCGGCGATGCCTCCGGCACCACCTATTACGTTCTCCGCCCCCAATATGGGGATGAGAAAGGGAACATCGTCAGGGTCCCGACCGAGAACCCGATCTTCCTCCGGCCGGTCATCGATAAGGATGAGGCGACCGAATACGTCAAAGCCTGGCCGTCCTTCAAGGAAGAGCATTACATCACCGATTCCAAGAAACGGAAGCAGTCCTACGAAGAGGCTTTATCCAAAGGCGATATCTACTTGATGGCCCCCTTAATCGTCGGGGCCTTGCAGCGGAAGAAGCGGGATGGCCATCTGAACTCGATGGATATCTCCTTCGTCTCCCGGGCTGAGCCCTTGGTCTTCGGGGAGATAAGCGAAGCCCTCGGGATCAGTTACCAGGAAGTCAGCGATCTATTGATCAAAGAGAATTAGGCAAAAGAAAACGGGACCGAGCGGTCCCGTCTTTTGTTGTCCTTTACTGTTTATTGCTTCGAGGAGGAGTAGGCTCCGTAGAAGGAGAGCAAGGCCCCGGCGAAGGAGAAGATCAACGCGCAGATGCAGCCGGTGCCGAGGGTGATGGATTCGGCCATGTCGGAGATGATCTCGGCGTTGGCGGAGGCATAGAGGGAGGGGGCTAAGCACCAGAGGACGCCTGAGCCGGCGAGCAATAAGCCGTTGAGCCCGAAGACGATGGTCCCGAGTTTGCCCGGCATGAAGGAAGCGATGAGCCCGACTAAGATCGAAAGGCAAAGGAGGATGAAGGCGACGAGCAGCCCCGGAACTAAGGCATAGCCGGTGGTGCTGGAGCCGAACATGACCGTGAATAGCGACCCCCGGACCGAGGGAGTATCACCAGCCCCGAAGGCGGTGGAGAAGAGGGTGAAGACGCCGATGATGCTGAGCAAGGTCACCAGCAACCCGAGGAAGAGATTGGTTTTCTTATTCATTAATTCGTACCTACCGCGGATAAATATATACTTCGCTTCGCGAGGTTACAAACAAAACGGGCTGAAGGGCGAAAGCAGGCTTACCATTTGATAAGGGAGAGGAGACTGCCTGAGTCTAAGGGATTCTTGGCCAATTCATCATTCCAGATCCTTATGACGTTATGCTTGGTGGCATATTGCAACCCCTTCATGATCCTTGAGGCTTGATACATCGCTTTGGGATCGACTTCAGCGGGTTTGACGATCATCTCCCCTGAATAGGGGATGAGCCCGGGATTGGCTAGGTATTGTTGGTACTGTCTCGGGCATTGGGATGCCAATAGGTTCTCGATGGTGGGGTATAAAGTGAGGCTAACGGTGTTCAAGGCGTAGTAGGGGATAATCTTCCCGGAGAAGGGATCGAGGGATAGATGGTTATAGAAGTCGATGTCGATGATGGTCCCATGGATACGCCCGGATCCCCCGATGGATTTGACCTGTTCGGATAATTGGCTTAGGTATTGCTCGTATTGGGCGAGGAAAAGCTTTAGGGACCGACAATAATCGTCCATCAAGGCGTAATAGTATTCCAATGGTTTGGTATCGATTTTCTTTTTGGAGCCCCCACTTAAAAGGCAGAGGCGGTGTCTGGCGTTATAGGTGAAGAACATATAGGTTTGGTTCTTCTTGAGCATGATGATGGGCTGGCCCTTATCCTGACAATGGATTGTCTCGCCTAAAGCCCGATAGAACTTCTTATAGGATTTGACATCGAGGGAGAAGATGCCGTCTTGATGGCGGAAATAGTCTAGCGGGCGTTTCATGGATTGGACTCAAGGTATTGTAAGGCAAGGGAGTGTAAATTAACTACTTTATTAGATATGGTCGATTGAATATCGGTTCCCTATCCGAACTGCGTTAGGAGGCTGCCGATTATCTTTTACGTTCTTTTACTGGGCTAAGGGTTGCCGGCAGGGGTGAGTTGGGGTTAAGGTTTATTGACCTTAGAAGCGGTTAGGGCTCTAAAGTCAAAATGGGAAAAGGGAAGTTAGGAGCCCGTTTCCCGACATACACATTCATAGCCTATTAAGGGAGGGCAAACATGAAGAAATGTGGACGATTCGTCGCCGGCATGTTTGGGACTAGCCTTTCGCTAGCCATGCTGAGCGGCGCTTTTTTGATGGCCAACAAAGGGGCTGTCGAGGCGGAGGCGGCTGGGAGTTATAGTTGGAACTATGCTGGATCCGATCTTAAAAAGTTTGTCAAAAATCAGGCGTCTTTTACCTTGAATTTAAATGGCGTCGACTGGACCTATACCGATGTTGGCGGTTCGGGCCTTGGCTATACTGGAACTGCCGGCAATCCTAGTGGCGTTCAACTTGGCTCATCCAGTAAAAAATTTAACGGAGCCACTATAACTACTGATATTTCTAATTTGTCTTCTTTTGGAAACGCGGTCGAGAAGGTGTCGGTTGGGACTAGTAGCCAATCCGGCAAAGTCAATTTGACTGTTAAAGTTGGTGACGTGACGCTCATTGACAACGAAAAAACCGCTTCTGGCCAAAATTCTGCTGTCATCGAATCTACTGTGTTAGAGGAACCGGCTGTTGGGGATATATCTATTATTTTAGAAAATAACGGCGCAAATTATGCGATGTTATCTAGCATCTCCATAGACATGGTCGATTATACCCCGGTTACTTATGACACTCTTGAGATTTCCGGTACTCCTTCCAAGACCTCATATTTTGTTGGTGATGATTTCTCGACCGAAGGCCTAGTCGTGACCGCCTCTAATGAGGCTGGTGATTCCAAAGTCGTCACCGACGACGTTGTTTGGTCCACCGATGTTGCTGAAGGTGGGTTAACCGCTGACGACACCTCAGTCAAAGTCACTGCTACTTACAACGATTTGACTGTCTCGAAAGACTTCGAGATCACCGTTGCCGAACGCCCGGTGTTCACCACGCTAGAAGCGACTGGGCTCGAAAAGACCAGCTACAAGGCCGGCGAGAAGCTTGATACCACCGGCTTAGTCGTCACCGCCAAGACCGCTGATGGATCCGATTCTTATGTCGTCCCGGTTGGCGAATACACCATCGATAAGACTGAATTCACCATTGATGATGCAGTTACTGGAAAGGCGACTATCACCGTTTCCTATGGCGAATTGAAGGCGACCTTTGATGTTAACGTTTCGGCTATGTCGGTTGCTGAGTTCCGGGCTTTGAACAATGGCCAAAGCGGCATCTTTGTCGGCACCGTCACCGGTATGTTCAGCGCGAGCTCTAGCGGTGGCAAGAACCTTTACGTCCATGATGCCAACGGCGTTGGGCTTATGGTGTATGGCATTTACGATGACACTGATGTTTCTGGCGACATTGCAGTTGGCAAAAAGGTTCTTATTTCGGCTTCCAAAACGGTTTATAACGGTGTGACCGAAGCTGAGGATGTTGTCAAAGTTATTGTTGTCGGCGAGGGCGAAGTTACTCCGATTGAAATCAAATCGGCTGAAGACTTCACCGATGACAAAGAAGGCTCTTACGTCAAGATGACCGGCATTACTCATAAATCCGGCAGCATTGTTGATGGAAAGTACAACGCCAATGTCGTCGTTACCTTCGATGGGCAAGACTTCTATATGAGCGTTCAAAACAATCAGGGCGCCGTTGATCTTGCCGATGCTGGATTTGATGAATGGATTGAAAAGATCGAAGGACTCCCCTTTGATTACGTTGGATCCTTAGGCTGGATTGACGATTCCTATAACAAGATTGATGAACTTGGCCTGGCTCCGACTTCGATGTCCGAATTCTCTTGCCCGGCTTACGATGAAATTCTTGATTTCATCAAAAACTATATGCATATGAATCAGTGGGTCGGCTCTGCTGCCTCTGGCGACAATGAGTGCTTGACCCTCTTCCCGGCCGCTAAAGAAGCCTTAGAGGAGCTCTCTGAAGCCCAGCAAACCTACTTCCTCAAATCCGATAATCCGGAAATCGCTGAAGCTCAGGCCCGTTACAAAGCTTGGGAAGCCGCTCAAGGCGATCAAAACGCCGCCTCGGTCATCATGAACACCGTGAACGAGAACAAGGGTACCGTCATCGCCGTCTCGGCTGTTGCCGCCCTTGGCGTCGCCGGGGCTGTCGCCTTACTCATCAGCCGCAAGAAGCGGTCCGCCAAAAACAAGTAATCATCTAGATTAGTTGTTGTATTTAGGCCATCTCCAACTAGGGGGTGGCCTTTTCTTATAGATGACCTCGCAATTGAGATTCATGTCGTTTAGTGTGAATTTCAACGAAAAATACGTGCAGTTTAGTGCAAAAAACAGTCATAAAACTACATTAAACTACATGAAGTTGTGGTATAGTAGGCATGTGAACAAAGGAGGAAGGACGATGTATCGAAAAATCATGAAGTTCCTGGAGCAATGGAAATCTGACGAGCGGCGCAAACCATTGATTATCCAAGGAGCGAGGCAAGTTGGAAAAACTTATTCCATTTTGGAGTTTGGACGGTCCCACTATGAAAACGTTGCATATTTTAATTTCGAAACCGACCCAAAATTAGCTCAGACTTTTGCAGAAGACATTCATCCAGATTACCTTTTGCCGATCCTCTCGCACCTTTCTTCCCAGACAATAATCAAAGGCAAGACACTCATCGTGTTCGATGAAGTCCAGCTTTGCGAAAGGGCTTTGACATCGCTTAAGTATTTCTATGAGGAAGCTCCGGAATATCATGTCGTTGCCTTGGACAGCCTCTTAGGCGTGGCGGTCAATCGCGCTAAATATTCTTTTCCGGTTGGCAAAGTCGATATGAAAACCCTTTATCCGATGGACATGGAGGAATACTTGCTGGCTTTGGGAGAGGAGGATTTAGTCGCTCGAATTAAGCAAGCATTTGCTACTAACTCTCCTTTGCCTGCCGCTCTTCATCGCTCGGCTATTGGGTTTTACCGCCAATATCTAGTCGTTGGTGGGATGCCCGAGTCTGTGTTTAATTTCGTTCAGACTAAAGATTACGTCCTTGTCCGCCATATCCAAGACACCATCTTGGAAGGCTATTTGAACGATATGAGCAAATACAACAAGGAGAATGAAATTAAAAAAACCAGGTTGGCCTACGACAATATCACCGTTCAGCTTTCGAAGCCAAATACCCGATTCCAGTATAAGTTATTGAAGAAAGGTGGACGGGCGTCGGAGTTCGAGAATGCGATTGAATGGCTTTGCCTTTCGGGGATTGTTTCGCGAGTTTATAGGGTTGAGCAGATCAAGAAGCCATTGGAGAATTACCGTGATATTGACGCCTTTAAGGTCTATGTCTCTGATTTAGGGCTGCTATGTGCCAAAAAAGACATCTTTGCCAATGATATTTTCTGCATGAGCGATGACTATAACGATTTCAAAGGCGGAATGACTGAAAACTATGTTCAAGTGCAACTCTCGATCAATGGCTACCGGACCTATTATTGGGAGTCGGGCCGTGGCGCCGAAATCGACTTCGTCATCCAAAGGGAGGGATCCATAATCCCGATCGAGGTTAAAGCGGCTGACAACGTTATGGCCAAAAGCCTGAAAATATATATGGACACCTATAAACCGGATTATGCTATAAAACTATCTACTAAGAACTTTGGCTTCGATGGGTCAAAGAAAACGGTTCCGCTTTACGCCGCCTTCTGTATTTGACCTTGCCCGAAAAGCCGATTAACCGGTCGGCTTCATCGCCAGTTTTAATCACGATGATCCTCTTGAAACGGCCAAGATGATTTTGAATGACTTTCTCCGATATTAAAACGCTTTATTGGCGTTTGATTTCAAGAAAAAGCAGCCATCAAGGCAATGGCGTTTAGGAAAAAAAGGCCAGCTGACTTAGAGGCGGTCTCCCTATCAATATTCCTGCTTCAGGCTGAATTTGAGGTCAGAGAGGTCAAGATACCAATCCCCATCGACCCGTTCATCGTCATGGCTATCGGCATAATCCTGAATCCGATTCCAAATGGCGGTTCGGATATTCTCTACCGCCCGTCTAGCGGCGTTATCGAAGTCGGACTGCAAGGAATAATTAGGGGTGGTGTAATAGAAGGTGATTTGACCACTGACGATGGCTTTGTTGGGGTGGAAATAGACGTCGACGCCGCAATGGTCCACCCTTGGTCCAGATCCATAACTCCAACTGGTGAGGTAGGCGTTTTCAATGGCCTCTTTAATCTCGTAGCTTAGTTCATAGCTTTCGCCCATAACTAATGTCCTCCGGTTAGGCGAATTATCGCATACCTTGGAGTGGGTCAAGGTTATTATCGGTCCGTTCTAACCTGTATATGAGGATTGAATAGAGGCCATCATTTGATATCAAAGATGAATCTTTATAGTAATTATTTTGTTGCGATATTGTCATCTTGCCAAAGGAGTTCAGGCCATGAATGTTCGTCCATTCGTCGAGATTATCCAGAACTATGATGAGATTGCCGATCTGTGCCGGAAGACTTCGAAACCGGTTATCCTAACCAACAACGGTAAAGCGGACCTGGTGTCATGGAGATAAACACTTTCAACCGACGGGAGAAAGTGCTGAAGCTTCGAGAAGAATTGGTACTGGCCAGAGAAGACCGCCTCAATGGGGTCCCGGATTATCCCGCCAAAGAAGTGGTGAGGATGATGAGGTAAGCCATTAGGCAAGCCCAAGCGAAACAGAAGTGAGCCTTTTGGCGTTATTTCCTTTTCGTTGCAGTCGATAGTCGCCTTCCGAGTTAAATCGGATTTTGGGCTAGGCTTTGCTGACGGTCCCCTTGCCGATCGATAGTTAGGCTGCGCAAGAATCCGATAACGCCGTGTATATCTTGCAAAAGTTGCGAGATTTCTTGCAAGACAATTCAAAAAGGTACACACTAAACGCCAAAAAATAAATATATCGTTTTTTAATCATTCAAAAAGCGCAATGTCGATCGAACGAAATCGTTGACTCGGTTATCCATCACCAACTCAATATCGCTCCATGAACTTGCGCAACGGATGAACGCGGTTCCCCCGATATCTTGCAAAAGTTGCGAGATTTCTTGCAAGATATATCAAAAAGATACATAGAAAATCCCAAAGATTAAAGGTATCGGCTTATATTATTTCGAAAAGTGCAATACTTATCGAACGAAATCGTTGATTCATTTATCCATAGTCGACTATTATCTACGTCACGAACTTTCGTAACGGATGAACGGTTCACCTGATATCTCGCAAAAGCTGCGAGATTTCTTGCAAGATCTCCGTCTTAATTATTTGTCGGAAGCAACTTCCCCTTGTTAATTCGATAGGGGAACTGGCTATAATTATCGCCGGTAATTAACAGGAGCCCCACTTATGGCTAGACTAACCGTCAACTTCTTCTCCACTTCTTTGAAGCGGACCGTCACCATCAACGTCATCCTGCCGGTCGATAAGGCCTTCAGCTATGACGGGAAGGATCGAGTGGTCAAGCCCTTCAAGACCCTTTATCTATTGCATGGCCTATTAGGCGATTGCAATGACTGGATTGAGAACGCTCCGCTCCGCCGGTTAGCCGAGGATCATGATCTAGCCGTCGTCTGCCCCTCGGGCGAGAACGCCTTCTATTTCGATTCCAAACTCATCCCCAATGCCGATTATGGGGCGTTCATCGGTGATGAGCTGGTCAAGATGACCCGGAAGATGTTCCCCCTTTCCCATAAACGGGAGGACACTTTCATCGCTGGCCTTTCCATGGGCGGCTATGGGGCGATGCGGAATGGGCTTAAGTACCATAAGACCTTCTCCCATATCGGCTGCTTCTCCGGGGCCTTGCATATATTCGAGACCGATCGGCGTTCCAGCCTTAACGCCGACATTATATTCGGGGACATGGATAAAGCCGCCAAAACCGACCTCAATCCCCGTGTCTGCTTCGAGAAGATGAGCAAAGCCTATAAGGGGAATAAGGGACTCTATCCGAAGATCTATATGTCCTGCGGGGAGGACGATGACCTTTTATCGGCCAGCCTCTCCTTCCGTGGCTTCTTATTGGATAAAGGGGCCGACGTCACCTGGCATCAAAGCAAGGGCGCGCATGAGTGGGGCGTCTGGCGGGAAGAGATCATTAACCTCGTCAACTGGCTGCCTTTAGGGGAAGCCGAGGTCGGGATCGGCTCGGGGAATGTAAAATAATAAAAATTTTAAACAACTTATTTTTATTAAGTTGTTTATCTGCCGAACGATCAAAAAGTCGTTTGACAGGTTTTCTTTTTTCCGTTACTTTATGGGTGAACCAATCCCCAAGAGGTAAAAAACCACCAATCGAAATCCCAGCCGATTAGGAAGACGAAAGGAAAGGCGAATAACCTCCGAAGTGAAGGAGTTCAACAATATCCGAGTTGAAAGCCTTCTGGTTCGATGGATGATAAGCCGATTAATCGTTCATCAAAAAAAGCTTCGATCAAAATTAGGGATTGGTTGTTGGAAAACCCTTCAGCAGAAGGGTTATGAAATGGGCGGTCATCCGATTGGAGCCGCCCTTTTGTTATGCTTTTGGGCAACGGAGCCTAAACGGCGGGGCTATTCGGCTTAATCAGCGAGCGTATCGAGCCTGGTGAAACGATAAGCCTAACGTTTCATTACGAAGTGAAACGATTCGTCTTGCGTTTCAAAAGGCGTTGCAACGCTAATGGTTCTACGGCCTTCTTGATGGCTGGCTCCCACGCCGGAATCCGCAACTTTCGGCTAATCTATGGGCTCGTCGGTGGTCTAATGTGGTCTAGAACCACCGGGAATCCCGTAGTTTTTCGTTCTTAATCGATAAAAGCAACTTGGATTTGGAGTTTCGGCTAGGATTGCGTAGGAAAAGGCGAGCGGTATTGATAGAGCGCTTAGCCTTTGCAATATGAACGAAGGAGAAAGCGGATTGGGCTTGCGGAGAAGAAGCATTTGAAAAATCTACGCCCCCAATGGGGGTGCGGACGTTGCTAGTGGCTTAACTGTAGCGGAACGGGCTGCCCGTTCCCGCTGTATTGCCTGGCGATGCGTGCCTATAGGAATCCAAAGAGGAAAGGCTAAGCCGGATCTGACAAGGAAAGGGCGCCCCGGAAGAAGGCGCCATGCCCTCTTACTTAACGAAGTCGTTGCCGAGCGGGGTCAAGACGAAGTGGGCGATCTTGAAGTATTGCCGCCCAAACGGGATCCCGATGATGGTGATGCAGTAGAGTAAGCCGATCAAGCAATAAAGCAGGGCATCGATCCAGCCGAGGAGGATGGCCCAGATGACGTTGAGGACGGTTTTGAAGCCGGATGGCTTGACCTTGGTGACCTTCTTCCCGAAGGGCCAGATGACGAAGCTGGCCAGCTGGAACAGCTTGACCCCGATGGGGATGCCGATGATGGTGACGCACCAGAATACGGCCTCGAAGAGCAAGACGATGGCGGAGATGAGTCCGCCGAAGACGACCCAGATGATGTTGCCGATGGTTTTCATGGAAACCTCCTCGTTTATTCGACGATACCGGTCCTCAAATAATAGTCAAGGCCGACCTTTGGTGTGCCAACTTTTAGGTTACCACTGCAAACCACTGCATGCATTTTTTGCAAAAGTGTTATTTTCCGCCTTAGTAAATCATGCAAAACCGTTAATTCTGACTATTCAAAAACCTGCAAAAGCGTAGTTTTTGACCATCGGAAATCTTGCAAAAGTGTTATACCAACCCTTTAAGGATAATGAAAAACCCATGCTATTCCGTAAGATTGCCTCTCTCATCGAGGACCACCTGAAAAAGGATCTAAATAAGATATTGCTGATCGACGTGGCACGGCAAATCGGGAAGACGTATATTGTCCGTTATGTGGGGCAAAAGCTGTTTCCCAACTTCATCGAGGTCAATATGGTCCAGGATTACCAAGGGAATCGTAGCTTCGCCGCGGTCCGGACCATCGAGGATTTCTATTTTAGGCTTAGCGAATTCGCTGGCGATAAAATGGGGGATAAAACCAACGCCCTCATTTTCCTCGACGAGATCCAGCAGTATCCCGATTTGCTGCCGTTATTGAAATTCTTGGCCCAGGATGGGAAGTTCACTTTCATCGCCAGCGGTTCCCTGCTGGGGGTGAGTTTGGCCAATTCCACCTCCATTCCGATGGGAAACATCCGGAAAGTGAGGATGTTCCCCCTTGACTTTGAGGAGTTCGCCCGGGCCAATGGGGTTGGGGAGTACGCTTTAAAAAGGATGAAGGAACGGTTCGTAAACCTCGAGCCTTTGGATGAGGACGTCCATGACCGGATGATGGGTCTTTTCCGCCACTACCTCCTGGTCGGGGGACTCCCGGATGCGGTCAATACCTATTTAGCGACCCATAACATCGTCCGGGTCCGGGAGGTGCAAAGTGAATTCCCGAATACTACGCCGCCCTTGCCGCGAAATACGATCGGGAGCATAAACTCAAGATCGCCCGCATATACGATTTGATTCCCTCGTATTTGGAGAACAGGAAAAAACGGGTCACCTTCACCGAGGCTGAGGATAAGCCCGATGCCCGTTTCGCCACCTATCTTGACGAGTTTGATTATCTCGTCAACTCCGGCATCGCTTTAGAGGTCAAAGCCATCGCCAATCCGGTTTATCCCCTTTGCTCCAGCGCGACTAAGAATTTGCTGAAGCTTTATCTCAATGACGTCGGGTTATTGACCAACGCCATTTTCGGCAGGCACATCCGTCCGGTCCTTGATGACGTCAGCAGCGTCAACCTTGGTTCGGTCTATGAAAACGTCGTCGCCAGCGAGCTGATCGCTCATGGTTTCGATTTGTATTATTACGATAACCGCCAGAAGGGCGAAGTCGATTATCTTATCAATGACGGGGAGAACCTGGCTTGTTTGCCAATCGAGGTCAAATCGGGGAAGGACTATACCATCCATCGGGCGTTTGATCGCTTCGTCGCCAACCAGGATTATCCCCTTAAACGGGCCTACGTCCTCTCTAATGAGCGGTTAGTCAAAAAGGAGGGCAAGCTCATCTACCTCCCGATCTATTACGTGATGTTCATTAATGTCATTCCCGATGAGGATGAGCAGTATTTCTAATGATTGCCTTTTTACAAGAAGAAACCCCAGATGGCGAGGCCGATAAAGCCCAAGCCGAAGACGATGACCGCAATCCCGCCGGCGGCCGAACCGACTTGCTGATAAATCGACTTGGGGAAGCGGCCTCAAAATAGGTAGTAGATACCGAAGGCGATGACGCAGATTCCGAAGATGAGCAGAAGTAATTCATCACCCCCATTGTAACCTTAAGCCGAAAAGAGTCCAAATTCAGCTATAGCCATATATTGATTTGAAATAAAACCTTTTGTATAGTCCTTTTAAGGAGGAATCGTTATGGACTATTTCACCGCCGATACCCATTTTGGGCATCAAAACGTCATCCGCTTCTGCGACCGGCCTTTCCCGGATGTCGATACCATGGACCGGGTCTTGATCGAAAACTGGAACGAACGGGTCCATAACGATGACCGGGTGTATATCCTGGGGGATTTGCTTTACCGTTCTGATGACCCGATAGCCGTCCTTAAGCAACTAAAAGGACGGAAGCACCTGATCATCGGAAACCATGATTACTCCTGGCTTAGCAAGCCGGTGGTCAAGGACTTCTTCGTCGCTATCGCTGACTATGCCCAGATCAATGATGGGGCCCATGTCCTCATCCTGTCCCATTACCCGATGCTTTCCTATTACCACGAGCATCGTTCAAACGTCTTTATGATCCACGGCCATATCCATAATGATACGGGGATCGACTATTGGCCTTCCTTGGTCAAGCGGGAACGGGTCCTAAACGCCGGGGCCGACATCAATGGCTTTCGCCCGGTCACCTTTGAGGAACTAGTGGCCAACAACAAGAAGTTCAAGGAAGAGCATGCCCTTGATACTCCCCGTCCCTTCGGGGTGGGGCGGCAAAACGAAGAAATGTAATTCAAAGGGTTATAACCTAGCGAATGATAAAAGTGTGGGAACGCAAAAGACAAAAACAAAAATGCGCAAATAATAAAAACGAAATACCACAAAAGACAAAAACAAAAATGCGCAAATCATAAAAACAGAGTTGATGAATCTCCGGTTGTCTTTTACAATTCAAAGCAAGGGTAAGGCTTATGGAATATAAAAAGAGAATTGTTGATGATTTGCTCGATTTGAAACTTGAGTCGTTCGGAGCGGTTCTGATAATGGGGCCTAAAGGATGCGGAAAAACAACCTCGGCCAAGCAAAAGGCCCATAGCTATGTTGAGTTTCAGGATGAGGACCAAAGGGAAAACCTTTTGGCGGTAGCCGCCGCGGCGCCTTCTAGATTGTTGATAGGGGAAAAACCTCGTTTATTCGATGAATGGCAAGATGCTCCAAAACTTTGGGGCGCCATAAGGAAGTCCGTGGACGACTCAGGAGAAAACGGCTTGTACATATTAACGGGCTCAACGTCAAAGAATGTCGCAACGCCTCATACGGGGACATTGCGCATAAGCCAGTTGGCCATGTATCCAATGAGTTTGTATGAAAGCGGAGAATCCAACGGAACGGTTTCCTTGACGGAGCTTTTTGCTCATCCCGATACTTTCGATGGGTGCCAAGCCGACCTTAGTCTTGATGGTCTGATTTTTGCTATTTGCCGTGGAGGATGGCCGCAAGCGTTGAGAAACGAAACGACCCGATCGCAGTTGGAGGTGGCAAGGGAACTATATAGTCAAATATATTTGAGGGATATTAGTTCTGTCGATGGCATAAGGCGGAATGAGAATTTGGCGGAGTCGATACTGCAATCTTATAGCCGTAACTTGTGCACACTCGCTTCCTCCAAAACGATTCTCGGGGATGTGAATTCTAATTTCCACGTTTCGCAGCCGACCTTCGACGACTATATTCAAGCGTTGAAAAAACTATACGTTATTGAAGATATCGATGCTTGGTGCCCGGCGATTCGGTCACGAACGGCCATTCGGTCATCGAAAAAGAGAAATCTAATCGATCCTTCTTTGGCTGTGGCCGCTATGGGTTTGTCGCCGGATTACTTCAATCTTGACTTCAAGACGTTAGGTTTTCTATTTGAATCGCTTTGCATCCGAGACTTGAAAGTCTATTCCTCGTTGTTAGATGGCCGCATCGGTTATTATCATGACCGATATGACCTAGAAGCCGATTGCGTCCTTCATCTAAGGGACGGGAGATATGCGCTGATCGAATTCAAACTCGGCTCTGAAGATATTGAAGAAGGGGCTCAGCACTTGAACGAGATCGAAAACCTAATTAAAAATCATCAAGATGCAAAAAGGGGCGTTTCAATAAGGCTGCCGGATCTGAAACTCGTCATCACCGGCACCCAATATGGCTATAAGCGCGATGATGGAGTATTTGTTGTTCCGATTGGCTGTCTCAAAAACTGATTGCCGGACATCTGTTTGAGCGAGGTTTATCCGGATGGTTGATTTTTGAAAACGGCCATAAGGCTCGCGGTCTGGCTGAGAGCTGATATGTCTTTTCGCTCAAAAAGGGTTTCTAATTTCGAACCGCCGCCATCTTAAAGCTCGGGGTCCTCGCCTTTTTTCCGGGCGAAACCCAATGTAGTGAATGGTACATTCAAAGTTTGCGAGCCTGACGAACCGGCAAGAGACGCATCGCAAAACGGGGCAAAAGGGCAAGGAAAAGCCGAGAAAAACGGGGCAGATATATTGAAATATTCAGTAATAGTCGATGGAATTTGACATGGCGGTAAAAACAGTGGATAGATTTTGCGAAAAAGAAATCAAAGAACGGGTTAATTCCCTCAGCAAAGACAAGAAAGCATTATTGGTTCTTGGCGCTCGACAAGTTGGCAAAACGTACCTAATTCGCAAAGCCCTTTCTGACTTGGGGGTTCCCTCCTTCGAACTGAATTTTCTAGCCCACCCAGAACAAGCCGCCTCCTTTTCTGGTCTCTATGATCCGAAGGAGATCGTCGATCGCTTTGCTTTGCTTTCGTCAGTGCCCTTGATCAAAGGGCAATCGATTATTTTCCTTGATGAAATCCAAGCTTGCCCATCGATGATAACCAAAATTAAGTTTTTGGTTGAGGAGGGGTCGTATCGTTATGTTCTAAGCGGATCGCTTTTAGGGGTGGAACTCGCTTCTGTCGAATCCTATCCGGTTGGCTATATATCCCAGTTGGAAATGTTCCCTCTCACCTTCTTGGAATTTGCCCATGCCTATGGGCTAAGCGAACCGAAAATATCCCATCTTCGGGATTGTTTTGCCAATCGCCACCCAGTTGAGTCCTCGGTTCATCAAGAGGCCTTGAACCTATTTCATTACTATCTAGGATGCGGCGGCATGCCGGAAGCGGTCGTCGATTTCATCGCCAACAAGAATCTCAATTCCTTATATCGGCGCCAGAAAGATATTGTTTCGGCCTATAAAAAGGATTTCACTAAGTATGAGAGACTTGATCGCCGTTTGGATATCATCTCGATTTACGACAATATTGCGACTCAGATTAACAAGCAGAACCGAAAATTTATTTTCACCTTGTTCAACAAGGAGATGAAGTTTGACCGGTACGAGCATTCCTTCCTTTGGCTCGCGGAAGCCGGAGTCGCTTACCCTTGCTACATAGCCAATGAAGTTCGATCGCCGATTGCCTTATCGAAGAAAAAGAATAATTTCAAACTCTACTTAAATGACGTCGGGCTGCTGTTAACCGCTTTCCCCCGCCGGGACCGCGAGGCGATAATGATTGGTGGCGACAGTTCGATAAACAAAGGCGGCTTATATGAAAACTTTGTGGCTTCGATGCTCAGTGCCCGATCGATCCAGCCGTTTTACTATAAGGATAAGAATATTGGGGAGATCGATTTTTTAGTCGATACTTCCTTCGGCGTGACCGCGATCGAAGTCAAATCGGGGGCGGATTATGCCAAACATAAGGCTCTCGATAATCTGATTGACAAATACCCTAATGTTGTCCCTCTCGTTTTGTCTGAAGCCAATCTCCATAATGATGGGGCTATATTCTATTGTCCGATCTATTTGGCGGAGTTGATTGAGAACGGGTGGTGATTGCTTTGCTGCCGGAAGGACTCTCGGCTTGACTTGATTCTCTCTCTCTCTCTCTCTACGATGTACTCAAAGAAAGGGAGAGGGGGACATGAAAAAATAATCTATACAACGTTCCTGGCCTGAATCGCGATGAAGCGAACGTTTATTTGAATAAGGCTGGGTTGGCATTCTTTATTGTTTATCGATACGTCTGCAGCCATTTTCCTAAATATCTTTCCAAGCTGGACACCTAGGAGAATTTATGTATAACCGGTGAATCGGCAGCCGGTCCTCCCCGGCTTCGTTGGCAATCAAATCATCATTCGCCTATCTAGTCATCCTCGCCTTGGGAACATGGCTCATCTGAATGCCTGTCTGTCTGGGATTTGCGACGTTTATTAGTGGAATTGCAAGGTTTTTTTCTGGCGGTTATTTCAGCTGTCTAAGCTCCTCCGCCATCTCGTCGCAGTCGTTTATTTCTAGTCTTTTGCCATCTAGATAGAAAGAGCCAGAATCGTTTTCGTCCTGGAATTGATAGGTGACCTTTTGCCCGTTGTCAGTTTTCCAATAGGTTTCGGTTTCCTTATTGCCTTGCCCGTAATGATAAGAGACCTCGGAGCCAAGGTGGTGGGCCAAAGCCAAGGTGAAGGGCTCGGCATAACGCCCGCTTAGGTATTTTTTCTCCAGGATGCGGTAGGAGTCGCCGACGTCGTCATAGGTGTTGCAGTTCATGAACTTCCATAGACAAGGCCGCTTTATAAGCAATATCCGGAAAGCCTCTTGCCGAGCGTTGTTGCATCGGCGTTGCAGGTACTCGTCGCCATTGACGAGCGCTTCCAATTGTTCCGACAACGGTCTATCGAAGTCGAGGCGGCAATAGAGGAGTTTGAAAGTTTCGAAGTCATCCCCTTCGTCGGTTAGCAGCCGCCGATAATCGAAGTAGCGGTTCCCGCCTTCGAAATAGAAGTTGCGGTGCCGCCCATTGGTCATCCCATAAAAGCCAAAGACCATCAGCGCTCGGTGCAGCAAAATATCGTCATTATCGTCTTTTCGGAATTCCAATAGGCTTTGAACATTGGAGAAGTCTTTCGTGAAATGTTGGTGCCCGCCATTCGGAGATAGGGCCAACGCGAAGGCAGTCTGACCCAAAAAGTAGGGATCTTCCTCGGCTTGGATAAACGCGGCTTCATATGCGGAATCCTTTAAAATGAGTTTGGCTTTGCAGCTTTCCTCCCTTTGCTGCTTTTCGTTGAAGAAGCGTAAGCCGTTTTCGTTTTCGGCCATCCATTTGGCGGCGTCCTCGTACATCTCATTAGGGAAGAGATCGATGCTATCGAGGGCGGAAGCAAAGCGTTCGGGCTTATCGATGTTGGAGTTTGGGATAAGGTTCCACATTATCCTGGCGAATTTCTTAAACGCTTGGATGTCGATGTCCTGGCTTTTTATGGCGAATTGGCTGAAGGCATAAAGGGTGGTCAAGGGCAGATAATTTTTGGTCTTCTCGCCCTCGCTTTTTAATTCAGGCAAGTTAAGGAAACGGTTGGAAAGGAAATGTTTTTGAAAATATTCCTCATCTTCCTTTTTGAGTTTGAGCCAAAGGTCAAATAAGGCAATCAGGCGTCGGAATGGTTGTTCAGCCAATTCGAGGCCATCATTGCTCGTGTCGTCACGTTGGGTTTTATCGAGCCGGAAGGCGAAATCCACCAATAGATAACGGAATAGAGCGTCGGTTTGCTTAACCCTTTCCTCGGGCGAGAGTTTTTCAGAAAAGAGGGAATAGAGGAAATCGTAGTAATCAATGTCTATCAGTTCTTTGTCCTTTTGCTGGACGAAGTCATATCGAAAAAGCGTGGCTTTGAAGTTCTCGAATTGGTTTAACAGCTTGCCACGGGCATTCATCTTGATGTAAAGGTCATGTCTATTGCCGAGTCCGTCTGAGGATAAAAAGAAGAAGACGATGGGGCAATCGTCGGCTTGGAGTCGCTCGGCTAGGTCTTTTACATCGCGGAAGACCTCATCGATGAGCGAAAGGGCTTCTAAAAACGATAGAACTGAATCGTCATCGAGGTAGACGGTTTCCATTCTCGGATCGTTAAGCAGATGGGGTAAGAGTTTATCATCGGTCTTAAAGGTCGCGAGTCCGTTGCGGATGGCCCGCAAGGCCTTTTGGGAATAGGGGCCGACCTCGTAATCGAAATGGTCTTTCCAATCAGCCTCTTTGTCCCGGAAGGCGTAAAGGTGGAGGAGATAGAGGGTGGTGAGCCGTTGCTGCCCATCGATTGGGACGAAGGCATCGCCGTCCTCTTCGCCATAGACGTAATCGAGAACTAAGGGCTTGCGCTCGTCCAGTGCCTTCTTCATCGCCTCTAAGAGCCCCCGTAATTTCTTTTTGGCGCTCGGGCGGGATTGGACGTAATCCCGTTGGAAGGCGGGGATCTTTATTTCCCATTGATTAATGAAGCGATAAAAGGTTATCGGTTCCATTGCTTCAAGGCCTCCTTGAGGTATTCAAAGTATTTTTCGGCATCCGGCTCTTCGTAAAGGCAAAGATTGGTGTCTTCCGGCGAGGAGAAGAATTTCAGGAAAACCCTTTGGGTGATGGGCGGGACGAATTGGCCATTTTTGATTCGTTCGACGATCACCTCCCGTTTCTTGTAGAAAGGGGCATTTCGATAGGAACGGTTCGTCTTCTCGTCCAGCAGGACCAAATTGGCGATGGAATCGGTGTCAAGGTTTTCGCCTTTATAGCCGAACTCCTTGCGGTAGTAGTCTTGGAGGAAATTTTCCGATTGGAGGAGTTTTTCCTTTTGCTCATCGCTCCGATTACCGACGGAAAGGAAAATCTCCTTGTCCTTTTCGTCCAATAGGTACTTCTCAGCCCCGCGGGCATCGATGTGCTCAATGTCCCATCCTTCTTTCTTGTAGGAGGCAAAGGAGAAGCGGCCATCTTTGCTTTCCTTGCCGAGATATGGATAAAGGTTCGATAGAAGGAGCAGGTTCCGGATATCGCTTTTTCCGGTCTCGGCGTAATCGACGTTGTCGAGGTCAAGTCCGTCGATCGTGTTCCTCACCGCCGATTCGATTGTTTCACATTGCTTCTTTTTGTCCATTCCCTCCGTCGTCTTGAGTAAGCTTGGCAGCGTATCCGGGCCTTGGCATGACAGGTAACCGATGAGATGGAATGTATAGGTATTGAGATAATAAGAACGGAGCCGGTCATAGAAATGGGCTAATTCGCCAAATGCCTCTTCATTTCCTTTGCTCTTCATTTCCTTTTCGAAATAGGCGAAAGCGTTCTCGGCGTCCTTTCTTCCGCGGGAACGGAAGAACAGATTCAGGAGATAATCGAGCCGAGGCTCATCTTCAAGCGACCGGAGCTTCTGATGATATAGCGCGAGCAACCCATCGTCGTTGTTTTCAACGTCCTCTTCGCGCTTCCCGGGGGCGAGGAAGTAATAGAATTCATCGTCCCCGAGTTCTTCCGCCATCTTCTCCCATCGATAGGCGAAGGCATGGTCGGCATCGTCTTTGAAAAACAGGGCCTTAATCAGTTCTGACGTCGTTAAGGGAACGCGATTGGCGTTGATATTGGCGAAGGTCTGATTGCTGTCTTCCTCGTCGCCGAGCTGATACCAAAGCAAGAGGAGGTGATGGGATATTTTTTCCTTGAGTTCCGCCTTCGCTTCGCGGTCCATTGCTTTAATTTCGTTTTTAATGAATTCGTCGGCTTGCTGGATGAAGGCTTCGTCGATGGGCCGTTTATAGACATAGAACAGCTCAAACGGCGGGCGCTCGCCCAGGTTTTGCAACAACAGGTAAATCGTCGTCAGCCGTTGCTGCCCATCAACCAATTCGAAGTAATGGTCATTGATTTTAGCCGCCCTTGCGTTTGGCAGAAAGGCCGAGATGTGGACTGGTTTTTGGATTCCGCTGGCCGGTTTGACGATCAAAGGCTGAAGCGAGTAATTGCCTTGGGTACGGTAATCGAATTGACTGAGGTCGGAGAGCAACTCTTTAATCTCCTTCTTTCCCCAGCGATAACCCCGTTGGTAAGTATCAATTAGGAAATGGTGGCCTTCTAAGGCCTTTTCTTTTGGATAGACGAATAATTGCTCGAAACTGGTTGCCATGAAGCGATTATACTTTCACCAAGCGAAAATAGCAGTTTTTCTCTTGGGAGCTATAAAGCGGCACGCCATTTCAACGTTGCAAAAGAAAGAAGAGGCGAATGGGAACGTAGGTCTTTTTCTCGCCATCTTTTTGTCTTAAGTTGCCTTTAATCAAATAACATTATGTGAAAAGCCATTAAACAAGATTAATATATCGTATGGGATTAAATACCGAGCAAATCAGGATGTCATAGGCTATGGCTTATATCAACGTCACGATCCAAATAGACGTGGAACTCAAACGCGAGGCGGAGAAACTATTCGCCAAGCTTGGATTTTCGTTGAATGCCGCGATCAACCTCTTCCTCAGACATTGCGTCCAGATCGGCCGCCTTCCTTTCGAAATAAGCCAGGACCCGAATGTTTATCAAATTGCTTCGGACTCTGACGTTGAAAAGATCTCCCAGAAGCTGATGGAAGAGAATAAAGAAACATACCGTGAATTAGCGCACAAGGACGATAAACCACATTGATAGGAGGAGCGGTGCACCTTCAAAGTCAGGATAAGGTGACCCTTTGTTTTCAATTGGAGTCTAATCGAAGATAATATCCCCATGGCTATCGGCAAAAAGTATCGGATTGGCAAAGGGCCCGAGAACGTCAGTTTGTATGAGCGTTTCGAACGGGAACGGCTCGATTTCTATTATGAGCCCGATGATCCCTTGGCTTTTAATCCGAAGATTAGACGGGCCGATATCGAGCACGCCCCGGTATTTAACACCCTATTGGCTAAAGGAACCGATTATTCCGATGCTTTGATGGAGCATAACCTACTCAACTGCGCTTCCTTCCTTGGCTTTGCCAGCGAGCAAGGATCTTTGCTATATAAAGGGGTCATCAAGGCTTTGGCCTATTTCCCTAAGCTGGCCAACTTCATCGACTTCCTCGGCAGCCTTGATGGCTTTTCTTATCTAATGAATCGATTGGAGGAGGAAGAGATCGCTTTACGCTTCGGCTTAGCATTCGTTAATCCGAATCGAAGAGCGGACGTCAAGAAGTTCCTGATCCGTTATTTCCGGCGCCGCTACGCCGAGACCGCGCAAGGCGACAATATGCTGGGGATCGACATCGATCACCTGGGTAAGCTCCATTTCATCTTCCTCGACGTCAAGAACCTCTCCGATCTCGATAGGCTGGAACGGGTCCGGCGTCGTTTTGCCTCTTTTGGGTATGCGGTGGATCCCCTTTCCTTCGTCATTGCCCACGAAATGATGCATGCCTTGGACCGGAAGCATTCTCTCGTTGGCCGGGATTATGAGGTATGCCATTACTTCGCTGTCCATAAAGAAGCCGAACTCCAATCATTAATAGGGAAAGAGAAAGATAAATACGAGTATTACGCCTCGATCATGGCGATTGCCGTCTTAATGGATAAGAAGCCGCCTTTAGCCCAGGAACTGTTGGAAGCGACCTTCCGGGCCATCGATAATTGAGGAGCAAGGGAATGGAAGAGAAAGAAACATTAACTGAGCCAAAGAAAGACGAGCCGAGCGAATTGGCGAAGCGGAAGGCGGTCTTAGAAGCCGCCATCCAGGAATACCAAGCCGAGGAGGATGCCCTCTTAGCTAAGGTTAAAGAGAAGGATAAGCAAATAGCCTCATTGAAGAGAACCCATCTTTTCATTGTCATCGCCACCTCAATATTAATCGCGATCATCTTCGGAATCTCCTGGTATCCCTATGCCGATTACGTTATCTCCCATAAAGGGGATCCAGAGGCAATGGGGGAAGCGAGTTATCTATTTGCCTTGCCGATTACGCTCGGGGTGTTTTTAGTTGCTGTCATCGTCATCGTGATTATCGGGACGAAGAAGAGTAAGCAACTAAGGACGTTGCAGGAAGCGAAATCCAAATTGCAAGAGGAATACGAACGGATGGGACGCTAGGGCGATATCGTTTTGCCCCGTAAAACCTCGGGTAAAAACACCGCCAACCTTCCGATTGGAATTCCGCCAACCTTCCGATTGGAATTCCGCCAACCTTCCAAATAGAAAAAATACATATATCCAATTTCTTTTGTATTTATGAAGAGCTTTTTTTATAATAAACGCGATTGGAACTGCTATTATGACGTATCGAAAAAGAATTGTTGATGAATTGCTGGCTCGCAAGCTCAGGGGCAAAGGCGCCGTCTTGATTGAAGGGCCGAAGTGGTGTGGCAAAACCACGACAGCAGAACAACAGGCCGCTAGCGTCATCTATATGGATGACCCAGTGACTAAGGACCAAAACATTTTGATGTCGCAGATTAATCCGAAAAGGTTATTGGCCGGGCCGGCGCCACGATTGATTGATGAATGGCAGTTGGCGCCTAAATTGTGGGACGCGATTCGTTTTGAAGTCGATCATAGGGGACACTTGGGTCAATTTATCCTTACTGGTTCCTCCGTCCCGCCATCCACTGCCGAAATTGCCCATTCCGGGACAGGTCGGTTCGGCTTTCTTATGATGCGGACGATGAGCCTGTTCGAAACCGGAGACTCGAACGGACAAGTAAGTCTAAAAGAATTATTCGAAGGCGCTAAAGATATTGACGGCGTGTCGGATATCGACGATGAACGATTGGCTTTTCTTGTCTGCCGTGGAGGATGGCCACAGTCAATAGACATGGAAATGGATGTGGCGCTCGACCAAGGCCGGGATTATCTGCGGTCAGTGGTTCGATTTGATGTAAATCGTGTTGACGGCATAACAAAAGCCGAAGACAAGGTCACGCGACTGCTGCGATCTTATGCCCGCAATCAAGGATGCCAAGTTCCAAACGCGTTGCTCGCCAAAGATATCGGAAGCAGCGATGAGACCGTGGCATCTTACTTAAATGCCCTCAACCGGCTTTTCGTCATTGATGATATGCCGGCTTGGAATCCCAATCTTCGGTCGAAAACCGCTATCAGGAGCACGTCCACTAGGTATTTTGGGGATTCGTCTTTAGCCTGCGCGGCGTTAAGACTTGGGCCAAATGATTTGGTAAACGATTTAAAAACTTTTGGTTTTATGTTGGAGACCCTTTGCGTTCATGACCTTCGGGTCTATGCCGATTCACTTGATGGCGAGGTCTTTCATTACCGCGATAAAGAAGGACTTGAGTGCGATGCCGTAATCCATTTGCGAAACGGGAAATATGGTCTAGT
Organism: uncultured Bacilli bacterium; assembly: GCA_944363525.1. Lineage (GTDB taxonomy): Bacteria > Bacillota_I > Bacilli_A > RFN20 > CAG-826 > Alloenteromonas. Next base: position 255,714 of record CALVUF010000003.1, read on the forward strand.
CGAAATTAAACTCGGTGCCGATAGTTTAGTTGAAGAAGGGGCGTCGAACCTGCTTCGTTTGGCCGATAAAATTGATGTTTCGACCATGAACAGCCCATCCTTTTTGATGGTGCTTGTCGGGATTGGGCATTATGCCTATCGGCGTCCTGACGGGGTATTGGTGGTTCCAATCAACTGTTTGCGAAACTGAAGGCAAAGGCGCACGGCTTAAAAGCCTTAAATTGGGGGACTTGACGCCGTCTTAATGCAGCAGATCCTCAATTGTGCAGCACAAGGCTTTGGCTAAGGCGTATAAAGTCTCCCCTTTGGCCTTCCAAAGGTATTGCCGGTCGGCCTCATAATAGTTGAGGGAACGGATATTGCCCCCGCTTAGGCGGGAAAGCTGCTTTTTGGATAGTTGGCGGAGCTTCCGGTAATAGGCGAGTTTGTTCTTATTGGGGAGTTTGTCCTCGATCCATTTGGCGGTCTTGGACTCCGGGGCTTCGTGATAGGGGTGATAGATGCTGATTATGGCGCTTAAGGGGACGGCCGTAAGTATTTCCTGGAATTTTATATCTAGATACCACTGCGTATAAGCCAGGACCCAGCCGGCCCAATACTCGGGGGACCGATCCATGCTCACCTGGTTATAGGGGACATCTTGTCCTAAGATCTCAATCAGCATCTCAACCGCCGATTTGCCGGATAGGTAATTCGGATTCCCTTTCTCGATGGCGTTGGCGACAAAAGAGGCGGCGAACCTAGTTCCGATATCATCGGGATCCATCCCCATTGAGATGATGGCGAGGTCGAATAAGTCCGCGAGGTTGCGCATGACGTCAGATAGATACACTTCATCGTAAGCGGGGATCATTTTCTTCGATGCCTCCTCTTATGATGTCCATGAGGAAGATCCCGTCAAAGGGCTGGCCATTCCTATAGTCCCGATAGGCCTTCCTCGCGTCTTCGTCCCGTTTTGCCCTAAGCGGATAAAAGACTTCCTGCGGGGCGACTTCATAGCCGAGGAAGTTCAAACGCGAAAAGGCTAGAGGGGATTTGAGGACGATCTGTTGACCGCCTAAATGCAGGGCTTTATATAAAATATCGGCGGTGATGGCATTCCTTAGGAAATCTCGAGCAAAGGAGAAATAGGAGTCATCGCCACGGTAGCCGATTATGACATCGACGCCCTCGGTGTCGACCAGGAAGTTTTCAATAATGTAACGTCTCCCTTCCCGTTCGAGATCAGTCGAAAGGGTAACTAGCCGGTTCTGTAGCAGCACGGATATCCAGTTGACAATGGTGAATCTTTGGTCATTGAGGTTGAGGACTTTTAGCCCGGTTAACGAGAGGGAATATTTATTCGCATAGCCACCGGAATACTGGTCACAAGCCCATTCTTTGGCGAGGTTGAGGGATTCGGTGCAGTAAAACCCCGAACCATAGTCGTTGTTCGGGTTGCCTGCTCCGAGGAGCGGCCCCTTTATGATTTGATGGGAGCCGTGGTAGATGATTTTGTCTCCGTTCATGCTGAACCTCGCCTCTATAATAGTACAGTTAAATGCACATATAAAAGTAAATAGAATTATAATGACTGAAATTAGGACATCTTTGGCTGTTACCTTCTGACTAATCAGGGGGCCTTAGGTTCGCTATGTTAGGAACGGAATTTCTGGGGTTGGTGTACCATCGGATTTTAGCGAAATTTGGCCTACTAGACCATTGGATTTTAGTAAATTATGGTTATAAAACCTTCGGGATTTAGTGAAAAAGCGCGTTAACCTATATCGGATTTTAGTAAAAACCGGCTGTTTTGATCTTCGGCATTTAGTAAAAAACCACGTTTAATATCGTCGGATTTTAGTATATGAAGAATAATTTAACTGTAGTTATCCGGTAATTTGTTTCTAGGGATTTATGCGGTAATTCGTTTCCTCCCTACATCCCCCTAGGGGGATTTTCTTATCTGGTAATTAGTTTCCACCTAATTCCCGGGCGTGCAATCATTCCCCCGGAGGGCAAAAAGACATGAACGGATTGAACGACGCATACGTGGAATCGGTCATCAAGAAGGCCATCGATGGAACCTTCACCACCCGGGACGCATCCGCGAAGCTCGGCGTGACGAAGCAGTACGTATCCTCAAATTATCCTATGCCTAGCCTAATCGTCTTCTAAAAGTCAGTATTCCCCCGTATCCAAAGGAGGATGC
>CALVUF010000004.1 GCA_944363525.1 uncultured Bacilli bacterium
AAAAAGTCTGGTGGCGATGGCACGGTGGGCACACCTGTTCCCATCCCGAACACAGAAGTTAAGCACCGCAGTGGCGATGGTAGTCGGCTTGTCCGGCGAGAGTAGCGCGCCGCCGGGCTTTTTCTTTTATGGGCCCTTATTTGGGCTTTTTGTCATTTCTTTGCCTGATTTCTTCGCTATACTTACCCTATGGCCAAAGTCGGTTATCTTCCTTCCCCCGAGATGGGAGAAGAGGCGTTTAATGGTCTGCGGAACCATCCTTTATTCGAGCAAGAGGCTCCCGATCCTGTTGCCTGCTCTTCCTTAGACGAGGCGGTGAAGCGGATCCGTTCGGGCGAGCTCGATTATATCCTCTTGCCATCGAGGACCATCGATAACCACGCCAATCTGGATTTCTTAGGGCTGATATCCCGCCTCTCGATTGATAACCTCGTCGAGATTGGGGTCTTCACCTGCCGCGTAAAGGGGCTCACCCGCTTCGTCGGGGAAAAGAAAGACGGATCGCGATATAAAAACAATCTGAACGATAAGGAGAACGAGCCGGTCCTCTCGTTTTTGGAAGGGGAAGGGGAGGATTTCTTTGAAGCGATCGAATACCGCCTCTTCAAACTCAACGATTACAAGCGGCCCCTCTATCTCAAGGTCAAAAACTTCTTCGGATCCCATCTGACCGCCTCTTTCTTAATCCGGCTTTTATCGGCCTTAGTCTCGGTCGTCATCACCGTCTTGCTCTTCCTTTCGACCTTCCTTCATATCCTGCCGGAGGCCAATGAAGACGTGATCTCCGCCATCGGGACGGTTTTGGTCGTCATCATGAACGTGGTCTTAGGTATGTCGGGGTTCGATGAGGGGAATAAGAATTCGCTTATCACCGGTAAATGGATCTACTATTCCTTCGAGGAGCAGCAGGATGGACTCTCTTTCGTCCCTAGGGGCTTGCGGCTTCGGGTCGTCGATATCGCCTATGCCAATAAGGAACTCTCGCTCAATTGCCATTTCGTCGGGGAGGATATTCTTTTCTTCTCCGCCGATTCCTTTGTCTTCGGCTACGACCCCAAAGACCGGGTGGGGAAAGGGTTCTACCATTATTCCTCCAATGTTTCCAATAACTCCGGGAAGCGGGCTGAGGGGAACTGCCAGTTCGTCGGGCAATTGACCAAGAACGGCATCGTCACCATGGATGGCTGGTTCTTCTCCCGCGGCACCAAATTGAGCGGGCGGGTCCGTTTCTATCGGCTTAGCGAGAAAGACGCGGCCTTGCTCGATAAGTCGCGCAGCTTCTATTCGGTTAAGAAACCGGCTGAGAAGATAGTCGGCATCTTCGGCTATCCGGAGTCGAACACCGATCTGGCCTTCCGGCTTTGCGTCAGGCAGGATAAAGACACCTCCTTCAAGGATTACAAGAAGATCTATTTTGACGACTTTAAGACGATGTCCCAATATTTGGCGAAGGGCTATATCGATTATTGCTTGGTGCCATCGAAGAATCAGGGAACCCCTTTATCGGCCGTATCCTCTTTTGAGGGCTTTACCCCAATCAAGCGATTCGACAAACCGATTTTCTATTGTTTGGCCTCGAATCGCGATTTGACCAAAGAGATGTTGGAATCCCCCGACACCGTCTACATATCGAAGAAAGAAGCCTTGGATCAATGCAGCCTCTTCCTAAGGGGCAAGAAGACCAAGGAAGCCAGCTCAACCTCCGAGGCTGCGAAAGCGTTAAGCGAGACCAATGCCGACTCCTCAACCGTCTCCGTCATCGTCTGCAATGCCGGGGCGGCCCAGAAATACGGGCTGAAATGGTATATGGTTGATGGCAAGGTCTTTAATCCGAGCGACGCCAAGGCGAATAACGTCACGGAGTTCAGCTTATATAAAGCCCCCGATAAGAAAGAGGAATAGGGCGAAAGAAAACCCCATCCGGGAAGGGATGGGGCGAGGATCGAAAGGGGGAGATTAGAAGGTTATTCCCGAGGCAATCGATAAAGCGTTGTATTTGTCTTGAGCGTTGACTTGGATGCTTCTTTCCCCGCTTGAATACGCGGAGACGTCTGCATAATCGGAAATGGTGCATTTGTTTAGGAAGCCCGACGTTTTCCATGTTCCGTCGTCTTTGTGGATAAATGACTTGGCAACCCCTGCAAAGGCATTATAACCATTAATGCTCGACGTGGAGCAGGTTTGAAGACCTTCCAATCCTTCGGCCGCCATCCCGGCATCGACGGAATCTGGCGATCCGGTGGTGATAGTCTTTAGGTCGCCCCAAAGATAGAACACTTGAGTAACGTTCTCGGCAGTGATTTCGTACGGATTGCTATCATTCCACCTTTCGGTTCCGCCAGGAGCATACCGTTCGATAGTGAGGTAATTGCCGATGATATCCTTGGCCGGGACATCGAAATAATAGTAGGTGCGTTTTTCCTCGACCTGGTTATGCCAATTTCCGGTTTCCGTCCCCCGCCAAATCTGCTCGCCCTTTTCGGCGTCCGTGGCTCCCGGCTCGGTATGGATCCAAAGCTTCGGGAAGCCGTTATCATTGGAAATCGGATTGGATTGGTCAGACGAAATTCAAAGCCTAACGGTCCCGACGGTCTCGTCAACGGTTTCAGCATTGATCGAATGATTCTCCGGCGTATTGAGGAGAAGGCTCGAAGTGACGGTGACTCCCCCTAGGGCAAGGGTAGCCATTGAGACTAGGGTCAATAACTGAGTTCTCGCTTTCATATTGCAATTCTCCTTTTTGGTATCTCGATACCGGAAATGCCCTTGTAATCGGTATTTTCCTCTTATTTTCAAGCGATGCAAGTAAAATGTAAGGGCTTTCAGAAAGCGCTTACAAATTATGGACAAGTGGAGATGGAGGAAACTCTAGGTCTGGTCGGGTGTTTCTTTGAATATCAAACAGGGGAAAGGAATACGACTAATTTCTTGCGATTTTCATGTATATAAAAAGCACGTCCTTCGGAGTGGGGCGTGCTTTTAGTGGCTGTTATTAAGCTCGACGGGCAAAGTCGGCTAAATCGGCGTAGCGGTTCAGTATCAGCTGATACTTAGCGGCGATTGCATCGACTTCCGGATCGCTGCCTTCTCCGGCGATTTCATATTTGGAGAAGTAAGATTGGACATCGATGCCTAACTCGGCAAACGTTTCAGCCGAAGCGTTCCAACGTTTGGTTAGCTCGACTTTGTCGGTTGTTCCGTCCTGTTTGCAAATATTTGCTTCGTTGTTTTCCCCGTCGCCATACCATCCGGTGGTTTTGGCCCAAGCTTCGATGGTTACGCTGAAGTCGGTGTCGCCGACGCCAAACCGGCATTTGCCGTGGTCTGGGGTATCTTTGTCGTTCACTTGGTTATCATCCCACACCTTAATGGTATTTTGAGTGGAAATTGTAGCCGGCGTCCCTTGGCAATCCTCGCCGCCATATTTCACATCTAGAGTTTGTCCCCATTGATTATCCCAGTCTGGATTGGGTTTATCTTCGCCTGGATTTGGATTCATTCTCGTCGCAATGACACCATCCCAGTGAGTAACCGTCTCTGGGGCGTTGCTCGGCAAAGTCGGAACAAGTGTTTCCCAGACTGATGTGGTGGCATCCGTATAGTCATGGGTTAACGGATCGCTCCAAACGCTAGCCCCGTTTTGGCCGCCTTCGACTGAGGCATCATCCCAGTTCACGTAGAAATAGAAATAATATGGCGAATTGTCGTTTTTCCACCAGTGATTGCCTTCTCCGACATAAAATTCCATATAAATGGTGTTGCCGGGGTAAAACATACCTTTGTTTTCCGGTGCCTCAATCGGCGTCGCGGGAGCGCGACTGACCGGGACCTTGGTTAAACCGGTATCGGCAACGGAATTCACGATTGCGGCTCCGGCGACGGCGCCAACGGATAAGGCCGCCGCGAGCATCAGCACCTTCTTTTTCTTCATGTGTTCTCCTTGATTATCTTGGGGTTTTTGAAATGTAAGCCCTTTCATTTATTGTCGAACAATGAAAAGTATGAATTCAAGGGGATTTTTCTTGGAGTGGGATTTACCGGTTTAATGAATAGTCAGTTGAAGGAGCGTCATCTCCCCTGTGACGCCTTTTTGCTATAATGGGGCTACTATGCAGCAGATCGGATTAATTCAGCTTCGGAGTACTCTCTCGGCCAGTGATGTCGCCTTAAAGGAAGAAACGGCCGCTTTCTTGAATAAACTCAACGAGAAGAAGCAATTCGCCTTTGTTAAGCCCAATGATCATGATCCAACGCTTTTCCTCGTCTTAACCGGGGGATCGGAGGAATACTTCGTCGACCTTTATCATAAACATAGGCCACCCTATCTCATCATGCCGACGGGAGAGAGGAATTCCTTGGCCGCTTCGCTCGAGATCATGGCCTACCTTAAACGGAAGGGGCTTCCGGCTTATTTGCTTTATGGGTCCGATCAAGCGACCATGCTTTCGAAGGCGGCCCAAGCCTATAACGCCTTAACCTATCTTCGGTTTAGCCGGTTAGGCGTCATCGGGGGTTCTTCCTCTTGGCTTATCGCCTCGAAGGTCGATCCGAAGAAGGTGAAGAATCTTTTAGGTGTCAGCCTCATCGACATCCCGATGAAAGAAGCGCTTGGCTATTACGATGAGCACTTGTTACCCAAAGAAGGCTTATTAGGCCGATTTGAAGATAAGACGAGGAGGAAAGAGGAACTCCGGCAAGCCCTCTATGTCTATGGGGCCTTGAAGAAACTGACCGAGGTCCATCATCTTAAGGGCTTGACCATGAAATGCTTCGACCTCATCTCCGCCCGTCAGGTCACCGCCTGCTTAGCCTTTGGCTTATTGAATGAAGAAGGGATCATCGCCGGCTGCGAAGGGGATATCCCCTCGGCCTTGACCATGATGATTGCTTATGGCTTAACCGGCCAAGCCCCCTTCATGGCTAATCCCGCCAGCATGGATATCAATACTAGAGAAGCGGTCTACGCCCATTGCACCTTGCCTTTCTCAATGGTCAAAGATTATACCCTCGATACCCATTTCGAATCTGGACTATCCTTCGCCATCAAAGGTCAGCTTGATAAGCGTGATATCACCGCGATTAAGCTTTCTCCTGATCTTTCCTCGATTCGAGCGATTGAAGGGAAAATAATCGGCAATCCCGACCAAAGCCGGCTTTGCCGAACCCAGATCCAAGTCCAGTTTGACGAGGACCTCACTCCCTTGCTCCAATCCCCTTATGGCAACCACCTTGTCTTCGCCTATGGCCATATCAAGGACTCGATAACGGCTTTATCTTCCTTTTTGGGCATTTAACGTCTATTTGACCTCGGTTGCTTAGGTCGGCTAGACGTGCTATTATCCATTCTGGCTTCGAAGGAAGCGCTCCCGATCCGTATTAACCGAAAGATCCAATCATGAGCATCAAAGAGAAAACCCCTTATGGGGGCATCGACATCTCGATGGAAGCCATCGCCTCGGTCGCCGGCAAAGCCGCGAGCGAATGCTACGGGGTCGTCGGCCTTTCGAGCAAGAACTCGCTCAAAGACAACATTTTCGAATTGTTGAAGGCCGAGGACTACGTCAAAGGCGTCTATGCCCACAAGGGGAAGAAAGGGTATGAAGTCGACGTCTATGTCTACTGTGCCTATGGGGTTAAGCTCAATGAGATCCTTTCGGAAGTCCAAAAGAAAGTGAAGTACGTGTTGGAGAAGACGTTTGAGATGCGGTTCGCCTCGGTCAACGTCTACGTCACCGACATCAAAGAGATTGAGCAATGAAATATATCGACGCCAAGACCTTAAAGGCCCTCTATATATCGGCCGCGAATAACCTATACAATCATTATCCGGAGATCGACCAGCTTAACGTCTTTCCCGTCCCCGATGGCGACACCGGGATGAATATGAACCTAACCGTCACCTCTGGTTCAAAGGAAATTCAGAACCGGGAATATGACGATATCCATGAAGTGGCGGCCAATTTCTCCCGTGGTTTGCTAATGGGGGCTAGAGGCAACTCGGGCGTCATCACCTCTCAGATTTTCCGTGGCTTTGCCAAAGGGCTGGAAGGGAAGAAGCAGATCAATGCCGTTGAACTGGCCAAAGCCTTAGTCTCAGGCAAAGAAGTCGCCTATAAAGCGGTCATGAAGCCGGTCGAGGGGACTATCCTCACCGTCATCCGCGAATCGAGCGCCGCCTTAAAGGAATTCGTTAAGTCCTCGACCAGCATTGAGGAGGCGTTCGACTATTTCCTTGATTCGGCCCGGAAATCCTTAGCCCATACCCCGGAATTACTGCCGGTTCTTAAAGAAGTCGGCGTCGTCGATAGCGGCGGCGCTGGCTTAGTCCGGCTGATCGAAGGGATGCAGCTCGCGGTCCACGACCAATTCGTCGAACGAAACGCCGATGTGACCGCCCAACCGGCCGAACCGGTCGTCCCGACCTATGCCGGGGCCCAGTTATCGGAAGATGAGGAAGGGTATGGCTATTGCACCCAATTCATCCTACGGATCGACGACGGCTCGACCGCCGGGAAGAAAACCTTCAACGAAAAGAACTTCGTCCGTTTCCTCTCAAGCCATGGCAAATCCTTAGTCACGGTTCGAGACGAAGAGATCGTCAAGGTTCACGTCCACGCCCTGACCCCGGGGATGATCCTGAATTACGCCCAGCAATTCGGCGAATTCGTCACCATCATCATCGAGAATATGTCCGAAGAGCATCGGAACATCGAGAAAGGGTATAAAGCCACTGATTATTTAGCAGGCCTTGAAGCCGGAAGAAAGAAAGAGCAGATTCTTGCTGAACCGGAAGAGGAGCTCGAGCCGAATAAAGAACTAGGCTTAGTCGCCGTCTCGAGCGGGGCCGGGTTAGATGAGATGTTCAAGGAACTCGGCGTCGATGTCCTCGTCAGCGGCGGTCAGACCATGAATCCCTCGACCGAGGATTTCGTCAAAGCCATCAAGAAGACCAGAGCCCGGAATGTTTTAATCCTCCCCAATAACTCCAATATCGTCATGGCGGCTTCCCAAGCGGCCGACGTCATGGAAGGGAGCAACATCAATGTCCGGGTCGTCTTGTCCAAGACCATCCCCCAGGGCATCTGCTCGGCCATGCAATATAATCCGGAAGGGAACTTAGACGAGGTGTTCGCCGACATGAAAAGCGCCCTCAAGACCATCCGGTCGGGCTCGGTGACCTACGCCATCAAAGACACCGAGATCGAAGGAGTCCACATCACCAAGGGGTATTACATGGCGATGAAGGACAAAAACATCGTCTCCTGCGTCAAGGACAAGATGGAAGCCCTCTTCGACTTAAGCGAGTCGCTGATTCGTCGGGACGATTCGGCGGTCTTATCCGTCTACTGCGGCGAAGACGTCACCCCGGAGGAGATGGAGCAAGCCTCCAGCTACCTCAACGAGAAATACGGGGACGAGATCGACGTCGACGTCAAGATGGGCAATCAGCCGGTCTATTCCTTCTTAGTCGGGGTTGAATGATATTCTGAAGGGCCTGCGGGCCCTTTTAATTTCGCGAGTTATCTAATGCTGCTTTCAGATACTTTGGATCGAAGCCGAAGTCTTGATACCCCTCTAAACAGGTATTGAGGTAACGCTCGCTGGGGGAGGCGATGTCCCGGGTGTCCTCGTTCATGATGTACACCAGGGCCTGGATTTCCTTCCCATCCAATTCGATAGTCAGGTAATCCTTTCGATAAAAGGCGGGGTAGCCCTCATAACGGTCAAGGCTATGTTCGTCGGCTTCGGTGATCATGAAGATGCCGAGGGGGACCTCTTTCCCTTTCGAAGGCTTGATGGTCAGGTAATAACGGAACTCCAGTTCATAATCTTTCAATAGATATGTCCCGGCCTTTTTCGCCGTGGGGCAACGGTATTCCATCTGGGCTAGATTCAGGTTCGACCCATAGGCCAAGTAATAACGGTTCATTGGCTGTTTCCTTTTCATTGCCTTTTCGAATCGAAGGCGTCACCTATTATAGCAGCCGACCCCCCGGTCACCTTCGAGGCTGACGGTGGTACAATAATCGGGTGAAGCTCACGTCCTCCCCCAAACTCAATTACCTCCTCGGCGAGATGGGTATCTTCACCCCCTTCGAGGTCATCAACCATCTTCCAAGGCGTTACGATTCCTTTTATTACGCCAGTCAGGCCGAGTTAGCTTCCTTGGTGCCGAATAAGCGTTATGTCCTGCTGGGCAAGATATTGACCCCGATCCAGGTGACCCGCTTCGCCAAGATAAGCGCCGCCAAGTTCTATTTACGCGACCAATACGGGGATGATTACGCCATGGTCGCCTATAACCGGCCGTATCTGGGGAAGATGTTCAAGGAAGGGGACGAGGTGACCGTCGCCGCGACTTACGATGAACGTCGGCACGAGCTCTCTATCATCAGCTTGAAGAAAGGGAAGATCGACGAGGACCATCGCTTGGTCCCGGTCTATAGCCTGCCGGCCGATTATCCGAACCACAGCTTCGCCCAATTGGCTAAGAAGAGCCTCGAGGCCTTAAAGGGCCAGATCTATGACCATGTCCCGAGGATGTTCATGGAGAAATACCAGCTCATCCACCGGGAGGAGGCCTATTGGAAATGCCATTTCCCCGCGAGCCCCGCCGACTTGAAAGCCGGACGCCGGGTGCTTAAATACGAAGAGGCCTTGACCTTCACCCTTCACAACCTATTGATTAAGCGGGCCAATAAGGCTTTGGTCAAAGGCAAACGATTCCCGCTCGACAAAAAGAAAGTCGAGGACTTCATCTCCAAGCTTCCTTTTACCATCACCACCGACCAAGCCCAGGCGGTCAAGGAATGCCTCGACGACATGGGCGGGGATTCGCTTATGACCCGGTTGCTTCAAGGCGACGTCGGGACCGGCAAGACCTTGGTGGCCGCCGTCTTGGCCTATGCCAACTACACTCGGGGCGAGCAGACCGCCATCATGGCCCCGACCGAATCCTTGGCTAGGCAGCATCTAGGTTATTTCTCCTCTTTGCTTGAGCCTTTCGGGATCAAAGTTGGCTATTTATCCGGCTTAGTCAAAGGGAAAGACCGGAAAGCGGTCCTCTCCTCCCTAGCCGAAGGGAGCCTCGACGTTTTAATTGGGACCCACGCCTTGTTTGGCCCCGATGTCATTTATCCCAACCTCGGCTTAGCCATTATCGACGAGCAGCATAAGTTCGGGGTCAATCAGCGGACCCGCCTTTTAGGCAAAGGGGAGCAGGCCGATCTTTTGCTCATGTCGGCCACCCCGATCCCCCGGACTCTGTCGCTGACCTTATACGGCGACCTCGACGTCTCCTCCTTAGCCGTCTTCCCCTTCAAGAAAAGAGATGTCGAGACCAAGATCGTCCCCGCCAATTACAAACGGGCGGCCCTCACCATCGCCAAAGCCTTGCAGGAAAACCGGCAGGTTTACGTCATCGCCCCGAAAATCGAAGGGGAGGGGGACGAGTCGGTCGAGGCGGTCTATGCTAAGATTTCCGCCTATTTCCCGGGATTATGCGTCTTGCTCCATGGGCAACTGGATGAAGAGAGCAAGGCGGCGGCCTTGGAAGAGTTCAAATCCGGGAAGAAGCCGATTCTTATCGCCACCTCGATCGTCGAGGTCGGGATCGACGTTAAAAACGCCGGGATGATGTTCGTTTTCTCGCCGACCAGTTTCTCCTTGTCTTCCCTTCATCAGTTACGGGGAAGGATCGGTCGAGACGGGCAAAAGGCTTATTTCTATATGTGCCTCTCGGCTCCGAGCGAGGAGGAGAAAGAGAAACTCAACGTCTTGGTCAATTCCTCCGATGGGTTTGAAATCGCTGAGGCCGATTTAAGGTTAAGGGGCCCCGGGACCTTGGCCGGCACCAAGCAAAGCGGCTTCCCGGATTTCGCCTTCCTCTCCCCGGTCGAGGACCTCAAGATCTTCGAATGTGCCAGAGGGGACGCGGCCTATATCATCGAGCATCAAGGGGAGAGGGAGTTCCTCTACTTGCTAAGCAAAGCCAAAGAAGCGATCGAGGGGGCAAGCGTGGCTTGATGATATTCGTTCTCCCGTTACAATGAAGGTGACGGAGACGCCTGACGTTCAGATTGGGTTTCGCTTGAAGGAGAGCTTTTGCCAGTAGACCTCAGAGGGTTGTTTGCCGGAGAAAGTCATCGGTTTGGAATAGTGCATGTTAAAAACCATCCCGATATTTGGCGCATCGGCGTGTTTGAATCCGCTGAGTTTAAAGTTCCCGTGTCCTTGTCGTCATTGCCGGATAATTGTCTTCTCGGCATCGGCTGCTCTTTGGTTTGTTTTGAAAAGGCCACCGGAAACAAAGTCTCAATCAACAGCCGTTATAGGCAGTCCGTCGGCAGCAGTGGGATTTACGAAAACGGAATCGCGACCTTAGGTTTTTTCGATGATGTCGAGAGGCCGATCCGAGGTTTCGTCCCGCTCCCCGATTACGATACCCCGAGCAAATACGTCATTTATTCCGATTTTTTCGACTCTGACGCCTTTGCCCATGAATACGAATACGTCTCCAGATGAAGCCCCGGTTATCCAGTCGATTAGCCTTCCCTTCTCCACGAGAATCGGTCTCCTTGTCGCCTTAACGCTAGGGGTATAGCCTCTTTAGAGGCAATAGGGTATAGTTTATCCCGATGAGCAGCGAGTATATGGCGCTTTATCGCCGGTTCAACATCAAACCGAACAACGAGGAGCTTTACCGACTGGCTTTTACCCATTCTTCCTACAACGGGATGGTGGGGACCCGCCATCAGGATTACGAACGGCTCGAGTTCCTCGGGGACTCGATCATCGGCTTCGTCACCTCCGAGCTCTGCTTCCGTTTCCATCCGGAGATGGAGCAGGGGCAACTAAGCGTCCTCAAGGCTCAGTTCATCCGTTCCTCCTCCGAGGCCCAGTATTGCCAAAAGCTCGGCCTTGGCCCCTATATCCGGGTCGGCCCCTCGTTTATGAAGGAAGCCAGCACCAACGAGTCGTTATTGGAAGACGTCTTCGAATCCTTCATCGGGGCGGTTTACCTCGATCAGGGCTTGGACTTCTGCTATAAGCTGGTCCGGGGGATCTTCGAGGAGGACATCAAACACGCCACGATCAACGAGGCCATCAACCCCAAATCGAAGCTGCAGGAATGCATGCAGGCCGACTCCAAGGAATCGGTCACTTACCGGATCGTCAAGGAGACCGGGACCGCTTCGGCCAAGATGTTCACCGCCGCGGTCTATTTCGAGGGGAATGAGATCGGCAGAGGCGAGGGCCATAACAAGAAAGCGGCCGAAACCGCCGCCGCGCGGGACGCCTTAAACAAGATGGCGTTGCCGGAGAAGGAATAAAGCAATGGGACTTTTTTCGTTTTTGAAGAATAAATTCGGCTCGAAGCCGAAAGACGAGGCGACCAAAACCTACGAGAAGGGATTGGAGAAATCGCATAAGGCTTTTGCTTCCAGACTCGATGCCTTAAGCAAACGGTACGGCAAGGTCAACGCCGAGTATTTCGAGGAGCTGGAGGAGATATTGATCGAATCCGACGTCGGGGTCGACTTGAGCTTACGGCTTTGCGAGGAGTTGCTCGATAAGTCCAAAAGCGAAGGGCTTTCCGATCCAAAAGCCATCAACGACGCCTTAGTCGACTTGATGTTCGTCGATTATGCCACCAAGGGGCAAGCGATCGTGAATGAGGTCAACTTCGCTCCCGACGGGCCGACGGTCTTATTGGTCGTCGGGGTCAATGGGGTTGGTAAGACCACCTCGATCGCCAAACTGGCTTACCGCTATAAGAACCAGGGGAAGAAAGTGATGCTGGCCGCCGGGGATACCTTCCGGGCCGGGGCGGTCGAGCAGCTTGGCATCTGGGCTGACCGGCTCGGCATCGACATCGTCAAAGGGGCGGCCAATTCCGATCCGGCCTCGGTCGTCTTCGACGCGGCCCGGAAAGCCAAGCAGGATAAAGTCGATTTATTGATTGTCGATACGGCGGGGCGGCAGCAGACCAAAGCCAATTTGATGCAGGAATTATCGAAGATCACCCGGGTCTTGGGGAAAGAGATCCCCGGGGCGCCCCATGAATGCTTCCTCATCATCGATGCGACCACTGGGCAAAACGGGGTCAGCCAAGCCCGTTGCTTCAAGGAAGTGGCCCCGCTTACCGGGATCGTCGTCACCAAGATGGATGGGACCAGCAAAGGAGGGATCATCCTTTCGATCCGCGATGAATTAGGGGTCCCGGTCCGCTTCATGGGCTTAGGCGAACGGATGGAAGACCTCGAGGAGTTCGACCTTGACAAATATCTGTATGGCCTTTTACTGGGGGCAGACGATGGATCGGCTTAAGGATTGCGATTACCTGATGGCCCTCTATCGGCTTTACGGGGGCTTATTGACTGCCCGGGAGGCGGCCGCCGTCCGGGATTACCTCGGCTATGACTTGTCGCTCGGCGAGATTGCCGATAGCGAGCACATCACCCGCTCGGCCGTCTTAGACGCGGTGAAGAAAGGCGGAGCCAAGCTCCGGGACTACGAAAGCAAATTACGGCTCTACGAAAAATATTCCGACCTCAAGGCAGCGGTCGCTTCCATCGAGGCGGTCGAGGATGAGCATAGCCGGCTCGCCCTCTATCAATCATTAGGAAAGGCTTTGACTTATGGCATTTGAATCATTAACCGACCGTTTCCAGCTCTTGTTCAAGAAGCTCCGGGGCCAGACCCGGCTATCGGAAGCCAATATGGACGCGATGCTCAAAGAGATCCGCGTCGCCTTATTGGAGGCCGACGTCAATTTCAAAGTCGTCAAATCGTTCGTGAACGACGTCAAAGAGAAAGCCATCGGGCAGGATGTCTACGCCAAAGTCAACCCGAGCCAGATGGTGGTCAAGATCGTCCATGACGAGATCGAATCGTTATTAGGCGAAGAGCAAAGCGACATCGATTACGCCAAAAACGGCCTAACCGTCATCATGCTGGTCGGCTTGCAGGGGACCGGCAAGACCACGACCGCCGGCAAGCTCGCTAAGATGATGAAAGATAAGCTCGGCAAGAAAGTCATGCTCGGGGCTTTAGACGTTTATCGACCGGCCGCGATCGACCAGTTACGGACTTTGGCTTCTTCGGTCGGGGCCGGTTTCTTCTCTAAGCCCGGCGACCCGGTCAAGCTGGCCGAGGAAGCGAAGAAGCAGGCAACCGAAGAAGGCTATGACGTCTTGATCCTCGACACCGCCGGCCGGCTCCAGATCGATGAGAAGCTGATGAAGGAGCTGCAGGACATCAACCATGCGGTCCATCCGAACGAAGTGTTGCTTTTAGTCGACTCGGCTTCCGGCCAAGACGCGGTCAACGTCGCCAACGCCTTCAACGCCGATTTACGGCTTTCCGGTATCATCCTCTCGAAATTAGATGGCGATGCCAAAGGCGGGGCCGCCCTCTCCATTAAGTATCTGACGGGTTTGCCGATCAAGTTCGCTGGCATGGGCGAAAAGATGGACGATTTAACTGTCTTCCATCCCGACCGGATGGCCGACCGGATCCTCGGGATGGGCGATATCGTGACTTTAGTTGAGAAAGCCAAGGACGCCATCGACGAGAAAGAGGCGGAGAAGGAAGCCAAGAAGATGATGGATGGCGACTTCACCCTCGATGACATGCTGAAGCAGATGAAGATGGTCAAGCGGATCGGCTCGCTCGGGGCCATCGCCAAGCTCATCCCGGGGATGCCGCGGCTCACCGATGAACAGAAAGAGATGGCTGAGAAGGAGATGAAGACCTTCGAATCGATCATCAACTCCATGACCCCGTATGAACGGCGCCACCCCGAATGCCTCCGCTTCTCCCATAAGAACCGGATCGCCAAAGGGTCGGGGCTCACCAACGCCGACGTCAATAAGGTGCTGCGGAAATACGAGCAGTCGAAGCAGATGATGAAGCAGATGAAGCAATACGCCAAAGCCGGCAAGATGCCGCCGGGATTCGGCGGCTTCGGGAGGTGAATATGGCCGAGGAAGTGCTATTCAAGCCCAAAGAGCTTTACACCAAGCAGCTGAAGAACCAATACCATCAGGCGGCCATCGAATATTACGAAGGGCTGGAGAAGGCGGCCAAGACCGACTTGGCGGCGAATAAGGCCCATGTGGCCGACTATAACAAGAAGAAAGCGGCCGCCGACAAGAAAGCGGCCGAGCTCTCCTCGACCAAGACCAAGGCCACCGTTTGCTTAGTCGCCTTCATCCTTTTCCTCATCGCCGGGGCCTTCGCCCTGGTTTACGCCTTCCTCGATGGCTTCAATTGGGTCTCCTTCTTAGTCGGGGTCTTATTGGTTGGCGGCGGGATTGGGCTCATCTTCCTTTACCGGAAATACAAGCAGGAAAGCGCCATCCAATCCCGGAAACTGGCTAAACTCCAGGAAGCGGCCCATCAGGCGTTAAGGACCTGCTATGCCGATATGGCCTCCTTGAACCGGTCCTTTGACTGGAATGTGCCTCTTTACGTCATGGAGAAAGCCACCCCGATCATCGACCTCGATCCCCGGTTCACCCCGGAACGGCTGTCGATGCTGATGGATAATTACGGGCTAGGGGAGGAATTAAGCGAGGATGTCTCGGTCTTAGGCGTCTTATCGGGCCGGATCAAGGGGAATCCGTTTTTGCTCGAAAGAACCTTATCGCGCGAGATCGTGAGCAAGGTCTATACCGGTTCCCTGACTATCTCCTGGACCACCTATTCCCGCGATTCCAATGGGCATAGCTACCCGGTCACCCATACCCAGACCTTGACCGCCTCAGTCGCCCACCCGGCTCCCCAATTCGCCAATAACACAAATTTGATCTATGGTAATGACGCCGCCCCCCATCTTTCCTTCACTAGGACCCCTTCGAAAGCCAGCCGGATGGATCCCAAGGACCGGCGGAAGGCGATCGACAAGTTCGGGAAGGAACTGGCGAAAAAGGCCGAGAAGTCGATTGGGACCGATCATCCCTTCACCCCGATGGGCAACGATGAGTTCGAATGCCTGTTCAACGCCCTCGACCGGGATAACGACGTCGAGTTCCGGCTGCTTTTCACCCCCTTAGCCCAGCAGAACATGGTCGAGCTATTGGAGGACCCCGAGCCCTATGGGGACGATTTCAACTTCTACAAACGGAAGAAGATCAACGTCATCGCCTCGACCCATTCCCAGTCTTTCGATTACTCGGCCGACCCGGAGAATTTCATCGGCTATGACGGGGCGGAGATGAAGCAGCGGTTCGTCAACTACTGCGACGCCTTCATCAAGTCGCTGTTCTTCGATTTGGCCCCCTTGCTTTCGATACCCCTTTACCAAATGCATAAGAGCCGGGACTACATTTACAAAAACACCTACCCCCGGAACATCACCTCCTTCGAACAGGAGGCTTTGGCCAACGGGCTTGCCCCTGAGACTTTCCGGCCCGAGACGGCCGATCCGACTGTCCCTTCGATCTTAAAGGTCCATCAGAAGCAAAAGGAGGGTAAGTCGGACTTGGTTGAGGTCGAGGCCACCGCCTTCGAGACCTACCGGATGGTCGATTACGTCCCGGTCATGGGCGGGGACGGCCGTTCCCATAACGTCCCGGTCCCTTGGATCCGTTATGAGCCGGTCAGCAAGATTACCCCGATGGCCATCAAGGAAGTCGGGAAGGACCGTTATGGCATCGGGGAGCTCATCAAGAACAATCAGGGGCTCAAGAACTTCTTAACCCAGTTCAATTACCGTTATGAACGGGGGCTCTTGGCCTTCGCCTCCGATTCGCTTCAATCGGTCGACGACCAATCCTTAAGTGACTATTTCGCCGATAAAGATAGCAAATAGGCCGCTTGGTCTATACAATTAATCTGTTTCCAAGGAGGAAATAACAACATGGCAAACGAATTAGACGAAATGACCGGCCCGGTTAACCCTGAGGGCAAAGACGTCAACGTCATCCAAAAGCAAGTCGCCGTCAAGACCGACTGGCGGAGCACGCTCTTCCAGATTGCTTTGTGGGTCTGCGCCATCATCCCCGGCATTGTCTTCGCCATCATGAAGATCAAGGCCCGGAGCTATCTGCAGCAATTGCAGCAGAAGATCCAGCATGACGCCTCGACCATCGATAACTATCAGACCCAGCGGGTCGTCATATTGCAAAACTGCGCCAAACTCCTCGACAAGGCCATCGACCTCGACAAATCGGTCCTCGTCGATATCGCCAAGTATCGGGGAGGCCACGTGAGCGATGAGCAGCGGAACGAACTGGCCGGCAAGCTCGACACCATCTCCCATTCGATCAACGTCGCCTTCGAAGCCTATCCGGACATCAAGGCCCACCAGGAGATCGCCGACGCGATGCAGCAGAACTCCTACCTCCAGCAGGAGATCACGGCCGCCAGAGAGGTGTATAACGACACCGTCATGCGTTGGAACAGCGATATCTTCGCCTGGCCGACCAAAATGATCGTGGCCGCCAAAGCCGGCTACACCACCCGGATCCCCTTCACCGCCTCGGCCGAGATGAAGGCCAAGAGCGAATCGGTCTTCTTCTAATCGCTTCTTTATTATCCAAAGGCTGCCCTTCGGGGCGGCCTTTTTCGGTTATGAATCGTGTCACCGGTGCCTTTTGGCTATCCATTATCCGATTTTGAGTGATGGTTGGAGTTTTCCCGTCTACTTATTCAGTAAGGGCAAAGGTGCCTGGATGAGTAAGGAGGGGATGGAATGCCGAGTTGGAATGAGGTATATAGAGAAATTGAATTGGCGGCTAAAGAGGCTAAGGCAGGATTTACTGTGGCGGCAGAGCAAGTTCTTAGAAGCTATTTATCGGAATTGGCTGATTATCGGGAACGGAATATCATCGTTTATTTCTCTACTTGGCTTAGTCGACCGGGAGTCATGAATAGCGAGATCAACGATTCGGATATGCTCGGGTTCATGAATGCGGTGTATGGTTTAGACAAGACTAAAGGATTGGATATTGTCTTCCATACGCCGGGCGGTAGTCCGCTTGCTACCGAAGGGATAGTCAAATATCTCCATAAATTGTTCGACAACGACATAAATTTGATCGTCCCTCATATGGCGATGTCGATCGGAACGATGTTTGGCTGTTCGTGTCGGGAAATTTGGATGGGTAAGCAATCATTCTTAGGGCCGATCGATCCTCAGTTCTCCGGTATCCCGGCTTATAACATCAAAAAGGAGTTTGAAGAAGCCAAACGCGAGTTAACCGAAAATCCTGAAACATTTCGAATCTGGCAGCTTCGACTCGCCAAATACCAACGGAGCTTTTACTATTCTGTTCTTGATGCCATTAAGTTATCGTCGACATTGGTGAAGGACTGGCTCACGAAGTATATGTTCGCCAACGAAGAGGATGCGGCGAAGAAGGCCGAAAAGATCACAAGCGGTTTGAACGTCAACACCGGTTCCCACGCGAAACATTTCGATGCCGAAGATTGCCGTCAAATTGGGCTGCGGATTAAGGATCTTGAATCCGATAATCGATTGCAGGGGGCTTGTCTTAAGCATTTACTATTGCCTTACGATAATCGGCGGTCTAGTACCGATATGCAAAATTATTTGCAACCATAAAGATAAAATGTATATAGTGAAAGCAGAATGAAAGGAGACCTGACATGGCACGTGAGTATATATCCAACCCCGCCTACCCTCTGGAACTTTTTTCTCCTGATGAATTCACGATTATTACCACGAATCGTCTTGATGGGGGTTTGATTCCGCCTTTTTTGCCAACCGACCCAGGCTATGAAATTTGGAAATACTTCATGGCGAGGAAGAAAGCGAAAGGCGTGGAAGATCCTTTGGATCCATTAACCGATGATCCGTTGCCATATGAGGAGACCGCGGATTCGGTATTCGAGAAGTATTTCTACCTGGATAGGAAAAGCAAGCCGTCGGAAGCCCATCCCCAACGGAACTCCAAGAAAGCTTCGCTGAAGAAATAAGGAAATTGCTCAAACAATGATCGGCAACTTTGATAAATACTACTACAACCCCGCCTATCCTTTGGAATTTACTGTGAAACACAAATTTCGAGAGATTTTCTCGGACGAAGTGATTCCAGATGAGAAGGCCGCGAAAGCTTTCTTCGACATGAATCTGCCTCTGGAGGAATTGGAGAAGGCCGATAAAAAGCCCTGTCGGAAAAACAAGCGCCATTAGTAACCGGCCCCGAGGCCGGTTCCAATAAACAGAAAAGCGAGTCCGTTTTGAGGGCTCGCTTTTAAGTCAGTTCTCTTTCTTGAACTTCTTGCCTTTCTCAATGGCCTCGATTTCCCATTTGGGGTTATCCCCCTCTTCCAAGAGCTTTTTGTCTTGTTTGGAGAGGATGATCTTCGCGAATAGGTCGGGTCGGTATTTCTGAGTGAGCAGGAGGGATTGCTTCCGTCGCCATTTGGCGATGGCCTGATGGTTTCCGGAATAGAGGATGGCTGGGACCTTAGCCCCGTTATAGTCATAGGGCTCAGTGTATTGGGGATATTCCAAGGCTTCGTTGGTGAAGGACTCATCGGTTAACGATTCCTTGGCGATGGCCCCATCCAGCAAGCGGATGACCGAATCGGCGATGGCCATCGAGGGGATCTCCCCGCCGGTGAGGATATAGTCGCCAATCGAGATGAGCTCATCGACGTATTCGTTGACTCGTTCATCGACCCCTTCGAAATGGCCGCAGACGAGGATGAGTTGATCCAACTTCGAAAAGCGGATGGCATCTTCCTCGGTATAGGTCCGTCCCCTGGGGGAGAGTAAGACCTTATGGGCATGGCCTTGGTCGACGGCTTTTAAACAATCGACGATCGGCTGGCATTTCTGGATGAGCCCGGCTCCCCCTCCAATCGGCGGGGTATCGGTTCGGTTGTATTTATCGAGGGTGTAGTCGCGGATATTGACCGCGTTGAACTCGACCACCCCTTTGCCGATGGCTCGTTTGATGATCGAGGTGGTCTTGAAACCCTCGAACATCTCGGGGAAGAGGGTCAAGACGTCGATTCTCATAATAACCCCGGGATGACGTGAATGGTCATCTTCTTGTTTTCGATGTCGATGTCTTTGACGAATTCATCGACGAAGGGGACGTAGAAGTTTTTGCCATGGACTCCTTTGATTCGGAGGTTGCTTTTCGGGGCGAAGCGCTGGATGTCTTTTATCTCACCCAGTTTCTTTCCGTCTTCATCATAGACCTCCATCCCTAATAGGTCGGCATAGCGGTAGCTCCCCTCTGGCATCGGGGCCTCTTCCTTATCCATATAGATCTCGGCTCCAATATAGGGCTCGATCTCGTTGATGGTGGGGAAGAGGTCGAAATGGAGTAAAAACCCTTTCTCCGTTTCCCGATACCCATCGATATGGGCGAGGGTCGGCCCTTCTTTGGTTCGGAGTTCGACCTCGCGGCCGATGGTAAAGCGCTCAGCCGGGAAGGAGGTGATTGGTATGAGCTTGACCTCGCCTTTTAGGGCGAAAGGCTTCCCGATTTTCCCAATCAGCAGGTCCTTCATAGAGAAAAAACGGCGGGAATCACTTCCCGTCGTCCTCGCTTTCCTTTTCGTCTTCGAACGATTCGAATTTGAGGTGGATGCGTTGATCGGTGTCGTCGGCTTTGCCGGCGATGGCGACGATGGCCCGGAGGGCGTTGGCGACGTTGCCCTTCTTGCCGATGAGGCGGGCGCAGTCATCGTCTTCGGCGACGATGAGGATGGTGACGTCTTTGTCGGTGGCCCCCGGCAGCTCCCTGATCATGAGCGATTCCGGTTTCTCAACGAGGGGATCGATGATCGGATGGAGCAGGGCTTCGTAATCGCGCTCGATCATTACTTGCTGACCTTCTTGGCTTTGCTTTCGGCGAATTTGGCCATGATGCCCTTGCGGGTGAACATGGAGCGGACCGAGTCGGACGGCTGAGCGCCGCAGCCGAGCCACTTGAGGGCTAAGGCTTCATCGATGGTCGCGTTCTCTTCGCCTTTGCTCGGATCATAGACGCCGATTTGCTCGATGATACGGCCATCCCGGGCATAATGGGAATCGGCGGCGACGATGCGGTAGATCGGCTCATTGTGACGGCCGATGCGGGTTAAGCGGATTTTGACTGCCATTTCTTTTCTCCTTTATTGTTTTCGACGGGGCAATGATAGTGAACTCCCTTTGGCCTGTCAAGCGGATTTGCTTAACAGGTTGGCTAGACGCGAAGAAATATCTTGCCCCCTATGGGGGAAGAGGGTATAGTGGACGAGCGCTTAAAGCGCTACGCAGGCTCCGCTGCCGAGTCACACGGGCATGAACCTGAAGAGAAAACGGCTTATAGGAGGTAACAGACAATGAACATGAACATCGTCAACGAGATTACCGCCCGTCAGCTTCGCCATGATATTCCCGAGTTCTCCTGCGGCGACACCATCCGGGTCTACGTCCGCATCATCGAGAACAAGAAGGAACGGAACCAGGCCTTCGAAGGCGTCGTCATCGCCCGCCGCGGCGGTGGCGTCTCCGAGACCTTCACCGTGAGGAAGATCTCCTCGGGTATCGGCGTTGAGCGTACCTTCCCCCTTCACACCCCCTCCATCTCTAAGATCGAGGTCGTGCGCCGGGGCAAAGTCCGCCGCAACAAGATCACCTACATGCGCAAGCTTTCCGGCAAGGCTGCTCGGATCAAATCCAAGTAATAATCTTTGTGACAAACGAGGGCGTCAAATGACGCCCTTTTCTATTTCTTCCCTGCAATTCCCTGCTCTTTACTCGGCTTTTTCGTCTTTGCGGTCCTTTCGTTTTCTTTCGTTATCTTCGGGGTTTACGGGCTTTTCCCTCGCCTATTCCTTTACTCCTCCCTCTTCACTATAATTGCCTTTATGGCAAACGAGGCGGAAAACCATTTAACCTCGACCCCGACGGTCGCGAAGAAGAAGAAACGGTGGTGGATTATCGTCCTCGACATCGTCTTGCTGATCATTTTCCTTTTGGCGTTGGCGGTCTCGGCCAACGTCATCTACTTAACCTCCGCTTATGGCGAGCCCTTTTACGTCAATGGGGCTTCGATGTACCCGACCCTCAATAAAAACGGGTATCGGCTGGAAGACGGGGAATACATTCCTTTGACTTGGAACGATTCTCATAACGACGAAGGGGACATCGTCGATTATGGTTGGGCCAAATCCGGCAGCACCGGCAACTGGCGGTCGACCTTGTCCCGGTTTGACATCGTCATCACCTATTTCCAAGACGATTACCTCGACCCGGAGAATCTGATCCTGAATAGCTCGGCCTCGCTTAAGATCAAACGAGTCATCGGCTTGCCCGGGGAGACGGTCAAGCTTGATTACGATGAAAGCAATACCGCCTGGGGGAAGACGACCATCGCCCATTCCGATGGCTCGATGGAGGTTTTGCCGAACCTCTACGACGAATCGGACTTCCCCGATCTCCCCAACGGATATAAATACGAGGGGTTGGACCGGAATCGGACCGGGGAATGGGAACTGGGGGAGGATGAGTATTTCCTGGTTGGCGACAATCGGGCCGCCTCCCATTCGGAGGATTCGCGGTCGAAGAAAGTCGGGCCGGTCAAAGCCGATTTCATCCAAGGGAAAGCCTATTTGCTGACCGGGCAACGGGAATTGGCCCGGGAGGATGGGAAATTGACCCCGAAGTTCTCTTTGTCCCATCTATCCTTCCCTTGGGATTACGTTAAACTGGATGATTGGTTATGAAGCAGCAGAACGTCCATTATTTTCCCGGTCATATGCAAAAGGCCCGGCGGGTCATTGAGTCCTACGTCAAGATCGTCGATTTGATCATCGAATTGGTCGATGCCCGGGCCCCTTTGTCCTCCCAAAACCCTTTGTTGAATCAGCTGGCTTCCTCCAAGCCCAGAGTCGTTTTATTGGCGAAGGCCGATTTAGCCGACCCGGCGGTGACCGAGGGCTGGATCGAGTATTTCCGTTCCCAAGGCTATGCCCCGGTGGCGGGTGACCTCAAGAAAGGCAAGATCGTCAAAGCCTTAGTCCAAGCCAGCGAGCCTTTGATGAAGGCCAAGCGGGAGAAGGAGAAACGGCTCGGGATGAAGAAACAGCCGATCCGGGCGATGGTCATCGGGATCCCCAACGTTGGCAAATCGACTCTTATCAATAACCTCGGGGGCAAGAAGGCGGCGGCGGTCGGCAACAAAGCCGGGGTCACCCGGGCCGAGCAATGGATTAAGCTTTCCGATGACTTCACCCTTTTGGATACCCCGGGGATCCTGCCGATGAATTATCCCGATGGTGCTCAGGCGGTAAGGCTGGCGTTGTTAGGCTCGATGCGGGAAGACGTCCTCCCGACCGAGGATTTGGCTTATGCGTTGCTGGGGTATTTACGGGGAAATTACCCGGCGATTCTTAAAAATCGTTTCGACATAGCCGACCTTTGCGCCGTTTCCTCGCATGAGACTTTGATTGCCATCGCTTCTAGGCGCGGCTTATTGGAAAACGGGACTCCCTCGACAGAGAAATCGGCCTATTTGCTTATCAAGGAATTCAAAGACGGATTGCTGGGCCCGGCGTCTTTGGAGGTCGCCCCTTGCTAGATAAGGAAAAGGAATATTATTCCCCTTCGGTCAAATTGATTGCCGGGACCGATGAGGCCGGGCGGGGGCCCTTGGCCGGACCGGTCGTGGTGGCCGCCGTCATTTTCGACCCGGATTACCAGAATGAATTGATCAACGATTCCAAGCAATTGACCGCTAAGAAGCGGGAAGAGCTATTTGAGATCATCAAGCGCGACGCCTTAGCCTATTCGATCGTTTCCCTTTCGGCTGAGGAGATCGACCGGATCAATATTTACGAAGCGGCCCGGAAAGGGATGAAAGAAGCGGTCGATTCCTTGAAGGTAAAACCGGACTTCGTGTTAACCGACGCCATGCCCTTGCCGGGATTCCATATTCCCTTTGAGCCGATCATCAAAGGGGACGCCAAATGCCTTTGCATCGCCGCCGCCTCGATTTTGGCCAAAGTCACCCGGGATCGGTATATGGTCGAGTTGGAGAAACAATATCCGCAGTTCTCTTTCGCCGCCCATAAAGGCTATGGGACGAAGCAGCATTTGGCTGAGTTAGCCAAGTATGGACCAATCAAGGGGGTCCACCGTTTTTCCTTCAAGCCGGTCCAGATGACGTCGATTTTCGATTTTCTTTGAGCCTTTTAGCGAAACGCTGGGTACTTATTCATTAGGAGGTACCCTATGTTCAAAGGCCGAGACCTCCTCGCTTACCTCTCAATCATCTATAAGGGGGAGTGGGGAGAAATGATGAAGGCGGTCAAGAACCGCCAAAAATTCGACATTTCAACCGCCGAGGCGAAGATGGCGACGGTCAAACGCCGTTTCCTGACCCTCATCGATCCGGAATACCCGGAGAATTTCAAAGGGCTCAACAACCCGCCGTTCGTTTTGTGGTACGAAGGGAATCTGGAGTTGATCAAGAACTACCCAAAGTCCGTCACCATCGTCGGGAGTCGGGAATGCTCGGAGTACGGGAAGAAGACGACCAAGCGTTTTGCCAGCGAGTTGGCGGAGCAAGGGGTGACCATCGTCTCCGGATTGGCTAAGGGGATCGATGCCATCGCCTTAAAGGAAGGGATCCGTTATAATCGGGCGATCGCGGTGCTGGGGAATGGGATCGACGTCACTTATCCAATGGAGAACAAAGCCCTCCAGGAGCAGATCGGCAAGGATGGCTTGATCCTTTCTGAATATCCGGATGGGGTGACCCCGATGGCCCATCATTTCCCCGAACGGAACCGCTTATTGGCGACTTTGTCCCGCTTCACCTTGTTGACCGAGGGCCATAGCCGAAGCGGGTCCCTCATCACCGCCAACCTGGCTTTGAAAGCCGGCAATGACGTCGGGGCGATTCCTTACCACATCGATGAGGATTCGGCCTGCAATTTCCTCATCCAGCAAGGGGCCTATTGCATCTTAGAGCCCCGCGACGTCATCGAGTCGCTCCGCTACCCCAGCTATCAGGAGGCAAAATCGGCGGACGGGCAAGAGGAGGAAGATTAAAGAGGGAAAAATTTTTCGTTTCCTTATAAATAATCATTATTTATATAGGGGCCAGACTCCGTCTTGGGGCTTTGACAAGGAATTAGGTCGCCTCTATATTTCGCTGTGTTATGAAACTAGTCATCGTCGAATCCCCGAAAAAATCCGAAACCATTGGCCGTTACCTTGGCTCCGACTTCAAAGTCTTAGCCAGCGAAGGCCACATCCGCGACCTCTCCACCCGCGGGAAAGGGGGTTTAGGCATCGACATTGAGAAAGACTTCAAGGCCGACTGGGTCATCCCTGAGAAGAAACGGCCGGTGGTCGCTAAATTGGCTAAAGCCGCCAAAGAGGCGGAGGAAGTCTACCTCGCGACCGACCCTGACCGGGAAGGGGAAGCCATCTCTTGGCATTTGGCCCAGGTGCTTCATTTGCCGGTCGATACCACCAAACGCCTCCAATTCCATGAAATCACCAAGCCGGCCATCACCGCCGCCATGGCGGAGCCGAAGCATATCGACATGAACTTGGTCTCGGCCCAGGAAACCCGCCGGCTCGAAGACCGGATCATCGGCTTCCAGGTCTCGACTTTGCTGCAGCGGAAGATCGGCGTCAAAAGCGCCGGCCGGGTCCAATCCTCGACTTTGGGGATGATCGTCGACCGGCAGAAAGCCATCGACGCCTTCGTCCCGGTCGAATACTGGACCATCGCGGTCGAGGTCGAAATCGCCGGCAAAACCTATACCGCCAACCTGACCAAGGTCGACGGCAAGCCTTTCAAATGCTCGAATAAGGAAGAAGCCGAGGCCATCGTCGCCCGGATCCCTGAGCACCTCATCGTCTCCTCCTTAAGTAAAGCCATCAAGCAGGTTATGCCGCGGCCGCCGTTCACCACCTCCTCGATGCAGCAGGAGGCTTATTCGAAATACAAGTTCTCCAACGCTAAAACCCAATCGGTCGCCCAGCGGCTCTATGAAGGGCTGGAGATCAATGGCGAGCACGTCGGTCTTATCACCTACATGCGTACCGACTCGACCCGGATTTCGCCAGAGTTCTTCAATAAGCACGCCGTCCCCTTCATCACCGAGACCTATGGGAAGGAATACCTCGGGACCTTACGGGCGGGCAAGGAAGGGAAGAACATCCAAGACGCCCACGAAGCCATCCGCCCGACCGGGACCCATCGGACCCCGGAAGTGGTGGCCAAATACGTTAGTGGCGAGGAAGCGAGGCTCTACCGGCTCATCTATTGCCGGGCCATGGCTTCCTTAATGGCCCCGAAGAAGGTCGAGCGGACCTCGGTCATCCTCTCTGGCAATGGCCTCGATTTCTCCTTATCCGGTTCCAGGACCCTCTTCAAAGGCTTCGAGGTCGTCTATGGCGAATTCGAGGACGAGAAGGAAGAGGGGGATTTGCCGCCTCTTACCCAAGGCGGGGTGGCGGAAGTGAAGAAAACCCTGCCCGAGCAGAAGTTCACCAAGCCTGAGCCGCCCTATAACGAAGCCTCGATCGTCAAGGCGATGGAAGAGAAGGGAATCGGTCGCCCGTCGACCTATGCCTCGACCATCGAGACCCTGATCAAGCGGAAATACGTCACCTCGGCCAAAGGGGTTTTGACCCCGACCGAAGACGGGATTAAGACCGTCACCGTCCTCAACAAATACTTCCCCGACATCGTCTCCACCAGCTATACCGCCGACATGGAGAATAAGCTCGACCGGGTTGAGGAAGGGAAGGAGACGTTCCTGGAGGCGATGAATGAGTTCTATGAGCCGTTCTCGCTGAAGTTCGCCTCGGCCAAGGAGAAGATGTACAAGGAGCCGCCGGTCTATACCGGGGAGAATTGCCCGGTCTGCGGCAAGCCCTTGGTCATCAAGACCAACCGGAAGGGTGAGCAATTCGTCGGCTGCTCCGGCTATCCGGAATGCACCTACATCAAGAAAGAAGCCAAGAAGGAAGACGAGCCGACCGGGGAGAATTGTCCCGAATGCGGCGCGCCTCTAGTCTATAAGCTGTCCCGGAAAGGGGAGAAGTTCATCGGCTGCTCGAATTTCCCCAAGTGCCGTTATACCGCCTCCGCCGACGGGACCCCGACTAAGAAGAAAGAGAAGCCGGTTTATACCGAAGCCGATTACGTCAAGAAATGCCCCCATTGCAAAACCGGGTACCTGGTCGTCAAAAAAGGGCGCAAAACCTCGTTTTTAGGGTGCACTAATTTCCCTAAATGCCGTTATCACGAATGGCTGGACGATAAGAAAAAATGAACAAAGCGACCATCATCGGGGGCGGGCTCGCCGGGGTTGAGGCGGCCTATGCCCTTTTGAAGCGGGGCTTTGAGGTCACCCTTTACGAAGCCCGGCCGGCCTATGCCGACCAAGCCCATGAAAGCGATAAGCTGGGGGAATTGGTCTGCTCGAATTCCTTGAAGTCCAAGCGGCTCGATAACGCCGCCGGCTTATTGAAGGAAGAGATGCGGCGCCTTGGCTCGATCACCATGGAGGCGGCCGCCCTCTCCGAAGTCCCAAGCGGCAACGCCCTCTCGGTCGACCGGGAGAAGTTCGCCGGCTATATCACCGAGAAGCTTCTTTCCTTCCCCGCCTTTCATTTAGTCCGGGAAGAAGTCAAAGAACTGCCCGCGGATCAGCCGGCCATCTTGGCCACCGGCCCTTTGACCTCGCCGGCCTTGCTCGAGGCTATCTCCTCCTTGGTCGGGAAAAAGGCGTTGTCCTTCTTCGACGCCTCGGCCCCGATCGTTAAGAAAGACTCGATCGATTTCAGCAAGGCCTATTGCAAATCACGTTATGAGCAGGGCGATGAATCCTATATCAATTGCCCTTTTACCAAAGAGGAGTACTTCCTTTTCGTCAAAGAGCTCTTGGGGGCGAAGAAAGCCTTGGTCCATGAATTCGACACCCATTATTTCGAAGGGTGCCTGCCGATCGAGGTCATCGCCTCGCGGGGATTAGAGACCTTACGCCATGGGCCATTGAAGCCCTTCGGCCTTTCAACCCCGGAGCATCCTCATCCCTATGCGGTGGTCCAATTACGGCAGGATACTTTATTAGGCGATCTTTATAACCTCGTTGGGTTTCAAACCAACTTGACCTATCCGGAGCAGAAACGGGTCTTTTCCTTGATCCCGGGGCTCGAGCGCGCCGAGTTCGTCCGTTATGGATTGATGCACCGGAATTCCTATGTCGACTCCCCGGTCTGTTTGAACGAAGACCTGACCTTCAAGGCCCAACCCAACGTATATTTGGCCGGCCAATTAAGTGGGGTCGAGGGGTATGTCGAATCGAGCGCGACCGGGATCGTGGCGGCCATTAACTTAGCTCGGAAGGTTGAGGGGCTGCCCTTCGTCCCTGTCCCGACCCGGACGATCCTCGGTGGCTTGCTCAATTATATCCTCCATGCCTCAGGGGCCTATTTCCAGCCGATGAACGCCACCTGGGCTTTGATCCCCGGCTCGACGAAACAGACGCGGGAGCAGGATGTCGAAGCCTGCCTCGCCAACATCGAGCGATACCGCGAGGACATCGATGGCTAGTTGGCTGAACCGTTATAGCGACTTCCTCGCCTACCAACGGGGATATTCGGCCAAGACCATCGCCGCCTATCGGGAGGATATCACCGACTTCCTCGCCTATTGCGATTCCAAGAAAGCCGATATCCGGACCGTCAACGAACCTTTCATCCGCGATTACCTTTTCTATTGCCTTTCGGAGAAAGAGATCAGCAAAAGGTCGGTGCAGCGCCACCTTTCGGCCTTGCGGGGCTATTACGATTACCTATTCAAGAAAGGGGTGGTGGTCGCCAATCCCTTCCGTCAAGTCTCCTCCCCGAAGGACGGGAAGCATTACCCCGAACGGCTTTATCGGGAAGACGTCGAGCGATTGCTAAAAGAGAACGCCGAACGGACCGATGATTTGGCTTTGCGCGACCAAGCGATATTGGAGTTGCTTTTCTCCTCTGGCTTACGGGCCAGCGAGCTGGTCGGCTTGACTTCGATGCAGATCGACTTCGCCGCCTCCTCGATGCTGATCCACGGGAAAGGGAAGAAGGACCGTTACGCCCCTTTCTCCGCCAAAGCGGGAGAGACGTTGCGGAAATACCTTAAGGAATCGCGGCCGATTCTGCTCGATAAGCGGAAGAATCCCCGCAAAAGCGACCGGGTTTTCCTCTCGGCCAAAGGGGAGCCTCTGACGGTTAGGGGATTGGAATACATCCTCGATTCACTCGAAGCTAAATTGGGGGAGAGCCTCCATCTCCATCCCCATATCCTCCGGCATAGCTTCGCCACCGTCCTCCTCGAAGGCGGGGCCGATCTTCGGTATATCCAAGAGCTCTTGGGCCACGAATCGATCAACACTACCCAGGTCTATACCCACTTGACCCAGCAAGAGCTGTCGGAGCAATACGATAAGTACTTCCCTTCTTTGAAGAAGAAGTGATTTTCCTTGCCTATACGCGCGTAAGGGTGCTATAGTCCGCGTTGCAGTCAATTTTTGGCTGCCAAAACGCACCCCGTGGATCCGGAGCCTAGTTCCTCTCGGGCCGAAGCAGGCTTAAAAAGCGAGCAGGTGGTCATCCGCTGGAAGCGGGGGAGGCCTAAACGAATGGAGGTCACCAACATGAGTGACGAAATCAAGGAAACCGAAGCCGTCGCGACTCCGACTGAAGAAGCCGCGCCCGCCGAGGAAAACGTCATGGCGGCTGTCATGCACGATCCCAACAGCCCCATACTCACCGTCAAGAAGTGCTTAACCGCCGGCGTCCACTTCGGGCATCAGACCCGGAGATGGAACCCGAAGATGGGCAAATTCATCTACGGCGCCCGTAACGGCATCTACATCATCGATTTGAACAAGACCGTCGAGCGCGTCACCGCTTCGTATAAAGCCCTCCGGGCCATCGTCCAGGGCGGGGGCAAGGTCCTCTTCGTCGGGACCAAGGCCCAATCGCAGCAGATCGTCATCGATGAAGCGGTCCGCTCCGGCTCGTTCTACATCACCAACCGCTGGTTAGGCGGCACCCTCACTAACTTCCGGACCATCCAAGGCCGGATCAAACGGCTCCGCGACCTCGAGACCGCCTCCGAAGACGGCTCCTGGGAGAAGCTCCCGAAGAAGGAAGTCGCCCTCTTGAAGAAAGAGATGGCCAAACTCCAGAAGAACCTCGAGGGCATCAAGGAAATGCGCCGGCTCCCGAACGCCATCGTCTTAGTCGATCCGACCGTCGAGCACAATGCCGTCCTCGAAGCCCACAAGCTTAACATCCCGGTCTTCGCCATCTGCGATACCTCGGATGATCCCGACACCGTCGATTTCCCCCTTCCGTCGAATAACGATGCCACCTCGGCCATCAAGCTCATCATCGGCGTCATGGCCGATGCCGTCGTCGAGGCTCGCACCAATGGCGGCTTAACCGAAATCGCCTACACCGTCGACGAAGGCGAGGAAGCCACCATGGCCGACGCCATCAAGGTCGCCGACATCGCCGCTGAGCAGCGCCGCGCCGCCATCCGGGCCGCCCGCAAAGCCCGCGAAGAGCACTACGCCAAGATGCAGGCCGAACGGCAAGCCCGTTTCGCCGCCCGCAAAGCCGAAGCCGCGGCCAAAGCCAAAGCCGAAGCCGAAGCCAAGGCCGCTAAACCGGCTGAGGAGGCCAAGTAATATGGCCGTCACCATCGATCAGATCAAAGCTCTCCGTGACCGGACTGGCGCCGGCATCATGGACTGCAAGAAAGCCCTCATCGAAGTGGATGGCGACATCGAGAAAGCCATCGATGTCCTCCGCGAGAAAGGCATCGCCAAGGCCGCTTCCAAAGCCGGCCGGATCGCGGCCGAAGGCTTAACCCAGATCAAAGTCTGCGAGAAGTGCCACAAAGCCGTCATCGTCGAAGTCAACTGCGAGACCGACTTCGTCTCCTCCTCCGACAAGTTCCACGACCTGGTCAACCAGGTCGTCGACATCCTGCTTGAGAAGTGCCCGGCCACCCTCGATGAGGCCGTCGCCTTGACCAAGGATGCCTTCGCCGAGGCCACCATCGCGATGGGCGAGAAGTTCGTCCTCCGCCGTTACGAGATCCTCGAAGCCAAAGACGGACAGGCCTTCGGGACCTACAGCCACATGCAGGGCAAGATCTCGGCCCTCGTCCTCCTCTCCAAGGATGGCGCTGACTTCAACAAGGCCATGGCCATGACCGTCGTCGCCAACAACCCGTCCTACTTGACCATCGCCGATGTCCCCTCCGAGGTCCGCGAGCGGGAGACCAAGATCGCGACCACCGAGGTGGCCGAGGATCCGAAGCTTGCCAACAAGCCGGAGAACATCAAGGCCCAAATCGTCGTCCGCAAGGTCGACAAGGTCCTCTCCTCCGCTTGCTTAGATGTCCAGCCGTGGGTCTACGACGAGAACAAGACCGTCGCCCAAGCTTGCAAGGAAAACGGCATCGAAGTCCTGAAGTTCGTCCGCTACGCGGTCGGCGAAGGGATCGAAAAGCCCGCTTCCGAAGAATAAGCAATTCAGCACTCCTTCCTCCGAGGGAGTGCTTTTTGTATAATCTTACCCACGGAGACAAACATGAAATCGATTTACCAACGCATTATCATCAAACTCTCGGGCGAGGCCTTGGCCGACGAGAAGGACAAATTGATCCTCGACGCCGACAAGCTGAAAAACGTCGCCAAGACGGTGTCCGAGGTTTTAGCCACCGGGACCGAGGTCGGGATCGTCGTCGGGGCGGGGAATATCTGGCGGGGTCGGATGGCCGAGCAGATCGGCATCGAGCCGGCGACCGCCGACTACATGGGGATGCTGGGGACCATCATCAACGCCCTCGCCATCCAAAGCGCCCTTGAGGAAAGGGGGATCGCCTGCCGGGTCATGAGCTCGATCAACGTTCCCCAGGTGTGCGAAGCCTATATCCGGCGGAAAGCCACCTCCCATTTAAGCAAGAAGATCGTCACCATCTTCGCCGGCGGGACCGGCAACCCCTTCTTCACCACCGACTCGACCGCTACCTTGCGGGCCTTAGAAGTCGGGGCCGACGCCATCTTGATGGCTAAAAACGGGGTCGACGGGGTCTATGACAGCGATCCGCGGAAGAATCCCGACGCGAAATTGCTCAAGCATCTTACTTTCCACGAGGTGGTCGAGAAGAAGCTCTCGGTCATGGACTTAACCGCCGTCGCGATGCTCGAAGGGAAGAAAGTGGTGGTCCGGGTGTTCAACATGGACCAGCCGGAAAACCTCCTCAAAGTCCTCTCGGGTGAGGATATCGGTACCGTCATCGCCGAAAACTGATATACTATTCAGGCACATTAAACGGAGACACATATTATGGACGCCTATACCAAAGAAGCCGTCAGCAAGATGGAGAAGTCGATCGAGTCGCTTAAGGGCTCGCTCGCCAAGTTACGTTCGGGCCGGGCCAACCCGGCGATGCTCGATGGCATCAAATGCGATTATTACGGGGAGAAGATGGACATCAGCGCCCTCTGCTCGATCCAGATGCCGGAACCCCGTCAGCTTTACATCAAGCCCTATTCCCGGGAAGACATCAAGAGCATCGCCGCCGCCATCGCCGGGGCGAACCTCGGGGTCAATCCCCAGACCGAGGCCGATGGGATCCGGATCGTCGTTCCGCCCTTAACCGAGGATATCCGGAAAGACATCGCCAAGAAAGCCAAAGGGCTGGGTGAGGAAGCCAAGGTCTCAATCCGGAACATCCGGCGCGATATCCTGAACCTCATCAAAGAAGACGACGGCCTCTCCGATGATTACAAGGAACGGGTCGAGGATGAGATTCAAAAGGAAGTCGAGAACGCCAATAAGCAAGTCGACTCCATCATCGCTGACAAAACCAAAGAAATCATGACCATCTGATGGTCGGGGGACCTTAGGCCCCCTTTTTAATATTCCGCCAAGAAAGGTATAATCGCTTTGTTTATGAAAAGCGAATTCCATTTAAGCAAGCCGCTCGCCCATATCGCCTTCATCATGGACGGGAACGGCCGCTGGGCCAAGACCCATGGCTTACCCCGTTATTTAGGCCATAAAAGAGCCTGTGAACGGCTGATTGATATTTACGATGCCTGCCGGGAGCAGGGCATTAAGGTCATCTCCTTCTTCGCCTTCTCGACCGAGAACTGGAACCGGCCGCAGGACGAGATCGACCATTTAATGGACTATCTAGAGGATTTCTTCCACAGGGAGATCAATTATCTTAGGAAAAACGGCTCCAAGGTCATGATCTCGGGGGATTTGTCACGAATCCGGGAGAAGACTCGGAAGGTTTGCCTCGAGGCCATCGAGCTGACCAAGGATAACGATCAGAACATCCTCAACGTCTGCTTGAATTACGGCGGGCGGGATGAGATCGTCAAGGCGGCCAAGCAGATCGCCCTCGATTATAAACAGGGGAAGATCGATGTCGCCGATTTAAGCGAAAAGCAATTCGCTTCCTATTTGTATACCGCCGGCTTGCCGGATGTCGACTTAATGATCAGGACTTCAGGTGAAGAAAGGATTTCCAATTTCCTTTTGTACGAGATCGCCTACGCCGAATTGATCTTCACCCCGGTCAAATGGCCGGATTTCGATAAGGAAGCCTTGATTGATTGCCTAAAGGAATTCGAAGGAAGGAATCGGCGGTTTGGAGGGCTAGAGAATGCCTAACGCGCTCGATGAGAAGAAGAAGGCTTCCTTAGCCAGCCGGCTGATCGTCGCCGCCATTTTGATCGCCATCTTCGTCCCTTGTCTGTTCTTAGGCGGCTATTTTTGGCTCGTCTTCGTCTCGGCGGCTTTGATCATCGGGACGTATGAATTGATCCATTGTACCAAACGGGAATATGGCTGGTGGGTGTACCTCATCACCTATATCTTTGTCTTGGTCAATGCCTATTGGTTTTTGCTTAAAGGCAACTATGAGGCCAACCTCGGTGAGGGGGCGTTCGTCTTCACCCTCAATCCCCCGAGCAGCGGACTCTCGGTCTCGATCATGGTCATCGCCCTCGACCTCTTCGCTTATTTCGCCTTGGCGATGTTCGATAAGAAGATCAATGCCGATGATGTCTTCTATCTGTTTGGGATGGGGCTCTTATTTGCCCTCGGGATGCAGGCGATGATGGTCGCTCGCTTCCTGCCGCATGATTATTTCTCCGAATCGGGGGCGGTCTTTGACTATTATGGTTCGGCCGTCTTCTTCATCTTCGTGGCGATGGCCACCATCTTCAACGATACCTTTGCTTACTTCGTCGGGATCTTCTTCGGCAAGCATAAGATGATCCCCGCGGTCTCGCCGAATAAGACCTGGGAAGGGTTCTTCGGCGGTTGGCTTTTAGGTGGCGGCTTCACCTTGGGTTTTGCCTTGCTAACCGATTACTTTGGTTACCCCCTGCTTCCGACCATGGTCATCTTCGCTCCGGAATCGCGGTGGTACTTCGTGGTTTTGCTTAGTTTCCTATTGCCCTTAGTTGGCAACCTCGGCGACCTCTCCTTCTCCTATATCAAACGCCATTTCGGGACTAAGGACTTCGGAACCATCTTAAGGGCCCATGGGGGCATCCTCGACCGGGTCGATTCCTTCTCCTTCACCATGATCTTCGCCTGTTTGGTGGCCGCCATTTCCGCCTCGGGGTGGGCGATACTCTAACCATGCGGGAAGTCTTGCTTTTAGGGGCGTCCGGTTCCATCGGGACCCAGGCCCTCGATATTCTCGAAGCCAACCCGGATCACTTCGTTCTGCGGGGTATTTCCGTCGGCCACCAAGTCAATAAAATCCCGGGGATCATCAAACGGTTCCCTTCGATTCAAAAAGCCTGCGTTATCGACCCAACCGCGGCCAAAACCCTGCAAAAAGCCTATCCTTCAATTGAATTCTATTCGGAAGACGAAGGGATTTTGCGCTTAATCGAAACCACCCCCGGCGACATGGTGGTCAATGCCTTGGTCGGCTTTGCCGGGGTGGCCCCGACCTTGAAGGCCTTATCGTTAAACAAGATCCTTTGCTTAGCCAATAAGGAGTCGTTGGTGGTGGCCGGGGAATTGGTGAACAGGCTGCTTTCCGATGGCCACGGGAAGCTGATCCCGATCGATTCCGAGCACGTCGCCATCGCTAAGTTATTGGATTACGTTGGGAAAGATAATGTTGAGAAGATATTGATCACCGCCTCGGGCGGGCCATTCCGCGATTTGACTAGAGAACAACTAACCGACATCACCCCGGAACAAGCCTTAAACCATCCGACCTGGCATATGGGGAAGAAGATCTCGATCGATTCGGCGACGATGATGAACAAAGGGTTCGAGGTGTTGGAGGCGGCTTACCTCTTCAATTGGCCCTTGGGTAAAATCGAAATCCTTATTCACCCCGAATCCCATGTCCATTCCTTGGTCTTGGGGAAAGACGGGAAGTATTATGCCGACGTCTCGGCCCCCGATATGCATGGGCCGATCGAATACGCCTTGAAGGAGCGCGATTACCCCTTTGATCCGGTCATAAAAGACAGCTTAAGCGAATATGCCCCTTTCCATTTTCGCCCCTTTGACCCCGCCCGTTTCCCATCGGTCGGATTGGCCTTAAAGGCTTTTTCCCTCGGTGGCAACGGGGGCGCGATCCTCAACGCGGCCAACGAGGAGGCGGTGTACGCCTTCCTTCGGGGGGAGTTGCCCTTCTTGCAAATCGAAGAGGCGGTAAGCTATGCTTTAGCCTCGTTGCCCTTGATTAAGGGCATCGACTACCAAACCTTGAAACAAACCGACCTAGCGGCCCGCGCTTGCGTGGCCCGCTTCGTCGACGGGAGAAGACATTGATGGAAATACTATTGGCGATCCTCGAGATTATCATCATCCTCGGGGTCTTGATCTCAATCCATGAGGCCGGCCACTTATCGATGGCCAAGGCCTTTGGGGTCTATTGCTTCGAATACTCGATCGGTTTTGGGCCGGCCATCCTCCATAAGAAACGGAAAAACGGCGAGACCTATTTCTCGTTACGGGCCATCCCCCTCGGGGGCTATGTCTCGATGTATGGCGAGGACGAAGGGGCGCCGGAAGGCTATGACGCCCCCGACCCGTCCCGGAGTCTTAATGCCATCGCCAAATGGAAGAAATGCATCGTCTTAGTCGCCGGCGTCTTCCTCAACTTCGTCTTAGGCTTGGTCCTGATCTTCGTGAGCGACATCGCGTTTCCGCAGTATTACTCGGCCTATCGGGATCAGGTCATCGATTCCCCGGATTCCATCGTCCTTTATACCCCGGTCAATTTAAGCGCCGGCCCTTTGTCCTATGTCGAGCAAAACAAGGACGAGGCTTTCGCCGCCGAGCAGTATTACCTGGAGATCCCTTCGATCCTCAATGGGGGAACCGCGGTTTTGCTTTCCGATGAGGTCGAGATCTCGACCAGCAACGAACGCTATGTCGCTTTATACACCCCCTCGACTTTGCTTAAGAACCACGACCTCTCCTCTTCGATTTCCTTCTACCTCGCGACCGAGGAAGGGGTGACCGATGAATTGAAGGCCGAGGGGATCGATTACCTGCCGGATCCGGAAAAGCTTACGGCTGGTGAATCGTATTTGATCTCCAACGCCGATCCCTCGACCGCCATAACCGTCCATTTGACCATGCTGCCGCTTAATGCCGATGAAGGGCTTTTCGCCGAGAACCTGACGAAGCGGTTAAGCGTTCCGGTCGAATTCCATATCGACGCCTCCTCCGGGGAACAGGTTTTGTCCTCCCCAGGCGTGGAGGTCCAGTCGATTAAGCAGTGGCTCGGCTGGAAAGGGGCCTGGCGGCAATGGGCCAGCGACGTCCCCGAGGCCTGCGGGGCCATCGTCAAAGGCTTCGCTTCCTTATTCTCCCCCGGTGGCTTCAATAACCTTTCCGGCATCGTCGGCATGACCGCCGCCCTCCCGAATATCCAAGCATCCGGCGGCTTCGCCATGATCTTCTATTTCGCCGGCTTATTATCGATCAACCTCGCTTTCTTCAACTTGCTGCCCTTCCCGGGATTGGATGGGTGGTCGCTTTTGGTCACCATCATCGAAGGGGTCAGCAAACGGAAGGTCCCGGCCAAAGCCCAGACCATCATGTCGATCATCGGTATGGTGCTGCTATTTGGCTTGATGATCGCCGTCACCGTCAAAGACATCATCCAGTTATTCTAAAGGGGTCAGCTATGGGCAATCGGATGGACCGTTTCCTCACTTCAATCGGGGTCGAAAAGACCCATGGTTTGGATTTGGAATTCCAGTTCATCTCGAGAAACCTCTATGACCCGGAACAGATCGACATGGCCATCGTCAAGGCCACCCCGTGGGATTATGAGGATTTAGCCCGCTTCATCGAAGGGCTAGGGAATATCCATTACAAATACTCGATCCGCTTTTCCTATGATTCCGAGGTCAAGGCCGATGTGGCTCGTAAGCTTTTGCTTGAGTGGGGGAAAGACCACCGTTTCGACTTCCATGACGTCATCGCCAATGGGGCGGAGGAGTTATGCCTTTATTACTATTCCTCCTCCGATGGCCATAGCCAGGACGAACTGAAGGAAGCCGAGGATTTCTTCCGTTTCCTCAATTACCCTTTCCGCCTCTCGATCATGATTGAGCGGAGCGAGCAGGAAAGGCAGCAGGAAGACGAAGAAAGACAAGCCCGGCTGAAAGAAGCCGAGGCCACCTTCATCAATCAGAAAAAGGAAGCCTTTCTTCGGGAGAAGATGTGGACCAAAGGCAATTACGAGGAAGTCGAGAACATCGATAAGCTGTTTTCGATGGGGGTCTGCAACGTCGCCGTCACCGGGATGGCTTTTGGCAACATCGAAGCCCGTAATTCCAAATCCGGTAAGGTGTTCGCCCGGTTCCAAATCGGCGATGACAGCGGCGCCATCTCGGTCCGGGTATTCGAGACCCGGGGGATTGAGAAAAGCGATATCGAGGGGCTGGTCGCCAAGTCGAACAAAGGCAAAGCCCTTTTCCCGATTAAAGTGTATGGGGCATTGCAGGAGGATCGTTTTGAGCACGTCCCGGCTATTACGGTCCATAAATTCGAATTCCCCGAAGGGATGAAGCTCCGGGAAGACGGCTATCCACGGAAGCGGACCGAGCTCCACCTCCATACCAATATGTCGGCGATGGATGGGGTGGCCTCGATCGCCAGTTACGCCGCCACGGCGAAAAACATGGGTATGGCCGCGATTGGGTTAACCGACCATGGGGTCGTCCAGGCTTTCCCGGCCGCCCAGACGGCGGGCAAGAAATATGGCCTTAAGATCGTCTACGGCTGCGAGCTGTATATGATCGAGGACCGGCAGACTTTCATCCTCAATGCTTCCTCCCGGCCTTTGAAAGGCGCCCGTTTCTGCGTCTTCGATACCGAAACCACCGGTCTTTCGTCCCGTTATGACCGGATCATCGAATTCGGCGGGGTCATCGTCGAGGACGGGAAGATCGTCGACCAGTTCAACCAATACTATGACCCGGGAATGCCGATTCCTGAGGACGCGACAAGGATCAACCACATCACCGATGATATGGTTAAGGGCAAGCCGATGATCGAGGATGACCTTGAGCGGATCCTCGCCTTCTTCGGCGATTGCATCTTGGTCGCCCATAACGCGAATTTCGACATCGGCATGGTCAACGCCGCCTTGGCGAGAAAAGGCTTGCCTCCGATTAGCAATCCGGTTGTCGATACCGTCCCGATCTCCCATTACCTTTTCCCCGATGCCGGTCGCCATACCGAAGGGGCGATGCTTCGAAATTTGGGGTTAGGCAATATTTATTCCGATGATGATGCCCACGAGGCGGTTTATGACGCGACCGCGCTTAACGAAGGCTGGAAGGAGATTTTGGACCGGCTGGAAAAGCAACATCCGAACCTGACCCATGCCGATTTGGCTTCTTTGAGACTCCCGCTTCCGGACCCCAACGACCCGGACCATGAGCATTACGAATCCCTGAAGCGGCAGTACAATTCCTTCTGCTCCCACATCCATCCTTACCACACGACCGTCTGGGTCAAGAACAAGGAAGGCTTAAGCGCCCTTTACCGGCTGGTCACCGAAGCCCACACCAATTATTTCTCCAGGGTTCCCAAAACCCCGAAGCGTTTGCTTGAGCAATATCGGGACAACCTCATCGTCGGCTCAGCCTGTTTCAATGGGGAGATCTTTGAAATCGCCCAAACCAAATCGGCCGCGGAATTGAAAAAAGCGATGGAGTTTTACGACGTTATTGAAATTCAGCCGATCGAAAACTACTCCTACCTCCTAAACATGGGCAACGTTCGGAGCCGGGAGCATCTATTGGAGATCCTTAACGATATCATCGAGGCGGCCAAAGAGCTCGGCAAGCCGATCATCGCCACTGGCGACTGCCATTACGTCAACCCGGCCGATAAGATCGTCCGCGATGTTTACATCTCAACCGCGACCCCGTCTTTAGGGCTCCATCCCCTTTCCCCGAATTCCCGTTCCGATAAGCCGGCTTTCGAGAACCCGGACCAGCATTTCCGTTCGACCCAGGAGATGATCGATTCCTTCTCGGCCTGGATCGACGACAAGGATTTCATCGAGCAAATCGTCATCGACAATCCCAATAAGATCGCCGAGGAAGTCGAGGTCCTCGAACCGGTCGTCGATGACCTTTTCAAGCCAGACGCCAACCTTCCCCATTCCGACCAGATCCTCCGCGATATGTGCGAGAAGAACTTCCAGGACCGTTATTGTGGCAACCCCGACCCCGAGGTCAAAGCCCGGATCGAGGAAGTCCATCAACGGTTGGAGAAAGAGCTCAACGGTATCATCGGCAATGGCTACTCCGTCACCTACATCATTGCCTCGAAGCTGATTAAGATGGCCCATGATGAGCCGGAGCATTACATCGTCGGCTCCCGGGGCTCGGTCGGGTCGAGTTTCGTCGCCACCATGGCTGACATCACCGAGGTCAACCCTTTGCCTCCACATTATCTCTGCCCTCATTGCCATTATTTCGAATGGGGCGACGCCAAGACCTATTTGTCAGGCTTTGATTTGCCGGATAAGAAGTGCCCTCATTGCGGTGCGACCATGAAAGGCAACGGGCAGAACATCCCCTTCGAGACCTTCTTAGGCTTCCATGCCGACAAGGTACCCGACATCGACTTGAACTTCGAGGAAGATTCCCAGCATAAAGCCCATAACTACACGAAGATATTGCTTGGGGAGCATAACGTCTACCGCTGCGGGACGATCGAAACCGTCGCCGAGAAGACGGCTTTCGGCTACGTCAAAGGCTATTTCGAAAAGCAGGGCCGCGACTGCAATGACCCGATCTTCAAAAACTACATCGCCTATTTGGCCGCCCGTTGCCAAGGGGTTAAGCGAACGACCGGCCAACATCCGGGTGGCATCATCGTCGTCCCGGCCGATCATTCGTTATTCGAATTCACCGCCGTCCAATATCCGGCCAACGACGTCAACTCCGAATGGATGACGACCCATTATGACTTCCACTCGATGCACGACGAGCTATTGAAGCTTGACATCCTAGGCCACGTCGACCCAATGGCAATGCGTTACTATCGGGACTTCACCGGGGTCCCGATCGAATCGATCCCGATGAACGACAAGAAGGTCCTTTCCCTTTTCACCTCCCCAAAGGAACTTCATTTAAGCGACAACTTCCTTGGGGTCAAAACCGGGGCCTCCGGCTTACCGGAATTCGGGACCGACTTGGCCCAGCGAATGTTGGTGACCGCCAATCCCCAGTGCTTCAATGATCTGCTGATCATCTCGGGTTTGGCCCACGGGACCAACGTTTGGAGCGGCAACGCCGAGGACCTCATCACTTCCGGCAAGACCGACCTTCATGGGGTCATCGGGTGCCGTGACGATATCATGACCTACCTCATTAAGATGGGGCTCGATCCCTCGATGTCCTTCAAGATCATGGAAGGGGTTCGGAAGGGCAAAGGGCTATCGGCTGAGCAGGAAGCGGCCATGGTCGAGCATAAGGTGCCGGATTACTACATCGAATCCTGTAAGAAGATCAAATATCTATTCCCTCGGGGTCACGCGACCGCCTACGTCATGATGGCGGTCCGGGTCGCCTACTTTAAACTTTATTATCCGCTGGAATTCTATGCTGTCTTCTTCTCGGTCCGGTGCGACGCCTATGAGATCAAGACCATGATCGATGGTGTCGACGCGGTCAAGAAACGGATTCAGCAGTTGCAGAGTCGAGTGGGTTCGCGGGATAATCCCCTTTCGCCCAAGGAAGGTGATATCCTCGATACTTTGAAGATGGCTTTGGAGATGGAACAACGGGGATACCACTTCGCTAACCTCGATCTTTATAAGTCCGATGCCAAACTGTTCTTGACCGATAAAGAGCACGGAGCCTTGATCCCGCCCTTCTCGGTTTTGGATAACTTAGGGGAAGCGGCCGCCCGTTCGGTGGTTGAGGCCCGGAATGACGGAAGACGGTTCTTATCGAAGGAAAACCTCAAGAAACGGACGAAACTCAGCGCGACCAACATCGCCGATCTCGATGCTTTAGGAGTCTTGAAAGGGCTTGGCGAAACCGACCAAGCATCAATATTTGATTTCTTATCTTGATAAGGGTATAGTGACGTTCGCGCGAATGCGCATCGGGACGTAGCACAGCTTGGTAGTGCGCCTGGTTCGGGACCAGGAGGTCGCGGGTTCGAACCCCGCCGTTCCGACCACTGAATTCTCCCTCGGATCGCTTCCGAGGTTTTTTGTTGCTTGTGGAAGTGATGGCCCCTCGGTGTTAAGATAGCGGGGCTGTCGCTATAGCTCAGCTGGACAGAGCGGCCGCCTCCTAAGCGGCAGGCCGGAGGTTCGAATCCTCTTAGCGACGCCATTTCTGGCAAACGCCTATAATGTGTGAGCATTATAGGTTATTTTTTTACCAAATTTTACCAATTCGTGCTCATTATGTCGTATTCTAAAAAATAAGGGTCTTATCTTAAGCACCAAAATTAGTCAAAAGTACCCCTAAAAGTTCGAACCACCGCAATGCGCACACCGCAATGGCACTTCGGGTTCGAACATTCGCAAATCATAAATATGGAAATAAGAAGAAGAGGGTTTGTCATATTGATTTAGCCGCCGCTAAATCACAATTTCTGTTTTTGTTTTAGTTGAATATTCACATGAAAATGTCCATGAAAAAAGTTCAGCGATAGATAATATTTCCAGTGGCTTTTATTCTTTTACCATATGATGCGTGCCGTTACAAAAACCGTAAATTCCTAGATATTCTGCCGGTTTTCATAT
This sequence comes from uncultured Bacilli bacterium, assembly GCA_944363525.1. Taxonomy (GTDB): domain Bacteria; phylum Bacillota_I; class Bacilli_A; order RFN20; family CAG-826; genus Alloenteromonas. The sequence continues at coordinate 41,292 of CALVUF010000004.1, forward strand.
ATAATTTAATTGTTTAGAAAACAATTTTTTATGAAATACGAAGAAAGCGATAGAATTGAATTAAAAAGGGAGATGGTCGATGATCTCGACAAGGAGATCGTCGCTTTTCTCAACGCCCATGGCGGCACGATATATATCGGCGTTGAAGACGACGGGAAAGTGGTCGGCGTTCCCCAAGCATCGAAAGACGAATACGACGAAAGAGTTTCTGCGATTTTTATCTAACAACATCAAGCCAAATCCCAGGAACAAAATCGAGTTCTCTTTCAACGACGAGAATGTTCTTGCCATCGACATCAAGGAAGGCGATTCGAAGCCTTACTATCTGACGAACAAGGGTCCTAAGCCTAGTGGTACCTATATAAGAGTCGGAAGAAGCAAGAGGCCTGCGACTGACAACGAGATATTGACGATGATTCGCGATAGCAGCGGATGGCTTTGGGAAAACCAGGCTTCCAAGGAACAAGATCTGACTTTTGATGAGATTTCTAAAATAGCGAAGAAGAAAGGACTTGATTTCGGCATTCATAAATTCAGGAACCTGAAAATCGTGAACAAGAACGGCGAATTTACCAATCTTGGTTTGCTTGTGAGCGATCAAAACCCAATTGAAGTTAAATTCGCTGTTTATGATAGGAATTTGGACTTCAAGGTGAAGGAGGAGTTTCACGGCTCGATTGTGACCGTCGCCGATGATGTATTGAAATACGCCGAGCTTTTCAATGCCACATCCGCAAAAATAATCCCCGGCCAGATTTCGAGAGTGGAAACTAAATCTTATCCAGGCGCAAGTTTAAGGGAGGCCATCCTCAATGCCATATGCCACGCGGAGTATTTTGCCCCATCAAATATCAAAATCGAATTCTTTCCAGATAAAGTGAAGGTCACGAACCCGGGCAACATCTACAACGATGGGACGGTAGAGGACATAAAAAATGGTATCCAGTCGTTCAGGAATCCAAGTTTGGTCCTCCTTTTGAATAAGTTAGGTTATATCGAAAACTATGGCACTGGGATTCAAAGAATCCTAGAGGCTTATCAAGACAAGAAACTTCAACCGGAATTCTATGTCAGCAAGAGCTATTTCATGGTTACTTTGCATAGCCTGAACCCAATAGGTACTAATGACACCCAAAATGACACCCAAAATGACACCCAAAATGACACCCAAAAAATTACGATTGTTGATTTAATCAAGAACGAAATTAGAAAGAATCCTTCTATAACGCGCGAAGAATTGGCTGGAAAGCTTTCAAAGTCCAAGGCCACGATTACCCGCGCTATCAAGAACAGCGATGAAATAAAATTTGTTGGCTCATCGAAAACGGGACACTGGGAAATAGTCGACAAAAAGGAAAATTAAATAGGTTTTCCTGGGCATTATAGGCGTTCGCTTTCCAATTTTGATGGCATTTAAGGCGTTTTCCAAGCACATTTCTGACTCAGGCCTATAATGCGATTTCATTATAGGTTTTTAATATGTCTTGACAGTTCGCGCTCGCTAAGAGTTTTCCGACCCTGTCTTGGTTAGGGAAAATACCCAAATCTAATTCAGAATCCCCCTTACTTTTTTAAAAACCCATCTTCCCATATGACAATGAGGGAGATTTGTTTACCTACGAACATATTTCGTAGAAAGTCTGGGATTGTCTCGGATGTTGAATGCTATTCTCGGTGTGACCTCTTGATTGGATACCATAAGGCTATATGTTATGGACGAAAAAATATTCTGAAGGCGGGGAACACTTGACCTCTCAATGTTTAAAAAAGGCGCAAAAGGCACGCCTTTGATTTGAATTCCATTTGATTATAAGGATCCTTCGACCGAAGTGACCGGAAGGATGAACATCCCGCCTTTGATGGATTTGAAGTGATTGGTCGCTTCGCGGATGGCGGCTTTCAGCTGCTCCACTTTGTCATCGTCGATGACGACGAAGAGGGTCAGGTTTCCACTGGGGAGGTCATCGACCAAAGCCCCTAAGGAGATGGCTCCGGAATAATCATCGTCGAACTTGGGGAGGACGTGATGAAGCCCGCTGGTGGGGATAACGGTCCCGTTATAGCCTTCTTGGGACAGCTTCCGAAGCAGATCTTCGGTGGCGGGCACATGGTCAAGAATCGCGAAGAGCAAGGTTTTCATATACGGCCTCCTTTGGGCTAGGGTAATATATCATACGTGGCCCCGAGGTAAAGCGGGGAAAGAAAGGTATCCGATATTATGGTCATCATTCACGTTAAGGATTATGGGGATTTGAAACTGAGCCTTGATTGGGAGGCCGCCCCCAACACCTGCGCCAATTTCGTCTTCGTTGCCCGGCAAGGGCTTTATCAGGGAACCGTGTTCCACCGGATCATCAAGAATTTCATGATCCAAGGCGGGGCCCTCGAATTCGTCGGCAAGAAACTCAATTACACCATCAAAGGCGAATTCCAGACCAATGGGGTCGACAATTTGCTGAAGCATGAACGGGGCGTCATCTCGATGGCCCGGACTTCCGATCCGGATTCGGCCACCACCCAGTTCTTCATCGTCCATAAGACCTCACCCCATCTCGATGGGCAATATGCCGCTTTCGGGAAGCTAGTCGAAGGATTCGACGTCTTGGATAAGTTGGCGAACCTCCCGACCAATGCCTATGACATGCCGCATCCCCTTCCGATGATCGAAAGCGTTGAGGTTATCGACGAACCGGAGAAGGAAGTCGAGACGCTCTCAGCCTAAAGTCCTGACGATATCCAAATAAGCCTTAGCCGCTTGGCTGAGGCTTTTTTCGTCCCGATAGACCAAATCCAACCGGTTCTCCGTTAAGGGATATAAAGGAGTAAAGGCCAGTTCATCATCGGGTTTGACGATTCCTTCAAGCCCGATAGCGATCCCAAACCCCTCTTTGACCAATAAGGTGGCGTTATATAAGAGGTTATATTTGGCCACGATTTTCAATCCGGCTAACTTACCCCCGAAGAAGGCATAGATCGGATTGCCTTTATTTAATGATTGAAGGGAAGTTATCAATGGCCGGGATTTTAGTTGCTCGGCCGTAACGTATTCGGCTTTGGCTAAAGGATCGTCTCTTTTGACTAAGACGCCCCAACGGTCACGCAAAGGCAAATGGAGGAAACCATAATGCTGGAAGTCGTTCCGATCTAAGACCACTCCGAAATCCAATAAGCCTTTATCCAGTTTATCGAGGACATAGGATGAATCTCCAGAATGGAGTGAGAAAGTGACGTGGGGGTGTTTTTCTTTAAGGATCCGGGCGGCTTCAGCCAAAGTCTTAATCGAGGCCGATTCGCCACTGCCGATGGTGATTTCTCCTTCGATTTCTCCTTCTCGGCTTAGCAATTCCTTTTCGGTCTTGGCTTCGAACTCCAATAGCTCGGAGGCCCTTAAGGCCAAGATCTTGCCTTTCTCGGTCAATTCGATGTTTCGAGATCCGCGGACGAATAATTGGCAGCCCAATTCACCTTCAAGGTTTTGCATTTGCTTGGATAAGCTCGGCTGGGTGATATAAAGCCGTTCGGCGGCTTTGGTGATGCTTTTCTCCTCACAGATCATGAGGAAATATTTTAGTTGTCGGAGTTCCATACCCTCAATTTAGCATAGTTCTAATCTATGGCAATCTATGTTTTATGCGTATTTGAAATAGTCTGGCCTTCTTAGACAATATGGGCGTATGGATCTTCGACAATTTAACGACTATCTCCAAACCCATGAGGGTTACATTGATTTCTCCGGCGAAGTCCGAGATTTCATGCACGCGATGGTGGCCGAGGCCCAACGGATTACCTCGGAAATCAATTCTTCTTATCACTCGATGGAGGAGCTTCGAGAATTAATGAGTCAATTGGTTGGATATACTCTTGATTCCGGATTCCGGTTGTTTCCGCCGATCTATTCCGATTTCGGGAAGAATATCCATATTGGTCAGAACGTCTTTATCAATTCTGGATGCTGCTTCCAAGACCAAGGCGGCATCGAGATCGGAGATGGCTGCTTGATTGGTCATCAGGTGGTGTTCGCCACCTTAAACCACGACCTCGATCCCTTAAAGCGGGGCAATAACATCGCCAGGCCCATAAAGTTAGGGAAGAACGTTTGGGTTGGGGCCCATGCGACGATCTTGCCGGGAGTGACGATTGGTGATGGAGCCGTCATCGCCGCTGGGGCGGTGGTTAATAAGGATGTACCTCCTTTGGCGGTGGTCGGTGGCGTCCCAGCGAAGATACTAAAAACTATTTATTAGGAGGATTGCAAAATGAAGAAAACCTTGTTGCTTTGGCCCTTATTGGCTTTAACCGCCTGTGGGCCGAGCGAAACCAACTCGACTTCAGTCAGCTCTAGTCTTACCCCTTCGGCTTCTGATCCGACCAGCGAGGTCGGAGGCTCGACTGAACATTCCGTCTTAGTCGCTTATTACTCCGCGACCGGGACTACGGAGAAGATTGCCGGTTATATCCATGATGGCATCGATTCGGATTTATTCGAGATTGTTCCGGTTGACCCCTATACCAGCGAGGATTTGGATTACTATTCCGGTGGTCGTTGCGATCAGGAGAATGCTGATGATTCGATACGACCGGAAATAGTCGGAGAGATTGAGGGAATGGATAGTTATGACGTCATCTTCCTCGGCTATCCGATTTGGTACGGCAAGGCCCCGAAGATCATTTGGACTTTCCTTGAATCCTATGACTTTTCCTCAAAGGTCATCATCCCCTTCTGCACCTCCGGAAGCAGTGGTATCTCCGCTTCGGTTTCCAACATCCAGGCCTTGGTGCCTGACTCAACGATGGTGGAAGAAGGACGGCGTTTCAGTGGCTCAAGCGGGGCCGCGGAAGTCGTTAGATGGGCCGAGGGGCAACTTGCTGCAATTTAGCAATTGACTTTGGCTTAGCAGAAGGGTACATTATTGACCGCGCTAGAAAAAAGCGCGGTTATTCCTTGGGCCTTTAGCTCAGCTGGGAGAGCGCCTCCATGGCATGGAGGAGGTCGTGGGTTCGAGCCCCATAAGGTCCACCACAACGATGAATTGCGCCGAGAGATCGGTGCTTTTTTCGTCTTCTAATTGGGTAAACGGCTAGCGGTTCGGTAGTAAGCGTTAAAGATATCCTCCATCGACAATTCGTACCCCATTACGACAATAGATCGAACTATGGGGAGTCGGGCGGAGGGAAGTGAAAGGCTATTTTGAGCTTGGCCTGTTTTTGACGGATTGGATTAAAAGTTTAGGGTATACACTCTGTTTGTTTTCAAATGGTCATGAAAGTCCATAAATATAGCCTATAGGCCTATTGGTTAAATGCGCTTATGCCTTATTCTGTAAGCGAACCACTTTGTTTTGACCGAAATAGCTAATTCTAATAAATAATAAACAGAAAAATTGTTTATAATGCTTTTTAATGATATACTCGACTTATGAAACTTCTATCGATAAGAGCAAAACATTTCAAAAACCTTGGAGAGGATTTCCGTTTATCTTTCATTGCCAAAGCAAAGAAAACCTCTGAGGATAAAGAATACGAACTGCATGAGATAGCTGAAGGGCTTTACGCCTTTAACACAGTGGCGTTCGTGGGAAAGAACGCTTCGGGAAAGACGTCGGTTCTACAGTTGCTCGACCTGGTTTTTTCCGTACTTGGCGATTGTCAAGTTCAAGCTAAGCTTTATCCTTTTGATGGCGTTGGGCTGGACGTTATTTTTTATCACGAGGGGTTTGTTTATCGTTACCTTACTGATCTGCGTGTTGATGCGCGAAATGCCACTCGGGCGGTGTTTGCCAATCAGGCACTTTATAGAAAACCCTATTTCAAAACCAACGCTAAGTCTGTTTTAGACTTGGAAGGGTTCGTTCAAGTTCAGAGTTTAACCCCTTTGCCTGATGACATCTCGATTGTATTTTTCGTTTTGAAGAAAGCCGTTCCCGAGGCGGTGTACTTCGATTGCGATGGACATGGTTATCGGACTTATAAGTTATTGTTTGATGCGGTGGAACGATATTCTATTTCCCCAGCGGTTTTGACTAAAGTCTTAAGGTTATTCGATCCTCGGCTGCGGTCACTGCAAGTGAATGACGAACGGAGTTATCGGCTTTCCATTGGTGAACAAACGATGGTTTTCACCGATTACGAACTTTGGAACTATCTCTCTTCAGGCACGACCAAAGGCTTGTTGCTTTATATCACGGTGGTGGCTTCTTTATCCGTTGGCTTTGACGTTATGATCGATGAAATCGAGAACCATTTCCACAAGACTTTAGTTGAGAACGTCATTAGTCTTTATAAGGACAAATCGATTAACCGGCACAACGCTACTTTATATTTCTCCACCCATTATTGCGAGTTGCTCGACTTATTCAATCGGCAGGACAATATTTGGATTTGTCAGCCTGGGGAACCGGTTTTGGTTAAGAATATGTACGAGCATTTTGATAATCGGCCAGAGTTATTGAAAAGCAAATTGTTTTATCGGAATGCATTCGGAACCGCGGTTGATTATGACGATTTGATGGCGGTGAAGACCGAACTATATAAATGAAGATCCTTTTACTTTGCGAAGGGCCGAACGAATTAGCCGTAATCAATCTGCTTTTGGAACACAGACTTTTGAAGTTCGATTACTCAGACTTACTCGATATGAGACCTTTTCATGCGCGGCAATTAACTTCTCCGCAGTTGATTCCGGCTTTAAACTCTTATGCCGATGGCGATATTGATGTCATTCGTATTGGCGACCGCCTTTCCGACAAGATTATCATCCCCTTGTGGATAAACAATATTCATGGCATCAGCAAGGTTTGCACTTTGTCTGAGTTAGAGATTCTTTTGATAATTTCTGTAGGTTTGTGGTCTGATTTTCGAAAGGTCAAATCTAAAATTCAGCCTAAGGTCTATTGCAAAAAGCATATTAAAATTAATAAGCGATTCTACGATAACTCTAGTCAATTTTACCGCGATTATTTCTCTGACTGCATGGAGCGACTGATTTTCTCGATTAAAGAGTATAAACGTCTTCATCCTAAGCAGAAAAAAGATGAGGGTTATTTGGCGGACTTGTTAAAATAACAGCTACTTAGGATAGGAGGCAGGTTGATGCTGAGCATATATCCCCATTGTTTGATCTTCAGCCAGGGTGGCGAGACGATAAAAATCACCGCGGTTTCTAACTACGCTATTCGGGTCCAAGGAAGCTTTAAGGGAGTAGTGGAAGGGCCAGATTGGTCATTGAAAAACAAACCAGCCAACTGCTTGACTCGCTTTGTTGATATTTATGGTTACTTATATGTCAATGGTTTGACGGCCAGAATCAGCCATTATGGTCAACTTTCTTTCTTGAAAGAATCGGAAGTGGTGTTGGAGGAACGCTACCGGGATTTCGGTTACGATCAACCTCATAGCCCGGCCTTAAAGCGAAAAGCCCGGGAATGGACTTCTTATCCAAACGGCGGTTATTCGCTTCGTCAATCATTCGAAGGCGATCCCAATGAACGGTTTTATGGGATGGGGCAGTACCAAATGCCTTATCTCAACTTAGCCGGTTGCCACCTCGAGCTAGCCCAACGAAATTCCCAAGTCAGCATTCCCTTTTTCCTATCTTCTAAAGGATATGGTTTGCTTTGGAATAATCCGGCAGTCGGGGAGGCGTATTTTGGTAAGGACGGGGTGGAGTTAAAAGCCCATTCCACTCATCATCTGGATTATGTCGTGATCGCGGGTAACTCGCCCAAAGAGATCTTGGAGCACTATACTGAACTAGTTGGGCGAGCTCCATCTTTCCCCTCGGACTTACTTGGCTTATGGCAAAGCAAGCTTCGCTATCGGATGCCGGCGGAGCTTGACGCGGTGCTGGATGGCTATGCTGAGAGAAATCTTCCTCTATCGATGCTGGTCATCGATTTCTTCCATTGGACGAAGCAAGGCGAATGGCAATTCGATCCGAAATACTGGGCAAATATCGAAGAAACGAATGCAAAAGCCCATCAACAACACGTGAATTTGATGGTTTCAATCTGGCCAACAGTTGATAAAAGATCGAAGTATTACAAGGATTTATTAGATTCCGGTTGCCTTTTGACTCCCATAAGAGGAACGCAATCCTATGATTATAATGGAGATTGCCTTTTAGTTGATTTCACCTCTGATTTAGCCAAGGACTTTGTCTTTGATAAGGCCAGTCAATCCTATGGGCGTATCGGCATAGATTACTATTGGCTCGACCAGGCGGAGCCGGAATTCACCGCCTATGATTTCGATAACCATATTTATTCCCTAGGTCCGTCTTTGGAAGTGGCTAACCTCTATCCGGTTCATTATTTGAAAGCTTTCTCAAATCATACTCCAAAAGGGAAGAAACTATGTCTGATTCGTTCCAGTTGGTTTGGGGCGCAAGAACTGGGGGCCCTGCTTTGGTCCGGGGATGTGCCGAGCACCTTTGCCTCGCTTAAGGATCAGTTTGCCGCCTCCTTGAATGTAGGGATCGCGGGGCAAGCCTGGTGGACCTCGGATATCGGTGGATTTTATGGTAACGTCAATGATCCAGTTTGGAGAGAACTATTAGTTCGTTGGTTCGAGTGGTCTGTATTCTCCCCGGTGCTTAGGATGCATGGCAATCGGGCCCCATACGATAGCCTTCCCTTAGACGATCGAGACGTCGGCGGCGGCTTCGCGCCAACCGGCCGACCAAATGAACTTTGGGCATTTGGTGATGACGTTTATTCAATCCTTAAGGAAAACCTTTTATTAAGAGAGTCATTGAAACCTTATATCGCCTCTTTGTATAAGCAGGCGAGTGAGTTTGGGTATCCTTTGATGAGACCCCTTTTTCTTGAGTTCCCAGAAGATAAACAAGCCTGGGTCAACGAAGACCAATATATGTTTGGTTCCAAGTACTTGGTCGCGCCAATTTTCGAGTATGGAATCCGTGAACGTGAGGTCTATTTGCCCGCGGGGATTTGGAGGAATCTCCATGATGGGAAAACTTACGTTGGACCAGGGGAAATTAAGGTTTCCTGCCCTTTGAATCAGATAGGAGTTTTCGAGAAGATCGATTGATATTACTTTGCGTTTTCCTATTTCTTATATAATTAAGGATGCCTGGAGGCAAAGAAATGAAGAAACTTCTTTTTGCATCCTTCTTGGCAATCGTGGCTATTGGTTTAGCCGGTTGCCAAGAAAAGGATTCCCTCAGCAGTAACCCCTCGACCACGCCGGACGTATCGGATAAAACCGGTTCCGATACTGACAAAAACAACTCCAATCCAGTCGAAGATTTCACCATCAAAGTCAGCGATAACGGATTATCGGCGGAAACTTCTAGCTATACATTTGCGACTTTGCAAGAAGGCGACACGTTCCCGCCGGACGCCAAAATTCGTTTGACCACCGATGACCAATGGGCCGTTTGCTCTTCCCTCAATGAACGTTACACCAAGTTCACGGCCGAGGATCCCGATGTTTTACCTGAGGGATCCGTCGATTGGGATATCGTCACTAAAGAAGACCTTGGCATTGGAAACGAATCCAATGAGATCGTCGCCATCGATTTGATGTTCGACCGGGAGTTGATTAAGCCCGGTGAAAGCAAATTGAAATTCGAGACTCGGGGTTATAACGGGAGCACTACGGTGACGGGTAAGACGACAACAATCTGCCTCGATATCATCGTCAAGGAGTTTGGGACGATTGAAGTGCCGACCTATAACATTGACCTCGAACTCGACTTAACTGGCTTATCCGACATCATCGTGGAGACGGAAACCGACGCTGAATCGATCAACTGGACCACAACTGACTCGACCCCGGAAGAAGAGGTCTATGGTTACTCCGCCGACTACAGCCGGAGCCTCACGATTCAGCCGACCCATCCCAAAGTGAAAATCGAGGGGATGAAATTCGCGGTTGGGCATTCCTATCACACTTGGATCTTCATCGAAGGGGAGGTTCGGGTTTGGATCGCCTTAGAGGCTGATGGCTTTTCAGACGATTACGAATTGACCCCGAATAAAGACAATAGCCAATCTAGCCTAGCGGTTAAAAAAGACGGGGTTACGGTTAAGGCAAAACTCGGCGATTACTATTCGCTTGATATGCGATAAGCCCGCAGTTCTAACTTATTAATTAACGCCATTATTGCCTATTTATCGTGTCTTAATGGCGTTTTTGCGTTATTTTCGCTATAGTGGCCTTAATTAGTAGGAGGTTCACTTGCGGCAATGAGATTACGCAATATCGAATTGGATGATTTAAAGGAACTGCAGATTATGCTGAAGGACTTTTGGTCCACTCAGTTAGTCGAGGCATCGAAAGCTGATATCCTTGAGGATATCCGGAGGATGTTAAGTCCCAAATGCTATTCCTATCTTCTTGATGTCGATGGGAAAACCGCCGGCTTCATCCATGTCGATGAAAAGTATGGCTATGTCAATAACATCGAATATCTTTACATCAAGCCGGAATACCGGGGCCAAGGTCTTGGTTCCTTCGTTTTGACCGAAATTAAGAAAATCCTTTTCGCCGATGGGCTGGAAAGAGTCCAGATCGAGGTCAATCCCTCGAACCTTAAAGCCTTAAAGCTTTACCATTCCTTAGGCTTCGATAACATCGATACCTTGACCTTATCGACCGAGATCGTTGGGAAGACCGAGGTCAAAACAGTCTTTGGGCTGGACTTTAAGATTAACGAGATAAACCTATTCGCTCACAAGAAGAAATAAGGCTAGGCTAAACTAGGTAGCAAGAAGAAGGAACACATCTTCTCAACTTTGACTATCTCGGCTAAACCAGCTTCGAAGCAACGGGCTTTGATCTCTATCCCGTCGAGTAAGTCGGTGTAATAGAAAGATATAGGCTGATTGCCGGCTAAATCTTTTACTAAAGGGAACAGTTGGGTGAAGGAAGTTTTCTCCGAAGGGTAATCGATCTTGATAGCCATCTTATAGCCATATTGCCCTTTGGCTACCTCTGCATAGGTTGGATGGGACTTTTGGCCGTTGATGCCACCTAATTTAGCTGAGGAGATATTGGGCAGGGCTTGGAATCGTTCGGCTTCTTTCTCAATTCCCTCGAAACTGACGTAGATGGTCTTTTTCATAACGCGCGTTATTATAAGGCATCCTTTATTTATTCTTATTAAAAAAGGATAATTCGCCTGTATGAAGAAAAGCAAAGTCGATGATCTGGGCTTAACGATTGAGGAAGAACTGCCCCTTCTTTATGGCGGTGGCAATTGGAATTTCCATGGGGTTCCTTCCCTGGGATTAAACGGTATCAGCCTTCGGGATGGGCCGCTGGGGTTACGGATGGCCGATGTCTCGACCGCTTTAGAATCGAACGTCACCTTGCCTTCCACTTGCTATCCCTCCCCTTCTTTGTTGGCCTGCTCTTTCGATCCCTCTTTGCTAGAGGAAGTCGGGTCCTCAATGGGGAAGGATTGCCGGCAGAATAAAGTCAATGTCCTTTTGGCCCCGGCGATCAACATCAAGCGGAATCCTCTCTGCGGGCGGAACTTCGAATACTACTCCGAGGATCCTTATTTGACCGGCAAGCTCGCCAGCGGCTTCGTCAAAGGGCTGCAGAAAGAAGGGGTCGGGGCCTGCCTCAAGCATTTCGCCTGCAATTCCCAGGAAAACGGCCGGATGGTCAATGACTCCATCGTCGATGAGCGGGCTTTGCATGAAATCTACCTCAAAGGGTTTGAAATCGCCATCACCGAGGCCCGGCCTTGGACTTTGATGACGAGTTATAACAAGATCAACGGCACTTATGCCAGCGATTGCGATTACCTGCTTAAGGATCTATTGCGGAATGAATGGCATTACAATGGGGTCGTGATGTCTGATTGGGGCGGGACCGCCCATTTCGTCCGTTCCCATAATTATGGGTTGGACGTCGAGATGCCTTGCCATATCGATCGGAGCAAAGACTTATTGAAAGCCTTAAGGATGGGTAAGCTGGACCGACATGCGGTCAAGACCACCGCCGAACGGGTCATCGCCCTTTCCAAACGGGTCCAGTCCTATGCCGATAAGCCGTTCGAATATTCCGAGAAAGTCGCTTCCGAGGTGGCTTTGAAATCGGCGCTTCATTCGATCGTCTTGCTGAAAAACGAAGGGATCCTGCCTTTGAAGAAGGGGCTCGGAAATGTCGCCATCATCGGGTCTTTAGCCAAGCAACTACGGATTTCCGGCGGGGGATCATCCTGCGTCAACGCCCTTCATCCAGCCAGTTTCCTCGATTGCTTAAAGAAGGAAGAGAAAGCGAACTTTGCCATGGGCTATTCCTTCAATCCCAAAGACGACCAAGAGGCCTTACGGATCGAGGCGGCCGACCTAGCAGCCAAGAAGCAATCGGTAATCCTTTTCTTAGGCTTAAGCGAGCATAACGAATCGGAAGGGTTCGACCGTGAGACCCTTTGCCTTCCCGAATCCCAACTCCGTCTTTTCGATTCCTTGTATTCGGTTAATCAGAATATCATCGTCGTCTTAAACGTCGGGGCGCCGGTCGAGTTGCCTTTCGCCACTAAGTGCCAGGCGATTCTGCTTTGCTATCTCCCGGGGCAAGAAGGGGGCGAGGCTTTACGCCAAATTATCTCCGGCGAGGTTTCCCCCTCGGGCAAATTGGCCGAGACTTGGCCGATCCACCTCTCCGATGTCCCCTCTTTCGGTTTCTATCCTGGGACCGAGGTCCAATCGATTTATCGTGAATCGATTTACGTCGGTTACCGTTATTATCTTTCCTGCGACAAGAAAGTCCGCTTCCCCTTTGGCCGGGGTCTAAGCTATGGGAAATTCAAATACGGCAAATTGACCCTCTCGGATAAAGCGCTAGGGGAAGGAAAGGAAGTTTCAGCTACTTTGGAAGTGACCAACACTTCTTCCGTCGCCTCTGAACTCACCGTCTTGCTTTTCACCGAGCCGACCGAAGGCAATGTCTTTAAGGCCAAGCGGACCCTGATTGGTTTCCAAAAACAAGCCTTGGGACCGAAGGAGACGAAGATCTATCAGTTCGCCATCCCCTATTCGGCTTTGTCCCATTACGATACCGGCACTTCTTCTTTCTTAGTCGAAGGAGGCAAATACCTGATCGAGGCCTGCTCCGATGCCGAGACCGTTGAGGCGAAAGCGGCCCTCAAGGTGACCTCTCCTGATGAATTCGCCTCGAAGATGAACTCGATGCCGATTTATTACAACGTCCCCAAGGGCGGCTTCCTCCAATATGACAATGATTTCGAGGACCTATTGGGCCACCATGTCCCGGTGAGCAAGGATCCCCGGAGCCGGCCTTATACCCTGAATTCGACTTTCGGCGATATCGCCGGCACCTGGATTGGGAAGATCTTGATGAAGAAGGCCAAAGCCACTTTCCCGGTCGATGAAAACGATGGGTTCAGCATCATGATCAATAAGTCGATCGCCGCCACCCCGATCCGGAACATCGTCATGAACGGCTATAGCCAGAAGTTCGCCTTGGCGGTGGTGGATTTCGCCAACGGCCATAAGCTTAAGGCGTTGATCCATTTGCTATTCGGGGTCCAACGCCATGATCTTTGATTGGCTTTTCGGCAAAGCCCTTCATACCGTCTTCGGCAAGCGGGGCGATGGGTTAGCCAGCTTCCGTTATCCCCCAATCAGCTCTTTCGGGGTCAAGACCAAGCCTTTCTCTTTTTATAGCGATGGCACCGTCCTTAATGGGGAGGTAGCTTATCCAACGGGAAAGCCTTTGGGCTTAATCGTTTTCTTCCATGGCTTAGGGGCTGGCTATACCGCCTATTCGCAGGAGATCGCCTTCTATGCTAGCCAAGGGTATTTGGTCTATGCCTATGATTATCATGGCTGCATGACTTCCTTAGGACGGGACATGATCGATCTGGGCCATCCTTTGATTGATCAAAAGGCTTTCTTCGCTTTCTTGGATAAACAAATCGAGGCTAAGGGATTGACCCGTTATTCGATCGGCCATTCTTGGGGCGGTTACTTATCTTCCGTTACCTTGGCTTTCCCGAAATATCAAATAGAAAAAGCCATCTCCTTCGCCGGCTTCCTCGATATCCCTTCCATCATCTTAGAAAGCGCCCCCTCCTTAAAGAAGATGAAGGGGAAGATCGGAAAGTATTTCGCTAAGCGTTATGGCGCGGTGGCGGGGCAATCGGTCATCGAGGTTGCGCGAATTAGCCAAAAGCCCCTCCTCTATATCCAAAGTGACGAGGACAACATGGTCCCTTATGCCGATAATTTTGTGAAACTTCAGTCCGCCGGCCTCCCGAATGTTAAGACGGTGGTGGCCCAAGGAAGAGGCCATCAGCCTTATTGGAAGAATGATAGCTACCATTATTTCCAGCAGATCAACGAGCAATATAAGCCGGGATCATATAACCGCGATCCACATTTCGTCATCGATTATCGGAAACTTCAGCAAGATGATCCGATAATTATGAAAAGTACAATCGACTTTTTGAAACTAGGGTAGTAGAATACCGCCCGTGCACTGGTGGCGGAACTGGTATACGCGCTAGTCTCAGGAGCTAGTCGGGCTTCCCGGTGTGAGTTCAAATCTCATCCAGTGCACCATATAATTGGCTGCTGCGCTCATAGCTCAGTTGGATAGAGTGCAAGCCTCCGAAGCTTGAGGTCGGGCGTTCGAGTCGCCCTGGGCGCGCCAAAAGGAAAATTACCTCGGATTCATCCGAGGTTTTTTGTTGACGAACAACATCTTAAAATAGCCTAAATTCAGCAGTATATATAAACCGGAATATGAAAAGTGCAAAAGCGATAAACATTCGATAAACACTCATCCCAAATCTAGCAAAATCTAACAAAATATAACCTAGTTTTTGGTTAGGGTTTAAAGAAGATTAGACGTAATAATGACATGTTATATCAAATAGTATTTGCACGAAAAAAGAGACTGTTAGAAGCGTCTAAGTTCTTCCAATTCAATGAGGGCTATCACTAGGCTTAATTATTCAAAGCCCAAGCAATGCCTTTGGCCATCCGTTTCTCCTCGTCGACGAAGTGGTTGCCGGCATTCATCTGCAATATCGTTTCGATTCCTCTTTCTGTCAATAAGCGGTGCAACTCTAAGGTATTATCCTCGACCGGTTGGAGTATTTTGTTCTTAGAATGCTTTTCCCTATCGCCTAAGGATAAGTAGATAGATTTGACGGTCGGGCGAAGCGGGTTTTCCTTTGCATAATCCAAGAAGCTTGGATACCAAAGCGATCCCGAGGCCGAAACTAAGGAATCGAAGTAATTGGTCTTAAATCCGGCATATATGGCAAATAAGCCGCCGAGTGAGTAGCCAGCTAATATCTTTTTCCTTGGCCTTAATCCTGCTTTTTCTTCGATCGAGGGCAACAGTTTTTTGATTAGATGATCCAAGTATTGCTCGGCCTTCCCTTGGCAGGGCGTGTCATGCCGACTGATGGGTGGGATGGGCCAAGGGGTCAAATCGTCATCCCAATGAAGGTTGGAGATGACGATGAGATTGGCTTCGATAGACGTGATCTTATCGAGCTCGGCTTTGACGATCTCCCCGTTCTTCATATAGGAATTAAGGACGACCAAAGGGGCGGTCTTATCCGAATCGAAGAAGGTTTCGATTACCAAGTCATCTCGTTCCATCGGGTTTATAGAACATGTAGTAGTTCTTTAACTCAAAGCCGAGCTTGGTGTATAAAGGACGGCCGGCCCTTGAGGATTCGAGGTAGATTTTGCCAACCCCGGCTGCTTTGGCTTCCTTCATTAATTGTTCCATTATCAGCCGGCCAAACCCTCGCTTTCTTAAGGAGGAATCGACATAGACATTCATCAAGAAGGCCACTTTGCCGGATTTATTCTCGGGCGAGGGGAGCTCTTTTTGATAACAAATATCCCCTGATCCAACGATCCGGTCGCCATCGAATAGGCCATAAGCCACATGGCGTCCATTCTTCATTCCTTCGATGAATTCCTGCTTGTTCCTATCTTTTATTCGTTCCTGTTCTTTTTGGCTATAGACCGAGTAGCAAGCGAACACTTCGAGGAGGACTTTCTGTCTTTGGTTAGCCCAGGACTCCGCTTCGTTAAGCGCGAATTTCCGCAGGTTGATTCGAAGCGCCCTTCGGTCGAGTTTGCCGTTTTCGGTCAAAGGCATCTTATCGAGGAAGGCGAAATACTCCGGGATCATGTAGGACGGGAGATAGGCCCCGAGTTCTTTTCTTATCTGTTCTTCACTAAAGCAGGAGACCAAGCAGGCCTTAAGGTGGGCCAGCCCTTCGTTGTCGAAGATCGTGACCACCGCCGCATCGCGGGCCAACCCTTTGTTGAGAATGGTGTTCTCGACCTCCATCGGCTCGACCCGTCGGCCGTATATCATGACCTGGGCATCGCTCCGCTTCAGGAAGTTGAGGTTGCCTTCTTCATCATAATAGGCGAGGTCACCGCTTCGGAAGACGGGGAGGCCATCGACGGTGACGTAACCTTGCTTTATATTGCCGACATAGCCTAAACCAACGCCAGCCCCTTGGATGATGATCTCTCCGGTTTGGTTAGGCTTGTCGATTTTTTGCCCGTTCTTTTCTAAATAGACTTCATATCCTTTGATTGCTTTCCCGATCGGGAAGGTCCCGTCTTGGTTTGGGGTCCGGGTGGTGCAGTCGCAATAGGTGCAGCAGACGGTGGTCTCACTCGGCCCATAGGTGTTATAGACTTGGACCTTATTCCGGAGCTTATTGACATAAGAAGCGCGCAAAACGTCGCCGCCAGAGACGAATAAACGGAAACATGAGGGCAAATCCTCCCTCTCGTTCCATTCTTTGAATAAATAGGGGAAGGAAGAGACGATGGTGACGCCATTTTTGCTGCAAAACCTAAATAACTTATCGGTATTTTGTTTGGCTTCCTCGCTGGGAATGGCTAAGCATGCCCCGTTAAGCAAAGAGGCAAAAACCTCTTCGGTGAAGATATCGAAGGTACAGACCGAATGCTGCAGCATGGCGTCTTGTTCGCTTAGATGGAATTCGTTATTAAAGGCTTCGACGTAACCAAGGATATTGTCCTCGCTGATCATCACCCCTTTGGGCTTGCCGGTCGAGCCGGAGGTGAAGAGGATATAGGCTAAGTTAAAGTCCCCGGTGGGCTCTTGCCCTTGATCAGGGCCGTCTTTTCCTAACTGAGGCAACGAGGGGCAGAGATTGGGATTTGGGAAATCGAGGAAAAGGCAATCGGCTTCCCCAATCGCCATCATTGATTCGATGCGCTTAAGCGGGAAATCCGGTTCAGCGATGATATAGGCTAAACCTAATTTCAAGGTGGCGAAGATAGCTGCCAGTTGACTCGCCCCGTGTTGCATGACGATTCCGACCCGCTTAGCTTCCGGGGGAATCTTGCGGCTGTAAGCTTCAATTAGAGATAAAAACTCGGAGTAGGTATAGTCCTTAGCCTCGGTCTTTAGGCAAATCGCCTCGGGTTTGGCTTTGGCGATACATAGGAAACGTTCGTAGATTTTCACCCGGCTATTGTAGACCATTTCGAGTTTTATTGAATATGGCTATATAAAAAGGAACAACAATAGCGTCTTTGAAATAAGTTCAATGTCTCATTGAAGTGACTTTGAAGTAGACATTGAAGTAACCCTGAAGTAAGCATTGAAGTCTGATTGAAGTTAACGTTGAAGTTTCCGATATAAATGGTAAGATTTAACCGATGGAGGTTGAATTATGCTGCTTAAAGAGATTTACCCCTTATTCCAAGTTGAGGATAACAACGTTGAGTGCAAACTTCGTCTTAACGAAGATTCCTTTTCTTGGCTAAAAACGGTCGCGGGCTTCGCCAATTGCCATGGGGGTCTTTTATTCGTCGGAGTCAAACCGGATGATTTTTCTCTTGCTGGCATGGACTTGTCGACGATCGATAAGCAAAAGCAACTCTTTTATCAAAACGTCAAGAACCGTATCGAAGGCGATTTGGATATCAAAACCGATCTTCTCGCTTATTCTGATTCCGGAAAAGACCTTTACGTTCTGAAGATTAGTATCGCTGAGGCGTGCATGAAACCGGTTATTCTTATGCATCAAGGTTTTCCGCTGGTATTTGTTAGGAACGACGGATTCACCTCCCCAGCAACCCAGGAAGAACTGATTTTCATGTCGACCCATAACCAACCCGTGAAGTTTGACACGATAGCTAGTGACGTTCCGTTTGCTATCGACGATTTTCACGATTTGGATGACTTCCGATTTTCCCGGACCAATAAGCATTTGGACGTTAAAGAGTTGGAATCGCTTCCGTTTTTTGACCGGAACAAGAATCTGTATCGCGGTTCTTGCTTATTTCGCGACGTTTGTGACGAGCCCAACACGAAAATTGTTTGTTCGGTCTATCCTGGCTTAACCCGGGGGAGCGATTTGGTTATTGCCAGCAATGCCTTCGAGGGTAATTTGATCAAAGCTTATCGTTTTATGAATGAGTTTGTTCAGTCCCGAATGAACCACGGCTTTTTAAAAACTGGGGACGGTCGGATCGACATTGATGCCTTCCCCGAAAGAGCGTTGTTCGAGGCCATCATCAACTCTTTAGCCCATCGGGATTACTTCATTAATGGATCACAGATCTCCTTAGATATCTTTAAAGATCGCTTAGTCATTACCTCCCCTGGTTCCTATTACCAAAGCGGGCCCCTTTCGCCGACCTATGATTTGGCCCGCTTCGCCTCAAGACGGCGGAACGAATATATTTGCAACGTTTTCTGCTATTGCAAAGCGATGGAGGCTCGAGGCACGGGTTTTGAGAAGATCATCAGCGAGTATGCTTCCGCCGATGAACGCCATCGGCCGTTCATCTATTCGAAAAATTCGTTGTTTTCCATCGTCCTTCCTGATTTGACTTACGCTCCCGGGGTCAGCATTGAAGCGGATTCGATTTCCGTAATCGCGGAAAATCTTCTCCGTTCTAAATATGATTTGGACATCCTTTCCTATTGTTATGGCGAGAACCGGGATGTGAAGGATATCGCGGCGCATCTTGGCCTAGCCAATTCATCTTATCTTCGGAATACCATCATCGGGCATTTAGTCCAAATCGGTTATCTAAATCCGATAAAGATCGGCAATGCCCAATGTTTCACCGCCAATAAAGGAAAAGTAACACTTAAATAGTCTTTGAAATAAGTTCAATGTCTCATTGAAGTGACTTGAAGTAGACATTGAAGTAGGGCTTTTTATCGATTGTTTTCCTTTAGAGGATAAAGAAAACCGACCATTGGCTAGGTCGGTTGATCTTAATTTTGGTGCCCGAGGCCGGACTCGAACCGGCACGAGTTCATCACTCAGCGGATTTTGAGTCCGCCGCGTCTACCATTCCACCACACGGGCGCGAGGTGGATTATATAACGGACCCTTCTCTTTGCCAAAACTTTTCTTAGCCGACGTTAGTGAATTCGATCGCGTAGGCATAGGCCGCCCGGCCGATGTCCGGATCGCTATTCTCAATCCGGAAGTAGGGATAGACGGCATCGAAATCATAGATCCATACGTATTCATTGTCCCCGCCGTGATCGCCTATCGGCTCGACTGAATACTCGGTGGGGTTGACTTCATAACCGGCATAGACGATTGGCTTGGCGATAACCGGATTTTGAGGTCCTCTTTTATCGAGCAAAGTTATCATGACCCGGTTATGACCTAAGGCATCGGTGTTATAGATCTCACCATCGAATTTATGTATTTGAATCGTCCCGGCATTGCTTCCGTTGCCTTGCTGGACGTAATTGAGGTGGAAACCGATCCCGTCGACTTCGATGTCGGTGTCCAATAAATAGGAACTTTGGCTGGTGGAGGGTATGGCTTCTCGGGTTAGGGATAGATCGGCCTTTTTCTCGATAGTGGAAGAACTTTCTTCTTCTATTGGGCTGCTGGAGGCTGTCGTTTCGATCGGATTATTAGACTCAGAAGGCGACTCCTCGGTTTTAGAAACGGATGGGCTCTTACTGGGCTCGGGAGAAGAGGTGGAATCATTCGTCCTGCAGGAAACGAGCAGCAGGGGCAAAAGGAATAAACAAAGTTTTCTCATGGCTTGGCCATCGTAACAAAAAACCTAGCGCGCGGCTAGGTTATTCGGCTTGGTAACCGGCGGCTTTGACGGCCTCGATCAGCTTTGTCTTATCGAGGTTATGGCCTTTGATGATGGCTTGTTTATTATCTAAGCTGACCTCGACGGAAGTAACGCCTTCGATTTTTTCTAAGGCTTCTTTGACGTGGGCGACGCAATGCATACACATCATCCCGGTCACTTTGAGGGTGATTTTCATTTCCTTCACCTCCTTTCCTTCTTCAATGTTTATCGGGCAAGCGGTGGGATAGAAATCATCACTTAGCTGGACATGGTTCTTTCGCCTCCCGCCTTTATCTAAGGAAATGAGGTTAAGCCGGAGGGCGTTCAAGACGACGGTCACCGAGCTTAAAGACATCGCGGCCGCGCCCATCCAGGGGCGCATCTTCGCCATCCCGAGGGCGGAGAACACCCCGGCGGCGATGGGGATCATGATGAGGTTATAGATAAAGGCCCAGAAGAGGTTTTCCTTGATGTTAAGCAAGGTCTTCCGCGATAGCCGGATGGCTTTGACCGCATCGGTTAATTTCGAGGAGGTGATGACGACATCGGCCGAATCGATGGCGATATCCGATCCGGAACCAATGGCGATCCCAATATCGGCCTCGGTGAGGCTCGGGGCGTCGTTAATCCCGTCCCCAATCATGATGACTTTCCCTTTCTCCTTCAGTTTTCGGATGGCTTCGAGCTTGCCACCGGGAAGCAAGGAGGCGACGAAGTGGTCAATCCCGACGGACTTTGCGACCGCGGCGGCGACAGTCGGGTTATCCCCGGTCAGCATAACCGGGATGATGCCCATATTCTTTAAACTTTCGATGGCTTGCTTACTATCTTCCTTGATTTCATCGGCCGCCCCGATGGCTCCTAGGTAAAGGCCTTTTTTGGCAAAGAGAAGGGGGGTCGCTCCCGCCAAGGATATTTCCTCATAATCCTTTTTGGCCTGGTCAGTGCCGGCCCCGATTTCCCTTAATAGATTTAGATTCCCGCCGTAAAAGGTTTCGCCTTTTATTTCCCCGGCCACTCCTTGACCGGGAAGGGAACGGAAATCCTTGATTTCCAAAAGATTGATATTGCGTTCTTGGGCGTATTTCCGGATAGCCTTGGCTAAGGGGTGCTCAGAGGCGGATTCTAACGAGAAAGCTAGGGATAAGAACTCGTTTTCGTCTAACTTAGTTCGGATTTGCGAGACTTTCGGTTCGCCTTTGGTGATGGTCCCGGTTTTGTCGAGGACAGCGATCTCTGCTTTCCCGGTCGCCTCGAGGGCGGTCGCGGTTTTGAAGAGGATCCCTTGCTTGGCCCCTTTTCCCGAGCCAACCATGATCCCGACCGGGGTGGCCAGTCCTAAGGCGCAGGGGCAAGAGATGACTAAAACAGCGATACCTTTTTCTAAAGCATAGGTGAAAAGGGATTCCGATTCGAAGTTACTGGCTACGAAGTCCCTTCCGAATATCAACCAGAAACTAAAGACGACTAAGGCGATGATGATTACCACCGGGACGAAAATGCCGGAGACCTTATCGGCAATCCGAGCGATTGGGGCTTTAGAGGAAGAGGCTTCCTCGACCATCTTAACGATTTGGCTAAGGGTCGTTTCTTCCCCAGTTCGGGTCGCGATGATGGTGAGGGCCCCGGTCTGGTTGATGGTGGCGGTATTCACCTCATCCCCGGCTTTCTTATCAACTGGCATCGATTCGCCAGTCAAAGAGGATTCATCGACTGAGGAATTCCCTTCGATGATCTTTCCGTCGGCCGGAAACGATTCGCCAGGATAGATAACCAGTTCATCCCCGACTTTGATGTCTTCAACTCCAATATCTTGAATTTGGCCGTTTTGTTTCCGGTGGGCGGTTTTAGGGGCGAGGGAAAGGAGGGAAGAGAGGGCACTGGTGGTCTTGCCTTTGGAATAGCTTTCCAAGGTCTTGCCAACCGTGATGAGGGCGACGACCGTGCCGGCGGTCTCGAAGTTGAGATTCATGGCGATGCCCATGACGGTATGGTAAGTGGCCGGGTCTTGATAACCGATCGGGCTCACGTAATAAGCCATCTCAATAAGGAGGACAAAGCTATAGACGAAGGCGACCCCCGAGCCAAGGCTTACCAGGGTATCCATATTGGGAGAACGATGGATTAAGGCTTTGAAGCCGGAGACGAAGTAATGATGATTGATGGCCATGATGGCGAAGGCCATGACCATCTCCAGCAATCCGAGCAATAGGGGATAATCCATCAAGACCCCGATATTCCAATTAAGCATCGCCCCCATGGCGAGGTAGAACAAGGGGATGAGGATGATGAGTGAAGCGATGAGGCGATAGAGCAAGGGTTTGGTCTCGTCGGTTTTCTTTTCGGCCGGTTTGGCTCTCTCTCCGATCATGGAAGCCCCATAGCCGGCTTTCTCAACCGCCTTGATTATCGATTCGATTGAGGCGGGGGAATCGAACTCAACCTTCATTGAGTTGGTCAAAAGGTTGACTTCGGCCTTCTTGACCCCCTCGAGCTTATTGACCGCTTTCTCGACTCTAGCTGAGCAGGCGGCGCAGGACATGCCGGTGATGGCGAAACGCTGCTCCGTCATTTAAGCCTCCTCAGCAATTCAAAAGACTCAAGCAAAGCCGAGTCATCGCCGGCAAGGAGCTTATCCTTCACGCAGGTCAGCATATGGGTTTTGTATACTTTGGTCGCGATTTCCCTAATCGCCCCCTCGACGGCGGAGATCTGATTGAGGACATCGCTGCAATAACGGTCATCCTCGATCATTTTTCTTATCCCCTCCATTTGCCCTTTGATCCGGGAGCAACGATTCAGGAGGTCGTTTTTCTCCGCTTCCTCGCGGGGTTTGTCTTTTTTCTTGCAGCAATCCATGCCGCCAATATATACCCACGGGGGGTATGTGTCAAAGGCGATGCTTTGTTATAATAAAGACGGAGGAAATCCTATGTGCACTGCCTTAACTCTTGCTTCGCCCTCTTTCCTATTTGGAAGGAATCTCGACCTTGTCGGTAACTTTGGGGAACGGGGTTTATTCGTTTCGCCTAACTATCCCCTTCGTTTCTCTTCTGGGGAAATAATGAATGAGCATCCTTCAATGTTAGGCATCGGGGCTAGAGGCGGTGATTTCCCTCTTTTTGCGGAAGCCATCTCCTCCACTGGGCTCGCGGTCGCGGGGCTCAATTATCCTGGCTTGGCCTGTTTTAGCCCTAAAGGCCAAGTGGCCCAATACGAATTCATCGCCTATGTCTTGGCTCATTATAAGAAGGCCGAGGAGGCCGCTTCGGCCATTAAGGGAATGCTGATCAACGACCATCCCTTCGCCCCCAAGATGGGGCCGGCTCCCCTGCATTATCTAGTCTCCGATGCCCATTCCTCTTTCGTTATTGAACAGGAGAAAGATGGGATGCACGTCTATCCCAACCCCTATGGCATTTTGACTAATTCACCGGGGTTTTGCATCCAAAAAGCCAATTTAGACGGCTTCTCACAACTCCGCAATTCCTATGTTAAAGGGCCTTACGCCGGCTTAGGTTATGGGGCGGTGGGGCTGCCGGGGGATAACTCGCCGCTATCGCGTTTCGTTCGCCTTAACTTCTATAAAAAGCATCTAGGGGATTTCCAAACCCTAGACAAGGAACTGGTGGCCTTCTTCCATCTCCTATCTAGCGTCCGGGTCGTGGAAGGCTCGACCTTAGATGAGAATGGGCAAGCGGAAGAAACTATCTATTCTTCCTGTTATGAGGTGGAAGACATGCGGTTATTTGTCCAGACCAAGGATTCCCTTTCGGTTAAGGAAATAACTTTTGATAAAGAAAAGGAAGGCTTCTTCGACCTTCCTTTGGATGCTTAATCGAGTTCGGACTTGCCAGTCCAGAGCTCGTAGTAACGGCCCTTTTGGGCAATTAGTTCATCATGGGTTCCCCGTTCGATGATCCGCCCTTTGTCCATGACCATAATGCAGTCGGCGTAACGGACGGTCGAGAGGCGGTGGGCGATGACGAAGACGGTCTTGCCGGCCATGATGTTGTCCATCCCCTTGCTGATGAGCCGTTCAGTGCGGGTATCGACCGAGGAGGTGGCTTCATCGAGGATCAGGATAGGCGGATTTCCGACGGCGCATCTAGCGATGCTTAGCAACTGCTTCTGCCCTTGGGATAAAGAGGCGTTGGCCCCATCGATGTAGGTGTCATAGCCGTCTTTCAATTTCTCGATGAATTGATCGGCGCAGGCGATCTTGGCCGCATTCTTGCACCGCTCATCATCGGCATGCAAACACCCGAAGCGGATGTTGTCCATGATGGTCCCGGAGAAGAGGTGGGTATCTTGGAGAACCAAGGTCATCGAGCGGCGCATCGAGACCCGGTCGATGTCTTTTAAATCAATCCCATCGATCAATATCTCCCCGGCGTCGATGTCATAGAACCGGGTTAGTAGATTCGTGATGGTGGTCTTGCCCGCCCCGGTTGAACCGACAAGGGCGATCTTTTGACCCGGATGGGCATAGAGGGTGATGTCATGGAGAATCTGCTGGCCTTTGACGTAGGAGAAGTCGACGTGGCGCATATCGACTTGGCCGAGGACCGGTTTGGTCTCTATCCCGTTGGTCCAGTAATGTTTCCCGTCTTCTGCTTTGAAGGAACGCCATTTGGCTTTCTGCAAGCTCGGCTCGGGCGGTTGGTCGATCATCTGGAAGATCCGCTCGGCCCCGGCGAGGGAGGCTTGGACCATGGTCATGAGGTTGGAGATGTTATTGAATGGCCGGGCCAACATCCGTAAGAGGGCGACATAGGCGACCAGGGTACCGGTTGAGACTTTGATAAAGGGAGCATCGACGGCGATTAAGATGACCCCGAGCATCGTGACTAAGGCCGTATTCAAATTATTGATGTTATTGACGATCGGGACGTTGGCGGAGCTTAAGAACACCGACTTCTTGTTATGGATGGTGTGGCGATAATCAATCGACTTAAAGATCTCCATCATGTCGTCTTCTTTAGAGAAGCATTTGACGACCTTGAGGCCGGATAAGACTTCTTCGCTTAAGCCATTGAACTCACCCATCGAGATCTGGGTCTCGGAGAAGGCGTTGACCGAGTGGTGGACGTTGTTGGCCACGATGATCATGGCTATCGCTTCCATGAAGAGGGCGACCAGGGCCAAGAACCAGTTGAGGGTGAATAAGAAGATGACGATCCCAAAAAGCATGACGATCGAGGTGAACATCTCCATGATGCCAGAGTTAAAGAATTGGGCGAGGTTATCAACGTCATTGGTGAAGCGGGACATGATGTCGCCATGGGGAGTCCCATCGAAATAGCTTAAGGGCAAGGACTCCATCTTCTTGAACATGTCGTTCCGTAGCCTCATCAAGGAATTGGTCCCGATTTTGGTCATCAATAAGACCTGGGCGATGGAGCAGAGAAAACCTAATAAGTAAAGCCCCGCCAAGACGACGATGACCAATACTAACACCTTGACCGACTGGCCGAGGATATCGGCCGACTGCCAATCGACGAAGTCAAAGAGGATGGAATTGAAAGGCGAGGATGACAAGGCTTCGGATTTATATCCTTCGAAGGAGCCGTATTGCCCCCAGTCGCCGCGCATGGCGAAGACGGCCGGGTTCAAGAGCCCGTCGACCAGCGGGGCCGAGACGAAGCCGCCGATCAAGTTGATGAGGATCATCAAGACGGTG
This sequence comes from uncultured Bacilli bacterium, assembly GCA_944363525.1. Classification (GTDB taxonomy): domain Bacteria; phylum Bacillota_I; class Bacilli_A; order RFN20; family CAG-826; genus Alloenteromonas. Next base: position 67,056 of record CALVUF010000004.1, read on the forward strand.
ACGAAGGCGGCGACGAAGAGCATCCACTTATCGCCTTTGAGGTAGGAGAAGACCCTTAATAGCGATCCCCAGGAATGCTTGGGCTTGCCATAGCCTTTCTTCCGCTTGCCGTAGGTTTCGTTAATTTCCTTATAGCCGGCTTCTCCGCAGGTGAACTGGATGTCGACCCCGTTGATGGTCTCGCCCCGGCCGGCGGTGTTGATGCCTTTGTACTTATAGAACTTCATCTTATTCGACCCCCTTGGCTTGGATATCGGCGATCTCTTGGTAGAGGGCGCAGTCTTTCATCAGTTGCTCATGGGTCCCGTAACCGACCATCTTTCCGTTATCGAGGACCAAGATCTTGTCGCAGCGTTTCACCGAGTCGATCCGCTGGGCAATCATGAAGACGGTGGTGGACTTCAAACTGGTGGCCAATTGGTCCTGAATCTTTCGGCTGGTCTCCATGTCGCAGGCCGAGACCGAATCGTCGAGGATGAGGATCTTCGGCTGTTTGATGACGGCCCGGGCAATGCAAAGCCGTTGCTTTTGCCCGCCCGACACCGATTTGCCCCCTTGGGCGACCGGGGTGTCGAGCCCGTCTTTGAACCGGCTCACGAACTCGGAGGCGCAGGCGATGTCCAAAGCTTTATTGATTTCGTCGTCGCTGGCGTTTTTCTTTCCCCATTGGATGTTGCTCCTGATCGTTCCGGTGAAAAGGACGTTGTTTTGTAAGACGACCCCGATTTCCTCCCGGAGGGCGGAAAGCGAATAGTCTTTGACGTTGTGGCCGCCGATGAGGACTTCGCCTAAGGTCGCGTCATAAAGTCTTGGTATTAGATTGACCAAGGAGGATTTTCCAGACCCCGTGCCCCCGATGATGCCGATCTTCTCCCCGGCTTGGATATGGAGGTTGATGGGCCCGACGGCCGGCTTGCTGGGATCCTTTAAATAGGAGAAGACCAGATCTTTGAACTCGACGTCGGCCCCGGACAGATGGTCGGGGTCGAAGTCAGCGGTCTTGGGCTTCGGGGTATAGGAGATATCGATCTCTTCGCATAAGACCCGGTCGATCCGTTCTTTGGAAGCTTCGGCCCTGGAATAGAACTGAACGATCATCGAAAGGAAGGAGAAGGACATGGTGAGGACGGCGGCGTAGCTAGTGAGCATGGTGAGCTCGCCGGCATCGAATAGGGGATTGCCGTTATTGAACATGGTCCAGATGGCGTTGGGGTCGGCTTGGACGGAATAAAGCATCGAGAAGCCGCCGAGCAGCTGGATGATGGCGATGACGATGTTGATGGTTAAGGTGGTGATGGCGCTCGACATGCCTAGCCGGGAGACCGAGGAATAGGTGATGTCGGTCAGTTCGCCATTGGCCTTTTCGAACTTCTGCTGCATATACCCTTCGCGGCAGAAGGCTTTGACCTCGCGGATGCCCTCGGTGTCTTCCTCGACGTTGTGGTTGACCGCGTCGATGGCGCTTTGGGTCAAGACGAACTGGGGCTTGGTCTTCTTGATTATGTAGCAGATGATGAGGAACCCGATGGCGACAAGGGGCAAAGCGATGCAGCCGATGAGCCAATTGAGGGAGAAGATGAAGATGAAGGCGATGGCGGCGACCATGCTCTGCTTGAACCCCATCCGGACCATCATCATGACGAAGAAACGGATGTTGTTGCAGTCGTTGGACAGCATGGTGGTCAATTTGCTGACTGGGAAGTCGCCGATATTGGAGAAGGAGAACTGCTCGGCCTTATAGAAGACGGTGTTGCGGAGCCGTTCGATGTAATCGCTGGAGATGACGGCCGAAAGCTTCATCCCGGCCAACTGGCAGGCGATGGCGAGTAACGAGCAGGCGATCATGAGGCCGCCATAAAGCCAGACGTAATAGAGGTTGGGCTGATCAAAGCCGCCCCCGATGACGATCGGCTGGGGCAAGCCCATGGCGTTGAGGTTGCCATATCCCTCTAAGCCATTCCGGATCATTAAGCCGGAAAGGAAGGGGATCATGAGCTCGAAGAAGGCGTCGAAGAGGATGACGAAGAAATCGACGATGATTAGCCGCCAGCTGGGCTTTAGGCATTCGATGTAAATGGGTAAAGTCCGCTTGGCGTCTTTTTTGTCGATCTCGGCATCGCGCGCCGAATAGGTTAAGGTGGAATCGGATTTCATAGCGGACGCATTTTAGTTCGCTTGTTCTTCCTTTGGAAGGGGGAAATACACATTTGCCGTTTTTACTTCTTTAACCATCCGTTCATAGTGGTTAATATAGCCGCCGTATGGATTGGCCTTTGATTATCATCACTTCCTTCAATATGGCGATCGACGCCTCGGTCACCAACGCCTGCAACGCGGTCCGGACTGGCTTGAGGAAGTGGGGCTTATTGCTTTTGGCCGCCTTCTTATTTGGCTTGTTCCAAGCGGTCATGCCGACGATCGGCTATTTCATCGGCTATGCCTTCCGCGATGCTTTAGAGACCTATATCCCTTTTATCGCCTTTGGCCTCTTGACGTTATTGGCCATTAAGAGTTTGGTTGATTTCATCAAGGAATTGCGGTCTTCTGAGGAGGAAAACTCCGGGGAACTCCGGATTCCCGAAGTCCTTTTCCAAGCGGTCGCCACCTCAATCGACGCTTTGTGCATCGGCTTCACTTTCCTTTCCTATTCGATTCCGGAAGCCCTTATTGTCTTTGCATGCATCGGCGGGATTACCTTCGCGGTTTCCTTTGGGTGCGCTTTGCTCGGCTCAATCTTATCCCGTCCTTTGAAGCGGTACGCGGGGCTGATATCCGCCATCGTTTTCTTCGGGATTGGGCTTAAGATCCTCCTCGAAGCCATCTTATAGGCGGGTTATTTCTTTATAGAAATACTTTGGTTTGTGCTATATACTAGCCCGCCGTATGGAAAACGAAACGAGCAAAAAGCACACCGTAAAGAAAACATTCAAGGTCATTGGGGTCGTTTTGGGCCTTCTTTTGGCGGTTCTGTTCTTCTTCGGCTTTTTCTCGATTCTTTGGGTCATGCGGACCTTCCCTTACGTCTCGGTGCCGGAAGTCATCGCCACCTTGGTTTCCCTCGGCGGGGCCCCGGCTTCCTCAATCACGCCTTTCATCTATGCCGCGGTTTTGCCGACCATCGGGGTGGCGGCGGTCATTGGGGTCAGCTACCTTTTGCTTTATCTATTCAAGGTAAAGCGGCGGAACCTCATCTGTTTATTGACCTTCGGCTTAGCCGGCTTAGTGGCGGTCGTTCCGTCTTTGGCGGCCTTTTGGAATTACCTCGATTTGACCACCTACATTAAGTCGATGATGACCGAGTCCTCTTTCGTCGATGAGCATTACGTCGACCCGGCCAACGTCGATGTCGAAGCCCCGGAGCAGAAACGGAACCTCATCTTCCTCTTCCTCGAATCGATGGAGACCACTTATTCGGATAAAGAAAACGGTGGTTATTTCGATACCAACTTCATCCCGGAATTGACTGAGCTAGCCGAGACCTATGACGATTTCTCCGGCGATTCGGTTACGTTAAACGGGTCCCATTGCCTCGAATACACTTCCTGGACGATGGCGGCGATGTTCGCCCATACCTCCGGCTTGCCCTTCAAGACTATCTTGGGTCAAAACAACATGGATACCCAGGAGAGCTTCTTCCCCAACGTCATGTCCTTAGGGGACGTCTTGGCTAAGGACGGCTATGACCAGACCTTCTTCTGCGGGTCGGACGCGACGTTCGGCGGACGCCGTCTTTACCTTTCCGAGCATGGGGATTTCACCATCCGGGATTATGTCTACTACCATAACCTTTCTTCTTCTGACCCCAACCACGTCAACCACGATGGCTGGTGGGGGTTCGAGGATTACCATCTCTTCGATTTCCTTAAGCAAGCGGTGCTGAGCAAGCAGGACGCGGCCAAAGCCGGGCGGCCCTTTAATATCACCGGCTTGACCGTCGATACCCATTTCAACAATGGCGGGAAAGGGGAGGATGGCCATCCGTGCCCTTATTGCGATGAAACCCTGGTGGAGGAAAACCAATATGGGGGCGTCATTTCCTGTTCCTCCCGCCAAGTCGGCCAGTTCGTCGATTGGTTTTATTCCTCCGGCGCGGTCGATAAGGAAGTGAGCGACAATACGACCATGGTCCTAGTGGGCGACCACATCTCCATGAGCGCCCGTTGGCTCGACGAGGCGAAGAAAGACGGCTTCGACCGGCGGACTTATTATTGCTTCATCAATTCGGCGGTGGAAGTCGATCCCTCGATGGAGCATACGGCCCGCGATTACTGCGCCTTCGACACTTACCCGACCACCTTGGCGGCCTTAGGCTATACGGTGCCGGGCGACCGGTTGGCCCTCGGGACCAATCTCTATTCCGCCACCCCGACTTTATTGGAGCAATTCGGGGTCGAGACGGTCGATGAGGAGATCCAGAATCGGAGCGAGACCCTTGAATCCCTCCTAGAGGTCGATGAGTTCAACTTAACCTATTTGGCCAGGAAAGGCTGGCTCCCGACCGCGACCCCAAATATCGAGGTTGAGGAGGATCGAATCCATGCCGTCTTAGCCGACATCGGCAAGCCGGTGGAGCTTAGGGAGGATTTCAGCGGGGCCGAGGTGACGATCGAAGCCATCGGCGGCAACTCCAAGACCTTCGCCTTAGAGAAACTTAACGACAACTGGAACTATGGGGTTGAGATCCAGCTTGAGGAATTGCCCCCGGCCAAAGCCTGGGGGTATAAAGCCGAGTTCCATCTAATTGGGGAAAGAAGCGGCAATGCCTACTCTTTCGATGCCGTCACCTTCGACCTCGATTCCCTATCTTAATTTCTGAGCCTTCGGGTATAATCAGCTCGGAGGCTTTTTTAAAACATGGATGCATATCGAGATTTCCTTCTAGAGGCGTTAAAGGCCTCCGCCTCTTTCTACGTCAACGCGGCCTTAGTCGAAAAGAAACTGAAAGAGGCGGGATTTACGGAGAGTTTGACTGATCCTTGCTTCTATTTGAATCGGCAGGGCGGGGCGGTTTTGGCGGTCAAAATGCCTGCAAGAATGGTGAAGCCTTATTTCAAGGTGTATGCCGCCCATATTGATTCGCCTTGCCTGAAGCTGAAGGCTAATCCCGTCTTGAACCAAGCCGGTTGCAGCGTGCTGCAATGCGAGCCCTATGGGGGATTGATCTATGCTTCCTATTTCGACCGTCCTTTGTATTTATCGGGGATGGTCTATTGCCTTGAAGATGGGAAGCCGGTTGGCCATTTAGTCGACGGGGAAACCCCTTTCGCCTATTTGCCTAGACTTGCCATCCATTATGACCGGGAGGTCAATAACCATAATGAGATAAACGCCAATAAAGACCTCCGCCCGCTCGTCAGCCATAGCGAGGATTTCGATTTCAATGGTTATCTGCTTTCCCTTTTCCCGAAAGCCAGCAAAGTTCTTAGCCATGACCTCTACCTCATCGTTAAGGAAACCCCGACTTTCGTTGGTCAGGGGAAGGATCTGCTTTCCTCACCCCGGCTTGATGACCTCGGCGGGGCTTATCCGGGGCTATATGGCTTCCTTCAATCCCCCAATGCCGAAGAGGATGAGATCAAAGTCTTGGCCTTATTCGCTTCCGAGGAAGTGGGGTCAGCGACCTATTTCGGGGCCGAAGGGGGTTTGTTGGTCGAAACTTTGAATCGGCTGGCTAAGCATTATGGCTTTGATTTGGATGAGGCCTTGCCTTCTTCCTTCTTGGTCTCGAGCGATGGAGCCCATGCTGGCCATCCTTCCCATCCCGATTTAGAGGACCCGACCTGCGCGGTCCGGCTCGGCCGGGGGCTTTGCTTCAAGCGCAGCGCCTCCGCCGCCTATTCGACCTTCGCCTATACCGAAGCAGTGGGGAAGGCGATTTGCTTAAAGGAAGGAATTCCTTATCAGGATTTCGCTACCCGAAGCGACCTCCGTTCCGGCTCAACCTTGGCTTCCATTTCCAATACCCGCCTTTCGATCCCGTCCGTTGATCTGGGTATTCCAATGCTCGCGATGCATTCTTCGGTCGAGGTTGCCTCTTATCTAGATTTATTATGGATGGAGAAGTTTGCCAAGGCCTATTTCGATCGGGAGATTGAGCAATGAACCGCCTGATCCTGGTTGGGGGCGGCTCGTCCTCGGGCAAGTCCTATATCACCTCTGAGGTCATGAAGCGGTTAGGGGACCAAGACATCGTCCGCTTAACGATGGATGACTATTACAAGGACCAAGCCGATATCCCCTTAGAAGAAAGATATAAGGTCAACTATGACCATCCCAAAGCCTTTGATTGGCCTTTGATGCGGAAGCAACTAAGGGACCTAAAGGATGGTAAACCAATCCAGAAGCCGATTTATGACTTCGTGACTTTGACTCGGACCGATAAGGTCGAGACCATCGAGCCGAAGAAAGTCATCGTGGTCGAGGGGATCATGGCCTTAGTCGACAAAGAGATTCGGAAACTGGGCGACATTAAGGTGTTTATTACTGCCTCGGCTGAGCGGCGGTTCCTTCGCCGGCTTATCCGTGATAAAAGGGAGAGGGGACGTTCTTTCGAGAACATCGTCTCCCAATACTTCAACACCGTCCAGCCGATGTATGGGGAGATCGTCGAGCCCAGTTCCATCTACGCCGACTTCATCATCAATAATGATGGGGTCAAGAACATCGCGGTCGATATCCTTACTGTTCTGCTAGAAGAAGAGATTGAATCCTCTTCCCATTCCTATTCGCCCCAATCGATGGAGGAAGAGTTCACCGAAGCGAGTTTAGAGGAAGCGTTCACGAAGTGAACATTATTGCCGTTGACGGCTTAGACAGTGATAAATACGATATATTTGCTTTGCGGCATCGAAGAATTTTGATGAACACGTCATTTTTTAGTTGACCTTTTTCATTTTAGCGAAACAATTTGCCCATTCGAGAGAAAGAAAGGAGCCTTTACATGAGGAAAAAATCTACATTGCTTGCTCTCTCGGTATCTGCGTTGCTGGTGTTGGCCGGCTGCAATCCTTCGCATACGTCCAGTAGCGAAAGCACACCCGTGGATACCCCGATTCAGACGACCCCGGTTTCCGATACTGGATCGGATACCGATACGTCGCCGACGGTCACGGTTACGATCACCAGCACTGAAACCGAAGTCTTGACCGAAGGGACTTTAACCTTAACCGCCGAAGTCGCGGGGGTGGAAGACGGGAAACTGACCTGGGCCATCGAATCCAAAAACCCGGAGACGATGGATGCCAGCATCGCCGCCGACACCGGCGTCCTCCAAGCCGGGACCGTCGCCGGCACTTTAGTCGTCACCGCAACTTATGGCGGCGTTAGCGATGAAATCACCATTACCGTTAAAGAAGCGCCGAAGGTAACGACGGTTAAGATTCTTGGCGCGCCGAGCGAAACCGTGTATACCGGGACTAGCCTCAAGTTAGACGCCTATGTCACTAACGGGCCTGATGACTATCGCGTTAACTGGACCTGCACGACCGATCCGGCGGATATGGGCGCGTCGGTCGATGCGAATGGTAACGTCTCAACTGGTACCAAGCCTGGAAAGATCATGGTTACCGCGAGCGTAGGCGAAGCGAATGATTCAGTTGTCATTACCGTAGTCGAAGCGCCGGTCGTCTCCGTCGATATCACGACCACCGAGACGGAAGTCGCGTTAGGCGGCACCCTTCAATTGAACGCCACTATCACAAATGGCGAGGACGGGGCGAAACCCACCTGGGCCATCGCCGGCAAGACCCCTGACACGATGGATGCGACCATCGACCCAGCTACCGGATTGTTAACTGCTGGCAAAGTTCCTGGCAAGTTGACCGTCACTGCCGCTTACGAAGATGCGGTCGATTCCGTCGAGATCACTATCCCGGCTCCGGCTTTCGCTACCGATGTTTTCCCAGCCTCGTATAAGATGACGATCGGCGATTCCTATTTCGAACTCGTTCAAGGAAAAGGCATGATTGTGTCGGGCGCATCCAACGTATACGGTTATATTTTGGTCGATGAGGTGCTATACAATGCTGCATACGACAAAAAGCAAGGTTACGTCTATCGTCTTGATCAACCTCTAGCGCCCGATGATATGACGGTTGATGAGGCTTTCGCAGCCTGCGACCTAAATGCCGATGCTGCGAAATACACGTATGTCTCAACCGATCCGGCGACTGGCAATCACACTTATACCATCGACATAGACGGCACCCGCGCCCACAATATCATTAGGAATTTTGGGATAGATCCGGAGACCGCCAAGGCCGTCGTTAATCCTGATGGTGATCTCGTCTCCTTTACCTTCGTCGATGAGGGCGAGGACATCGTTGCCTCCATCACTCCGGTTGACGATTTGACTGAAGATTACAAAGCCTATGTTGGAATCACTATCACTGGCGCCCCGAGTAAAGCCCCGACTAACGACGAGATCCCACTCGATTTGAAATTGGTCGGCGTCGATGAAGCGGATATTACTTGGTCGATCGTCAAGAACCCAACCACTATGGATGCCACCATCGATGAAGATGGAACCCTCCATACCGGGGGGGTTGCCGGGACGGTTACCGTTCGGGCGGCGGCTGGTGATTATTATCATGAGGTCACCATCGAAATCCAGCTTGTCACAGTCGATATTGGCGGCGTTCCGACCGAACCGGTTTTGACCGAGCAAACGGTCGAGCTAGTCGCTAATATCACCAATACCGACGAGACGCCGGTCTGGTCGATAGAAACGGTGGCCAAAGAGGATGGCAAGACGATGAATGCCACCATCGATGAAGATGGCACCCTCCATACTGGCACCGTTGGCGGGACCATTACCGTCACCCTCAGCGTCGCTGGTTACTCTGACGAGGTCGAAATCGTTGTTAAGCAACAGCTTAGCGATGGTGGAGCGACCGACGAAGGCGTGACCGAGGATTGGTAAGGAGAGCAAATATGAAAAAGAACAAATTGCTTATTCTCTCCGCCTCCTGCGCCCTTGGGCTTAGCCTTGTGGGCGCCGGGGTGGGGATCGCCCTCTCCGAGAAGGCAAACACCGATACCCCGTCTAGCACGGTGTTCGACGATGTCCTTGGCGAAGACGCCATTGGCCAAAAGGTCAAACTCGGAGTCGGGACAGAGACTTCTGACGTTACTCCGGAAATCGAAACCAATATCGGCGTCTTGGCGGTTGATGGCGAGATCGCCGGCACTAAAGATGTCCGGGTTTATTTCCGGCTCAATTCCATCAGCGGAATTCAAACTGCTTCATTGACCCGTTCTGTCAAGACTGCGGCAGGGGAGGTCGTCAAGGAAGCGAGCACCCTTGACGTCGATTACGTTTATTCCTCCATCAATGGAGCGGAAGAGGCGACTTGGCTTGATATGGCCGCCGAGGAGCCGACCGTTATCGCGGCCGACGAACTTCCCGCCGCCCCGTATTACCTCGTCTACACTTTGAAAAACATCCCGGTTGACCATTGGTTTGATCATGTTAACGTGGTCGCCAAGCTTAATGGAACCGAAGCTTCGCCAACTCAGGAATTTACCTATAATGTCTATGGGGCGATCGGCGATATTGCGGCTGGGGTTATTTTCACTCCACGTCCTGATGTTGAGGACGAATATTACGTCAAGAGCTCCGGAGCCGCCGAGGCTGTCGTTCCAGAGAATTATTGCGAATACCATGGGGCGATTGCAACTTTGCTTGGCAAAGTGACATGTGTTGGCGATCCGACCTCATCTTCCGGCGGGTTTGAATATAAGTCCTCATTAACTAGTCTGACTTTGCCCGATACCATTAACACATTCAACAAATGGTGTTTTAGTGGCGTAAGTTCTTTGAAATCTCTTACCCTTCCGCGAGATTTGACTACTGTTTTGCAGAGTTCGTTTAATAACATGGCCTCGCTAGAAACCATTGAATATAAGGCTCTCAATCTTACAACGGTTGATGACACTTTCGACAATGAGGGCTTGACCGTTAATGTTTCGGGCGCCGTAGAATCGTTGCCAGACGAATTGATTACTGGCGAGGCGGAACTGGTCAATTATGAAGGAACGACGGCCGAATGGGAGGCCTTGAAGACCGATACCAACCAAAATAATGGGCTGTTTATCGATAACGTCATCTGCTCTGATACCATTACCCACACCGTCACATTCCATCTTGGCGAAGGAACGATCGGCGATTTGACTGGCGATGTTGATTACACCGTTATTGACGGCAAGCTGGCTGCTGACCCGGGCGATGCTTTGCTGCTTGGCATGGCGTTCAAGGGCTGGTACATGGATCAAGCCGGCGAAACTCCGTGGAATCCTGAAACTCCGGTTACTGGGGATTTGGATATCTATGCCGTGTATGAGGAGTTCGGGGCCGGCGCTTCAGCGAGCAATCCGATTACCCTAACCACTGGCGAAACCTATACCGAGAACCTCGTTCCGGGCTATGAAAAAGTCTATTTGACTTACACTCATCCAGCGGATGCGGAAGCTGATTGGCGTTACCTTTACGTCGATGAGTCGGCCTGCGAGGAAAGTGAGATTTCCACGGTTACCGCCAGTAACCTCCAACTGGCTATTGATGTCTACAAAGGTTCATTCGAAGGGGAAAAGGAAGAACTTGGCTCTAATGACTATGTTTCTGACAGCGCCGTTAAGCCGATTGGCACTGACGGAGACATACGTTTCTTGGCTGAGCCGGGGCAGACTTATAGCTTCGTAATCGATCCTTATACAAATGATTACTATCCAGACCGAGTTTATTATGGCAGTCTTGCAATGAAATTCCTTGATTACGACAAGGATTCCATTGATACCGCGGAAACGCTTGTTTATGGAGAGACTGCCACGATACGGCGAGACGCTTACACCGACTCGGTTGTGACCCCGGATTACCTACTTGCCTACACTCCTTCCACGTCTGGATCTGTAGCCCTTAATATTGGCCGGACAGCTTGGTGCAGCGTCGATATTTACGACGTGACTGATTTGCAGAACGTGGTTGAAGTCGAGTCGGAGGGGAATAGTTCCGATTCAATATTAGTCTTAGACCTTGAGGCGAATCATAAGTATTTGTTCGTCGTTGGGTTTAATGCTGCTACTAGTGAAACCAAATACGTCACTATGACTATTGGCGAGATTCCGGCGGGCGCCGATATCTCCAACCCGATTGCTATGAATATCGGCGAGGAGATTACGGTTGAGTCCATCAATAGCCAGTACAGTTTCTATTCCTTCACCTTAGAAGAAGCCGCCGATCTGGCCTTCACCCTCGATGGTGGCTCCTCCTCTTACGCTAAGTACTTCAAAGTCTATGACAACACCGGTGAGCAAGTCGCCACCGCGACCGAAACTGGCGTCTCAAGCGGTTACTATGGCGACACCACCTATGGCGGCGAGCTGCTTGAGCGGCTCCACCTCGAAGCGGGTTCTTATGTTGTCGAAGTGGGCTACAGCAGCAGCCTCTATTCTTACACAAGTTTCACTTTCCGGACCGATACTGTCCAGGATGGCGATTATATTGGGCGTCCGAAGGCTGTGGATTTCGAGATCGGATCCTCCTTTGATTTGACCAGCCGGGTCGATGGTTTCTACTATTCGTTCACCTCGACAACGGCCTCGAATTACCTGAAAATCGATTTGCCGGCAGACATTGAAAACCTGGTAATCGAGCTTGTCGATACCGATGGGTCCGTCATCAAGACTGCCTTGACCGGCGGCTCGTTGGGCTTCAAGGTTGATGTTGGCTCCACTTATCTATTAAAAGTTAGTGGTGTTGACCAGGATGTTACCGTCACCACTAGCTTCGTCGATACTTTCGAAGATGGGTCGGCTAGAGATACGGCTCTCACAATTGACGAGACTGGGATTATAAACCTAGATCATCTTTGCGGGCTTGATTCCGCTAACTATTGGTTCAAGTTTACCCCAAGTGAGTCCGGCACCTATGTTCTTTTCTCCAAGAATCCAAATGCCGATACTCGTTTTGAAGGGGTCTATGAAGGGGATTCTGACGTAGCCCTTGATTATGAAGGGAATGACGACGATGATCGCAACGAACATCCTCAGACACAGTATCGTTATGACTTCGCTGTCGAGGTTCAGCTCGAGGCCGGAAAAACGTATTACATGGAGACTTATCTCTATACTTCTTACGCTGAGGCAATGTCGGTTGGGTATGCTAAGCTCGAGCCTGGTTCTACTATCGGGGCCGCCATCGCCTCTTCCTTCCTTGGTTCGGATTCGGTCACTTTAACTGGTGATGCTACCGGAACCTTCTATTCCGATACGGCTGAATCCGATGGGTATTACACCTTCCCCGTCTTGCCGGAAGGCGGGCCGACCGCGGTCGAGATTTACGTCAACGGGACCCTGGAAGCGAGCCTTCTCGCCGAGGGGGAAGTGTTCGTCGAGGTCGCCGCTAACGACGTGGTCGTGGCCAAGGTCGTCGGCGGGTCGATCCAGTTGAGCGCCGTTTACTCGCTGACTGTCGAAAACGGCGATTCGGCGGCGAATGCCTTTGGCATCAACCTCGGGAACAACGATATGACCTCCTATCAGACCGGCAGCATCCAATACACGGTGTGGTTCAAGTTCACGGTCGAGGCCTCCGGCACTTACCGGATCTACTCCCAATCCATCAATGGGTCGGCGAGCACTGGGCTTGATCCGGACTTCAAAGGGATTTGGAGCGATCCCTCCGCTACCGATTCCGGATCCTCGCTTTGCAAGGCAAACTACGACGACGAAAACGAGCATGAGGCCACCATCTATAGACGGGATTTCTATGTCGAAGTGCAACTGGAGGCCGGCGTCACCTACTATATGTCTTTGAGGATCCCGGCACTTAGCAGCCTCTATCAGCTCCACGTGAACATCGAGCTCTTACCCGCCGCTTGATCCAAGCCACTCAAGGGAAGGCCCCGCGCCTTCCCTTTTTATTTGCTATCGAATCGGCCATTTATGGCAAAAAAGGCTTGCTTTTTTTCGTAACGCTATTATGTTTTCCAAGTCTCAACGGTAAATGCGCGAGAACAAGGAGTACCAATGCCTATTAAAAACATCCGAAAACCATTGATGCTAACCCTCTGCATGCTAGCCCTCCCATTAATGGGATGTCACGATGAAAACACAAGCGGAGATAGCAGCGAGGGCCCTAAAATCAACGTCGACTATTCCTCAGCAAAGGCGGCTATCGATTCGATCCAAGGGGCGATGAACTTCACCGTCGCGACCACCATAGTCGAGACCATGAACACCGGCACGGCCGATGCCCCGGTCTATTCGAAAGTCACGACCAAGTTCAATAACTATTACACCCCGACCTATTCTTGGTGCGATTACACCGACGCCGAGGAAGGCTATGCCGTCAAAGACGGCTCAGTTTTCCGTCTGAATCTTTATAACGACCAGATCGTCGCCTCGGACGCCTATGCCGATGATGACGGCAATAAACTGACCTCGATTTATGATGTTGTGGCCTCTCCGATCCCGGCGGCTTCGGCCGTCGCCTCGGCCGATGCCAGCGCCCCCTCAATCGAGATTTCCAACAAGAACGCCCGTTTGGCTTTCATCGAATTCGTCCAATTCGATCAGACCTTCTTCGCCGACATCGTCAGCTTCACCGCCGCGATCGGCACCGACGAAGATGGGGCTCAGGCCTTGGTTTTGACCATGACTGGGTCCGATGAGACGACCATCACCTCGACTTTCGGCGGCTTTGGGACCACCGCGGTCCAAGACATCGTCGATTTCTTAAACGAAGAGGACAGTGGGTCTTCGGTCTATGACCCGAGCCTCGTCAAAGCCATGAACGGCTTCTTAGGCGATAACTTCACCAAACTCACCTACGAATCCCTGAATTACGTTGAGGACAATCCGGTTATCGGCGAGGAAATTTACCATCCCGACTACTGGTATGGCGGTTACTACCCCGAATCCGGTTACTCGATTTATTCCTTGGGTTACGTCAGCTTGCCGCAGAAGGTCTACACTGATCCGACTACCGGAAAAAAAGCCAATCTTGATGGGGCTTATTTGTTCCACCTAAATGATACCATGTCCGCCGTCCGGACCGTCGCTTTGTCCTATCCGGCCTTCACCACCAATATTTCGGACATGGCCTATATCATGGACTACCCGAGCAACATGGTCTTATGGGACCATAACCTCCAGTTCATGGAACCCTATGATGACCCGAGTCTCCCCGTCGAAGGGGAAGCGTTCATCACCTATGATAACTACATGATGTACGACTTCTTTGAGACCGCCCAGATCATGAACTCGCTGCAGGCCGCGACCACGGTCATGAGTTGCCTTCTGATTGACCTTATCATGGTGGTCAACCTCGATGCCGCCGGGAACCTCAATACCATCGATTTCCTCTTCGACATCCTGCTCAATGGCTCGGCCATCCAACTTCAACTCACCTACACCGATTTCGGGACCACCACCATCCCCGCCCTCGATCAGTGGATGCAAACCTATATCACCGATCAGAAATAGGAAAGGAACGATTTATGAATAAGAAACTAATCCCTCTTGTCGCCGTCGCTTGCTTCGGGCTCGTCGGCTGCCGCGAGAACGCCAGCTCGACCAGTTCCCCTTCGACCGAGGATAGCCTCACGGACGTCACCGACACCGGTGCCTCCAACACCGGCTCCTCAAGCGAAGCCTACGAATCGGTTGATTGGGATCCGGAAGACGAAGTCATGGAAGGCGGGATCACGGGCGCTTTCATTGATGCCGCGGTCAACATCGTCTTCACCGTCGGCTATGAATACCGGGGCTCCGTCAGCTTCGGCAGCTATTCGACCGTCGGGGCCTACATCAAACTCACCGACAACGGAGTCGTTGAGGCTTCGATCGATGATTCCGGCATGGTCACTTTCAAAGGGCTCAAAGCCGGGGAGGCCGTCATTGAGGTCTATGACGCCAATGATTTCCTCTATTATCGGAACCTGCTGACTTTCCGCGACGCTTTAAAGACTGAGGCCGAGATCACTGACTTCATCGTCAATTCGGTCGATCACTATACCTCCGTCGCCTATCCGGGGATGCACATCTCCTTCTTAGCCGGCAACACTGGCATGGTCTATGGCTCGGATGAAGGCATCGGGCTGGAGCCGGCCATCACCTTTGGTTATGAATATCGTGGCGTTGAAGGGACCGAGCACCATCTGCTCATCACCGATTGGCAGAACAAGACCTATTCCACCCTCACCATCACCGATATCTATATTGAGTTGAACGGGTACACCGCCCACCCGATGACCAGCGGCGGCGTTGTTGATTTCTTCACCCCGGTCTTCTCGGAGTGATTAAATAAAATCTCTTAAGGAAAGGGTAAACAAATGAAACAGAAGAATCTCCTTGTCCTCCTCAGTGCCCTCGCCTTGACCGCCTGCGGGCCGAGCGGAAATAGCTCCTCGAGCCCCGCTGGGACCGGGACGGGCACGGGCGATAGCCAGGTAACCGACACCGACACCGGCAGCAACACGGATCCGATTGGGTCCGACACGGGCTCCGGATCGGGCGGAGGGACCACCCAAGAGGAAACGACCTATGCCATTCGTGTCGAAGGCCTCCCGACCGGCGTTAAGATCACCGTCGACAAAGAAAAAGCCAAAGAGGGTGAAACCGTCACCATCACCGTCACCGTCGAAGACGGCTTCGAACTCGGCTACCTCCTCGTCAATGGCGAGCCGGTGACCGTCGGGGCCGACGGCAAAGCCACCTTCACCATGCCGAACCGCTCGGTCAGCATCGCCGCCACCGTCAACGCGATCGGCGAAATCACTTTAAGAGGGCAGATCTCCGCCGTCTTAAAAGAAGAGACCGAAGGGTCGGGGCTCTACGTCGCCCGGAATATCCCGGTCAGCCAAACCTCGGCTTTCTCCTTCATGGTCGGCAGCACCGAACTCGACATGTCCGACCTCGATTGGACCAAGTGCTTCGCCGCCATCAGCTACAGCAATTCCGAAGCCGGCGAGCTCAAAATCGAAGGTGGGGCGACCTATGACTTCTATTACGATGACAACGCCGACGAGGAAGCCGGCCGTTGCTACATCAAGAAGGTCAAGCAGGACAAACTCCCGGATAGCCCCGAGAGCCTGAACAACCTCTTCCAGGGCATGGCCAGAAGCGAATCGACCATGAACCCGGACGATGTCTTGAAGATCGACTACACCAACAATGTCACTGGGATCGATTACGACTATCAGAACTACACCAACGGTTCCTATGCCGAAGCCCATGATATGAAGGACGGCAACAAGGTCGTCGGCGTAGTCGATAAGAAGATCAAAGACGGGGTCCTCTCGGTCGTCAACACCTACCTCGACGACGGGGAATCCTATTATTCCGGCAATTACGAGAAGTATTCCGGGAAGTATGCCATTGTCGACAAGACCACCGATATCGCGGCCGGCTACTCCCGTTACTCCTACGTCAAGTCGATGGCGGAGCACGAAGCCCATTTCTATGCCCATAACTATGAATCGATCTACTTCGATATCATGTATGCCTATTATCTTGGCTATGACACTTCGGCCGACATCGGCACCGAGGGCTTAGGGCAGTTCGAGCGGAAGATCGTCTCGACCGCGACCGCCGATGGGTTCACCGTCGACCTCGATTCCTATCGGGAGATCGACACCTCCAGCTCGACCCAGGTCGACGAGGAAGACCGCGAGACCAGCTATTACACCTACGCGATCGACTTCAAGTTCGATACCGCGGGCCGTCTGCTAAGCCTCGACTTCGATGGCAAGGTCTATGACAGCGATGCCTATGACTTCTCCTCCCATACCTTGATCGATCCTAACGATTACACCACGACCTACGACATCACCATCGCCTACATCTATGGCGCCCCGGCCGCGGAGAATACCCACGAGGACTCCGCTTACTTCACCTCGAAGATGGGCGTCACCGTCCGCGATGAGGACCTTGGCGAGGAATACGCTGAGAAGAACGCCATCCAGCGGAAGAACAACGACAGCGACGCCGCGGTCAATGCCCATATGACCATGACCTCGGATAAGACGACGGCCGTCGACTTGGAGAACTTCACCATCATCTCCAGCTCCGATACCTCGGTCATCGGTCCGCGGAGCGCCCTCGAGCCCTTCACTTGGATCCCCAAGAAGAAAGGGACTGCCACCCTCACCATCGGCAATCCGGCCGTTCCTTCGGTCCCGCAGACCCAGATTGAGGTCGAGGTCGTCGATAACGCCGAAGTCCGTTCCTTCTACCTCACCGGCAAAGACGGCCCCTGGAGCGCTTCCCAGGAATTGCTCGACACCGCCAACTCCTTCACCTTGAACGCCGGCACCACCCGGACCTTCCGGGTCATCGGCTCGCCCAATGACGTGATGGTTCCTTGCGATCCGGTTTCTTCGGATCCCAATCTGCTCGAGGTCAGCGTCTATCAAGGCGCTGATGGGTACTATTACCTCTACGCTTCGGCCAAAAAAGCGGCTGTGACTTCGGCGACCAATGTCACCATCACCCTCAATTCCGACTACTATATGGCGGATTGGGCTGATTCCCCGGCGACCGTCTCGGTCACCATCCTGCCGGCCTCCGATTTCAATCCGATCGGCACTTGGTATTACATCTCTGAGTTCGACGCTAGCTACAACGCCACCGCGGTCAACAAAGACGTCGTCATCACCTTGAAAGAATACGACGGGACTGATGCCACCGTCTCCACCGTTACCGATGCGGAAGGCAACGTCTACAAGTTCGGCTTCAACGTCGATCCGGATACTGGGGTCTACTCCTACACCCACATCGATGGCGGCAACGTCGCCTATGTCTCGGTCGTTGAGACCGAAGACGGCTACCTCGGCTTAGTCCTCGAGGCTGATGATGCCCAGTGGACTGGTCAGGATACCGGCACCGAGGGTACTATTGTCTTCGGCAATATTACCTATGACGAAGGCGTCATCATCAGCGAAGAATACGATAGCTTCGCTCCGGCCGCTGATTGGGCTGACTGATCGTTCTCTTAACTAACTTAAGAGCCTCTTCCTCACCAGGGGAGGCTCTTTTGTTTATCCAAAGCGAATAGATCAGTGGCAGGGCGTCTCTGTCCGCCGGCAACTAAAATTGACCCGCCCTGGATGGCGTCTTGTTCGGTTTTTTCGAGAGAATGCATCCAATGTCGGTCCTATTATCTTTAGGGACTTGGGTCAATTTTGGGTTGCCGATTCCGCTAACGCTTTTTTGTTCGTTGGCATCTGTCCTTGTATTAGCCTGAAAATACAATTAAGCGACCACAAGCGAATCCGTAGCTTTTGTTAGCGTCGCCTTCCGCAGTTAACCAAATTAGGTTAGATTGACCGAGAAGAGAATGGCGAGTAAGTGTAATTGTATGCAGCGAATCACGATCCTGTTTCTGGCGGCTATTCAGAGCAAACGTTGCAGAAAGTAGGCCTATTGATGACTTTGCAGGCTTTTCGATTTCAGATATCTGACTTTTGCATGTTTTTCAAGCCTTCTGGGCTTTGTTTGGCTTATCGATGGGGAATTTATCAAGTGGATGGGGAAATGCGCTGCAAAAGGGTTTTAGATGATAAATCGCTGTTCTATTTCCCCGCTATCTACGTTGATAACCTAGGCGAGCAAAAGAAAAGCCATCCGGTTAGGGATGGCTGATGGTTATGACGATAGCTGATTAGGCTTCGGTCGAGGTCGACGGGGTGTCGTCCCCGGTGGTGCCGGAATCATCGCCAGTCGTCGGCATGGTCGACTTATAGGGGTTGGCCATGTAGGCTTTGGCATCTTCCGGAACGTTATCGACGCCGACGTCGGTGTAACTGATGTGGATGTAATAGTTGGCGGTGGAGAAATTGAAGACGAGGTCCATGGTGAACTCATCCTCGGTCACCGTGAAGTAGCAATCGCAGTAGTCATCGAGGTAGCCGGTCATGCCAAGGTAGTAAGCGGTCCAGAAGGCATAGGACTGGTTGACGTGGAAGAGCATAGTGTAGAAGACGCCGCTTAAGCCCATATCCACTCCACCTTGCATATAGGAGAAGTTCCGGTCCGGACCATAGGAGTTGAAGTAGTACTTGCCATCGCTAAGATCAGTGATAGAGGTCATCTCGAACAAGGTCTTTCCGCCGGTGGCTTCGGTGACGGATTTTGAATGACCGAAGGAAGCGGTCGGGACGAGGATCGAATCGGCCCAGATGTCTTTGATGGCGGCGTTGTCGGCATCCTGAACCGCGACGTTGAAGCCGTTGCCGGTTTCCGCATCATAGATACCGGTCGCTTCATGGAAGGCGCCATTGTAGATGAACTTCAGATCGGTGTGGTTGTTCTGAATATTGGCATCGCCCATGCTGAGCGAGGTGTCGCAATAGACGTTGTTGTTATTGAGGTTGCCATAACGGGCGTAGATGGCATTCTCGTTGGCATAGGTCAATACCGACATCGAGGAGAAGATATCCTGATGGGTATCGGAGAACTTCATGTTGTCCGGGGTCTCCACCTGCTTGCCGGTGTTGTCCTTCCAAGCGGCGTCCATTTTCATGGTGTAGGACTTCTTCTCGGCCATGTTGTCGAAGAAGGCGTCGAGTGGGGTGACCGGGATCGGATCCGGGGTGGTCGGGGCTTTGACCCAGGCGTCGGCGGCCGCGAAGTTGGCGGTGCCGAAGTCGCTGACTTGGATAGAAGCTGGGAATTCCTCAACCTTTCCCGAGGTCGAGGGTAGTTCGAGGGTATCGATGTAATTGATGTCGTCCCCATCGATGATGGCCGGGTAGAAGGTGAGGAAGGAACTGCCATTGGATTCGCCAAGGTAGACCATGGCCCCGTTGATGGTAGCTCCGTAAAGTTCATCGCAATAGTAGACGATGTTGCTCCAAGCCTCCGGGGAGATAGAGTCGAGCATGGTGGTCAACGAGTTGGAACCATCTTCCTCAATGTAGTACATACCGGTCGCTTCGCCACGATAGGAGATTTCGTGGTAGCTCGAGGCCGGGACAGTGAAGGAACCAAGCCCCTCGATTTCCTTGCTGGCCGCGTAGCCATGGCCGATTTCGAAAGTATCGGAATCGATGGTGAACCAGCTCGCGCCGGTGGCATCGGGGGCCGCTTCGACGGTGAAGTTCCGCCAAACGTCATTGGTGGTGTCATGGATCGACCCGCCTAAGGTATAGGTCTGGGTGGCCTCGTTGGTGGCGACGGGGTAATAGAAATAATCCTCAGTAGAAGCATAAACACCCGAGATGGCCGAATAGGAAATCCAGTTGTCCTTAATGGAGGAGTAGAACTGATTGAAGGCAACCTTATTCTCTGAAATGACGTAGCCGGTCAAAGCCCGGACGGTCTTCCCAGCGTGGAGGGTGACGGTGTATTCGCCCGCAGTTAAACCATAGAAGGTCTGGCCTTCGATCTTGACGACGTCTGGGGTCGAGGTGGTGAGGTACCAAGAGCCGACGCCAGTCACTTCGACATAGTCGGCGACCCTGACGGCGTTGTCTTTGCCTGGGAGGATCTCGACCGGGAGGGCGTCATAGTCAACGGTGACTTTGCCCGAAACTCCGGAATCAGGGTCGGCGATGGTGATGGTGTATTCTTCTTTGCTGGTGCCGTTAGAGACGGTGATGGTCACTTCGCCAGGGGCGAGGGGGGTGACGGTGCCGTCATTGGCGACTGCAGCGATGCTCTCATCGGAGACGGTCCAGGTCAATTCGCCGTCAAGCTTAGTCTCGATTTTGCCGGTTGCCCCGAGGTTAAGGGTGCCGCCATTAGCGATAATGACGATCGAACTGCTGGTTTCGCCCGGATTGTTGTCGCAGCTGGTGGCGAGCATCGGGGCGCCGAGAGCGAGGACCGCCGCTAAGCTGAGCAGGAGGTTCTTTTTCATAAATTTCATCCTTTCCTTTCGGCTATTCGCTATGAATTAGCCGTGTCTTTTCATTCTTTGTCGAATGAACGCCCATATACCATACGTGGCAAATTATAAAAAGCAAGGATAAGTTGCTTTATTTTAAAAAATAAAAGAGCCGAGAGGTTATCTCGGCTCAATTGATCTTGACTTAGTCCTCGAAGGCGGGGTTGTAGGACGGGGTCTTGATGAAGTGGAGGGTGATCTCCTCGTCGGTCTGATTCTCGACGTGGAAGGTCCAGTCGAAGCGGGACCCATCGTTCCAGAGGAGGTCATTGGGGTAGAAGGAACGCGAGTAGTAGTTGGAGTAGGTGTCGTTCCCATAGTAGCTTTCCTTCTTGGTGCCGGTGTCGTTTTTGGCTTTGAAGTCTTCGGAACCGAAGAGGTTAGTCATCAAGCCGAAGGAAGAATAATAGGAAGATCCGGAAGTGGAGTTGGTGGTGGTGGCGAAGACTGCTTGAAGCTCCCGGTTCTGGGTGGCGTTGCCGGCGGCGTCGGTCGAGCGGGACGGGGTGTTGTCGTGGACTCGACGGGCTTCCGATTCATAGGTGCCGGCGGTCCGGTCGGTTTTGTCGGCCGGCAACGGGTTATCGGTATATTCCGAGACCAGGCTGCCGTTGTTGAGAGTCCCGTCTTCGTTTAGAGTTCCCTTATCGGAGGCGACCCGGGTATCGACGTGGAAGATCTGGAGACCCGGGTACTCATAGGTCCCGCCATGGCCATAGGCGGCCGAGCCGGAGGCGCTGGTGGCGTTGCTCCATTCCGGATAGCCGTCGCTATCTTCCTCGTTTAGGCCGGTCGGAGTGTAGTATTGGAGCATCAAATACTCGTCATATGGGGTTTCGTTCCAGGGATCGCTGGTCGGTTTGACCAGGAGGAAGTCGCCGGTCTCGGTGAAGGACTTCAAGGTGATGGTGAAGTTGTCGCTCGAGCCATCGACGACCCGCGGGGCGACCCAGTTGTAGATCATCTTGGTGTAGGCGTTGTGGTCGCCGACGTTGTTGTCCATCATGTCGACTTGGCCCGCCGGGCCCTCGGTCCGGTCATATGAGTAGTAGTCGGGGGCGCCCATCATGTGCCCGGTTTCGTGGATAATGGTGTGGGCGTCGACCGATTTTCCTTCCCAGAGCTGCCCTTGGGCGTTTTCGCCGGTGGCGGCGGAATTGTAGTAGTTATTGGTTACGTAGTCGTAACGGGTCCAGAAGATTCGGTGGACGTTCGGGGAGGCGGTGTTCGGGGACATCCTGGTGTTAGTGGTGAAGTTCCACCAGAGTCCGCTGCTGCCGGCGTCGGCGGTGCCGCTCATGCCCGGGGTGGCGTTTTGGGTGGTGTAGACGACTTCGACGCCATCGATGTAGCCATCGCCGTCGAGGTCATAATCCTTGGGGTCGATTTTCCCGGTGCTGGTGAGCCAATTGACCGCTTCTTGGGCTATTTGGGTCGAGAAACCGGTATTCGAGCTCGAGATATTCTTGTCGTTATAAGGGGCGGTGTAGATGTCGGTGACCTCACCGGTGATATTCAATTTTCCGTAACTCGATTTCTTGTAATAGGAAGCGAGCGATTCCCACGGGGTGCCGTCGGAATCGGCGAAGAAAGCCTCTTCGAGCATCGGCTTAACTTCATCGCGGATGTCAGCAGTGAATTTCTGACCATCCGCGAATTCGACCGGGATGACGAGGATCTTGACGTTCCCGTTGGCCGGCATGCCGCCGCCGCCGAGGGTCTCGATTTCATCGAAGTTCTGAATCTGATATTCGGCTAAATCGTTGGCCGTATAGCTTTTATAGCCCTTGCCTTCGGCCGCGGCCGCCGGGGTCTTGGCCTCGACGTTGAACTTGACGGTCCCGTAGGTATAGCCGCTTTGGGAGTAGCGGATCTCGCAGGTGTATTGGCCAGCCGGAAGCGAATCCGAGGCGGAGAACTCCTCGCCCGAGGTATCGTTGGTGATGGTGTAGGTGGTCCGGGCCGAATAGTTATAGACCTCGGTCTTGCTGCCGTCGGTTAAGTCCTCAAAGACGACGCTCGGCAAGCAGCCATCGAAGAAGGTCGAGCCTTCGGGGATGGTGGACGCGGCCAAAGTGATGTTCAGACGACGATCGCCTTCGGTCTCGCTACTGCTGGTGGTGGCATCGCCTTTGTTGCAGGCGGCGAGGCCAACGACGCTGAGCCCGAGCAGAGCCCAGCAGGTTA
The DNA here is from genome assembly GCA_944363525.1 of uncultured Bacilli bacterium. Taxonomy (GTDB): domain Bacteria; phylum Bacillota_I; class Bacilli_A; order RFN20; family CAG-826; genus Alloenteromonas. Next base: position 90,127 of record CALVUF010000004.1, read on the forward strand.
CTTTAGTTTTACTCATTTTCATATCCATGCCTCTCATTGCACGTGTGTGAATAATATAGGTTGGCTGGATTAAGTCAACTTATTTAACGTTTTCGCCCGAACAATAGGGCAATAGGCATATTTATGATTACTGCGATTTTTAATGCAAACAGCGGATTATTGCGGTCCTTTGTTTGCTGTTGCGGACTTTTTGGCTGGGATTTTTGATATATCGTTTCTTCCTCGGTTTTTGCCTTTGCTTATTGATTTATCGCCCATTTACTCTAGTATTCGTCTTGTGAAAAAATCGTTTTGGGTCGCCTTTGGCATCACCACCGGCCTTAGCTTACTGGCTTTCTTCTTGATGCTCTTCCTCCGATCAGGAAATATCTATTCCCGGCTTAGTGACGCCTTCTTCGTCGGTGGGGCCATCGTCTTGGCCTTCCTTGGCTTTCGGATTATCGGCCGGAGCGGAACCTTCGACCTATTAGGCTATGCCAGCTACCGCTTCTTCGAGGCCTATCGCCACCAGGGGATGGACAAGCGGTTTGAGGATGCCGGGGACTATCACGAGTACAAACTCGAGCAACGGGTGAAGAATAAATTGGTCTGGTTGCCATACCTCATTATTGGTTTAGCCGAATTTGCCCTCGGGGTCGTCTTTATGATCGTTTTCCTAACCAATAGCCCAGCCGTTAGGTAAAAAAATCAAAAAAAGGTTGCATTTTTTTCTTCCTGTGGTTTCCTTTGCTTACGCGTTTTCCGCAAGCGCGCATATAAAGAAACGAAAGGAAGGCAAAAAACAATGAAAAAATCAGTGTTCTTGATCGCCCTTCTCGCTGCTAGCATGGGTTTGGCATCCTGCAATAAGGGTGAAAAATCCAGTTCGAGCGGGAATGGGGATTTCACGTTACCTGAAATCACCGGTTCTGCCCCTTATGATCCCGGCCCCGCCACCGAAGGCGCCGCCACTGGCAATTACGATTATTCCCAAGAGGATTATGAGACTCGGGCCGGTGCCCTTTATGCCCTCGAGAAGTATGCTTTGGACAACTTCACCGCCGGCATCCCCCTCTATGACGACGCTTCTTATGAGCAATTCTCCGCCCGTATCAAGCTGCCGTCTACCACCTACTTAACCAACTACGGCTTCGGCACTGCTTATGGCACCATCGACCCCGATGGCGTCATGTACAACGCGACCATCAACGAGTCGGTCGACGCCTGGAAGAGCTATTTCCACGGCTATACCACCGTCGACTCCAACACCTTCAACGGCTGGGACTCCAACGGCTCCGACGTCTCCGACCGGATGTCGATGATCGCCTCCGGCTACTTCGGCGTCCAGGCCAACGCCTCCAACACCGATTACTCCTGGGTCGGCTCCCTCTCGACCACCGACGCCCCCATCATGATCACCGGGCTCAAAGGGTCGGAAGTCCAAAACCCGGCTGAGGACCAAACCAGCCAGTTCTGGCGGGTCAAGGTCCACTTCGGCGAAGGCTACACCTACCGGACCGCCGACACCTCAAAATGGAAATCCAAATACAACGGCCGCCAGGTCGCCCTCGAGGACTACCTGACCCCGTTCAAGGCCATGCTCAACGGCCGGTTGCTCCGCTACGCCGACATGGTCTCCGACGCCTCGGGCTTCCAGGGCGCCATGGAATACGTCTACAACTCCGAACTCCAGAGCGGGGCTTGGGAGGACAGCGGAGTCGGCATCCAGATCAATGAGAAGGAAGGCGCCATCGACTTCGCCTTCATCCAGCCGCAGTCCTCGGCCTATGCCCGGACCGCCCTCTCCTCGATGTTCTATTCCCCGGTCCCCGAGGAATTCATCACCGATATCGGAGGCGGCAACTTCGCCACCGGCGCCAAGAGGTACGGCATCCGGTCGAGCACCGATAAATACAACTGCTTCGACAACATCCTCGTCTTCGGCCCCTATATCCCCGAATACTGGGAAGACCAGGTCCGGATCGTCTATAAGGCCAACGACACCTACTTCGAGAAGGATCTCTATCACTACGACGGCTACACCGAGGACATCTTCACCGGCTCCGACGCCGACACCCTCGCCTACAACGCCTTCTTGAACAACCAGCTCGACGAGGTCTCGATCCCGGTCGACGAGCTGACCGCTCACCGGAACGACAAGAACGTCCTCCGGACCGAAGGCTCGACCATCATCAAACTCAACATCAACTCGACCACCAACGAGCAGTGGGAGGCCTTCTTCGGCGAATCCGGCTCGGTCACGACCACCGCGAAGAACAACTATTGGGACGTCAAGCCCATCATGAGCAACCAGTATTTCCTCGAAGGGTTCTACTATGCGATGAACCGTCAGGAACTGGCTGACCTCGCCGGTAAGAACCCGGCGGTCGGCTACCTCTCCAAAGCCTATATGATCGACCCGGCCGGCAAAGAGTCCTACCGCGATTCAATCTATGGCAAATCCGCCGTTTGGTACCGGCAGCAAACCGCCGGCAATGAGCAGGCCTATTCCCGCTCGATCGCCGAAGCTTACTTCGACGCCGCCGGCACCCAACTACTGGCCGAAGGCAGCTACCGGAACGGCGACACCATCGAGATCACCGGCTACTTCCGTTACCAGACCACCATCGACAACCTCGGCTCCTACATCAGGTCATATCTCCAGGATGCCTGGAACGCCGTCAACGTCAATAAAAATGGCAAAAACTTGGCCCTTAAGGTCAACCTCCTCGTCGGCGGCACGACCTACAACGACACCTATACCCGGATGGACGAAGGCCAATTCGACTTCGCCGAAGGGGCGATCTCGGGCAATGTCTTGAACCCGCTCGACTTCATGAACACCTGTTCCTCGACCGTCGCCCTCAACCAAGGCTTCAACCTGAACTGGGGCGATCCGACCAATGAAGTCAACGCGACCAAGCCGGTCGTCTTCGACGGCAAGATCTGGTCCTACGATGCCCTTTGGTCCGCCACCCAAGGTTGGACCATGGTCAACGAAGGCGTCACCTCGCCGGTCGCCGATAACCAGACGATGTCGCTTGATTCGGCCAACAACCGGATCCACTGGCAGGCGACCTTCCCGGCCACTGCGACCGATGATCTAGGCAATTCGATCCTCGACTTCGAAATTCGTGACCTCGCCATCATGGGCGGCTCGACCGCGACTCCGACCAGTGGCTACTACCTCAATGACAAGTCGGCTTATTCGATCGAAACCGACCGCAACGGTTACATCAACGTCTACGTCGATCTCGATGAGGTTAAGAGTTTGATCAACCAGTTACGAGCAAATGGGAACGTCAATTACTTCTCGCTCTACTTCTCCCTCGTCTACACCGTTGACCTCTCGAAGGTTACCTCCGATAACCTCGATGGGCAGACCGGGTCTAACTCCAAAATCACCAAATCGGTCCTCGTCGACTCGGTCGGCCGGTGCTCCGATTACGGCATCTAATATTCACTAGCGAAGAACCGTCTCTTCCAGAGCCGCTTCCCGCGTAGGCGGGGGCGGCTCTCTTCTTGCTTAGATTCACTTTCGGGGTTATGGTTACCCCGGCAATATAAATAAGGAAAGAAAGAGAGAATAATGAAAGACAGTACCAAATACGTGATAGAGAGAATCCTGTTCATTTTATTGACAGCTTTCATTGTTCTCTCTGTCACCTACATCCTCTTGCAGTGCATGCCACTGGAGCCGAATGCTACCAACTTCACCGAGGAATTCCGCTTCTGGCAGCAGCAGGTGACCCTCGGTTTCTATTACGAAATCGACACCAGCACCCCGGAAGGGCTGGAGGCCATCGCCAACCACGAATACGAGCAGATGGTCACCATCAACTCGCAGAATTACTATTTTGCGCCTTACCCGATCCTCGTCCGTTACTGGAAATGGCTTGTTAACGTCGTCACTAAGTGGGATTGGGGCCGCTCGACCTCGGTCGCTCTCAACCAAAGCGCCATCTCGATCATCGTCATGCGGCTTCCGGCTTCGATGAAGCTCAACATCATCTCGATCATCATCTCGGTGCCTTTGGGCTTAGGCTTAGGCATCTGGGCCGCCTTAAAGAAGAACACCTGGATCGATTCGCTTATCTCGACCATCATCATGATCTTCATCTCGGTCCCGTCCTTCGTCCTTATCTCTTTCTTATTGTTGGGATTTGGGAAAATACCGGGCTTCCCAATCCGCTGGCCGAGCCAAGCTAACGCGGCGGCCGATCCTTTGTTAGCCTTTGAGGCGTACATCATCCCTGTTTTGTCTTTATCTTTCGGTTCAATTTGCTCGTTTGCCCGTTATACCCGGGCCGAGCTTTGTGAGGTTATGTCAAGCGAGTTCTTGCTCCTTGCTCGGACTAAAGGCTTAACTAAAGGCCAGTCGGTCGTTCGGCATGCCCTCCGGAACTCGCTTGTTCCAATCGTCCCGATGATCATCTCGCAATTCATCTCGATCCTTTCCGGCTCGATGGTCTTGGAGCAGATCTATGGCATTCCCGGCATTGGCTCCTTGTTCGTCACCGCCTTAACCGGCAAGGATTATCCGGTCATTATGGTCGATATGGCCATTTACACCTTAATAGGCTTATTCGCCACCTTAATCGTCGACTTGAGCTATAGCATCGTCGACCCGCGTATTAGAATGGGGGCTAAGAAGTAACGATGGAAAACGAAAAGAAAAATACCGATTTCGAATCGGCACAAGACTTCGAGTTCGTCCAGCAAGACGCCTCGATTCACGATCAAAAGTTTGAGACCAAGCCGACCACCTATTTCAAAGACGCGATGAAGCGGTTCGTCAAGAACCGTTCCTCGGTCGTGGCCGGCTGCATTCTCTTCGTCCTTATCGCCATGGCTATCATCGTCCCGGTGGCCAATAAAAACGACATCGACAACCCGGTCGCGGCGGCCCGTTATCTGCCCCCGAAGTGGTTTGATGGCGATACCGGTGGCTTCATGGACGGGACTGGTTACGTTGAGAAAGCCATCCTTGATCCCAGCACCAATAATTTGCCGTCTGGCTCGTTCTATAAATCCTATGCTGTCATCGGCGACATCGAATCGACCCAATCGTATTCTGATACTTGGGACGAATCGGTCCGGAATTACGGCAAGAATGGGGCAATCCGGCTTGGCAACGGCTCCAGCGAGAACGAAGTCGGTATCTTCGAGTCGGAAGAATCTGGCCTTCTTTCCCCGGTTGTCCAGTTGGCTTTAGCCGACTCTTCGGTCAGTTATGAAGTAACCTTCTATCCCGAATCCTATGCCGACAATCATGTCGAAGGGACGGAGATCGCCTCCTATATCGGCTGGGTTTTCGAAGCTTCTGAGGAGACTCCGGACGAAACCGAGGCTTTAGCCGAGGAATCGACCGATACTCCGAGCGAAGACACCCCAGAGGAAGGCGGGGAGGAAATCCCCGAAGATCCCGCGGAAGAGCTGACCATCGTTCCATTGATGGACCCCCTATCCTTAACCGATGAAACCACCTCGATGGAAGTCGAGAATGTCGTCGGTATCCTCCAAGAAGGCGGCTATCTCGATGGGGCGTCCGAACAGGTTTCCGGCCGGTTCGCCATCGTCTACGATGCTCCCGTCGATGCGGCGGCTTCGGCCAATTCGCTTTATATCCAGTCAGTTCAGGCGAGGGGGACTACCTCTAGTGTTGGCGCCGCTTCCTTCTCCAACGCCACCCAAGCTTATGCTTCTCTAAATGCTGGTGGCTATTCCCGCTTAAACGAGATCTCCTCGACCGGCATATACCATTCTGAGGTTACCTATGGTGCTTTCCGTTATGACTATTACGAAGCGGCCTTCGGTGACGTAGCGGGGCAAGAGTTTACTAAAAACGACATCGATACTTATGTTAGCCATGGCTGGATTGAATCCCTTTCCTGCAGGGGTAGGGTCGGCGGGGAAATCGCCCTCTTTAGCCTCTCAAACGGCGACACCGCCATCGATTGGAGCAAAGCTCCGATGACTTCCACCTCGGTCACTTTGGTTTTGACTGCGGAAGGCGATACCTATTGCCCATTACGGTCGATTCAGACTTTACGGGCGATCAATTTGGGCGGTGATGTCGGAACCTCGGTTTCCGTCTATGGGACCCAATCCCTTTACCGTCTGCTTTATGAGCAGGATAAGATCGGCTCCTGTAAGATGCCGAAATACTTCTTCGGGACCGATCGGAACGGGAAAGACTTCTTCAAGTTGGTCTTTTCCGGCTTACTTACTTCCCTTGGCTTAGGGTTATTGAGCTCGGCCATCAACATCGTCATCGGGCTTATCTGGGGTGCCATCTCCGGTTACTTTGGCGGCTGGGTTGATATGCTGATGGAGCGGTTCTGCGAGATCCTCGGCGGTATGCCATTCATCGTCATGATGACCCTGATCGTCTTGCTGCTAGGATCGAACTTCTGGACCTTCCTCTTGGCCCTTTGCCTTACTGGCTGGATGGGGGTCGCGGCCGAGACCAGGCGACAGTTCTATCGCTATAAACGAAGGGAATATGTCTTGGCCTCAAGGACTTTAGGCGCGAGCGACACCCGGCTTATCTTCAAGCACATCCTGCCCAACGGCATCGGTCCGATCATCACCGGCGCCATCCTCATGATCCCCTCGGTCATCTTCACCGAAGCCAATATCTCCTACTTATTGCCTTCGGCCTTGGCCTTCTCGGGATCGCAATCGTTCGGTATCACCTTGTCTAATGTCCAAGGCGACTTGCAGAACTACCCCTACCTAATCGTCAGTGCCTCCATCGTCATGGCTTTGATCATGATTTGTTTCAACCTGTTCGGCAATGGCTTGCGCGACGCCTTCAACCCGGCTTTGAAAGGAGCGGATGAGTGATTATGAACAAATACAAAACCATCGATTACCCCGCTTCGGTCGGGGAGCAGGAAAAGGGCAAGGAACCGGTCCTTTCGGTCCGGAACCTCGCCATCTCCTTCAAAACCGACGAGGGGATGGTCAAAGCCGTCCGCGGCGTCTCCTTTGACTTATACAAAGAGGAGACCCTTTGCATCGTCGGCGAATCCGGCTCCGGCAAATCGGTCACCAATAAGACCATCATGGGCATCCTCCCCAAAAGTGCCCGCATCGAATCGGGCTCGATCGTTTATGAAGGCGAGGATTTGACCCAAGTCTCCGAGGATGAGTTCCATAATATTCGCGGCACCAAGATCGGCATGATCTTCCAAGACCCCTTATCGTCTTTGAACCCGATCATGCGGATCGGTAAGCAGATCACCGAGGTCATGCTCATCAATGGGCATCACCTGAAGAATCTTTTCAAGGACATCGTCAACGACTCCTTCATCAAGTTGAAAAACGATGAACGGCTTCTTCAATTAGCCGAAAGCGACCTGAAGCACGCCTTAGCCGATATCAAAGCCGCGATCGCCAAGGAGAAAGCAGACGCCAAAGTCGAGGAACGGACTCCGAACCTCGAGCCGTTAATGGCCAAGCAATCCGATGCCAAGGCCGTCTTCCAAGCCAAGAAAGCCGATCTAAAGGCCATCATCGCGGAAGACAGAGCCGCCTATTCGGCGAAAAAGAAGGAGGCAAAGCAGGCGGTGCGCGAGAAGCGCTCGGCCTTGCGGAAAGAGCATTGGGAAAAGCTCCGCCCGATCTATAAGTCCTTCTTCGATAAGACCCCGTCGAACGAAGCCAAGGCCAAGATCGCCGAGGCGAAGAAGAAATACGAGGCGGCCATGGCCTTGCCGGAGAACAATCCGAGCGAGGACGAATTGATCGACCTCTATGCCTCGATTGTCAACCCGAAGGAGAAGGCGGTCGCCGAGTTAAAGCAGAAGTTGGAATCGCTTTCTTCGAACAAGAACACCGATCAGGGTTTAGTTGCCTATAACGAATGCCGGTTGGCGCTTCGTGATGCCAAAAAAGCGGCCGCTTTGGCGAAGAAAGAAGCCAAGAAAGCGGTCCATGAGAAGAAATACGGGGCTCGCGATGCCTACCTGGCTGAAGTCCGTCCCCTTTATAAGGCTTTGTTGACCTTCCCGGCCTTCAAGAAAGCCTATGACGGCTTCCTTATTGAGCATCGTCGTTACCTTTCTTGCCTCCGGGTTACCCATAAGGAAGCCAAGGAACGAGCCCTCAAGATCATGGCCGAAGTCGGCATCCCTCAACCGGAACGCCGGTTCTACCAATATCCCTTTGAGTTCTCCGGCGGCATGCGGCAACGGATCGTCATCGCCATCGCCTTGACCGCCCATCCGGATATCCTGATCTGCGATGAGCCGACAACCGCCCTCGACGTCACCATCCAGGCCCAGATCCTTGAGCTTATCAATGAATTGAAGGCCAAGCACCATATGTCGGTCATCTTCATTACCCACGACCTTGGGGTCGTGGCTAATATGGCCGATCGGGTCGCGGTTATGTATGCTGGCAAGATCGTCGAATATGGGAAAGCCGACGAAGTGTTCTATTCGCCCGCCCACCCCTATACCTGGGCTTTGCTTTCCTCCATCCCCGACGTCGATTCGAAGGAGAAGCTCGAAGCGATCCCCGGCACCCCGCCGAATATGCTCTTCCCGCCGAAAGGCGACGCCTTTGCGGCAAGAAGCAAATACGCCCTCGGCATCGACTTCAAGGAAGAGCCGCCGATGTTCGAACTTTCGCCCACCCATTACGCCGCCACTTGGCTATTGGATGAACGGGCCCCGGAATACAAGATGCCCTCGATCGTCGCCACCCGAATCAAGAACTCCTTGAAACGGGCCAAGAAGCAAACCGGAGGTAAGAAAGATGAATGAGGAAAAACGTCTCCAACTGAACTCCGAGAAAGCGGAACGGAAAGAAAAAGTCGCCGAGGCCAAAGCGGCCTTAAAGGACTTTAAGACCAAATATAAAGGCGTCGAGTTAGATGAAGCCCTCCGGGAGGAGCGGCTCGCCCTCGAAGCTAATCTTCGCGATGCCAAGCGGGCCCTCTCGCTTGTTGGAGTCACCTATGATCCTTCCTTGAAAGAGGAGAACGTCATCTTAGACGTCCGCCACTTAAAGGAATTCTTCAAATCTGGCGAATACAAGACCAAAGCCGTCCATGACATCTCCTTCAAAATCCATGAAGGCGAATGCTTCGGCTTAGTCGGGGAGTCGGGCTGCGGCAAGACCACGACCGGCCGCTGCATCATCGGCCTTTATCCCATCACCTCCGGCTCGATCTATTACAAAGGGTATCGGATCGCTGCTGGGAGCCGTTGGAACGAGAAGGAAATCAAGTGGACCCGGATCAGGGACAATTCCAAGATCAAGGTCTTAAAACGCGAGCTCCGCGATAAGCTTTCGGAAGCGGCCTCCGAGGATGAAAAGGAATCTTTGCGGGCCGAATATGCGGCGAAAATCAACGAGATCAAAGCCCATACTCAATCGATTGTTTCGGTTCAGAAAGAGAAGATCGCCCAGATCCATTATGACAACAAGCATTCCTCGAGCAAACTCCGGAATGAGATCCAGATGATCTTCCAAGACCCGATCGACTCCCTCGACCCCCGTATGACGGTCGAGGACATCATCGTCGAAGGCCTTCATATCCAGGGCCAATACGATAAGGAGGAGAATCGACGGGCGGTGGAACGGGTCCTCCGCCAAGTCGGCCTCATTCCCGAATACGCTTCCCGTTATCCCCATGAGTTCTCCGGCGGCCAACGGCAACGGATCGGCATCGCCCGGGCTTTGATCATGAACCCGAAGCTATTGATTTGCGATGAGCCGATCTCCGCTCTCGACGTCTCGATCCGGGCTCAGGTCCTTAACCTGCTTAACGAGATCAAGGATTCGATGAAGCTCACGATGCTATTCATCGCTCATGACCTTTCAGTCGTCAAATACTTCTGCGACCGGATCGGGGTCATGTATTTCGGCGATATGGTTGAGCTTGCCTCCTCGGAAGAATTATTTAGGCACCCGCTTCACCCTTATACCAAAGCCTTGCTTTCCGCCATCCCGAAGCCTGATCCATTGTCAGAGAAGAACCGGATTCGGAAAGTGTATAACCCGGCGACGACCCACGATTATTCAAAGCAGAAGCCAACCTTCCGGGAACTGATCCCCGGCCACTTCGTCTTATGCAACGACGAAGAGGAGAAGAAGTACTTAGAGGAGATCAAAGCCCTCGACGAAGGAGAGAAGAGCAATGATTAAATGGTTTAAATCCTTAGGGATCTCTTTGTTCAGCTTCCTCGGATTCTTGGTCTTGTTACTGACCATCCCCTTCTTTGTTTCCCTTTTCGGGGCTTATGCCGATCCAGCTGGCCATAACTACCGGCTTGAATACCTTCCGGAAGGGGAGGCGGTCGACGCCTATCTCCATACCGGTGAAGCGACCTTATTCTTGACCTTTGGCCTCATCATCGCCGTCTTCTTGGTTTTATTCGTCCTCGATACGTTATTCCGGAAGAAAAGCAGCCACGTGGGTATCGTTGCCCTTGGCATGATTTGCCTTGCCGCCTTCTGCCTTGGCCGGGCGATCCTTAACTTCAAGCTCGACGAGGCCGTGACCGGGGTTCTGGATATCCTCTCGGCCATCGCGATGCTCGTGACCCTCGGTTTCTTCATCAAGAAGAGCCTCGATGGCGATTGCTTGGTCGGTTACTACGTCTCGGTCATCGTCTCTGGGTTCCTCTTCTATTTCTGCATCATCTCCAATTACAACATCCTCGATTGCTTCTCCCATTCGGGGGACGTCATCTTCTGGTGCGGCTACGCGGTGACCCGTTATTACCTGTTAACGTTCTTGTTATTGGTTTGGGCCAATCACCATTCCGATTACGAACCCGCCGGCGTGGTCGTCGCCGATATCTGATTCTTAAGGGGCTCCGGCCCCTTTTCATTTATTATGAAAGCATTGATATTCGATTTGGATGGGACCCTCTGGGACTCGAGTAAGCCAGTCGCGGAATGTTGGCAGGCGGTGGGGCAAAAGCTATTAGGCCCAACTTTCCATCTTAGCCAAGCCGAGGCTAGAGCCCAGATGGGGAAGACGATGGATGAGATTGCCGCCTCCTTTGCTCCTAAATGGTATAGCCCAGAGGAGATAGCTAAGTTAGGTAAGGCCTTCTTTCAGGCGGAGAACACTTATTTAGCCGACCATCCCGGAATATTGTTCCCCGGGGTCAAAGAGACTTTAGCTGAGTTAAAGGCGCATTATGACCTTTACATAGTCTCTAATTGCCAGGCGGGCTATATCGAGACCTTCTTGCCTTTGGTTCCGCCCTCTACCTTTAAGGGACATATGTGCTTCGATGACACCAAGAAGGCCAAGTGCTTCACCATCCTTGCCTTGATGGAACGTTATAAGATCAAGGAAGCCCTTTATATCGGGGATACTTCTCGCGATGAAGAGGCCTCTATGGGCGCCGGGATCGGCTTCATCCATGCCGCCTATGGGTTTGGGGCGGCGAAAAACCCGCGGGGGAAGTTATCCCAATTTGCCGAGTTGCCGAATCTTCTCTTGAGTCTTGGCTTTTAGGCTTTAAGATAAACCTATGGAAAACAACGACAACCCCTTCAAAGCCGACCGTTACCTCTCTTCCTCCCAGCGGGAGATCGTCCACTCGATGATGCCAGAGCTCACCAAAGCGACCGATGCCGAGGGCTGCGCCAAGACGGTTGAGCTGATCGATAATTTCGTTAAAGCCAACAAGACAGGCGACCTGGTCTACGAGAATGCCCTCAAAGCTTTTTTAGGGGCCAATGAATCCTTGCGGTCGGCCGCCCTGTTCCCCAGCGACGCCGCGACGATGCTCATCTTAAGCCTCGTCTCCAGTTACCTATCCTTGATCTTCTTAGTCGGGGTCCTCAACGCCGAGGAATTGAAGGCGATGGGGCCGGTAATGGATGGCCTCGGCAATAAATTGCCGACCGCTTAAGCGATTTTTCTTCCTTTTTCCCCGATTGAATATTGCCTCTTCGGTCCTTTTAGGCGAAAATTAATAGACAGGAGGCGCGTCAATGGATAATCAGGGCAAGGCGTTTGCCGAATTGGCCACTGGCTTAGCGGAGAAAACCACCCGCTTAGCCGCCAAGGCCGATGAGGCGCTGCAACAGGGGTTCAGCCAGTATATTGAGGCGCAAAAAGCCACTATCTCGGAGGCGGAACGCATTTCCCATGCGGTGGCCGATGAGATCGAAACCCTCGCAAAAACCCGTTTTGAGTCGGCATTAGAAGACGGCAAGAAAGCCATCGCCGAGGCCTTTGCGACCCAAGGAGTCAACTTATGAGCGAGCCAGTCGAGAATATAGAGACGAGTGCAGTCGACTGCAGCGACGAGATCGCTCGGTTAGAGGCTGATAATGCCGCCTTGCAGACGAAGATCGCGACTTTGAAGAGGGAGCTAAACGATAAGCTCTTCAAAGAAAGCCAAGCCGATATCGCCGCCCTTAACCAAGAACTGGCGAGCTATACCGAACGGGAGATCGCCATCATGAGCGATTTCTCCTTAGCCTTGCGCCACCTCAACGATTCGGTGAGCGACCTCCAAGCCGTTTTAGCGGTCGAGAAGGGCGAGGAGAAAGAAGAGGAAAGCCAAACGGAGGTTGAGCAATGAGCGACGAACAGAACACCCGTTTGCTAGAACTCAAGCAAAATAATTTGGCGCTGAACTCCGATTTGCTCGATCTAGAGAAACTCTCCGCCCACGTCGAGTTTAGCCTCCCGAAGTCGAAGGCATCCTTAGCCGAAATGTCCTTATCGAAGGAGAAACTCCTCCTTTGCGACGCCAAATTGGCCCAAGCCAAGCAGGATTTATCCGATTCGAAGGAGAATATCAAGTTCCTTTCTTCCTTCGTCAAAGTCATTTCCCGTCAGGTCATGGCGGTCGGCTCTTTGACCAAGAAAGGGCTCTTTGATTCGGCTTCTGATATTTTGAATTCCTTGGCTTCCCATGCCAACGATCTCTCGGCCCCTTGGACCGCCGATCTGAAAGAGCAGATCGAGGAATCGATCGGTTACCAACGGGTGAAGCTGGTCCTTTTGCGCGGCCGGCATAACGAGGAGCAGGGGCTCCCGCCCTGCGGGGAGTCTGAGATCGACGCCTTGATCGACGACATCGTCGACCTCGGGATGAAATACCATGCCGAATCCGAACGGGTATCGTTGCTTAACGAAGCCCTCGCCATCAAACTTAATATCCTGGCTCAGCGGGAAGAGGCGACGATCCACGACATGGATAGCCTTGAGGCCATCATCGCCGAACGTGACCATTACCTTTCGCTTACCCCCTCCCCCGATGAACGGGTCGCCGAAGCGAAGAAGAAACTGTATAAAGTCATCCTCGAGGAATTTACTGAACTTTCCTTCCTCTATTTCGACGATGAGCCGAACTTCGATAAGGCTCTCTCGGTCTTCCATCAGAAAGGGAGCATTGAGAAAGAGGATATCGCCCATCATGCCTATAAGGATTCGGAAGATGACAAAGCCTTCCGGATCGCCTTCCTTTGCCAGATGGCCTTACGGAAAGATGTCTCAGGCTATAAGGATCAAGTAATCGTCTTATCGTCAAAAGCCGAAGAGGGCGATGAGGATTCCTTGGACCTCTTGGCTCATTTCCTCTCGATGCCGTTGATCGATTCGACCAAGTTCGATTTGACGGTCAAATCCTTGAAGACCCTAAGTTTCGAGCAGAAGATCCATTTCCTGGCCTTTGCCATCAAATTAGGGTTAGACGAAGAGAAACAGGTTTTGGTTTTCCAATTCATCGAGCAGTTACGGATCGGGGCTAGAAGAGGCGATCTCGAGAAGATGGCCCCGGACCTCGCTTACCTCGACTTCCATATCGCCCCCTCCTTAAAGGAAGATTGGGCCGGCATGAAAGGCGATTTGCTCCGTTCACCGCGGGCCCATAAAATCGTCACCAAGACCCAGGTGGCCGAACTCCGGGTCTTCGCCGGCGAGGATCCCAATGTCCTTGGGGCCCCGTTAGGGAAGAAGCTGAAATCGACTGAAGCCAAATCCTGGGACATGCTCAAATACGTGCTCTATTGGTTCTTCGCCATTCCTTTGCCGTTGGTTTTATCCGGCATCGCCTATTACCTCATGTACTACTTCGGGGTGGCCGATTACATCGGTTCCTCGATCTTTGCCTTGCCGCTTGGCCTTTGCATTCTTTTCTTCGCCTTAGTTGGCTTGGCCTTCTATTCGCGGGATGAGAAAGGGTCGATGGGGTATCGAAGGGCCCTGGGTTTCGTCGCCATCGTTTTATTGGCTGGATCCGCTGTCATCTTCGCCTTGCCCAAGCGTTTGCTTTACGGGGCCGAGATCATCGCTTTGCCAGCCTTGATCGACGGGACCTTCGCCTATGTCTTGTCTCTAATCTGCTTTAAGGAACGGAACCGGGCTTTCGCCTATGCCCAGTTAGCCCTCTTCCTAGTCGCCTTAGGGGTGGCGGTCGGCTTCATGGTCTACGTCATGATGTCGGGCTTAACGGTCTCCTGATGTACCTCTTCTTTGACTTCCTGGGCGATCAGGACGCGGTTTCCTATTGCCTATCCGACGAACGGCTTCTTTGCCTTGACAAAGGGACGGCGAAGATCGGAAGCGACCTTTTCCTTTCTTTATTCAGCGAGCATTCCTTGGTCAGCTATGACGTTGAGCCCTTTTATCTTCGGCTCCATGCCTTAGGCTTTAATAAGCGGTTCTCGGTCTTTGATTTGAAACGGCTATTCCGGGCCTATTACGGGGTGGCTGAGGATATCCCTTACGAGGAGGCCAAGACCCAATTCGATGACCAGGCCTTATTGCAAGGGTGCCAGGCCTTTTCCTTTTTAGTCCACCTTTGCGATTACGAGGAAGAAGACGTCACTTACCTCTTAGGATTAGATTACGGGGATTGCATCTTAAGCTATCCTGAATGCGGCTTCGCCTTCGAAGCCTTGAATCTTTTCAAACAGGCCCATGATAAACGGATCGCTGAGTTCGATCCGCGTAAGATCAAACGGCTTTTGTTCTTCGATTTGGAATGCGCCAATTCCGATCAAAATATCGGGAAGATATGCGAGTTCGGCGGGGTTTACGCCTCTTTATCCTTGCAAATCGAAGACGAAATCGAATTGCTCATCAATCCCGAGTCGCCTTTCAAAGTCAATCGAGGCGGACGGGGTTTGCAGTTATTTTACTCCAACGCCCAATATGAGAAAGCCCCGGCCTTCCCGGTCTATTACCAACGGATCAAAGAGATTCTGGAGGATGAATCGACTTTGCCGGTTGGCTTCGCCGCGACCAATGACTTCAAGTTCTTGATGGGCGATTCCCTCCGTTATGGCTTAGGCGGCTTTGACCTCTTAGGCCTTGACATCCAGCCTTTAGCCGACCGCCTTTTAGGCAGTGAACGTTCTTTATCCTTAGAGGATGCCTTATCCGGCTTAGGTGGGGGAACACCCAATAACCTGACTCCTCATCGGGCCTTAGATGACGCGAAATTGACTTTGCTGGTGGCCAAAGAGGCTTTTGCCCGGATCGATGGCGGCCTCCTTTCCTACTTACAAAACAAAAGCGAGGGACTCATCACCTCGCTTTATGTCGATAAGATGCTGGAGCATCCGTTGCCGAAGCTTCGTTATTGGTCGTATTGGAATTAATAGGCTAGCGGGTCGTAACCGTATAAGAACTCTTTATTATCGTCTTGCTCAAAGGTATCGACCGAGAGGAAGACCAGTTTGTCGTTCCCTTCGAATTGCTCGATCCTAGTGACCGTGCATTCCATTTTGACCTTGGCCCCTTTGACTAAGGCCATCTCTCCTTTGATCTCCATGTCGGCGAGGGCGAATTTGTCGATTGATTCGCTATGCCCGCGGCCAAAGGCCCGGGAAATCTCGGCTTGGTCGCTCGCTAAGGAAGAGACCCCAACTTTCATCCCGACTTCGAGGTTCTGGCTCGTTTGGGCTTGGCCGCCGAGCAGCATGGCGATGCCAGAGTAATCAGTCATCATGGCCCAGGCGCAGGTCATGCCATAGTGATGGCCATTCTTGAGGTAGGCGACGATTGAAGCGCCGCAGTTGAAGGCTTTTAAAGCAGACATCTTAGGCTCCTTTCACGACTTCGTTTTTCTCTTTGCAAAGGTAACGGAGGAGGATGGGGGTGAGGAAACTCGAAACCAAGATCAGGATGAGGGTGAAGGGGATGATGGCCGGCTCAACCAAGCCGGAATCGACCCCTTCCTGGGCGGTGACGATCAAGACCTCGGCCCGGGCCATCATGCCGACCCCGATGATGGTCGAGTCTTTGAAATTGGATCCGGTGATCTTGGCTCCGAAGCCGGCGCCTAAGACTTTGCCAAGGAGGCCGCAGACGACCCAGACTAAGCCGAAGCCGATGAATACGCCGGAAATCGAGGAGATCGATTCGGCTGAGGAGGAGCCGACCCCTAAGGAGGAGAACATCTTAAGCGCGACCGAGGCGAAGAAGACCGGGGTGAATAAGACGTTGGCGGTCGTCTCGACCCGATGATCGATATAGGAGGAGGCGCTGGTGTTGGCGAGGATCAAGCCGGCGACGTAAGCCCCGGTGATGTCGGCGATGTGGAAGATCTCGGCCACGAAGGCCCAGAGGAAGCAGAAGCCCAAGGAGAGCATCGGGATCCGACGGTGGTGGGGGTATTTCTTCCCCATCCAGTCGAAGAGCTTATGGACGCCGATGCCTAAGGCGATGGAGATGGCGAAGAAGGCGGCCATGATGAGGATCAAGAAGACGACCGACCAAGCCGAATCCCCGGTCGAGATGACCCAGGGGGCGGTGGCTTCTTCCCCGCCGGATAAGGAGATGACGATCGAGAGCAAGACGATGCCGATTACGTCGTCGATGATGGCGGCGCTGACTAAGCTGGTCCCGACCGGGCCATCGAGTTTGCCTAATTCTTTCAAGGTGGCGACGGTGATGGAGACCGAGGTGGCGGTCAAGATGACCCCATAATAGATATCGGAATAGAAAGGCGAGGTCCCGGCTTGCTCTAAGCCGATATAGAAGGATTCATCCATATGGCCGAAGAAGCGGAACATGAAGGCGACTAAGAACCCGAGGACGAGCGGGAAGATGACGCCGAAGGAAGTGATGACCATGCTCGACTTCCCTTGTTTCTTAATCTGACCGAGGTTAGTGGTGACCCCGGCTTCGAACAGGATCAAGACGACCCCAATCTTGGCTAAGTCATTGATGCCTTCGACCGAATAGTCGGTCAGGATGAACTGACTTTCTTCCGGGATGAAGTAGAAAAGACCGACCAATAAGCCGCCGAGCAAATAGCCGATGACCTCGGGGATCTTGAACTTCGCCATCAGTAATGACAGCAATTTGCCAACGATGAGGATAAGGCCCAGCGGGAGCAGGATCATATACGGCTCGTTGGTGAAACTAGTGGATATCAGGGAACTTAAGGACATGCTTATCTCCTCCCATTCGGGCAATCATACGCTTGTGCGCGCGTAATTAAAGTGGGAAATCGCTTTCAAAGAAGAAGGGAAATTTGAATATTGGGAAAAGGGCGCAAAAGTTTAACCAAATGGGCGGAAATGGCCTTTCCGATGGGGTTCGGCGATATCTTTGATGACGGTGACGCATTGCCTTTTATGGGCATCGAGGACGATCTCCCCGGTCTCGTCTTCTTTGAATCCGTTGACTAAGAAGAACCGGAGCAATTCGATCGGGGCGAGGGCGATAAGCTTTCGGGCCCCGGTCTGGCGGGCCCGGGTGGCGATGAAACGCAAAGCATAGGAACCCAGCTGCTTATGGCGCAGGCTTGGGGGCACGATCAATTCGTCAAGCTGGCAATGCTCGGGGTCGAGGGGATGGCAATAGGCCAAAACTAGGATGTAGTTATCTTTGACCAAAGCGAAATTGAATCCGCCGGTTTCTTCGTATTCCGGGGTCTGCCCGTATTCTTCCCGATACAAAGGGGAATCAACTATTTTTCCGAATTCGAACTTGCCGCTTACCATCCGCTTGCCTTTTGCTTAGGAATATCTATTATAAGCCCATGCATCTCGGGCTCTATTTGAAACATCGGAAAAACAAGATCTTGGCGGTCGGCCTTTCGGGGCTCG
This sequence comes from uncultured Bacilli bacterium, assembly GCA_944363525.1. Classification (GTDB taxonomy): domain Bacteria; phylum Bacillota_I; class Bacilli_A; order RFN20; family CAG-826; genus Alloenteromonas. Next base: position 108,157 of record CALVUF010000004.1, read on the forward strand.
CCACCGTCTTGCTCTGCCTTTGCTTCTTCCTCGATATGAGCGCCCTCAACTGGATGTTCGATTTCACTACCTTGTGGAACTACATTCTCTATTTCATCGCCTATTTGATCATCCTTATCTGTAATATCCGTAACGACAACGCCGCCTATCGGGGGATTACCCTTTTCGTCTTCTTCATGGCTTTCGACCAGATTTGGTCGGGGCTCATGATGGGCGGGACTGCCTTCGCCCTTTTCTCGGTCGCCAATCCGGTCTCACTGGCCTTGGTTATAATCTACCTAATCGCCGTCATCGTCGGTGGGATCCTCGGCTTTATCCTTTACGGAAAGATCTATAAATATCTGGTCAACCCCCTTGCCGATTACCGGCCGGTTCGGAAATACGCGATCATCTATTCTTCGTCCTTGTTATTCATCTTGGCTTTGCTCATCGGGATGGAGATGTACATCAACCCCGGGGCTTCGGCTTTGACCATCGCCACCATCTTCTTGCTCCCGATATCCGAACTCATAATGTCGGTCGCTATCGTCTTCACCTTGGAACGGCTCTACCGTAAGTAATTATTAATATTATTAATGGGGCGTGGTATCATTACGCGCCGTAAGGGGAGTAGCGCTCGCTCGGATCTCGACATCCCGCTGAATAAGCCGGGACCGAGGGGGTAACACCTCGCGAGACCTTAACTCATATTGAGAGAAGGACAGGAAATATGTACGAAGACAAGAATGTCAAAGAAACATTGACCGCTTTTTCCGTCGATCCCGAAGTTGGCTTAAGCGCTGATCAAGCGAAGAAGAAACTCGAGAACGAGGGGCGGAACAAACTCGACGAGAAGCCTAAGGATCCCTGGTACGTCATCTTCTTCAACAACATGAAGGACCCGATGACCTTGATCCTATTTATCGCCGCGCTGATCTCGGTGGCCTTAGGCATCTACACCGTCGTCCAAGAACCCGAGCTCCCCTTCGATGAGAAGTTCGAGCAATTCGTCGACGTCATCATCATCTTCTTGGTCGTCATTTTAAACGCGACCATCGGCACCATCCAGGAGATGAAGGCCGAGAAAGCGCTAGAAGCCTTGAAGAAGATGTCGGCCCCGACCGCCACTGTCCGCCGGGACGGGAAGCTAATCGAAATCCCGGCCGAGGAAGTGGTCGTTGGCGATATCGTCATCTTAGAGGAAGGGCGGACCGTTCCGGCCGACCTCCGGCTCATCAAGACCTTCTCGATGAAAGCCGACGAATCCTCCTTAACCGGCGAATCGGTCCCGGCCGAGAAAGACGCTTCGATCGTCTTAACCGGGGAATCGGGCGTCGGCGACCGGCTCAACGAAGTGTTCATGTCGACCCCCGTCGTCTATGGCCGGGGAGAAGGCGTGGTCATTGCGACTGGCATGAAGACCGAGATCGGCCGCATCGCCTCAATGCTTTCGGGCGAAGAGGACGAGATGACCCCGTTGCAGAAGAAATTAGCCCAGCTGTCTAAGTTCTTAGGCATCCTGACCGTCGGCGTCGTCATTTTGATGCTATGCGTCAAGATCATCTGGGCTTTGATCCTATCCAATATCGCCACCACTTGGAGCGACGCCCTCCTCGATTCGGTCGCCTTGGCCGTCGCCGCCATCCCGGAGGGGCTGACCGCCGTCGTCACCATCGTCTTGGCCCTCGGGGTCGGGAAGATGGTCAAGGTCAATACCATCGTCCGGCGCTTAGCCTCGGTTGAGACGCTTGGCGCCGTCTCGGTCATCTGCTCCGATAAGACCGGCACCCTCACCCAAAATAAGATGACCGTCGTCGAGGCTTATGTCCCGGGGGCGATCATGAACAAAGACCAATTCGAGGCGAATAAAGACCATTTGACCTTATTGGCCAAAGGCTTATCGCTTTGCAGCGACGCCAAAGTCGAAGGCGGCATCTATGGCGACCCGACCGAGGTGGCCTTGGTCGAATTCGCCGTGGGCCTCGGGATGAAGAAGACCGAGTTAGAGAAAGCGAGCCCCCGGATCAACGAAGCCCCCTTCGACTCGGTCCGGAAGATGATGTCGACCCTCCATAACGATAATGGTAAGTCCATCCAGTTCACCAAAGGGGCGATGGACCAAGTCTTGAAGCATACCACCCATATCCTCGTTAACGGCGAAGTCCGCAAGGTCACCGATAAGGACGTCGAGGCCATCAAAGAAGCCTCTTCCTCCATGGCTTCCGAAGCCCTCCGGGTCCTCTCGCTCACTTACCGCGAAGGCGGGGAAGTGGAAGAAGACAACCTCATCTTCGTCGGCTTAGTCGGCATGGTCGATCCTCCGCGGGAAGCGGCCAAGCCGGCGGTTAAGACTTTAAAGAAAGCCGGCATCGTCACCATCATGATCACCGGCGACCATAAGGACACCGCCTTCGCCATCGCTAAGGAACTTGGCATCGCCGACAGCGAGTCCCAGGTTATGTCGGGCGATCAAATCGACGCCTGCACTGATGAGGAATTGCAGGAAAAGGTCAAGACCTGCCGGGTGTTCGCCCGGGTCTCGCCCTCCAATAAGGTTTCGATCGTCAAAGCCATCAAGGCCAATGGCTTAACCGTCGCCATGACCGGGGACGGGGTTAACGACGCCCCGAGTTTAAAGGCCGCCGACATCGGCATCGCCATGGGCATCACCGGGACCGACGTCGCCAAAGGGGCGGCCGATATGGTCTTAACCGACGATAACTTCGCCTCGATCGAGAAAGCGGTCGAGGAAGGGCGGGGCATCTATGCCAACATCAAGAAGACCGTCCTCTTCCTATTGTCTTCCAACATCGGCGAGGTGGTCGCGATGCTCATCGCGGCGATCATCGGCATCCCCTCGCCCCTTATCGCCATCCATCTTCTTTGGGTCAACCTCATCACCGACTCATTCCCGGCCATCGCCTTAGGGGCCGACAAGAAGCCGGACGATATCATGAACGATAAGCCGCGCGACCCGAAGGAATCGCTGTTCAGCCACGGCGGTTATCTCATCACCTTCGGCTATGGTATCATCATCGGTCTCATCACCTTAGCCGCCTTCTTGATCGCGCCCATCAACGAATTGGCCGCCTATAACGCCGCCAACCCGGGGGCCAATGTCTCCCTATGGGAATACCTTTCCAACGCCAGCCTCTATGGGGCGGAGATGGTGGTCGAGGAGGCCCAGTCGATGGCCTTCTGCGTCTTGGCTTTCTCCGAGCTCTTCCACATGCTTGGCATGATCAACACCAAGAAGAGCTTCATCTACGTCTTCGCCGACAAGAACCCGATGCTCTGGATCGCCTTATTCGGCGGCATCGCCTTGCAGCTCTTCGTCATCGAGGTTCCTTACATCAACACCTTCTTCAAGGTCTATCCGCTTCATGACCATCCGATGGATTACCTCTATGTGTTCCTACTCGCCATCGCGCCCTTGGTTATCCATGAGGTCGCGGTCCTGGTTCAGTGGATCATGAAGAAAAAGAAAGAAGCGAAATAAGACGTTGAGGCGTCCGCTGGGCGCCTCTTTTTCTTGTTTGGTGGGCTATAGGCGTGTAAAGTATGCGGTGCGCCGACTTAGCTCAACTGGCAGAGCAGCGGTATCGTAAACCGCAGGTTGGAGGTTCGATTCCTCTAGTCGGCACCATTCGCGCATTCGGCCGGTTCGTCCGGCCTTTCGTTTGAAAAATAGTGCTTGATATGGGTGGGGGAGGGCTCTATAATAACCAAGCCGTCAAAAAGACGGACCCTTACGAACATGGGTGTTTAGCTCAGCTGGGAGAGCACCTGTTTGACGTACAGGAGGTCACAGGTTCGATCCCTGTAGCACCCACCATGTTGCAAGACTCCGCGGATAACCGCGGTTTTTTGTTGTCAATCCTTTAGCCTTAGCCTAAAATTTCATTGAGGGTTTTATCGTATGAAATATAAGCACGTCAGAAGATCCGGTATCCTGTTCATCTTCCTTTCCATCATCACTTTGTCCATTTGGACGTTGATCTGTCTATCGATGGTCAATCGGGACGTCAACAAGTTCGCCAAGCGGAAGATGTGCCCTTATTGGATCGTCTGGATTCTCTCGCTTATCTTTCTCTTCATCCCGACCATCATCTGGATGTCGACCTTATCCCGTCGGATTGAGGAAGAGGCCTTGGAACTGGGCATTACCTCCCCGCGGACGGGATTCGGCAAGTTCTTCAACTGGTGTTTCTTCGGGGCCTTCATCGTCATCGGCCCCTGGATCGCCTTCTGCTCCACCTTCCGGACCCTCAATGCCGTCTTGAGGCGGCTTAACCTCGCTGAACCGGTCGTCAAACCGGTCGTAGCCCCGGTGGAGAAGCCGGCGACTGCCGAAGAGAAGAAAGAGCAGCCCTCCGCCCCGACCCCCGACGTCATCATCGTCCGGCCGGCCGAACCCAAACCGGCCCCGGCCGAAACCAAGCCCGAGGATATCAAGCTTCTCGAGCAGAAGAAGGAACCGGCCGTCATCTTCGAAGGGTCGGCCACCCCGGAAGCCACCAAGAAGTGGCGGGTCCGTTATGCCAACAGCAAGAACGCGGTCATGAGCTTCGCCACCCAAGAAGAGGCCATCAACTTCGCCAAAGAGCTGGCTCTTAAAAACGGTGGGGCGGTTCGCGTCAAAGGTCGTTGACGAATCCTCCTATTTATTGTTTAATACTCCTCGCTGAACCGCGCAGCCTTAGTTCAGTGGTAGAACACCAGCTTCCCAAGCTGGTTATACGGGTTCGATTCCCGCAGGCTGCTCCAGAGCGAATTAGCGGATCCTAAGCGGGTCCGCTTTTTTCGTCATTTAAAAAATTTGCGAAATTTAGTAGACACCGCAAAACCTAGATGGATTTTCCGCTTTGCGGATTTTCTTAAATCGCTTATACGTGCGCGCGTTTGCACTTTCAAAGGCAAGGCTTTATTATTCGCGTGGTAATTGGCGATGATCGATTTACGGAAACACTGCATAGAGCTGCTGGAAAGCCGGGGCGTGAGCCTTGAGGCGATCGCCGACTGCGCCGTCTACCTCCAGCATGCTTACTTCCCGGATCTCAAACGGGAGGACATGATCGAGTCGGTGATGGACGTTTTGGGCAAACGCGAAGTCCAATACACCATCATGACCGGCATCGCCATCGATAAAGCCGCCGACAAGGGCGACATCGAGGACCCGGTGCTATTAAAGATGCTTCGGGAAGACGATGGTCTTTACGGGGTCGATGAGGTGCTGGCCTATTCGATCTGCAACGTCTACGGCTCCATCGCCTTGACCAACTTCGGCTATATCGACAAAGACAAATACGGCATCGTCGGGCAACTGAATAAGAAGAATCCCGACGGTAGCTATCCCGGCAACCACAATACCTTCCTCGACGACATCGTCGGGGCCATTGCCGCCAGCGCCGCCGCCCGTTATGCCCATGCCCAGGAAAAATAAGCTATGAACATGAATTTCCTCCTTCTTTCTTCCGATCCCGCCCCCTATCTCGACATGGGGAATTATCTGAACCTCGTTTCGCTCATCATGGCGATTATCATCTTCGCCGGCTTCGACACGGTCCTCTTCTTCTGGCTGAAACGATCCTTCGTCCGGACTTTCTTAGTCGCCTCCGAATTGGCCATCGTCTTGTTCTGGCTCTTTGGCCTCGACTTATTGCTTTTCATCGTTCTCGCCTTCTTCATCGTCGGCGTTTCCTTCTTCTTCCTCCATAACTCGGCGGAGGGGCGGAAGTACGTCTCCAACAATGTCAAGAAGCGGCCCCAGCCGAAGATCTTCCGCGGGAAGCCGACTCCCGAGGCCTTATTCGACCGGGAAGCGGTGTATAAGAAAGTCGCCGATGCCGTCTTGATCATGTCGAAGAAGAAGATCGGGGCCCTCATCACCTTCGAAAGAGACGATAATCTCCGTGATTACATCGCCAAAGGCGTGACCATCAATTGCCCGGTTTCGAGCGAGATCCTCCAAACCATCTTCTATCCGGGGACCCGGCTCCATGACGGGGCGGTCATCATCCGCAATGACGTCATCGCCGCCGCCTCGGTCTATTACCAGACCGTCGATATCGCCATGCCGGGGAAATTCGGCTCCCGGCACCGGGCGGCCTTATCGATCTCGAGCCAAGTCGACGCCGTCACCGTCGTCGTCAGCGAAGAGACCGGCCGCATTTCCATCGCCTATGAAGGGGAGATCCAATCGGTCGAACCCGATTCCTTCCTCCAGACCTTCGAAGAATACATGGCGAGCGACAAAACCAACCATCAATAAGGAGAGGCTTATGACGCGTTACTTTGGAACCGACGGCATCCGCGGTCGGGCTTTAATCGAACTGACTGAGGACATCGCCTATCGGATCGGCCGTTATATCGGCCAATACCCGAATGGCCATCCCAACACCATCCTTATTTCCCGCGATACCCGGGAATCGGGGGAGGCGTTGCTTTCTGCCTTAAAAGAGGGCGTCCTCAAAAGCGGGGGCACCCTGCTGGACGAAGGGGTCTCGACCACGCCTTCCGTCTCATATTTGGTTGAGGCCAATCATTATGATTACGGGATCATGATCTCGGCTTCCCATAACCCTTATACCGACAACGGGATCAAGCTCTTCGCCCCCAGCGGGGAAAAGCTTGCCGAAGCGATTGAGGAAGAGATTGAGGATTATATCGATTCCAAAGACGACTACCTCCCTATCAAAGAGGGGAAATACGTCTATTCCCCCGAACTCAAAGAGCAATATCTGAATTTCCTTTCTTCCCAATACGAGGGGGAGAGGAAGGTCAAGGTGCTCTGCGATCTGGCCAACGGGTCGGCCTCGATGGTTGCCCCGGCCTTATTCGCCAAACTCGGGGTCGACGCGACCTTCATCAACGCCTCCCCCGACGGCAAGAACATCAATAACCATTGTGGATCAACCCACATGGAAGGGCTGGAGGAACTGTTCGCCAAAGGCGGCTATGACTTGGCCTTCGCCTTCGATGGCGACGCCGATCGCTGCTTGGCCATCGATAAATCCGGCCGGCTGATCGATGGGGATGCCGAGATTTACCTTGGGGCCTTGGGCTTAAAGGCCAATAACCAATTGAACGGCAACAAAGTCGTCATCACCGTCATGTCGAACTTCGGCTTAAGGAAAGCCCTCGATGAATTGGAAATCGGCTATGAGATTGTCTCGGTCGGGGACAAATACGTCCAGGCCAAATTAAAGGAAGACCATCTCTCGGTCGGGGGCGAGCAGTCGGGACATGTCATCTTCAGCGCCTCCCTCAATACGGGGGATGGGTTGCTCACCGCGATTAAGATGCTCAATGTCTATGAGAATCAGCCTGATGTCTACGCTGAACTTCCGAAGTTGCACGTTTATCCCCAAAACTTGGTCAATATCCGTTTCCCGAGCAAAGAGGAAAGCGATCAGGCCTTAGCTAATGAAGCGGTTAAGAAAGCCATCGAGAAGGCTGAGAAGAAACTCGGCAGCGACGGGCGATTGTTGGTCCGCACCAGCGGCACCGAGCCCTTGCTCCGGGTCATGGCTGAGCATTTGGATGAGGCGACTTGCGTTTCCGCCGTCGCCGAGGTTGTCAATACTATCAAGGAGGTTTCCCCATGTGCGGAATAGTCGGGGGAGTCGGGAAGATCGACTTCCGAAATTACTTAATCAATGGTCTGAAGAAACTCGATTACCGGGGCTATGACTCGGCCGGGGTCGCGGTTTTGGATAAGAAGCATCTTTTCCTTAAGAAGATGCCGGGGAAGGTGGAGGACCTTGCCGCCTCCTTGCCGGAAACTGTGCCAGGAACGGTTGGCATCGCCCATACCCGTTGGGCGACCCATGGGGAGCCGAATGAGCGGAACGCCCATCCCCATATCTCGATGAAGCGGAAGTTCGCCCTCGTCCATAACGGGGTCATCGAGAACTTCAAAGCCTTGAAGAAAGACTTGGCCAAACATGGCTATGGCTTCCTTTCCGACACCGATTCTGAGATCGTGGTCGACTTATTGGAATATAACTTCCATGGCGATGTGCTTTCCGCCATCAAGAAGACGATGGGAGAACTCGAAGGGAGCTATGCCTGCGCCATCATCCACGCCGATGAGCCAAACCGGCTGTACTTCATGAAGAACGCCTCCCCCTTATTGCTTGGCAAAGGGGAGGGGGCCAATTACCTCGCTTCCGATGCCGGGGCGATGATCGGCCTCACCGAATCCTTCATCGACTTAGAGGATGGGGATTACGGCTATTTGGAAGCCGAGGGCCATGCCATCTTTTCCGAGGGCAACCCAGTCGAAAGGGAAATCGTCGCCCGGAGCAAGGATTTCTATGACGACGATCTCCATGGCTATCCCCATTATATGATTAAGGAAATCCATGAAATTCCCTCGGTTTTGCGGCGTTTATTGGATAATTACCTCGATGACGGCTTCGTCTTCGACAAGAACATGCTGTCGATGATCAAGATGGCCTCCTCAGTCCATTTTCTCGCCTGTGGGACCAGTTTCTATGCTTGCAAAGTCGGGGTCAAATACTTCCGGAGCATCGGCAAGCGCAGCGGCGCCTCCATCGCCTCCGAATGGGCTTATGACCCTTATGACATCGGGGAGAATCCTTTCTTCATCATCCTCTCCCAGTCGGGGGAGACGGCCGACCTCATCAAATGTCAGAAAGTCATCAACGACAATAACCTCCCGAACTTAGTCGTCACCAATTCCAAAGGCTCGACCTTGGAACGGAAGGCCACTTTCTCCTCGCTTCTTTACGCGGGGGTTGAGGTGGCGGTCGCCTCGACCAAATCCTACTTAGCCCAGATCGCTTACTTGGCCTTATTGGTCGCGGCCTTAAAAGGCGACGGGCATGTTGAAGGGGATATCCGGACCCTTATTTCCTCGATTGAGAAAATCCTCGCCGACGATTCGAAGATCAAGAAATTGGCCTATGAACGGAAAGACGCGACCGATGCCTTCTACGTCGGGCGGGGCTATGACTATTTGGCGGCCTTAGAAGGGGCATTGAAGATGAAGGAAGTGGCCTATGTCCACGCTGAAGCCTATCCGGGCGGCGAACTTAAGCACGGGCCGATTGCTCTTATCCAAAAAGGGACCTTGGTCGTCGGCTATATTAGCGACGCCGAAAAGGAAGCCAGCAGCCGGAATAACTTCGTCGAATTGGCCTCGCGGGGCGCCGATATCCTCGTCGTCTCCGATGAGAAATACACCCGGGAGGGCGATTTGCTTTCCTTCCCAGCCGTCCCCGAATACCTAGGGGTGGGGCCGGCGGTCGTCATCTCCCAGTTGCTGGCCTATTATCTGGCGGAAGCCAAAGGGCTCCCGATCGATAAGCCGCGTAATTTAGCCAAATCGGTCACGGTCGAATAGCCAGTTAGCCTGCTTGATGGTATCCTTTATCCGTATGGATAAGCCGGTTGCCTCCAAAAGCCTTGCCTCCCGGCGGATCGCCGCCGCCTTGCTCGATTTCGCTTTGGTCGTCTTGCTCGACTTGGTTTTATGCCTGCCCTCGATCGCCATCTTGGTCAATACCATGGTCGATCCATCTTTTTCGGTCGTCCTCTCCAATGCCATCATCGCCTTCGTCACCGGGGCTTTCGTCCTCGGGGTCGACGTTTTGTATTTAGCGATTTATCCCGGTTTTAAGAAAGGCCAGACCTTAGGGCTTCGTTTCTTTGATTTGGCCTTATGCCAGGAAGACGGAAGCCCGTTAAGCTCGAGGCAATACGTGGTCCGGGCGACGGTCTTGGTCCTATTGGCCTTTTCGACCATTGGGATTTCCCTGCTCGTTGAGGGGATCGTGGTGGGATTATCGAAAGGTCACCGTTCCTTTACCGATGCTTGTTCCAAAGCCTATATAATCGATGTATCAACAAAGGAGAACAACTGACATGGCTACCCCTCACATCGCGGCGAAAGACGGAGATTTCGCCAAAGTCGTCCTGATGCCCGGCGATCCCTTACGGGCCGAATGGATCGCCAAAACCTTCTTGAAGGACGCCAAACTCGTCACCTCGACCCGGAACGTCTATGGCTACACCGGCTATACCAAAAACGGCAAGCGGATCTCGGTCATGGCCTCAGGGATGGGGATGCCCTCGATCGGCATTTATTCCTATGAGCTTTTTGCTTTCTACGGGGTCGAATCGATCATCCGGATCGGGACGGCCGGGGCCTATCAAAAAGACATTGGCCTTGGCGACGTAATCTTAGCCGAAGGCAGCTGCACCGATTCCAACTGGATGGGGCGGTATGACCTAAAAGGCGGGACCTATTCCGCCGTCGCATCCTTCCCCTTATTGCTAAGCGCCTACCAAGCGGCTAAAGAACTCGGCAAGAACGTCCATGTCGGCAATGTGTTAAGCGCCGACGGGTATTACGACGCCGATCCGGATTACTGGAAGAAATGGGCTGGATTATCGGTCCTCGGGGTCGAGATGGAATCCTATGCGCTTTACGCCAATGCCGCGACTTTGAAGAAGAACGCTCTCTGCATCCTCACCGTCTCCAATTCCTTCTTCGGCGGGGAGGAGATGAGCGCCGAGCAACGGCAAAATGGCCTCGTTGACATGGTCGAGGTCGCCATCCGGACGGCGGAGGATTTCGCCTAAGATGAATGGCTTAGCCATCGTCGATTTCGGCTGGCCCTACGAAGTTCGGCTTTGCCTTTTCATCGTGCTGGCCTGCCTGATCGGGGTGGCGTTCTTGGTTCTGTTTTTATACCCGGCTTTAAAAAGATTCCTCTATAAGCATTTCACCATCCGGATGTACTACCGGACGGTCCGGAAGACGGTTTTATATAACGACTACTTCCTAATCAATGACTTCGTCAATACCAGCGGCGGTTCCGAGCCGTTCCATATCGATCACGTCATGATCGGGGAGAAGTTCGTCTATTGCATCCGGGATCGTTACTATCCGGGGGCGATCGCCGCGAAAGATACCGATCCGAACTGGATTTATTTCCATGGGAAGAAAAGCACCTACATCCAAAACCCCTTATTGGTCAATAAGGTCCGGGTCGAGCGGCTCGCCATGATGACCGGCTTCGATTCCCGTTTCCTTATTTCCATCGTCTTGATCAACGATGATTGCTTATTGACCCCGCTCGACAATACCTATTCGGATAACTTCATCGTTTCCTTGAAACGGTTCCCGGATTTGATCAAGTACCTCGAATCCCAGCCGGTCGATCCCCTCGACCCCCATTCGGTCGCGGTGGCGGTCCACGATTTGAGCGCTTTGAACCTCCGGGGCAAACTCAAGCCTTGATCACTTCGGTGATGATAAGGGATGCGGCCAGTAGTCCCGCGACCACATACATCATCCAGCCGTTTTCCTTATATTTGCCTTGGGCTAGGCTCACGGCTAGATAACTGAGCAAACCAAAGGCGATGCCGGTGGTAAGGGAATAGGACAAGACGACCATTAGGATCGTCATGAACACCCCGGCGGCCGCCTCGGGCTTCGCCCAATTCACGTCTTTGAGGTTGGAGGCGAAGATGAGGGAGCCGACCGAGACCAAGGCCGCGGCCGAGACGCAGGAAGAGGAGAAGAGCTCGAATAAGGGATAGAGGAAAGCCGATAAGAGGAAGAGAATTCCAGTGATTAAGGAAGCAAAGCCCGTCCGGGCCCCGGTTTTGATGCCGACCGCCGATTCGGCGAAGCTGGTGACGGTCGAGGTCCCGGCGGGGGCGCAGATGACGGCCCCGATGGCATCGGCCAAGACCGGCCCATTGCCTTGGAGGTTGCCTTCCTCATCTAATAGATTCGCCTCTTTGGCGCAGGCCAATAAGGTGGCGGTGGTGTCGAATAGGTTAACGAGGATTAGGGAGATTATCGCGGCGTAGCTTAAGGGATTGGAGAAGACATCCAACAGCATCTTCCCAAAGTCCTGCTCGGGGAGAGAAGAATCGAAAACCCCGTAAAAGAAAACTTTCTCGTAATGATTTATCCCCCAATGGTTGGTGAAGTCGACGTTGGGTAAGCCCGCATCCGCCACCCCGCCAAGCCGCATGAAGTAGCCGATTAAGGCGATGACGATCATCGATAGGGGGAGGGCCAAATAGGAGAGCAATCCGGATTTCGTCTTGACGTTGGAGAGGAAGAAGACGAAGAGGATGCCGATGATCGAAAGCAAGACCGAGGGGGTCGAGATCGAACCGAGGGCAACGAGGGTGGAAGGGTCGCTTACGATGATGCCCGCCCCTTTGAGCCCAATGAAGGCCAAGAAGGCCCCGAGGGCGGCCGAGATCCCCTTTTTGACGTCGCTTGGGAAGGCTTTGACGATGTAGAGGCGGATTTTGGTGACGGAAAGAAGCAGATAAAGCAAACCGGAGACGGTGAGGATGATCATCCCCTCTTGCCAAGAGAAGCCGAGGATGCCGCAGATGGTGTAGGTCAAAAAGGCGTTGAGCCCCATGCCGGCGCTTAAGGCGATGGGGGCTTTGCCGAGGATTCCCATTAAGATGGTGGCGATGCCGCTTATTAAGGCGGTCGAGGCGAAGACGCCTAAAGGGTCCATCCCGGTGTCGCTTAAGATGGCGGCATTGACCGGGAGGATGTAGCACATGGCCAAGAAAGTCACGACCCCGCCGGCGATGTCCATCCCGAGCTTATAGCCTTCGGGGCGATTGCCGAATATCCGGTCAAATGTCTTCCGGGCGGGCGTTGATTCCATCGACGATCTCCTTTAGGAATTCTTTTTGGTCGGCTTCAAGCAAGGCGGCCTGGATCTGATGGTGGAGGCATTCCTTCCGCAAGTCGGAATACAACTCATGGGTTTTGAGCCCATCGGTCAAAACCGGGTTCAGCCCTTCCTTCATTAAGGATAGGAAAGTGGGGGTATCGCTGACCTCAATCGGGGTTTGGAGGGCAGCCACCAAGCTTTTGGTTAGGCGATCATTCAATGCTTCCTCGGCGTTTTTGATCCGGGCGGGGTTATAACGGAGGGCGATCTTGCCTTCTTTCTCGCCGGCTAAATCCAAGATGAAGGGTAGAGATTTATTCAGACAATAATCCATCGCTTGGGTTTGATTGGCCTTTAAGACCACTCCGGCGATCCCTTTACCTTGATAACTTAAAGCCAACTCGCAAATCGATAAATCATCGGCTTCCAGCAACAGCTGGCCGGCTTTCTTGGTTTCGGCCTTCGCCATCTCTAAGCCAGCGATGGCCGAATCGATTACATCCTTAGGGGTTAAGCCGTTTTCCAAATGGTTATGGGGATTGAAAGCGATCTCCGAATAGTCCGAACCATGGTTATGGCGGTAGAAGAAAGCGGCATCGAAGGCATAGGTGAGGGTCTCGACGCTTTGGAGGAGGGTGGTTTCCTTTCCTTTATAGGAAGCCGCCGATTCACCGGATTGGTGATTGGATTTGCATAGGCGGGAGAGGGCGTCTTCGTCTAGTCCGGCGCCCAAGGGGAGGTCTAAGTCGATCATAGTGAGGCCATTATAGCCAAATTGGGGATAAGAAGTAAAAGAAAACCCCGATGCTATCGGGGGAAGTGACGAGATGGAGCAAGCGGCGGGAATCGAACCCGTGTATTTACCTTGGCAAGGTAATGTTCTACCATTGAACTACGCCTGCGGTTGCCTGTTTAGGCTCGTGTATTATATGCACGTCCTATAGCGGTTTCAAGTGGAACATTTAATTGCATGATTATATAATCTTGCCCGGACATTAGGAGGTTGCGATATGAGCACCAATGCCGATTTAGCCGAACTCCTCTTCCCCGACGTCAACTTGACCATCGAGGACCTGGAAAAGAAATACCCGCCCCGGAATCTACCCGAGGGCGCCCAAGTCACCCGGTTCGCCCCGAGCCCGACCGGATTCCTCCACACCGGCTCGCTTTTCACTTCGATGGTTTCCTATTTGACCGCGAAGAAAAGCGGTGGGGTTTACTTCTTCCGGCTTGAGGACACCGACACCAAGCGGACCATCGAAGGGTCGGGCGATCTTTTGATCAGCCAGCTTTCGGAATTCGGGATCGTGGCCGACGAAGGCTATTTCCCTGACGGGGACAAAGGGGACTATGGACCCTATAAGCAGTCGGAACGGAAAGAGATTTACCGGACCGTCATCAAGGAACTGGTGAAGATCGGCCGGGCTTATCCCGACTTCTGCACCCCGGAGGACTTAGATGCCATCCGGAAATTTCAGGAAGCCCATAAGATTCTTCCTGGCTATTACGGGGCCTATGCCCGCGACCGGAACCTTTCGGTCGATGAGCGGATTGCCAAGATCAAGGTTGGGACCCCTTGGGTCATCCGGTTCAAGAGCAATGGCGACCATGACAAGAAGACCAAGTTCACCGATGCCATCCGGGGCGAGATCGAGCTTCAGGACAATGACACCGATGTCGTCATCTTAAAGTCCGATGGCCTTCCGACGTATCATTTCGCCCACGTCTGCGATGATCACTTCATGCGGACGACCATCATCACCCGCGGGGAGGAATGGATCCCCTCGACCCCGATCCATCTCGATATGTTCCGAGCTTTGGGATGGAAGGCGCCGAAATATGCCCATATCCCCTCGATCATGAAATTAGACCACGGGAACAAGCGGAAGCTCTCCAAGCGGAAGGATCCGGAGGCCGCCGTCTCCTACTTCCTCGACAATGGGTACTGCCCGCAGGCGTTATTGGTCTATCTGATGTCGATCGCCAACTCGAACTTCGAGGAATGGTCGATCGCCCACAAGTCCTTTGACTTGAAGGAATTCCCCTTCTCCTTGAAGAAGATGAGCCTCGATGGGGCTTTATTCGATGAGGGTAAGCTCAATTACTTCTCGAAAGAAGTCATCGCCAAGATGCCCTTAGCCGAGCTCTTCGACGCCGTCTCTTCTTACGCCCATGCCCATGATGAGAAATTCGCTGCCCGGATCGATGCCGACCCGGAATACATCAAGAAGATCCTCAACATCGAGAAAGACCGGAAGAACCCGCGTAAGGACTACGCCAAGTATTCCGATATCTATCCGCTGATCCGTTTCTTCTTCCATGATGAATGGAAGAACATGTTCCAGCATGGCTTGCCCTTCGCCCAGGATAAGGCCTTGGTTAAGGAAGTGCTTTCTGACTTAAAGGAACACATGCTCTTCCACACTGATGAGAACGCCTGGTGGAACGGGGTCAAGGAAATTGGCGAGGCCCATGGGTTCGCCATTTCCAACAAAGACTACAAAGCCAATCCGGAGAAGTATAAAGGCTCGGTCTCCGACTGTGCCGAGATCCTCCGGGTCGCCATCACCGGCTCGACCCAATCCCCGAATCTCCACGAGATCCTTGAGATCTTAGGGGAGACGGAAGTGAAGGCCCGGTTAGAAGAAATCGTCGCCTGACTCTGAAAAGGCCCGCAAAAAGGGAAGGAAAAACATGAAATCGCCATGGGGGTGAGAGCCTCTATGGCTTTTTGGTTCGGCTAATTCCGGTTTTTTCTTGATATCTGCAAGATGACGTAGTTTAATATGCACCGACCCCACGGCCCCATGGTCAATCGGTTAAGACGGGACCCTCTCAAGGTCCAATGGCTGGTTCGACTCCAGCTGGGGTCACCAAATCACCAATCCGCCTGATTCGTTCAGGCCTTTTTTATGCCTTCTGCTTCCTTGTTGCCTTTCCTTTATTTATATTAGTACGCGTATGAAGATAACTGCTTTGCCTAGTGGGGAGTTCCGGTTGGAAGGACGGAACTCGACCCGGATCCTGTCTTTCCTTTCCCCGGTCGCTTTTCGAATCCATGACCTCGATTCGTTGCCGTCAGCCGCCGTCCCGAAATTGAGTGTCTTAGCCGATGGGGCGGAGGCGAGTGATAATGTCATTGAATATGAATCGTTGAAGATCGAGTTCGACGAGGATTTGAACTTCGTCGTCTATTTTAATGGGGCCAAAGCCTTGGTTGCCTCTGCTTATCGTCCCGCCCAATTGACCCATGATGACGTCGACATCGCCAAGAAGGAAGGCCATGATTCCGGATCTTCCGATAGTTCGATCGGCGGCCTCTCGTTTGAATTCACTGGCCCGGTCTATGGCTTAGGCGACAAGACCGGCCCCCTTGATAAGCGGGGCTATGCCTACATCAACTGGAACACCGATGACCCCCATCCCCATGTCGAGACTTTCAAGTCGCTTTATAAGTCGATTCCTTTCTTGCTCCTATTCAAGCCTGAACTAACGGTTGGCCTCTTCTTCGACAATACCTCCCTTTGCCGTTTCGACATCGGGAAAGAGGATCCGGATTACGTTACCTACGGCTACTCGGCGGGGGGTTTGGACCTTTATTGCTTCTTCGGGGCGATGCCCGACGTCATCGCCGACTACACTTCCATCGCCGGTCGGAACCCGTTGCCGCCGCGTTGGGCCTTAGGGGCCCAGCAAAGCCGGTGGGGCTATGTCTGTGAGCAAGATGTCTTGGATGTGGTTGAAGGATATAAGAAAGCTGATATTCCATTGTCCGCCGTCTATCTTGATATTGATTACATGGACCGTTATATGGACTTCACCGTCGATAAGAAACGGTTCCCCGATATGAAGGGCTTGACCGATAGACTAAAGAAGGAAGGTATCCACCTCATCCCGATCGTCGATGCCGGGGTCAAGGCCTTAGAAGGCTATAAGATCTACGATGAGGGGATAAAGAACGGCTATTTCTCGACCCTTGATGGCGCGGTCTACCATAACGAAGTCTGGCCCGGCGATTCGGTCTTCCCGGCCTTCATCAATCCGAAGGTCCAGGAATGGTGGTCGGATAAGGTCGCCGATTTCCTAAATGAAACCGGGATCGGGGGCATCGAGAACGACATGAACGAGCCGGCTTCCTTCAAAGGTCCCTTGCCCTTAGACGTCGAGATGGGCGGGCTGAAACACGAATTAGCCCATAACATCTATGGCCATTATATGGATAAGGCGACTTATAAAGGGTTCATCAAAGCCAAAAAGCGACCATATGTCATCACTAGAGCCGCCTATGCCGGGACGCCTCGTTATGCCGGGGCCTGGACCGGGGACAACAATTCGATCTATGACCATCTCCGGCTAAGCATCCCCCAATTGGCCAACCTCTCCTTAAGCGGCTTCGCCAACATCGGGGTCGATATCGGCGGATTCGGGGGCGATTGCCCGGACCATCTGCTGCAAAGATTCATCAACGCTTCGATCTTGTCGACGGTTTTGCGGAACCATTCCTCGATTGGGACCCGTCATCAAGAGCCCTATGCCTTCGATAAGAAGACCGAGGATATTTACCGCCGAGCCATTTTGACTCGTTATGAGATATTGCCGACCATTTACGATACCCTTTTTCTCAATCTTTCCAGTGGGTTAGCCGTCCTCCGTCCTTTGGTCTATAACTTCCCCGAGGAAAAGGATGTCTATAACGACAATAGTGCCATCATGCTCGGCGAATCGTTGCTTTTGGCTCCGTCTTTAATGGCGGGCGAGCAAAAACGGGCGGTCTATTTCCCCGATGATTTCTATTCCTACTTCGACCATAAACTCCATAAGAAAGGCTATGAAATCATCGAGGCTGATGAAAGGGCTTTGAACCTCTTCGTCCGCGACCATTCGATCGTGGTCTTGAACCCGGTCGGGACTAAGACGACCGAATTCAGCCCGACTTTGCGGCTTCTTTGGACCGGAAATGAAGCCGCTTGTTACCATTACGAGGATGAGGGAAATGGGCTTGGCTATACCAAAGGCGAATATAACCTCTACCTCATCCAAGCCGACGAAGAGCATGGCCTTTCGATCGTCCCGGTCCATCTGGGGATGCCGACCCATTATAAGGAAGTGGTCATCGAGACGATGGACGGGCAAACGCTCCGTCGGGATTTTGCCTTAAAAGATTAGACATCGTCTAATTGGGCCGACCTATTTGCTTCGCAGGAAGGGGTTTTGAGCATACAATAGGCAAGTTGTTTAGTTGAGGGCAACTTATGGCAAGCAAATTCATCTTCGTGACCGGTGGGGTCGTTTCGAGTTTAGGCAAAGGCATTTCCGCCTCCTCTATCGGGATGCTGCTTAAGCTCCGGGGATTGAAGGTGTTCATGCAGAAGTTCGACCCCTATCTCAACGTCGACCCCGGGACCATGTCCCCTTATCAGCATGGGGAAGTCTACGTCACCGAAGACGGGGCCGAGACCGACCTCGACATCGGCCATTATGAACGCTGGCTCGACGTGAATTTGACCAAAGAGAGCTCGGTCACTTCCGGCAAGATCTATTCTTCGGTCATCGCTAGGGAACGGCGGGGCGATTACCTCGGGGCCACCGTTCAGGTCATCCCCCATGTGACCAATGAGATCAAAGCCCGATTGATGGAGGCGGCGAAAGTCAGCGATGCCGACGTCGTCATCACTGAGATCGGGGGGACGGTCGGCGATATCGAATCCTTGCCGTTCTTAGAGGCCATCCGGCAAGCTCGGCTGGAATTCGGCTATGAGAATACCTTGTTTTTGCACAATACCTTGGTCCCTTATCTGAAGACCAGCGAGGAGAGCAAGACCAAGCCGACCCAGCATTCGGTCAAGGAACTGACCGGCTTAGGAATTCAGCCCGATGCCATCATCCTCCGGAGCGAAGTCCCGTTATCGACCCATACCAGAGAGAAGGTCTCCTTATTCTGCAACGTCCCCTTAAACGGGGTCTTTGAGGCCGATGACTGCCCTTGTTTATATGAACTGCCGATTAAGCTCCATAACCAGGGAATCGACGATTATGTCCTGAATCACTTTCGGATCAGTGCTCCGGCCCCCGATTTAAGCGCCCTCAACGACTTGATCGAGCGGATCAAGTACTTAAAGAAGCGAACCACCATCGCCTTGGTCGGCAAATACGTTGAGCTCAAAGACGCCTACCTTTCGGTCTATCAGGCCTTGAAGGCGGCCGGCTATGCCCTAGATAGCGAAGTCCGGGTCAAGTGGGTCAAGTCGATGGACTTAACCGAAGATAACCTCGACGCCACCTTAGGCGACGTCGATGGGATATTGGTCCCCGGGGGCTTTGGCAAACGGGGCTCAGAAGGGAAGAAGCTGGCCATTAAATATGCTCGAGAGCACAAGATCCCTTTCCTCGGCATTTGCTTTGGGATGCAGCTGGCGGTCATCGAGTTCTGCCAGGACGTTTTAGGTTACAGAGGAGCCGATTCGACCGAATTCGACCCCGAATGCGAATTCCCCATCATCGATTACCTCCATGGTCAGCATGAGGGGATCGACATGGGCGGAACCCTCCGGCTCGGGGGCTATGAATGCGAACTCCAAGAGGGAAGCCTGGCCTATTCCTTATATGGGAAGAAACTCATTAAGGAAAGACACCGGCACCGTTATGAGGTCAACCCGTCTTTGAAGAAGGAGCTGGAGGGGAGCGATCTAGTCGTCTCCGGCACCAACCCGGGGACAGGGTTAGTCGAGATCGTCGAATTGAAGAACCATCCTTTCTTCATCGCCTGCCAATTCCATCCGGAATTCACCTCCCGGCCTTCCAAACCCAATCCCCTCTTCCAAGGATTCATCGCCGCCTCTATTGCGGGGAAATAGACGTTCGTTTATCATTCGCTTATGCGCAAAAGAGCCTTGCTGATCCTCTCTTCGGCCTCGGGCCATCGGCTCGGCGAGAAGAAAATAACTGAGGTTCTGCGCTTTTTGGCCCCCTCGTTCGATGAATTGGATTGCTATCGGCTCAGCGATTTCGACGCTGACCGGGTGAAGCTGGCCGCCCTAGCCGAGAATTACGAGGCTTTTCTCATCTCCGGAGGGGACGGGACCTTCAACCATATCCTCGATACCTTATGCAAACTCGACAAAATCCCGGTGCTCGGCTATCTGAACTCCGGGACGATTGGGGACGTGGGGCGGAACTATGGGATTGGGAAGAACCTGCTCCGGTCCTTGCGGATAATCAAAGACGGGTACGTGACCGCCTCCGACGTCATGCGGATCAACGATTCCCACTTCGCCTATATGGCGGCCATCGGGGCCTATGCCGACATCGCCTATAGCGCACCCCGCTTCATGAAAGCCATCGCCGGGCGCTTAGCCTATTACGATTTGGCTTTGAAGGAAGCTTTTAAGAAGCATTCGGTCCATATCCGCCTATCCTTCGAAGATGGCTCGGTCCTTGAATACGACACGCCGTTCCTCTTGCTTTTAAACGGCCGGAAGGTCGGCGGGTTCACGGTCAACCGAAAATCCCGCATCGACGATGGGGTATTCGAGATCTACGTTACCAAAAAAGGTCCTTTCAACGGGCTGCTCCATTACCTTCCTTTTAACCGGATTCGCCCGATCAAAGCTCGCAAAGTAACGATTGAAACGGATTATTCCGGCCCTTGGTGCTTAGATGGCGAACCGGGGCCGATCGGCAATGTCGAGGTCGAGGTTTTGCCCCAGAAAATCACCATCTTTTGCAGCGAGCGCCATGGCCAATGCCATTTAGACGAACTTTTGCGCTAATTTTTCTTTGAATTTGCCTTTCCCTTGTCTACAATTTAGTAAAGCAATCGCATTTTGCGGAGGGAGCCAATATGAAAGGTAAAATTGCTACGTTGTCAATCATTGGCCTTATCCTGCTTGCCGGCGGCATCGCGGTTTACGGTTTCGTGATCCCGAAGATGGCCGCGGGCATTGTGGAAAGCGTCGCCAATGTCGGCAACATCTTCAACTTTGGCATGATCCAGACCAGCATCAAAGGGCTGATCGATGCCAATCTCGTCTGCAGCGACTACGTCATGTACGGTTTAGCCGGCTTAGTCGCTTTGCTTTTCTTGATCCAGTTCATCATGTTGATCGTCAAGAAGCACCCGTTGGCTTTATTCGAGACCATCGGCTGGATCCTCGGTGGGGCGATAATCGTCTTCTGTGGTCTATTCCTCTTCACCGAAACCGGTTACTGCCAAATCTATGAGCCTGGCGCCAAGTTCTCCGATGGGGGCTATGTCGGCGCCATCATCGCCCAATTCAATGATTTAGGAATCAAAGATGCCCTCTTAGGGTTGGTCCCGGTCCTGCTGATGCTCGTCGGCGCCATCCTTTGCATCATCGCCGTCATCATGGACATGGCTTACATGGGAAGCCTCGAGGTCGTTAAGAAGCCGAAGTTAATCCCGACCGACGCCAGCGTTTACGCCACCGACAAACTCTATGCCCATGAGGTCGCCGAACCGGCCGCCCCGAAGGAAGTCGCCCCGTATCGCGACGGCGTCTGCCCGGCCGCCCCGACCCCGACCAACATCATCGCCGCCCCGGCCACCTCGCCTTTAAGCGGCCCCCTTCTAGTCCAATACATCAACACCTATTCGCCTGATGCCAAGACGAAGAAGAAAGAGGATGACGTTCCTCTTTCCGAAGTCAAGGCCGCGATGGGCGATAAGCCTTTAACTGCTGATGAGGTCCGCAAGATCATCAAAGAGGAACTCGAAGGCAACAAGAAGCCGGTCATCGTCACCCTGCCGGCCACCGCCGAGACCCAGCCGGCCGCCCCGGCCATCACCGGCGATGACGTTCGGAAGATCGTCGCCGAGGAAATCAAGAACGCCGCCCCGGCTGGCGACTTGGTCGTCGAACCCGAGCCGGCCCCGGCTTTGACCGCCGATGATATCCGCCAAATCGTCTCGGAATCGCTCGCGGCCGTTAAGAAAGAAGAGCCCGAGCCCAAACCCGAACCGACCCCCGAACCGGTCGACGTCCGGGCCATCATCAAGGAAGAATTGGCTGCTTTCCGGGCTGAACAGGAAGCCAAGGAAAAAGCCAAGAAAGAAGAAGAAGAGAAACGGCTCGCCGCCGAGAAGGCCCGCCGGGAAGTGATTGAGCAAGCTCGCCGCGAGACTATCGAGCAGCTCCGCCGCGAAGAGGAGGAGAAGAAAGCCAAGGCCGAGGAAGAGGCCCTAAAAGCCGCCGAAGCCAAGAAGGCCGAAGACGAGAAGAAAGCGGCCGACGAAAAGCATGAAGCCCTCCTTAAGCAGTTAGAGGAAGCCCGGAAAGCCGAAGAAGCCCGTCGGGCCGAAGAAGAGAAGAAACCGACCATCACCGCCGAGGATATCCGCGATATCGTCGCCGATGAGTTGGCCAAGCTCTCGAAAGATTCCGAAGATCCTTCCATCACCGCCGACCTGATCCGGACCATCGTCCGCCAGGAGTTCCAAGCTGCCGCCCCAATCAAGGAAGAGAAAGTGACCCCGGTCACCGTGGTGGTCAAAGACCCCGAGGAACCGAAGCCGGTCGTGGTTGAGGAACCGAAGCCCGAACCCGAGCCGACCCCGACCCCGGCCCCGACGCCCCATATCACCGTCGTGGTCAATAACCCGGCCCCGGCCCCGGTCGAGGAGAAGAAGCCGGAGAAGAAGCCGGTTGGCACCGTCAACCCCGATCTCCCGCCGCACGATAAGATCATCCGCATCCCCTTCCCGACCCGGATGGTCGATGCCGATAAGGACATGAAGAGCAACTACAACGAGCTCAAGTCCGAGATCCTCTCCTATGGGGTTAAGTCCCGGGTGTCCAATTCGGGCGATACCTTCCGCCTCCATAAGATCACCTTCGTCAAGATCACCATCGCCGGCAAGAGCCTCAAGCTCTACTTCGCCCTCGATCCGAAGGAATACGCCAACTCGACCTATCCGGTCCAGGACGTCAGCCACAAGAACATCTATAAGGACATCCCGATGGTGTTTAAGGTCAAGTCCGAACTCTCGATGCGTCGGGCCAAGCAGCTCATCGCCGATGTCATGGATAAGCATGGCCTCGAGCAGGGCAAGATCATCCCCCATAACTACGCGGCCGATTTGAAGGACTATGTCCCGACCGGCAGCGCCAAGGATGACGACGACGAAGATTAATCACCCCTCGCCCTAACGAAAAGCGTTCCCTTATCCTCCGGGAACGCTTTTTTGCTTGTCTTATTTATTTAACGTTTGGTCGTAATCCTTTTTGACTAAGCGGGCGACTTCCTCGATGCTGAGGTCATCGGTTTGGATTCGGAAGTCGGTTAAGTTCTCAATCCCTTGGAAGGTTCGCTCGTCATTGGTGAGCCGTTGCTGGATGTCCATCGGCTTATCACCCCGTTCGGCCATCCGCCTTTCCCGGGTTTCGGGCTTGGCTTCAAGGTAGAAGGTGATGACTGAAGGATCGTGAAGGGATTGGAAGGCTTTGAGCCCGTTGGGGTCGACGACCACGCATTTGTCATCGGCGATCTCTTTCTTTGAGCAGCCGTAATGCCTTCCATTGTATTCGGTGGTTTCGACGAAGGCGTTTTCCTTCTTTAACTGGAGGAATTGTTCTTCCGAGACGAAATGGTAATCGACGTCTTGCTTTTCCCCTTCCCGCATGGTTCTGGTGGTGTGGGTGATGGCCTTTTTGATCCCATAAAGGGACGCGAGCTCTTTGGCGACTTCGGTTTTGCCGGAGGCGCTTTTGCCGACCAAAACTATCATAACCACTAGATTATCGGACAAATTGGTCTGCAATAGAAGTCTTAAAGAAAATAATTTTTCGCCTAAAATAAAAATATTCGGTGATGAACGCCGATTTGGTTACTACATATTTAGCAAGGAGGTAAAACCGATGGATGAAACAATCAACTTAGATCTCAGCCATCTATCCAATCGCGACAAATCCTTGCTGGTCGGGGCGATGTACCGCCAATCGCTCGTCCAAGTCGGCAAGAGTCCCGATTACCATCTGGTTAATTTGACCGATGATTTCCTGACCCGTCTTAGCTCGGCCGCCGGGGCGTTCCTTCGCAAAGTCAAGGCATTCTTCTTTAGCCTCGATCCCTTAGAGGGGGAGATTTTCGTCAACGAGTGCCTTGAACATGGCCGTCATTACCGGTTCTGGTACTTGTCTTATTATCGTGACGCCGATTATAAGAAGGACCTGCTCGGCATCTATTCTCGGGTCGCGACCGCGTTCTGATTAGAAGCTTATGATCAAGCATCTGCTCCTTGGGGCCACCCTTTTCGGCCTGCCCGGTGTTTTGCCCGTGGTCGTCCCGACCACCAATATATTTAACATCGTCACCTCGATGATCGTCGAAGGGCAGGACATCGTCGTCAATTGGAACTTCGACACCGGCGATGGCCGTAACAACTTCTATTTGAAGCGGTGGATTTATAACCCCCAGACTAAAGCCATCGTCTTCCAAGAGGAGGATTATCATTCCTATTCGAGTTCCGCCGGCATCGTCTCTGGTTCTTTCGCCATCCCGGCCTCGGTCACCTACTTGAGCCGATTCGAGCTCGACATCCGGGCTTATGGGACGCGATCGGGAATCCATGTCGGCGGCGGTTCCTTCTCCAACTTCATCGCCAAAACCGTTTCCCCTTCCCCGCCATATGAGGACAAGCTGCTGACCCTGAATAAGGAAGTTGATGGGAAAAGGGAAATGTACGTGAATGATCAATCCTATGGCGTCTCTTTCCTGCTCGAAGGGCTGGGGCGGTCGGTCCAACGCCGCGAATGCGGGCTCTCCCGTTTCCAGTTCTACTATTATTACCCGGAAGATTATCTAACTGCTCCTTCGACCGTCGAGGGGATGCTCTCCATCAAGAACATCGCGGTCGGGCAAATCCATATCGGGCGTTGGCGGCCGCGCCGTTTGCTCCCTGACCGAACCTATGACCCGGCAAAGCAACTGATCACGATTTACGCCACTAAGGTCAGCGACTCCGGAGGCCGGGCTAAATACACCTTTGCCGCCCGCGAGCATTATCTTGTTGATCAGCGGACTTTCCATAGCCGGGAGTACGAAGATGGTTTTGAAGATACCGAGTTCTATACTAACGATATCTATATTCCCCTAGGGGTAGGGGAGGGGCGCGAGGGCCTTTCCTTTGAAGTCGAATTCGGTCCTTTTGGGGAGCATGGCGATTCGTTCTTGTTTAAGTGGACCGAGGCGACCTTCGTAAGCTTAGCCGACGCCGGTTTCTCGGTGGTGCTGGGAGGGAAATGAATGCTTAACTTCCTGCTTGGCATCACTTTGACGATCGGTTCCCTTCTGCTCTTCCGGACGACCTATTTCTACACCAACCTTAACCGGGTATTCTTAGGGCTATACAACACCGTCGGCTTAGCCAACGTCGTGGCCTTCGATACCCGGGGCGTCTTACTCGACTATCCCTATTTCTATGCCAAAGGGGTGCGGGATGACGTCGAATACTATTTGACGGAATCGCTTTCCAACCCGAGCGCGGTCAGCTATTCCGTGAATTTCTCCTCCTCCCGGGGATCAGCTTATTTGTCATATCCGGACGAAGTGCAGATCCGCCTCTACTCGACTTCGACTTTGCTGCCGGAGTTCGACAAGACCGCCTACCTCGCGATCAGAAAGGATTGACCATGGCTGAAGACAACCGTTTGAAGGAGTCGCTCGAGACTTCCTTCCTCGCCCCTTTGCTTTCCTTAGAGGGTATCACCGACATCTCCTATAACGGGGAGGCGATTCACTATAAGACCAATTCCTTGGGCCGAAGGCGTTCCGACATCGAGGTGACCAAGGACCAGATCAGCGACTTCCTCCGCCAGATCGCCAACCTGGCCGAGAAGCAGTTCTCTTATTTGGATCCGGTCCTCGACGTCAACTTCGATATATACCGTCTTTCAGCCACTTTCCATTCCTTAGCCCGGGTGACCGGCAAGAAATCCTATTCCTTTGCTTTGCGGATCGCCTCAAGAGAATGCCTATTGGATAAGGATCCGAGTTTCTTTTACAAGAATTCCCGCAAAATCCTGCTCGATGCGGTGAAAAAGCGCAAATCCATCGTCATCGGCGGGCCGACGGGGGCGGGGAAGACCGAATTGCAGAAATATCTGCTCCAGCAATTAGACGACGCCACCCGGGTCATCGTCATCGATAACGTCTCCGAATTGGAATTGACCCGGGGCAACGCCAATTTCGATTTAACCACCTGGCTGACCGATGACCGGGTCGACAAAGCATCTTATGCTTCCTTGATTCGGACCGCCCTCCGTTATGATCCGGATTACCTATTGCTGGCTGAATCGCGGGGCGAGGAGATGCTCGATGCCCTCAACTGCGCCATGTCCGGCCGTCCGATCATCACCACCATCCATTCCTATGATCTCGAGTCGATGCCGTACCGGATGGCCCGGATGGCGATGATGGCCGGGAAGCAATTGGATATGGATGGTCTCTTGCGGGACATCCTCCATCATTTCCAGCTCTTCGTTTACGTCGATAAGATCGATGATAAGGGGCGGACCAACCGGAAGATCACCTCGATCGGCTATGCCGATGAGGCGGCCAATATGGTCCGCAAGGTGTTCTGAATATGGTAACCAATACCTTAATCTCCTTGATCATCGCCCTTTTCCTTGGTGCCTGCGTTTACTACATCACCACCAACTTCATCGTGGCGGGTGCTTTCATCGTCGCCGGGTTCATCTGCTTTGCCTTGATCGTCTTCCCGTTGCTGGATCGGTATAAACAACGCATGACCCGCCGATCGGAATGCGCCGCCTTCATCTCGGCCTTCACCCTCTCCTTATCGGCGACTAATTCGATCGATCGAGCGTTTGAGAACGGCCTCGCTTCCTGCGGGGAGGCGGCCCGTAAATTGGCCGCTTCGATTTCTGATTTGACTGCCGCTGAGAAGGTGGAGTATTTCCAATCCTACTTCGATAAATCGATTTACCCGATGTTCGTCTCGGTCTTCCACATTTACCAAGAGCAGGGCGGCGATATCCTTAAGGTCGCGAGTGAAGTCATGGAGGAAAGCAGCCGGATCGAGCTGGCTGACATTGCCTATCACAAAGCCGGGGTCCGAACCTATGTTCAATTCGCCTTGATGTGGGGGCTGTCCCTATTGGTCATGATCTTCATGCGGGTTGGCCTCACTTCCTTCTATGCCTACTTAGAGACCTCGGTCTCCTACCTTATCTCCTCGATCGTCTATTTCGCCTTGCTCCTCTTCTCCTTCGTCTTGTTCACGTTGCGCTTCGGGGAAGGGAAGTTGTCCTCCTTATCGATTAATAGGCGGAAGAAGGAGGCCTCATGAAAAAGAGCTTAAGCAAAAAAATCGAGGCGGCCGGCCTCAATCCGAAGATCGAGCTATTGAAAGTCGGGATCATCTTCCTGCTTTCGGGCTTATTGACCGCCGGGGCCTATCTGCTTTATGGGTGGAGCTACATCCTCGTCGCCCCGATCGGTTTATTCCTCGTCGGCCTCTACTTCATCTACAGCCGTTATGACGCCATCTTGAAGGGGAAAAGCGAAGCCAACCAGGAGGAGTTCGTCCGCCTCTTCACTTATTTCTCCGTCTATATCGGCAATAACTACAACGTCTATAAAGGGCTCGAATCGATCATCCCCTTTGCCAGTCTGGAGATGGCCGAGAAGCTGAAAAAGCTCTTAAAGGACATCGATGATGATAAGACGGTTCAGCCATTCGCCGATTTCGCCGCCAATTTCCCCGACCCGAAGATAAGGGAGGTCATGATCTCCATCTACCAGATGGTCGAGGAAGGCTCCTTATCCCGTTATCTTGAGCAGTTCCATCGTCTATTTGCCCGGTTAAGCGAGGAGAAGCATGAAGGGGTGGCCAAGAAGCGGCTGGGAAAGTTGGAATCGTTGTCCTTCCTTCCCTTGGTGGGGGCCGGGATTTCCTTATTGATGCTCGCCCTCGCGGTAGCGGAAGTGCTCGGAGGTATCCTCAGTGGCCTATAAGTTCTCGATGCTCCTCTCCTTGGTGTTCTTAGTCTTCGCCTTCATGCTGGCTGGGGATATCACCATCGTCTCCTCGATCCGGTCGGAGCTCGATAACCTGGCCTTGACCGTTTCTTACCGGTTGGCTCGGGACGGGTATTTATCCGCCGATGCCTTAACTTTGATTGAGGATTTCGGGGCCCGATTAGTCGCCATCGACGATGACCAACCGGCCTTCGGGCAGACGGTCCGCTTCATCCTGGGTAAGGACTACGATCCGTTATTGATCAGCAAAGACACGGTGACCATCACCGTCAAAGGGGCGGCCATCGTCGGCTATATCGTTTAGAAGGAAAGGAGGTGAAGATATGTCGGAATTGAAAGGGCAGTTGCTCGGAATCCTTTTGACCCTGATCGCTTTCGCCAGCATCGGGACCATCATGATGAGCGCCATCAAATCGACTTCCACCGCGGTCTCCGAGAAGGTTTCGGAAGAGATGACCCTCGTCGAGAATCTCTAGTTGAGGGCGGAAAAGGAACGGGGATTGCCTCGTTCCTTTTCTTTCCTTCTATTCCATTAATCCCGGGGTTTCTCTATAATGGGCGGCGAGGTGAAATACTATGGCAACCCTGACTATGAAAGAAATCCGCGAGATGTTCATGGAGCGTCTCAATCGGAAAACAATCGATGAAACCGCTAAGTTGAAAGACCTTGGCTTGGATTCGCTCGACGTCGTTGAGATGTGCCTCTCGCTGGAGGAAAGCACCGGCATCCAGTTCGAGACTTCCGAACTTAACGGCATCGAAACCGTCCACGACCTCTTCTCGACCATCGAGAAGAAGCTCAACCCCGAGACGAAGTAATCGGTCCATTGGCCCTTGGATTCAAGGGCTTTTTCTTTGCTTTCATCGGACTTTTGGGATTTTTGATTTTCCTTATTGCAAAACACTTCCCCGATAAGTAAGATATGAGACGCGCTCAAGGCGCATGCGCTTGCTTAGCTCAATGGTAGAGCAATCGGCTGTTAACCGATCGGTTGTAGGTTCGAGCCCTATAGCAAGCGCCATTTATTTGGCCCGTTGGAGAAGTGGCTTAACTCATATCCCTTTCAAGGATACATTCATGGGTTCGAATCCCGTACGGGTCACCAGCGAAACAACTAGGCTTGGTTGCAATGACCAAGCCTTTTTTGTTATTCGAAGCTTAATAACCCTGCAAATCGAACCTAAGTTGGGTGGATATTTACCCTCTTGCGGCTCGAACCCTCGTACTCAATGGCTAGGAGATTGGCCCGCCTTATTCGGAATTCCCTTGGTCTAGTTTATACTACAGAGGTTTTATGGGAGTTTCGCATTCGATTGAAGACTATCTCCATAGTCCCGCGCTTGAGCCTTTGCTTGTTAACGGGGATGCCTTTGAGCTTTTGCCATTGATTCCCTCGGCTTCCATCGATTTGATTTTGACCTAGCCCCCTTATTTCCAGAAACGCGATTATCCGTCTTCTTTGCTTGGCAACGAATCTAACTACCAGGATTATCTTGATGCCTTGATGACTTTGTTTAAGGAAGTGTATCGGGTCTTAACGCCGAGCGGCTCCTTTTGGCTGAGTCTTGGCGATTCCTATATCGACAAGCATCTGGGGCTTCTTCCTTATCGATTGGCTATCCAGCTTGTAGATGAAGTGTGGTTCGTGCTGCGAAACCAAATCATCTGGAACAAGATGAAAGGAGCGCCCTCAAGCATCCATGACCGGTTCCGTAATTGCTACGAGCCGTTCTTTTTCTTCACTAAGTCGGCCTCCAGTTATTACTTCAATGAATCGGCGGTCCGGTTAGAGGCGGGCAAGTCCCATCTTGGGAAGCGGGGCGCCGTCGTTACCTCCAGCGGCGTCTCCGGCATTTCCTATCGCCGGAAGGTCAAACGCTCCAGCCATTTAAGCCCGGAGGAGAAGAAACGGGCTCTTACGGAGTTGAAGGCGGTTTTAAAGGAAGTGGAAGACGGTTTGATCCCCGATTTCCGGATGGTGATCCGCGGGGAGAACCGGGTGACGAACGGGGATTCGACCCGGCTTTCGGGTCGGGCGGTTGAACTGCAGGAAAAAGGATTCTACTTCCTTAAGTACAGCCGAGACGGGTCTTTGCTTGGCGATGTCTGGGATATCGTTGATTCTCGAAAGATTGGTTCTTCCCATTACGCGACATTCCCTTCCGATTTGGTTCGACTTCCTATTAAGGCGTGCTGCCCCGAGAAGGGCATCGTCCTCGATCCGTTCGTCGGGACTGGGACCACTTGTTTAGTCGCCGCCTCCGAAGGAAGAAAAAGCATCGGCATTGAGATCAATCAAGACTATCTGCCTTCTTAACAATGGAACCTTCGATTTATGAAACGATATCCAATCGATGAATCATTAGGGAAACTCGCCAACTTCCTTCCGCCCTTCAATCGCTTCGTGGCGACGATGGGGAAAATCT
The DNA here is from genome assembly GCA_944363525.1 of uncultured Bacilli bacterium. Taxonomy (GTDB): domain Bacteria; phylum Bacillota_I; class Bacilli_A; order RFN20; family CAG-826; genus Alloenteromonas. Next base: position 138,270 of record CALVUF010000004.1, read on the forward strand.
TCATGCCTAACGTCCCCTTCTATTTGAAACGAGCTACTGTCCACTTTCGGAGTATCCGTTTTAAAGGTCAAAATCCCTTTAACGTCTATGTGGTCTATCCAAGCGGAGATACCGACCAGCCGCGTGCTTGTTATCTTTATCTTCATGGCGGGGGCTTCGCTTATAAAGCCAATGGGTCGCAGATTGCTCAGTTTTTAACGACCATAAAAGAACTGAATATCGTTGGGATCCTCATCGATTATTCGGTGTTAAAGCCGTATTCAATCCCCAATCAGCAGATCGTCAAGGCGTTTGACTATCTCTACGAAAACGCCGATTTGCTTCATATCGATAAAGAGCACATCGCTGTCGGGGGCGATTCGGCCGGCGGTTATTTGGCGGCTGACTTAACTAGACTTCGTTGGGATCAAATTAAGGCGATGGTCCTTTGTTTCCCGGTGCTTGATCCTTCGCTTTCGACTGAATCGATGAAAACCTTTCTCGACACCCCGTTATGGAATGGAAAAAACAACAAGAAGATGTGGGGGATGTATGGGCAGGGCAACCCAGACCTGACTAATTTCCTTAATCTTGTGGACTATTCTCGTTTTCCTCCTGCCTACATCGAGGCCTGCGAATTCGATTGCTTACGTGACGAAGCCATTGTTTTTAAGGATAAGTTGATTAGGGCTGGATGCTCAGTTGCCTATCGGTTCATTGAAGGGGCAATGCATGGTTATGACACGATGAAATGCTCTCCTTTGACGAAAAAGAGCATTGAAGCAAGAATCGAGTTTCTTCGAAGCGGTCTCTAATAGATAAGAGCCTGTCGGAATATTACTTAATCAAATCCTCGATGGCGCAGCCTAAGCATTCACTAAGCCAATAAAGGGTTTCGGCTTGGGCTTTGGCGATATCGACCGATCCTTGTTCATAGGCTCTGATACTTCGCAAGGGAATCCCAGAAATGTTGGCTAATTGGCTTTGGCTATACCCTTGTTTTTCCCGAATTTTCTTTAAAGGGCAGATCGGTTGGAGATATTCCGCGATAAGGTCCATTGTTTGGCGGATATCCATCTCGTGGTAGGGGAAGTAGTAATTCAGCAGATGGCTGGGTTTGATGGCTTTGATGAGGTCCGCATATGTCCTATTAAAATGCCATTGGGCATAGGCCAAAACCCATCCGACCCAGAATTCCGGGGTGGGGATATCGGTCGCTTCAATATTATGTGGCTCTTTGCCTAAGACAAGGTATAAAAGCTCGATGGAGGATTTCCCTAAGGCCAGGATACAATCGGCGGTCTCTAAACTCCGAGCGACTTCCGATTTGGCGAATTTATCGGCAAAGTCATCAATGTCGAGCGCTTCCTTCAAAACGGCGAACTCGAACATGTAGGCGACTTTGGGCTGGATGACTCCAAGCCATTGCTCATTGTAGGCGTGGATCATCGGGCTTGATTCCTCCGCGAATGATATCGGTCAGATATAGGGCATCAGGTTCGATTGGCCCGTTTCGGCTGCTTAAGAATTCGGCGCGGGCATCTTGATTTCTTTTCTGTCGTAACGGGAAGTAGATTGCCGAATCGGCGATTTCATAACCTAAGAAGCGAAGTTGGTTAAAAGCTTTTGGGGATTTCAAAACAATCTGCTCCCCGAGATTGCCGAGTCTCAAGGCGGCCGAAAGTCGTTGCACTGTTAAGGCGTTGTTAAGGAAGTTCGCGGCATAAAGGAAGTAGCAATCATCAGCACGATAGCCTTTGATGACGTCATAATCTTCGATGGGCAATGCAAAATGATCGATTAGATATTGTTTTCCCTCCTTGGCTACCTCGTTAGCTGTATTGAAGATCCGATTTTGGACTAAGACCGCAATCCAATGCAAAGTAGCGAAGCCTTTGCCCGAGAGGTCGAGGATCCGTAGGCCCGATAAATCCAGGGCATATTTATTGGCATACCCATCTTGGTTTTCCTTGACTGCCCATTCTTTGGCCAAATTCAAACTTTCCGTGCAGTAAAAACCCAGGCCATAATCGTTATAATGCTTGCCTTTTCCGTAGATTGGTTTTTCGACTATGGAAACTGAACCATGGTATAGGGCTAATTGACTCATTGGTTTTTCCTCGATTTGTACTATAACATTGGAATGGGATTACCACAAAGAAAAAATATCAATTCAATGACATAAATTTACTTGTTTGGTTTGGATTATTTTTATAGGTTTAGAAAGAATAAAATCGCTTTTCCTTGCAAAAGCATATTAATCCATTTTTCTTTTGCCACGATTGCAGGCTTATTGGCCTTGGAGATTATTGGTGATTAAAGATTGGTAGGCCTTCTTGTAGTAGGTGATCAAGCGCTGTCGGAGTCTTTCGGGTTTGATTACCTGGCACTCCGCCCCGAAGCGGCGGAAGTATTGCTCTAACTGGTCAAGGGAACAACGGAAGAAATAATGGTTGTCTTCGATCCGTTCGACCTTTGGCCGATAGACATAAAGCTTCTTAAAGAGACTCTGGCCTTTCTCAGTCAAGACGATTTCGGTCTCAAAGGGATGACGGGAATAGGAATACTGGGGACCATACTCAGCTAACCGGCGGAAGACGTCTTGGTCTACCTCATCGAAAACGGCTGGGCTATCCAATTCAATGATGTCCTTGATCTTCGATAACCGGAAGCTTCGGCAGTCACAGCCTTCTTTATAAAGGAGGTAGTTGTAGGTCTCTTCGGCGACGACCGCGAAGCCATAGGGCGATATAGGTTTTCTTTGCCCGGCGTTATTCGCCGTATAGACGTAAACCTGCTTCTTGTCCTCAATGGCCTTGCTGGCTTTCTTATAGACGTCTTTGAAGACGATGGCCTCCCGGCGGAATTGGGGCAAGGAGCCATAGGCGAAGAGCATCCGGCGGAAGTAATCGGATAAGGTCGAGCCCTTTAACAGGTTCGATTCGATGTGACTGATGATGTAGATGCTTTCTTTGGTCGGACGGAAAGATAAGGAAGCGGAGTAGTTGGCTTTCTTGACGTAGCCTTTGTAGCCTTCGGCGATGATGGAATCGATGAAGAGGGAACTATCCTTTTCGCTCAAGGATGATTTTTTGGCTAGGGCTAATAGATGGGCTCGCTCTTCGGCCTCTTTTTGCCGGAAGGCGTCGAAATAGGCGACGAGCAGAGCATTGACGAATCCACTGCGGTTGACCGACTTGTCCTTCTTGAAGAAATCGAAGCTTTCGGCGTCCCGGTCGATTAATTCCAGAAGGTTTTGCGGCAAAGCGATTTTTATTTTTTCGTAATTATCCTGCATGTTTACCCCCTTTCCGTGGTCAAGAAACATATCAGAAACGTTTAAAGATACGATAAAACCTTTATTGAATGGGTTCAAGAAATACTTATACTCTGTCAATTTTCATAACTTTCTAGAACCTTACAATATGACCATGCACCGACAGCAACCAATGATTTTCCAAAGGATGCATTAATCTTAGGTGCCGCGAAAGCGTTAAAGGCGTGGACCGCAACAAAATTATCTTTTTTGGGAAAAGTAACGCGCCTTGTCTCAAGTAATCCTAAAGGAGGGACTGAACATGAACGACAACTACATCCGCTTCTTAGCCCAGACTGAGAACGGCGATGCCGCCTATTACTCTTCGGGCGACTATTTGGTTGACCTCCTTTCGCTTATCGGAGCGAGCCGGTCGAACCCGAGCCAATGTCTGCCTTTGTTCAAGAAGGCTTGGACGCTCGATAAAGAACGGGCCCTTTCCTTGCTCCTATACGCCCGGGATATCCGGGGCGGATTAGGGGAACGGGAGGTGTTCCGGACCCTTTACCGGGATTTAGCTACCGATAATCCCGAGGTCGCCATCAAATTGATCCCCTTAGTCATTGAGTTTGGCCGGTATGACGATCTCTTTGCCCTTATCGGCACCAAAGCCGAGCCCAAACTCATGGAATTGATCAAAAAGACCCTCGACGAGGACTTGGCTTCGAGTGATGGCTCGGTCAGCCTGCTTTCGAAATGGATGCCTTCCATCAACGCCTCCAATCCCAAGACCATCAATCTGGCCCGTCATTTGGCCAAGGCCTTGGGCTTAAGTAACGCTGAGTATCGGAAGACCCTTTCTAAACTCCGGAAAGGCCGGATCGTCGAGAACAACCTCCGGACTATGGACTATTCCTTCGCTTACCAAAGCGTCCCGGCCCAGGCTTTCCATAAATACCGGTCGGCTTTCGAACGGAATGATGGTGAACGCTACCGCGACTTCATCGATAAGGCCATGAAAGGGGAGGCCAAGATCCGGACCGAAGGGCTTTACCCTTACCAAATCGTCCCCAATTACTTTGAATTCAATCGGCTTAACGACTTGGAGAAGGCGGCCATGGAAAGCAAATGGCAGGCGATGAAAGCGGGCCTCCCCGATTTAAGCGGGACCATCGTCGTCCGCGACGGCTCGGGTTCGATGATGGCGGACAACGGGTTCCCCGACCGGGTCGCCACCAGTTTGGCCATCCTCTTCTCCGAATACTTGAAAGGCCCCTTTAAGGACAGCTTCATCACCTTCTCGAGCCATCCCGAGATCGTCCGCTTCCAAGAGGGGATGAGCCTCTATGACAAGTTGAAGGAAATCCATCGCTACAACGATGTCTCCAACACCGATATCCTCAAGGTCTATCGGCTGATTCTGGAATTGGAGACGTTTGCCGCGCCGATCAAACGGGTCCTCCTCATCTCCGACATGGAGTTCGACCAAGGGACGGAGAACGTCCCGACCTACGAGACCTTCAAGTCGATGTTCGAGGAAAAAGGTTTGCCCTTTCCGCAGGTGATCTACCTCAACGTCAATTCTCATGGCATCCGCTTCAGCACCCGCAAACAAGACAACGTCTTGCTGCTTTCGGGAGCCAGCCGGAACCTGGTGAGTTTATTGGCCGAAGCCGGTGAACTTGATTGCCGATCCTTGCTCGATATGGCCATCGCCCCTTATCGCGACTTGGTCCGGGATATTCTCGCCTAACCGGAGGTCACCCCTCCGGTTTTCTTGTTTTCAAAGACTCGTATCCATGTTATAAAACGATTATGAAATCCCATCGCCTTGCCTTCCTTCTCTGTGTGCCTTTGCTTCTTGGCCTTGGCGTCTATCCGCGCCTGGTCAATGCGTCGGTTGGAAATTATTCGACTGAGTCCGAGACTTATTACGATTCGATCGAGGCCAGCGGGGGAGTTGAACTCCTGGGCGAACTCCACGATCTATTGGTTACCACTCATAAGACTTACACGACTTATGATGATTGCAAAACTCCGAGTTACGTCGCCCTAACCGACACCGATTTTCAGGGGGAGGTGTTGGAATTTTACTCCCAAACCACCATCTCCAAGGCTTGGGGTTCGGGCAAACAGGGGAGTTGGAATCGGGAACACGTCTGGTGTCAGTCTTTATCGAATGGGCTTTGGGGCGAATCAGGCGGCGGGGCGGATCTCCGCCATATTCGCCCGGTCGAGTCCGGCCTCAATAGCGCACGTAACAATGCCAAGTTTGGTGAAGTTCCCCATACTCCGGCCAACGAGAAATACTATGAAGACGCGACTAACGATCCGGTGGCTTTAGGTGGCTATGCCTTAGGGCAGGAGGTGTTTGAGCCGATCGACGATTCGAAAGGCGACGTCGCCCGGATTATCTTCTACGTCTATACCCATTACAATACCTATAAAAACGTTGGGGGCTCAACCAACGGCACTCATTCAACGCCAAAATTCGGGACTCTCGATTTCTCGGATGTCGTTGATGGGTCGGATGAAGAAGCCATCGATTTATTGCTCACCTGGAATGAGCTCGATCCGGTTTCTGAATATGAAATGGCCCGGAACGAAGAGGTCGCTAAATACCAAGGCAACCGGAATCCCTTCATCGACCACCCTGAATACGCCGAGTATATTTGGGGCGAGGATGTTGAACCGTCCTTATCGGCCCCTAGCAGCTTGACAATGACGGTTGGGGAAACCAAACAGCTGGGAGCCGTAATCCACGGAGGCACCGGGACCATTTCCTATTCCTCTTCCGATGAGGCGGTAGTGGCTGTTGCTGCCGATGGCTCATTGACCGCTTTAACGGCCGGGGAGGCGACGATCGAATGCCGGGCTCTAGTCGAAGGGAAGGAATTAACCGCCTCCACCCAAATCTCCGTCAAATCTCCATCTTTAGAGGGACGATATAAGAAATTGACCGCAATTCCCGAGGATATTGACGGAAAATACGTTATAGCCTACGAGAATTTGGCGTTGAATTCGAGTTTGGAATGCTCTTTAGATCAGCGCAATAATTTCGTCGAAATCCAAACTGATGGAGATTCGATAACCACTGATGTCTCCTCAGTCTACTTTACCTTCGAGTCGGTTCCAAACGATCCCGATCGATTTTATGTCCGGACCCCGGAAGGGCGATATGTCTACTCCTCTTCCACGGATAAAAATCAAATCACTCTTTCGTCTTCGGCTACTGCCGCCTGCTACCTAAAGATGGTTGGAAGCGATATCGTGCTCTTTTCGGACAATGGGTCCGCGCTCCGCTACAACAGCGGCGATACCTGGTTCCGTTTCTACAAGCCGTCTACTTACACAAACCAGAAAGCTATTGCTCTCTACAAACTAACCGAAGACGAGAACGTGGCCTTGGCCAAAGCCTTCGCTTCAGATTTTCTCTCGGCCATCCAATGCGACAATGGGGTGACCCCGCCTTCGACTTCCGCTTGGAACGATATGGCTCAAAAAGCTTCGGGCCTGACCCCGGCGGTTTTTTCTATGCTGCAAACCGCTGCTTACCAGGACGGGGAGATCGGTTTGTCGGTTGAGCGTTACGACTACATCATCGGTAAGTACGGAACTACTGATTATCCTGATTTCCTTAGCCGCGGTATTAGGCTGATCCAGTCGAGTCAGGTAATTGAACCCTTTGCTTCTGAATCTTTTATGATTTTCGGTACGATTGCCCTTTTCATCGTCGGTGGCTTTGCCATTTATTTCCTCATTCTCCGGAAACGGGCGTAATTCTTTAATTCGCACTTCGCTTCATCTAAAATCTTTTTCCGTAAGGAGCAAACAACATGCCAAACAAAACTATTCTTCTTAATGGAGCCGATGGCAATTTCGGCCGGAAATGCGCCGAGACCTTGCTTGCCAAGTATGACCATTCCCTTCTCATCTTCAACGCCCCGACCGAAAAGGGGCTCGAAGCTTATAAGGGAACCGGAGTCGAAACCCGCGTCGCCGACTTCAATAACCCTGATAACCTCGTTGAAGCCTTCAAAGGGGCCGACACTATGATTCTCATCTCGATGCCGTTCGTTGGGCCGCGCCGCCGGAAAGCGCAGAAAGCCGCGATCGATGCCGCCAAGGCCGCCGGGGTCAATCGCCTTGTTTATACCTCGATCGTCGGGGCTGGGGAAAAGGACATCGACACTTACGAGGTCAATGACCACGTCTATACCGAGGCCTATATCAAAGAGTCCGGACTTCATTACCTTTTCATGCGCGATTCTCAATACGCCGAGGCTATGGTCTCTAACTACATCAACGCCTATACCAATACCAATAACGTTCTAGCCAATAACATGGGGCAGGGCAAGATGGCCTACATCTCGCGTGACGACTGCGCCGTCGCCGCCGCCTATGCCGCCATGAGCGATTGGTCTGACCGAGTGGTCGACGTCAATGGGGCTGAGCCCTTAACCATCGGCGAATACATCGAGATCGCCAACCAAGTCACCGGCCACCACGTTAAATACGTCGAGATCAACGATGAGGAGCAATACGCCTTCTTCGATTCGATCGGGGTTCCGCGGACCACTGAGCAGATGTGGGCCCAAACCGCCACCAACTTCCCCTTCTGCAGCGATGGGATGGTGACCTTCGGCCGGGCGATCCGCTTAGGCCAGATGTCGACCTTCACCGATGATTTCGAGAAACTGGTCGGGAGAAAGCCTTTGACCGTCAAAGAGATATTCGAGCATATGGAGGAGCATCTGATTGGTTCCCGTACTTCGACCGAGGATTAAGTGAGAAGAAAAGAGCCAGCCTGGATGACGGGCTGGCTTTTCTTAATGCTTGGCGATCTCTAAGTCGTAGGGTTTGACCCGGACGAGGCTATTTGGTGGGATCGATTCGGTGATGAAGGCGTTGGAGCCGATGGTTGAATCGTGGCCGATGATGGTTTGCCCGCCGAAGATCGAGGCCCCGGAATAGATGGTGACCCGATCCTCGATGGTTGGGTGGCGTTTCTCGTTTTTAAGCAAGCGGCCCTTTCTTAAGGATAAGGCCCCGAGGGTCACCCCTTGGTAGAGCTTGACGTTATCCCCGATCTCGCAGGTCTCGCCGATAACGATGCCGGTTCCATGGTCGATGAAGAAGGATTTGCCGATCTTGGCCCCGGGATTGATGTCGATCCCGGTTTTGGAATGGGCGTATTCGGCTAGGGCCCGGGCGGGGTACTTAAGACCATTGAGGTAAAGCTCATGGGCGAAGCGATAGGCGGCGATGGCGAAGAAGCCCGGATAAGTCAAAACCACTTCTTCTTTCGATTCGCAAGCCGGGTCCCCTTCATAGATGGCATCGATATCGAGCAGCAGCATATCCTTTAGCTTTGGCAGGAATTCGACCAAGTTATCGAAGGAATAGGGACAATCTTTGTAATCCTTAAGCGCGGCGTTAAAGTTAGTCTCGGCCTCATGAAGCAAGGAGTTCATCCGTTCTTCGTTGAGGTTGGTGTGGATCCAGGAATAGAAAAGCAGTTCTTTCATCTGCTCGAAGAAGGCCGAGATCCGCAAGGAGCAGATGCCGGTGCTTCGGGGAGTGGCGCTCGGTTTATTGAGGGCTTTGATTTGCTCGAGGTATTTATTCATACAATCCTTTCACGGAGAGGTAACGCTCGCCATTGTCGGGGAGGATGATGACGACGTTGCCGCTTAATCTACTTCCTAAGGCCGCCATTAAGGCCGAGCCGGAGGAGATGCCGGCCAATATCCCTTCCTTCTTGGCCAATATCCTCGCCCCTTCATAGGCGTCTTTTGAAGCGACGTCGACCACCTCATCAAGGAGGGAACGATCTAAGACCTTGGGAATGAAATTGGCCCCGATCCCTTGGATAAGGTGAGGACCGGCATAGCCTTTGGTCAGCAAGGGCGATTCGCTGGGCTCAACTCCGATGATTTTCGCTTTGATCCCTTTGTCTTGGAAGTACCGGGCGATGCCGGTGATGGAGCCTCCGGTCCCGATCGAGGCGATGAGGACGTCGATTTGCCCGTCTAATTGCTCTTCGAGTTCTGGCCCGGTCGTCTGATAATGGGCTAAGGCGTTATCCGGATTATCGAATTGGCCAGCTAAGAATGCCCCGGGGGTGGCGTTAAGTTCCTTATTGGCTGCCTCAACTGCTCCTTTCATCCCTTCTTGCCCCGAGGTGAGGATGACCTTAGCCCCATAGGCTTCCATCATCTGCACTCGTTCGGCGGAGGCGGAAGAAGGCATATAAATATGGAGGGGATGACCCAGCACCGCGCAGACCATGGCGAGGCCGATGCCGGTGTTGCCGGAAGTCGGCTCGATGACCAAGGCTCCGTCTTGGAGGACGCCTTTCCGTTTAGCTTCCTTAATTAAATAATAGGCGGCCCGGTCTTTGATGGAGCCGGTCGGGTTGAACCGTTCAAGCTTGGCGTAAAGGTGATAGGGCAAATGGTATTCCTCCTCGATCCGGGAAAGCCGGACTAAGGGAGTTTGGCCGATGGTTTGCAGGATAGAAGAAGCAACTTCGTTTGGCATGGCTATAAATATATAGCCAAGTAGAAAGGAAAGCCATATTTTGACTTTGTTTGAGGAAACTCTATAATTGCCGGCCGGACATGGAAGTGGACGAGATCAAATTCGGGCCCCTGCTCTATCGGAGCCTTCTAGCTGGCGTGATCGCCACCGCCATCCTTTTCCCCTTCCATTATTTAATGCGGATCGTGGCCTCCTTCCCGGGATTGGACCATTTTTCCTCCTTTGAATCGGCCACCTTGTTTTTCCTTATCCTTTTCTTGCTTGGTTATCTTCAGCTCTCGGCCATTATCCTTTTACGGGACCGGAACGAATCCAGCGAGGTCCTCTCGACTTTCATTGGCATTGGGGTCCATGTCGAATACGTTAAAGACATCGTCGTCATCTTCCTTTGCTGCCTTTGTTCTTTTGCCTCCGGGTTAGCCCTCGGGGCCGAGGCTCCTTCGGTCTTCATGTCGAGTTTGGTCTTCGGGGCCATCTTCACTTGGCTTTACAAAAGCCCGGCCATGTCGAAAGCCGGCATCCGGGTCGGTGGGGCGATCGGTTTCTCCTTGGCTTTCCATAATCCTTTGGCCGGCTTAGCCAATTCCTTCGCCATCAATATCTTCCACCGGGCGAAGAAAAAGGGAGAATGGAAGATCATCCTTTCTAGCTGTATTACCGTCCTCTTGACCCATTTCCTTTATAGCCTTTTCCGTTATTGGGCCTACAGGGATAGCTTTGGTTCCGCTTGGTGGCGGGCTTTGGTCTTCCATGACTATAACCAGGCTTTAGGGCAATTTGACCTCGCTAGGTTGGCGAATGTTTGGTGGCTGGCCTTTTTGCCTTTAATCACCATGCCTTTATCGTATATTTACGTAAAACTCGGCTCTTTGGCGAGAAAATACTTATGGCAGGATAATGGGATTTCTTATCTTTTGTCGTTGGTCTGCGGGGTATTGCTTTGCTTTGGCTTCGCTTATTATCTCCCAAAATCCTTAGGGACTGGGGCCGCCTATTTCGAATTGATTGGGGAACTAATGGAGTATACGATTGGGGGCTTGCTTCTTTTGGTCTTCCTTCGCTTTGCCTTCACCCTGTTCTCCTTCTCTTCCCATTTCTCCGGGGGTAATATCATCCCCAGTTTAGGCTTTGGGGCCCTCTTTGCCATCTTCTTTCTTCGCCTTTCGCCGAGCCTAGCTAACGGTTATGAAACCCTATTCGTCTATGCGTTTGCCTTGTCTTTCTTTGGCTTCTTGACCGGGAATGGTCTTTTGCCTTTGGCCTTGGTTTTCTCCTTTGGCTTCTCGCCAGCCTTGCTCGTCGTCTTGTTACCTTCAAGCTTAGCCGCGACCTTATTAGGTTATCGGGTTCGGGGTTTTTCCTCCTTGTCGCGGGCTTTGGCTCATTCTGATTTACATCAGCACGCCTTTGCCACCTCGCGGTTCCGGCTTTACCCCTTCTCCGCCATCGCCGAGCAAGCCGTCCTTTTAAAACGTACTTCCCAACTTTGAGTTGGGGTATGATATGGGCGTTATGGGAAAAGCAAAAAAAGAACAATTCGACCCCCGGGTCTTCACCCTGCTCTGCCATCGGGGGCTTCATGATGCCAATACCACTGAGAACGGGCTCCGCGCCTTCCAAAAAGCTCGGGATCTGAATCTTCCCTTCGAGCTTGACGTCCACCTTACCAAAGACGGCCATCTCTTGGTTTGCCATGATTCCGAACTTAAGCGGACGACTGGGAAGGAAGGGATCATCGAGGAGATGGACCTTGGCTACATCAAGCAGAACTACAAACTCTTGGATGGAGAGGAAGTGCCTTCCTTGCTCGAAGTCTTGGCCGAAAATGACGAACAGGTCCCGATCGTAATCGAACTCAAACCGTATCAAGGCAATCAAAAACTGCTGGCTCGGGCCTTGGTCAACGAACTTTCCTTCATTAAGGATAAGAAGAACATCAACGTCATCTCTTTCGATCCCCGGTGCCTCTTTCCGCTTAAGAAGTCGGGGTATCTACGGGGCCTATTGGTCGGGAGGCAGCGGAAGTACGTTTTCGCTTTCCGCCGCTTCTTCGAGTTCCTCTGCCCCGATAAATCGTTGCTCAATGATAAAGTCGTTCGCCGTTATCGTGCCAAAGGCGGTGTTCTTGACGTTTGGACCCTCGAAAGCGAAGAGGAGATCAAATATTGCCGTGAACGGGCCGACATCCTGACTTTCCAATTGCTGCCCCAAGACGCCTTGGAACGTGTCAGGCCGAAAAAGAAAGATGACGAAGACGACGCTTGAGCAAATACGGTCGCTTTTAAAGCAAGCGAAGCATCCGGTCTTCATCGGTGGGGCCGGGGTCTCGACCGCCTCCGGGATACCTGATTTCCGTTCACCCCAAGGGATCTATAACGTCGAAAGCGAATACGGGGTCCCTTACGAGACGATGCTCAGCCATTCTTTCTTTATGGCCCACCCTGACCAATTCTACGATTTCTATTGGAAGGCGATGGTCCATGAAGGGGCCAAGCCGAATAAAGCCCATATCGCTCTAGCGGAATTTGGACACCGAAAGCGGCTCCCTATCATCACTCAGAACATCGATGGGCTCCATCAAATGGCTGGCTCCGATATCGTCTATGAACCCCATGGATCGATCAGGACTTACCATTGTGAACGGTGTGGGAAACTTTATGAATTAGCCGACATCCCGCATCAGGGTATCCCGAAGTGCTCCTGCGGCGGGATCTTGAAACCTGACGTCGTCCTCTATGAAGAAGCCTTGGATGAAGAGGTGATTGAGAATTGCCTTGCCGAGCTCCGCTTTTGCGATGTCTTGATCATCGGGGGTACCTCGATGCGGGTCTATCCGGTCGCCGCCTTCCCGGAATACATGCTCTCAGGGAAGAAAGTCATCATCAACGCCGAGCCGACCCCTTATGATTCCGCTTGCGATTACGTCATCCATGACGATATCGGAAAGACATTAGAATATATCCTCGGAGTCGAGAATGATTAAGTGGCTCGGGCATCTAAAAACCATCACCAAGCACCGGCATCAGGTCATCCGGAATGGCTTTCATTGTGGCCTTTTCTTCCATTGCCTGAAGCATGATCTAAGCAAACTGTCCCCGACTGAGTTCTTGATCTCGGCCAAAAACTACAACGGTCACCATTCCCCGGTTTACGAGGAACGGAAGACCAACGATGGCTTCTCCTATATTTGCCAGCACCATACCAAGCGGAACAAACACCATTGGGAATTCTGGACCGATTTCTTCATGGGGCGGATCGTCTGTCACACCATGAGCTGGGTCTATGCCACCGAGTACGTCTGCGATATGCTCTCGGCCTCGAAGACTTATGACCCCGAGCACTTTAAGCCGGAGACCACCCTCAATTACTTCAACGCCCGTTGCGACCGTTACTTCATGACGACCGCCACCAAGGAATACGTTAGGTGGTGCTTGCAACGGTATCGCGACCTGGGTTTCAAAGGGCTTAAGAAGAAAGACACCAAAGCCAAATACGAAGAGATCACCAAGCGTTATCCCAAAGTCGAAATCATCGATAATTTGCCGGAGAACGTCGACCTGCCGGATTTCGCCAAAAACGCGCCCCATAAGAAGATGTAGGCGGGGTTGTCTTTTGCCTATTAACGCGTATAATCGCCCCGTATGAAGAACACTCTTGTCGTCATCGGCTGCGGACGGCTCGGATCCTCCATCGCCAACTACGCCTCCCAATCGGGGGATGACGTCATCGTCATCGATAGCGATGAAGCGAGCTTCGACCGGCTCGATGAACTGTTTTCCGGCATCGCCAAAGCGGCCGACGCGACCGACGTCGACGCCTTAGAGGACGCTGGTTTGCCCTCGGCTCGAGAGGCGGTCATCACCACCGGAGATGACAACGTCAACCTCTTTTTAGCCCACCTTTGCGCGAAAAAATACCAAATACCTTACATTTACGTCCGTTTCGATGACCCCGATAAAGGGCTGCTCATCCAAGGGCTCAACGTCAAAGCCATCTATCCGTTCCAGCTTTCGCGCGACCGTTTTTCCTTGCTGCGGGACGGGACCATCCCAGGAGAAGATAAATGAAGATCGTCGTCGCCGGCGGCAACGCCGAAGCCGAATACATCATCTCGATGCTTAAAGGCAAAGGGACTGAACTCGTCGTCATCAACGGCTCAAAAGAAGTGGCCAATAAGATCGTCAAGCGTCAGAAGGTCCCGGTATATGTCGGGAGCCCTTGGCGCCGTTATGCCTTGGAGGAGTCGAATGCCTACGATGCCGACGCCTTCATCGCCTTGTCGAGCTCCGACACCGATAACTATGCCTCCTGCTATTTGGCCAAGACCGTCTTCAACGCCAAAAAGTGCGTCTGCGTCGTCTCCAACCCGACCAACGTCGCCTTATATCAATCGCTTGGCATCGATTCGGTCATCTCCTCTTCTTATCTATTGGGCCAATCGATCAAGAATGAATCCTCGGTCGAGGACTTGTTCAAGACTTTGTCGCTCGAGAACGGGAAGATCGTCATGATCGAGGCGGTCGTCCTTTCGAAGTTCAAGATGGCCAACAAGATGCTGAAGGATATCCACTTCCCGTCCTACGCCTCCATCGCCTGCATCGAGCGGTTCCCCGACATCATCATCCCGAAGGGCGATACCTATATCCAACCCAAGGACAAACTGATGGTCATCTGCCGGAGCCAGGACCAGAAACGGGTCATGGCCTTCATCCGTCAGGAGGACTAGGATGAGCCCGATATTGAACCGTGCCGAGGCCAATGCCCCTTATCGGCTGATCATCGGCTATTTATCAATTTTCATCGGTTTGGCTGGGGTCATTTGCCTCTTGCCCTTGCTCATGATCGCCATCTACCCGACCGAGTGGGGCGCCTATCCGGCTTTCTTGGTCCCCGGCGGCTCGGCCGTCGTCTTTGGCTTGATCCTCGGTCTGATCTTGCTTAAAAGGGACAACAAGTCTCGGCTTGGGAAACACCAGGATTCGGTCTTGCTGGTTCTTATTTGGCTATTCACCGTCTTCATCGGGGCCTTGCCGTTCTTCTTGGCCCGTTATTTGGTCACCGGGCCGGCCGATCCCAATCAATTGACCATGAGTTTCTCCGAAGCGGTGTTCGAAAGTGTCTCCGGCTACTCGGCCACCGGCTATTCGGTTACCAGGGAACTGAATTTCTTGGCTGGGATCGAAGTCCCATTGACCGATGAATACTATGCCAAAAGCTGCGCCCACGTTTTCCTGTTTTACCGGGCCTTGACCCAGTTCTTCGGCGGGGTTGGCTTGGTCTTAATAGTCACCAGTGCCATCTCCGACCGTTATGGGCTTAAGCTCTTCTTCGCCGAAGGGCATAACGATCGTTTATTGCCTAACTTAGCCAAGACGGCCAAAATCACTTTCTCTATTTATTGTGGAATCATCCTTTTAGGTTCGTTCGTCCTTTGGTTATTTGGGGTCGATTATTTCGAGGCCATTTGCCAAAGCGCCTGCGCCATGGCGACCGGGGGATTTGCTACCCGATACACCGGCTTCTACTACTATTTCACCGAGGCTTATCCGGGGAATGGCTTATTCACCTACAATTACATTGGGGCCGAGACGACGATGTGCATCATCATGCTGCTTGGCGCCACGTCGTTCCTATTGATTTATAACCTTATCACCGGGAAGGTGAAGAATTTCGTCCGCGACTGCGAGGTCCGCTTCATGACCATCTTCTTGATCATGGCCATCGGGGTCGGGACCTTATTCTGCACCTTGCAATACGACAATGGGGCGGGGATCGACGGGTTCACGGCTTTCCGTTATGCCGGCTTCCAGATCATTTCTTGTTTGACCACCACCGGTTTCGGCAACGCCCCGAGCATCAATATCCTTGGTCCTGGAATCATGGGCCTTTCGATATTGGCCATGATCATCGGCGGGGGCTCAGGCTCGACCGCCGGGGCTTCGAAGCAACTCCGGGTCGTGGTGGCCCTAAAGCAGGTCTGGTGGTCGATTAAGTTCAAATTGTCCCCCTCTCGCCAAGTCCGGCCACATAATATCGTCAGGGCCGGCAAGACGGTCGAGGTCACCCCGGAGCTATACAAAGAGAATTCGATCTATTTGGTGATTTACCTGATTACGGTGGTACTTATCACCTTCTGTGTCCTCCTAGTCCCCAACATGAGTGCCGAAAACTCCCTATATCTGGTCGCTTCCGGCTTATCGGGAACCGGGAATACGGTCGTCGATTTCCTCGCCTATGGCGCGAATAACCCTCTTTGGGCATATAATTGGCTTCTCTGGTTCATGTCCCTCTCGATGTTCTTAGGGCGGCTTGAGATCATGCCGATGTATTACGCCATCGTTCGGATCGGGAAGGACGTGCTCCATCAGGAAACGGTATAAAGGAGGAGGTTAAGTTATGTTGATCGATGAAATCCGCAAAGCCAATGTCGCGGCCATGAAGGCCCATGACCAAAATGCCCGGACGGCCTATTCGATGGTCATCTCGGCCTATCAGGCGTTGCTCACTTCTGGCTCAGGTAAGGAAGTGGGGGATGCCGACGTTATCCGCCTTATCATGAAGTTTGGCAAAGAACTCGATGAGGAAAGGGAAGGGTATATCCAAGCTAATCGGCTTGAGGACGCCGCGAAGATCGCCAAGCAGAAGGAGGCGATCTCGGTTTTCTTACCGAAGATGCTCTCGGAAGCGGAGATCCGGGACATCATCGCCAAGCTCGACGATAAGTCGATTCCCTTCGTCATGAAGCACTTCAAAGCCAACTACGATGGGAAAGTCGACATGGGTTTGGTCAATAAGATCGCGCGTTCGCTTTAAGGAAAAACTTTATTTCTTTGAACTAGTTTGCTAAGATACCGCCTGCAGCTACGGCTGCCAGGCGACATAGGGGCTTGGTTCAATGGTAGAACAGAGGTCTCCAAAACCTTTAATGAGGGTTCGATTCCTTCAGCCCCTGCCATCTTATAACTAACATTTTGATACAAAGTAAGGGTATCGAAATGAACGATATTTGCTCGAGAAATCGGGCATTTTTTTATTTTTGGCGTTTCGCTAGTAGATTAAATTTGGTTCAAACCGACGGATTTTTAAAATTTGGTTCTACTAGAAAAATGAAAGCCTACTAGAAAAACGTATCTCTACTAGAAAAACGATACCCTACTAGAGAAATGATACCCCTACACAAAATCATAATTTTTACGAAATTAATGCCTTTTGAAGTTCTAAAGACTTTGAGAGGTGTTTATAAATGATTAAGGTTATAGAACTTTTTGCGGGCATAGGAAGTCAAAGAGAAGCATTGAAAAGAGCTAATATTGAACATGAAATTGTGGCAATCAGTGAAAATGATAAATATGCAAGTAGAGCTTATGAATTGCTCCATGGTAAAACTAATAATTTAGGTGACATCAAAAATATAGAAAGATTACCAAAAGCTGATTTATGGACTTATTCATTTCCTTGTACTGACATTTCTCTAGCAGGAAAAATGAAAGGCTTCGATAAAGGAAGTAATACCCATTCATCGCTTTTATGGGAAGTCCAAAGATTACTCGACGTAGCCAAAGAAAATAATGAACTTCCAAAATATATATTGATGGAGAATGTGAAGAACATTGTATCGAAGAAATTCATGCCCTTGTTCCAGTCTTGGTTAGATTACCTAGATGGGCTAGGCTATAAGAATTTCTATAAAGTTCTTAATTCAAAGGACTATGGTGTCCCTCAAAATCGAGAGCGATGTTTCATGATTTCTATTAGAGATAAGGATACACACTACGAATTCCCTAAACCTATTCCTTTAACTAGGAAACTTGCAGATCTATTAGAAAATGATGTGGATGAGAAATATTTCCTTAGCGAAAAACTCATCACTTGCTTTACTGATATGAACGATAGGCACGGGCTCATTCGTGGATTGAGATTTAGACCAAAATATATGAATGAAACCGACTATGCTTTTGCCATAACGACCCACGCCGGCTACAGGCCAACAGATAATTACATTATTGTTCCCCAAGCAACCAAGGAAGGCTATGCATTAGCTGAAGTAGGTGATGGAGTTTATACAAATAGATGTCCATCAAAAAGGGGAGTGGTTCAAAAATCGATGATTCCAACTATCAAAACATCGGCAACTGATATAGGAGTAGTCGTAGATGATAAGGATGAACTTATATCCATTAGAAGACTAACTCCTAGAGAATGTTGGCGACTTATGGGGTGGTGTGATGAAGAGATAGATAAGGTAATCAATGAATTCAGCAACACTCAACTTTATAAAATGGCGGGGAATGGAATAGTAGTGGAATTGTTGACCTGTCTATTTGAATTTTAGAACTTTTAATGCAATAAATAAATATCAAGAAATAACAATAAATACAAACAAAATATATCATATTGACATTAAACGGAATTGAAATACGCATTATTTTAATATATAATCTTCTTTGTGATTTTTTAATTTTTGAGGTGTGAAAATGAGCGCTGTAAATAACGATAAATGGATAAATATTGAAGAAGCGGCTGATTATTTAGGAGTAAAGACTGTAACAATCCGTGATTGGATAAGGAAAAATAACGGAATCCCTGCTCATAAAGTTGGAAAACAATGGAAATTTAAAAAAGATGAATTGGATTCTTGGATTAATAGTGGAAAGAGTGCGTTAAGGTGATGAAACATGAATAAAAAAATAAATGTTATTGATCTGTTTGCAGGGGCCGGTGGGTTGTCTGAGGGTTTTTTAGAAACAAAAAAATATCACTTTTTGGCACATGTTGAATGGGAAAAACCCATGGTTGAAACGCTTCGTAATAATTTAATAAAAAGATGGAACTATAAGATTTCTGAAGCTAGAAAGCGTGTGGTTCTTTTTGATGTTCAGAAAACAAGCGAATTAATGCACGGCAATTGGGAACAAGAAACATTGAAACTGTATAGGCAAGCGAATGACGAAGTATTTGTTGCTGGCGGTTTAGATGCATTAATAGGAAATAATAAAGTCGATGTGATTATAGGTGGGCCTCCTTGTCAAGCTTATTCACTAGCCGGTAGAGCGCAGGATCCAAATTCCATGCGCGATGATTATCGTAATTATTTATTCGAAAGTTTTGTAAAAATAGTAGACAACTATAGGCCTAAAATTATTGTTTTTGAGAATGTGCCCGGTATTTTAAGTGCAAAGCCAGGTGGTGAATTTGTCATTAAAAGAATCTACAAGGCATTTGAAGAAATAGGCTACGAAATTAGAACACCAAATTTGATGAATAAATCGATCTATTCAGCTTCGGATTTTGATGTTCCACAAGAAAGAAAAAGAGTTATTATTTTTGGAGTATCTAAAGAGAGCGGTTTAGAAGTTGAAAGTTTGTATAAGGAACTATCAAATTTAAAATCAAACAAAACCAAAAAAACTGTGCGAGATGCAATAGGAAACCTTCCAAAATTTAGAGTGTTAGATAAGCCCTATAAGGAAGGGAGAAAGAATGTTTCTCATGCGCTGGTTGGGGATGTGATTATTCCGCTTCATGATGCTCGATACAATAACCCTAGAGATATTTCAATAATTAAGGAATGGCTGAAAAATGATATGAACGACATTCCAAATCAAGAGAAACTAGATTTTTACTTTGAAAAAACAGGACATAAAACGAACCATAATAAATATAGAAGTTTGGAGTGGGACAAGCCTTCCCCAACGATTGTTTCGCATTTATATAAAGATGGTTTTATGTTCATTCATCCAGATATAAATCAAGCTAGAACCATCACTGTTAGAGAAGCTGCTTTATTGCAGTCCTTCCCAATTGATTTCGAATTTTTGGGATCAACGGCGTATTGCTTTAAGATGATCGGAAATGCAGTTCCGGTTTTGTTTGCCAAAAAAATAGGTCTTGCTGTGTATAACGTAATGGAGGGGAAAAGAAATGAAAAAATTTAATATATTGATTGCTTGCGAAGAAAGCCAACGCGTATGCACAGAATTTAGAAAGCTAGGATTTAATGCATATAGTTGCGATATTTTGCCATGCAGTGGAGGGCATCCAGAATGGCATTTTAAGCAAGATGTACTCCAAGTAATTAAAAATAAAGGCGGAATTTTAGAAACCGGAAAAGAATATTTTATTGAAGGAGAATGGGATTTAATGGTTGCTCATCCACCTTGCACATTTTTGGCTGTAAGTGGAGCTAAATGGTTTTATCATCCCGATGATAAGGATTTGCCAATAGGTCAAAGGAGACCTCATCCAAATTTTCCGAATAGAGCAAAGGAAAGAGAAGAGGCTGCAAAGTTTTTTCTGAAATTGGCAAAAGCAAATATTAAACATATAGCTATAGAAAATCCTGTTGGTATTATGAACACTAGGTTTAGAAAGCCAAATCAAATCGTGCAACCATGGCAGTTTGGCGATTCCGCCTCTAAAAAAACATGTTTATGGTTAAAAAATTTACCTTTGTTAGTCCCTACAGATATTGTAGATCCCGGGGAATATATAGAATTTGGTAGTGGTAGAAGATTAGCGAAATGGTATTCTGATGGTTTAACGAAAACAAAGACGCCTGAGGAAAGAAGAATATGGCGAAGTAAAACGTTCCCAGGATTTGCAAAAGCTATTGCAGAGCAGTGGGGAGCATATTTGTTAAAAACTGAAAAAAAGGAGAAGTAGTTTATGAAAGTTTATATTAGGAAAGTTGATTATCAATGCATAAACAAACAAATTAGTATTCTATCAGATGTAGCAAAGAATTTTTTTGATAATGTGGAAAATGCTACTGCCTTAGATTTCGTGGGAGCGACTTCGAAGCAAAAAGGTAAAGTTACTATCTTATATGCAACCGATGCTAGACTTGGAGGAGACATCAAGCAAATCATAAGTGCTGAAGGTGGCATGGGAATAGATGACTTAATTACAATTTGGAAGGGGAAAGGAAACTATATCCTTCAAATAATTAAAAATAATTCCGAAATGGGAAAGCAAATGCTATCGCTATTTTCTGAAGGCGAAAGGCATATTCTAATGAATGTTGATAATCAAACCGATGAAGATTTTAACGTATATGGCATTCATATGACTCTTAAAAATTCAGCTTTGGATAAAGAAAATCCTCATGTATGTATCGGTTGGAAGGGGCTAGGTGATTTAACAAATATCGAAACCAAAAACGATTTGAGAAACCATTATTTGAGTCTTTATCCAGATATCAATAAATATGCTTTAGGTCAAAATGTTTCTCAAATATGGATGTTTAAGAACGAAATTAAAATTGGTGACTATATTGTATATTTTGATAGAAATGTTGCTCATATCGGAAGAATCATAGGCAACTATGAATTTATATCTAATCCAGTGGATCAAGACAACGATTATGTAAACAATAGAAAAGTTGAGTGGATAAAAGATATACCTTATAAAGACTTACCAGAAGACTACAGAAACAGTGCAAAAACACAAAAGTCAATTTTTAGGTTAAACAGTTATAAATCATTGATAAACGACATTATAAATGGCAAAAAGATAGAAGATGATGATTCAAACAATAACGATGTTGTTATTTACGATTGGAATTCATCTACAATAAAAGATGGCAAAAACTTAATTGTTTACGGAACTCCGGGATGTGGAAAATCATACTATGTAGAGCACGTTTTGCTTGATGGATATCCTAAAGAAAATTATATAAGAACAACTTTCTTTGCGGACTATACAAATACCGATTTTGTCGGTCAAATATTGCCTATTGTTGATGGAGATAAGGTCACTTACCAATTTAATCCCGGTCCATTTACTTTAGCTTTAGCACAAGCAATAAGAAAGCCAAACGAGAAAGTTGCTCTTGTAATAGAAGAGTTGAATAGAGGAAGCGCCCCTAGTATTTTTGGCGATATTTTCCAATTGTTAGATAGAAAAAATGGCATTAGCGAATATCCAATCACAAACATCAACATAATTGATTATTTGAACAAAGAGTTTGATGGGCAATTCCTTTTTAAAGACATTAAGCTTCCAGGCAATTTATTTATATATGCAACGATGAATACGTCAGATCAAAACGTATTTACTTTAGACACTGCCTTTAAGAGAAGGTGGGAATTCGAGAAATTAATTAATGAATTTAAGGATGACCACGAGTTTAAAGGGATGTATATTCCGTCGCTTATTTCGCTCAATGTTACATGGGAAGAATTGGTTAATGCCATCAATGAATATATGCTAGAGCTAACTGATAATTTAAATAATGAAGATAAGCAGATTGGCGTATATTTCGTTGATAAGACTGGCATGAGAAAAGAAGAGGCTAGCCTTTCAAGCGAAGAAGATACTAAAAAATTTGCTTATAAGGTTCTTGAATACTTGTGGGACGATGTTTCCAAATTTGCAAGAGATAAATGGTTTAAAGAAGATATTAAATCACTAGACCAACTCGTAGAGGAATATTTGAAGAGTGGTACCGAGGTATTTAGTGATGGGGTCAAGAGCAAACTCAACAAGTAGAAAAGATGAAATAACCATTTATTATCATACAGTCACCAATAAAATTGATGATTCTTTTGTTGGTCTCAAAATGAGGAATAATAGGATTGACTTCTATTATCCAGAAACATTTGACTTTGATAATTCATCTTTAGAGAACGCTAGGAAAGATATTCTTGCAATTTTAAACACCATCTCTATTGCTAAGACTCATTCAAATGCAAATGTGAAAATTGAATCGAGCTTTTCTAAGAATAAAGCCTTGCCGATATTATCTTTTCTATGGATTATTCAAGATTATTTGAAAAATGGTTTTTATATCAACAGAGAAAAGATACTAAAGAAAAACCAAAGGGGAAGAGTAGATTGGAAAAGAACTCTTAATGGACAGCCAATAATCTCGAAAGGTAACGTGATTTATAGTGACCTTGTTGTTGAAGTAAAAAATGAATTGGACAATATCTTAGTCGAAATTCATAAATATTGTGTAAAGAAGAGCCTAGATATTCTGGGTTGGCTTTTTAGAATCAATAACACCTCCTTTATTAGAATAATTCCTATAAACGAAGGCCTAAGAAATCTTTATGTAAATACGTTAAAGCATGAGTTGGATAAGACTTTTGATGATATTAAAAAAAGGCGATTGACACACATGCTCACAATTGTTGAGGGTCTTAGTGACGACCAAAATGCTGATGAGTTGGTTTATGGCGTCGATTCGTATGAATATGTCTTTGAAAGAATGATCAACTCTATTTTCGGCAATAGGGATGCGACAAACTTTAATCCAAGTGCAGATTGGTATTTAAAAACAAATAATTATGAATCATTTAAAAGTAGCGATTTACGTCCTGACACTGTGCTCGTCCACAATAACATAGCGTATGTTTTAGATGCTAAATATTACAGATATGGCTTTACTGCCGATAAACATCATTTGCCTGAAACAACCTCAATTCAAAAGCAAATCACGTATGGTGATTATATTAAACAAAATAAATTAAGCGATGAAATTAAAGGCGTAAGGAACGCGTTCGTTTTGCCATACAATAAAAACAATAACAAATTAAAATTAAATAATATCCTTGAATATATAGGTTATTCCAAAGCCAATTATAGAAAAGGCCAACAAGAATACGAAATTATTCATGCTTTTCTTATTGATTTGAAGTATGTAATAAATACATGGAATAAATCAAATCATAAAGAAGATATCGATACCTTAATCAAAGATATTGAGGAAATTCAAAGAACTAAAATTAAAGAAGAAAAGGACAATGCATACGCTGATAGCATTGTTAAAATTAGAGAGGGTGAGCAGACATTTGAAGGTGGTATTTATAATTCCTTTTTCTCTACCATAAACAATAAAAAGTTAAAGGAAAGCTTAGATAATCATCATATTTTATTCGTTGATGATGTATTTGTAATTAATGATAAAAAGTATGTTGAGGCTGAAGGCAATAAAAGACATTTAACATTATACGCAGTTAATCATATGGATGAATGTTGCCTTGCTTTTGATAATAGCGATGATAATTCAAGTGACAATTTGCCTTTTCCGTTTTGTGATAACTGCGAAACTAGAAAGAAAAATAAAACAAAAAATATCAAGATTTCAGATGAACATAATCAAAGAATATATTTAAGAGCTCAAGATGCTGACATCGATAGAATCGTCGAAGATTTAGATGATGCTCTTAATTTGCAATCTCAATTGAATGGAACTTTTGGATCTAATCTTAGAGTGCTAATGGATGATTCGGGATTCAATACACCCTATTCAGTGTACAAAAGGAGCTATATAGATAATCATAAAATAAGTAAGTTCTTAGATGATGAAGTTAAGCCATCACTAAGAGAATGTGTTGCTTTATGTGCTGCATTTGAACTGCATCCATTAGTATCTTATAAGCTTTTAGAAAGTGCAGGATTCAACTTGAAAGGGTCAAACTCGCTTCAATATCAATTTTATGAATTCCTAATTGATTATTGTTATGGCGAAGAACTGAAAGATTGGACACTTAAAATAGCAAAAACAAATCATGCTGAATGGCAAATCCCATAATTTTTCATAAATATCTTAGGAAATTTTTCCAAATTTAAACCTGAATATTTATATCAAACAGGCCTTGTTGCTGACTAGAAATCAACTCTAGCATCAATAAGGTCTTTTTTTTGCACATTTTTATACGATTTTTATCTAAAAAACGTTGGGGAATTTTTCCAAAAGTGAAATTTTGGGTTTCGTTATATTTGAACTAGCCAGTTGCAAATGGC
>CALVUF010000005.1 GCA_944363525.1 uncultured Bacilli bacterium
AGGAGTTTGCCTGCCGTGCGCAGGAGAACTCCTGTTTTAATTTTGCCTACATCCAAAAAAGCCCGATTTTATCGGACACATAATTTAATTTGAGGATACAAGCAGTACGTCAACAAGCTGAAGATCTCCTACAAGAAGAAGGGGAAGGAGGCGTTCTCGCACGGCAACAAGGGGAAGGACAGGGCCTGGAAGACCGACCCGGAGACCGAGGCGAGAATAGTAGCCCTTTATCGCGGCAAGTACGACGGCTTCAACTTCAGCCATTTCGTCGAGAAGCTCAACGAGGACGAGGGGATAAAATGCACCTACAGGACGGTGTATAGGATACTGACCGAAGCCGGCATCATATCTCCGAAGAAGCATAGGGCCGCCAAGGAGAGGGCCAAGCACCCGTCGAGGCCGAGGAGGCAGGGCTTCGGCGAGCTGGTCCAGATCGACGCCAGCATCCACAACTGGTTCGGGGCCGCGCTCCACGGGGCGATCGACGACGCCGCCGGGACGGTCATGGGTCTATGGCTCGGCAAGGGGGAGACGCTGAGGGGATACTACGAGATGATGTGGCAGATCCTCGGGAAACACGGCATCCCCGAGGCGCTTTACGGCGATAGGGAGTCCATATTCTACTTCAAGAGGCTGTCGGGGAAGGAGCAGACGGTGGGCAGGAACGTCCACGCAAACTTCAAGAGGATGTGCCGGCAGCTCGGCATAGAGCTCATAACCACGTCGTGCTCGCAGGCCAAGGGCCGGATAGAGAGGCTTTGGGGCGCCTTCCAGTCCCGGCTTATGTCCGAGCTTAGGCTGAAGGGCATGAAGACCATAGAGGAGGCGAACCGGTACCTGCCGGAGTTCACCGCCGACTACAGCAGAAGGTTCGCGGCCAAGCCGGACATGGAGAAGTCGCTCTTCGCCCCGGCCCCGTCGCCGAAGGATATAGACTTCTACCTCTCAACGGAGTTCCAGAGGGTGACGGACAACGGCTCGTCCTTCGCTTTCCAGGGGAAAAGCCCAAAAAGCCCGGCAGGCCGAAATACATCCCCGGCCCCGACCATCCATGGAGAAAGTTCGTCATCAAGAAGAAAAAGGGGCAGAAACAAATTACCGGATAATGACAAAACTAGATTGCCTCCGTATCATTTTCCTCGATGAACCGACTGACCATTTGGAAAATAAAAATCCAATCCTGCTTGGTTATGCTCTCGTCTTTTAAAAAGGCGAAGAAAGAGGCACGGCATTTTGATAATCCATCCCCCCAATTAAACGAGAGGGCCCGCCTCCTATTGAAAAGGATGGAATCTGATCCGTCGGTATTTCAGAAGTGGCTTGACAAGGCGGATGCCCTGAACCAATCGTTTGCCTCTCGGGAAGCGGAGATTAAATTCCTGAATCGAGAGATCACGATTCATCCGGTGGACGATTATATCCAAAACATCCATAAGGTCGATATTCTGGAGATCAGGAAACTGATCAAGCGATTTTCCGCTTATACGCATACGCCTAATTCACAATCGGCGATATATCTTAAGGAGTTAATTCAGTTTGAATCGGAATACGAATCGCGACTCGCTCAATTTGAATTAAGGAATCGTCTGCTTAGCAATAGGGCGGCAATCGACGAACGGACCGACTACATCAACCATTCCTCCGTCTCGTCTTTGATCGAAAGCGATGACCATGATCAATCGTTAATAAATAGCCACCATACCCTTTATTACGATTTCTCCGTTTTCCGCCCTTTAGCAGAGATCATAAAGGAACATAACGAGGCTTATATTCAAAAACATTTGGCGGATAAGATATTCGATGATGTCGCTGGTCGGTCATTAGATGCCGCTCAAAGAGAAGCGGTCCTGACCGATGAGGATAGCACCCTGGTCATCGCGGCGGCTGGTTCGGGCAAAACCTTGACTATCGCCGGGAAAGCCGCCTATTTGCTTAAAGCGGGTAATCTTGATCCGAGCAAGCTTCTTTTCCTCTCTTATTCCAAGAAATCGGCGACTGACCTCGACGCAAGGCTAAAGAAAGTCGATCCCCGGCTTAGCGCTTCGACTTTTCATGCCTTGGGGCTAAAGATCATCAATGACGTCGAGGGGGCGACCCCGCCAGTGGAGGACCAATTCGAGGCCATCTTGCTCGATTACTTCCGCTCCGATATAAGGAAGGACAAGAAAGCCCTATGGGACTTTATCCTTTATTACGCCCTTTATCTGGGGGAGGATGCGGATAAACGGTATCAAAACATCGGAGACCTCTATGCCGAATTAAAGCTCAACCGGATAGTGACCCTTAAAGACGAGGTTGAATATTTCACCGCTGAAGGAGAAGAGAAAAAGACCTTAAAAGGCGAACGGGTCAAATCCAACCAAGAGGCCCAGATCGCGAACTTTTATTTCCTTAACGGGATCAATTACGAATACGAACGTCCTTATGAGAAGAAAACCTTGGGCAATAAAAGGCAATATCAGCCCGATTTCTACCTGACCGATTACCATCTTTACCATGAACATTATGGGATCGATAAGGATGGCCGTTGCCGGTTTCTTGCTGGCGAGGGGGCCATTCGCTACGAGGAGGGCATCCGCTTCAAAAGGGGACTCCACGCCCATAACCATACCGCCTGCTTAGAAACCTATTCCTATCAGTTTGGCGAAGAGAACGTATTTGAGCATCTAAGGAAGCAGCTTGAAGGGCATGGGGTCAAGTTAAAACCGTTGGATAGCAAACGGCTAACCGCTATCTTGGAGGTTCTGCTCCACGATCGCCGATTGGCCTCTTTCATTAAAACCCTGCAATCCTTCGTCTCCCTTTATAAAGCTCGTTATGAGGACGAGAAGGGGTTCGATAACCTTTTCCCGTCCCTAAAAAGGCCAATTAGGGAAAAGCTATTCATTGAGATCGCCAAAAGGGCTTACCGTTACTATATGAACCGAATCCGCGAAGAAGGGAAGATCGATTTCGATGATATGATCAATCGCTCAATGCGGTTGCTCCCGGAATCCTCTTCTTTCCAATACACCCATATTATCGTCGATGAGTTCCAGGATATCTCCTATTCCCGGATGCGTTTTCTCCAAGCCCTTATTAAGCATGGGCATAGCCGGATTTTTGCAGTGGGGGACGATTACCAATCGATCTATCGTTTCGCTGGCAGCGACTTATCCCTTTTCTATGGCTTCGATCGATACTTCGGCTATTCAGCGAGGAAAGTGATCAGCAAGACGTACCGCAATGGGGCGGAGCTGCAGAGAATCGCCTCTGACTTCGTTATGGCTAATCCCGCCCAGTTTGAGAAAGAGGTCATTTCCGATAAGCATTTGGAAAACCCAATCATGGTTATCTATTCTTACGAGGACAAGAAGGCGGCTTTCGACCGGGCGATGACCGATATTACTTTATTCGATCCCAATCCCCATGTTTTGTTATTGGTTCGGAACAATGCCGACTTCACTCCCTATGAACCGCTTTTCCATTATGTTAAAGGCCGGCTGGCGGCTAACGATTATCCATCCGCCTCTTTCTCTTTGTCGACCGTCCATGGTTCCAAGGGACTAGAGGAGGATTACGTCATCGTCTTGGCTTGCGACTCCAGAATCAATGGATTCCCTAATTTGATGGAGGATGACCCGGTCTTGTCGCTTTTGCTAGGGGAGAAGGAACCTTTCCCTCTCGCTGAGGAAAGGCGGCTATTCTATGTCGCTTTAACTCGGACGCGTCATAGCGTCTATCTCATCGCCGACGCTTATCGTCCGTCTGATTTTATTCAAGAATTACAAGGCGAGGTTCGCGAATTGAACCATCGGCCCGATGAGCCGGTTAATTATGGGCTTTGCCCCGACTGTGAATCCGGCAAACTCCGGCTGATCGAGAACAAAAAGGGGCAGCTGATGCTCTATTGCTCGAATTACCCTTATTGCGATTACCACATCAACCACATAGAGAAGGTCCATTTCGACAAAAGGTGTCCTATCTGCGGCGATTTCCTCGTGACTCGGGAAAGCCATGGCCGCTATTTCCTTGGCTGTCATCGTTATCCAGAATGCAGTTACACTGCGCCTTATGCGAAAAAGAATCCGTAAGCTTTGGATTGGTTGGATTAAGCGTTGATGGGTTGCGGCGCCTAATCCCCATTAATGAATATATAGTCCCCGACCTCGATCTCCTCTTTCTGGATTGGGGTATTGAAATAATCAAGGCAGTCGGAATAACGATCGGTGATTGGAGTGATTTTCTTGTTCGTTGAACCGATCAGCAGTCGATTGCCATCCGGTTTATCGCAATCGAATGGGCCTTCCAACAAAAGGTCGACCGATTTCACTATTTCGAGTGGCAACTCCTCTTTGTAATGACCGGTGAACATGATGATGCCCAGGCCGAGTTTCCTGACTTCTTGGTTCAAAGATAATAGTCCTTGTTGAAGAGTCGGCTCGCCGCCGCTTAAGGTGATGCCTTCGATATGGTAATTGCCTTGGGCTTCTTTGATTACGTCTAAAAGCTTTTCCGGCGACATCAAATGATTGGGGACCAAAGGGATGAGCGATTGATTGCAGCATCCATGGCAATGGAGGTCGCATCCTTGAAACCAGATGCAAAGCCGTTCGTAAGGCCCCTCAAGTTTGGTTCGAAGCTTGATGTGGGCGACGTTGAACTTTGTCTTATTCGTCGAATTCAAAATCGAATCCCTTTCCTGATTTCAGGCTCACCACGACCGAACTCCCCCGCATCGAGCGAAGATCCTCTTTGTTCTCAAATAGGAACATCGATAACGGCGTCAGCAATTGATCGTTCAAAGCGTTGAGGATATCCCGCCCGCCTTTGGTCGGATCGACGAACTTTAAGATGTAATTAAGACATGAGATCTCTTCTTCGAAGGTCAAGGAGAGGCGGAATTTCTCCTCGAGGGCCTTTTGGATCGGCTTCATCTTGGACTTGGCGATTCGATACATGAAATCCTGGCCCTGAATGAAGTTGAAGGGGACGATGGCGCTGTAGCCGATCCGACCTAAGAGCTCCGGCCTCTTCAATTCGTTGTTGAAGTAATTTTTGACGATGTCGATGAATTGCTCCGCGGTCTTTTGCTTATCGGGGGAGGGCAGAACCTCGCCGGCGCCAAGGTTGGAGGTGAAGATGATGATGGTGTCGGAGAAGTAGACGGTTTCGCCTTTGGAATCGGTGAGCCGCCCATCCTCGAGGATCTGGAGGAAGATATCGAGGATTCGCGGATTGGGCTTGCAGGCCTTCTCAATCTCGTCGAAGAGAACGACGCTGAATGGATGTTCCTTGATGGCGTTGGTAAGCTGTCCGCCTTCTTCGTATCCGACGTATCCCGGCGCCGCCCCGATGAGTTTTTGGTCGCTGTTCTCCTGGGCGTATTCCGACATGTCGAAACGGATGCAAGCCTGCTCGTCGCCGAATAGGAATTGGGCCAAGGCTTTGGAGAGTTCGGTCTTGCCGACGCCGGTGGGGCCAACGAAGAAGAAGACGCCTTTGGGCATGGAACGCGACGAGGATTTATGGATTCCGGTTAGCCCCATATAGGCCTTAATGACGGTTTTCTCGATTTTGTCGATGGCTTCCTCTTGTCCAATGACCCGGCTTGATAAAATCTGCTTGAGGTTCTTGACTTTTTGATAATCCAACTTTTCCCAAGGGTTATCCTTCTCGCCGTATTTGAAGAGGTAGAACAGCTTGTCGAAGGTCATATTCCTTTCTTTTCGCGACAGTTTGGCGAGTTGGATGATTTCCCGGTTGGTGAAATCATCGAGCATGTCGATGTAGGTCTGGAAGTCCGGGGCGTCAACGATGGTGTCGAACCCAGCCGGCAGTTTAAGGGCGAAGGCGTTTTCAATCGTTTTGATCAGCCTTTCCCTTTCCTTCCGATCGGGCTTTTGCAGGGTGACCAATTCGACCTCAGGATTTCCAGAATAGAAGGAAAGGGGGAGGGCGGAGGCTTTGTTGGTGATCATAATGACGGTGCTTTCGTTCACCTCCTCATCGAGATAGGTGACTTTCCGATCTTTGAGCGACTTGCCGAGGAAGGTCAACTCCTGCTTTTCTTCCTCGGAAAGGCCGTTGGCCCCGAAGATGTATTCGCTCCAATTGAGGATGAAGGCGACTTTTCGATGGGGGTCTTTGAGGTTGCGGAAGACGATGGGCATGATCTCCGATGGCGATTTGAAGAGCCCTTGGTTTTCCGGCTTGGTGGCCGGTTCGTCCTCGTCAAGGGAATACTCATCTCCTTCGACTTCTTGCTTGTCGACGATTTGGAGGGCATCGAGGTTGCCGCTGGCACCCTCGACCCGATCCCAATAGATGATGTCTTCGTAGCCGAGTTCCTTCAGCATCTTCTCTAGATACTGGCGAAGGGTTAAGACTTGTTTGCTCTCATCGAGGTAGACGTCGCCGACGTTGCCATCGACAAGGACGCATTTCTTGATGCCGACGTTCCTTTTGATTTTGCTGAATCCGTTTTCTAGTGACATGGGGGAATCCTCCTAATTTCTTCCTTTGTTAACGTTCATATGCTGATATTTCTGCGTGGATATTTTATCGGGGTTGGACCAAATGACCTCTTGCTTTAGGACTTTGAGCCCATAGACGTTTTCCAAGTCATCCATGAAGGGCTGGATGTCCTTTTGGCAAGCCTGGCCCTCATAGCCTTCGAAGTGGTACATGAATTTACCGTTTAGGGAGATTTCGAATTCCGCTTGGCGTCCATCGGGCTTAAGGGCTAGGAGCTTGACGACGTTGCTCTTTCTATCGATTTTCAGATTGTCTTTGGTATTAATGACGAATCCGCGCCTTTTCAGAGCTTGGATGATGATCTTCAGCGTCTGCTTCCGGATTTTCTCATCGACGATTTCGGCCCGGGCTTTGCCGTGGATCTGATTTAGCTTATCGACGGATAGCTCCCCATCGGTCAACTCGGCGATGGCCGTTTCCGGGACGCCGTTATCCTTAAGGGTTGCCTTTACGTTTAATAGAATCCGGTCCTTGTTGTCGTTTAGGGTCCGTTTTTCCTCTTCTTGCAGCTGCGCTTGGGCTTCTATCAGCAGTTCAGGAAAAGGCCGCCCTTTATTCTCGGGCTTAATGGCGAGGCGGTAGACGCAGTCTTTGAGGGCGATGTCGTCGATGCCTTCTATCGCCGTTATGAGCCTTTCGTCGAGGTCCTCAATGTAATTCTCGCCGTAATCCAGCCGTTCGTTGGTCTTATTGGCGAAATCGATTAGCTGTTGCTGTATCAAGGAATGGACAACGTCGAGCTTCGCTCCGGTCAGCTCTTCGGCTAATTGCTGCAATTGTTTTGCCTTGGCCGTGATCTGGCTTTGGATGCCACGATCCGCGCTTCGGCCAAGAGCTTTGACGGTTTCCAGCTCGGTTTTGAACGCCTCGATACGGTTTTTCAGTCTCGTCTTTGAGTTCAGGAGTTTGCGTTCATAGTCCTTAACCAGTCGGCTTTCGAGCTTGCTGGCGGTTTGGTGCACGAATTCTAACTCCTTATCAATCTGGCAGAGGGAAGCGATGGCCGAATCGCATTCGGCTTGGAGCCTAATCGACAGCCCTTCGTAATTGATTGCGACTTGGTGACTCATTTCCGAACCTCCTTTCCTTCGCCGATTATTCTAAAGACAATGCTCGTCCATTTCCGCAAATCCTCGGCGGTGAAGGATATGCGACTGTCCTTTTCGGGATGGGCGACGTCGTTGCGGGCTTTCCGGAGTTTGCTCAGTTGGTCAAAGTCATCCTGTCCGTAAATCTTGTCGTCGTATCCTTGCTGGAAGAGGTCGGAAGCGGTGATGTCGAGTTTGTTCGGATTGAGGAAGGCGGAGAGTTTGGCGACGAGACCGATCAAGGCGTCGACGTAGTCTCCATTATCGATTTTCCGCTCGATCTTTTCTTTGGTGATCTCCCGGGGATTGGCGTTAGCGACTTTATTAAGATAATCATTGAGCCTCTCAGCCTGTTTTATTGTCCGTTCTATTTCTGCGAAGTCGTCTTGGTTGGAGCTTCGGAAGATGGAGGCTTCTTTCAACAATGATTTGCCTTGACTCAGCGTTTTCGAAAACGCTCGCTGATCAATGCTTGGTTCATCGAAGGCGCCGCCTTTGGCCGCTAGTTGTTTCTTGAGCTTCTCGGCTGTTTGGAAAAGCTCGATGGCGGCTTTTAATTTGGGGACGGGGGAGTCAGACTGGTGGCGCGCTTCGGGGATAGGATTGGCGATTTCAACGGTTAAGGATTCGTCAAAGCCGTTTTCCGTTAGGGCCTCATATAGGGCTAAGGGTGATTCGCTGGGCAATTGGTCGGCGATGATTTTTAACGCCTCAGTTTGCTTGACTGGGGCATTGTCTTCGATAACCCAAGCCGTTTCCTCGAAAAGGGAACGGCAATTCGCCTCGTCCAATGTTTCGCTTAAGACGCGGAAGTAGTTGCCTTCGACCAATTGGCGATACAGCGTCCTAAGGTTTTCCTCGGCGAATAAGGAACGGGCGATCCGCAAAGTCTCGAGGTTATAACGGGGCTTGCCGTTGACGACGGCGGCCATCTTCTTTCCGATGGCTTGGTAATCTTTGATCGCCGAATATATCTCGATTATCTTCTTGATATCTTCAAAGGAATCGGTGACTTCGCTTAGCCCAGAGTCGATGAGCTGTTTTAGGACATCGGGCTCGGTGGATTTGACGGCAAGCAGATTGATCCCCAGCATCCCAAACGGCTTGGATTCCAGTTTGACTCTCGTTGGGAGGAAGGATTTCGCCTGCCCGTTCTTATAAAGCTTGACCAGCTTAATTCGTTCGTCTCCATTGTAAGGGAATTGATAAGTCCCTTTGCCATCATAGCCTGGGGCGAGGAAGGCAGCGAGACAATCCTCTTCTAAGAAACTTCCAAGGTCCTGGGGGAAGAAGAAGCGGAAATCAGCCCGGTCCAATTCCTCCTTCCCAAGTTGGCATACCGATCCGGGAAATTGAAATTTGGTTTTGCAATCGAGGATCTTCTCAATAAGGGAGGCGGGGTAGTTGCTTATAATGAAGCCGTTTTCCTTCGCATTCCCGAAATCGAAGGAGAATCCGTCCTCGATCTTCAATTGGCAATCGGCTTTGCAATACCACGCTTCCGGCTGATTGATTGTTTTGATGTTGACGATCTCCTCTTCCTTCTTGATGTCGATGCCGGATCCCTTTTGACTATTCAGGTAATTCTCAATGTCTTTCTCCAGGGGGAAGCCCAAGACGAAGGCGGGGGATAGGGCGCTATTGAAGCAGGGCTTGTAATCGGCGTCTAGGTTGAGGAGGAAGGAACGGAGGGCGACGTCATAGAAGACCGAGATGTCGCTACTGACGGGTGTGGTGGAGGGGATGACCTTTTTCTTGAAGATGGTTTTTCCTTCTTCGGTGAAGTGGAACACCCCGAGGGTGTATTCCCGGAAGTGGCGGGGATTGTAATCAAATCGCGATTCAGAATCGGCGAGGTAGATGATCCCTTTATCGCAGAGGTCGGTGATGACGCCGGAGAAGATATCGAAGAGGGCCTCATTGATCCCAACCGAATTCAAAACCTCGACCAGCGTTCGGTCTTTGTCGGGGCTTCTTTCTAGCAGCACAAGGAAAAGATAGGCTAGGCCGCTGGGCTTCTTGACGTCGGTATGGGTCACCTCGTAACGGATTTTCTGCAGGGGAAGTGGGAGGCTTATGTCCATCTTTTGACTAGTCATCGTCTTTCTCCCTCCTTCACCACGATCACATCATCGTCTAGGAGGATCTTGCCTTCGTGTCGGATGGTGTCTTCGATTATCCGCTCATAAATGCGGAAATTCTTCTTGTCTTTCGCCTTATCCCCGTTGATGTCAGGGAGGTCGATGACGCCTTTGGTCTCAACGTATTTCCGATTGCCAACGATGATGAGAAGCCGCCGGGCGCGGGAGAGGGCGACGTTGATCCGTTGATAGGCATTGATAAAACCAGGATTTGATCGATTAGGGCATTCTGGGTTGCGGACCAAGGAAAGGAATATGATGTCCCGTTCATCGCCTTGGAAATCGTCGACGGTGCTGATGATGGGCTTTTCCCCATTGGATTGGGAGAAGTCTTGGTATTTCCGCCTGTTCAGTTTGTTCTTGATGAGTCGCGCTTGGTCGCCATAAGTGCAGATGACGCCGAGACTTAATTTGGTAAGGCTAGGATGTTTGAGGAAATAGTCGTTGATCCGCGCGATGAGCGACTCGATCACCTCGGCTTCCCGCTCGTTGCGGATGGAGGTGGAGTTCGCCCTTCGGCTTTCGTGACCACTTTGGCAATCGATGAAGTAAATATGCTTCTCGGGGGTGATGACGGGGAAGCCGTTGATCGTTAGGGAGATGTTGTGTTCTTTGGCTTTGTTTTGCCCCTCGAACCCGATTCGCAGCTGGCCGGAGTAGAAGTGGTTGAACACATCCATGATTTGGCTATGGCACCGGTATTGCTGCTGCAGCATGATCTTGTAATCGTTCCCAATCTTCTCAAACAGCCTTTTGAAGAAACAATCCTCGTACATCTGTTTATACTCTTGGTTCTTGGAATAGGTGATGATGTCAGGATCCAGCGATTCGAAATCATCCTTCTGCAGCTTTCCAAGGTCATACATCGGCGGGAGCTGGCGATGGTCGCCGACGAGAATGATGGTTTTACCATAGAGTATCGGGATGAGGAGGTCGAGGAAACTGCATTTCGAGACCTCATCGATGATGACGACGTCGATGCCAAGGGTCTTGATATCTTTGTCGCCGAGGTTGAAAGCCTGGGTCGCCGGGTTTTGGCTTTGCTTGATGCGGCTGTCGGTCGTGCAGGTGATTCCAATGACGTTGGCTTTATCGAATAGGGGCTTGGTAAAATCCTTTTCGTCTTGTTTGATGACCTCGGGGTTTTTCAAATAAGCGGCGATCTCTTTATAAATCGGGATCCTTTCTTGGTTTTCCGCTTTCTTTCGCTCAAAGTTGCCGCTTAGGTCTTTCCAGGCTTGCTCAATCAGGCCAAAGGCTTCTTCAATCGTCTGATAATCCTGGTGGATGTTGAACTTGACAAAGAAGGTGCTGATCGCCCCTTGCAGCTTGGTGCGTTTGCTTTCGTAATCGGCGTAGCGGCTGTCTTTCCGGAGGTCGGCGTTAGCTTCCCGAAGGGTCCTAATATCGTTTTGGATTGTTTCGATCTGCTGCTTGATGTCATCGATTTGGCGTTGCTTTTCAGCGCTGGCTTCGTCGATGGAACGATTGGCCTTGGCTTTGGCTTCCTCAATAGCCTTTTGGCATTCGTGGACGAGAGATTTAATCGTTTCGGGCGGTTGTTGCAGAACTTCCGGCTTGAAAATCGCTGTCAGCGAATTGCTGATTGATTTGGCTTGCGAAGCGTTTTCTTCTTTCAAGAGGGCGCGGATCTTCGCTTGAAGTTGGCGGGCTTCCTTTTCGTGCCCTTCTATGGGATCGCCGGCTTCATCGATACACCTTTCCCGTTCTTTCTTTAGCCTTGCTATCTTCGCCTTAATCAGGATTCCGTCTTGATTGGCGCGAAGTTCTGACAGGCTTTGATCGATCGTTTGGTCCTCGAGCCCGATTATCGTTTGGGTTACTTGGCTTAGTCCATCGTTGAAGTGTTGGGGCGAAATGATTGAGCTGAGGTCGGCTAGATAATCATGAAGGTGAGTATTCTTGAGGGAGTCGTCGCCGAAATCATTGCGTCTAATTTGGCTTCGAAGGCTGGCGAGTTGGTTGATGTCGGCTGTAAGTCCATCGCGGGAGTCCTTGAGCTTTGCTTGCTTTTGGCTCAGGTCATCGATTTTTTCGACGTTGTCGTTGAGCGTTGTCTTCAGGGAGGCGATTTCGTTTTCCAACTGGCGGCAATTGCTCCAAATCAGCTTCAGCTGCTTCATCTCGTTTTCAAAAGAATCGCGGGTCTTTTCGAAATCTTCGAAACTTTGGACGCTTTTTTCCATCCGGTCGTATATATTGCGGTAGAAGTTCTCCAATAAATGCTCGGGGGCATAGTCGCTATTCTTCGACGATGTCGAAGGGATGAGCCGGATCGGGATGATCTCCGGGATCTTGGGGAGCCGTTCGAAAACGTTGTCGATCGCTTTGTGGGTTTCGCTCGAGACGAGGACTTTCTTCCCCTGCTTGACTAAATGGGCGATGGTTTCGGCAATGACTTGGGTTTTGCCGGTACCCGGCGGCCCTTGGAGGAGGAAGACGCCGTTACTGGCCAAAGCCTTCTTAACCGCCTCTTTCTGCAGGTCGTTTAAGGAATCGAGATACCAGCGTTTGACTTCATATTGAGCGCTGACGGGCGGGAGGCTTTCGGGGGAGAATAAGTATGTCGAAAGGTATGGGTTTTTGACGTACCCTTTCATAAACCCCTCGAGAGCGTTTTCCTCGCGTTTTATGATGGCCATTTCCGCCCGATTGTCATAGCCGATGTAACGGAACTGCTCGATTTTTGCGCTTTCGGCGTTGAAGCCATCGAGGCTCAATTCGTTTTCTAAGGCGAAGAATACTGAGAAACGGATGATTGTTTCGTTTTCTGTGGCTTCTTTGATTTCCTTGTCTGTTTGGGCATCGATTTTGGCTTTGGCTTCTTCGATCTCCCGGTTTCGATTTGGGGTATAGGAAAGCCTTTTGTCGGCGATTATTTGCCGCTTTTGCTCTTTAAGGTCCTTTTGGAGGGAGGAACGCAATGAGTCTTCTTTCTCTTTGATAAGCCGCTCGTTTCTTTGAAGGTATAGTTTCCGGATATCGATGGCTTGAATTAGGACATCAACCTTATTTTCGTAGTCTTTAGCGGCTGAATTGCGCCGTTTTTCAAATTCGGCCTTCGTTTCGCCCTTCGCCTGATCTAGATTGGGCTTAGCGATGGATTTCTTCGCTTTGGCCACCTCCGATTGGTAGGCCGCCTTGACCCATTTATCGTTATTATCGCGGATGTCTTCATCTAGTCTTTTTTCCAGGGAGCGACGATAATCATCGAGGCCATTTTGTATTTCCAACAGCGATTCCTTCTCCTTGGCCTCAATGATCTTTTTCGTTTCCTGTTCGATCTTGAGATCGTATTTGTCGTTGATGTCGGACTTGGCGTCTTGAAATTGTTTTTCGGCGTCTAGTTTGATTGATTCAATGTGTTCGTCCGGAAGAATCTCCTCTTTTCTAAAACCGACCCGTTCGCCCAAGGCCTTGCCGTTTCTTCGAACTTCTTCGTATTGCTTTGAATCGGCGGTGATAGGGCTTCTAGATAAGAAAACATTCCCATTCGTTAGCGTTTTCAATTTCGCCTCTTCCTCGATGCGGCTCTTTCCGTTGGAGAGCATTTGGGCGCTTTCGAGGAATTTCTTTTTGTTCCGGTCCACCGTAATCATGACCAAAGGGGAGAAGGGGGAATTCGTTCCGGCTTCCGCGGTCAGGAAAACATTCTCATCGATTTTGTCGTTTGAATTGACTTTTAAGCGGATTGCATCGTATCTTTCGGGGTCATACTGATATTCGCTCTTGCTTATGACGTAGGTTTTCAACAAAGAGCATCCGTTGAGTTGAAAGGAATTCCCTGATTGGACATTCAGGTAATGGTGACGGAATTCCAAATATGCCTTCCATTTATTGAGCTCCGCTTTGGCCTTGGCCGGCTTGGATACCGTGTAGCATTCATCGATAAGCGAATGGATAAAGTCTGGCGTTAATAAGGGGTCGGTGATTCGACTTGATTGGAATTCAAATCGCGTCTGCACCCGGGCAATGGTTGGCGTATCATTAATGGGACTAATTATGTCATCGATGAGTTCGATGCCTTTGACGCGGAAATAAGAGCCGTATTTTTGATCAATAACTATGTCGCCGATCAAAATAACGTTTTGGCCATCCGGTAATATTCTCTTCATCTGCGGATTTAATTGTGGACGGATGACGACATTATTAAGGAATTGAATGCCTTTGCTGTCTTTGCGTATCTGTCGGTCGAAATTTGGAAAAGAGAAGTAGTATTTATTCTCGTATTGCGGAAAGCAAACGCCGATAAAATCCCTGAAAGAATCTTCCCTTCTATCTTGAGGGATTCGAGCCGCGATGGCGGCGTATTGTTCAGTCAAGGAATTATTGAAGAGGTCGCTCCATTGCTTGGATCCTTCCTCGAGGTTCTTGTCAAAGCGTAATAGTAACGTGCTCATTATTCTTGAACTATAGCACATGGATGCTTTCTTGCATCAAAAGTCTCACCTAAAGATTTGACGCGCGGGTATTTTGACCTGATAGGTACTTACGTTCAGAGGAAGATGGCGGTGTCTAGCAACGAATAAGCACGTAAAAACGGCGATTTGATTGACTCAATGTTATGCCATTTGGTTTTCGCGTTCCGGAGCGATGACGATTCAACTAACCACAAGTATGTGCTGTTCACATTCTGCACGGACTATTTGTCGTCGTTTGCGCTCCTTGAATTCGCGAGGGAGGGGTTAAATAATAGGAGCGAAATGCCTAACTGGTGATTTAGGACTTTTAAGGAGTGTATATGGGTAAATATCAGTCGATCACGATTGGGGAAGCGATGTAGAACATCGCCACCAATCAATATCTGTTGCCGGCGATTCAACGTTTGTTCGTTTGGGACGCTGATTAAATCGAGATGCTTTTTGACAGCGTCCTTCGGAATTATCCAATCAACTCCTTCATGTTCTGGAAAATCACCGACGAAAACATCAAGCGGAACTATAAGTTTTATGTGTTCTTAAAGGATTACGTCCGCAAATACCAAGAGAACAATCCCGATGCGCCTTCGGCCTTGCTTGATCACGATTTCTTTGCCGTCATCGACGGGCAGCAAAGATTAACCAGCTTATATATTGGACTGATTGGGACGTACCGGACCAAAAAACCTAATAAACGGTGGAAGAATAACGAGGACGCAATGCTGACAAAGCGTCTTTATTTGGAGCTTACCTCCCCTTTGACCACCACGATCGACAACGAGAAGATGTACAATTTCAAGTTCCTTAG
Organism: uncultured Bacilli bacterium; assembly: GCA_944363525.1. Classification (GTDB taxonomy): domain Bacteria; phylum Bacillota_I; class Bacilli_A; order RFN20; family CAG-826; genus Alloenteromonas. The sequence continues at coordinate 14,993 of CALVUF010000005.1, forward strand.
CGACGATGATTTGCTATCCGATATGGCGGCCAATCCCGAGCATTTTTGGTTCAAGGTAGGGGATATTCTCACGCTGAAATCGTTGCCAAAGGTTAATGATTATCTAATCAAAAACGGGTTGCTGGGCAATGAGTTCGCTGTTTCGACCTTGTCGGATTTATGCAACAAGATCCAAAACGAGGATCTGATTAGTTATTGCGTCGTCGATGATCAGGACCAAGACAAGGTTCTCGATGTCTTTTTGCGCGCCAATAGCGGTGGTACCCCGCTTTCTTTCTCCGACCTGCTTATGTCAATCGCTTCGGCCAACTGGACCATCGATGCCAGGGAAGAGATGCGGAAGACCAGGGAGGAGATTTACACCTTCGGCAATCCGAACTTCGATGTCTCCCAAGACTTTATTCTGAAATGTATCTTGGTCTTATCTGACGCTGACGTTCGGTTTAAGGTGGCGAACTTCAGTAAAAACAACGTCGTGGGCTTCGAGAGCAAATGGCAAGGCATTAAGAAAAGTTTAATTGCCACCTTTGATTTGCTTGAGCAGCTTGGCTTCAACGACAGCCTATTGAGGGCGAAGAACGCCGCTATTCCAGTCGCCTATTACATTTATAAGAATGATTTAGCCGATTCGATTGTCAAGACGACCTATGATCCGGCTGATAAGAAGAACATCGCGCGATGGCTTTCGATGTCTTTGCTCAAAGGGATCTTCGGGGGCCAATCGGATAATGTCTTGAAGAGCATTCGCTCAGTAATCGGCAATTCGAAAACCGGAAAATTCCCCATCAATGATATTTGCGCCGCGTTCAAGGCCAATCCCGACAAGAACTATGCCTTTACCGACGAGGTCATCAATTCCTTCTTGGAAGAGGAGTGGGGGTCCTCGGTCGCCGGTCTGGTGCTCAATCTCCTTTACCCGGATGTCGTGCTTGCCTACGGGAAGGCGATCGCGGAGGATCATATGCATCCGAAGACCTTTTTCGAGGATAAGAAGAAGCTCGCGACTTTGCAGTTATCCGCCTCCGATGAAGAGTTTTACGGAAACACGAAAAACTATAATTCCGTGCTTAATCTTCAATTTCTTGATGAATCCCGGAATAAATCCAAGAGCGATAAGCCTTTGGCCGATTGGGCTGCCGAAAACAACAAAAGCGCTTCCGATCTATATGTGAATCTTTCAACCAGTTTGGATATCGCCGATTTCAAGGATTTCATCGAAGCTAGGAAAAACAACCTATTCGCCAAATTGAAGAGTATTCTTTCTTAGGCTTTTTGGGGTTGAATTCCATGAGCAGATATTCGAGCGAATTCAGTTTGAAGAAGGAAAAGTGCCTTTCGTGCGCCCACTATAGCGGATGCCATGGCTTCAAGAGCGGATTTATAAGTGATCGTATTCAATATGAATCCAAAGGCTATTGCGACCGGACCGGGAAAGAGACTTCCGCCACTCGATTGTGTTCTAAATATCAACGAGAAGCGAGCATCGCCATGGCCATCGCCAATAAGGAACGGAAAGAGAATGAACGGAAGCAAATAGGCGAGCAACGCCGGCAAAGAGACTTAGTGCGCCGGCAAAAGGAGCGGCAACGCTTGGAGTGAGAAGCCAACGAGCAGCGTCTGATGGATGAAATGGCGGCCATTGAGCGAGAACGTCGACAGCTTGAGGAAGCGCGGGAAAAACTTCAGTACGAGCGGGTGGTATGCCTCTTTAACCCCTGAGGAGCAGGCGGCAGAAGATAAGCGAATCCAAGAGGAAGAAGAAAAGCGGAGGCAACTCGAAGCCCAACGAGCGATTGAAGATCAGGAATATCTGAAGAAGTGCGAAGAAGAACAAAAGAGACAAGAGGAAGCACGAAGGATAGAACAGGCCAAGGCTAAGAAGCGAAAGAAAATCAAGATCGGGATCGGCATCGGGGTGGCCGCTTTGGCGGTCTTGATCCCGGTCGGCGTCATCGGCGGGCAGGCCCTTGCTACCTATTCCAACCAGAAGGCGTTCGAGGAATCGGCGACTGGACGTTTCCTTGATTACATTCAAGATTTGGATGGATATAGCATTTCATCGGATCCCTTTTTACTGGAAAGCTATACCGCCTACGCCGACATCGAGTCGCGAGGTCGGATTTATTTCGCGGTCGAGTACAAGGCAAACTATTTCAAGGACCCCAATGGCCAAACGTGTGACTTCCGCGCCATCACGTATCTATTGCCGAAAGAGGGTCAATCGTATGATGAGATTGATGGCTACCTCTTCTTTAATCTTGATGGCAGCGATAATACCCCTTCTTTCAAGACGTCAGGAAAAATTAAAAAGACCGCCGACCCCTGTTATTCGGCGTTGGCTCAATATGGTTCAGGCACGGCGATAACGCAGTATCGATCTGTTGAATTCGATTCGGATAAAGGCGAGTTGGTTTATGCCAGCTGCGATATGACCTATCAGGACTGGGATCAGCAGTACGACATATATCGAGACGAATGGGTCGAAAGCGGTTGGACCGCCTGCTTGAGCACTTACATGTTCGTTGATCAGCTCTTCAACGAAGCGACCGGCGGATTCCTTTATCGATCGTGAGTTTTTGCCTTTTCCCAGCGTCTGTTTTTATGCTGACTGGGAGTTGGTTCACTGACGGATCAACTAGGGCAAGAACGGTGGGTCAATTCTCAATTGCCGTTCCTTTTCTTCGTTTCGCACTCGTCTATATCTCATCAATCGACTTCCCATTGATGATATAAAGCGAACCGTCTTTCTTCCGATAAGCGAACCCAGTGCAGGGCTCATCATCCTCCTCATCGCTTAAATCGGGCAATCCAAGGAATTCATGATCGGGCAGCCCTTGGTCGATGTCGAAGGCATCGATGGGGCAAGGATAGGCTTTGCCGAGCTCCGGGGCGAAGAAATCGAATATCTCTTTCCTTCTCTTCTTGTCGTCTTCGGTCTCGCTTAGGAGCTTGATCTCCATCGCCCCCTCTTTGACCACCCGGCAATAGCCGTCGGTATCGGCTTCGAGCTCGGGGTCGCACTCGAAGTTGAGCCTAGTGATCTCATCGGATCGGATGTAGAAGCTTGATGGGGCGATCGAGGGCTTTAAGAGATAGAAATGCTTATCCTGGATATCCGGCAGGTCGATATGGAACTTATTGTCCCCGGTTTTGCCGGATAAGACATCGAAGTCGATCCTTAGCCCCAACGGGGTCTTCTTGAATTTGCCAGAGCATAGGAAAGTCATCGGGCATTCATCCTTAGGATGGACCAATAACTTGGTCACCCGATAATCCAATAGGCAATCGATGGCCGCTTGGCGGCGTTCCGCCTCCGGGTAGTCGTTATAAAGATGAGTCTGGACATAACGGGACTTTTTCTCTTTTTGGGTCAAGTCCAGATCGATGCTTCCTTTACCGATGGCCGGAGCTAAGACATCTCCGGTGGCACCAACTCATCCAGCAGCTCGAGGGAAAACTCAACAATCTGATTGTCCGAGACATAGATGATCTCCCCGTTGCTTAAGATGAACTGCAGACATTCAATCTCGGGATGGGCATAAGAGCCTTTATCGGCGATGTATCTTCTTTCATTCGTATTTCCAATCCTCCGTATCGATGGTTAAACGTTGTTTCTTATCGATGGTCTTAACCTCGGCTATAGCATCCGAATACTCATAGTCATAGGCGATGGCCTGATAATAGCCATTGTAGGAACGGTGGGGCCTAAAGTAGAGGGGATATAACCCATTGAGTATGATCCACCGGGGACGGTGGAAGAAGGCTGGCTCCCCGTTATAGTCCTCCATCAGTTTATCCGGCTTAGGGAAGATGGTATGGAGCTTATCGATCTTCAGCCCGTATCCTAGTTCCCCGAAGGCTAAGCCCCGGGCGAGGGTCAACTCGAACTTGCCTATTTGCCTACGGCTATAGATAAGGGGCCGATTCTCAAAGGGGATCTCGATCTTATCGAATTGGCCCTGGGTCAGTTCATCCGGGACTTCCAAATAGAACTCTTTGGCTTCGCTTGCCCTTCCCCGATTAAGTTGATGACGTTATTCAATTCATCATAACGGCCTAAGGATAGCAATGGCCGTTCCAGATGATCGGAGGCGATGGATATCGCTTCGTACTTCGAAACGTTAGTGGCTAGATAGTCCTTGTCTTCTGGGGATATATTCGCCTTTAGGACAATCCGGCCCTTATTGATCTCCGGTCCCAGGTAACTCCCATTGGGCCGTAATTGGTCGTTGAGGCTGATTTCGATGTTCTCAATCGCTTTCCCGCTGACGATGTGTGAGTCAGGGCCAAAGACCTGAAAGGAGAGGATGTCTTTGGCGTTAACGGTGAATTTCCTGGTCTTGAATAGCATATATCAGACTCCGATCTTGATGACGATGTCCCCGTCTTGGCCTTATAGGTGGTGCCATAGGCTTGGTAGTCACACCCGAATCGCTCGGCCTCGGCAATCTTGACCCATTCCTCAATACCGAAGAAGTAGGCGTTCGACCGATAGATGAGGATATCGTGGAAGAACTCGGCTTTGCCTTCCGACAAGACCAAACGCTTATAAAGATAGTCATGCCGTTTCTTATTGTCCGGATCGGGCCGAAGCCGGATCTCGCCCCCGACGGCCACCCGATTGAAAGTCCCCAAGCTGAAGTTGAGGGTGGGGGCGAATTCCAGCTGGAACCGCTTGATCTCATGGTCCTCAAAGAAAATCCACGGCTGCTTATAGTCAAAGAGGAAACGGAACTCATAGGTTGACCGGGTCTCGACGTCGGGCAAATCGATATGGAAGTCCTTTCCCTTATCAGGCCCTATCTGGGGATCGAAGGTGATGACTCCATTATGGTAATGTCCCGAGCAGCGGCATTGGATTTGCTTAAGGTCCCCGAAATTAAGGCGGCAGGCGACGATATGCATATCGGTCAGGCCCTCGGCTAAGACAGCATCGAGGTCATCGTAACGTTCCTTGGCGTTATAAAGACGGTAACGGGCCGCTTCGGGGTTATTCTCTTTGATTTGGAGGACCTTGACGGAGCCGCCGTTCAGTTGGGCGATGAAACGGTTCTCGCTCCAACTGAGTTCATCCAGGAAGGAGAAAGGGGTGAGGGCGACGACATTGCTAAGGTGGGCCTCTTCGCCATTGGAGAAGACCACGCTTAATCGCTTTAGTTCTTCTTTAAGCCAATCGGGCTTGGGATAGGTATATCTTCGTTTCATAGCCAAAGTATATATGCCTCCCCCTTTAATCATAGAAAACCAGCAGCAAACAGCCCGTTCCGTCGGTGGTTATAGCGCTTAGCCAGTGAATGGAAGAGCAGGCACCCCTCACCTTCGGAGGTTCAGGAATGCCCAACTTATGTTTTCAGTCGATGGCATCGTTGGTTTTTTATCTGATGTCTGAAATGAAAACGGGGCCATCATCCTTAAATAAGATACCCGATTACCTTATAATCGACCCCGTTATGGTGATCGAAGAAAGACAACAACGTGACGAAGGGCTCTTGAAGAGCCTATTGGATATCTGGGGCGAGAGTGTCCCCTCCACCCATCATTTCCTTAACGAAGCCGCCATTAAAGACATTCGTTCCTTCGCCAAGGAAGCCATTGCCTTTATCCCTCATCTCCTGGTGGCCTATAACGATGATCAACCGATTGGCTTCTTGGGGGTTGAGGGGCGGAAGGTCGCTATGCTCTTTATTGATCCGGCTTATCAACATCAAGGGATCGGGACCGCTTTACTTAAGATGGCGATAACTAAGTGGGCCATCAACGAGGTCGACGTCAACGAGGATAATGAGGCCGCCCATTGCTTCTACCTATCTTTCGGCTTCGTCGATATCAGCAGGAAGGAAAAGGACGATCAAGGGAATCCCTATCCCATCGTCACCATGTGCCTAAGCAATAATGGCGACGCCGCCAATGAGAAGGCGTAATGTGCCTATGGGTGCCAAAGAGATACGATTAGGGAAAGGGAGCGAGGCCGATTATATTTACCTGCCCGACGGGTCGAAGAGGCTTTGCATCCGGCATGACCGGTTCGAATGGCCGATTAAGCCGAAATTCGCTTCGTCTTCTATCCCCTTAGCTTCTTTTGACTCCCCTGAGGATTATGGGCTCTCCTTAATGAAAGAAGGGCTCTTGCCTTAGGTTTCCTTTGTTGGCTTCGACCTTCGCTCAGCCGAGGCCAGCTATCAAGCCATCAAAAAGACCCTCGATGCCTTCCCCTGTCTAAAAAACCTCGTCTTTTACCTCGGTACCAAAAAGGGGTTCCGCGATACCATGGATCAACTATCCGATACGCGGGTCGCCGAAAGGCTCGGGCTCGATTTCCTCGCTCAGGAAAAGCGGGAAGCGGTTGGCCCCTTCCTCAAACGTTATTTTACCTTAGCTTACGAGGCGGATTTCGACCATTCCTATGACCATATGGGGACTAACGGAAAGGATGCATATCGTCATCCTCGACGAGGATAGCTTCAACCTGGATTCCAAGTGGGGCAAAAGCCGTTCCCGGTACATAGATGCGCCGTCCCCTCTTTCGGCCACCCCGGCTTTCTTCGCCGCCCACGAACTGGCCCATGTCCTGGATTCCCATTATTTCCTTAGCGATTGGGATTACGACATCGCTAAATTCTTCTCCCGCCATGGGGAGAGGGCCTACCTTAACGAGCTTCGCTTCCCTGAGGACAATCGGGCCGAGGCCTTCGCCTCCTTATTGGCCCTCTACATCTGCTCGACCTATAAGCCTCCTTTAGCCAATGAGCTCTACCAACTGGTTCAGGCGGGGATCGGTTCTTAGCATAGGCAAGCCATCAATTAACTTATATACGGTTCCGGCGTTTCTTTCTTAAAGCCGTCTGGGGTGACTCGTGCTCGTCGTTTGTATATTTCGCCCGATACCAATTAGCATGGATGACGCCTTCGCGAGGCGCAGGGCGTTTCTCTTCAATCCCTAAGGCACGATAAGGGGACGACATAGACGCCATCCGCTCGCCTGTAAGCGTAATCGCCTATCCCGACCAATACCATTAGGAAGGAAGGGGATTTCATGGCCTCGGTGTCGATTTTGCTTGATAGTTTCTTAAGGGCACTCGCCCCTTCCTCAATCGCTTTCTCGCCGCCGAGCTTGATTTCGATCAGGCCATAACCTCCGTTTCTTAGATGGATCACGGCATCGCATTCGAGCCCGGTTTTGTCCCGGTAATGGTAGACGGTACCGTTTAGCGCGTCGGCATAGACGCGTAGATCCCGGATGGCCATGGTTTCGAATAGAAGGCCGAAGGTGTGGGGGTCATCGATTAAATCGGCTGGCCTGACGCCTAAGGCCGCCGCGGCGATCGAGGGATCGGCGAAATAGCGGGTATCGGACGTCCGAATCGCCGTTTTCGAACGCAGATTGGGGTTCCAGGCCGGCATATCCTCGATGACGAACATGTTCCTTAGGGCCGTTAGGTATTTTTCGAGCGTGCTCTCATCGATGCGGCTTTGCATATCGGCCTTAAGGGTGGCGATCGAGGCTTGGCTCCCTTGGTTTCTGGCGTAGGCGCGGAAAAGCCTTTTGGTCCGATCGGGGTCGCGTTCCACGCGCTTGAACCGGCCTAAATCCTGGTGGATGACGGCGTCGAGGTAATCCGGGGCTTGAGTGAGGGCGATTTCCTCTTCCATATCGATCGAAGCGGGCCAGCCGCCCCGGCAAGCCAAGAAAGCGATGTCCCGCAAGCTGACGGGTTTGAATCCACTTATCGATTCGGGCCGATCGAACATTTCGGCGAGGCTTACTTCCCCGGTCGATTCCTTCGATTCGTATAAACTCATCGTCCGCATCCTTAGCCATCCGAATCGCCCGGTGCCGCTATGGTGGATCGAGTCGGTTGCCTCCGGGACGGAAGAGCCGGTTAAGATGAACTGACCCATTTTCCGGCGATGATCGACTTCGAATCGGATGGCATCCCATAGCTTAGGCGCTAGCTGCCATTCATCGATAAGCCGAGGGGCGGGGCCATTCAAAACCTCGGCGGGGCTTAGCTCCGCCAACTGGAGATAGGGCTGGTAGGGGTCGTCTAAGCGGATGACGCTTTTCGCCGTCTGCTCGGCCGTGGTCGTTTTGCCGCACCATTTCGGCCCTTCGATCAAAACCGCCCCCTTAGCCTTCAAGCGCTTTGCCAGTATTTTGTCGGCGATTCTCTCTTTATAAAATTCCGTCATCTTTGTTCTCCGTTGAGGGTATTTTATGCTGATTTAATCGCGGCTTTCAATGGAAAATCGGTAATTTGGACAAAAGATTTTCGGTAAATTGGCCATAATATTTTCGGTAATTTGGCGAATCGAATGTTTTTCGAGGGTGCAGCGGCAGCCAATGCAACCTAATGGTTTTCGCGGTTTCTGTTTTTAGATAAGCATATAAATATTCATAATGAGAGTCGTCCGCGAATTTGCATTGGCTCGCCAATGTTTTAACGCTTCCTTCATGTTGACCCTAAAACGGATGAGATTCTGCTTGAATTGCTTCTTCTCCTCTTTGGTCTTGAAGCCGACGTCGGCGAACTCGCGTTCGTTATCGATGCATTGGCTGTCGAACGGCTTCGATACCTTCCACATAAGATCGTTTAGCTCTTTGTCGTCTCTATAGTTCCTCCGACAAGCCGACGCCTTCCCCATCGATTCAATCCCGTTCATGCCTGTATTCCAATAGCGGCCCTAACGTCTTCCTAAGCGTTTCGGCAACAACCGTATCGGAGGTGATCCCCCATCTGATCGCGGCTAATCTGGGTCTTCCCTTGAAATCTCGGGGGTGGGGCTATAATTCCTAAAAAACAGGAGTCAAACCCATGAAAAGGAAACTAGTTGGCGCGCTCGTGCTTATCTCGGGGCTACTAGGAGGCCTCGTGAGCTGCGAGATGAAAAACAAGGAAATCATGGTGCTGGATCAGAAGATACATATTAATAAGGACGATTACTTTTCTTTAACGGATATTGCGCGATATAGGAATCAAGATGCCCCGGCCGATGTAGTCAAAAATTGGCTTAGGCGGAAAGATACCATTGAATTTCTCGGATTGTGGGAACGACTGAATAACCCCGATTTTAAAGTGGTCGAATTCGACCAGTTTAAAAATGAGGCGGGGCGCAATTATTTCACCCTTTCGCCGAAGAAGTGGATCGAAGGTGTTAAGGCCATCGGATTAGTTTCGAAAGCAGGAAAATATAATGCCGGGACTTATGCACATAAAGATATTGCGTTGCAATTTGCTTCTTGGATATCGCCTGAAATCAATTTGCATATTGTCAAAGAATTTCAACGATTGAAGGCCGAAGAGCAGCCGCGAGTCGGCTGGTCCGTCAAGCGAGAACTCGCGAAAATCAATTATCGGATACATACGGACGCCATCAAAGACAAGATCGTCATACCTAGAGATATCTAAAGAACAGGCGATATTCGTTTATGCGAGCGAAGCCGATGTGCTCAATGTGGCATTGTTCGGAATGACGGCCAAGGAGTGGCGCGGGAAAAATCCTGACCGGAAAGGCAACATTCGCGATTATGCTGAAATGGCGCAGCTTATTTGTCTTTCCAACCTCGAAAATTTGAACGCTTATTTGATCGACCGAGGGGTAAGTCAATCGGAACGGCTTATAGAATTGAACAAAACAGCGATCCGTCAGATGAAAGTTTTGGCGGAGGAGAGAGCGAAACTGCTTGTTGGTGATCTAGAAAATTAACAGCCTCTTAATTTCCCCAAAAAACAAAGAGGCAATGGCAATGTAGTTGCAAGGACTAAGGGGCGGCTCCGATTTTCCGTATTTAGTTATTGTTAGCATAGAGGTGAACCTTAATCGAAATCAATTTTTTCCGATAAACTTGGCGCGGTGGAGTTTGAATTGTCGAAAGGATAGGCATGATAACGAGTGGGGCTCTCGCTTTAAAGCACGCCTTGCCGTTTGTCTAGCCGGATCCCTTTTTATCGGTGTATTTTCTTTGGATAGGTGTATAGTATTAAGGTCGAAGTTCACATACGATTGTGCCCTTCCTCAAACCCAAGCAGTTCGTCAGAGGGGTGCGAATTGGCTTGGGCTTTTGTGGCCCGAATTTGCATTTTGCCCCGTTTGGGCTAATATAGCCCCCTATGAATTGCCCCTTCTGTGGAAAACCCTTGCTTGATGAGACCGTCAAAGTTTGTCCCGAATGTGGGTCCGCTTTATACACCCCGGAAGGGAAATCCCATCTTCGGCTGACCCTTAGTATCCCTAAGGAGGCACTGCCGGGAGTCGATAAGGCGAAGCAGAAGGCCAAGCGGAAATCGATCATCCTTTATGTCTTAACGATTGTCGGGGCGGTCTTCGCTCTTTTGTCCTTAGCCCTCGGGTTCACCGGCTATTTCGATATCTTTTTGCTAACCCTATTGAAGGTTGGGTTCGCCTGCTGCTTAGTCTCGATCCTCTTCGCCCTCTATTTTGTCTTCAAAGGGGCTTCTTCTTTACCCGGTGGCCGGCTCGCTAAAACCTATTGGCCGGGCCGGATCTATTTCCTCTGTTCCGGCTTACTTAACGCCGGCTTGGTCTTAGCCATCGCCTTATCCGATCGGCTTGGCTATTCGAAGTTCTATCAAGCTGATGATCAAGCGTTCTATGGCTACAAGGACGGGGGCTATGAGCTCTTCTCCTTAAAGCTATCGACTGATTCGGTCACCGTTCCTTCGGTTATTGAAGGGGTGCCGATCGTCTCAATCGCCGATCATCTATCGGGGACTGCTTCGAATATCACCGCGATAACCTTCGAAGGCTTTGAGACCTTTACTATTAAGGATTACGCCTTTTCGGGTTCTGACAAACTAAGCTCCATGACCTTTGAAGGGGACGGGGAGTACCGTTTAGGTCGGGGAGCGTTCGAGAATTGTCCAAACCTTAACTCCATCACAGTCGATGGGGCCAGCCTAACCCATGATACCGATTATTCCGCCTTCCCTAGCGTCCCCGCCTCTTCGATAACCTTAGCGAACGGGGGATCGCTACTCGATTACCATGACCATATCGCCACCCTCTTCCTTAGCCAAGGCTCTTCGGTCAGCCTAACTAATGGCTATCTCCGAGACGGGGTCGAATTGATACCCGAGCTCGGGGAAGCGGTGTTCCCCGATGGGTTTGCTTTTATTGAAGAGACGTTGACCCGGAGCCGGACCGACTTAGAAGGCAACACCACCTATTATCCTTTCGCCACCGAAATCTATCTTCCGGTTTCCGTTACCAAGATAACGGCCAACTTCTTCGGGACGGTTGGGACCTGCAAGATCCATTATGGTGCTGACCCAGCGAGTTTCCGCAAGATCGAAGTCGCCAAAGAAGGGAACGACAACTTCTTCGATGGGCATTGCCAAATCGATTACTACTCCGAATACGGGGAGGAATAAGGAATGGGTAAACTCAAAGGCAAGAAAATCTATTGCTTAGGGTCCTCGGTGACCTACGGCTATGCGACACAAGGGGTCTCCTTCGTCGAGATGCTCGGCAAGGAAACCGAGGCTACCTATGTCAAGGACGCGGTCAATGGCACAACCTTAGCCGCCTGCTATCCTGATTCCTATCTTATCCGGGGGAAAAAGGGACTGAAGGACGGCTATGACGTCTGCTTTTGCCAGCTTTCGACTAACGATGCGGTTCGTCACGTTCCCCTTGGCGACGTCTTCTCTCATGACGAAGCCACGACCGCCGGAGCCATCACTTCGCTTATCCTTTTCTGCAAACGCCTCCGTATCCAGCCGATGTTTTTCTCTTCCCCTAAGCTTGGCGAATCGGATTACTCGAAGACCGTCGAATTAATGCACGAACTAGCCGCCTATCACCAGGTCCCCTTTCTGGACTTATATTCGGATAAGCACATCAAAGCCATCATCAAGATGGGGGATTACATGGCCGATGACGTCCATCCGACTTTGCTCGGGTATGAAAAGCTCTTCGTCCCCGAGATGGTTAAATTCCTCAAACGTTACATCGATTAAGGATTGTGCTGATAAGGCGGCTTACTGCGAAGCCTTCCATTTACCCGACGATGGATAAAGACTAATAGACGGAGAGAGGGCAGACTCATTTTTTGCCCTCATTTCCGTTAAATCTTTGTGATTATCTCGGGTTTCCCGTCTACATATTCATTGAGGTAGAACGTTATGCCTCATCCTCGACTTCGCCTTCTAGGGGGCGACAAGCTTCGAAACGGGAGAAAGGACCTTCAAGGATCTTACGGCCATGTTCCGCCGGCTACTCAAGATCCTCCGGGCCTATGGAGTTATCCTGGCTTTGGAGATTTTGATTCGCCTGGGTGACGATGATCGGGAGTAACATCCCCTTCATCTCTTCTTCCTTAGTAGCCAACTAAGGAAAAAGCGAGCAGCCTCTCGGTTGCTCGCCCCAGACGCCGATAGTGTACTCCGTTCCGAACGCCCTGTCTAGCCCCCTAGGGGGCACCGCGGAATGGCTGATAAGTAGGTGGAGCCGGGCGATTTGCGTTTGGCCGGAACGATTCCTTGTGACGGTTCCGTGTTTCCCGTCTACATATTCATTGAGGTAGAACGTTATGCCTCATCCTCGACTTCGCCTTCTAGGGGGCGACAAGCTTCGAAACGGGAGAAAGGACCTTCAAGGATCTTACGGCCATGTTCCGCCGGCTACTCAAGATCCTCCGGGCCTATGGAGTTATCCTGGCTTTGGAGATTTTGATGCGCCTGGGTGACGATGATCGGGAGTGAACCCCCCCTCATCTCTTCCTTAGCTTGTAACTAAGGAAAAACGAGCAGCCTCTCGGTTGCTCGCCCCAAGCACAGTTAGTGTACTCCGTTCCGAACGCCCTGTCTAGCCCTCTAGGGGGCACTGCGCATCGCGTAGTGTTCTGGCCTCCAATCAGAGGGCAGGGGAACATTCTTTGCCCGTTTCCTTAGGACCTGCAAGTAAAAAACGAGCAGCCTTGCGGTTGCTCGCCCACCGAGAATCAGTGTACTCCGTTTAGAAGACGCAGTCTAGCATCATAAGGGGCACCGAACGGAATTTTAGGGAGCCTTAGGCGCCTGCAAATAATAGTATTACGGGCTTCATTGACAGTTATCGTTTTCAAAGGTTAGGTCTAGATTGTTCGGGTTTCCTTGGCTATTTATGAGACTTCCAAGTCTCTGTTTCCCATGGCATTCATTATTTAGTCGATGGAATCGAAGAAAATAGGTGTTGTTTCCTATTGGTGTACACCTTTTTCCTAGGAATGTTGGCAGGCATTTACACCTTTTTACCACGAATCAGATCGGTGATTTACACCTTTTGCCGCGGATTGAGCCCGAGGATTCACGCCCGTGCATTGTGCTTGGCCTTCAGAGAATGACGGTCCGTAATGAATTAGCTAGTTCTTGAGGTAACGGGTGTTGTGCCCGCTTCCGAGAAGACGGATCTTCCCTTCCTTCACCATTGCGCCTAAGACCGCTTCGATGGTGCTGGGGCTGACGTCGGGCAGGATGTCTCTGATCTCGGCTTTCGAAATCGGGGTTAAGCTATTGAGGGCCGTCGCCTCAATCCGGCTTTTCTTGGTTATCCTTTTCCCGTTGACGATGGCAAAGCGTTTATCCAACTCGGCATAGCAGAAATACAAGGTCGAAAGGAAGTTATCGACGAAAGGCCAATAATCATTATTGTTTTCGTCCCAGCCTTCCGAAGAGCGTCTTAAGGCTTCGCAATAATAGGCCTTCCTTTTGTTGATCTGCTCTTCGAATGATATGTATTTCCCAACGTCATGCCCGTTTTTGTAAAGCAAAAGCAGGGTCAATAGGCGGGACATCCGCCCATTCCCGTCGCGGAAGGGATGAATGCAGAGGAAATCGAGGATGACGCAGGGGATAAGCAGCAAAGGGTTGGTCTGGGCATCATTCCGGGCGCTTAAATAGGCGAATTCCAATTGCTTAATGGCGTTTCCGGTATCTTTGGCGGAGGTTGGCCGGAAACGGACCCGCCGCTCGCCGAACTCATTGACTTCTAAAATCACGTTATCGCTGTTTTTGTAATGGCCGCCAAACTCATAGCCAGCCACCGACATCATGATCGCGTGAAGGCGAAGGATGTCGGACTCGCGAAAATCCATCTCTTCATAACCCTGGTGGATGGCGTTTAGGGCATCGCGGTAACCGGCAATCTCGGCTTCGCTATGGTTTAAGGGGGCGCTGCCGTGATTGACGATCGCTCGGATCCGCTCATCGCTGGTGACGATGCCTTCGATGGCGTTGGAGCTCTTGACCGATTGGACTTTGGCGATTTTCTCCAATTCGCTATAAACCGGCAGGTAATCGCCCTTCCGGATATTCGATCGCTCTCTTAACGCCCCGATCGCTTGGACGATATTGGCGAATCTAGCTGGCATCTGCCCATTGATTAAGAACGAATAATCGAATTTCCTCATGCCTATCCCTGCCTCCTTGTGCATATAAAGCGGCGAGTTTATATGCAGGAGGCAGCATTGCTGACCCTCTTTGAATGATGGAGCGCGCTCCGTCGCGGTTTCCTTTGCCCTAAAGGGGCAAGCAGGGCATAATTGTTGAGTGATGAAGAAAACGTTGCTTTTGCTGCTGCTATTGCCGGGCTTGCTGGCCTGCAATAACGAAGATAAGTCCCTGCTGGGCGATCCCGAGGATTACTATCGGATCGATTTCTATTCCGATTACGTCGGGATCGATTACGCTAACCCTGATCTAAGCGAAGCGAAGCTTATAAGTACGAGTTATTGCTTGAAGACGACCGAGCAAGCGAAACGCATCGCCGCCCCCAAAGTCGAGGAAGGCGGAGTCGATTACACCGTCCCGACCCAAATCGTCCCCGAAGGGAAAGCCTTATCCTTCGCCGGCTGGGTTGGATCCTATGCCGATGGGACTAAGATCGACACCAGCGGCACCGAAGGCTATGCCATCATCAACGGGGTCAAGGAATCGGGCGTCGTGTTCGCTTATTTCGAGGCCAATCCCTTGATGTACTCGGTCAATATCAAAGACAACGGTAAGAGCCTCTATTCTGGTCAATTGCCGTATGGGACGAACATCGCCTTATCTTCTTCCTCCATCCAATTCGAAGATGAGGCAGGGGAGAAAAAGAACCTAACCCTTGGCTATAGCGCGCCTAATTACTATACCGATGGGGCCTTCTCCCATTTCGAGTTGACGATTGGGGATGGGGAGGCGTTCACTTACGGGGAAACGAGCTATATCGTTAAGGATAAGGTCACCATTGAAGCCGTCTACGAAGAAACCTCCAAGGACTATACCGTCACCTTCGCTAAGCCGGTGGTTCGTTCTTACGACGATGAGGATAAGGAAGTTTTGACTCCCATCGCGATCGCCAACTGGGGCATCAAGACCTTGACCGTTGCCTATGATGGTTCCATCAAAGATGAAGATGGACTGGTAACCGTTGCTAATGAAGACGGGACGAAGACCGAAATCGTCCCGAAACAACTTAAAGACGACCACGGTCAGCCTTTTACCCTCCAAGGATTCCAAGGCGTTTATGCCGCTTCCGATCCGGCGGAAGTCGCGGGCAAAAGCATCGATCCGGGGCATATCCGTTATAACTGCGCCCTGACCCCGATTTACGAAGCCGAGGACGTTCCCGTCACCTTCGTCTATTTCGACGGGGAGGAAAGAAAGGAAGAAACCCGTTACGCCGCCTACGGGGAAGGGATATCCGCCCCGCGGAGCATCCCCTCGAAAACCGCGGATAACGGGGAGACGCTCGTGTTCACCGGCAAGTGGAAGTCGGATGCGGGCGAATTCTATTACCCCGAGGAATTGCTTTCCCTCGAGGTGAAGGAGCCGCTGGTTCTGACCGCCGAGGAATACGTCCCTGAGGTGACGGTGGTGGAAGTCGGAGATTACAAAGTCGGCCTCGATTACGATTATGCCGCAAGAGGATATGACATCTCTTCCCTGACCCTGGATAACTTCGATAGGGATGAAACCTACACGGTCGATTTAAGCGATATCGATTCTCCCTTGCCGGTTACTGCGGTCGCAAGCATCTATCCGAAGAAAGAAGGGGAGGCGGCGCCTGGCAATCTCTATCGGAACATCACTTCCATAACCTTCCCTAGTAGCCTTCGGACCCTCAAGGCGGAATCGCTTTATGGGATGAGCTCGCTGACGAGCCTGGATCTCTCTAACTTAAATAGCCTCACCACCATCGAGTTCAATTGCTTTAAGAACTGCTTTGCGTTGAACGATCTGACCCTGCCTTCCTCCATCACCATGATCGAACGGAACGCCTTCCAATATTGCGACCTCCTCAACGAAGTTAAGTTCAAGGGGTTGACCGAAGACGAACTTAAAAACAAAGTAGCCGCCTTCGAAGACGGCTGGAATGATCGGGGAAGAGGCGAGGAACTCGAACCCGTTAAAGCAATAATCGCTTAGCCCTGGACAACGGTCCGGGCTTTTCTTTTGTCGAGGACGAGCAACAAGACCGCCGGGGCTAAGGCGATGAGGGCGCTCACCATGGTGACGATGAACATCCATTTATCGGGACGGGCCGCCTCTTGGCCATACTCATTGACGTAAATATCCTGGAAGCAGGCTAAGGAGATGTTCGATCCGATGACCATCGGGAGCATGACGGCGAAGATCATCCGGACCCCTTGCAATGAGCCGACTTTGTCTTCCGGGGTCTCATCCCGAAGCCGCGCCCCGATCGCGGCCGTACCGATGAGGTAACCAGTCATCAAGACCACGGCGGCGAACACGGCGAAGTATTTATTCGTTCCGCCCAAGAATAAGCCGAGGGCCCCTAAGGCCATGGCGATGATGGCGGGGAACAAGAACTTCATCTTCCCGAGCTTATCCATGAATAAGCCAGCCACGATGACGAGAACCGAGGAGACCCCGATGATGATGGCCATCGCCCCATAGAAGGATACTCCGGCGAAGCCTAAACTCTCTTGGAAGTAAACCAAGTAATAGGGCAAGAAGGAATCGACGGCGATATTGAAGAAGAGGAAGAGGAGCAAGCAGACGTAGAACATCGGGTTGGCTTTGATGGTTTTCGGCCGGAAGCCATCGACGAGGTTATAGAGGTAGTTCTTCTCCCGGTTGGGCTGGATGGTGTCCTTGGGTAATAAGAAGAAGGAGATGACCCCGACGATGGTGGTGAGCAACCCGCAGATAAGGAAGAAGATAAGCCAACTTGAATCGACTTTCATGGCGAATTCACTTTGGCTAAGACCAGTGGAATCGCCGGGCAACCCTAACGCCAAACCTAGCAGCATCATCAAGGCGACAGCTAATAAAGGCATCACCGAGATGACCGATTCGACGAAGGGCCGGGACTTGGAGTCGGTATGGTCGGTGACGAAGGCCGAGTAGCAGGCGTCGTTGGCGCTCGATCCAAAGAAGGTCATGACGCAGTCGACGAGGCAATTGAGGATCCCAACCAGCAGGATCGCCTTAGCCGGATCGGCCCCTAGTAACTCCATATTGGCGAAGCTCATCAGCCCGAAGAGGAAGACGGTTAAACCCCAGATGGTATAGCCTAAGGCGATGATGAGTTTCCTTTTCCCGGTTCGATCGGAGAAGGCCCCGACGAAGAAGGTGGTGACGGCGGCTACGATAGCCGAGGCATTGGTCATCCAGTTGATGTGGGCCGCGTCCCCTGATTGGGAATAGACCCAGAGATTGATGTATTGGTTCTCGATGGCCCAGGCCAATTGGCCGATGATGCCGACTAAAAGGATCGAGGCCCAGACTCGGGCCCCTAAGCCTTGGCGTTTGCTTTGTTCCATATGTTTTCCTCGGCCCTAATTATACCCGTATAATAAGGTATGGGTAGTGCGGCTGGTTTCTATTGCTTGCTCGGTCTCTATATCCTCTTTTCCCTTATCCATTTGCTTTTCTGCTTCTTGGAGAAGGAAGGCTGCCGCCGATTGACCAAAGGCTTATGCCTCCCCTTTTTATTGGGGGCGGTCCTGTGTTTGGACCTTAACGCCTATTTGCTCTCCCTCGCTTTGCTTTTTGGCTGGCTCGGGGATTTATGTTTGCTTAAGAAGCATAAGGTCTATCCTTTTGTCTTAGGGGTCCTTTGCTTCTTGCTTAACCATGCATTCTATTTGGCCTATATGGTTTTGCTTCTGCCCTCATCATCCCAATGGGGAGTAGGGCTATTGGCTATCTGGCTCTTGTTGCCTCTAGTGGTTTTTCCCCTATTGCATGCGGTGGCCCGAGAAAGGTATTTATCATTTGGGCTGAGTTTCTATGCCTCGGCCTTGCTAGTTGAGTTAATCGCCGCCGGAGCCATGGCCTATTATGGGTTAACGGCTTTTGGGTACCTGCTGATCCTGGGGGTGATCAGCTTCATCCTCAGCGATTCCTTCTTGGGGTTCACTTTGTTTAGGAAGGACTGCAAAAGACGGGACTTCTATATCATGTTGTTGTATTTATTGGCCCAAGCCTTGATTGCCATTCCCTTAGCTTTGATTTGAGTTATTGGGTTTTTGCAGGGTTTTAGGAAAGGCTGGATTATAGGAAGTTTATACAAATCACTTTATTCAAAATGATTTTAATAAAAATGATTTTAATAAAAACTTTGTCCTGATATAATGAGGCCAAGAGGTTAGGAATATGGCGTTTATCGGACGAAAAAGAGAAGTTGAATGGCTTAAAAAAGAACTTGGGAAACCTGGGCTCGTCAGCGTCTTACTGTATGGGAAAAGGCAAATCGGCAAAACCGAATTGATCAAATATGTTTTGTCGGAGATGCCTTCCCGTTCGGTGTATTATCAATGCAAGCAAGTCGCGGTCACGGAGACATTGGCTGACCTAACCGGCTTATTGAAAATGCATTTTCCCGCGCTGGCGCATTTCTCTTTCTCCTCTTTGGAATCGGCATTCCGCTTCGTCTTTGAACAAAAAGGGCTTGTTCTAGTCCTCGATGAGTTCAATTACCTATTGGAAAGCGACCCTTCCATCGAATCGGTGCTACAGAGCCTCATCGATCAATATCGCGATTCGAGCGACCTCAAAATCATCATCTCCGGTTCGGCGGTCAAAATGCTGTCGCGTTTAAGCGAATATGGGCGTCCGCTTTATGGACGGCTGAAATCGAGCTTATTCTTAAAGGAGTTGGATTATCGGGAGGCGGCTTTGTTTTACCCAGCGGCCTCTTTAACCGACAAAGTCGCTTATTGGTCCGCTTTCGGCGGAGAGCCTTTCATCCTTCGCTTAATCGATGATTCCAAAACATTCGACGAGAACCTGCGGGAAATCGCTTTAAACGATGACGCGCCTTTAGGCAATTTCGTCGCTTTCCTGATGGTTAGCGAATTCGTATCGATCAAAGGGGCGAATGATGTGATTTTGGCTTTGGCCCGGGGCTTTTCCAAAGCTAAGGATTTGGCTGACCAAGCGCACATCAGCCCCGCTCAGTTGGCTTATATAATCAACAAACTCATCGATTTGGATTTAGTGGAACGTCGGTCGCCAATCGATGATGAGACGAATAAGAAGAAAACGTTTTACCAATTCAGGAACAATCTGCTGAACTTCTATTTTCGTTACGTCGGCAAGAACCTTTCCTACCAAGCGATTATGAATCCTGAGGATTTCTATCATCATTTCATTGAAGCCGACTTTCATGACAAATATGTCCCGAAGATATTCGAAAGAATGGCTCGGGATTTCTTGATAATGCGAAACAAAGCCGGACAAATCAAACCGCCGTTATTGAAGGTCGGGGTCTATTGGGCCGATGATCCAGTTAAGCGAATGAACCGCGAATTCGATGTCGTGACCTATGATGAATTAGGCTATACCTTCTATGAGGTTAAGTATCGTGACCGGAAGCTTGGTATGGATGCGGTAAGTTCCGAGAAAGAGCAGATTTCGTCATTGGGCATCACCGGATTTCGCCAAGGTTTCTTCTCGAAATCGGGTTTCGAGGGAATCAAAGGCGAATACCCTTGCTATTCCCTGGAAGATATGTACCGCTAAAGGCAGAGATAGATGGAGAGTTTGGCGATGGCTTTGGCCCGGTGGGAGACCGCGTCTTTCTCTTGCTCGCTCGCTTCCCCAAAGGCTTTATTGAGTTCGGTGGAGAAGAAGATCGGATCATAGCCAAAGCCATTGGACCCTTTGGGTTCGCTTAATATTTCCCCAGGGCAATCCCCTTCGAAATAGAGGGGCTTCTTGTCTTTCTCCAATAAGCAGATGCAGCAATGGAAATGGGCTTTACGGTCCTTACCTTGGAGTTTCTTATTCAGGTCTTCGTAAGCGGACGGATACCCACCGAGGGAAGAGGCGTAGCGAGCGCTGTATAGGCCAGGGAAGTCATCTAAGGCATCGATGCATAAACCCGAGTCATCGGCGATGACGGGGATATTGACGTATTCGCTTAAGGCTTGGGCTTTCAACAAGGAATTTTCCCGGAAGGTCTTGCCGGTTTCCTCGACCTCGATTTCGATCCCGAGGTCGCTCGGGCAATAGATCAGATACCCTTTGGGGGCGAGGATGTCGCGATACTCCTTGAGTTTCCCTTTGTTGTTGGTCGATAGCAGCAATGGCTTATTCATCCTTTAACTCCTTCTGATAGAGATTGAATTGATAATATGGCTCTTCCCCTTCTCCGACTTTGGCATAGCATAGGCTCGTGTAGTAGGCGTAGAGTTTGGAAGAGGTTCGCATCGAGTCGAGGCGGGTATATTGGCAGCCGTTCTCTTTGGCGTACTCTTCGAGCCGCTTCAGCAAAAGGCGGCCGGCGCCATGAATGGCGGGATCCCCGGCTAGGCAATGGATATAGAGGGCCTTATCCTCCCTCTTCCCCCAACGGGGATCTTCGTCCAAGATAACGGCGGAGGCCAACAATTCTCCATCCTCTTCAAGCCCGACTAATTGATGGGCTTCCGCCTTCACGAGGAAATAGCTTTCGGGGTAGGCTTTATCGTATTCCCCTCTGACCCATTGATGGATACGGTTTTGTTCCATCCAATCCATCCTTTCTTGGATTAGTTCATAAGCCTGGTGGGCTTGGTTGGGGTGAAGGAATATCAACTTCGTTTCCATAGACGGGGCCACTTTATCCTTAAAAGGAGGCAAAGGGAAGCCTGATTTGAAAAAGTCCGATGAAATCGGCTACTTCGCAAGGCACTTCGCATAAATTTCGCATGCTACTTCGCATGAATTTCGCATCACTTCGCATGGTCGGTTTTGGTCTCCCGTCTTTGTTTTGAAACACGTTCAATAACAAGAAAACCCGGCTAGCAAAGGAAAAATAAGCCCGCAAAAGCCTTATCTTTGCCAGAAATTCCTTTGTTAACCGGGGGCCGACTCAATATCCGAGCGCGCTTTTTAGGGCGTCAGCATAAAGTCGTTGCAGGTTCTTGAAGTTGATCGGCTTGGCTTTGGCTTCTTTAATGAAGTCGAAGATGTTGTCCTTGATGAACTCGTGGTAGGAATTCATCAAGAGTTCACCGAAGTTCCGCATCGAGAAGGGCGCGCCCTTAACTTCTTCGAACTTGCATTTTTCCTTCTTGGCAAATTCGACGTTGAAGTGCTTGCCGATCAAGGCAGGCTCAATCTCGAAGTCCTCATCCTGGGGCTTCGGCAAGTTGAGTTTGACCTTCTTCCGGTCTTGCTTGATCTGGAGGAAGTCAGCGAAGACGACCTTACCCCAAACGACTCGGTTATAGGCGTTGCGATAGTGGTAGTTCTTGAAGATGATCCCTTCGCCGATATTCCCTTCTTTGGTGAGGTAGACGTAGTCTTTATGCTCCTCAACGTATTGTTTGACCTGCTCTAAGGTGTAGTCCTTGATCTTGTCTAAACAAGGGATATACATAAGAGCCGGGCCTTCAAGCTTATTGACCTCATCGATCAAAGTCGAGTATTCCTCGTAGGGGAGGTAACGGTCTTGAACCAGTTCCTTCTTCCCGTCTTTTTCAATCTCTTTGTAAAGGACGATGTCAAAGATGTAGTACTGGTTCCAAGCCTCCAACTGATAGTACTTTATGGTGTGGGGGACCAGCCATTCGCCGTAGATCGTGGCATTGGGCCCAAGTTTCTCGAAGAGGGCTAAAAACTTCTTCTCCCTCTCTTTAACGTAGGCCAATAAGCCACGATCGGTCTTGTCGATCCCATCGAAATCCCGGTTGCGGCCTCCAACCACCAATTTGCGGTTGACCTCATCGTAACGGACCAGGCAGTTGCAGCCATCGATTTTGGGGTAGACGTAGACTTCCCCGTGGAAAAGCCCGGCTAAATCAGGGGATTCGATCAGGAAGTTGATCTTCTCGATGTGCTGATAGTTCCGACGGTTCATGGTTTTCCCTCCTTGAAGCATAATTAAAACGCGATACGGCTGAGGCTAATTAAACATATTTGAACGCAGTATGTTGCCATATCGCGCATAGAAATAATAGGATTATCAAAAGGAATATTCAAGAAGCAAAAAGCAAATTTATGTTACCCAAAGGATAATATGCCTAATTGAACGTTAAAAATTAGCGATTTTACAAAAGTGATTACGATGTTGCTTTGATGGATAATGCTTAAGAGGTATAGTGTTGATGGTGGTTCGGGTGGCTAGCTGGTATGGCTAGTCATCTTTTTTGTTTTCAGCACCTCGTGGTGAAGCCTGATTGGCGTTGCTAGCCTAACAACCCACGAAGCGCTAATATGAACTCCGTCATGGTTGATTAATCGGTTGGGTGGTCCTCCGCTTTTCGTATATCGCTTCCTGGTTTGCCTGTTTCGTTCCGGGATATTGACTATGTTTTCCTTGAGGGATAAAAAGGTAGTCCAGCTGGGTAACCAGGCTGGTAACCGCGTTGGGAACCGAGCTAGCGCTTAAGCGTGATGCAAGCACGCCGGCCCGACTGGGAAAGCCGCTTGTCGGCTTTTTTATTAGAAATTCTATTCGGCTCACTTTGGTATTTTGCTAAATTGCCCCCATCCCGATGGGCAGGAAACCACAAGAGTCAAAGATATCCTCAATCGTCGATTCGAACCATGAAAGAATAAGTAAAACCCCGATTTAATCGGGGTAATTCGCGGTTGGAGCAGGTGACGGGAATCGGACCCGCATGACCGCCTTGGAAGGGCGGTGTTCTGCCACTGAACTACACCTGCAAGCTGGCGGACCATACGGGATTCGAACCCGTGATCTCTTCCGTGACAGGGAAGCATGTTAGGCCGCTACACCAATGGTCCGTAGCGGGCATAACTATATCACAAGCCACCCCCTAGTCAAAAAGGAATTGGCGCTTATTCTCGGTGGCTTACTTTTAGGCGTGTTAAAATGCCCATATGCGGAAAACCTTTATCCTTTGCTTTCTCCTTCCTCTCTATGCCTGTACCGGCACTGGGGTCAAAGGCGGCTATTCGGTGGATTCCGAGCAATTCCAGGCGGCCTTCGCCAATTTCGATGGGCCTTTCGTCTTTTCCTGCGAGGGCCAATACGATCTGGCCGCCGGCGACCATAGCGAGGCCCTAACCGGCGACTTCGCTTTTACCGTGACCATCGATCAAGGGAAAGGGACCGACGTCACCTTGAGCGGCACCAACAATGGGGTTAAAAGCGAGAAACGGATCTATGACCGTATCACCAACGAGGGAAAGATGGTCTATACCTATGAAAACGGGGAGGCGGTTAATAAATACCTCGCCCATTCGGGAACCGGGTCATCCGGCGTCTACCTCGCCCTGCTGCATACCTATTCTTTATTGGACTATGAATTCATTGATGGAAAGTATGTCGCCGAGGCCCCGGCCGTCCCTTACCTCGCCGTCATGTCCGACGTCACCGTCCTCCCCGATGCCTTCCATATCGAGATCAGCTTCGATTCGAAGGCCCGGCTATATTCGATCCAGACGGTGGGGGAAGAGGCTATTCTGCCTGGCGATACAAAGGCGACGGTGAAGTCTTATCAAAGTCGGTTCAGCTTCCGTTATTCCGGGATCAAGCTCGCCGACTTCGATGAGACGGATTTCCAATAAGCCGCGAACCCCTTTTTAACTTAGAAGGCAAACGGGTGGCTCTTTATCGCAATTTGGAGTTAATATAATCGTAATCCAGCGGTATTTCGGCGTTGTCCGCCTTGTCGATTTCATCGGGGAGGTCCTCGCTGGCTTTGGCGATTACCAAACCAATTTTCCTGCATTCCCGTTTGTTGTTTCTCCAAAGGGTTTTAACGACTTGACCACTCGATGATATTACTGATGTGAGCTTAGAGCCATATCGGCGGAATTCTTTGGTTCCTCTTGCTTATCGTTGCCTCGCTGGCCTTGATTGGATGGATGATAAAACGAATGACGCCGTAACTTTTTCGGCCATCGGCGGCCCGGATCGAGGATGCACTCGCCGGATTAATGTGCTTTCCGATTTCCGCTGTTTGCGAGTTCACCGGCTTCGATTCAACAAAAAGAGAGAAAAGCAGGTTAGCAAAACAAACTTAAATTCGACCTTTTCTATCTAATCTAATGAAGCGTTTTGATAATATATGGTCCGTGCGAAAATATTTTCTCTTCCCTTCCTTATTGCTTAACCTTACCGCCTGCACTGGGTTGGTCGGCTATTCGGTGAGCCCTGAGCAATTCGCTTCGGCCTTCGATTTCCAATACTCCCATTTCCATGTTTACGGGACGACCGAGTTCACGGTTGAGACGAGCATCAACGGCAAAATATCGACTAGCGAAACCAAGCAGACGGTTATCGGCAACCACACCCCTGAGGGCAGCGACGCCACCTTAGGCAAAACGGTTGATGGGAAGCTTACGACGAGCCGCCTATCAACGCGGAATAACGGTGATTGGTTCGACCTATATCAGTATAAGGATGGCGATTTTTCGGAAGTTATAAAGTGAGTTACGACTTGGCGCTCGCCGCTTCGTTGGTCTACATAAGCAACCTCGATAGCTTGGATTATGAGTATCAGCTTGGATCCTATATTACCCATACCGAGGCTTATCCTTACTTAGCCGCCTCTATGGCTCTATCTGGGCAGGAAGTGGATGATGATGGTCCGTTTCGAATCGAAATCAAATTTGACTCGAAGGGTCGGCTTGGTTCCATTGAAGCCAAAGCCGAGGATGCCCCTTTGCTTTCGGTTGCAGGGGATTCGTTCGGTTTGGAGTCGACCATCAAGCGGTACGCCCTCCGGTATGATTTCTCCTATTCCGGCGTCTCGTTGCTTTCGATATAAAAAAGCCCCCTTGTGGGAGCCCTTGCTTAATAACCCAAGAAAGCCAACAGGGATTCTTTCGGCCGGTAACCGGTGCTGGTGTTGATGATCTTCCCGTCTTGGTAGAGGACCAAGGTCGGGATCGAATAGACGTTGAGCTTGGCGGCCGGGGCCCCGACTTTGTCGACGTCGACTTTCAAGACCTTCAGCTCTGGGTGTTCCTCGGCGATCTCTTTGACGATGGGGGAGAGCATTTGGCAAGGCCCGCACCAGACGGCATAGAAGTCGACGAGGACTTTGCCAGAACTAGTCTCCTGCTCGTATTGTTCGTTGGTGGTGATTTCGATTTCCATTTGGTTAATTCCTCCTACATGAATATTAGATAGAAAACCGCGTAAAGCAAAGCCAGATGCACTGGGAAGTAGGCGTATTCGAAGTAACGGAATCCCTTCGAGTCGTAACCTCGCTTCCCGGAATAGAAATAAAGGACGATGATGGCGAGTAGGCAATAAGACTCGGCCGACATCGATAAAGTCGCCCCGTTGACGTTATAGACTGGGTCGAAAGCCCCAGAAGCCAAATAGGATAGCCCCCAGAAAGCGACGGTGACGATAAAGAAGAATATGAGCCCTAAGACATTGATGAGCCGCCGCCCGGTATAGGTCTCGGGGAAGAGCTCCTCGCTGATGCCAAGTTGTTCGCACATCCCTTTGCCCATCTTATAGGCTAAGGGGAAGGCAAAGTAGAAGCCTAAGGTAATGAGCAAAGCGAACACCGAATAAGCCGGCCGGAGGTAATAGGGGAGCCAGTTGACTGAGACATCGGCATAGTTCTCATAGACCCCGACGAAATAGCAAAGCAGGATAAAACCGATCGGGAGGAGGCTTAGAAGCTTCTTCCATTTTGGTAACCGTAAGCAATAAAGGACCAAGCCGCAGAAAAGGAGGTCACTTAACGGATTGGTGATGGCCTCGGCCCCGGAGATGATCTCTAAGGGGGCATAGACCAAGATAATCTGCACGATCTCCACCAAAGCATAAACGCCAAGGATCCGCAGGATGTATTTTCCCCGGGCATGGGAATAACGCATGCCCTCCGCTAATAAGAAGGCGAAGATCGGGAAAGCGATCCGCCCAGCATAACGGAGGACCATGGCGGCGGTGTTCATCGTCTCCGGGTTAGCCGAGGAGCCGGCATACATCGAAAGGAAGAGGCCGATATGGTCAAGCGTCATGAAGACGATGGCGATGAGCTTGAGGACAAAGCCGGATAAAGGTAACTTGCGATTGTCGTCCATAGGGTTCCTTTCAGATGAGTTGGATGAAGAAGGAGGCGGCGTTATAAAGGATGTGGGCGGTCGTTGACCCCTCAATCCCGAACTTGTCATAGCAGATGGACAAGGCGATCCCGCCGAATAGATAAGAGGGCAGATTGACCAATTCAACGATCATCGCCGTCCCGCCTTCGTTGAAGCAGCCGAAGTCGAAGTGGATGAAGGCGAAGATGATGATGGTGAGAATATAGGCCAATGGTTTGCCGAATCGAGCCAAGAAGGAGAAGAGCCCTGCTCGGTAGCCAAGTTCCTCGGTCACCGGCCCGATGATGGAGAGAAGGAAGAAGGCCCCGACTGGCACCGTTTCGATCATCGTATTGAGGACCGACTGGTTGGCGTTGTTGGTGGAACCGTCAATCCCTAAGAAAGCATAGACCGGGCTTATGACCAACAAGGAATAAACGATCCCGACGATGAATAGGCTGATGGCGAACACGATGCCGATCAAGACATTTTTATAACGCTTGAACCGTTCGAAGTAGGACCTCCAGTCCTTAAAGAGGATAAGCCCCATCGATAGGAGGACCAATAAATAGGCGATGAGCATGTAGACGAAGTTCACCGAGCCCGAAGAAAGATAGGCGTTTAATTGGTCGCTGTCCCAGCCAGGATTCTGCCCTTTGACCACCGCGACTAAGATTAGAGCGACGATCTCGGAGAAGATCGATAAGCCAATTAGCGAGCAGGCCAATAAGCCGATCTGCTTATAGACATTAAGCGGCAGAAAATCCTTGAAGATGACCCGGGCCCGGGTATCGGGATTCGGGGTCCCGCATTCAGGGCAACGAACCGCTTGAGGGTCGAGCTTATGATGGCAGTGAGGGCAACTGGTCGGTCGAAGATAGGTTTTCACGCGCGTTAATATATCATTAGTTTTGCTCCTTGCCTAAAGCCACCTTTGAACTGCGATTCAAAATCAATTCGACATATCCGGTTTTTGCGGGCTTTTCGAATCAAAAGTGCTTCCAAACGCCGATTTTGCCTTTTGTTTTGCCGCTAGAATTAGCCGATGTGACGTTTGGTGACGAAGGGAATTTGCTTGGCGGACTATAATACCGGCATGGCAATCGACAAAGAAAAATTGATTCAAGAAAGGCAGAAGCAAGGCTATACCCAGGAAAGCCTCGCCAGCGCCGTCTATGTCTCACGCAGCGCCATCGCCCAATACGAAAACGGGACCCGGCATCCAGGCAAGGAGACGGAGGAGCTGTTGGTTGAGAAACTCGGCCCGGGCATTCTTAGCAGCAAAGAACCCCCGAGGGTCAAAGAACGGGTCCTCTTATCGGTCATTATGGTCGTGACCATTTTGATCCTGCTGATGTTCTTCCTCCCACTTTTCAAGGTCGTCGTCGATAACGCCTCAGGGCCCGGGTCTTGCGATGAGGATGGTTATTGCTATCCGATGTGCTATTCGATTTATGGCTACCGGAGCTTAGCCATCGGGCCGACGGTCGGCTATGTCTATGGGGCCATCGCCTCCGGATTGTTGATTTTGCTCCTTTCCGGTTTACGGCTGCTTGGAGCCATCAATTCCCGGAAGTTGGTTTATCTCATTCTTGGCATTTTGGGCGCCGGTTTCCTAACTTTAACCGGCTTAGCCATCGCCTTCGATCCGCTGGATTTGGTTGAAATTTTGCATTGCTAATACGCGTATAGGCGCGCACTTGGGTATTGAGGTTTCGGTTTTCGCCCACCATAATTACCCATATGAACCTGGCCACATTTTTGTCTGTGAATTCGGAGGACATCCTCCGTTACCTCGATATCGGTTTGAACGTCGCCTTCTTCGGGATCTTGGGGGTCCTGGTCTTCCTCTTCCTCTGGGGTTTGCTCCATGGTTGGCGATATGGGACTTACCATTTGATTTTCGTCGGCGGGCTCTGCGTCATCGGGATGCTGACGGTCTCGCCCCTAGGCGATATGCTGGCCAAACTCGATCTTTCCTCTTTCGGCATTCCGGAAGTCGTCGTCAATATCGGCGACTTTTCGGCGAGCCTTCATGTCACCACCCTATCCGAAACCTTGACCGATTTCTTTACTAAACTCTTGCTCCATTATGGGGTCTCGGCTTCGGCGGAAGACATCGTCGTCTACGCAACCGCCCTCGCGGCCTCGACCGTCAAGTTCCTCCTTATCTTCGTCGAAGGCTTGCTCATCATGATCGTCGGGTCGCTATTGGCTTGGCTTTTATGGCATATTTGCTTCAAGTTCCTTTTCAACCGGAAAGTCAAAGTCACCGAATACCCCAATGGACCCGATGGGGAAGCGGTCGTCATGAAGAAACGGCGGAAAAGAAAGCTTCGCTGGGTCTCGGGCTTAGAACACGTCGTCTGCGGCGGCCTGATCATGGTCATGCTTCTGACTCCCTTCACCGCCTTGGTCAACACGGTCAATAACCATCTGGAGATCGATGAATCCTCGGCCAAAACCGATGAGACGGTCGGGATGGTTTACGATGTCCTTGAGGCTTATGACGAATCGACTTTCGCCAAGGTCTTCTTCAACTGGACCCGGAACGACGGGACCGAGACCCTCGATTCGAAACTCATCTCCTTCCTAACCAAAACCGATGCCGCCGGGATGAAAGTCGATCTCATCACCGAGTTGGCTTCCATCGCTGACGTCGGCTCCTCGATCCTCAATTCCGGGGTCATGGCCATGATCGGGGAGGATGGGATCGCCTGGCATTCGATCCTCGCCTCGATGATTATCCCGAACCTCATCAGCAAGCTCACCAGCGTCTCCCTAGTGAAAATCGCTTTGCCGGTCGCGGTGACGATTGCCCTTAATCTCGATCAAGCCAAAGCCATCTTAGGAGAGGACGCCGTCGCTTATTTGACTAATCAGAATTACGATTGGGCCAATGAACTCAACAATTTAAGCGCCTTCTACGTTGATTTGCTTAACGCCGGCTTCTTCGAAGTCATCGCCGATGAGGTGTCTGAGACCCCGATCTTTAACCTCGCCCAGCTTTACGCCATGTTCGAGGATGAAGATGCCTATAAATCCATGCATGCTGCCCTCGACAAGGCTGACACCGATCTCGTCAACCACCTGATCGCCGGGGCCGTCTATACTATGGCTAAGAACCAAGAAACTAGCGAGGATTCCTTCTCCCTTCGGATGTTCGTCCAACCCGATAAGGGCGCCCCGCTGGATTACTACCAGATCGCCAATATCTCCTGGTTCCAAGAACTCGGCATCATCTACGATTCCTTCTACAGCCTCGTCGATATCGACCGAGAGGCGATGAAGGAGATGTTCGATGGGCTCGGGACGACCGCCGATGTCCAGACGCTTTCTCGGCAAAACCAAAATCAATCCGCCTCTTCCGATGAAGGCGACGAGGACAAACTGCTCGGTGGGGGAATCATCGGGACCTTGCTCACCATGGTCATCGACCATCCGGAGGAAGTCATCTCGGTCTTGGTCGGTCCGCGGGACGCGGAGGGCAACCCGACCGGCGTCGATCTCAATACCGGCATCTCAACCGGAAAGAAGAACCTCTTCGATTCGGTCTTGATCGGCAACGCATTAGACGACTTGCTCCCGGTCCTTGAGCCGATGGTCAATAACCAAGGGAATATCAAGATCGATTTAGAATCCGCCAACGCGCAACTGGTTGATGAAAATAGCATCGGGGTCACCCGGGTCAACTTCAAAAAGGAATTCGGGGCGGTCATGGACATCGCTGCCGAATTAGCCTCGAACGAAGCCGGCAAAGAATTCCTCCTTAATCCCAATACTCAGCCGGGTGTTAATTACGATCCCGAAGGGAACCTCTATTCCATCGAAGCGGATTTATTGGATGCTTTAATCAATACCTGCGAGGACATTGACCGCTCAATCATCCTTTCCTCAGCCTTACCAGGCGTCCTTGAATCCTCGATGGAGGACTTCGACCTAAGCCAATATGGCATCGCCAAACTTGACTTCCACGCCCCGAACTTAGGCCACGAGGCGGCCAACATCTTGAGAATGGCCAAGTATTGCCCCTTATTGGTCTCTTCTTTCTCTTCTATCTCCAAGATGGGGACGGCGGCGATGGGGTCGTTCTTGCTCTCGGCTCAGGAGGAACTTTGCTACATCTTCGACACCTTCCTGAATTCCAAAGTATTAAATCCCATTACTCTCGATGAAGACGGAAATGAAGTGAAGAACGCCAACTTCTGCGGGCTTATCAACAAATTGATCTCGCAAATCGATAGCAACGGGACCTTCACTGAATTGACCACTGAAGACCTCGATGGCATTCCTAATCTCACCTCCTCTTGGATTGAAGGGGACATCGATCAATCGAAACCGAAAGGCGAGACTTATCAAATGGTCAATGCCCTTTGCTCGGTCTTACGCAGCGGCCTCCTCGATAAGCTTGATTCCTTAAGCAATGGGGACACCGCGAACGCCTTCAGCCAGCTTTCGGGATTGAAGATCGATGACGTGTTCGCCGCCATCGGGGACTCGGTCATCCTTTCCAAACTCGCCGGCGGGGCCCTAGATGGATACCTCGTTGTCCCGATCCTTGGGGTTGGAGGCGAGGATGGGCTCGACCTTCCGATCAGTTTTAAAAACGTTACCGACTGGGCGGCCGAAGGGGCGGCGTTCCAAAAAGTCATCGACTTAGCCTCTAAAGGCTTAGACTTATCGAACCTCGACTTCTTCGCCTTAGGGCCGGATCTTGGCGATTTGCTTAAAGCCTTATCGGGTTCGGGCATCTTCACCTATACCGAGTCCGGGGTCAGCGAATACGTCTTCCCCGAATATCTTTACAACAAATTGCTCCTCTCGACAGACGGGGAGACTTTAAAGTACTTCCTCGATCCGGATTTCGAAGGGGACGTCGCCTCCTTAACCACCTTGGAGGAGAAACAAGCGGCTACGACCTTGCTCTATCTCGATATGGTCGAGCAGCTTTCGACCGAAGAGGACTGGAACGGGAAGCAAGGCGAGATCGACCGGCTGACCAACGTCTTGGATTCGCTTAACCAACTCGGCGGGGTTGAGGAACTCTCCAACCTCGACTTCGACAACCTTTCCCCGATGGAAGAGGCCTTAAGCGGAGTCGCCGAAAGCCACGCCCTCGGCCGGGTCATCCTTTATAACGGCTTGAAGAACGCTTTCGCCGGGATGGAAGGGGCGGAAGATTCGCCGATTGATTTCTCCGCCATCAACTACTCTTACTTCCTCCATGCCGATCCCGTCAGCGGCCATCTCGCCATCTTAACTGAAAAAGAACGGCAGGCCAACGTCGATGAGGTTTCCAATCTATTTTCCGTCTTCGCCGTCCTCCTCGATCCGTCTTATGGGCTCGTGAATGAGGACGGGCAGCTCGACGCCAGCCGGATTTCCCTCTCGAGCCTTTCGACCGATTTCCTCCTCCGCCCATTATTGGACGGGGCCAGCGAAAGCCATTTGCTTAACCAATCCCCTTCATCGGAAAAGACCCCGGTCTTCAAACAATTGGTCGAAACTATCCTGATCGAATCGGGGATTTATGGGATCGACGAGGCGATCGAGGACAAAGCCGAGGCCTTGTTTGACCAAGAGCATACCGACATGACCATCGCCAAGATCGTCGAGGGGATCGAAGATTGGGATAAAGAGATCGATAATCTTTGCCTCCTCATCGACACTATCCAGTCCTCCTCCTTCATCGATGAGGGCGGGGAGCTTGATTTCAGCGCCCTCTCTTCCCCGGATTCTTATTTCGCGAGCAACGCCGAGGCTAAGAAGAGAGAACTCAAGACCATACTCTCCTCCCTCGACGACTCGAAGCTGTTCTACCGGGCCTTGCCACAGCTGCTTAACGATGTCTTCTTCCCCGAATCAGGCGGGCCGTTGATCGAAGGGGAGATGGGGCAATTCCTCGCTGACGTCGACCCCTTCTTCACCGCCTATGCCGATAATGGGGTAAAAGACTATGACCCGTATGGCGAGGAGCAGATCGATTATCTAGTCAATATGATGGGATCGCTATCCTCCCTTTCCTCAATCGACCTCGCCGATCTTTCCTCGATCGACGCCGAGGGGTTGACCTTGGCCTTGGAGCAGATGATGCGCTCGGGCCTATTCAATGGAAACAAACATAACGAAGCCACCGGCCTCAACGCCTTCCAAGGGCTCATCAAGCAGATCGTCTCGATCGAGGCCTTGGAACAGTATTTCTATTACGTTGGCGAAGATGGCGCCGGTTCGCCGAAAGACTTGGCCAATAATACGCTTTATTCGCAATATGACCCCGTTGACCTCGCTAACGGCAAAGCCATCTATTTGGTTAAGGAGGCCTTCCCGACCCTTTATGACGGGAATGAAAACGAATTGGATCAACAAGCCCTCTTGCTCGACGGGGATGAAGGATCGCTTCTTTCCTTGCTGACCCTTTTCCAATCCGACGAGGTCAAGCCTCTTCTCAATAGCGAGGGGGTCTTCGATTTCTCCTCCATCCGGCCCGACCTCTTCGTCGACTTGCTCAAAGCCTTAAACGATTCCCCGCTTTTCTACGACTGCGTCCCCAATATCATCGACTCGACTTTGAATCAGCCGGATTTCTTAATCAAGGGCATCGACTTCACCAAAGCCAACGTCTATTTCTCCTATTATTACGATCAAGACGGCCATATGCTCACCACCCCCGATTACGCCAACCGCTTCGAGGAGAGCGAGATTTATCAACTGTCCTCGATTCTCTCGAATTTGTCCCGCAATAGCGAGGCCCTCGGGAACTTGACCAACCTCTCATCCATCGATCCGGTCACCTTCCGCGAGATCCTCACCGACATGTACAACTCCCGGGTCTTCCATAATGACGGGGTCTTAGTCGTTGCCGATTATCAAGGGCCCAGCTGGAACGAAGGCCAATTCGTTTTCGATGACCTGACCGTCTTCGAACAGCTTATCTATACCGTTTATGACCATTCGTCTTTGGCTTCGCTTAACTATAGCCTTGAAGGCGACCCCGCCCTTTACCTCACCCATAAGGAAACTGGTTATCAGGAGAAACTCTATCAGCAGATAAAAGAGCAAAGGAGGCCTGGTTGGACCAAGGAAATCAATAACCTGACCGACGATGGGCAAGGCGGCGGCCTGCTCACCGTCTTCCTCCGTTCCGGCTTCATCGATGAGAAAGGGGCTTTGACCTTCTCCGGCGATGAGATCATGAAATTGCCGCCGGATGATTTAGAGGGTATATTCCTCGCCCTCAATAAGCTCGATCTAGGGGGCGACATCCTGCCTAACGCCCTCCAAGACGTCCTTTCCTCGGTCGGGCTCACCAAATTCACCCGCCCGGAAGAGGCTATGACGGTCGAACCTGCTATTGTTGGGGGAGATTACTCCTATGACCTCGGGGCAGTCGCCGGCAATATGGTTTCCGGTGGCCATCCTTTGACGATCAGCCTCGATAAATTACCTTCGGAATATTCCCTTAAGGCCATTGATTTGAATATCGATTACACCGATTTCATCGTTACTTCCAACCCGAAGAACATCGACGTCTCGGCCTTAAGCGGCCACCTGGTATTCACCGCCAATGAGTCTTTGGAGGTGAAGCTCACCTATGACCTTTCGAGCTATCGCTATACCCAAGCTGAGTTAGGGAATAAGGATATCGATTTGATCATCAATCTCCTAGAGAGCATTTACACCGAAGGGGAAGACGGCCAAAGCGGCTCTTACTTCGACTTCGGCTCCGTCCCCGATGGCTATGACGTCATGACCGCCTTCACCGAACAAGGCCATCACACCTACGACCTCTTGACCTTCATGCAGCAAACTAGCATCTTCGAAAATCCGGTCGTTTACGATGTGGATTCCGATGCTTATTATCCGACCCTCAATAGTTCGGCGAACACCTTCACCAGCCGCGACTACGCGCTTTACCACATCTTCACCTTGGATCTGAAATTCGGCTCTTCCGCCAATCAAGAAACACCTAAGGCTTCGATCTTCAATCGGCTCGATAGGCATGACCGCTCGATGGTCGGGGCCATCAAAGCCCTAAATTCCGCGCTTGGCAAAGAGGGCGATTATCCCGACTTAACCGCCGATTCCCTTTACGTCGATGACCATATCGTCGACCTCGCCTTCGTCGAGGGCTACGTCTTGGAGATCGAATCCTTGACCAAGGGATTAGGCGATGGCCATACGGCTAACGAAACGGTCTATATGAAATTGATTGGACTTAATCAAATCGCCCGGATTCCGATGGTTACCGCCGTCGATGCCTTCTCGCCTTTTGCATCAGTCGGCGAAAAGGGAGATCCGGTCCTCTTCAATAACATCTTGGCCGGGGAGATGGACGCCATCTATAACGTCCTGGTCAAGACCGATTATATTAATCATAACGTTGGGCTAGGAACTAACGGGGCGAATCCGTCTGGGCTGTACACCAATGCCGATATCACGGCAGGTTCTTACGAAACCCTCGGTTCTTTCTATGATGACTGGATGGAACTAATTTACGAAGGATCGGCCCAAAAGGTCTTCTATGGCAATCTGATGGCCTATGCCTTCACCGATGAGAGCATCGCCTCTAATTCACCCGAATTAGGGCGCGAGGGGTTAGAGGCTTTGAAGGAGCTCAATACCTACTTCGATTATGCGCAGGAAGGCACCGTCTTCAAAAGCGGCAAAGAAAAACTCGCGATGCTCTCGAGCTATCTCTATCTGTCCTTGCCTTATTCGGGAATCGCCTCGAATCCGAGCTTGTCCAGTTTGACCCAATTCAATGATTTCAAAGTCGGGGGCAGTCAAGTCGACTTTGTTCAGGTGGCGAAAGGCTTGGCCAGTTACGCCTCAATCAGTATTTCATGAAAGAGGGTGAGAAGGTCATAACCGAAGAAGGCGCGGGGGAAGTTAGCATGCTTGGCTCCTCTTTCCTTTCCTTCGCTTTGCCTTGCCTAAGCAAAGATGAACTTGAATCCCAATTGGCGAGGATCCGCGCCCTGCACCATAAAGCCCACCATATCCCTTACGCTTTCCGGCTCGATGGAAGCGAAGGGTTCAGTGAGGATGGGGAGCCGAGCGGCTCCTCAGGGCGCCCGTTATTGGAATACCTTCGAAGCGAAAACGCCTATGGCCTATTAATCGTCGCCCGCTATTTTGGGGGCGTCAAACTCGGGGTCGGCAATCTCCGGCGGATGGTACTTGAAGCTGGGAAGCAAGCCTATTTTAACGCCAAGGTAGCGGTGATAAAGGAACGTTATCGATATCGCCTAAACGTCGATTACGCCGTTTACGACTCCTTGGTTCGGCTCGGGCCAAGGTTCGGTTTCGATATTTCCGAACCGGTATTCGGGGAACGGGTTGAGTTGTCTTTATTAAGCGACGGGAATTTGGGCGAGCGGCTCGAGGGGAAGGGGCTCCGCTTGCCCCTAGGCGAGAGATTCCTCTCCCTCGTCGAGGAAAAATGAGATTATTCAATTTCCATATACACGCGGGCGTTAAGTTGCGTACAATTTAGCAGTCAATAGAAGGGGAGGAAGGTTATGAGCAGCCTCAACGAACTTGAAAACCGACGGAACGCCGTTTATGCCAAAATGGACGACGAATCCTTCGCCCTTTTCTTCTCCGGACGGGCCAAATACCTGTCCTCAACCACCTTTTATCCGTTCGAGGTCAATGCCGATTTTTATTATTTGACCGGGATTGAGCAGGAGGGATCGTCTTTATTGCTCATCAAGCGGGGCGGAGAGACCCGGACCATCCTATTCATCGACCAATACGACGAGGCGAAGAGGCGCTGGTACGGGAAGCGGCTCACCCAAGAGGACGCCAGACGGATATCCGGCATCAATAACGTCATGCTTTCGGCTTACCTTTCCTCCCGGCTCGACCGTTTGCTTCGGCAAGGGATCGATGAGGAAAGCCCGGTCAACATCGGCTATTTCGACTTAAGCCCCGAGCTTAAGGTCGACCGGGAGCTCGATTCGAAGTCCTTCGCTTCCGCCCTCCAAGCCGTCTATCCCTCCTTATTGGTCAAGCCGGTCAAGCCACTTATCGCCCCGTTAAGGAAATGCAAAAGCGATGAGGAGATCGCCTCGATCAAGAAAGCCATCGGCCACGTCAAAGACGGCTTACTTAACGCTTATTCCCTTCTTTCCCCGGGGGTT
This sequence comes from uncultured Bacilli bacterium, assembly GCA_944363525.1. Taxonomy (GTDB): domain Bacteria; phylum Bacillota_I; class Bacilli_A; order RFN20; family CAG-826; genus Alloenteromonas. The sequence continues at coordinate 51,588 of CALVUF010000005.1, forward strand.
TATGAATATGACCTCGGCTTAGCCTATTTGGCTTCTAGCGAATCGACCTCGGGCCTAGCCGGCATGGCCGAGCCCCTGTTCATCGCCCAAGGGAGCGAAGCCAATTGCCTAGTCTCTCAGAAGCCCAAAGAGAAAATCCGGAAAGGGCAAGCGGTGGTCTTCGACGTCAATGCCCGGGATGAGCATTACTGCGCCTCCATCGCCAGGACCGTCCCGGTCGACGGCAAGTTCAGCGACCGTCAATCGCTCATCTATTCGATCGTCTTGGATTGTCTAAAAAAGACCGGGGCTTTGCTTCGGCCTTTGCTAAGCGTCGAGAAGGTCAATGAGTTCGCCAGGGAAAGGCTTAAGGAACGCTGCCTCAAAGAGCAGATCATCGCCTCGCCTGAGGAGATCAACCTCCTGACCTTCCCCCGGGTCCTGTCCTATGTTGGTTTAGAGCTTTATGAGGACTATGAGGGGATGACCCTCCAAGAAGGGGATGTGGTGGCGTTGGATATCGGCCTTTACCTCGATAAGGAGGATATCGCTATCCGGCTAAAGGATATGTATATGATCACCGGGACCGGGTCCCGTTTACTAAGCGAAGGCATCGCCATCGAGCAAGACGATTTAGAGAACCATTTCAAACTGAAAAGAGGCATTTAAAATGGACAAAGAAAAAGCAAGATCGGCTTTTCACTATGTCAAGAACAACATCATGGTCACTTCCAATGGGATGTCCATCGGCTTGTTCGGGACATTGATCATCGGGACGATCCTCGATTTATTCGCTGGGATCCCTTATTGCGAGGCGATCGGCGATTGGGCGGCTTTAATCAAAGGGCTCATGGGGGCCGGCATCGGCTTAGGCGTGGCCCTGGCGAAGAAGAAAAGCGGGGTGGCGGTGGTGGCCTGCATGGCCGCCGGTTATATCGGGAACTACGCCTTCTCTTTCGCTACTGGTCAGATCAGCGGCATTTCCGATCCTTTATCTTGCTATCTAGCGGTTATCCTTTGCTTATTAGGGCTTAAGTTCCTAAGCAAGAAGAAGACTCCGGTTGATTTGATCCTCATCCCGCTTATTGGGATCTGCATCGCCATGCTCTATTCATTCCTCTTGGCCTATTGGATCCATTACATCACCATCGGGATGGGGCTATTGGTCGAACTCTGCTTCACCAACATCGTCGTCAGCTTCTTCATTTGCATCTTGGTCTCGGTTTTGGTCGGCATGACCTTGACTGCGCCGATATCCTCGGTCGCCCTTTGCGTCGCCATCTCTATCGGCCAAGCCCCTTTAGCGGCCGCGGCGGCTTTGATTGGCTGCTGCACCCAAATGGTTGGGTTTGCGGTCCATGCCGCTCGGGATAACAAATGGGGCACGGTCGTCGCCATTGGCATCGGAACCTCGATGCTTGAATTCAAGAACATCGTCCGGAAACCCATAATCTGGCTTCCAACCATCATCGCCTCCGCCATTCTTGGGCCCTTTGCGATGCTCTTCCCTCTTAGCGAGGAAATGGATGCCGCCTCCTTATCGGTTGGGGCGGGCATGGGGACCTCGGGTTTAGTCGGCCCGCTGAATTTCCTCGGGGCTTCCAATTACTCCTGGCAAATGGTCCTTTGCGTTATCTTCGTCTGCGTCGTCGCTCCGATCATCCTTGTCTTCTTCATCGATTGGCTATTCCGCCATTTTCATTTGATTGAGAATGGCGATTTCAGCTTAAGCAATGATTTGAATTGATCCGAAAATTGCCTCATTATCCCAGCGTTTTGTTGGGATTTTTATTTAGAATGCGGAGATTTTGAATAGACGAAGACGTTTTCGGCGAAAACGTTTTCACTAAAATCTAGTTTTCCTGTTTTCGTTTATATTTAATGATGTATAATGCTGACGAAGACGTTTTCGGCGAAAACGTTTTCGCTAAATGTCGGAGGTTCTATATGGGTATCGAAAATTATGGCCGTGTCCGCGAACTGGCATTGCTAAATGAACGTTACGTTTCCTCTCGTTTTGAGTTTGGCTATCTTTATGGGCAACGTCGAATTGGAAAGTCGACGTTGCTCTCTATGTTTTGTCAGGGGAAGAAGTCTTTAATATTCCGAGCAACTGATTCGAGTGACGTTGATATTCGGAAATACTTCTCTAAAACTCTAAATGAGGCTCGAGGTATTTCCGCCGGCACTTATGAATCATGGCCGGATTTCTTTTCGGCTATCGACGAGTATTTCGGCGATGAGCCAGGGATTATGTGCGTTGATGAGTACCCGAATATCGTCGTGGGGCGCGACGGCAAAAGGAAGCGGACCGATTTCGCCTCTGCTTTGCAAAACGCCATCGATAGCCTTTTCCTCAAACGGCGTTTTGTTTTGATTCTGACTGGCAGTAACGTATCGTTTATGGAAAAAGAGATTGGGGATTACGGCGCGCCTTTGTATCGTCGTAATACCTTCTCGCTTCGCTTGTTGAAATTTGAGTTCAACGAGGCTTTAATCGGGGTCAAGGATGTTCATGGGGACTTTGAGAAAGCAAAGATATTGTCTTTGACCAATACCTTCCCTTTCTATCTTTCGCTTATCGATCAATCGAAGGGTTTTGATGAAAATCTGACCCATCTTTTTTATGAACGGAGTTCCCTGTTTGCTCAAGATCCGGGGCAGTTGATCACCAGTGATATCGTCCGAGGCGGTTATTATGCCTCGATCATCAAAGCCATTGCCGAGGGCGACGATACCGTGGCAGCGCTTTCGGAGCGGCTTAACCTTTCAAGCGGCAATATCAGCAAGTACCTCGAGCCTCTTTTAACTGACCACATTCTTATCAAACGGGGCTTTTTTCAGAAGGAACGGAAATGTCGTTATGAGATACTCGATCCCATGCTTGCCTTCTATTATCGGTTTATCCGGGAGAACGCCGGGCTTATCGCCGAAGGCTTTGGCCCGAGATTAAAGATGAACGACGAAACCGGGATCGCCAATTTCGTTGGCCATGCCTACGAGAAACTCTGCCTGACCTATCTAGAATACCTGAGCAAAAACGGCCGCCTTGGTGGCCTGTTCGTAGACTTTCGCAATTTCCAGTTTGATTCGAAACTCCTTGGGCGGTCAGTTGAGGTCGACGTCATCAGCGCCGATAAATTCCATCTGCTTTTGGCCGAGACGAAGTTCTCCACCAAGAAGCGGACACTTCGTGATTATTACGACATGCTGGAGGATCTTAAGGCCGAGCCTTTCCGCCCCTTTAAGCAGGTTGAGCTCTATCTATTCGGCGCGGCGGGCTTTGAGGATTCTTTGCGCTCGCTTGACGACCCCCGCCTCCATCTTGTCGACTTGCCGACGATGTTCGCGGAGATGCCGGTTTCCGCTTAGGCTTTTCTAACCGGTCGGCCGCGAAGGCCTGTATAATAGTGGCGATATGAGAAAATACGTTATTGCCATCGATCAGGGCACGACCTCGACCCGGGCCCTTTTATTGGACTTCAACGGTCGGGTGCTTTGCCGGAGCAGTCGCGACGTCGAATGCCTCTTTCCAAAACCGGGTTGGGTTGAGGCTAACGCTGAGAAAATCTTCATCTCGGTCATCGACTGCATCAACGAGCTTTTGGTTTTAGCCGGGACCAGCATGGAGGAAGTGGCCTGCATCGGCTTGACCAATCAACGGGAGACCACGGTCCTCTTCGAGAAGAAGACCGGGAAGCCGATCTATAACGCCATCGTCTGGCAATCGAAGCAGACCCAACCCCTGTGCGAGGAAAGGGAGCAATACAGCGATTTCATTCAATCGAAAACCGGACTCCGGATGAACCCTTATTTCTCGGCCTCGAAGATACGTTATATCCTTGATCACGTCGAGGACGCGGAAGAACGGGCAAAGAAAGGCGAGATCCTCTTCGGGACCATCGATACTTACGTCATCTATTTATTGACCAGAGGTAGATCCTTCGTCACCGATGCCTCCAATGCCTCGAGGACGTTGCTTTTCGATATCCACAAAGGTGAATTCGATCAAGAGCTTTGCGACCTTTGGAACATCCCGATGGCAATGCTACCGGAAGTCAAAGACAACTCCGATGATTTCGGGGAAGCCTCCTTCTTCCCCGGTGGGGTTCATATCACCGGGGTGGCTGGCGATCAGCAGGCCGCCTTATTTGGCCAGTGCTGCTTCAAAGAAGGCGATAGCAAGAATACCTACGGGACCGGATGCTTCATGCTGATGAACATCGGGAAGAAGCCGATCCTGAGCCAAAGGGGCCTATTGACCACCGTCGCCTGGCGGGAGAAAGGGGAATTGACCTATGCTTTGGAAGGCTCCGTTTTCATCGGTGGGGCCATCGTCCAGTGGCTGCGCGACCAAACCAGATGGATATCCGCTTCCGCCGAATCGGAGGAATACGCCAAGCGGAAGCCCGACACCGCCGGCGTCTATTTCGTCCCGGCTTTCGTCGGCTTAGGAACCCCCTGGTGGGATGATGACGCTCGGGGCGCGATCTTCGGCTTAACCCGTGGGGCTGACCGGCATAACATTACGAGGGCCGCCCTCTACTCCATCGCCTATCAAAGCAAGGACGTCATCGAGGCGATGAAAGCGGAGGCCAATCTTGACCTCCCTTATCTCCGCGTCGATGGTGGGGCCTCGGCCAATGGCTTGCTCATGCAATTCCAAGCCGATATCCTCCAATGCGATGTCGTCTTGCCGTCCTCGGTCGAGACGACCGCCATTGGGGCTGGATATCTGGCCATGATCGGGGCCGGCATATATAAAGACAAAGAGGACCTCATCAAGCACCACGGGATCGATAAGATCTATCATCCAAAGATGGATAAAAAAGAAGCCGATGAGCTTTACGATGGCTGGCTATCGGCCGTCAAAGCGACCATGGCGTTCAAACGCTAGGTCCGAAAAAACGCACTTTGGGGAATAAAACGCCCCGTAAATCAAACAGGAGGTCTATCGTTTAGCCATGCAGGAAATCGCTTTGTATCGCCACTCGGCCATCCTCGCCCCCCGGAGTAAGTGGGGGAAGTTCCTGAAGTACCGGCAGCAATATCCCCCCGCCGACTTCATCCTCTTCGATTTGCCTTCGCTCGAAGCCCATTTCGGAGCGACCTTTGCCTCCAACGCCTTAGGGTATCTTTTGCTCCAAGGCCATAGCTATCAGGAGGCGTCGAATATCCTTCGTGACATCCGGTTCCTAAAAAGCAATAAGACCTATCATTCCCCGGAAGTGCAAAAACTCTCCGCCGTCTTAAAAGACCTCGAGGAAGCCGGACTGGTCAAGCGGACCTTCCATCCGGAATATGACTTCCAGGGCCGGGACATCATTATCTCCGGCTATGGGTCGGGGGAGCGGATCTCGACCTTGCTCAAAGACCTTCCCAATATCTCGGTCTCCTATGACCTCGATACGGGAGTTAACGAACCCTTGCCTCCCCTATATTGCTTTGCGAAGGCCATCTCGGCCTTCCATTTCCTAGGCAATAAGCTTTCCGAGGCCTTAGCCAATGGGGCTAAGCCAGAGGAGTTGGTCATCCTCAATTACTCCAAGGAGCTCCGGTTCTACTTAGAGCAGATGGCGGCCTATTACCATTTGCCTCTGTCTCTGCCTTCTTCGACCCGTCTATCGTCAACCAAAGAAGGAAAAGATATCCTATCCAAGTTCAAAGACAGCGATAAAGAAGTGGGGGAGATCCTAAAGGAGGCGCCAGAGGAGATTGTTAATGCCTTAGCCCCCTTGGACTATCCGAAACTTACCGGGGCCAAAGCCTATTACGCCGCCAGGGAATTAATGGGCGTCGCCACCCTCGCCAGCCCGAAATTGATCGGGGCGATCGAGGTCAGCTCCGCCATTATGCCGAGCTACGGGAAGAAAGGTTACTTCCTTGATTTCTCGCTTAACCATGCTCCGAAGACGGTCGCTGATGACCCTTTGCTCCCATCCGATTCTTTGCTTAGCGAAGCCGGGCTTTCTTCGGTTGAGCAGCGGCTTTCGCAAAACGAAGCTGACTTGACCATTTCCCTTCGTTCGGGGTCTATTGAATTCGCCCTCTATTTCGAGACCGGCCCTTCTTCCCGTTACCCATCCCCCTTAGTCAAAAAGCTGGGGATCAAGGAGATCAAAGAACCGTTGCTGGATTACGAATATTCGGAGCAATTTGGACAGAATGAGGCCGCTTTTGCGGAGGAAAACGCCCAAAAATACAAGATTTTCTCTCCACGTGGCGATTCGCTGAAGTCGCAATTCCCCATTCAAATCCATTACTCCCATAAATATCAGGCGAGCCCTTACGATTATCGGCCCGACCATACCTCCTACTCCGCCATCTCGACCTGGATCGATTGCCCCTTCTCCTATTATTGCTCCTATGTCTTAGGGCTCAAATCCGATACCAATTTCGGGATGCTCCGGGGGACGGCGGCCCATGCTTATTTGGAACATTACCCCGACCTCGTCCAAGCCAACTCCGCCTTTGAGGCGGAAGTCGCCGCTTCCCCCTATAAGGTCAATGATTCCGAGCGGCTCATCCTCACCCACGTAAAAGAAGACGCCGCCCGTTACGCCGACCTCTTCTTCTCCTTGCCTATCGGCGAGGTTGAGCATGAGAAGGTCTTCAACCGGCCCCTTTTCGCAGGGATCGATTTGACCGGCAAAGTCGACTTACTGGCAAAGAAAGACGGCTTCTATTACGTCTTCGACTTCAAATCGAGCCAGAAGCAGAACTTCGTCTACGAACGCCTCCAGTTCGGCGTCAATCTACAGCTCCCGATCTATGCCTATTTGACCGAGGGGCAAGTGGAGGGCTATGAATTGGCTGGTCTCTTCATCGCCCCCTTCGCCTATAAGAATAAGACGGGAGCGGCGGTCGATCCGGACGAAGACTATTCTTACCTCTCGGGGGTTTATCCGAGCCTAGGGGAAATGCCGGCCTTTGATCCGGATGGCCTCCTGACCCGGAAGGACCGGGGCGGGAACGTCGGCATCGAACAGGGGGCCTATGGTCCCGAGCAATTCGCCGAACTCGCCCATATCGCCGGCCAACATATTGATAAAGCCTTAAACCGGATCCTCGGACACGGGTTCCCGATTATGCCGCTGAAGATCGTGAACGAATCCTTCAACGCCCAGGTCAACCCTTGCGAGAAATGCAGCTTCGCCTCGATCTGCCATCATCATGATGAGGACGAGGTGGTCTATATCGAGCATAAAAAGAAAAATGAGCCCCGGACCTATACCCTGGTCGACGCGGCTATCGCCAAAGAGGAAGCCGAGGAGGACGATAACGATGAATCTGAGTGCTAAGCAATTAAAGGCCGTCGAGTTCGAACGGGGCGATTGTTTAGTCGCCGCCGGGGCCGGCTCGGGCAAGACCGAGGTCTTATCCTCGAGAGCCCTCGCCTTATGCAAGAAAGGGCTCGCCACCCCGAAGAACCTTCTGGTCTTGACCTTCACCGAGAAGGCGGCGGCCGAGATGAAGGAACGGATAAGACAAAAGATCGAAGGGGATGATTCGGTTTGCCTCTACGCCTCGGAAGTCGAGAACGCCGCCATCTGCACCTTCGATTCCTTCGCTTATTCGATCGTTAGGGAATTCCAAGACGCCTTAGGGCTTAAGACCGCCCCCAAGATCGCCGATGCCGCTATCTTCGCTTCAAAGCAGCAGGAGATATTCGATTCGATCGTTAATAGGTTAGCGGCCCAAGCTTTAGAAGACCCGAGCGATCCCTTTAACGAATTCGCCCAGTATTACTGCCGCAGCAGCTACGACTCCCTCTATAAAGGGGTGCTGGACGCTTTAGGGGTCGCGGCCCTCTCCGGGGATAAGGAAGCCTACTTCGCCAATTACGAAAAAGACTTCCTCTCCTTAGAGAAGATTGAATCCTATAAGCCTCTTTATTTCGAGTGGGTCCGGGCCAAGCTCGCCCAAGCCCAAGAGGCGATTAAGAACTATTCCAATACCGATTTTACCGACTTCGATGCCCGCTGGATCGAGGAGGCTTTAGCCAAATCGAATGAGGAATTGGCCGTTTCGGGGATTCAGGTCGCTTCGCTGAACTCTACCGGTGGCCGCTCCATCGAGAAGACCGAGGCCGATAAGAAACTTAGGGACATCATCAAGAAAACCTACATCAACCCGGCCAATCGGGCGATTCAGGCGGCCTTGGCCGACCCGGAGATGACTTTGTCGGCTTTAAAAGCCGGTAACCTAGTCGTCCAAATCGCCGCCGAGGTCAACACCAAGCTCGATGAATTCAAGAAGGAGCAGGGTTTATTCGAGTTCGACGACATCGCGGCCTTGGCAAGGAAGGCCGCCAATATCCCCTCGATCAATGCGAGGTTAAAAGAACGGTATAAGTTCATCATGGTCGACGAGTTCCAGGATACCTCCAACCTCCAGATGGCGATGCTCGACACCTTGATCGACAATAACTTCTTCGCCGTCGGGGACATCAAACAATCGATCTATCGGTTTAGAAAAGCCAACCCTAGTCTCTTCGCCTCCTTATTGAAACAATGCGCCGAGGGGAAGAAGACCTTAGTCCGGCTCGACGATAACTTCCGTTCCCGTCAGGAGATCATCGATAACCTGAACCTCGCCTTCGATCAGATGATGACCGAATCTTTCGGCGGGGTGAATTACCGCGCCGGCGAAGGGCTGAATTTCGGGCAGCATGGCTATGATAAGAATTCCTTCTCCGGCGATTATGGCTTCGCCCAGATCAAATTCAGCAAAGGGAATAAACGGCGGTTTGAAGCCGAGGCCGAGGCCATCGCCGAAGACATCAAGAACACCATCGCCAAGAAGGTCCCGGTCTATGACAAGGAATTGAAAGACTTCCGGCCGTGCCATTATGGCGATTTCTGCGTCTTGGTCGCGACCCATAAGCCCTTCCCAGCCTTATTACGGGTCTTTAACACCCAAGGTCTCCCCTTCGCCCCGAGCTATGACGAAACCGGGGTCGACTTAGAGGGCTTTGGGGTCTTAACCTCTTTGTTGACCCTCGCTGGTTGCCTTATCAATGGCGATGAATCCTCACCCGAATTCCAGAAATCGCTCATCGCCATCGAGCGGAGTTTCCTTAATCCGGGTTTTGACGATGGGGTGATCCTCGAGGCTTTCCGGAAACAAGACTATTCTTCCTTCTATGGTTATAAGACCATTCAGTCGATTAAGCCGCAGCTAGTTGACTTAGGGGTCCAGGATAGCCTTTCCTTGCTGGCTGAGGCCTTCGGCTACTTCCCCAAACTCATCCACATCGAGAAGCCGGAGCATAACGTCGATACTTACCTATACTTGTCTAATCTCGCCCAAAGCTATGACGATATGGGGGCTGATCTCAAACAGTTCGCTGAATTCTTAGCCCAGTGCGATATCGCGAAGATCAAGGTCAAGAGCCAAAACGCCCTGGCGGAGGAAGCGGTCCAGGCCATGACCATCCACCACTCAAAAGGGCTTGAATTCCCCTTCGTCTATATGGTCGAGATGGAACGGGATTTCGATTCGGCTCCGCGGGCCGGCAAAAGCGTCGTCGCCAGTAGCGACTTCGGGGTCTTCCTCCCGATTCCCGGCGACGGGGAGACCTGTCCCTTAGCCGTCCTCTATGACGAAAAGGAAAAACTGGAGCAGCGGAGCGAGGCCTTGCGGCTATTCTACGTCGCCATCACCAGGGCCAGGGAAAAATGCACTTTCCTACTCGAGGAAAAGCCCGCCAAGCTCAATGACGATGGGGAGGTCATCGAATCGCCGTCCCTCCCCTTCAGCGCGTGTTCCAATTACGCTGAACTCTTGGATAACCTCAAAGGAATCAAATACTCCAAGCCCGCCCCGGCCCGGAAAGGCCAAATCTCCTCGAACAAGCCCTTAGCCATTAACGTGGAACGCCGGCATCTGGATATCAAGCCGGCCCAACCGGTTGTCTCCTTAGGCTACTCGAAAGAGGAAATCGAATCCTCGGCCGAGGCCCTAGAATACGGCAACTATCTCCATCGCTTGATGCAATTCACCTCTTTTGCCCATAAGGCTATTCCCGAGGGAATCGGCCCGCGGGAGAAGAAGATGATCGAGAAGATCCTCGATCTCCCGGCCTTTAAGGAGGCCGAGAAAGCCCAGGAATACCATGAATACCGGTTCATCGAAGACGAAAAGGAAGGATCCATCGACTTATTCTTGGTCTATGACGACCATATCGACCTGTTTGACTTCAAGGCCTCGCGGATCGATGATCCCTCTTACGATGTGCAGGTTAAAGGCTATGCCGAGTATTTGAAAAAGACTTTCCATCAGCCGGTCAACGGGTATTTGCTATCCTTGAGCAAGGTCGAGGTTCGCCAAGTCCGAATCTAAGGAGTATCATTGCCTCGATGGCGGACACTGAACCCACCCGGGGCTATGCCTCTTTGCTGAAGGCCCTTAAGGTCCCGGAGGAACTGAATTACCCTTTCCTGGAGAAGGTGTTCCTTTTGGCCATGCAAGCCTACCGCGAGATGCGGCAGGGGGGAATGGGGCAATTCGGGGTGAACGTGGCCACTTTGTCCTTATACCTCGTTTCGGAGCATGCCTTCTATTTGCAGACCCGCCCGGATATCGACCGGGAAAAGCTTTACGATGACGAGGAATACCGTTCGTTCCTCGCTTCAGTATCCTTAGACAAATACTTCACCAATGAGAAGCTGGCTTTCCGGATGGGAAGTTTGACTTCCAAGTATTCGCCGTTGATGTCGACCCTTGACCTCTACCTCAATTTCATTTTGGGGATGCTCTCCCGTTATAAGCGGAACGATCCGTCGCAGACTTTGATCGTCGACGTGATGAACAAAGGGTTCCAGATGGCCAAATGCGTCGCCTCCTTATTGGAGAACGGCTTCGAGACCGAGGCCTTTTCGACCTGGCGGACCTTGCATGAGAACGAATGCATCCTCCAATGCCTCATCAAATACGGGGCTAAGGTGATCGATGGGTATCTTCGCCATATGCGTTATGCCCTCGCCTTCCGCGGCGGGGTCAAATCGAAAGAGGAGACCGATGCCATCTTCGCTGACATCAAAGAACGGATGCGGGCTCGGGGACTAAAGAGCAAAGATATGAAGCGGTTCATCGAGTATGGCTGGCTTTATGCCATCGATAATGTCAACGGGGTCGAGAACTTCAAGCTCAACTTCCGCGATGGGGTTCAGCGGATGGCTGGCTTATCGGCCTATTCCAAAGTGTATGAGATGAGCAGCGAGATCGCCCATAGCTCGCCGTTATTGATCTATTCGAAGAAAGACTATTTCTTTTCCCTTACTTTGCTCTCCCTTTACGAATCCTTCTTCCGGCTGGAGAAGATCTTCGCCTCGCTTTATATGTCGAGCGTCAGCGCCCCGGAGAAGGAACGCTACCTGCAGCTAAGGAAGGTGTATCACCGCCAGCTTGAGGAAGCCTATGAGTTCCAGAAAAAGAAGATCGCTTCCTTAAGCAAAGGCAAAGATGAAAGTAACTGAATTCCTCAATACCCCATTTCTTTACGCCTGCCGCCACCTCTTCTTCGGGGCAAAGGAAAGCTTTTACGCCGATCCGGAGGCAAGCTTGGAAAGAGCCTGCAAGAAGACGTTTAACCTCGATCCGGGTTTCGCTTTCTCCTGCAGGCGGATGATCTGCGAATACCCAAGCGAATTCTATCCTTACGGCGATGGCCTCGGCTGCCTTATCTATCGGCCCGAACATCCCAAAGGGGCGTTTCTCGTCGTCCCCGGCGGGGGATATGAGATATTGGCCATCGGGGAAGCCGCCCCGTTTGTTAAGCCCTTGCTTCAAGCTGGCTATATCGTTTGCTTAGCGATATATTCAACCAAGAAGGCAGCCAAGTGGCCGACCCCTTTGCTAGATATCATTCAGGCGGAGAAAATCCTTCTTTCCCATTGCCCGGAAGCGAGGGGGCAAGTGACGGTCATGGGTTTTTCCGCCGGCGGCCATCTAGCGGCGAACTTCGCCGAATGGCAGTGGGCCGAAGCCTATCATTACCCACGCCCCAACCATCTGATCCTTGGCTATCCGGTTACTAGCCTCGTCCTACCGACCCATAAGGAATCAAAGGAATTCATAACCGGGAAGGACCCGTCTTTGATCGAACTCTTAAGCGCCGAGCGGCACGTCGATCCCGCCTTCCCCCCGACCTTCCTTTGGCGGTGCGCGAGCGACCCGATCGTCCCAACGGTCAATTCCGACGAATTCGCTGAATCCTTGCGGGAAGCGGGCGTCAAGCATGAATACCATGTCTATCCCGGCGATGGCCATGGATGGGGGATAGGCGAGGGCACGAGCGCTCACGGTTGGCTGATGGAAGCCATCCGTTTCATCGAAGGGAAATAGGCAAGAAGAAAACCCCCAGCCAAATTGGCCGGGGGTTTGCCTTTCGCCTGTTTTCCGCTTATTCGGCGACGACCGCGAATTCGATCATGACCATGGTCTGGTCGGCGTTAAGGATATTGACGTATCCAGTGGCGCCGACTGCCGCGTTGGTGGCGTCGATGGTCAAAACCGGCAGCCCTTCAATGTAGGAGACGGTCGCGGTGTATCCTTTGCCTTGCTCGCCGTATTCCCACTGGAGGTCGTTGACTTGATCGGCGGTCACGGACCCGGTGGATTCGAGCTCCGAGCAATGAAGGATGTATTGGGTCTCCGTCTGCTTGACCTGGAGATTGTAGATCAGGTTCCCAGAACCGTCGGTCGTTCCCGCGACGGAATTGTAGTCGGTGTCGAGGAGGCCGGTGATGGTGAGCCCTTGCGAGGCGGAGGAGCCGCCGGTGCCGACGGTGCAATGGATGACAATCTCCTCAATCCCCCGGGCGGCCGCCGGGTTGGCGTTATGGATGGTGATGTCGACTTCGCCGTCATTCATGCCAAGGATTTGGAAGAGCATCATGCCGTCGCCGATGTAGAAGGAAGCCTGGGCGATCCCTTCCTGCGAATAGGTGATTTCGATTTGATCGAACATCGCCTGGTCGGCGTTGGGGTTATCGGTCATGAAGGTCGCTTCGGCATAGGCCCATTTTGCGACTGAGACCGCGTATTCGTCGCCGTTTTGATCCGCCGAGACGTCGGTGAAGACGCCGGTGGTGGTGTCGATGGCGGTGATGTTGGGGATGGAGGTCGAGACGGCCTCACCAGTGACGACGACGCCTTCGATCCGGCCCATGTCGGCGTCATAGGCGTTGCCGATGGCGATGTCGTAGGTGCCGGGCTTGGCCCAGGTGGTGCCGCCGTACATGTCGGTGATGGCCGCGTCTTCGACCGGACCGCCGGTCGTCGAGTCGTAGTAGCCGGTGATTTGAAGGGTATCGGCGTCCAAGGCGGTGGCGGGCAGGTATTTGATCGTTTTCTCGTCGAGCCAAATCCGGTCGCCGACTTGGAAGACGGGGTTGCCGTCATCGTCTTTCCCGGTCGCCATCGTCATATCGAGGGTCGCCTCGGTGACTTCGGAGACGAAATAGGCGGTTGGATCTAGCAGGAGGTCGTCTGGATCGGCGTCGGGGAGCTCGTCGACGTAGACGATGTCCTCAACCGAGTAGGTGTATTCGTAAACCGAGGAGGCATCGGCTTTCGGCGAGTGGGTCTCGAAGTCCCATTGATTGATGGCGGCCCGGGTTTCCTCGGCGTACAGGTCGAGGATCTCCATCTCGGAATTCAAGGTCGCGGTCACCAGGTAATGGACGCAGCTTTCCCACTCGTAATCCTCGTCTTGGTGCTCGTAGGCCGCTTTGTAGGTCACGATGTAGTTGCCCCTATCGACATCGACCTGGTAATCCAACTCCTTCAAGGCCCCTTCCACGTTCCGCTCGGCTTTCCAGGCGGCCAAGGCCTCGTCTTCGGCCAAAATGCCGTGGAGGTCGCCTTCATCTTGCATCATTTCCAGGTTCTGCCGGGCGACGGCTTCGCTGAACTCGGCCTCGGAATCGCCTGGGAGGATGTCCGTCCGGTTGCCCCTTCCGGAACCGTAGGTGTCGATTTCGTAATAGGTCGAGCCGATGATGGCGGTGTAGCTCGAGTGCTTTCCCTCGTCCCAGGTGCCGGTGTTGTCGTATTCCCGCAATATCTCGTCCTTGGTCATCTTCGAGACGTAACGGGTCGTCTCGGGCTCCTCGGAAGTCGGCCTGAGCTCCCGCTTCATATAGGAAATGGAGCTGACGGTCGCTTCGGCCTGCCCCTGGAGGTAGGTATGGAAAGAGGTCCCGCTGGCAAGCTCGGCCGGGATGGCCGGGGTGACGGTGATCTCGACCGTGTCGGTCGCCTCCCCGCAGGCGGCGGTGATGGTGGCGGTCCCGGCGGCGACCCCGGTCAAGACGCCGGTGTTGGCGTCGATGGTCGCGACGCTCGTGTCCCCGCTGGTCCAGGTCACCTTGTCGTCTGCGTCCCCGTTGGTGACGGCGGCGGTCAAGGTGATGGTCTTGCCGGCCTCGACGGTGGTGACGGTGCTGGTGATCTCGACCGTCAATTCCTTTTCCTCACTTGAAGACGAGCTGCTTGAAGAGCTGGAGGAGGAAGAGGATTCCGTGTCGGTAATGGAAGGGGTGGATGATCCGCTCGAGCCTGTATCAGATGTATCAGGGCTGGAGCTGGATGAAGTGTTTGTCGGTCCGCACCCTGCCAGACCTAAGGTTAAGGCGAGGGCGAGGAAGGCAATGGGCTTTTTCATTTGTTTTACCTCCGATTGGATGACGTTATTAAACGGGCAAACCAAAAAAGGAAAACAATTTTTTGATGTAAGCGCTTTCAAAAAAATCGACTATACAAATTTTTTCTCTTTGATATGGTGTTTGAGCCTTAAAATTAAGGAATCTTTCAAGGAGCAGATTACCATGTCAACCAAAACCAAAAATCATGGCCTTCTCTGCCTTCCGATTGCGGTCACGGCCCTGATTCTGACTGGCTGTGGACCGAAGGGAACTTCCTCCGTCTCGTCCGAGCAGAGTGAAGAGAGCACCCCTTCGATCACCGATTCGAGCAAGCCGACCCCGGCCCCGATCGATCCGACCGCCATCATGAAGTTAGAGCAAAGTCAAGGACACGCGGTCTTGCCTTCAGCCGGAACAGTCAAATCCGTCATCGTCCCGCTGAACTTCGCCGACGTCGAGCCGTTCGACATCATGACCACCCAAACCGTCGAAAAGCAGATGTCGGGCAGCAGCGCCTCCCCCTATAACGTCGAGCAGTATTTCGAGACCGCCTCCAACGGGAAATTCCATCTCGGCACCTTCGTTTCCAAACCCATTACCTTAGATAAGGAAGCCTCCGTGGTCCTATCGTCTTTAGGGACCGACTTCACCACCGGGCTCGAGGATCTTTTGGATGAGGTTGCCGACGCCTTCATCGATTCGAAGCAGCTTAGCGAAAGCGAATATGACGCCGACGGGGACGGGAAGATCGATAGCCTCATCCTCCTCCATGGCTATCCCGAATGGAATGGCTATTGGACTTATGGGGATGATGACCTCGATTCGATGGCCGCTTCCCTTTTCGTCAATACCATCGGCGAATCCGATAAAACCGCTATCGGAGCCTGGATCTCCGGCTCGACCCAAACCCAAGCCGCCCAGGAAAGCACTTATCAAAACCGGATCATCCGGACCATCACGTCGATGATGGGCGTCCCGGAATACAAAGACACCACCGGCGACATCAATGGCTATACCCGGGCCCCGCTTGGCTATAGCGACGTCAGCGAAGGCGCCTCCGCCGACCTTAACCCCTTCACCAAATACCTATTGGGCTGGGTTAACCCCCAAGCCATCTACGCCGATACGCTAACCGGCGAGGCCACCGTCTCGCTTACCCTTGACGGGGAGGGCTCAACCCTTTTGCTGGCCCCTTCCTCAACCGAGCTTTTCGGCGAATACCTCCTTATCGATATGGTCGCCCCGAGCGGCCTCGATAAAGCCGGTTCCTTCGCCGCCCCCGGCGTCCGGATCTACCAAGTCGATTCAAGGCTTATCTCCGGCGGGGAAGAAGGCTTGTACTTAGACAACGACCCCAACCTCGATGACGGCAAGGTCTATGACTTCGCCTTCACCAATTCCGGGCGGAATATGTACTCGGCCTACGGGGTCCCCGGCAACTTCCCGCTACTGGAATTGCTCGACTCGACCGGGGCCAACCGTCATATGGCCAACGCCCTTCAATTAACCGATAATAACTTGTTCCACCAAGGCGACGTTTTCGGCGGGCCCTCGGAATTCAGCGAGTTCTATGAAGGCTTCGCTTTCCATGGCAATGGTTTCAATGGGGCCAAGCTTGGGCTAAGCGTCGAAGTGAGCGAGCTTTCCGCCACCGGGGCGACTTTAAAGATTGCGAGGAAGTAACGATGAAAAAACCCGTTTTGCTATTAACCGCCTTGCTCGCCGCTAGCTGCAACCCGGCTATGGTCAACGCCGAAGGCGCCGCTAGCTGGACCGATGAGCAGGCCCAGGAGTTCGCCTCCTTCTTCGAGTCCCCGCTTAAATCGGTCTCGACCATCACCCCGAATTACTCGGCTTTCACCGTCGAGACCTTCACCGCCACCGAGGAAATAAGCTCCACCGCCCGTTCCTCGATCCTCTCCGCCGGTGATCAGCAGGTGCTCCGCAACGACATCAGCGCCCCCGACGGCAACGTCAAGATCCTTTCACTCAACATCTCCAACGAGGTGGTCGAGACGGCGGTGGTCGACGATTCCCGCAACCCCGTCCCCTTCAGAGGCAATTACGATTCCGGCTACCTCCCCTTAGCCGACCTCGATAAGGCCGAGAGCCTCGCCGCTTATTTCGATATCGCCAAAACCGAGGCGGGCTATACTTTGACCGGGAAGGAATCGGCCACTGGGCTATTAAGCGCGAAGATGGGGCAATTCCTCTTCACCGTCAACCCCTATAACTTCGACGCGCTTTCCGCCTATAAATACGTCGATGACATCGTCATTTCAACCGATGATGCCGGTACCCCGTCGCATATGGATTTCCGCTTCGTCAGCGCCGATCGTTACGGGGCGATGAGCGAATCCTATTCGGTGGAGCTCTCCGCCATTGGCTCGGTCAACCTCTTATCCCCGGTCGAAGCGAAGATGAGCGAGGAGGAAGCCGCTCCGCTAAAAACCGCGCTTTCCGAATTGAAGACGGCGATCGATGGGCTGAACTTCACTAGCCACGTGACGATCGAAGCGGCCGGTGCCGAGAAGCCGCTTCACGACTATAACTCCTATTACAACTACGATGATCCGAGCTTGCGCCTCATGCTCTCCGACAACGCCCAAACCGACGCCACCCGGGGCAAGACCTACACCGGGATGGCCTATATGCCGGCGGCCGGCGGATACGTCGCGGTCGGCGTCTCGCCGGCCTCGGATTACGCCGCCAACCTCAATCTGGATGTCTTGGGATTAGAAACCGGGGCGCTCCCCAACATCGGGCTTCTGACCACCGATTTCTTTGAGAAAGACGCTTCGGTCGAAGGGCGTTACGTCTTCGACCTCGACGCCTTCGATTACAACGACTACAGCTTCTCCTTCGACGCGATGGAGGCGATCCTTGGGGCCGGGGACTGGCTCTCCCGGGCTTCCGGGGTGTATCTCGGGGATTCGAACTCGTTCGAATTCGACTTCCATTCCCTATCCATCACCGTCCCGAGCCAAGGCTATCCGAGCTTCGAATTGAACTTCAGCTCTGACACCTTAGGCAATGACGTTACCACGACCGTCACCTTCTCCGACTTCGGGACCACCGACATCGAGACGGTTAAGGAATTCGTCGACAACAACGTCATCGAAACCTTCAAGAACGTGATTTACGAGGAGGGCGAATAATGAAAAAACTATTGCTTCTTGCGGCGCCTTTAACGGCCTTATCGATCGGCGTGGCGCTTCCTGCCACCCCGGCTTCGGCCAGCGAGCAGATCGATTACTCGAGGGCTTTCCTCCTCCCTTATAACGTCAAGGGGGAAGCGATCCTTTCGACCCATTTCGAGGAATCGAGTAGCCTCGATAGCCAAATTGCCTATTCGGTCGATCGGGATTATGGCCAAATCGAGGTCGACGGGTCCGTCCGCGACGCCGTCCGCGACAACGGGGGCGCCTCGAGTTTGATCCATTACGAGGGATTGGACGGGAGGAGCTACTACGACACGCTGAATTACCAAAACAAATTGGAGTCGGTGAGCGAATCCGCCCTCGCCATGGACGTCATCTACGCCGACACCTATTTCGATCCCTGGGATTACATCGACGTCAGCGATTTCTCCGGGACCGCGCTCGAATCGAAGAAGGCGGAGCTGCTCATTTCCGCTTACTTCGGCCTCGACTTCCCGGTCGTCTCGGCCACCATCGTCCCTAATAAGTCCAACCCTGGGCTCGTCGATTCGATCGACTTCACCTGCGGGGTCCGACCGGATGGCTATGAAGTCGATGGCATGGGCGCCATCCTAGTCGGAGACTCGACGTTGGAGGTCAGCCTTTCCTTCGCTTTCTACGAGGAATCCTTCTCCCGGATCGCCCCGGGGGGAGAGGAGAACCCGGCTCTCGCCGCCGCCTTGTCTTCGCTTGGGACCAATTACACCGTCTATCTAACCGAGAACGATCTCTCTTTCTCCCAGGTCTATTACTACGTCGGCGATTCCTTATTGATCCACCAAGACGCCTACGCCCCTTACCCCGTCGATGGCGATACCTTCATCACCCCTTATGGATCGACGACCCGAACTTACGAGTATTCCTCCTCCAGAGGATGGGAACGGGTTTCCAGCAGCGACACCGTCGAGGCTTCCCTCCCCTTGTTCCCCAAGATGTCAGCCGCCTTGTTCCGTGACGAAGGCGACGGCACCTATTCGGTCATCGAAAGCGGCCTAGCTTTGCTGACCCGCGATTTGGTGCCTGCGGATTTTGGCGCCGGGGACACCGAGCCTTATTACGCCTATGCCCGCTTAGACGGCGACGCCTTAGCGGAAATAAGCCTCGGCTATTACGATTTCCAATACGGGCCTTATGCCATCACCGCCGCCTATGATGCGGTCGGGACCACCGCCTTCCCCGGCTGGTTCGTCCGTCCGTAAGAAAGGAGCCCATTATGAACAAAACTGCTTTCCTTTTACCGCTTATCGCCTTCTCCTTGGTCGCCTGCGGCCCGAAGGATAACTCGTCTTCTTCGAGCCAGCCGAGCGAGCAATCGACCCCGGAATCCACCCCGAGCGATTCTTCCTCCTCTTCATCCTCTAGCGAAGGCCCGGTCTATGGGGATATCAGCATCCCCGAAAAGCCCTCCGCCAGCCAAAAAGCTGTTACCGCTTTGGCTTCGCTGAAAGGCAAGACCCATGCCGCCCATATCGAGATGAACACCGACGTTTACCGGACTTCCGCTTCGGAAGTCGGGATCCATCAAGGGCGGATCATC
The DNA here is from genome assembly GCA_944363525.1 of uncultured Bacilli bacterium. Taxonomy (GTDB): domain Bacteria; phylum Bacillota_I; class Bacilli_A; order RFN20; family CAG-826; genus Alloenteromonas. Next base: position 70,955 of record CALVUF010000005.1, read on the forward strand.
GATTTGGCCCATCAATACGGGGAGGTCAGGAGCTACCGCGAATCGCTAACCTATACATACTGGGACTATAAGCTCAACGTCGAGACCGGGGAGCAGGAGAAAGTCGAAACCACCGAATGGAGCTATTCCGACCCGACCGCCTATTACTACCGCGACGCCGAAACCGGCTTAGCCACGGTCGAGAAGATCACCAATCAGAACACCGTCACCACCTCCTGGCTTTCCGAATACAGCGACGTCTTCGGCTCCTATATCCCTTATGCCTTCGACGCCTTGTTCCGGAATCCCTGGGATTACATTTCCGCGAGCGACTTAACCGAAGACGAGGACGGGATATTGCATTTATCGGCCGATAAGTGCCAATTCATCGTCGATTGCTACGGCGGCACCTCGATCAACTACGTCGAGGACATCGTCTTAAGCCTCGGGGAAGACGGGGGCATCGACGAGCTGAACTTCGTTATCCCCGATCTCGATGACGACGAGCGTTACGTCCGAACCAACACCTTCACCATCACCTATTACCGGGACATCGGGGACAACCCAATCCCCCATCTAGCCCCCTTTACCAACGACAACCCGGATTTGGCCGCCGCCCTCAATTGCCTCGATGGGGTCAATTCCTATACCTATCTGAAGGAATTCTTCTCCGATCCGGAACGGCAGCAACGGACCACCTGGACCAAAGGCTACTTCATCCGGGACGACATCGCCTATTTCCGTCAACGGGCCGCCGAAGACGATTCGGACACCGCACCCTATCGGATGGGCGATGACTACGATTATCGCTGCATTTACGATGCGGAGAATAAGCTCTACCGGGTCCAGGATTGCGAGTTCTACACCTCGAGCTGGGAATGGGCGGTCGTCATGCTTTCCGGGACCACCCCCTATACCATCGATACCTTCGAGGAGATCGGGCCGAATTTCAACGCCTTGAACCCGGCGCTGTTCAAAAAGACCGGCGAGCTCACCTATGAAGCTGAGGAGCTGGTCCTCCCGACCCTCGGCGGCTATTTCGACAACGGGATGCAAGGGGTCCATTCCATGGCCCTCACCACCTCGACCAGCGAATGCAAGATCACCCTCACCGCCGATAAGAAGGCCATCTCGACCGTCGACACCGGCTTCTCCTTGCAAGGGAAGAAGTATTACATCCGCTTCACCCTCGATGACATCAACTCGGTCGTGAAGCAGAATTACTGGTCCGCGGAGGAAGGGTATCCCCCCCTTCCGGGATCGGGGGCCGAAGCCTAATCGCTTCCATTCATAAGAAAAACGGAGATCCTAAGGTGGTCTCCGTTTTCTTTATCTAGGGAGCCTAAGCGCTCGATAGAACGTTTTATACGTCGGCGTAGCAGGAGCCGCCGATGAACTCGCGCATGAGCGAGTTGCTCGGAACCCAGTCGTCGGGCATGTCGATGAAGAATTTCAGCATCCGCATCAGCCGCAAGGCGGTCGGGAAGCAGGGCGATTGCTCGTCGATTTGCTTAAGCAAGGGCATGGCGTACTTCCTCATGACCGGAAGTTCGTAACTAAGCATCGAGTTATAGACGTAATCCGATCCTTCCTGGGTATCGTAAATCCATTTGAATTCGCCCGCCCGGACGCTCGGCCACATTTCAATCGTCTCCTCGGCCGAGGCGTTGCGGAATTTATAATCCCGCACGATCCGGCGGATCAGCCGTAAGTCGGTTAAGGAGACGGGGTTATGGTCATCGAGGTTCATCTGGGCCTGGGGGGCGATGAAGATTTTGAACTTGGCTGATTTGGGGATGTCATGGGTTAACCGGTCATTGAGGGCGTGGATCCCTTCGATGATGATCGGCTGCCCATGCTGGACTTTTAAGGTCCGGCCCGGGACTGATTTGCCGGACTGGAAATCAAAACGGGGCAAGGTCACCTCTTCCCCGGCGATGAGGTCGACCATGTTCTGGTTGAAAAGTGGGATATTGAGGGCCTCGATCGATTCGAGGTCGATGTTCCCGTCTTTGTCCTTGGGGATAAGATGCTTCTCTAAGTAATAATCATCGATTGAGATGCGGATCGGCTTGATGCCGCGAGCCAATAGTTCAATCCGAAGTCGGTTGGCGAAGGTGGTTTTTCCGCTGGAGGAGGGGCCGGCGACGCAGATTAAAGAGACATCATCGATCGAATCCTCGATAAGCTGGCCGAGCTCGCAAAGCATCCGGTTGTGACGGGCTTCGCATATATTGATGAATTCGACCGTCCCGTTTTGTTTGATTGAGTCGTTGATGCCGGCGACGGTGTCGCTGCCGACGATCTTCGACCAGTCATGGCTTTCTTTTAAAGTCCGTCCGAAAGTCGGGGCGTCTTGGAAAGGCGGGATCTCGCCCCCGGTTTCGGCCCGGGGATATTGGAGAAGGAAGCCCGGGGCATAAAGCCGGAGCTTGTATTTCTTGATATAGCCGGTCGAGGGGACCATGTGGTTATACATGTAATCGTAGAAGCCATCGCATTCATAGAGGTGGACGGTCTTCTCTGGCCGGTAGGGCAATAGGCCTAATTTATCTTTATAGCCAAGTTTCTCATAGACCGGCTTGGCCTCATCGATCGGCAGGACCATCCGCTTCAAGGGATAGTCGGCGTTGATGATCTCCTCGATCTCGTGGCTGACTTTGAGCAGCATCGCCGTATTGGCGGTATAGCCCGGGGTCAAAAGATGGATCGAGACGCAGCGGGAGACGTTATAGGCGAAGCGGATCTTCAACTCCGGATAAGCCCGGTGGAAAGCCATCGCCACCACGTAACGGAGGGAGGCTTCATAGGTTTTGACCGCGTCGGAATCCTTGACGGTCAGCCATTCGATCTCGCAGTCGTAATTGACCTCGTAGGTTAATTCTCTAACCCGGTTGTTGACTCTAGCGGCGACGATTTCGCGGTCGGGGTTTTGATCGCCGAGTATTTCCAATAGGCTGGTCTTTTTATTGAAGGCGAGGGTGTCTTTATTCGTCTTAACGGTGAATTGCATAGGTCGATGCGGGACTCCTGTTCGGTGACCCTAGCCCTTAATCGTACAATGTAAGGGCTTACATATCAAGATTTATCGGGTTTTCCGAATTTGCCTCATAATAGCCTAATAGATGGACGGGCAGGACATAGAGCTCCTATTTTTACAACATTTTTTGTTGAAAATGGGGTGAAGCCGCATCGTTTTTTTGTTTCCTGACTCGAGGCCTTTATCGACTGGCGAGTCTTCGGTTGCACGGAAAATCAGGAGAGTGCTCGGCGAAATTCTTCCGATGAATCCTTAAGTATCTTGTCACTCCGATTAAATGACGAACGCGTTCGCCATTTAATCGGAACTGGCTTCTCCGCTTGCTTTCTCCGAACCATCACCCCATAATTTTGCCATGCAAACGAAAGCCATCGTGGTCATCGACATGCAAGTCGATTTCGTCAAAGGGGCTTTAGGCTTCCCGGGGGCGGTGGGGCTCGACGAGAAGATCGTCTCCCTTTTAAACCGCCTCGCTGGGTACGATATCTACTTCACTCTCGATACGCATCATTCCGATTATCTAGATACCGAGGAGGGGGAGCGCCTCCCGATTCCCCATTGTCTTGAGGGAACCCCGGGCTATGAGCTTATGCCCCCGTTGCAGCCTTTTGCCAATAAGGGCAACACCTTTAAGAAAGAAACCTTCGGGAGTCTCGATTTAGCCTTTAGATTAAAGGAAAAGGGCTACCAAGAAGTCCTTTTCTGCGGGATTGACTCCGCCATCTGCGTCTTTTCCAACGCCGTCTTAGCCAAAGCCGCCCTTCCTAATGCGAAGATCAAGGTTTTGCGCCGATATTGCGCTTCTTCCAATTCGGAAGCCGAGCAAAATGCCTATAAATCATTGCAATACACACATATTGATGTCATTGAAGGAGAACCCGCATGAAAAACCTCGTCTATCTGCAGTCCGGCGGCCCGACCGCCGTCATCAACTCCTCTCTCTATGGGGCCATTAAGGAAGCGAAGGCCCAGGGCATCCCCCATATCTATGGGTCGCGGAACGGGGTGGAAGGGTTATTGAACGATGACCTCTTCGATATCAACAAGGAAGATGACGAGCAGATCGAATTGCTTTTGCAAACCCCGGGGGCCATCCTCGGCTCGACCCGTTATAAGCTCCCCTCGGATTTAGATGACGAACGGTATAGCAAGATCGTCGAGACGATTGAAACCAACGACATCGGCTTAGTTCTGGTCAACGGGGGCAACGACTCGATGGATACCTGCGCCAAGCTCTCGCGCCTCTTCGCCAAGAAAGGGCTTAACGTCAAAGTCATCGGGGTCCCGAAGACCGTCGATAACGACCTTTCGGCCACCGACCATTGCATCGGCTATGGCTCGGCCGCCAAATATGTCATCAACACCGTCAAATCGGTCTGTGTCGACGCCGCCTGCTATAAAAAAGGCAAGGTATTCGTGGTCGAGATCATGGGTCGGAACGCCGGCTGGCTGACCGCTTCGGTTGATCTATTGCCCGCGCCTTACCGTCCCGATTTGATTTATCTCCCCGAGGATGCCTTCGACCTTGAATCCTTCTATTCCGAGGTTAAGGCTATCCACGAGAAGAAGGGCCACTGCGTCGTCGGCATCAGCGAAGGCATCATCTTCCCCCGCGACACCAGTGCCGCCCGGGTCGATGCTTTCGGCCATATCCAACTCGGTGGGGCGGCCGATGATTTAACTAGGTTAGTCGAGAAGAACCTCGGCCTCCCGACCCGTTCGATCGAACTCTCCTTACCCCAACGGGCCGATCCGATTCTTATTAGCAAAGTCGACCGCGACGAGGCCATCGAATGTGGGCGCCTAGCCGTCAAGGCCGGATTATCCGGCCAGACCGGCTGCATGGTCGCCCTCCATCGGGTGTCCTCCTCTCCTTATAAGGTCGAATATGAGCTTAAGCCGGTCGAGGGGATCGCCAACGTCGAGAAGAAGATCCCGAGCGATTTCCTCGATTCGGTCTACCACCTGACCCCGGCCTTTAGGGAATACCTTTATCCTCTGATCCAAGGCGAGGTCGACATCAAATTCGTAGACGGCATCTACGCGGTGGCGAAATTCCGATACACCCGTTAAATATTTTTGCCTCTTTGTTCCCATTCCCCTTTAGGGGATTGCAAATATTCGTTAAGGCGTTTACCATTTAGCGGTCTCCTTTAGGAAGCGCGTATGAAGAAGTTCGTCGATTGGCCGGAAACCCATAAGATCATCCTCGCCCTGCTAGTCTGCTTTCTGCTCGGATTTCTGACTTTCCTATTCGGTTTCTTCACCGGTAATCCGGGCTATCCTTTGGGCTGGCTGCTCGGTGGGGCGGTCGGGACTTTCACCTATTGGTCGATCGTCTATACCTCGAAATCGGTCCTTGACCCCAACGGGGCCAAAGGGGGAAGGATGGCTTTGACCGTCTTATTCATGCTGCTGCGTTTTATTCTATTGGTCGCGGCCGTCGTCGGGGCGGCCCTCGTCACCTATACTTTTAAGTCTCATTGGCTCAACGTCTGGACCACGGTGGGAGGCTATCTCCCGATGCCGGTTATCTGCATTATCGCCGGGTTCATCAACAAGAAGGGGTCGAAGCGGGAGGAAAGCCATGAATAAGTCGCCGATTGACAACATGATCGAGCATTTCCTCGACCTCGATATTTCCGGCCCGATCATTTCCTCTTTGGCCGTCATGACCATCGTTTTGATCCTCGCCATTATCGTTGGGGTCAAAGCGAGAAGAGCCGACTATAAGCAAGCCCCGAGAGGGATATTGCTTTTAGCCGAAATGGGGGTTGGCTACGTCGATGAGTGGACCGTCTCGATGATGGGCCACAAAAACGTCGGAAGATGGCCGGGTTATTTCTGCGGCCTTTGGATTTACCTCTTCCTCGCCTTTAACTGGTCCTTGACCGGCTTCCCCTCGATCGTGGATTACCTAGTCGTCCCGTTCTCGCTGTCGCTAGTCATGTTCATCCTGATCCAAGCGACAGCCATCCGTTATTCTCACTGGGGCTATTTCCATCGCTATATCGAGCCGCTTAAGATCTGGCTCCCGATCAATTTGGTCACCATGTGGACCCCGATCATCTCCACTTGCCTCCGTATGTTCGGCAATTGCTTGTCGGGCTCGGTCATCATCGGCATCGTCTCTTGGTGCTTGAAGAGCTTATCCTATGCCTTGTTTGGCGCTATGGGCCCCTGGGGTCAGATATTTATCGCCCCCTTCGCCATCGGGGTCCTCAATCTTTACTTCAGCTTATTCTCCGGGTTTGTCCAAACCTTGGTTTTCGCTTCCCTTAACGCCGTCTGGATTGGGGCTGAGATGCCCGAGGAGGACGACTTGATGGGGATCGAGGGGCAAATCACCCGCGGGGATAAGGAAGCAGTTGCCCAATAGGAGGTTATTACCATGGGTTTTCTCACTAATGTGGTCCTACCGGCCCTTGAAGCCGTCGACCAGATGGGGCTTGTCGCCATCGGCGCTGGCCTCTGCGCCTGCACCGGCACCTTCTCGGCCGTCGGCGAAGCGCTGATCTGCTCGCACGCCATCGACGGGATCGCCCGGAATCCGGAGATGTATGGCAAGCTCCGCTCGACGATGATCCTCGCCGTCGCCCTTGACGAATCGACCGGCATTTACGCCCTCATCGTCGCCATCCTCATCATCTTCGCCTTGCCGAGCATGTTCTAAAGGGGAAATGATGGATAGGCTCTATCTATTCCTCATCACTTTAAGCGACTCCGGCCCCGATGATCGGCCCTTTGATGGGGATGACTTCACCAGCAAGATCTTCCCGAACGGGATCATCGATTTCGTCGTCCAGCTTTTGGGCTTCGTGGTCTTATTGGTTTTGGTCTACTTCATCGCCTATAAGCCGGTCCATAAGCTTTTGATCAGGCGGAAAGAGTACATCGAAGGCAATATCAAGGAGTCGGAGAGCAAACTCGCCGAAGCCAAGGAAGCGGCCCTCCATAAAGACGAATTGATCAAGGAAGGGCAAGCGGAGGCGGCCAAGATCGTCGAGGAGGCGCGAAAGCAAGCCCAAAGCGAAACCGCCGCTAGCATTGCCCAAGCCGAAGAAGCCATCGCCAAAAAGAAGCAGGCGGCCGATGAAGACATCGCCTTGCAGATGGAGAAGGCCAAGAAACAATTAAAAGGCGAAGTGGTCGACATGGCCCTTTCGGCCTCGAGCGCTTTGCTTTCCCGGGAAGTCGATGGCGAAGACGAGCGGAAGCTACTCAATGACTTCTTAGCTAAATTGGAGGAGAAGTGATGGATAAGCGCGGCCTCGCTTATGGAAAAGCCCTCTATTCCTGTGTTCAGGAATCGGAGCTTTCCTCGTATGCCGAATTTAGCGAAGCCTTGTTGCGCTTATTGAAAAAGACCCCGGAGGCTATGGATTTCCTTTCCTCCCCTAAGGTCGATAAGGAGGAGAAGAAAAAGGTTTTAGGCGAACTGACCAAAACCGTTAATCTCCCGATCTTGACCGACTTCCTCTTCGTCATGGCCGACCATAGCGATTTAAAGGAACTCATCGATTCCTTGGATTCCTTCCTTTCTTTGGCCTATAAGGCCTTGGGCATTTGCCAAGGGACCGTCTATTCATCTAGGGCGATGAAGGAAGATGATATCGCTAAGCTGTCTCAAGCCTTAGAGAAGAAACTCGGGGGGGCGGTCCGGCTTCATAACAAGGTCGATTCCTCGTTGCTCGGGGGCTATAAGGTCGCCCTCGGGGAAAAGACTTATGACTACACCTTAAAATCCCAGCTCAACGCTTTGCGGACCCGACTCAAAGGAGGCCAATAGCATGAAAATCGATACCGAAGGCTTAAGCGCGTTGCTTAAAGCCGAAATCAAGAATTACCAAAAGGATATCAAACAGGATGACGTCGGAACCGTCGTCTCGGTTGGCGACGGGATCGCCGGCATCTATGGACTAAAAGACGCGATGCTTGGTGAGTTGCTCCTTTTCCCCGGCGATGTCTACGGGATGGCGATGAACCTAAACCTCGATGACGTCGGGGCGGTTTTGCTTGGCGATGACGAGGAAATCAAAGAAGGCGACGAGGTCAAGCGGACCGGCAAAGTCGTCGAAGTCCCGGTTGGGGATGGCTTATTGGGCCGGATCGTCAATGCCCTGGGCCAGCCGATCGACGAGAAAGGGCCGATTAGCTATAAGAACACCCGACCGATCGAACGGATCGCCCCCGGGGTCATGAAGCGGAAATCGGTCGATACTCCTTTGATGACCGGCATTAAGGCGATCGATGCCATGATCCCGATTGGAAGGGGCCAACGGGAATTGATCATTGGCGACCGCCAAACCGGCAAGACCGCGATTGCCTTAGACGCCATCATTAATCAGAAGCATACCGGCGTTAAATGCGTCTACTGCGCCATTGGGCAGAAGAACTCGAGCGTCGCCGCCTTGGTGGAGAAACTTCGCACCCTCGATTGCCTTTCCTATACCACCGTCGTCTCGGCGTCGGCCAGCGAGGCGGCTCCTTTGCTTTATATCGCGCCTTTCGCCGCCATGGCGATGGCTGAGGAATGGATGGAAGCAGGCCAAGACGTCCTGATCGTCTTCGATGACCTATCCAAACATGCAGTCGCTTATCGGGCTTTGTCTTTGCTCCTTAAACGGTCTCCGGGCCGGGAAGCTTATCCTGGCGATATCTTCTACCTCCATTCGAGGCTTCTAGAACGGGCCTGCCGGTTAAACGAAGAAAACGGCGGGGGCTCGATCACCGCCCTTCCGATCGTTGAGACCCAGGCCGGCGATATATCGGCTTATATCCCGACTAACATCATCTCCATCACTGATGGTCAGATCTTCTTATTGACCGACTATTTCAACGCCGGCCAACGCCCGGCGGTCGACTCGGGCTTCTCCGTCTCTCGGGTCGGCTCCTCGGCTCAGTTCAAGGCGATGAAGAAAGCCAGCGCCTCCTTGAAGATCGAACTCGCTTCTTACCGCGAGATGCTTTCCTTCTCCCAGTTTGGCAGCGACCTTGATGAATCGACCAAGAAGATCCTCCGGCATGGCGGGATCTTGATGGAGATCTTAAAGCAGAAGAATTACGATCCTTATCCTTTGGCTAGACAAGTCATTGAACTATACGCCGCTAAAACCGGACTCCTCGATGATAAGAAGATTGAGGATATCCGACCCTTGCTTGACGATTTCTACGCTAAACTCAGCTCTTTGCATAAAAACCTTATCGATTCGATTGAGGAAAGCCATGATTTAAGCGATGAGGTTTCCGCGCAAATCAAGGACGCTTTGATCGAATTCCTCAAAGGACGGTAAAAGATGGGCGCCGGATTAGAGAGAACCAAACGCCGCATCGCCTCAATCTCTTCAACCAAGAAGATCACCAAGGCGATGGAGATGATCGCCTCGGTCAAATTGCTTAAATGCAAGAAAGAGGCGGAAGGGCTTTCCTATTCCTATAAGGCCGCGAAAGACATCATTGATTACCTCGCCTCTTATCTACCGGAATCTCATCCGGTCTTTGCTAGTCACGGCGGGGTTCCCCTCCATATCATCATCGCCTCTGACCTCGGCTTATGCGGAGCTTATAACTCGAGTCTATTTAAAGAAGCCGATGCGCTTATTAAGCCGGATGACCTCATCCTTCCGATCGGGGGCAAGGCCGATAACCGGTATAACGAAGCCAAAGGGTATAAGGTGTTGCCGCCCCTCGATCTATCATCCAAGCGTTGCCTCTTATCCCGGCTTAACGAACTCAAAGACGGATTCTTGGAAGGGAAGTATTCTTCCATCGATATCGTCTACACCGAATACGTCAATTCGCTTAATTTCCTCCCCAAGGTCCGGCCCTTGTTGCCCCTAACCAAACTTCCGACCCCTTTTGAAGTCAAACCCTTGATGAATCCTAGTGAGTCGGGACTCTTCGAATACGGCCTCCCCTTATACCTCGAATTGGCTTTGTCCTACAGCTTAGCCGAATCGAGTTTATCGGAGCAAAATAGCCGCCGTAATGCCATGGAGACCGCGAATGACAACGCCGACGAATTGCTCGACAAACTCCACATCCAATACAACAAAGCGCGGCAAACCGCCATCACCCAGGAGATCATCGAAGTGGTCTCCGGTTCCGTTAATCAATAGGAGGGAAAAACATGAAAAAGACCCTTGATCAAGACAAAATCGGCACCTTAGTCCAAGCGGTGGGTCCGGTCATCGACGTTCGTTTCGCCGATGCCAAGCTCCCCGACATCCTCGATGCCTTGGAAATCCCCTTGCCTAACGGGGGGAAACTGGTTACCGAGGTCATGCAGCATATCGGAGATGACGTCGTCCGCTCCGTCGCCATGGGGCCGACTGATGGCTTAACCCGCGGGATGCAAGTCATCAATACCGGCGCCCCTATCTCGGTCCCGGTCGGGAATAAGACCTTAGGCCGGATGTTCAACGTCTTAGGTGACCCAATCGATGGAAAAGGGGATGAGGACTTTAAGGATTGCGAACGCGATTCAATCCATCGGAATCCCCCTTCCTTTGCCGAGCAGACGGTCAATAAGGAGATCCTCGAGACCGGCATCAAAGTCATCGATTTGCTTTGCCCTTACGTCAAAGGCGGCAAGATCGGTTTGTTCGGCGGGGCTGGCGTTGGCAAAACCGTCTTAATCCAAGAGCTCATCTTCAACATCGCCAAAGAGCATTCCGGCACCTCGGTCTTCGCCGGGGTCGGGGAACGTTCAAGAGAAGGCAATGACCTCTATTACGAAATGAAGGAATCGGGCGTCTTGAAAAATACCGCCCTCGTCTTTGGGCAGATGAACGAACCCCCGGGAGCCCGGATGCGGGTCGGCTTAAGCGCCCTCACCATGGCCGAGTATTTTCGCGACAAAGAACATAAAGACGTCCTTTTATTCATCGATAACATCTTCCGTTTCACCCAGGCGGGCTCGGAGGTTTCGGCCTTGCTTGGCCGAATGCCCAGCGCCGTCGGCTACCAGCCGACCCTCGCCACTGAGATGGGGCAACTGCAGGAACGGATCACCTCGACCAAAGACGGGTCCATCACCTCGGTCCAAGCGGTCTACGTCCCAGCTGATGACTTCACCGACCCGGCCCCGGCCACGACTTTCTCCCATCTAGACGCCAAAACCTTGTTGGACCGCAACACCGCCTCCTTAGGCATCTTCCCGGCTGTCGATCCGTTAGAATCGACCTCAACCATCCTTGATCCCGACATCCTTGGGAAAGAGCATTACGAAGTCGCCCGGGGCGTCCAAAAGCTGCTCCAGCGTTATAAGGAACTCCAGGACATCATCGCTATCCTTGGCATCGATGAGCTTTCCGATGAGGATAAGGCCATCGTCAATCGGGCGCGGAGAGTCAGGAACTTCCTCTCCCAGCCGTTCCACGTCGCCGAGGCCTATTCTGGCTATAAAGGGCTTTATGTCCCCTTGAAGGAGACGATCCGAAGCTTCAAGGAATTGCTCTCCGGGGCTTATGACCAATACCCCGAATCGGCCTTCCTTTACTGCGGGGCCATCGAAGACGTTAAGAAGCACGCGGAAGGGAAAGAATGAAGCTCTCGATCCTCGATTCGACTGGCTTAGTCTATGATGAGGAGGTCGATCGCTTCCTTGTCAAAAGCCAAAAAGGGCCTTTGGAAGTCGCCCCTGGCTATGCCGATTGCTATGAAGCTTTAGAAGAGGACGGGGTCTTGAAGGCGGCTAGTTCCCAAGGCCCAGCCTACTTCGCCATCCATCATGGCCTATTGGAGGTGAAGCGGGGCCGCGCCCGGGTGGTCTGCCTTTATGCCGAGGACGGCAAGAAGATCGACGTCGCTAGAGCCACGGCCAGCAAGGAACGGGCGGAACAACGTTTAACTGATCCTAACCTTGATCTTATTCGGGCGAAGGCCGCTTTATCGAGGGCCTTAAGCCGTCTTGAAGCCTCACGTCTGTCGCTTGGTTCGAAGTAACAACTCTAGCCCATTGTCTACAAGCAAACGATGGGCTTTTTTGATACGTAAAAGGCTGGGATAGATTGGGCTATAATCCAGCGAAAGTGTTAAGCAGAATACCACGAAAGTGTTAAGTAAAAACCAACGAAAGTGTTAAGTAAAACGCCACGAAAGTGTTAAGCCAAATGAGCTGTTATCAAAAATCTTTCGATCAAAGCGAATATCTCCTAAAGACGTTTTTGCCGCGGCTTTCCCCGAATATGCATAACGCGAATTAAGCCTTTCTTTTCTACTCTAATTGGCGAACAATAAGCCCATGGACCGAATCAAGAAAAAATTAGGCTTTGGAATGATGCGCCTGCCGATGAACGGCGAAGACATCGATATCGAGCAGACCAAAAAGATGGTCGATGCTTTCATGGCGGCGGGATTCAATTATTTCGATACCGCCCACGGGTATATCAATGAGAAGAGTGAGAGGGCCGTCAAAGAGGCTCTGACCTCCCGTTATCCCCGGGAGGCTTATGTTTTAACCGATAAGCTTTCCTCCAATTACTTCAATAAAGAAGAGGACATCGAGCCGATGCTTGACACCCAGCTCGCTTGGTGCGGAGTTTCCTATTTCGACTTCTACCTCATGCATGCCCAGGGGCGGAACAATTACCAGCATTATATGGATTGCCACGCCTATGAAGTGGCGAAGAAGATGAAGGAGAAAGGCAAGATCCGCCATATCGGCATCTCCTTCCATGATTCCGCCGAGTTCCTCGATAAGATCTTGACCGAGCATCCGGAGATCGAGATCGTGCAGCTCCAGTTCAATTACTTAGACGAGGATGACCCGAACGTCCAGAGCTTAGCCTGCTATAAAGTGGCGGAGAAGCATGGTCTCCCGGTCATCGTCATGGAACCGGTTAAGGGTGGGCGGCTCGCCAAAGTCAGCGCCCCGGTCGCCTCCTTATTCAAATCCCTATCCTCGGCTTCCCCGGCCTCTTTCGCCATTAGATATGCCGCCTCCTTCCCTAACGTCAAAATGGTCCTCTCCGGCATGAGCGATACTTCCCAAATGGAAGATAACATCGCGACCATGAAGGACTTCGTCCCCTTAAACGAGAAAGAGCAATCGGTCATCGCCAAAGCCCGTTCCTACTTGCGGACCGAAGGCTTGATCGAATGTACCCATTGCGAATATTGCGAGGCCGTCTGCCCGGTCAAGATGCCGATCCCCGATATCTTCGCCGCTTTAAACGAAGAACGGGCCGCCGGGAAAAAGATCGATGTTTCCTTATCGGAGAAATCGGCTGAGTGCCTCGCCTGCGGGGCCTGCGAATCGATGTGCCCCCAGCATTTGCCCATCCGCGATCTATTGACGAAGGCGAATCGGTAAAAAAGCGGTGGAACTTTAACCGTGCCTTACTATAATTTCCTCGTTTAGAGGAAAAGCGCATGAATTTCATCTTCGTCTCCCCCAACTTCCCGACCAACTATTATCTCTGGGTCGAGGCTTTGAAACGCCATGGGGTCAATGTCTTAGGCATCGGCGATTCGCCTTATTGGGATCTCCATCCCCGGCTGAAGGAATCGCTTACCGAATACTATTACGCCGATCTTTCGGATATGGGGCAACTTGAAGCCGCCTGCCGTTATTACCAAGACAAGTACGGTAAGATCGATTACATTGAATCCGACAATGAGTGGTGGCTATATTCCGATGCTTTGCTTCGGGAGAAGTTTGGCGTCGACACCGGTTTCCATCCGGCCGATATGAACAAGATCAAAGCCAAGTCGGCGATGAAGGAATACTTCAATAAAGCCGGGGCCAAAACCATGCGTTATATCCTCGTTGATGGGGAGCAGGACAAAGCCAAAGCCCAAGCTTTCCGCGATGAAGTCGGCTACCCCCTCTTCGTCAAGCCGAATATCGGCGTGGGGGCCGCCTCCTCTTATGCCCTCCATGACGATAAGGAATTCGACGAATTCTTCAAGCAGCGCCTCCCCGAGACCTACATCATGGAGGAATACGTCGAAGGGTTCATCGTCTCTTATGATGGGATCTGCGATTCGAAGTCCAACGTCGTCTTCGATGCCGCCGACCATTTCCTGACCCCGATCGCTGACATCGTCAATGAGAAGGAAGATTACTATTACTACAACACTCCCTTTGAATTGCCTTTCTTCGATATCGACAAGAAGAAGTTCCGGGAACTCGGGCGGAAGGCGGTCAAAGCCTTCGGCATCAAGAAGCGGTTCTTCCACATCGAGTTCTTCGTCTTGACCAAAGACCGGCCCGGTCTTGCTAAAAAAGGCGAGTTCGTCGCCCTTGAATGCAATATGCGCCCGGCCGGCGGCTATACCCCGGACTTAATCGACTTCGCCAACTCGGTCTCGGTCTATGACATCTATGCCGACGTCATCTGCTTCGATGAGAATCGGCAGAAGATGGATTATCCTAAATATTACGCCTTTGCCTCGGCTAGGCGCGATGGGGTCAATTACCTCCATAGCGAGGATGAGATCCTCTCCCATTATCAAAACCACCTTTGCTTGCATGGCCGTTACCCAGCCCATATGGCCATCGCGATGGGCGATAGCTTCTACTACGCCAAATTCGATTCCTTTGAGGAAGGGCAAGCGTTCGATCGGTTCGTTCGGACTAGGAAATAAGAGGCTCTGGCCTCTTTTTTAGTTGAGTGCTTCCTGACTGATTAAGAAGTAGGGCTCTTTATCGTCTTTGACGTCAGGATAGATCTCCTGATAGAACTTTTCGTATTCATCATTATTGGAATAGACGTATTGTCGGGAACTGTCTTTCGCGAATTCGTAGGCTTCCGGGGTCCGGACGTTATAGATCTCGACGTAATTGGCCGCGTCCCCGAGTTTCTTGGCCAAGCCATCCTCATCTCGATATAACCCCTTCAGATCAATGGATTCGGCCTTTTCAAAAGAAGAGCATAGCAATAGCATCGGGGTGTATAGATCGCTTAGGATTTCGGCGTAACTATCGGATAAAGCCCGCAGAAAGGGGACATAGAGGGTGATTTCTTGGTCGTGGATGCCATAGCATTCGACTCCGTATTGCTTGGTGACGGAAGCAAAAGTCGGTTCGAGGGTGGCGCAGTGGGAACAGCTGGCCTGGGTCAAAAGGATTAAGGAGGCGGAGCCATATTCGAGCTTGATTTGAAACTGCTCGAAATCAAAGGGGACGAGGGCGCTTTCGTAATTGAGCCCCTTGGCCGTCGACGTATCAAAGCTTTTCTCGACATAGGCATAGCCTTCCCCTTTATGGGTATCGAAGGCGATACTCCTTCCGCAGGAGGCTAAGCAGAGGGGAAGAAGGGCGAGGAGGGCTAAGTGTTTCATCGGGGCGATTATACCCTAACTTGCGGCTATACAGTGCAAAGCCCCGTCTTTGCCTCTATACTTATGGACATGAACTTAATCCACTCGGTCCCTTCCGCTTACCAAACCCCCTCTTCCTTCTATGCCGTGGTCGAGATTTCCAGCGGCTCCTCGGCCAAATACGAGATCGATCATGAGTCGGGGGCCTTGGTCTTAGACCGCTTCCTCTATACCTCAACCCATTATCCCCATAACTACGGGTTCATCCCCAAGACCTGGGGCGGGGATGAGGATCCGCTCGACGTCTTAATCGTCTCCTCGGGCCCGATCGTCCCGTTAGCCATGGTCAAGTGCTATCCGATCGGGGTGCTGACCATGATCGATTCGGGGAAAGAGGACGTCAAGATCATCGCCATCCCCGAGAAAGACCCCTTCTACAACGCCTTCCATTCGGTCGATGCCTTGCCCGACCATGTCGAAGAGGAAATCCGTCACTTCTTCACCGTCTATAAGGAACTAGAGCACGGCAAGAAGACCGTCGTCCAAGGCTATGGCGGGGTCAAGGAAGCCGAGGAAGCGATTGAAAAAGGGCTCCTCCGTTATCAAGAGAAATTCCCGTCGAGGGAATAAAAGGCTTAAAAATCGTTGGTTCCTTGGGCGAATAAAGGGGCTTTTTGTTCTTGAATTTAGCCCAAAACGAGAATTTTCGGGATTGGATGCACGGAAATTCCAGAATTTTCGGGAAAATATGCACGAAAATTCTGGAACATAAGCTTTCTGTGCTATGATAAGCCCATGATTAAGCGAAAAATCGAAGACAATATCCGCCGATTCATCGATGAAACCCCCATGCGGGAGGAGAAGGGCATCCATAAATGCCTGCTTATCGACGGGATGCGACAAATCGGCAAAACCTATTCCATCCGCCGGGCCTTGGGCTTTATGGAAAACGATCTTTCCCAGCCTTTCGCCACCTATCCAGGCGAGGGCTTTTCCGCCACCGCCCTTTACCTCGATTTCCATTCGCGGAAGGAGATAAGGGATATCTTTAGTTTCAGCCTTCAACCTAAGCATTTGCTTCAATCGCTTTCCTTGCTGCCGGAATTCCGCTCCCTTGACCTTCGGCCTCGGCCTGACAATCGGATCATCCTCGCCCTTGATGAGATTCAGGACAGCGAAGACGGGCAAGGGATCGATGCTTTGAAGTATCTGACCTATCAGCCTTACCTCACCGTCATTGCCTCCGGGTCTCTGGTCGGGGTGGCCCTAAAGAAAGCCCATAGTTTCCCAGTTGGCTATCTCGATTCCCGCCGGATGTATCCGCTCGATTTCGAGGAGTTCATGTGGGCAAAAGGGTATAAGGAATCCTTCATCGATAGCCTCGTCGATGCGGCTTGCGCTTTCCGCCCATTGCCGCCTTCGGTTCATGAGGAGCTCTCGATCCTCTACCGGGAGTTCCTATTGGTCGGGGGGATGCCGGAAGTCGTCTCCTTTTATCTGGGGCAGTCGAAATTCGATCCGGCCTCGATTTACGTGGTGGCCCGGAACCTGCTTTCTTCCTTAGAGAACGATTTGGGGAAATACGCTTCGCCTTTAATCGGCCGGCGGGCCCGGATGGTGTTGGAGTCGTTGCCGCGGGCCATCGCCAAGGAACGGACCCGGTTCTTCTATTCCGACGTCGATAAGAACGCCAAAGCCCGCGACTATGAGGCTTCGCTCGACTATCTGAAGGATTCGGGCATGGTCATCCACGCCGATAACCTGACCCATTGCGATATCCCCCTCAAAGCCTTTGAACGGGTTGATTCGGAAAAGCTTTACGTTGCCGACAATGGTTTGTTCTTCGCCTTGTCGGGCTTGGACTTCGCTTACGCCTTAACCCCTGGCGAGAACCATATGGGCAAAGGGCCGATCTACGAGAATGGGGCGGCCACCGTCTTAAGCCCCTTGTTCGATGGCCTCCATTACTATTCCAATGCCAAAGGGGTGGAGATCGATTTCGTCACCTCCTATGAAAATAGGGTTGTCTTGTTGGAAATCAAAAGCTCAGCGAATAAGAAAAGCAAATCGCTGCCCGAGCTGAGACGGCAGAACCCGAAGGCTATAGCTATCCACTCGGGATTCCGCAATATCGGCTATATCGACAATCTCTTCAGCCTCCCGGCTTATCTTCTTCCCTTCCTCGACCGGATTCTGCCCAGTTTGCTGACGCTATCTGATCAATAGCCTAGATACCGCTTTATCGTTTCCTTCCCTTTTTGGAAGCGGGCGATCTTGCTGTCAAATATCGCTTTCCCGGCTTCGCAGCCTTGAAGGTAACGGGCTTTGGCCCAATAGGCCCATAAAATATCCAGGCAATAGCTTAAGGCCAAAGTTTTTTCCTTATCCGCCGGCCCGAAATCGAAGTTTAGGTCGATGTCATTTTCCTCGACGAAGGAAAGATAATCGAGGATCGAGGGGGCGTCGGCGGCAAACTCCAAATCCAGGAAAAAGGCTTGGCCCTCGCTAAAGAGGATATTCCCGGCCCAGAGGTCATTATGGGAATAGACGGAAGGATAGGATTCGATTTCCTTGATGGCTTTGATTTGGTATTGCCGGCTCATCTCCCCTTCGATCTCGGGGATATCCCCGGCTTGGGCGTGGTAGAAACTGATCCGCTTGGCTAAATCGAACTCGATGCCGATGAGGGGGCAATGATGCAACTGCTTGATTGACCGCTCGACGGCTTGGATATCCTCGATGGTGAACTTTTCTTTGACCGTTCCCTTAAGCCGTTGCTCGACTTTATGTCCTTCTTTGGAAAAGTAAGCGACCTTCGGAAGGATAGGGCAATGGGCGCCTTTCGCGATGGCGAGCCTTTCTTTCTCGGGGGTATCGAGGAAGTCGATGGGGTAGGGGGTCTTATAACGATAGATATGCTTGCTAGTCCCATAGATTTGATTGGAGGTTCCGCCTTTTAAAAGAACAGGTTTTTCCTCGTCTTTGGCTTGGGCGAAAAGGAAGGAGAGTTCCCGTTCGTTCATTTAACCTTCTCCCGTAATGCATAGGCTTCTTTCGCTTCGGGGGATATCCGCCGAATCAAAGCCGACTGGTATTCGCCTAAGACCACTTGGCCTTTCTCTTTGCCTTTCCTTATATTCCCCCTCGGGCAATAGATGACCTCCCCTTCTTCCAGGTGAGAGGCAAGCAAGGTCAACTCGCAGCCGTATTGGATCTGCTTATCGCTCGGGTTATCGGCTTGGATCAATAAGTGGGCCCCATGGGTATCCTTGACGTGGAGCCAATAATGGGACTTCCTGGTATCGTAAACGAAAGAAAGGAAATCGTTCATCGCCGCGTTATGGCCAAACAGATAGACGGTCCCGTCGATCTCTACTTTATAAGGATATAAGGCCGGGCTCAGCTTCTCTTTCTTCTCTTTGGCTTTCCGGTCCAAAATCGAATAACGATCCAATAGTTCTTTGATCGCTTCCTCCGAGGCATTTTGGATGATAGGCAATAAGGAGGCGGCCTCTTCTCCTTCTTGTCTAGCCAATTCGATGTATTTATCGGCGTTTTCGATGGTTGCCCGGGCTTTCTTGGCCCGTTTGAAGAAGGCTTCGGCGTTCTCGGTCAAGGACTTGGCTTTGTTTAAGGCCACCTTCTCCCCGTAATAATCCATAAAGCCGGAATCTAAATCAATCGAGTCGAGGTTCATGAAGATGAAGTTGCCTTTCTCGCCGTCGTTAAGATGGCTTTCGGCCTCCAATTTATCCTGGGTCAATTGGCTGACCTTCTTTTGGCTGGCCTTGATCTTCCGTTTGCAAAGGTTTAGTAGGGGGCCCGCCAAAGCGGCTGCCTTCTGGCGGAAGATGATCGTTTCCCTTGCAATCATCTCTTGGTTATAGGCTTCCAAATCGAAAGGCGAGGGATCGATCTCCTCGGTCAGCTTTCTTTCCGGGGGGAGGTAACTGGCCCCTTTGAGCAAAAGGCGCCCGGCTTCCCCGTGGTAACTGGCGACGATTTGATGGGAATTCTCACAAAGGACCATGTTGCCTCGTCCGGGCATCAATTCGATATAAAGGTCATAGACGGTGGGGTGGAATACCTCATTGACCCCTTCTAACTGGAAAACGATGATCCGGTCATCGTTAAAGGGCGAGACATCGATGACCAAAGCATCGGATAGCCTTTTCTTCAAGGCCTCGAGGAACGGCGATGACAAAGATGGGCTAAAAGAAGTGGGGGAAAGGTAGCACCCCATCTCCCCTTTGAGGTTAATGACCAAACTCGTCCCCTTATTGATCGAGGCCGAAAGATGGCCGGGGGCGAATTCCTTGAAAAGCCGGAGCTTTTTATTGAACAAGGCCGTCTTCAAGGCGGCGACGTAACTAGGGAAATGGCGGAGGCGGATCATACCGGGCGATTATAGCATTGTCGACGTGGGGTTTAAAAAGCCGTTCATTTGAACGGCTGGTAGTTATTTTGATTCGCTATCGATAATGACATTTATTTGCGCGCCCATGGTCTTAATCAGGCCAGTAACCAGGGCGTTGCCGGCGATAAAGTAGCGGAACTTCTGTGGCATCCCGGTATTGGTCCAGTTGTCGGGGAATTCATCCATTCGTTCGCACTCGACAGGGGTTAATATTCTGAACTGGCCGGATTTTGGATCTTGAATGTAATGGGAACTACGGTTGGTTGTGCCTTCGCTGGTGAGCATGGTTCGTCCGGGTTCATCTAGTTTGTCAGGGAAAGGAATAGCTCCTTCGGAATAGATGTATTCGTGGCCGTTTTTGGCGATTCGGACGATTTTCTTCGAGCCTTTGAGATATTTGAATTTGTCGTAATCCGCTTTATAGCAGAAATCGGGGACGTTATTCGAGTCTAGAATCTCGCCTAGGGTTTTCGGAGCGATGGTTTGGCTGGGGACGACATCTAGGGTATAGAAATCATAGCTAAGGAGGTAACCGCTATTGCCGAATGGGAAGGCAAACTTATTGGAGACTTCGACTAGGTCGTGGAAAGTTTTCTTACTTAAATTGCCTTGGGAAAGTTTGGCTTCGTTCTTTTCTTTGCAAGGGAATCCCTTGGCAAAGATAGTATCCGATAAAATCGTCGCATCCGGCTTTTGTTTCCTTCCAGCTTTGGAAAAATTGGCGTAATAGTCGGTTGAATTATGGAAAGCGAAAATAAAGGTTCTGCGGCGTTTTTGGGGATGACCGTAGTCGGCGGCGTTGATCACGCGCCACTGAACACCATAACCGGCATCAGCGAAGCAGCGGAGGATGATGCCAAAGGCCTGCCCTCTCTGGCTTGAGGGTGCCTTTAACAAACGGTCGACATTTTCCAATAAGACGAATTTGGGCTGCTTGACTTTCAGGATTTCGTCGATTTGCCACCAAAGGACGCCCTTTTTTCCTTCGATGCCCTTTTCGCTGTTCTTTGGATGAGCGACAGAATAATCCTGACAAGGGAATCCGCCGGTTAACAAGGTGTGGTCGGGGATATCGGCTTTGTTGACTTGTGCGATGTCGACATTGGAAGAATCGTCTTTCCCAAAACGAGTGGCGTAGCACTCGAAGGCGTGCTGGGCTTTTGTCGCCGGTTCCCATTGGTTGGCCCAAACGAATTTCCAAGGTCCGTTCTCAATCGCCCGCCCATTTTCATCGAAGGCGGTGATGTCGTTTAAACCAACGCGGAAACCCCCGACGCCAGCAAATAATTCAACAGCCGTTTTTTCCATAATCTATCTCCGAGGTGACAATACCCAATTTGGTCTTGGGGATCAACTACATTCTACTTTTTTGACCGGTGGAAATAAAGATCAAAAATCAGTAAAATTCGCTGTGGTGCCAAAAATGCCAAGAGACACGAAGGAACCTAACATATTCGCTGCTACTTATAAGAGCGCCGAAGAGGTTTTAGAAGCTTTGCGCTCGGCGGCCGGTCACCGGATTAAAGAGTTCGATATCAACCATCGTTTGGAACAGTCGGGTAACAAGGGTGCTATCGGTCAAGTAGTGGAGGAGGGTGTTTTAGGCATCCCCGTCAATAGTAGGGCTGAACCTGATATCGCTAATCTCGATTTAGAGCTGAAGACAATAGGACTGATTAAAAAAGGCAGTACTTATGTAGCTAAGGAGCGTCTGACGATTGATACTCTTAATTATTCGGACGTCTGCCAGCAGGATTTCTATTCTTCCTCGGTTTGGAAAAAACTTCGGAACATGGTCATTATGACTTATTTGTACGACCCGGATTCCGACAGAGGGGATTTCGTTTTCGGTAAGCCATTTATCAACAAGTTTTCCAATTACGAAATTCAGCAGTTTAAACGTGATTACGAATATATATCCTATTTGTCTTCCGCCGGGCATGCCGAAGACATATCCGAAGGCGATACGATGATTTTAGCCGCTTGTACCGCTGGAACCGGGGCACTGGTAAATCAACCTTTTTCGAGTGTGAAGGTCAAACAAAGGAAATTTGCACTCAAACCAGCCGCCGTTAATTTCATGATTCGCAAATATCTCGGGGCCATCGGTCAAATTGAAAATATATTTGTTCCGCACGAGGTCCATAATTATAGCTTTGAGGTTGAAATCGAGAATAAGGTTAGGCCTTATGTTGGCATGACCGAGGCGGAATTGCGTTCGCGGTTTAGCCTATCCTCTAACGAGACAATGAAGAATCGTTACGAGCGTTATGTGGCGGCGATGCTCGGAATCAAAGGCCGGGTCTCTGACACCAGCGAATTCTCCCAGGCCGGAATTCAAGTAAAAACCATTCGAGTCGAAGCCAATGGTCGGATTAAAGAAAGTCTTTCTTTCCCGGCTTTCAAGTTCACCGATATAGCGAAAGAGGATTGGGAATCGAGCAAGCTTCGCGAGATGTTTGTCAACACTCGTTATTGCTTTGCCGTGTTTACAAACGATGGGCATGAATATAAGTTTAGCGGACTCAAATTTTGGAACTTCAAGGAACGTGATATCGATCAATACGTGAAGCCGGTCTTCGAAAAGCTCAAATCGGTACTTTCGGATGGTTATATCGTTAAGGAAGTCAACCAACTCTCAAATGGGCGGGTTATTCGCAAAACCAACTTCCCCGGAATGTCGGAGAATCCCATCGTCCATGTTCGGCCACATGGGCAGGATGCTAATGACACCTACCCCCTTCCGGCGCCCGATCGGCTGACTGGGGCTACCGCGTACACTAAACAATGCTTCTGGATAAATAACTCCTATTTAGTCAAAATCATCAAAGGAAAATAAAATGAACACCACCACCTTATTGACCATCAACGCCGAGAAAGCCGTGGAGGCCTTTCCCAGGTACATCGCATTTGATTTCGAGACCACCGGCTTCTCCAACCTAAAAGACCGGATCATCGAGATCGGGGCGGTCTATTTCGAGAATGGGACCCCGGTTAAACAATTCGGGACCTTGGTCAATCCGGGGATGATGATTCCGCCAGCCGCTTCCTCGGTCAACGGCATCACCGACGCCATGGTGGCCGAGGCTCCTAGTGAAGCGGAGGCGGCCGCCGCCTTCGTCGATTTCTTAGGCGAGGCGGTTAACGGAACAATCCCTTTAGTTGCCCATAACGCCAGTTTTGACTTAGGATTCTTGCTTGCTATGCTCAAACGGCATGGCTATGACTGCGACCTCCGCTCCTACGACACCTTGACCATCTCCCGTTGTTATTTGAAATTGGAATCGCATAAGCAGAATGACGTCGCCGCCCATTTCGGACTGATCAACGAGAACGCCCACCGGGCGTTGGACGACGCGCTTACGTGCGGCAAGATCTTCGCCTGCCTATTGCCGATCGTCCAAACCGCCAAGCCGAAGCCCAAGAAGAAAAGCACTTATCCGTGGTGGAAATACCGTTAACCTTAAGTTAGTTCCAAAAATAGAATACGAAGTTATGAAGATTATTAAGAACCAGACCTTCCCGCATGAACGCGACCTCTATGGCGAAAAGGACATCGAATTGATCGATTGCCGTTTCGAGGGCCCGGAAGACGGGGAATCGGCTTTGAAGGAAGCGAGTAGTGTCACCCTCGACCATTGCTATATGGACCTCCGTTATCCCTTTTGGCATGTCGATGGGTTGAAGATAACCGATTCCGAATTGACCCCCAATTGCCGGGCGGCCATATGGTATAGCCGCGACATCGACATCTCCCATACCCATATGTTCGGGATCAAGGCCTTGCGGGAATGCTCCAATATCAAACTATCCAACCTCGAGGTCCTCTCCCCGGAATTCGGCTGGCGATCCAATGATTTCTCTATTTCCTCATCTAAAATCGAATCGGAATACGCTTTCTTCGAGGCTAAGAACATCCAGGCCGATAACCTCCATTTCGCTGGGAAATACGCTTTTCAATACACTAAGGACGTGACCATAACCAATTCTGAGTTCCATACCAAGGATTGCTTCTGGCATAGCCGTAACGTGGTGGTGAGGGATTCATTCATCGATGGGGAATACCTCGCTTGGTATTCCGATGGCTTAACCCTTATCAACTGTCGGATCAAAGGGACCCAGCCTTTCTGCTATTGCAAGAACCTTAAGCTCATCGACTGCGTCTTCCTCGGGGCCGACTTAGCCTTCGAGTATAGCGACGTCGAAGCGACGATCTCCGGGGAGATAATTTCCATTAAGAATCCCCGCAGCGGAACGATAAAGCTCGCAAAACCTACGGAAATAATTTTGACTGAAGATAGCAAATATCCCTGCGATTGCCAAATCTCAGTTGTGGAAAACCGCTAGGAAAATAAGGTTTTTGCGTTTGTTTTCGGCGAAACATCTTTTTTGGTTTTGGACATTGAAAAGAATGTTCGGCGGGGGTTAAAATAAATGGCACCAGATAGGGGTGCCGTTAGTGGAGGGTTTATGAAAACCAAGAGCCTTTTCTATGGGTTCGCGGCGGCCTTGCTATTGGCCGGCTGCGGGCCTACCACCACCTCAAGTCAGTCGGCGAGCCCGTCCGAATCCGAGACACCAACGGAAACCTCGACCCCAACTTCCTCGTCCCCGACTTCTTCCTCTTCGTCTAGCAGCGAGGAAGAAGATGGCCTAAATGAAGAAGGCTTCCCCAAAGAATGGGAATCCTATGATCTGAAGACCGCCTCGGAATTACTTACCATCGGGAACGCCTTAACCGGCGAGGATCCGACGAGTGAATCCTATTACATGGCGGCTTACATTGACTCGGTCACCAACCCAACCTACGGCAACATGGATATTTCCGACTCGACTGGGGAATTGGAGATCTACGGTCTTTATTCGAAAGACGGCTCGGTTCGTTACGATAAGTTGGAGACCAAACCGGTCGCCGGCGATTTCATTCTTATCTCTGGCCCGATCAAGAACTTTAACGGGACAATCGAATTCGAAAACGCCCATTTGCTCGATATTTATACTCCGGTTCCGAGCGTCGATCCTGATGATTACGAATTCTCGACCATCGCCGAAGCCCGGGATGTCAAGAAAGGAACCGCGGTTAAGGTCAAAGGGACCGTTCTCCGCTTCACCTACAACACCAATCTAAGCGCCACCGGCTTCGTCATGGCCGATAGCACCGCCTCGATTTACGTTTACGATTCGCAGATCGCCCCGCAGGTCAACGAGGGGGAGGAAGTGACCTTAATTGCTTCCAAGGATTATTGGATCCTCGATGACGAAGTCTCTTTTGCCGAAAAGCACGGCTATGCCGGCTGCAACCAATTGACCGCCTGCACCTTGGTTGAACACAAAGCGGCGGAGCAATTCGACTATGACTCCATCGCCAAGGAAGCCACGGTCAAAGAGGTTTTAGAGACCCCCTTCACCACCGACATCACCAGCGTCCTCTACAAATCCCAAGCCTACATCGGCAAGAGCGAAGGCGGGAATTTCGTTAATTATTACATCAATGACCTCGATGAGAAGACTGGCCAATACGTCTACACCCAGGCCAGCGGACGCGACTTCGAATGGATGGATGAATACGTCGATAAATTCGTCAACATCTATTACGTAGCCCTCAACGCCAAGATGACCGAATCCGGCGGCAATTGGCGATTGCTCCCGATCGCCGTCAGCGACGAACCGTTCGTCTTCGATATGGGCTATGCCACCGAGTTCGCCGTCGAATACTTTGCGGCCCCTCAATTCGGAAGCCTTTACGCTGGCGATCCGAAGCTCAAGGTCATCACCTCGGTTTCCTCCGAGAAGCTTAATTTCGGCACGGTCAACTTGACTTACACCTCTTCCAACGAGGACGTCGCCTATTTCGCCACCGAAGAGGGAGGCACCGTCTTCCATGTGAACTATCAGGCCAATAGCGAGGCCACCATCACCATCAAGGCGACCCTCGACGGGCAGAAGGAATATACTCGCAGCATCGACATTAAGGCCGTCGATTACGAAACCATGGATGCCGTCACGGTGAAGGAGGCGATCGAAGCCAAAGATGGGGATAAACTGACTATTCGAGCCTATGTCGGCCCGAGCGTGGTCAATAAGAACGGGTTCTACCTCATCGACGAAACCGGCGTCATCGCGACCGAGCTTCTTGGGTCCGATGCTTTCGACGGGACTTTCACCATCGGCGACCGCGTCGTGGTGGAAGCGACCCGCGGTTTCTACGGCAACGGGAATACCCAAATCCGGCTTTATGATGCGACCATCGTCGGCAATCTCTATGGCGATGGGGCTTATCCGACCGACTCGTTCGTCACCGGCAAGACCATCGCCGATCTCCAAGCGATGGATTTAAGCGCGGACATGACCGCGCGGGCTTATGTCCTAACCGACGTCACCATCTCCAAAAGCTCGGGTATGTATCCGACCTATTATCTAAACCAAGCGGGCAATGACCAGGGCATTCAGCTTTATTCCAGCAGCGCCGCCCAATACGCTTGGCTGGACGCTTTCGACGGCAAGCAGGTCGAAGTGACGATGGCCCCTTGCAACTGGAACGCCAAAACCTATGTTCGCGGCTGCGTCCTCTCGGTCAAGGATGGCGAGCAGGTCACCTACAATACCTTGAACTTCCCCTCGAAGTAATTCCGAGTAACCGACTCCAGGGCAGGGTAACCTGCCCTTTTTCGGCGAATTTATCGATAAAACTTGCCACTTGCTTTTAAGGCGTATTAATATTCCCCTTATATTATGGTACGTAAAGGGTTGCTCATTATTCTATCCGGTCCCTCCGGGGTCGGCAAAGGGACGGTTCGGAAAGAACTGATGAAGGATCCTAGCCTGAATCTTTATTACTCCGTCTCCATGACCACCCGGGCGATGCGCCCTGGCGAGGTCAATGGCAGGGAATACTATTTCGTCAGCCAAGAGGAATTCGAGAAGAACCTCGCCGAGGGCAACTTGCTTGAGCACGCCGAGTTCGTCGGCAATTGCTATGGCACCCCGAAGGATAAGGTCGAGCAGATGCGGGACGAGGGTAAGAACGTCCTGCTCGAGATCGAGGTCTCGGGGACGATGAAGGTTTTGGAGCAATGCCCCGACGCCTTATCGATTTTCCTTATGCCCCCCTCGATCAAGGAACTCGAGGATCGGATCAGGGGAAGAAAGACCGAAAGCGAAGAAACGATCGCCGAGCGGCTCGAGAAAGCCCGGTCGGAGCTCACCATGTCCCATCTATACTCCCACGTCGTCTTAAACGATTCGGTTGAAAGAGCGGCCCACGAGATCGCCGATATCATCAAAAACGCCTCTAAGTAGTTTACAATATCCTCATGCAGCTGCTCGAGGTTTTGCTTGAACTCCCGTCGTCTTCCCTCGACCGGCCTTTTGATTACCTTTGTTCCGATGAAGCGAAAGTCGGGGTCGGCTTTCGGGTCTTGATCCATTTCGGCCATAACCCCCGGCCCTTGGTCGGCTTCGTGACCAAGGTCACCCCGACGAACTTAAGCCAGAAAGAACTCGAGGAGACCAAAGGCTATCCCATCGCCTGGATCGATTCGGTCATCGATAACGAATGCTTGCTTAAGCCGGATCTTTTCACGTTGTCGGATGCCCTGGCCAGTTATTACCTTTGCCCGCGGATCAGCTTGTTGCAAGCGATGCTGCCATCTTCTCTAAAGCCAGCCAGAAGCTCGCTTAAGGGGCCGAAGGTCGCCTATGAGTCCTACGTCGAATTGCTTAAAGACGACGAAGAGGGTTTGACCCCCAAGCAGATCGAGGCGGTGCGGTTATTGAAGGAAAGAAAACGCTGCAAAAAGAAGGAAGCCGGAAGCCCGTCAATCGTAAAAGCCCTCATAGATAAGGGGTATTTGCGCCTTTATCGGGAGGAAATCAACCGTTTGCAGCTAACCGAGGTCCCCCGAACCGAACCCTTCCCCTTAACTAGCGCCCAGCAAGCGGTTTTCGAAAAAATCACTTCTGGCGACAAGGAAGTTTATTTGCTTCAAGGGGTCACTGGGTCAGGGAAGACCGAGGTCTATCTCCATCTCTCCTCATTCTATTTGGAGCAAGGCAAAACCATCCTTATGTTGGTCCCGGAGATCTCGCTGACCCCGGCGATGGTTCGGTATTTCCTCTCCCGTTTTGGGAAGGAGGTGGCGATCCTTCATTCTTCGCTGACCCCAGCCGAGAAATACGATGAATACCGCCGGATCGCTCGGGGCGAGGCCAAAGTGGTGGTCGGGGCACGAAGCGCCATCTTCGCGCCGCTCGACAACCTCGGCCTCATCATCCTCGACGAGGAGCACGTCGAATCGTATAAGCAAGACAGCGCCCCTTATTACCATGCCCGGGAGGTGGCCATCCTCCGCGGCCGTCAAAGCGGGGCCAAGGTGGTTTTAGGCTCGGCTACCCCGACGCTAGAGACCCGGGCCAAAGCCGAGGCTGGGATTTATGGCTTTTGCCGGCTCAACCAACGAGTCAACGCCAAGCCCTTGCCGACCACTTCGATCATCGATTTATCGCGTCCTTCAAACCTATTGCCCTCGGCTCGGATGTTCTCTAAACAACTCGTCGAGAAGATCAAGGACCGGCTGAATAAAGGGGAGCAGACGATATTGCTCTTGAACCGGCGGGGCTATGCCTCCTATTCGACTTGCGGTTCTTGCGGCTATGTCTTCGTCTGCCCTAGCTGCGGTTCCCACTTAACCCTCCATAAGGCCGACATGATGCTCAAATGCCATCATTGCGGCTACGTCGCCCCCTTTGACGGGACCTGCCCCGAATGCCATTCGCCTAATATCGCCAGGGCCGGTTACGGGACCGAACGGGTGTGTAAGTATTTGGCTGAGTTCTTCCCTTCGGCCCGGATCGCCAGGCTAGACAGCGACGTCTCCCGGATCAAAGACGAGGCTGAGGACATCACTTTCAAGATGAAAGGCGGGGAATACGACATTCTCGTTGGGACCCAGATGATCGCCAAGGGCCATGACTTCCCTCTATGCACCTTAGTCGGGGTCTTGTTGGCTGACGTGGGTTTATCGATCCCATCGTTCCGCTCCGCCGAATCCTCCTTCTCCCTCATCGCCCAGGCGGTGGGGCGGGCCGGCCGGGGCCAGACTTTAGGGGAAGCCATCATCCAGACCTTCAACCCGACCAATCCGGCGATCACGCTTGGGGCCAAGCAGGATTACGACGCCTTCTTCCGGGTCGAGATGCAGAATCGGCGGGCTGGGAATTACCCGCCTTATAGCCATCTGGCCAACCTCATCATCGGGGCGGCGAAGCAAGAGAAGGCCATCGAGGCCTCGGGGGCCATCAAGGCCGCCCTACGGAGCCAAAACTTCCCCGGGGTCGATTGTTTGGGGCCTTTGATCCCTTATTACGAGCTGGAAGGTGGGCTCTACCGGCGAGAGCTGCTCGTCAAGTTCAAAACCGCCGTCCTCATCAAGCCCTATCTCAAGAAATTGGTCGAGACCCTATCCGGCAAAGGCGGGGTCCGCCTCTACATCGACGTCGACCCGCTTGATTATTGATTGTAAGTAAAACCATTTATGGTTTATACTTCCCTTCCGTAAGAGCACTTTATGATCACTATCTCCATCCTCGGCCTTGACCAATTCGTGGTCGGCCATTACTCCAAAGACCATACGGCCAAGCTGGCCGATATCTACGCCGTCCCCGAAGCGGCCATCAATTTCTTCGCCCCCAATTCGATGATCTTCCACGCCGGGGCCGAGCAGACGAGCTGGAATACCCTCGTCATCGTCCGGGCGCCGAAGCAATTTAAGGAACGGGAGCACGAAGCCGCCCATTATCTGCTTGATACGTTGTCACTATTCTCGATTAACGTCGAATTGGAATTCGAGTACTTCGATTCCAGTTCCCGTTATGAGAAGATCAACGACCAATACCCCCGTTACCTCGCCGAGGACAACATCAAGGAGGCCGACCTCTCCTTCTCCTATGGCGATGAGGAGGCAGAGGAGGACGAGGAGGGCGATCATGACCACGACGCCCCCAACCCGGCCGATCGGGCCGACCTCGATCCCAATGACCCCAACCAGATATTCCTCGGCAACGCCTTCGCCGGCTTCGAAGAGGAATTGGCCAAGAAAAGCAAATAGGAGGATTTCACCCCATGCGTAAAGAATTCGAATTGGCTTTGCAGATCCTGCATAGCGTCACAGCCGACCACCTCTACTTCGGCGAGGCTTTGAAGGCGATGTTCCAGAAAAACATCGAACTCCGTCCCCTCCGGAAGGAAGTGGCGGGCTTGGTTGGCTGCGAACTCCGTCATGACATCTTGTTCACCAAGCTCTTCGGCTCGATCGAAGGATTAGAGGACGCCGACAAGGAACTCCTATCTTTGGTTTTGGCCAATGATTTTTATTTCCGTCATTTCCCGCAAGAAGAAATCGACGCCGAGTTCAAGGAAGCCATCGGGGAAGAGAAATTCGCCCTCTGCCTCCCTTTATTGGAAAAAGCCGGCCATGCCGAGTCCTATATCCCGGAAGGCATCGACCATTCCTCGCTTGAATATCTTTCCCTCCGTTATAACGTTCCCATTTGGGCTTTGAAGATCATGCACCATTTCGGTTATTCGAATACGTACAAGACCATCAAGCGGTTCGCCCGGCCCTATCAGCCTTATGTGCGGCTCCGCTCGGTCCCGGAGGCCGACGAACTTCGGAACAATCCCGATTTCGCCGCCACTTCGGTTCCTGATGTCTATGCCTATTCGGGCAAAGCGGCTTTAAGGACCTATGAGCAAATCAAAGACCGCCACGCCTTCGAGATCCGCCCGATCGTCAAGAAACTATTAGACGACAACAAAGTCGTCGCCCCGGCCTCGGTCGTCCTATATTGCGGGAAGTCCAATGGCGGGGCCGATAAGGAAGTCATCTCCTCTTACCTAAACGAGGTCCCGGTCAACATCGCCACCCCGAACGAGGACGATCTATTGGAGGCCAAGCGGCTCATCAAGCAACTAGGGCTCCGCAACATCAACCTCTTCTCGGTCGCCGACCCGACCTCGATGGAAGCCTATATCTCCTGCAAGGCCGAATTGGTGTTCTGCCTCCCGGAATCGACTGGCTTCGACGCCGTCCCGACCACCCCGGATTTCTTCCTCCATTACGACAAGGAGAAGATGGACGAGATCATCGCTAATCAAGCCAAAGCCTTAGAAGGCTGCGCCTCCTACGTCGAAGAGGGCGGGACCCTCATCTATTGCGTCCTCACCATCTCGAAGAAAGAAGGCCATAACACCGTCGCCGAATTCCTCTCTAAGCATCCAGAATTCACCCTCGTCGAGGAGAAGCAGCACTTCCCCTATGACGAATATGGCTGCGCCGCCTATTACGCTAAACTCTCGCTCGGGCCCAAAGTCGCCTCGATCGCCGTTCCTTTCGGCGAGATGAACGCCTTATCCACTGAGCCCGTCCACTGCGCTTCCGCCAAGTAGGAGGAATGAATGGAAAACCTCCTCGGCTATTCCCTTGAAAGGATGACCGACTGCTTCGTCGCCCGGGGCCAAAGCAAGTTCCGGGCCAAGCAGGTTTTCGGCTGGATATACGGCAAAGGGGTCCTCGATTTCGACAAGATGACCGATGTCTCGCTTTCTTTCCGCGAGGAGTTGAAGCGGGACTTTTGCCTATCCCTTCCCTCCATTATCGCTAAGCAGGTGGCAAGCGACGGCACCGTCAAGCTTTTGCTCCGATTAGAAGACGGGGCCAAGGTCGAGGAAGTCATGATGCCTTACGACTATGGGTGTCCCATCTGCGTCTCTAGCGAAGTCGGCTGCTCGATGGGGTGCGCTTTCTGCGCCTCCGGGTTGCTCAAGAAAGAAAGAGGATTGACCAGCGCCGAAATGGTAGGGCAGCTTTTGGTCATGAATCAGGTCCTTTCCGAATATGGCCTTCGGGTCACCCACATCAACGTCATGGGGACCGGGGAGCCGTTCGATAATTACGATAACGTGATGGAATTCATCCGGATCGCCAATTGCCAGGCTGGCCTTGCCATCGGGGCCCGCCATATCACCGTCTCGACCTGCGGCTTGCCCGAGGGGATCAGGCGGTATGGGAAAGAAGGGCTGCAGACCAATCTCGCCCTCTCCCTCCACGCCCCGAACGATAAAATCCGGAATAAGATCATGCCGGTCTCGCTGAAATACCCGATGAAAGAGCTGATCGCCGCGATCAAGGATTACCTTTCGACTTCCGGGAGGCGGGTCACCTTCGAATACATCCTTTTGTCTGGGGTCAACGATACTCTGGAATGCGCCGACGAATTGGCCCGTCTAATCCGGGATAATGACTTATTCGCCTACGTCAACCTCATCCCCTATAACGAAGTGAAGGAGATGAAATGGAAACGCTCCTCCAAAAGTAGCGTTTCCGCTTTCCATAACGCCTTGCTTAAGAAAGGGATCAACGCCACGGTCAGAAAGGAATTCGGGGGCGACATCGACGCCGCCTGCGGCCAACTCCGGGTCAAATACGAGAAGCAACAATGAAACAGTACAAAGGGGCCTTTGAATCGAAAACCGACGTCGGGAGAGTCCGAATCGCCAACGAGGACCAAGCGGCCAGCCTCACCAATAGTCAGGGCGAGATATTTCTCTTAGTCTGCGATGGGATGGGTGGCCAAAACAAAGGCGACTGCGCCTCCAAACTGGCCCGCGACTATTTAGTTGAGGCCTTCACCAAGAAGCCGAAACTCCCGTCCTTTTTGCTGAAGATGTGGCTCTCGCGAATCATCAAAGGGGCCAATAAGCTCATCTATAGCGAAGCCAACCATAACGAGCGTTATCACGATATGGGCACCACTTGCTGCCTCGCTTTGATAAGCGGCGAGAAACTATTCATCGCCAATGTCGGGGATTCGCGGGCCTATTGGCTCAAAGGCCATGAATTGACCCGCCTTTCCAACGACCAAACCTACGTCGATTACCTTTACCGGACCGGCAAGATCAGCTTCGAGGAGACTTCGAAGCGCGAAGACCGGCACGTCCTGCTCAACGCTTTAGGCATCTATCCTTCCTCCTCGGCCGAGATCGAGGTTAAGCCCTATGCGGGCGAAGCGGTTTTGGTCTGCTCCGATGGCTTATACAATAACCTCCCCGAATCGGAGATCCGGGCGATCCTTTCCGGCGACGAAAGGCCGGATGAGAAAGTCGCCTCCCTCATCGAGGAAGCCAACGCCTCCGGGGGTTCGGATAACATCGCCATCGCCTATTTCGAGGCTTGCAAATCATGATCAAGATCGGCGATCGGATCGATTCCCGTTATCGGATAACCTCCCGCATCGCCTCCGGCGGCATGGCCGATATCTACGAGGCCAACGACCTCATCTATCGGCGGATCGTCTCGTTGAAGGTCATGAAGGAAGAATTATTGAAGGACCCGGTCAATTTGGCCCGGTTCAACAATGAGACGGCGGCCGCCGCCAGTTTGAACCACCCCAATATCGTCAAGGTCTATGGCCGGGGGTTCGTCGATAACCGGCCCTATATGGCCAATGAATACATCAAAGGGCAGACGTTAAGGGATAAGCTTAATTTCTCGATGTCGCTTTCGCTGACCGACGCCTGCGACGTCATGCTGCAATTAACCGCCGGGATCGACTATATCCATCGGCACGGGATCATCCATCGCGACATCAAGCCCGATAACCTGTTCTATCTAAGCGATGGGACCATCAAGATCAGCGACTTCGGCATCGCCGCGCCCATCGGCACCCCGGAGGAAGGGGACGCGATTCAAGGGACCATCTATTACTGCGCCCCCGAGGTTCTAACCGGGGCCCCGGCCAGTATCGCTAATGACATTTACTCGATGGGGGTCGTCTTCTATGAATGTCTGACCGGGCAAGTGCCCTTTGACGGGGAGACGTTAGAGGAAGTGGCCTTAAAGCAAATCAAGAAACGGTTCCCCGAACCGAGCAAATTGGTTCCCTCTTTGCCTAAATCGATCGAGTGGATCATCATCACCGCCTGCCGGAAGCGCCCCGAGGAGCGTTACCTCACGTCCTCGGCGATGCATGAGGCGATACTCGAGGCAATGAAGGACAAAGAGAGTTTTCGGGGTGAAAGGAGAGGTCTGCTGTCGCGGATCTTCGGCTTCAAATGATCGTCGCCCCCAGTGTGCTTTCGGCCGATAAGTCCCGTTTCCGGGACGAGGTCCTCAAGGTTAAGGACGCTGGGGCCGAGTTCATCCACCTCGACGTGATGGACGGAAAGTTCGTGCCCAATGTTACTTCCTTAATCGAATATTTGCCTTCGATCCAAGACATCGATATTTTCAAAGACGCCCATATCATGGTTATGGATATCCGGGGCTATGCTAAGGCTTATGCCCCTTATTCCTCCCTCATCACCTTTCATCTTGAGGCCAGTGAGGACGTCAAAGGGGATATCGACTTTATCCGGAGCTTAGGCTGCAAGGTGGGGCTATCGATCAAGCCGGCGACTCCTCCTGAGGCCCTTATCCCTTATTTGCCTTATCTCGACCTGGTCTTGGTCATGTCGGTTGAGCCCGGAAAAGGGGGGCAAGCCTATTTAGATGAGGCGAACGGCAAAATCGCTTATTTAAAGAAGGCGATAAAAGAAAGAGGATATAATTGCCTCGTCGAGGTCGACGGGGGGATCAACGGCGAAACCGGGAAAATCGCCGCCAGTTATGGGGCCGACGTCTTAGTCGCCGGTTCCTACATCTACGGCCACGCCGATTACCGAGAAAGGATAGAGGCTTTGCGGAGATTATGAACACCACGATCATCTTAGCGGTTTCCATTGGGGGCTATTTGCTCTTCCTCGCCCTTTATTTCCTTTTATCCTCAATCGATCAGAAGCAGTCGGGCAAGAAGTACGATTTCCTGACCGATTTCATGTTCGAGTTCGGCTCGATCTCAAGAAAGCCCGGGATCGCGGCCAAGACCTGCTTGTCCTTGGCCTATGCCTGCGCGACGCTCGGCTGCCTCCTTTTGACTTTCGTCCCCGGGTCGGGCTCGTTATTCGGATTATCGGTGTTCATGGCGGTCTTTTCCTTTTTGTCGGCGGCCGCCATCGTCTCGGTCTCAATCGTCCCGGCCTATATGTTCCGGAGCCATCTCATCTCGACCGTCGTCTTCTTCGTCGCCCAGATCATGGTCGACGTCACCGCTTCCATCATCCTGCTTAACGTCTATTCGGCCATCCATGAGCCGGTGTCTTTATTGATACTCGCCATCATCTTCGTCGTCTTAGCGGTCGCCAAGGCCTCGATATTGCTTAATCCCAAATTGTCCCGCTGGACCGAGTTAAGCGCCTATATGGACGAAACCGGGGCCATCACCACCAAGCGTCCCCGGCCGTTCCCGTTAGCTTTCTCCCAGTGGCTTTGCCTCTTCTTGTCGATCCTGACTTCGGTCTTAGTCCCGGTCAGTTTATATTTAGTCAGCATCGCCTTATGAAAAAGCCGTCCTAGTTGGACGGGAGATAGGCCAAAAGAAAACCCCGATCATCGGGGGTGTTTCTTTACTTGCCGGCTTTGACGGTTTTGTTGAGGCTGCGGAAGGCCCGGGCGGACATTCTGACTTCAACGGTCTGACCGTTGATGTTGATCTTGTACTTCTGGAGATTGACGTTCCACTTCCTGCGGGTAGCCCGTTCGGAGTGGCTTCTCGCGTTGCCGGACATCGGTCCTTTGCCGGTTATGGGGCAGTATCTAGACATAGCTAATCACCTCTTTCGCGTTGGCGCGTGAGCAAATATAGCATAGGGGGTAGCAAGAAGCAATTGTTTTCCTTTGCTTGCCGAAACTTGGTGAGTCGAGGCCTTTATAAGCCGGGAAAAGCCCTCTATTGATAGAGTTCAGAAGTCATAAATCTCTGCGTTTATAAAGAAAGTCAGATTGTTAGAGGCAATCTGACATTCGTAGCATTGAGCGTTCGGCGGGCGATCCTCAACACCCATTGGCTGTCGCGTTGGCATTGACCAAACCCGCGCGATAGGGCTTCCGGCTCCCTTTAATTATTTTATGAAGAAGGACATCGGGCAAATATCGACTAATTTCCATAAGTGCATCATCCTAAAAAAGTTTCTATTTGTGCAAACGGGCTGACCCTGGGACGCCTTATCATCTGTTATTTTTCTCCAAAATAACTATTTTTTAGAAAGTTGGCTTTTCATCGGCGCTTGTTACATTTTTGGGACGAGTTTTTCAGCTTTCGTTACGTTTTTCCGACGAGTTTGGCTTCTCAAATCCGATAAATTTTGGTTTTGTCTTAGTCAAAAAGAAAGCCGCCTTGACGGCGACGAAACGAGTATCGCGGCCAATTAAGCGATGGCGGCTAAGGCGATGATGTAGAGAATCGCGCAGATAGCTCCGAGGACGATGGCGATGATGCCGGTGATTAAGCCGGCGATTCCCATCCCGCTAAGCGAACCGGAATCCTTTTTGGCTTTGACGGCGAAGACGACGGCGAGGATGCCGAGCACCAAGCCGATGAAGCTTAGCCATCCGGCGAAGAAGATGGAGATGAACGACAATACGCATCCGACGATGCCGAGGACCATGGCGGTGATCATGATTGACCCTCCTTTCGGTGTTGATTGTCCT
This sequence comes from uncultured Bacilli bacterium, assembly GCA_944363525.1. Classification (GTDB taxonomy): domain Bacteria; phylum Bacillota_I; class Bacilli_A; order RFN20; family CAG-826; genus Alloenteromonas. Next base: position 107,241 of record CALVUF010000005.1, read on the forward strand.
CTCTCTCTCTCTCTTAGTCAACCATTGATGAATGGAGGGCTTGCCATTTCCAACGACCTTAAATCAGCCATTTACGATCGATTTTTTGCGCAAATTCAAGCTAATCTGCGGCAAATTCTTTTTTGGTTTGCGCGTTTCTTGGCCTTTCTTTTGTTTTCCCACCGACGAAAAATCTAGGGGATTTGCGGCTTTGTTTATCATCGCCGGCTTGGCCGAATATTCGGTATGCTGGCTCGCGATTTCGCCCTTTTGCCTATTTACTCTATGTGCCGGAATATTCCATATGGATAAAAAAGGATAAAAAGGGTTTCCCACTTTCGGGGGCGGACGCTTATAATTTATAGGAAATCCCAAATACATCGAAGGAGGAGCGAATGGGCATAAAAATCGCCGCGATGATCCTGGCCGGGGGCAAAGGGACCCGGTTGAAGGCTTTGACGCGCAAAACGGCCAAGCCGGCCGTTGGCTATGGCGGGAAGTACCGCATCATCGATTTCCCTTTATCCAACTGCGCCAATTCCGGCATCAACCACGTCGCCGTCTTGACCCAATACGAGTCGAGCGACCTGAACACCTATGTCGGTAACGGCAAGAACTGGGGGCTTAACGGCGTCAACAGTTTAACCGCCGTCTTGACCCCGAAGGAGACCGAGGAAGGGTCCAACTGGTACCGGGGCACGGCCGACGCCATTTATCAGAACCTCGATTGGCTCGATAACCTCGACCCCGAATACGTCCTGATCCTCTCCGGCGACCATATTTACGCCACCACCTATGACGGGATGCTTTCCCGTCACCGGGAGGCCAACGCCGAATGCACCATCTCGGTCTATCAGGTCCCCTTGGAAGAGGCGTCCCGCTTCGGGATCCTCGAGACCGATGAGGACGGGGTCATCACCGCCTTCAAGGAAAAACCCAAGGTCCCGAAGAGCAACCTCGCCTCGATGGGCATCTATATCTTCAATTACAAGACCTTAAGGGCCGCGCTTATCGAAGACGCCAAGGACGAGCAAAGCGACCACGACTTCGGGAAGAACATCATCCCGAACCTCATGGCCAAAGGGAAAAAGCTCGTCGCCTATACCTATAAAGGCTATTGGAAGGACGTCGGGACCATCCCCTCGCTCCATGAAGCCAATATGGACCTGCTTATGTCGGGCGATCCGAACGTCAACCTCTTCACCATCCAGGGGAAGAACAAGATCTATACCGAGGATAACCACGCCACCCCGCAATACATCGGCCCAATCGGGACCGCCAAGGATTCCCTGATCAACCAAGGGGCCGTCATCCGGGGCGAGGTCGACCACTGCGTCATCTCTTCCGACGTCTACGTCGACGATGGGGCCAAAGCCATCAACTGCGTCCTCATGAACGGGGCCCACATCAAGAAAGGGGCTAGGGTATTCGACGCCATCGTCGGCCCCGACGCGGTCGTTGAGGAATCCGAGGTCATCAACGCCGATCGCAAGGAAATAATCCTCGTCACCAATGGGAGGAACGACAAATGAACAACGTCATCGGCATCGTCAATCTCCACGCCGACCCGGAAATCAGCCCGCTTACCGATAACCGGCCGCTCGGCTCCTTCTCCTTCCTCGGCCGTTACGCCTTCGTCGACTTCCCCCTCTCGGCTTTCTGCAATGCCGGCATCGAGACGGTCGGGATCTTGGTCAAAGACCACCTTCGCTCGGTCATGAAGCACCTCGGCTCGATGGATGCTTGGGTCAACAACACCAAGATAGGGCAAGAGATCGTCATGTACAACGAACCAGCCCATCTCCATCCCGAGACCAATACCGACATCAACAACATAAGGGAGAACGATTGGGTCCTCTATGACTCCGACGCCTCCTATATCCTCATCGCCCCGTCCCACATCGTCGGCTCGATCGATGTCCGACCGATTTTAGCCGAGCATATTAAGCGGAAAGACAAAGTGACGGTCGTCGCCACCCGTTGCCTCGATGCCCGGAAGGAATTCTTGAAAGAATCGATCATTTCGATCGGCTCCTCGGGCTACGTCGAGGATGTTCGGGATAACGATGGGACCATTGAAGGACCATGCCTCGCCAGTTTAGGCATCTATGTGGTCAATCGGACCGTCTTAGCCGATATGATTCATCGTTATGCCCCGAAGAACCCGACCTTAAGTCTGGATTCCTTAATCTATGCGGTCGGGCGGGAATCGGGCGGCACCCGGCCTCATGTCTATATCTACGATGGCTTCGTCCGGGCGATCGATAGCTTCAAGCATTACATGGACTATTCGTTCGAGCTCTTCGATGAGGCCAATTCCAAAGCTTTGTTCCGACCCGATTGGCCGATTTACACCTTGACCCATGACACCCCGCCGGCGATGTATGGGAAAGAGGCGGTCGTCTCGAATTCCTTCATCGCCAATGGGGCGGTGGTCGAGGGGACGGTCATCAACTCGATCATCGGCCGTAACGTCAAAGTCGCGAAGACCGCCGTCGTCAAGGATTCGATCATCCTCTCCTCCTCGATGATCGGCGATGGGGCGATGGTGAGCAACGCCTTAGTCGATAAATACGCCATTATCACCAGATCGCATAAAGTCACCGGGACCCCCAATAGCCCGGTCTACGTCGCCCAAGGAGCCATTCTATGAAAATCGCCATGATCGCCTCCGAGATCAACCCGCTGGCCAAGTCGGGGGGTCTTGCCGACGTCGTCTTTGCCTTATCGAAGGAACTGGTCGAAGAAGGCCATGAGGTCATCTGCATCCTCCCCTTCTACCAGTCGATCCGGAACAAAGGAAAACGTTTCAATTACGTCGGGAGCTATCCGGTGTCGCTCTCATGGCGGCACCAAAACGCCGATATCTACTCGACCTCGATCGATGGGATTTCCTTCTATCTGATCGATAACCAATATTACTTCGGCCGTTCCTCCTTATATGGCTATATGGACGATGGCGAGCGGTTCGCCTTCTTCCAGACGGCCGCCCGAGGCTTATTCGGCTACATTGGCTTCCAAGCCGACGTCATCCATTGCCATGACTGGCAGACCGGCATGATCCCCTGCCTGATCAAGGAGCAGAACGCCTTCGACCCGACGTTTAGCAAGGCCAAATTCATCTATACCATCCATAACCCGGCCTTCAAAGGGATCATCGACCGTTACTTCCTCCACGATTTCTATGAACTCTCCGATGAGCTCTACTTCAACGGGAAGGTCCGCTTCGAGGGGATGGTCTCGACCTTAAAGACCGGCATCGTCTATAGCGATTACGTCACCACCGTCTCGCCCAATCACGCCAAGGAACTCCTAACCTCGGTCGGAGGCTTTGGCCTCGACACGGTCTTGGCAATGAAGGGCGACCATTTCGTCGGCATCGCCAACGGCATCGATTATGACGAGTGGGACCCCCTCCATGACGAGTTGGTGTATAAGAACTTCTCGGTCAATAACGTCACGACCGGCAAGAAGGAATGCCGTAAACGGCTCTTCGACGTCGCGATGTTTGAGGATAAGGGCGGCCCGGTCTTTGGCTTGGTCTCTCGCCTCACCTTCCAAAAAGGCATCGACTTGGTCTTGTCCTTAGCCCATGAGATCGTCGATCAAGGGGGCTATCTCTTCGTCCTGGGCTCGGGCGAATATGGCTTGGAGCAGGGTTTAGAGGATCTGCGAAGGACTTATCCGGATAACGTCTGCATCTACATCGGCTATTCCAATGAAAGGGCCCATTTGATCTATTCGGGCTCTGACTTCTTCTTGATGCCATCGCTTTTCGAGCCGTGCGGCATCGGGCAGATGGTGGCGATGCGCTATGGGACCCTCCCGATCGCCCGCTCCGTCGGGGGCTTAGTCGATACCATTGAGGACCCCAATACCTCCGATAAGCCGGACGGGTTCTTGTTCAACGACTATGACGTCGGCGGGCTCCGTTATGGGGTCAGCCGGGCCTTCGAGGTCTATAAGGACAAGTCGCAGCTGCTCAAGATGCGGCGCAACGCCATGAAGAGCGACCATTCCTGGAAGAAAGCGGCCGCCGCTTACCTCCGTCTTTATAGCAGCAAGTAAAGCTTTAACTCATCAGCTTAGCCTCGGGCTTGGCCCGAGGCTTTTAATATCTAGGATTCGGCGGCTTTGTGGTTGTTTTCTCAAATCCACGAAAAACCCGCTTGATATTATTTTTTGCCTAGATTTTAAAAGCGCCTTTTAAGGTTAAAAATGGTATAATTATTTCTAGATGGATATATTCGAAAGAAAAGCCTATCAGACGCTTCTCGACTTCAAACAAGACCAAGGCCGCTATGGCTTGCTGATCGAAGGAGCCCCCGGAGTTGGGAAGACGGCTTTGGCGGGGGAATTCGCCAAACGGGAATATCGCTCCCATATTCTTTTGGATTTCCGGCAGGATCGGGGACGGGCTACTTCCGCTTTTGAGTATTTGCCTGACCTTGACTATTTCTTTTCGGCTTTAATGGCCAATTACGGGACCGAACTCTTTCCCCGGGAATCGCTTATCATTTTTGATGAAGTTCAGGAATTTCCCCTCGCTAGGAGTTATATCAAGTATTTCGTTAAGGACGGGCGTTATGATTTTATCGAAACCGGTTCTTTGATTAGTATTCACAAGAAAACAGATACGCAGTTTATTCCCAGCGAAGAAGATGCCTTTACTCTTCATCCGATGGACTTTGAGGAATTCCTTTGGGCTCGGGGCAAGAAGATTCTCGCTGATTTTATCCGGCAATGCTATGCGAATAAACGAAGCTTAGGCCCTGCGCTTCATAAACAGGCCATTCAAGAATATCGCCATTACTTAGTCACTGGGGGCATGCCCCAGGTGGCCGCGGCTTTTTTGGCCAACTCCTCACATTTCGTCGCTGACCGCGAAAAGCAGCTTATCCTTCGAGTTTATCGCCAGGATATGGCGAAACTTGACGAGGAATTCGGGTTAAAGGCTGGCGATATATTCGATATGGCCGCTTCAAATCTAGGTTTGACCAATTCCCGGTTTCGCGTTTCATCGTTAAGAGGGGTGAGCGATTCGACTATTCGCATGACTTTCAAAGCTTTGGAGGATTCGCAAATCTTCCTCCGGGCTTTTGACCTTACCGAACTTAACATCAATATGAAACAGCTTCGCGACGACAGCCGGTTCAAGCTTTATTTCTCCGACGCCGGTTTGCTTATCTCCGATATCTACAATGACCAAGACGGCGGGGGAAGCGATATTTACCGTTCGATCATCTCCGATAGGCTCTCAACCAACCAAGGCTATATCTATGAAAACGCCGTCGCCCAGGCTTTCGCCGCGGCCGGCCGGCGGCTTTATTACTACACCTTTCATGACAATTCCGACCACCGTTACGAATTGGATTTCCTACTCCGTCGGGGCAAGAAGCTTATCCCAGTCGAGGTCAAGTCTTCGGACGCCTATAGCCTTTCTTCCTTGAAACGGGCGATGAAGGAGTATTCCTCGATACTTGTTTCCCCAACCGTCCTCTGGACTAAAGACAGCAAAAAGGAAGAGGGCATCACCTACTTGCCGGTCTATATGGCCGGTCTATTGGAATGACCTTCACCCGCGACCGCATAAAGGCTATAATCGCCGCGTATGAGCTACGATTTCACTCTAATTGAGAACAAATGGAAAAAAGCATGGGAGGAAAAGGACGCCTTCTACTGCGATACCCATGATTTCTCCCGTCCCAAGTATTACGTCCTCGACATGTTCCCTTATCCCTCGGGCCAAGGGCTCCACGTCGGCCACCCCGAAGGCTACACCGCGACCGATATCATCGCTAGGATGAAGCGGATGCAAGGCTATAACGTCCTCCATCCGATGGGCTGGGATGCCTTTGGCTTGCCAGCCGAGCAATTCGCCATCAAAAACAACGTCCACCCGGAAGGATTCACCCGGCAGAACATCGCCCATTTCAAACAGCAGATCAAAGACCTCGGCTTCTCCTATGACTGGAGCAAGGAGATCGCGACCATCGATCCGAGTTATTACAAATGGACCCAATGGATTTTTGCTCAGATGCTCCGTCATGACCTAGCCTACGTCTCCAACGTCCCGGTCAATTATTGCCCGGAGTTAGGGACGGTCCTCGCCAATGAGGAAGTCAAAGACGGGGTCTCCGAACGGGGCGGGTATCCGGTCATAAGGATGCCGATGCGGCAATGGATGCTGAAGATCACCGCCTATGCCGAAAGATTGGAGGAGGACCTCTCCCTCCTTGACTGGCCGAAGTCGACTTTGGACATGCAGAAAAACTGGATTGGCAAATCGATCGGGGCCGAGATCGAGTTCGACTTAGTTGGTGGGCACGGTTCCTTCAAAGTCTTCACCACCCGGGCCGATACCTTATTCGGCTGCACTTATTGCTGCCTCGCCCCGGAGCATCCCTTAATTGAGAAGATCACCACCCCGGAGCAGAAAGAAGCGGTTGAAGCCTACGTTAAGGAAGCGAAATCTAGAAGCGACCTTGCCCGGAGCAAAGACGTCAAAGGGAAAACCGGCGTCTTCACCGGGGCCTATGCCGTCAACCCCATCAACGGGAAGGAAGTCCCGGTCTATGTCGCTGATTATGTCTTAGGTTCTTATGGTTCGGGCGCCGTCATGGCTGTCCCAGCCCACGATGAACGGGACTATGAATTCGCCAAGAAGCATGGCCTCCCGCTGATCCAGGTCTTAGAAGGCGACATCAGTGAAACCGCCTACGTCGAGGATGGGAAGCACATCAATTCCGACTATGCCGACGGGCTCAATATCGAAGAGGCCAAAGCCGCGATCATTTCTCACCTCGAGGAAATGGGGAAGGGCAAGAAAGTCATCAATTACAAGCTTCGCGACTGGATTTTCTCGCGTCAGCGTTATTGGGGTGAGCCGATCCCGGTCGTCCGGCTTGACGACGGGACCGAATATCCCTTACCGGATGATCAATTGCCGCTGGTCCTGCCGGAGCTCGATTCCTATGAGCCGACTAAAGACGGGAAGCCTCCCTTAGCCAAAGCCGGGGAGGAATGGCTTTCCTATACCGCCGAAGACGGAAGGCATGGGCAGCGGGAGACCAATACCATGCCCCAATGGGCCGGCTCCTGCTGGTATTACATCCGTTATATCGATCCCCATAACGATAAGGCTTTGGCAGACAAGCAGCTATTGGACCACTGGCTCCCGGTCGACCTTTACGTCGGCGGGGCCGAGCACGCGGTCCTCCATCTCCTCTACGCCCGTTTCTGGCATAAGTTCCTTTATGACATCGGCGTCGTCTCCTGCAAAGAGCCTTTCAAAAAACTGTTCCATCAAGGGATGATCCTCGGGGCCAACGGGGAGAAGATGTCGAAATCCCGGGGCAACGTCGTCAATCCGGATGACATCGTCAAAAGCCATGGGGCCGATGCCCTCCGCTTATTCGAGATGTTCGCCGGGCCCTTAGAGGAAGCCAAGCCCTGGTCGACCACCGGCTTAGACGGGGCCAAGCGCTTCATCGAACGGGTTTACCGTCTTGTCGATGACGAGAACATGGTCAAGCTAATCAGCGAGACCAACGACGGATCCTTGGATTTCGCCTACGCCTGCATGGTTAAGAAATGCACCGAAGATTACGAAGCCCTCGCCTTCAACACCGCCATCTCGGCCATGATGGTGTTCGTGAATGAATGCTATAAGGCCAAGTCGATCTATAAGAGTTACCTCGAAGGGTTCGTCAAGGTCTTCTCCTGCGTCTGCCCCTTCGTCGGTGAGGAGATGTGGCATCGTCTCGGCCATGAAGACCTCATCACCTATGAGGCCTGGCCGACTTACGAGCCGAAGCATCTGATCATCGCCAAAAAGAAGATCGCCGTCTCGATCAACGGCAAGACCCGCGACGTCATCGAGATGGACGCCGAGATCGACCAAGACGGAGCCTTGAAGGAAGCCAGCGCCTCTTCCAAGATCAAGCCTTACCTTGAAGGGAAGACCATCAAGAAAGTCATCTTCGTCCCCGGCCGGATCCTTAATATCGTCGTCGCTTAATCGCTAGCCGTCAGTTCACTCGGATTGACGGCTTTTTTGTGCCCTTTTGCTTTGAAAAGGGTATGATAGGCCCGCTAGGCACCGTCATGGGCCGAAGCCGGAGGTAGCGAAAACCAATGATCATCTGCATCGACGTCGGCAATACTTTGACCGACATCGGCTTCTTCGAAAAGGGGAAGCTTGTTCAAGTCGCCCGGTTCAAGGAAGGGGGGACCCTCGACGAGGAACGGACTCGTCTGTCCCTCTATTGCAAAGACCAGGGCATTAATCATCAAGAAATCAATGGGGCGATATTATGTTCGGTCGTCCCCTTATATACCGATATCTACACCGATGTCTTGCGGGGGCTTTTCCGTATCGAGCCCCTGATTCTTGGCCGGAAACTCAAGACCGGGATCCGGATCGACGTCCCGGTGCCCAGCGAAGTCGGGAACGATTTAGTCGCCGATTGCGCCGGTGCCAAAGCGACTTACCAGTCCGACTGCGTCATCGCCGACCTCGGGACCGCGACCAAGATCATCGCCTATTCCTTGGAGAAAGGGTTCATCGGGGTCTCGATCATGCCCGGATTAGGACTTGGGATGAACGCCTTAAGCCAGGGGACGGCGGCTTTGCCGAAAGTCGCTTACCAAGTGCCCGCCTCCCCCTTAGGAAGGAACACGGTCGAAGCCATCCAATCGGGCTTATTGTATGGGACGGCGGCCGCCATTAAGGACATCGGGGCCTCGATTGGGAAAGAATTGAATTCCCCGCGGTTTATCTTAACCGGCGGCTATGCCGAGTTCGCGAAGGAGCTATTGCCCTCTTTCACCTATGACCGGGAGCTTTTGCTCCGCGGCCTCCAATCTATTTACGCGAGGAATGACCATGAATAACTATCTTCAGCTCTCGGGACTGATTCTGCTTTGCGTCTTATTGCTCTTGACCGCGGTCTTCTTCACCCAATCCTTCCCCAAGGAGAAAGATAAAGGGCAAACCATTCGCCGCATGAGCGCCGATGCGGTCCTCATCGCCCTGATCGTCATCATGACCTTTGTGCCGAACATGGGGTTCATCTTCGTCACTCCTTTCCTCTCTTTCACCTTGCTCCATATCCCCGTCTTGGTCGGGGCTTGTCTATTCGGGGCCAAGCGGGGCGCCTTCTACGGCTTGGTCTTCGGGGTCTGTTCGATGATCCAGGCGATGTTACAAGGCGCCGGGTTCAACCTTCTTTTCATCTATCCCTGGACCGCCATCCCGCCCCGGCTCCTATTTGGGTTCATCGCCGGGCTGGTGTTTTCCTTTATAAGGAAAATTTCCCATTCGGGGAAAGAAAGCCTATACTTAGCCTTGGCCGCGGCCGGGCTCACGATTTTGCATACCGGCCTCGTCTTCCTCGACCTCTATATCTTCTTCCCGACTGAGGTCGCGGGATACCTTAGCAGCAGCTCTCCCTTAGGGCAGGGGACGGCCTTGACCTTCCTCACCTGCATCCTTCTAGGGGCGGCGGGCGAGACCGGATTGGCCGCATTCTTGACGCCTGCCCTCTATCTGGCCCTAAGGAAAGCCGGCCTTACTGAGAAAACAGAGGAGAACCACCATCATGCCTAATTTCAAGAAACTCGCCAAAAACTATGAGCATAACGCCGTGCTCACCCTCCAGGATTTAGTGAAGATCAATTCGGTCTACGATGAAAAGACCGTCACCCCGGCTAGTCCTTATGGGAAAGGGGTCGACGAGGCTTTATCAGCTTTCTTAACCTTAGCCAAAGAACATGGCTTTAAGACCGAGAAGACCTTAAATCGCTGCGCTGAGGTCGCTTATGGCGAGAAGGGCCCGCTTATCGGCGTCTATGCCCACCTCGATGTCGTGCCGGCGACCGGGAAATGGGACAACCCGCCCTTTGAAGCGAAAATCATCGGCGAAGGGAAAGAAAAGAAGATGATTGGCCGCGGGACAAGCGATGACAAAGGCCCCTTGGTGGCGGCCTATTACGCGATGAAATTGCTTAAAGACAATGGGCTCATCGATGGTTACCGGGTCCGGTTAGTGGCCGGGGGCGATGAGGAACGGGGCTCCTCCTGCTTAGAGCATTATTTTGGCGAAGCGAAAAAAGAGGAATGCGCCCTCGGGTTCACCCCCGATGCCGATTTCCCCCTTATTTATGCTGAGAAAGGCATCGTCCATGGCCATTTCCTCAAATCGATCGATCTAAGCCCGATCGTCGCCATCGAAGGCGGGGCCGCTTATAACGCCGTCTGCGATAAGGTCATGGTCACGCTTTCCGCCAATAAGAAAGTGAAGGCCGCCTTCAAAGCCGATCCTTCCTTAGGCGATTATAGCGAGGAAGGGATGCTTGGCATCGCCGTCTTCAAAGGCAAGAGCGCCCACGCCTCGACCCCGGAACTTGGAGAATCGGCCATCGCCAAGGCCTTCCTGACCTTAGGGACCGCCCTCGACAACCCGTTCTTATCCAAACTCGGCTTATTCGTTTCCTCGACCGATGGCTCGGTGTTTGGCGGGGAACATACGGCGACTGAACTGGGTAAATCGACTTATTGCTCCGGCATGGTCAAATACGATTGCTCGAAGCATAGCATTTCCTTTTCTTTTGATTACCGGTTCGGGGAGAAGGTCGATTACGAAGCCAATATCAAGAAAGCCGAGGATTACCTCGACATGAACTTCGCCAAAGCGAGCTATACTGCGCCGCTTCTTTACGATAAGAAGTCGACTTTGGTCGCGACCTTGATGAAGAGCTACCGCCATATGACCCATAAGCTATTCGATAAGCCGATGGCCATCGGTGGGGGAACCTATGCCAAAGAAGCCAAAAACACCGTCGCCTACGGGTCGGCCTTCAAAAACCATCCGGGCGATATCCATTCACCGAACGAATATATTTACCTTTCGGACTTCTTGGCCCAGATCGCCATTTACGCCGACGCCATCTATCGGCTCGGGAAGGCGGCCCAGTGAGAAGTCGAAAGAAGAAGTGGGCCGACCCCTTTATCTCCGTCCACCCCGACCTCTTCCCCTCGCCCCAAGGGCTCGACTTAAATAAACCCAGTTATCTCGAGATCGGCTGCGGCAAAGGCGACTTCCTGCTCGGAATGGCCAGTAAGCAAAAAGGCGATTACCTCGCCATCGAGAAAGACCATTCAATCGCGGCCGTGGCCGGCAAGAAAGCCTTAAACGCCGGGCTGAATAACGTTCGGCTGTTTGCTTCCGACTTCGATGAGCTGGCCCCTATCTTCCTCGAGTCCGGTTACCGGTTCGCCAAGATCTACGTCAACTTCCCTGACCCCTGGCCCAAGCTTCGCCACCACAAGAGGCGGCTAACCGAGACCTCACGCTTAACGATGATGGCCAAGTTATTGGACGAAGGTGGGGAGATCCGTTTCAAGACCGATAACGCCGACCTCTTCGAGTATTCGAAGGAGCAAGCCCCCTTGGCTAACCTCCATATCGTCTATTCCGACGACGATTACGCCTTGAAAGAGGATGATGCCTTAACCGAATACGAATCCCAGTTCCGCCAATACGGCATCCCCATCCATTACCTGATCCTGAATAAAGAGGAGAAATGAACATGATCGCTATCTTCTACAATCCGACCCTCGATTGCCTCTTTCTTACCGATTCGGCGGCTACTAAGCCCGAGAAGGCGGTGAAGGTCGGGGACCTAACCGTCTTATTGAAAGGCGAGGAGGTCATCGGCTATAACCTCTTTAACCCCCAGTCCCACGGGATCAAGCCGGTCGAGGGGTATAACGCCCAGCTCGTAGGCTATGATAAGTTAGTCGAATTAGCCCAAGCGGCCGGCTATCCGATCAATAATGAACCGATTGGTTCGGGATACACCGTCTGCTTAATCCAGAGCACCGAAGAGCATCCGCTTTATGAGAATGCCCGGATCCTCTATCTGAGTGATGGGAAGCGGAAACTCACCACCGTCACCCGTTACCAAAACTGCCAAAAGGGCGACCGCATCGTCGTCAAAACCGGCGGTTATCGGTTAGATGGGACCATATTCAACCCGCGGGTGGAGAAAAACATCGCCATTGATGGTGAAGTTTGCTCACCCTTCGATCTCAAGATCGGGGAGGAAAGCAAAGCCGCCTATATCGAGAAAGCCAAAAAGGAGGGCGAGGATTATTTCCGCGCGTAAAACTATGGAACAACTCGAAATCCAGTTGAAGGAAGAGGGAAAGATCAAACGGCTGACCGACAAGACCTTTAAGCTCGATCCGCGGATTGGGGAAGGGTATTACTCGGCTAACTATTTCCTTAAATCCCGAGAGATCGTCGCCAAATTCGCCCCCGGCCATATCGTCACTGAACAATGGTTCCAGCGGACCGATGACGCCATGGTCTGCGGGATCGACGAATCGCTGGCGGTCTTGCGTAAATTTGCCGTCCATCCGGAAGACCTCGTTATTGAGGCCTTGAACGACGGCGATCTGATTTCCGCCAATGAGCCGGTTTTAAAGGTCACTGGGCGTTATGAGGACTTCGGTTTCCTTGAATCCCTAATCGATGGGATATTGGCTAGGCGGAGCTCGGTCGCGACCAATACCATGCGAACAGTTAGAGCCTTAGCTGGGGCTAAAACCTTCTCGATGGCCGACCGACAGGATGATTATCTGACCCAGCCGGGCGATGGCTATGCCACCTACGTCGGGGGGATCAAGGCCTTCTCGACCGATGCCCAAGGGGCTTGGGTCGGGGTCAAGGGGATGGGGACCATGCCCCATGCTTTGATCGAGGTCAGCGGGGGCGATGTCTGCCAAGCCGCCGACCTATATTTAAAAGCCTATCCCGATGCCCCGGTTACCTGCTTAATCGATTACCATAACAACGTCACCGTCGATGCCGTCACTTTGGCCAAGCATCTCGGCCATAAGCTCAAGGCCATCCGGGTCGATACCTCAAAATCGCTCATCGACCATTATTTCGATGATAAGGACACCAGCGGCTTCGATCCCCATGGGGTGTGCAAGGAACTGATCTTCGCCTTGCGGAAAGCCCTCGATGACCATGGCTTTGATTTCGTCCAGATCGTCGTCTCCTCTGGCTTCACCCCGGAGAAAATCGCCGAGTGGGTCAAGCTTGGGGTTCCGGTCGATATGTACGGGGTTGGGACGTATCTAGTCAACAACACCACCTGCGGCTTCACCGGCGACCTTGTCGAGCTCGATGGCCGTCCCGAAGCCAAAGAAGGGCGGCATAACATCCCCTCCTCGCGGCTGGAAAAAGTCGACCTGATGGCTTTGTAAGCGTTTTCCTTTCATACATTTAATTCGCTTAGCGAACTAAATCCGGGCCATAAAACCCGGATTTTTGTTTATTTCCATGAAATTGTCTATGAAAACTTCTTGAAAATTTAAGAAAAGATTTACATTTACATTTTCATACGCCTGTGTAAAATGGGGTCATCCACAGGGGGTAAAAGAATGAAAAATCTGAAAGACCGGGTCACCATCTACCAAGTGGCCCAAGCGGCCGGCGTGTCCTTGGCCACCGTCTCCCGCGTCATCAATAAATCCGGTTCCGTCACCGAGGCCACCAAGCAGCGGGTCGAGGAGACCATCGCCGCCTTAGGCTATAAGCCGAGCGCCTTAGCCCAGGCCCTAGCCACCAACCGGACGACCAACATCGGGGTCATCATCCCGAGCGCCAACTACGTCTACATCTCTAACTTCCTTAACGGCATCGCCTCAATCGGAAGGGAGAAGGGCTATGTCTTAACTTTGTTCTCCACCTCCCATTCAAGGGAAGAGGCCTTATCGATGATTGATAAGGTCATCACCGCCCACGTCGACGGGGCCATCATCTTCGATGACCAGTTGGGGCAAGATGACGTTTCCCGTATCTCGAGCTACAACGTCCCGACCGTCGTGATCGACGCCAAAGTCAATGGGGAGAAGATCGGCGACGTCTTGCTTGATTACGATTCCAACGTCTCGCGGTTAGTCGCCTCCTACTGCGCCTCCCCCGACCATAAGGAGATGACCTTCCTCCACGTCCATAACGGGGGCCGGTTGCTCGATCGGTGCGAACGCTCCTTCATTAAGATGCACCAAAAGCTCGGGGCCTCCTATAAGATCGTCAATTGCGATGATTCCTATTCAAGGACCTACGCCGATTTCGTCCAGTATTTCAAAAACACCAAGACCGGTTATTTCCTTTGCTACCGGGATTCGATCGCGGCCGCGATCATGAACGCCGCGACCGATTCGGGGCTCAAAGTCCCCGAGGACATCGAGGTCGTATCCATCGTCGGGACCAAATACGCCGCCATCGTGCGGCCGACCCTCTCTTCCTTCCACATCGATATGGCGGAAGTCGGGAAGCGGTCGATGTACATGCTGACCGATCTGCTCAATCAAAATCTCGTCGATAAGACGTACCGCTTCGAGGCGAGCTTCGTTAAAGGCGCCTCGACCATCAATTAAGGACCCGCGGGTCCTTTTTTAGTATTCGACTTTATCCGCGTCGGTAATGGGGCGGAGGACTTTGGCCGGGACCCCAACCGCCAAACTCATGGCCGGGATGTCCTTGGTGACGACCGTCCCGGCCCCGATGACCGAGCCTTTCCCGATCTTGACCGTTTTGCCCATCGCGACCGTTAAGGGCGGCTCAATCCAGACCGAAGGGCCGCAAAAACCGAATATCTTTTGCAAAAGTCCCTTCCTTTTGGCGATTTCCGTCGGTTTGGTGGCGTTATATTCTTGGGCCAGCCCCCGGGCTTGGGCTTGTTCTTTTGGGTTTTTTCGGCGTGGAGGCAAAGCAATCCCTTCGCCCGCCATTTATCCATCACCATAGTCTGTGTCTCTTATTTACAAAAGGATTATCCCGGCTTCCCTAAGCAAAGAAAAAGGAGCGGCAAAAATATTTAGCACTCTAGCCTTGACAGTGCCAAAAACCTCATTATCATTTACTTGCACCACAAAGGAGCATGCACAGAAATGATTAAACCATTGAATGATTACCTCTTGCTCGAGAAGACCCCGAGCGAGAAGAAAGTCGGCTCGATCGTCTTGACCACCGAGAAGAAGTCGGGCAATGTCGCGACCGTCGTCGCCGTCGGCCCGGGCAAGAAAGACGAGAAGGGCAACCTCATCGCCATCACCCTCAAAGTCGGGGACAAAGTCGTCTACCGGGAATACTCCGGCACCGACGTCGAAGAGGATGGGAAGAAATACATCCTCATCAAGGACGAGGACATCCTCGCCACCATCGAATAAAGGAAAGAAGGCATTATCAATATGGCAAAGGAAATCAAACTTGGCAAAGCCGCCCGCGACGCCATGCTCTCGGGCGTTGATCAGCTCGCCAACACCGTCAAGCTCACCATCGGACCGAAAGGCCGGAACGTCGTCCTCGACAAAGGCTATGGCTCGCCCCTTATCACCAATGATGGGGTCACCATCGCCAAGGAAATCGAATTGAAGGACGGCTACGCCAACATGGGCGCGAAGCTGGTCTATGAAGTCGCCAACAAGACCAATGACGCGGCTGGCGATGGGACGACTACCGCGACCTTGCTCGCCCAGTCGATCATCCATCGGGGCATCGATTACGTCGAAAAAGGCGCCAACCCGGTCTTCGTCCGGTCTGGCATCGAGAAAGCCGGCAAAGCGGTCGCCGAGGAATTACTGAAGAAATCCCGGCCGATCGATACCAATGAGGATATCGAATCGGTCGCGACCATCTCTTCGGGCTCGGCTGAGATCGGCAAACTCATCGCCTCGGCCATGGAGAAGGTCGGGAAGAACGGCGTCATCACCGTCGATGACTCCAAAGGCATCGATGATGAACTCACCGTCACCCAGGGCATGGAATTCGACAAAGGCTATATCTCTCCTTACATGGTCACCGACCGGGAGAAGATGGTGGCCGAACTTGAGAACGCTTATGTCCTCGTCACCGATCAGAAAGTCAGCAACATCAATGACATTGTGCCGTTGCTCCAAGCCATCGTCGATAGCCATAAGCCGTTGCTCATCATCGCCGACGACTTAGATGCCGACGTCACCTCGACCATCGTCGTCAATAAGCTTCGCGGGACCTTCAACGTCGTCGCCGTCAAGGCGCCGGAATTCGGGGATGCCCAGAAAGCCGCCCTCCAGGATATCGCCATCATGACCGGGGCCAAGTTCTATTCCAAAGACCTCTCGATGGAACTCAAGGACATCAGCATCGAGGATCTTGGCCGGGTCAAGAAAGCCACCATCAAGAAGGACAAGACCTTGCTCGTCGGCGGGGAAGGCAGCAAGAAGGAGATCAATGACCGGATCGCCGAATTGACCGCCCAGCATGACGTCGCCACCTCCTCTTATGATAAGAAGGCTTTGGCCAAACGGATCGCTAAGCTCAGCGATGGTGTCGCCGTCTTGAAAGTCGGGGCCCTCACCGAATCCGAACTCAAAGACAAGAAGCTCCGGATTGAGGACGCCCTTAACGCCACCAAAGCCGCCGTTTCCGAAGGCATCGTCGTCGGTGGCGGCGCCGCCTTAGCCGAATGCTATAAGGCCCTCAAGCCGACCCTCCATGATGACAACGCCGATATTCAAAAAGGCATCAATGCCGTCTTGGAATCCCTCTTCGATCCGCTTCGTCAGATCGCCGAAAACGCCGGTTATGAACCGGAAGAGATCGTCGAGAAGCAGAAAGCGGCCAAGGAGAACGTTGGCTTCGATGCGAAGAATGGCGTCTGGGGCGATATGTTCGAGAAAGGCATCGTCGACCCGACCAAAGTCACTCGGAGCGCCGTCCTTAACTCCTCCTCCATCGCTTCCTTGTTCGTCACCACCGAAGCGGCGGTCACCGAGATTAAGGAAGAAAAGCCGGCTGCCGCCCCTTCCATGGGCGGGGACATGTATTAATCTAATCCCAACCTCTCAACCGTCTAGTCTTAGGGCTAGGCGGTTTTTCGTACCCGAACGGGTATTATTTTGGAAATGAAAATTGCCTAGGGGCCTTTGGAAGATATGTAAACCTATTATATGAAAGTGTGTGCCCACACATTTTTATCCAATAGGATTTTTCGAAAGTGCCCATTTCATCTTGTGGCTGTTATATGAAAGTGTGTGCCCACACAGTTTTATTCATTAGGATTGATTGTAAAATTGCTCGGTGGGGAGATGGCATGAGCCTATGATTCGGCTTTTAATGTAAAACGGCTCTTTTCCTTCGGTTATAGATGCCGGAATGACCAGCCCAGTTTAAGACCCACCAAGTCCGGTCCCCTTTCTGAATGAAAGAGATGGCAGGGAGACGGAACTCGTTATCGAGGCGACGGAAGATTGAATAGGTGGGGCTTGGTGGATATGTTTTTTTACCGGCTTGATGAAAGAGGCAATTTGCTTCTTGGTTTCTTCTTCGGCTTAGGCGATATTCCTAGTCTGCCCGTTGATGCCGAAATAAAAGACACCGCTTTCGGTATTGGCCATGGCCGCCACTGTGCTTAGTCACCGATAAGCTGATTCATCATTCGGCAAACAATAGAAAACCTCGGAATCGTAGTACATGAGGTGTGTTTAATTCCTATGATCTAAAAAGCGGAAAAGTTCTTTCGGCTTATTTATTCCACAGATTCATTCAAATTCCTTTCGGACCTTTTCTTTATTGACTAGATAGAATTTTTGTTTGCCTTTTCCGGCTTTGACTAAAATCCCCTTCTCAATTAAAGGTTCGAGTATTTCTTCTCTAAGATAGGTTGATGGCTTGATGTTTAAATAAGTGGCGATTTTCTCAACGGTTCTTTTGGCGTCATAACAATAGGCAATGGTCTTCAACTGCTTCGGCGACAAATCATCTTTGCTTAGCGCAGAAAAACTCAATTCGCCTTTTGGAGCGGCCAGACCTGGCTTATAAAGCAAAGAGGGCAAAGTCAAAACGAAAGCGTTGTAGTGAGAGGAAACAAATGGCTGATGAGCTTCATCGGCTAAGGAATAATCCTCCAGTATCTTTCGATATCCGCTTCCTAAGCCTTCGTACATATTGACCATGTTTAAAAGGTTTCCTAGGGCTGAGTTTCGCGTTTCGGAATCGATTAAAGACAGATTTCGTTCTTTCTCGAATATGATTCCATTGCTTAGGGAGCCGGGCGAGGAAATTTCGATTCGATCCCGGAAGATGCTGATTAAGATTTCGGAGTTTTTGAGATTGAGGTTTCGGTGAACAAAGGCATTGATCACCCCTTCGGTAAGGGAACGGACCGGGTAGGCATATACGGTGCTGCGGCCAATTGCTTTTTTGGTTTCAATGCGTTCGGTGTTATCTAAGATGGTGTCGACTATATCGGATACCGCTTCAATGACGTTACCTGATCCGGAGGATAGTTCGATATAGGTATCGTCGCCTTTGCTTCTTCCGTGCCATTTGACGATTCGATAGCGGGTATAAGGACCATTGTAATCATCGCGTAGCATCATGGCGGCTATTCTCAATTGGCCATTTTTATCCGCGGCTCCCCTTTTTACCAGCATTGAAAGGCGGAGGGACGTGCCCTTCTTCTTTTTTAACTCATCATTGAGGACGGCGAAGTCATCAATATTGAAAATCTCGTCGGTAAGAGCCTTGTCGGCGTCAAATGGGATGGCATTTAAAACCATGTTGTAAATTTCGCCGCGACTAGCGGGGGTGCCCCTTCCTTCGTCGCGGACATAGATGCTTGGAATCGAGTGGAAGGTCAGAATGTAAGGAGGGTGGACTCCCTTGGAAATTTCGATAATGATGACGATTTGTCCGGACTCGGTATCGCGGTAGACGAAATTGTATAAAGGCAAAGGCGATATATGCTCTTTGAAGTTACGGATAAAGGTTTGCACCTGGGAATCGATCTGTTCTCTAGGCAATCCAATATCCGATCCATCATTATCGACTCCGACGTATATTTTACCGCCTAAGGTATTGGCGAAGGCGCAGACGGTTTTAAGCCACTCAAAGGCTTCAGGACCATCGGCAAGAACCCATTGGAATTCGGCGTCCTTGGTCTCAATCCCTCCATTTAATATTTCCTCTCTAGTGAGCATCTTTGTTACCTTTTGAATATAGGGTAACTTCTCTATTACTTCTTTTCAACTTCTTTTCAAAGAGGGGTTTACTTCTTTGAAAGTTGGGAATAAAAAAACGGCCCGTAGGCCGTTATTCTTCTTTCTTTTCGTCTCCTTTCGGTGGGGCGGTGACCAGCACTTTATCGACCGCGGTCCCTTCGACGTGGAGGACTTTGAGCTTGAGCCCTTCGTATTCGACTTCGTCCCCTTGCTTGGCAAAGCGGTCGCCCAGTAAGTCGACGATGAAGCCCCCGATGGTGTCGTACTCGGTCTCGATCGAATCGAAGTCGAGGTCAAAGTAGGAGCAGAATTCCCGTAAGGTGACCGAGCCATCGACGATGAACTCGTTCTCCCCGGCCTCCTCGATCGGCTCATCGGCCTTATCGGTCTCGTCCCAGATCTCGCCGACGATCTCCTCGACGATATCCTCCATGGTGATGATCCCCTCGACCGCCCCGTACTCATCCATGACGATGGCCATCTGGGCTTTCTCCT
Organism: uncultured Bacilli bacterium; assembly: GCA_944363525.1. Classification (GTDB taxonomy): domain Bacteria; phylum Bacillota_I; class Bacilli_A; order RFN20; family CAG-826; genus Alloenteromonas. Next base: position 126,778 of record CALVUF010000005.1, read on the forward strand.
TCTTCATCCGTTGGAAAAGATCGTTGATCTCGACCGTCCGGGGGATGAAGAGGACGGGGTTGATGATGCTTTCCTCAATCAGTTGCTTCCCTTCAAGATGGAGACGGATTAAGTCTTTGCTTTTCACGAAACCAGAAATCGTGTCGAAGTCATCTTCATACACCGGGATCCGCGAGTGGTGGAAGGTCTCGTTGTCTTTGAAGATATCCTTTAAGGTATCCTCTAAGGCGATGGCATAGACTTTGGCCCGCGGGGTCATGATCTCATAGGCTTCGGTGGTGGCGTAATCGATGGTCCCACGTAACAACTCGGCGGCCTGTTCGTCAATCTCGCCTTTTTCCTCTAGCTCATCCGTCATTTCGTGGAGTTCGTCGTCGCTTGGCGAATCATCCTGGACGGTTTGAGTGACCGGGTGGGTGACCAATGAGCCGAACCCCCCGACTAAGAAGGTGATGGGGTAAGTGAGGTAGTAGCAGGCCTGGATGATATAGGCATAGGCCCGGACCAAGCCGCGGTTATAAACTTTGCCTAATGACTTGGCGATGATCTCGCCGAAAATGATCTTCAAAACTAAGAAGATCATCGAGCAGGCTAAGCCATAGGTTTCCTGGGCGTCGGGATCGACGACATGAAACCATTCGGCCGCGACCAACATACCCAATAGGGTCGAGATGGTGTCGAGGGCGGCATTCACGGTGTCGTTGAACAAAAGAATAGTCGAGATGGTCTTGTCATAGCCTCGCGACAATTTGATGGCTAAATCGTTTTTCTTGCTCCGTTTCTCACTTTCAAGTCGGGCGATCGAGACTGAGCCGAAAGCCATGTCGGCCGAGGAGAAGAACATCGAAAGGAAAAGCAGGACCAACAATATGATGAAATAGACGGCGATCATCTTATTTGGCCTCCTTTTTCTTGGCTGGGATCTCGTCGAGCTTCCCGACCAGTTCGCTTAATAAGTCATCCATCGTGACCAAGCCGACGATTGTTCCATCCTTCCCTTTGACTAGAGCCATGTGGGTCTGCTCTTCGTTAAGGATATCGAAGGCGTCATCTAGAGTCTCGTCTTCTTCGACATAGACCGGGGGGAGTAAGGTCGAGCGGATCGAAAGGTGCTCATCGAGGTTATATTCTTGGAAATAGACGTTCGCGGATAAGATCCCGATGCATTCCTTTTCCTCGTCATCGATGACCGGGAAGCGGGAATAGGGCGAGCTCAACAATAACGAATTGACGTTGGCGATGGTCAAGTCCTTTTCCTTGATATAGGCGATGTTCTCTTTCTTCGTCAAAACCTGTTTGACGGGGATTGAGTCGAAAACGAAGGCTTTTGATAAGAGGGCTTGCTCATTGGCTTCAAAGAGATCCTCTTCCTTTTCAGTGATTTCGTCCTCGCTTTTGGCTTCCTTGGCCCGTTCGATGAAGTCTTCCTTCGTCAGCATGTTCTCATCGCTGATCTTAAAGATCTTATGGACGCCCTTAAGCAATAAGCGGAACAAGACGATGACCGGATATAAGACGATGCCGACTAAGAAATCAGGCCAAGCTAAGATGATGGCCATTTTATTCGGTATCGCTTTGGATAAGATCTTGGGGCAGGTGTCGCTGACGATATAGACCAAAAAGCCCATGACGACGGTCGAGAATATGGCTTCGAGCTCAGGCATCCCGGCTTCTAAGCAGACTTCGTGGAAAATGACCGCGGCGATCGAGGACATCAAGGTCTGGACGATGTTATTCCCGACTAAGACGGTGACCAAGGTGTCCTCGAAGCGCTCGGTGAGCCTCACGATGATTTTGCTGGTCAACGAGCCTTTGTCGGCCTCGACCTTGAAATGGTATTTATCGCAGTTGGAGAAGGAGTTTTCCGAAGCGGAAAATAGGCCCGACACCAGCAATAGGACCGCGATCAAAACTATTGCGCCCCATAAGGGCATGCCGTAGACGGTTATGTAACTACTACAGTCCGGGTCGAGCGAATCAACAAGAGGAACGTTCATATGACGGGCGAATTATACGCGGAGACGGGGGAGGTGTCAAATTAGCGAAGGGTGGGTCCGATTCTATCGAATCTTTTTCTTTTATCTCCAACCGCTTTTCGATCCTTCGTTTGGCCTCTTCTCCATTGACGAATCGGCCCATTGTGCGTCTTCAAACCTTCATTGATAAGGGAAATGAGGTCCCGTTCACGGATGAATTTTTTGAAATAATCCATATCCATTACCACGAGACGGAGATTATCACCTTTCTTGACAAAGACCGGTCCACCCGCCTCTAGGCAACGGCGTTCTAACGCTGCATGGTTGGCGAGTTCGCTTATGGGAACGATGATCATGGATAAGAGCCTCCGAGGTCAAAATGTTCCTACTTAATTATGAACAAAGCGAAAGATGTTTCCTTTTCCTCCCTTCTCGGGTATTAGCCGTCGGTCGGGCTTTGATGGAAAACGATGGGTTCTCCTTGTAAACGGCTACCTTTTAGGTAGAATTATGGCCGTTATGAGCACCTTATTGGATGAACTCAGGTATCGCGGCCTGATTGAGCAATTCTCCGACGAAGAGAAAATCGCGAAGCTGTTGGATGAGAAAGCCCCCGTTTATTGTGGCTTCGATCCCAGCGCCTCTTCGATGCACCTTGGCAATTACGTCATGATCTCCCTTTTGAAGCGGTTCCAACGGGCCGGCCATAAGGTCATCGCCTTAGTCGGCGGGGCGACCGGGATGATCGGCGACCCCTCGGGGAAAAGCAAGGAACGGAACCTCCAGACCGTCGAGGCCTTGGAGAAGAACACCGCCTCGATCAAAGCCCAGTTGGAACGCTATATCGATTTAAGCGACCCGGAGAAAGGCCAAGTCATCTCCAACTATGAATGGCTCGGGAACATGACCACGATCGAGTTCCTCCGGGACTATGGCAAATACTTCTCGATCAATTACATGCTGTCGAAAGAGATCGTCAAAAGCCGGTTGGAAGCCGGCATCTCCTTCACCGAGTTTGCTTATCAGATTCTCCAGTCGATCGACTTCCTCCATCTCTATCGGACCCTCGGGGTCAAGATCCAGTTAGGTGGCAACGATCAATGGGGCAACCTCACTTCCGGACTCGAATTGATCCGGAAAATCGAAGGCGACGAGGCCCCGGTCGGGGCCATGACCGCCCATCTAATCCTAAGAAGCGACGGCAAGAAGTTCGGCAAATCGGAGAAAGGGGCCCTCTTCCTCGACCCGAACCTCACCTCCCCTTACGCCTTATACCAATATTTCATGAACGTCACCGACGAGGACGCCATCCGCTTCCTCAAGGTTTTCTCCTTCCTCTCGCAAGAAGAGATCGAGGAAGTGGCCAAGGAACACTTTGCCGCGCCGGGCGCTCGGATCGGGCAGAAACGGGTGGCCTACGAAGTCGCCAAGGACATCCATGGCGAAGAGGCGGCCGATGAGGCCATCAAGATGAGCCAAGCCTTATTCTCTGGCGAAGTCGCCTCCTTAAGCGAAAAGGAGATCGAAGAGCTCTTCGGGGAATTCAAGAAAACGGTCAAAGGACCGATTGCCTTGGAAGACCTGCTGATCGAACTAGGGGCCGCGACTTCCAAACGGGAAGCCCGGACCTTCGTGACCGGCAACTCGGTTGCCATCAACGGAACCAAGGTTACCGATCCGAAGGCGACGATCGATGAATCGGTGCTGCTGCATGGCAAATACGTCATCGTCAAGCGGGGCAAGAAGAACTACTATCTCGCCTCTTTCTAACCCTTTCAGCAGTATCGATTGGCCTATCGCGTCGACTTTGTCGGTGCGATTTTTGCTTGTTAGAGAAGCCGTCGGCTTTTGTCTTGGCTATTTCCGAAAACCCGTAAATTCAGGAAAAGCGACATAAAACCCGGACAAAATCGCAAAAATCAAAGTGTTCACCCATTGCAGTTTAAGTCGTTTTTTCGTTATGTCGACAGAAAAGAAATCGATTCGCGATCGTCTATTCGATTCTTTCCTATAGGATAAACCTTCTCTTTCCCTTCTCTTCCCTGGCCAACCCCGGATCTTGTCTCGTTCTTCTTGAGTGTAAATCGAAAAAGAAAAGCCCTAGGGGCGACCTAGGGCGATTTTTTGATCCTTACTCAGGATTAGAGTTTCCGGTTGTAGTACTCGATGATGGCCGATTCGTTGATATCGCTCGGGAGTTCGTTTCTTTCCGGTTCCCGGGTGTAGACGCCTTCGAACTTCTCGGCATCGACATTCACGTAGCCGACGGAAGCCGGGCGGGAATCGAGCGATTCCTTGACGACCTTGAGGGGCTTGTCGCCTTTAAGCGAGATCTTGTCGCCGACTTTGCAGAGGGCGGAGGGGATGTCGCACTTCTTGCCGTTGACCAAGATGTGGCCGTGGTTGACGAGTTGGCGGGCGGCCGCGCGGGTCCGGGCAAAGCCCATCCGGAAGACGAGGTTGTCAAGCCGGGACTCGAGGACGCGGAAGAAGGCTAAGCCAGTGACGGTCGGCTCTTTCTTCGCGATGAGGAAGAGGCGGCGGAATTGCCGTTCGTTAACCCCATAGAGGGTGCGGAGCTTCTGCTTCTCGAGGAGCTGGACGCCGTATTCGGATGGTTTCCGTTTCCGATCCTGCCCATGTTGTCCGGGGCCATAAGCCCGTTTCTTGAGTTCATCGCCGGTTTCGAGGACCGAGAAACCGAGATGGCGTGATTTCTTCCACACGCTGTCAGTGTACCTAGACATATCTAAATGTCTCCTTTCTTCGCCTACGAAGACTAGAGCGGATCTTCCTTCTCCCCGGGTGTCGCAGCTTCGGCCACGTAGCTATGGCTTACTTTATTGCTAATCGCGACGTCAGACGGAAGAGTAGGTCCGTGCTGCTTCATACGCAGGCAGGATGATACCCCACTAGGTGGGGGAATGCAAATGATTTTAGTATTCTGAAGGCCCTATCAAGACAACGACGAGCAAAATACCAGTTTTAGCGGCCAATTGTTTTATTCGGTTATTCCGACGATCGCATATCTAATGACGTCAGCGGCTTCCGATTGGTTCCTAACATTAAGCAAATATTACTTCGATGATATCAAGGCAATTTTCTGCTGCTAAGATTGAAAATGGGAAATTTTCAGAAAACATTTGACACGATTTTGACCGACCTTAGCATTTAACCGGCTGGAGCCAACTCCAATATTAAAGGAAGAGTAAAAACCATGAAGAAAAAATCATTGTTGTTTGTCGCCTCTGCCGTTTTTGTTTTGGGGTCCTGCGGGCCCACGGATACGTCGAGTACCGAAAGCCCCTCAGAATCCACCCCCCCTCTTCATTAAGCGATTCCGATGAATCGTCTTCGAGCAGCTCCTCTTTGAGCTCTTCGAGCGAAGAGAAACAAGTAACGGTTGAGATCACCAGCACCGTCACCACCGTCGAGGCTGGAAAAACTATCACCTTGACCGCCAAAATCACCAATGGCAAAGATACCGATAAGGTGACTTGGACCAGTTCCGATACCAGCGTCGCCGCCATCGATGCGAACGGCGTTCTCACCGGCGTCAAGCCCGGGAAGGTCACGGTGACCGCCGCCGTCGCGGAAGCCAAAGACACCATTGAAGTCACCGTTACCGAAGCCCCCAAACCTGTCAGCGTCAAGATAACCGGCGTGCCCACCGGGACCATCTACACCGGCCAGACCATTGCTTTGGCCGCCTCGGTCGAAAACGGCGGGGATTTGACCCCCGCATGGTCGCTCGCCAAGGATCCCGCCACGATGGACGCGACCATCGACGCCGCCACCGGATCGCTCTATACCGGGACCATCGCCGGCAAGCTCACGGTCAAAGTGAATGTCGGCGATGCTTCCGATACTGCCGAATTGACCATCGCCGATATCAAAACGACCATCGAATCGGCCGTGGCGGGGGCGGTGGGGAAAGCCGCTAACGTCGCTTCCGGGTCCGTCAGCAAAACCGAAAATTATTCTGGATATCCTGGCACGCCAGAGATTACCAGCTACGAATATGGGACTGATTCGGTCAAATTGACCGGCACCGATTATTTTGGGGATGAAGTCACCACTTATGTTGTCGGGGCCAATGGATCCTATGTCGGAGTCGAATACGGATCAGACGGGTCCGTAAGCAAGAGCTATGAGACTTTTGAAGCCCCCGGTTATGCTTTCGCTAACGTAACCGATGACTACGATCTTTATTTCTATGGCGCCGAGGATTTGCTTGAAGGGACCTTCGCGATGGCCAAAACCAACGCCAACAAAGACGCTAAATTTGGAACTACCGAAGATGGTTATTCCTATTCCTTTGGCGTCGCCAGCGAATGGGTCATGCGGGTGGTCGAAGTCGAATTCGCCTTGACGGCCAATGGCGAACTCGCCACGATCGAGCTTAGCTCGAAGAACTATTCCGGCGGATCCTTCGTCGTCGACCCTGAATACGGGACCGCGACCGTTAGCCCTGGCGCCGAGCCGAGTTCGGAAACCATCTATGAGGTCACTCAGACGATCGGGGCCCGGACGCTTACCGTTCCCTTCGATTACGAAGGCCTATTCGCCAGCTCGTTCAAATTCTCCGATGAAGCGGGCAATATATATGAAAACGGAGATGAGGTTGAGATTCAGACCGGATCAACCATTCTAACCTTGGTCGATGTCGCCCCTTCGACCGCCTCCTTCGATTTCGATGTCGTCGACGTGACTTCCGATAACGACGCCGTCTACGCTTACTTCAATAATTACGGCGGAGCCATCAACATCCAAGCTTCGGCCACCGGGGAAGCGACCTTGACCGTCAAGTCCACCAATTGCACCTACACGCTGCATTTGACCATCACTCCGGCGATGCCCAAGCAAATCAGCGTTACTCAATTCGTCCCGACCATCGAAGGGAAATACAACTCGACGGTCTTAGGCGGCGGCTCGGTTAACGGCTATGTCGGCACCCCGTTGTATTTCAAGCCGTCGATTATGCCTCATGAAGCCAGTCAGGAATACACGGTCTCCGTCGAAGGCGAGGACGGACAATACACCCAAGAGATCATTGACCTTCAGCTCGAATGGTCGATCTCGGAAGACACCGCCAAAATCGTCTTCAATGAAGCCGGATCCTACGAAGTGACCTTCGCTTCCTCGGTCTCCCCCGATATCAAGACGACCGCGACCATGGTCATCGCCAAAGCCCCCTCTATCGCCTCGGTGCTTGACGGCGAATACGCCTATAAGACCGGCGCCGGCGATAATTATCAATACGCCGTTGACTTCACCCCAAGCGCCGATGATGGCCTTACTGGCACCGCGGTCTTGCATGATTATGGCGCCCAAGCCGAAGAGAGCGTCAGCTATGTCGCGACCGAGCAAGAGGACGGCAGTTATAAACTTGCCTTCACCCACGTTGCCGGCGCAACCCTCAATTGGGAAATCTGGGTCAGTGCCAACTACGAAATCATTTATAAGCAAAACGCCTATAACCTCTGCACCTTCTCGCGGATTACCCCGGCTTACATCCTTAACGGCACTTGGGATAAGACCCTCGATGACGGAACGACCCTCACCGTCCAATTCCTCGCCGGCAACTTCTCCCTCATGGCGATGAATTATGACGCGGAACCGTTCTGGTCGATCCAACTCGAAGCCTCCTATTCGATTGATGAGACCGCCGGCGACAAGGGGTATGAAGTCACCATCACCCCGAATGGGATGACTCCCTCGCTCGACGAGATCACCATTATCGACTTCGACGACAAGATCTATTTGGCCGCCGACTATTCTTCCATCACCATCACCCTGACCATCGACGGGGTGGCCGCCGATTATGTCATCGAGGCTTAATCGAACGCTGCTTTTGGTGAGTGGGGCCGCCCTTATCGGGTGCGCCCCCTCGCCCCTTTCTTCATCTTCCAAGTCTCCTTCGGCAACCCCTTCGACCCCGGTTGTTTCCAGCCCAACGCGAGGGGAGGGAATCGTTAAGTCGAGTTTGGTCTTGGCTAACACCGACGATTATTTGGAGATGGATAATTGCCCCTCGACCGGGGAGCAAAAGGTTCTGGTTATCCCTTGTCGTTTCGAAGGCGAGCCGGAATTCGATGATGATATCCTCTCAAAACTCAATCGGGCTTTCTTCGATGAGGATTTATCGGAAGAAGATGGATGCTACTATTCGGTGGCGGAATTCTATAGGCAAAGCAGCTACGGGGCTTTGACCTTAAGCGGGGAAGTGCTCGAGGTCGTGGACATTCCCTATACCGTCGAGGAAGCCGAAAAGGTCTCCTCGTATCTTCCTGGCCTTCCAGCTGAGCAATTGGCTTTAAGCGAGTTGAGCGATGAGAAGCTGAGGGAATACGACCTCAACCATGATGGCTATGTCGACTCGGCCTGCTTCATCTATTCCTCGCCGATGGATTCGCGGACCGGTTCCTTCTGGGCCTGGACGGCGACTTTTGCCACTGAGCCGAATTTGGAACGGCCATCGTTCCGCCGTCACCTTTGGTGCGGGATCGAGAAGGTGAGCAACGACGATTATGATATCGATGCCCATACCCTCATCCATGAGATGGGGCATGTTTTCGGCTTAAGGGATTATTATCCTAGCGACAACATGAATCTTTCCCTTGGGGGCCATTCGATGATGGATTACAACATCTCCGACCATGACCCTTATTCCAAGATGCTGCTCGGTTGGTTGGACCCGCTTTATTATGACTTCAAGCCGGGCCAGAGCCTGACTCTTGACTTAAAGCCACTGCAATCGGGCAATGAGGCGTTGCTATTGAACGCCAATTGGAACCATACCGTCATGGATGAGTATTTCCTCATCGAGTATTACACCCCGGATGGATTGAATGCCCTCGATGCCGAAAAAGCCTATGACACCCGGCCTCAAGGATTCACCAAGCCTGGGCTTAAAGTCTATCATGTCGATTCCCGCATCGCCGAATGCCATTTCGATGAAGCGGGAGACGGGGTCTTCGACCGTTACGTCGACGCCATCCCAGAGGATAAGGGCGAGAGCTTTTATTTGATCGGGGCCAACGCCAATAACGTCGATTCCTATACCGATGCCAGCCGGGTCGGCCGTTATAAGCAGATTCAGTTGGTGGAGAATAAGACGGTCAATCGGCTGCAGTCGGGCTATCCGGCTGATGACGATTCGCTTTTCTATGAAGGCGACGTCTTCTATTCCGCCGCCTGCCCAGCTTATATTAGCAATGGGCTATTCAATAACGGCGAGGAAATCGGCTTCACCATTGCGGTCAATTCCTTAGGGGAAACCGCCAATCTAACCATAACCTATGAAGGGAAATGACTATGACTAAACGAACTTTTGCGCCCTTTTTGCTGTTAGGGACTTTGATGTTGACCGCCTGCGGGCATAGCGAGAGCAGTTTCAGCCCCTCGACTCCCTCCACCCCTCCGGCCGAGACCACGACCCCGTCCTCATCCTTTGTTTACCCGACCTTTGCCGAGGCGATTGCGAATACCAGCGAGTATGCCATCACCACCTCGATGCGGGACGATTATGAATGGTTTTTCGAGGTCAATACCGATGATTGCTTCTACCTCGACACCGGCGGTGAGGGCTATATCCTCCTCGATAGCGACCCCGACTATTACCATGCTTTCGTCAATAGTCCGGTTGACGGGTCTTATGACCTATATCAGATGGAGGTCAATGGGCGGCGGGGCCCGAAAGTCAATTTCCAAAGCGATGATTTCCGTTATGGCTCCTTCATGAGCATCATCAAGGAATATCAAGATGATTTCTCTAAGATCCGTGATGATTTATATGGCTGCTCGGTCGCGGCCCTCGGGACCGATGTTTCGAATTATTTCATGTCGAGCATTTTGCGTTACGCCAATTACTTCGAGATTGAGATCGATGAGAATGGCCGCCTCTCCCGTTTCCTCCCATATGAGATGAGCTTGAGCGGCGAGGTAGGGCAACCGTTGATGGAAATCGTGCTGGTCGACCTCGACCTTGACGATTATGGACCCTATGCCCGTTGGAAAGAAGCCGGCCGCCAGGTCAACGTCAGAATCTTTGATTTGAAGTCGGGCTATTTCACCCGTTTTGGGACCTATGCCTGCCCCTATGCTTCGGAGAAGGTTACCATAGAGGCGACGGTCAACGCGGTTAACGGCAATTCCGTCTATTTGGCCAACGAGGATAGCCTTTATGGATTCGTCGGCATCCGAGCCGAACTAGATTCCACTCCGACGGTCAAAGCCAAGGACATCGTCACCGTCAGCGGCACCATCCGGATGAACGGCTATGTCCCCTACATTGATGAGGCCACGGTCGCCGATACGGGTAATGATGCGCCTTATCTTCTTGTTTACGATGAGGAGACCATCGTCGATTCCTATGGCGGTGGGGCCTATGCCTCCTCTTATTTCACCCAGGCGCCTTATTTCGCCGATTCCCTCTATTCGACTTTCGCTTACGTTGAATCGGAGATCCCGTCCGCTTTCCCGGCGACCGGGGATTTGGAATTAGACCTGACTTTCCCGAAATTCGTGACCACTGAAGGCGAGAGAATGAAGGTTAAGTTGGTTATCCCGGCTTCTTTATCCACCGAGAAGAAGACTGAGCTTCTCTCTGGCCTTGCCGCGTTAGGCCGTTATTCCGAACAAGGGCTGGAGGGGTCTTTCTCCTCTTTCTTGGTCGGCTTTGACATGAATTACGATTATTTGGCGACCATCGTCGCCTTACCGGAATCGACGATTGCCAAGCGGCCGACGTTCGGCGAAAAGGTCGAACAGGCGACTGGGTTGAAGGATTTCCCGGTGCTGGAGACCAGCGACCCCCAGTCGTTCCGTTTCGGTGGGTCGACGGGGATGTATATCGAGTCGAATTACGGCCTTTCCTCCCGTGACGTCACCGGCGTCTTCTATGGCGGCAGCAGCGTAACCCCGTCGGAACTGGAGGCCTTCAAATCGGCTTTGGCGGCCTATGGTTTCGTCAAAATCGATGAGATCCGCGATACCGGCGGTTCCCGGCATGAGATCTATTCTTATGAGGGCTGCATCGTCGATATGTTAGTCGGCAACGCCATGTTCGGCTCGTCCAATTACTCGGTTCAGATGTGGGTTTACCGCGGGGAACTCATTCAGGGCGAGAAGATTGAGCAAGTGGTGGAAGAGACGGTCGGCGATTTTTTCGATGTCGCCGATTTCGTTAAGCCCGTTAATAGTTATTCCGCCGATTACGATCATTTCGCCTTGCTTAATTTCGCCGGCCATGACTTCAGCGAGGAGGATCCTTTGCATTGTTTCACCATCGATTTGGATTACAACGGCTACCAGGATGTCTATAACGCCTATCGCGATAAAGGATATTCCTTCTACCGAAATAGTGATGGCACCATCTATACCTACATCACCCGTGGGTCATCCCATTACGTCATGTATAAGGGTGATGGGGCAAACCGGGTCTATGTCGATCTCGCTTACTATCCGACTACCGACTATACCTATGCCGGTCATGATGACTATACCTATCGGATTGAGGTCATGATTTATCATGGGGAGGAACCATTATCGGCCATCACGACCGAGGATTTGACCACCTTTGAGGATGCGGTCGCTTCCTATTATGGCGAGGCGGCCCGGTTCGACGTCAGCCTGCCCAGTGGGTCGAAAGTCGAGTTCCTTAAGCCGACTTATACCTACGAGTTTTTAGAGTATGGCTATTACACTGAGGCTGAATGCTTCATTTATGGCAACGTTGAGGCGATATATACCGCCATGGTCGAAGCCTTGGAGGCCGCTGGCTATGCCTATGCTTACGATGGCAAACAAAGCGTCACCTATAGTAAGACCATTGATGCCGCCAATTACCGGGTCTCGAACATCGTCTTGATGAAAAACGCCGATCGCGGTTTCGTTCGGGTAATCAACGGAACCCCGGGGATGGATTTCTAAACCATTTAACCATATCGACCAAGGCCTCGGGGATTTGAACCCTTGAGGCCTTTTAAAGTTTGCTTACCAATTTGATGGTTTGGTTTTCCTTCGCTTCGTTAAGCAAATCCTCGGTGAATCCGGCTTTGCTGAAGAGGATGTATTCGACGTGGTCTGCGTTCGTATAACGTCTTAAGGCCTCGCCTTTTTCTTGCAGGGCGCGCAAGACGTTGATCCCTTTCGGAGAAGAGGAATATTTGCATTCGCCGACCACTAGGTTATGGCCGGAATCATCGAGGGCGACGATGTCGGTCTCTCCGCATAATGGGCCCCAATAACGGCCGACTTTGACGATGGGGAAGGGCCAAGCCTGGGCAAAGGAAAGCTCCCACACCTTCTCCCGGCAGACGTCTTCATAGACATAGGAAACATGGTTTTGAATGAACCCCTTCTTTACTTCCGATAGTACATAGGAGGATTCGCCTTTCTCGATGAAAGGACGGTTAGGGTATATGAAGCGGAACCAGAAGGCCATGAAGTTGTCTTTTAGGCAATAGAGACCGTTCTTGCTCTTTTCCGGCAATGTCTCAGTCACCGGGACTTCCCGTTCGATTAAATCGAGGTCCATCAAGACTTTGAGGTATTTAGGCAGGTTGGTCTGCTTCAATCCGAGATAAGAAGCGATTTCCGATAGTTTCCTTTTGCCTAGGGCGATGGTTTTGAGCAAGGAGAAATAGCTCCCGATCTCCGTCACTTCCTTTTGCAGCAGGAAGTAGGGTTCCTCGTAAAGGAAACTATCGGTATCAAGGATCTTGCCTTCAATCCCTTGGTAAATGTCTTTATAGCCAAGAAAGGACTCGATGTATTTGGGGACTCCACCGGTGACGGCGTAGAAGGGAATCAATTCGTCGTCGCTGCGTCCGTCAAAGAACTCATGGTAATAACGGAAGGGAATTTGCCTTAGCCGAATCTGACCCGTGCGGCGACCATATAAAGGTGAGGAGTAATCGAGGGTCAGCTTCCGCATCAAGGGTATTGGGGAGCCGGATAGGATCAGCATGGCGTTTGACCGTTCAAGCCTTGTGTCCCACACTTTCTGCAGGATGCTCGGGAAGGCGGGATACGATTTCCCAAGGTTCGGAAAATCATCGATGACGATAATCTTCTTGGTTTTGGTTAGACAATCAATCAAGCATTGGAAAATCGTTGGCCAGTCGGCAGTCTCCCTAAGGCTTTTGCCCGTTAACTTGGCTACCTGGGTTTGGAAGTCCTTGCGGTTTTGAGATTCCGACTCCACGCTGGCTCGAAAGTAAAGGGAACCGGGATGATTTTCTAAGAACTTGGCGATGAGGGCCGTCTTGCCGACCCGAGGTTTCCCGTAGATGATGATAAAGGACGACCGATTAGCGCGCCATTCGCTCTCCAAGAACTGGAGCTCTTTTTCACGATTGACTAAGGTGAGCATGGGTAACTGATCCTCTTTGCATTTATACCCTGAAGTATAATACTTTGAAATATAAACTTGCTTCGAAGTCGCTTTTCCGGACTTTGTTCTCCTTAGCGCCCCCTCTAGCCTTGGCTTGAACTTTTTTCTATAATCTTGCCATGAGCATTTTACTGAAAGACGCCCGCATCCTCTCGATGGTCCCCGGGGAGGATATATACCGGGCCGATATCTATATCGAAGACGGGGAAATCAAACAAATCGGCAGGGATTTGCGGGTTTCCGCTTCCGAAACCTACGATTGCGAGGGCAATCTGCTTTTGCCGGGATTCAAGAACGCCCATACCCATTCGCCGATGACCTTCGCCCGGAGTTTCTCCGATGATCTCCCGCTTCATGAATGGCTTTTCAACCGGATCTTCCCTCTTGAGGATTTGATCCAGCCCGGCGACCAATATCACCTTTGCAAATTGGCCATCCTTGAGTATCTGACCTCCGGCATCACCGCCTGCTTCGACATGTACTATTCGCCTTTGGAGATGGCGAAGGCCAGCGAAGAGCTCGGCTTCAAGACGGTGCTTTTAGGCACGGTGACCGATGCCAGGGAATCGGTCGGGGAAATGGTCGACTATTACAAGACCATCAACGGGAAGAACAAACTCGTCTCCTATCAACTAGGCTTCCATGCCGAATATACCTGCTCGGAAGAGGTTTTGGTTGAATTATCCAAGGCCAGTCATGAACTGAAGTGCCCGGTCTATTCCCATACCTCGGAAACCAAGAAAGAATACGAGGAATGCCGGCGTCGGCATAACGGGATGAACCCGGTTGAGTACGCCGAGCATTTAGGTTTATTGGATTATGGCGGCGGGGGATTCCATGGGGTCGCCTTCAGCCCGTCGGATATCCAGATTTACAAGAAGCATAATTGCTCGCTTGTCTCTTGCCCTGGATCGAACAGCAAGCTCGCCAGCGGCATCGCCACTTTAGTCGAGATGGAGCAAGCCGGGATCAATTTAGCCCTCGGGACCGATGGTCCGGGAAGCAACAACGGGCTCGATTTCTTCTACGAGATGCGGTTAGCCTGCGTCTTGCAGAAACTTCGTCTTTCTGACCCCAGCGCCTTCAAAGGCACGAGCGCCCTCAAGGCCGCGACACTCGGCGGGGCCATCGCCATGGGGCTAAATGACGCGAAATACGTTAAGGTGGGGCAACGGGCCGACTTAGTCTTAATCGATCTCAACCGCCCGAATATGCGACCGTTCAACGATTTGGCCAATAACCTCGTCTACTCCGGAGCCAAGGATGACGTTAAGTTCACCATGGTCGAAGGGCGGATCCTTTACGCCGACCATGAGTTTAGGCTCCCCCAAACGGCCGAGGACATCATCGATGAAGCCGAGGAGACGACCGAGCAATTGAAGAAACGTTTCCAAAAAGCCTAATGGCTTTCGCTTAGTTAATGCTACAATAACCCTGTTATGAACCTGCTCCTTTCCACTGGGCTCGTCGCCCTTATCGTCATCGCCATCCTGGCCGTGGCCGCCGGGATCGGGGTGCTGCTGTATTTCGTCTTGTTCCAGCATATGCGTTCGAAGGCCCAAGCCAAGGAACTCATCCGCCGTTTTGAGTATTTGCATAGCCTATTGATCGGCCAAGACGCCCATTGGGTCAAGACCATCGAAAGGATCGCCACTACCAATTTGCTTTTTGCCTCCCGTCACCAGACTTTCGAGAAGCGGTTCAAAGAACTCCGCGACCGGGGCGACGCCTCGGCCCAGAAGGCGGTCAACGATTTGAAAGACCTGATTGAGGACCGGGACTACAAAGGATTGAAGGCCGCGTTGCCGGAAGCCCGGCGGATTATGCAGGAATACGACGATGCCGCCAACTCGCTCCATAATGACCTCCACGCCCTCATCCTCCCGATGGAGGAATGCAACGCCGACTCCCTCCATATGAAGGAGCAGTTTAGGGCCATTAAGCAGGATTACTTCGTCAAGCAAAGCGAGCTTTCATTATGCAAGGAATCCTTTGAGACGGTGTTCGGTAAGCTCGATAAGCAATTCGACCGCTTCGCCGAATTGGTCTCCTCCGCCCAATACGATGAAGCCAAATCGATGATCGCCCCGATCGAGAAGGTGCTCGACCAATTGGCCAGAGCCATCAAGGACTTCCCCGATTACTGCGCCTGCATCGAGCACGTCATCCCCGATAAATTGGTTTCGCTGAAAAACGCCTATGAGGAGATGCGTTCTTCTGGCTACCCCCTCCAACACCTGCTTTCCTCTCCCGCCATCGACGAGATTGAGGCCGAACTCGCTTCGATCGCCAAAGACGTCAAGGCCTTCAAGCGGAACAATATCCAAGGGCGGTTAGACGCCATTCAAGCCCAGATCGATGGCTACCTTGAAGGCTTCGATAAGGAGAAAGACTCCCGGGTCACCTTCGAATCGGGGTGCGAGCAGGCCTACGCCTATGCCTCCTCGGTCGAGAAGAAATACATCCGCCTGTGCAACGCCCTCCCCAACGTCGAGGCGCTTTACGTCATCGAGTCGGCCCAGACCGATAAGATCAACGCCATCAAGAACACCATCAATAAGATGGGGGCGACCAAACGTTACCTCGATAATTTGATCCATTCCCCGACCAAGCAGCCGTATTCTTTGCTGGTCGAGAAGATGAATGAATTAAGCGACGAGGCCAAGGAAAACGAGGCCGCCATCGAGGACTTCAACCGTTATCTGCTTTCCTTAAAAACCGACAGCGAGACCGCCCTGGCCAAGGTCCAAAGCTATTTCGCGGCCTTGAAGGATGCCAAATACACCTTGCGGGAAATCGCTTTGCCTTCCCTTAGCGAGAAATACCTCCCGACCTTAGACGCCTGCTTAGACAAGATCGATTTCATGTATAAGACCCTTCACCAGACCCCGATCGACGTCTCCGCCATCAACAAGGTCAGCTTCGAGCTTTCAAAAGAGGGAGACGAAGCTTTGTCTGGCATCAAGAAAGACTACGAGGCGATGATCGCCGCCGATGGGGCGATTACCTTCGCTAATCGCGACCGGTTCCGCCTCTCGGACCTCGACGCCCAGCTCAAGCAAGCCGAAGGGTTTTACCAGGCTGGCGAATTCAAAAAGAGCTATGACGATGTGACCGCCGCCATCCGGAGACTGCGGGGTGAATGATCTATCTCGATAACGCCGCCACCGGGCGGCCCTATGAGTCCGCTTTGGCGGCCTATTTGGAAGTGGCCACCGCCCATTGGGGCAATCCTTCCTCGATCCATGAGATCGGCTATGAGGCCAAGCGGTATCTCGACAAAGCCCGAAAAACGATCCTTGCGACTTTAGGCTTAGCCAAAACCCATGATTGCTATTTCCTTTCCGGAGCCAGCGAAGCCAATAACCTCGCCATCAAAGGAACGGCGTTTTCCTTTAAATCCAGAGGCAACAAAATACTTTATGGGGCTGGGGAGCACCCTTCGGTCATCAATGCCGTCCTCTCCTTATCCAAAGAGGGTTTTGAAGCGGTCAAGATCCCTTTAAAGGACGGGGCGCCGGATCCCGAACAATTAGACCCGAATAGCAACGGAGCAATCCTTTCTTGCTTAATGGCGGTCAATAACGAAACCGGGGCCCTTTCCGATATCGCGGGGTTTTATCGCTTCCGAGCATCCCATCCTAAATGCTTGCTATTGCTTGACGCCACCCAGGCGATGGGGAAATTGCCGCTTGATTATTCGAAGGCGGATTTCATCTCCTTCTCCGGCCATAAGATCGGGGCCCTTAAGGGCAGCGGGGCCCTCCTCGTCAAAAAAGGAATCAAGCTGACCCCCTTAATCGATGGGGGCGAGCAAGAAAGCGGACTCCGGGCTGGGACGGTCAACGTCGCCGGGGCCTATGCCTTGTCGGTCGCTTTAACCGAATCCTATGCAAAGTTAAAAGCAAACCTCGCAAAAGCCGAACATTTGCATGCGCTTTTGCACTCGGGATTAGAAGGCTTATCCCCCTTCGTCAAGGTCCATGACCATAAGAGGCAATCCCCTTATGTCCTTTGCTTCTCAACCCTCCGTCATAAGGCCTCGGTCATCGTCGAAGGGTTATCGAATAAAGGCATCATGGTCTCCAGCGTCTCCGCCTGCTCCTCGAAGAAAGAGAATACCTCCTATGTCTTAGAGGAAGAAGGGGTCAGCAAAGGGGAAGCCGCCAACCCGATCCGGGTCTCCTTCGGGCCCGACAATACCGAAGAAGACGTCCAAGGGCTCTTAGCCGCTCTAACCCAACTATTCAATGAGGTGAAAACGATATGAACTGCGATTATTTAATGGTCCATTATGGCGAGCTCTCGACCAAGGGCAACAATAAGAAAGCTTTCATCCAATGCCTAACCCACAATGTCCGCCATGCCCTTAAGGGGCTCGACTGCTGGGTCGAGGGGAAACGGGACCATATTTACGTCCATCTGAGTTCCCCCGATATCGAGCAAGCAGCGATTGACCGCCTATTGCTCGTCTCGGGGATTCAGCGGATCTCCCCGGTGTATAAGGTCAGCCGGGAACAAGAGGAATTGGCTAAAGCCGGGGCGAAGCTAATCATCGAATCCGGCAAAAGCAAATTCAAAGTCGAGACCAAGCGGAGCGACAAGACTTATCCGCTCGATTCTTATGGGATCTGCCGCCTGATCGCCGGCGCCGCCTTAAAGGATAACGAAGGCCTCAGCGTCGATGTCCATAACCCCGAGGTGACTTTACGGTGCAACCTTCGAGAAGACGCCGCCTATCTTTCCCTTACTTCCTATACCGGCTTAGGCGGGTATCCGTTGGGGATGAATGGGAAAGTGACTTTATTGTTATCCGGCGGCATCGATAGCCCGGTCGCGGCCTATTCGTTATTGCGAAGAGGCATCAAGATCGAAGGGCTTCATTTTGCTTCGCCCCCTTATACCTCGATGGCGGTCATCGATAAACTGAAAGATATCTTAGCCGTCCTTAATACCTTCCAAAGCGACATCCGGCTCGATATCATCCCCTTCACCAAGATCCAAGAAGCCATCTATGAGCATGTCCCCGAACCTTATTGCATCACCATCATGCGGAGGATGATGATGCGGCTAGCCGAAAGATGGGCCAAGAAACGGAAGAGCTTAGCCATCGCAACGGGGGAATCGATCGGCCAAGTCGCCTCCCAGACCCTCGAGTCCTTGCAAGTCATCAATGCCGTCACCAATTTCCCGGTCCTGCGGCCGTTATGCGTTTCCGATAAGGTTGAGGTCATCGAGAAGGCCAAAAAGATCGGGACCTATGACATCTCAATCCGTCCCTTTGAGGATTGCTGCACCATCTTCAAGCCCAAAAAGCCCAAGACCCATCCCAATATCGAGCACGTCCTTCGTTATGAATCCTTCTTCGACTTCGAACCGTTATTGGAGGAAGCCCTAAACGGCATCACCTCCATCTATATGGCCGATGGGGAAGAAGTGACGCCAAAGGAATAAGCTCCAAAGCCGATCGTCAAACGGATGGTCGGCTTTTTCTACTATTTGATCAGGGCATTACCCTGATGGCAATTTCCGGATACGATATTGCTGTCTAGGGCAAAGCCCGAGCCGCGTGGCCAGGCATGGCGCGCGGCGGGGGCAAGCGCGTGGCTTTTTTGGACCCCGGAGTCCGTAACAAAAAATGCGCTGTCCCCTCGGAAGACCGCGCTTAACCCATATGCGGCGGGCAAAGCCCGACCGCGCGTAAACCTTGGAAAAAGGCGGGGACCGGGGAAACGCCCCCGATGGCAATGCAGGCAAGGAGGGCACAGTATGCTGCCAAACGACACTCCCCTCGTGGCGATCGACGTCTCGAAGGGGAAAAGCCACGCCCAGGGCTTCCTTTGCCGCGGGTCCCCGCGCGGGAAGCCTTTTTCGGTATCCTCAAATTAAATTATGCGTCCGATAAAATCGGGCTTTTTTGGATGTAGGCAAAATTAAAACAGGAGTTCTCCTGCG
>CALVUF010000006.1 GCA_944363525.1 uncultured Bacilli bacterium
TCGTGCTGTACATTCCTTTTCCTTTCCGTCCGCCTATGCGGCGGGCTCTGTCATATTATCGCCCCGGCGCTGTGCACCGGCTCGGTTTGATTTGTCCACTTTTAGGTTACCACTGCAAAATTGATCGATTAATCTCGTCCTAATAATCTCAATTAGGTGCAAAAACACTGGTTAAATAATCTTGTTTTGGTGTATGAACTCCACTTTGATAATCTCATTTTGGTGTATCATTAACAATCTGATAATCTCAATTTGGTGTATTCTAAGGCTTCCAATAACCTTAATTTGGTGTATTATGTGCTTAAGTTATGAAGATGAAACGGAAGTTATATCAGCAAATGCTCCAATGGAAGGAGCGTAGCCAGGGCCAGACTGCTCTATTGATTGAGGGGGCTCGGCGGACAGGCAAAAGCTATATCGTCGAGCAATTTGCTAAAGCTGAATACCGTTCCTACCTCCTCATCGATTTCGCCGTTGCCCCCGAGCAAGTCAAAAGTCTCTTCAACGATTACCTTTATGACCTCGATGCCTTTTTCCTTTTCCTCCGCAGTTTCTACCCCACTCCGCTATATCGGCGAAAATCAGTCATAATCTTCGACGAGGTCCAGCGCTTCCCGCGGGCCCGCGAAGCCATCAAATACCTTGTCAAGGATGGACGATACGATTACATCGAAACCGGGTCGTTGCTTTCGATTAAGAAAAACGTCAAGGACATCAATATCCCCTCCGAGGAGAGGCATTTGAAGCTCTACCCGATGGATTTTGAGGAGTTCCTTTGGGCCGAAGGCAACGACGCCCTTTTGCCTTTGCTGGAAAAGCAGTTCGCCTCTCGCTTGCCCTTAGGCCCCCAAATGCACCGGATGGCCATGGACCTTTTTCGCCAATACCTGATAGTCGGCGGAATGCCTCAAGCGGTCGACTGTTTCATCCAAACTCAAGACTTCGAACAAGTCGACCTCGTTAAGCAGGATATATTGGATCTGTATCGTCAGGATATCGTTAAGCATGCCGATGCAGATGTCTCGAAGGTAAATCGCATCCTCGATGACTTGCCTTCGCAGTTAGGAAAACATGAGAAGGTTTTCCGCTTAACTTCTTTATCGAAAGGTGCTCGGTACCGGGATTTCGAAACCGCCTTTTACTGGCTTGATGACGCCGGCATTGTCAACACCGCCTATAACAGTAGCGAGCCGACCGTTGGGCTATCGCTAAGCAAAGACAATGCCAGTTTCAAATGCTATCTGGCTGACACGGGCCTTCTTTTAACCCTCGCCTTCAATGAGCCAGTTGAGAAATCCGCCCTTTATCGGAAGATCCTCTTCGATAAGTTGAATTTCAATCAAGGGATGATCTTAGAGAACGCCGTCGCCCAAATGCTGCGAGCCAAAGGTCACTCGCTCTATTTCTATTCCCGAAGTGGCCAAGAGGCGGACAAACGGATGGAAATCGATTTTCTCACCGTCAAAAGGTCAATTACCTCGCAGCATAACGTCTGCCCGATCGAGGTCAAATCCTCAACTCGCTATACACTGAATTCGCTTAAAAAATTCAAAACCAAATTCTCCGATCAAATCGACACCCCGTATTTGCTCCATCCCGGAGATGTGGAAATCAAGGATGATATTATCTATCTCCCCTACTACATGGCCCCATTGCTATGAGGTGCAAATAAAAACCGCCCAGAGTAACGGACGGGGTATTCGTAGGAATGGTCGGGATGGGCGGATTCGAACCGCCGGTCTTCTGCTCCCAAAGCAGACGCGATAACCAAGCTTCGCTACATCCCGAGCCCGCTTATTATCCGCGCCGGTGGAAGATATTTCAATATCGCGATCCGCATCTAGGCGCAGCGGGAATCTTGCCCCTTCTCTGCATAAGGGCGACGGAAAGACCAACGACTAATCGAACCAAAGAGACAAGGCTAATAAATCAAACAAAAAACCCTCGAATTAGTCGAGGGAATTTGACTTTTGGCGCGCCCGGGGGGACTCGAACCCACAACCCCCAGATTCGTAGTCTGGTACTCTATCCAGTTGAGCTACGGGCGCAACACCGCTTTCACGGCCTTGCTAATATATGCCCTTTTGTCCCACCTATCAATAGGGAAATGGGAAGACCTCGGCAAAATCGGCAATTTCAAAACGAATATAATATATATCTTGTTGTTCATTGTACGGTTCATTGTAATAGAGATTTGCTCAATTGTAATAGTTTCGTAATAGCGTCGTAATAGTCTCGTAAGACCTTCGTAATAGGCAAAATAAGAGTCTGGGCTCTCTTTGAACAGCAATCCATGAAAGCCAAAAACCGGCAATCCCTAGCTCCATCAATCGCTTTCCCTCAAGGCTTTAAACAGCCAATTGGAACAATATGAACCCCGTTTTTTGTCGTCATCCCCGTCGGTACGACCCCGCCGATAACAATCAAAGCCGAAGGCAAAGCCTGAATGGCGGACGGATCGCTGACCGTCGAATTGTAAGCCATCATTTCCTCTTTGATAGAGAGTAGATGCTTTTCCCCTTCTAGCAAAGGCTTCATCCCACCCGTCTTTATCTCAATAAGCGCATAACGGCCATCGTTAAGACGCAAGACCGCATCGGCTTCCAAACCATGTCGGTCTCGGTAATGGAAAACCGATCCCCCGATGGTCGCGGCATAAACCTGTAAATCACGAAGGACAAGATTTTCGAAGAAAAACCCGAAATCCGCCGGGCGGGAAAGCAAATCCGCTTCGCTAAGATGCAAAGCGGCAATGGCCAAGGACGGATCGATAAACGTCTTTTTTGGCGAAGCAATGATATTTACCCGCGATTTAAAGGCCGACGACCAGGCCGGTATTTCCTCTATTATGTAGCGCCGGTTCAAAAAATAGCGGTAACGTTCAAAGGTCGCCTGACTGACCGGGAAATTCTCCTCGCCTTTGATGTTGGCTAACATCGTGGCATAGGAGGTTAAGGTGCAGTCATTACGAGCTAACTCCGAGAGAAATAACCGCATACGATCTTTGGAAAGACCCACTCCGCCCTCTTCATCGAATCCGAGGTTATCGGTCAAGTTGGCGATAATGGTCGAGGCAACGAACCCGGCTTCTTCGTATGGAAGCTCGAGCGACCGGGGGAAGCCTCCCCGATGGCAAAGGTGCACCAATTGCTTATAGGTCAAATTAGATTTAGCCCCGTTTACCTTGGCGGCCGGCTCAAAAAGGGATTGGAGAGAAACCGACCCATCGGACTCCCCAGACTCAAACAAAGACATCGGCCGAAGGAAAAGGGTGGCGATCCGACCAAGGCCGGAATGATGGATATACTCCCGTTTTTTCTCCTCAGATAGCTCATTCGACCCAGTCAAAAGAACCCGTCCTCCCTTGGCATGATTGGCGTCGATAAAGATTTTGCACTCATCCCAAATTGGCGGAAAGCATTGCCATTCATCAAAGAGAATCGGAGGCTCATGCTCGAAAATAAGCGAGGGATCGACATCATAGAGCCCTTGAACCGTCAGCAAATCATTCCGCGACAGCAATTTATAGGCGAAATGAGCATGCTGAAGGCAAGAGGTGGTTTTGCCAACCCATTTAGGCCCGCGCAGGTACACCCCGCCGAGCAAAGACAGGTTCTTTTCAATCAGGCTATCCAAGAGTCGAGGACGGTACATCGGGTTTCCTTTCGCTGGCATTATATGGTCGGTGATGGCATTTTTCAATAATCCGTGATGGCATTTTTGAAAGTTTCGTGATGGCATTTTCGAGACAAAAGCCAATAAAAATAGCCGAGACAATCTCGGCTAAACAATTCAAGATGGAGCATCCAGCCGGATTTGAACCGACGGTGAGTGAGTTGCAGTCACTTGCCTTACCACTTGGCTATGGATGCAGCGGACGAATTATAACATAACTGACCCGCTAAGAAAGAGGGATTTTTCGTAGCGTCCCCTCCGGTCAGAAACCCAAACCTGCTCCCCCCACCTATTAGGACTTTAATCGAGTTTTCGAAGGTGGCATCCTAGAAAAGAAGGCATACGAATTGCCTTGAAAGGGAAACGATCATGGTTGAAGTAGTCCTGACTGAGCAAGAGAAAAGCCTCTTACGGTCATTGATCGGCAAAAGGCTTCTAAAGCTTCGCCACGACAACCTGGAGAAATTTGGGGGTTCCGAGGTTTATGGTCGAGTGGAACTGTTTTTCGAAAATTCCGTGATTGCTATAGATTACGATTACACCCCCTACCATTTGTTCGGCAGTCCGGATGATAGCATCCAGAATTTCAAATACATCAGATAACTGCTGAGGAAGCAATATCTGCTTTAGTCGACGTTAAGCAAATAGACGTTGCCTGCAATCAAACAATTCAAGATATAATCCTAGTCGAGGACTGTCCCAAAGTTCGCTGGAACGGACTGAATGATGAAGCTCTCATTCTTAAAGTAATTATTCTAAAATCAGAAAATCGCGAAATAGCATTTCAAGGCGATTTTATGGTTTCCTTTATTGAAATCATAAAAAAGCCCGATGTCGAAGCTGATCTATTGCCCGCCGGCGAGGAATTCTATAGCGATGCAGAAGTCAGCTATCAAGGGAGCCGGGCATTCATCAGCTTAACAAAGCCGAATTAGAAGGCGCTCATGCGGCCTAGGCCAACCATGGTGGCGAAGAAGGCGATGACGATTAAGCCCAAGGCGATTCGGTAATAGCCAAATAAGGTGAAGGAATGCTTCTTGACGAACCCCATGAGCCACTTGACGGCTAGTAAGGAGATAAGGAAGGCCGAAGCCATCCCGATCAGTAAGAACAGCCATTCATTGAGGTTCGGCATCCCGGAATCCATAAAGAAGGAAACAAGTTTTAAGCCGCTAGCCCCGACCATGACGGGGATCGATAAGAAGAAGGAGAATTCGGCGGCCGCCCCCCGGCTGCAGCCAAGCAATAAGGCTCCGAGTATCGTCACCCCGGACCGGCTGGTCCCCGGGATTAAAGCAAGGATTTGGAAGCAGCCGATGTAGAAGGCGGTTTTATAGCTTAGGTCATCGATGCAATGAATCCGGGCGAAATCCTTTTTGTCTTTGAGGTAATGCTCAAGCAATATGAAGAGGACCCCATAGACGATGAGGGTGATCGACACCGTCACCCAATTCTCCATCTTGGCATCGAGATTGAAGTACTCAAAGATGAGCCCGATAATCGCGGCCGGCAAGACCCCAACGATGGTTTTGCCCCAGGTATGGTAGATTCGCCGTCTTTTGACCCCTTGGATGACGTCCTCGCGATACCCTTTGGATACGAACTCCGCTTCCTCCTCGCTCAGTTTCTTCTTGCTCCACGGCCAAAGGGAGTTCCAAAAATACACCACGACCGCGAGAATCGCCCCGAGCTGGATGACGACGAGGAACATCGAGAAGAATTCTTCCCCGTGTTCGAAACCCAACTGGGTCGGAATATCGTAATTAGCCGATTGGAAGAACCCTTCCAATAGGATCATATGGCCAGTCGAGGAGATCGGCAGCCATTCGCTGATGCCCTCGACTAAGCCGAAGGCCAAGGCGATGACGATCAAAACCAGATACACCATAACGGGCCAATGATAATACAAATCAGACGTTTAGCCTATTGTTTGCGGGCGGCTTTCCGCCTTTCGACCCGGAGTTTCCGATAACGAAGCTTAGTGACGAGCCCGGCCCCGGCGAAGATGATGACCGCGCCTAAGATGCAGGCGAACACCACCACGCCCCAGATGGGGAGGTTATTGCCTTTGACGTTTTCCCACATCGAGAGGACGTAACGGTTGTTGTCGCCATAATCCTTCATGGCGGCTAATTTGGGAATCAGGTAATTGGGGGGATATTGGGCATAGAACTGCCGGCCAGCGAGCACGCTCTCCTCCCCACCATAAGGAGAAGGAATCGCCTCTAACTCATCGGTATAGAAAAGATAGGGGTTATCGTCGGGGGTATCACCCAGCCCATAGCCTTCGGTCTCGACCGTCCCTTCGAACATATAGGTCAAATCGACGATGTCCCAGGCAAGCATCTCGTCTTCCGATTCGGCGACTTGTTCATTGTAAAGATCTTGGTATTCTTGCCAAGACATCGGCTCCCCGTTGACTACCGCTTGCTCATAGGTCGAGCCGGTCATGTCAAAGGACCCGTAATCATCCCCATCCTCATGGAGGCCAGTCCCATCTTGGTACACCAATTCGCCTTCTTCGTCATAGAGGAAGTCGCTGTCTTCCCAAGAGTCGCCATCTAAGGTGGCGTCGTGGTAGACATACATGGCGTAAGTCCGGGGGTCATACCAGTTCCGGACTAAGTCCAAGACATCTTGCCCAGCGATGAAAGAGGTATAGCCGATGGTGTCCATGTTCATGGTGGCGATATCGGGCCGGGAAAGGAAATCAACGAACTCCTGGGCTTCTTCTTTATGAAGCGAATCGGACTTCGGCATGACCCAACCATCGAACCAGATATTGCCCCCGGTTTTGGGGACCGAGTAATAGATGGTCTCCGCGGCCTCATTCTCGCCCCGGTCCATCGAATAGACCGCGTCGCCACTCCAGGCGAGGTTCATCCCGATCAAGCCTTTGACGATGTCGTCTTTGCCGGAGTCGACCTCAAAGCCGAAGACGTTGCTCTTTAATTCCAGCAAGACATCCTCAACCTTGGCGACGGTTTCTTGATCGGATAGGTTAAAGACCCGGTCCATCTCTAGATACAACGGATCAGTAGTGATTTTATCGATGACCGCATTGATGTCGACCCCATCTTTGAGATCGAGGTTCTCATCGTAATAACCGGAATCAAGGATGGCTTTTTTGACCTCGGCGTCGAAGAGCTTCATGATCCCGACCGAATAGGTATCGCGCATCGAGTCCTTGATCGACATCTGGCCGTGGTATTTCGAATCCCAAAGGGAATTCCAATCGGCCATATCGAACTTGACCGTATCTTCTTCAACCCCGGTCTCTTCGCTGACTTTCGCCGGGTTATAAAGAATCCCTAAAGTCCCCCACATATAGCCACGGGAATATTGGGAAATCGGGGTTTGCTTCCCCGTCCCGTCGTCGGCGGTTATATAGTCTAATTGCCCGTTTAGATAGGGGGAGACGGAGGCATCGTAATTGGGGGTTGAGCCCTCGTCGAAAGGGACCAGCATCCCCTGGCTCATCATCTTTTGAATAGTGTAGTCGGAGGGGCAGATGAGGTCATAAGTCGACTTGCCGGTTTTTAAGGACGAAAGCATCGTCTCATTGGTGTCGAAGGTATCGTAGATGACGTTGACGTTCTTCTTGTTAACGATCCGTTCATAAGCTTCAAAAGCCGAGATGACATCCGGATAAGTCTCGTATTCGCCATCTTCATCAAAATCGGCTTCCAATTCATATTCGCCGATATAGTCCTCCCAGTTGAGGACCCGGAGGTTGATGGCCGAGCTATTCCCAGCGGCGCCGCAGCTAGCTAAAGACGGCGAAAGAAGGAGAAGAAGAGCGCAAAAGCCGGTTAATTTGCTTGCTTTCATGTTCAATACCTCCCTTTTTTGCGATTCCGTCTCGCTTTGACGTTGTTATAGACGGTGATGAGGACGACAATGAGGAAAACGAATAAGAAGATCAGGGTGGTCAAGGCCCGCATCTCCGGTGGGACCGGCCCTTTCTTGATTTTAGCCTGAACCAGAGTCGAAAGGGTATCGATCGTCTTCTCGCCCGACAATAACCCCGCGCCTCGAGTGAAGGCGGTGACGATGAAATCATCGAGCGATAAGGTGATGGCGAGTAAGGCCCCCGAGCCAACCCCGGGCATGATCTCGGGCAGCACCGCCTTGAAGATGGCTTTCCCCTGCGAGCAACCAAGATCAAGGGCCGCTTCATAAATATGGGGATCCATCTGAAGCAATTTCGGCTTGACCGAAAGATAGACGAAGGGCAGCGACAAGATGACGTGACCGATCAACAAGGTCCAGAAGGAGAAGATATTGGCCCCCATGAATAGATAGGTGCCGCAGAAGACGAACATGACGGTCAACGACATCGCGATGACGATCTCGGCGTTGACGACCGGAATCTGGGTCACGATCTCAATGCTGGCCCGGGCTTTCTTCGAGGCATAGAAAGTCCCAATGGCCCCGCAGGTGCCGAGCACCACCGAGATGGCGGAAGAAGACAAAGCCAAGATAATGGTATTGCCAAGGGCCGTCATGATCTCCTCGTCCTGGAACAAAGCCCCATACAGATCAAACGAGAAACCGGTCCAGGTCCCGACGTTGGTGGCGTTGGTAAAAGAATAAGCGATCAGCACCAAGATTGGCACATACATCAAGATGAGGATGAAGAAGATGACGAAGAGGCCAATTGACTTGAAGGCCACGTCCTTGCGCTTATTGCGCGCGATGGCGTCATTCACCATAAAGTCCCCCTCCTTTCGCTTTGCTCACCTCTATCGAAATGGCGGCTAACGAGCATCGAGATGCCGACGAGAATCAGCATCACGAAGGCCATGAACGAGCCTTCGTTCCATTGGGATTGGCTGAAATTGAGATAAATGATGTTGCCGAATAAGGTGATCTTCCCTTCCGATAAAGTATCGGAGATGACGTAACTTGATAAAGTCGGCATGAACACCATCTCGGAGGCCGAGACGATGCCCGGCAGCGATTGGGGAAGCGTATTGTGCAAGAACACGTTGAAGGAATTAGCCCCGAGGTCGGAGGCGGCTTCTAATTGGCTCTTATCGAGCTTGATCATGGTGGTATATAACGGCAATATGGTGAAAGGCAAGTAGTTATAGACCATGCCGATCATAGTCGCTAAATAAGGGTGGTTGCCCCCGTTGATCCCCATCCAGGACAAGACGTCGCGGGTCGCCCCGGTCCGCAGGACGAAGTTAATCCACATCGGCATGATGAAGAGCAAGACCAAGATCTTGTTCTTATTGACCTTGCTATTGGCTAATAGATAAGCCACTGGATAACCAATAAGCAAACAGATGATGGTATTGAGCATCCCGACGAATAAGGAGACGACGAGGATGTTGATCTTAGTTGGGGAGGTAAAGAAACTCGTAAAGGCGTCGAAGCTGAAATAGAGGGCCCCATCCTCAGTCGAGCCGGTGAAGGCATAGACCAAGATGATGAAGATCGGGATGATGACAAAGAGGATTAAGAAGACCGAATAAGGGATGCAGAGGTACTTCCGCTTAAAAGAGAAGAACCGCTTGGTCTTAGAATAAGCGCGCGCCATTTTATTCCCTCGCTAGCTCCTCAATCGGGGTTTTAAGCCGGAGCTTGATGTCTTCTTTTTCGACCGCGACCGAGACGATATCGTTCTCGTTCCAAGTGAAGGGGGAGTTGACGACATAATCCTCCTCATCATCGGTCCGGACGATGTATTGATAATGGTCGCCGATCCACACCGATTGGATAATGGTGCCCTGGGCTTGCCCTTTGGATAAATCATCGCTCAGTTCGATCTTGTCGAGGTCGATCTCCGCCACCACTTCGGCATCATTGAGGTCGTAATGCTTGCCATTGGGCCCGATGAGGATGGTGCTGCCCTCATCTTCAAGGTGGGAGCCAGGTAAAAGCTTGGTCAAATCGGCATCGAAAGGATCTTCGCCAATGACTACTTGGCCATTCGAGTTGATATAGGCGTCGGTATATTGGTTGACCGAGAGTTCCTTATGCATGATCTGGATATTCTCTTTCTCGACCACGATTCCGACTTTGGCCCCGACTTCATGATCATGGGTGTCGCGGCAAAGAACTTCGTTCTTGCCGACGTTGACGATGAATTCGTAATGAACCCCTTTAAAGATCTTGCTCGAAATCACCCCAACCGTCGTCCCTTTCTCGGGTTCGACCATCAAGACATCTTCCGGCCGAACGACGATGTCGACTTTCTCGTTGAGGGGGAAGTCATCGACGCAATCCCAGTTGGCCCCGATGAAACGGACTTTCTTTTTCCCGATCATGGTGCCGTTATAAATATTCGATTCCCCGATGAAGTCGGCGACGAAGGCATTGATCGGCTCGTTGTATATTTCCTCCGGGGTCCCGACTTGCTGGATGACCCCATCTTTCATGACCACGATCCGATCGGACATGGTGAGGGCCTCTTCCTGGTCATGGGTGACGTAGAAGAAAGTGATGCCGAGCTTCTTATGCATTTGCTTGAGCTCGATCTGCATGTCTTTCCGCATCTTATGGTCTAAGGCCGACAAAGGCTCATCAAGCAATAAGACCTTCGGTTCATTGACGATGGCTCGGGCGATGGCGACCCGTTGTTGCTGACCACCGGAAAGAGTCGAGACGTCCCGGTCCTCCATCTCGTCGAGGTCGACGATCGAAAGGGCCCGGCTGACCTTGGCATCGATCTCTTTGATCGAGAGGTGCTTCATTTTGATTTTCTTGTTGCCTTTCCGGTCAGTGACTTCGACCGGGACCTTCTTCATCTTCAGCCCAAAGGCGACGTTGTCATAGACGTCAAGATGGGCAAAGAGGGCATAATGCTGAAACACCGTGTTGACCGGACGTTTATACGGCGGAAGGTAAGAGATGTCCTCCCCGTTGAGCAAGATTTTGCCTTCACTTGGCAGCTCAAAGCCGGCGATCATTCGTAAGGTCGTCGTCTTACCGCACCCCGAGGGGCCTAAGATGGTGATGAATTCGCCTGGTTTGACGTCTAAATTAAAATCCTCGACGACGGTGGTTCCATCGAAGATCTTTTTGACGTGCGACAGGCTGATGATGGCCGAGTTCTGCTCCATAACCCTTCCTCCCGAACCCCGAGTGGATTGACTTGCTTCCCGGGGTCTATTTTGACGGGGGGTATAATAGAGGCAACCCCCTTAAAAATAAACAAAAATTTTCATAACTTTTCCGCCTCGAATTCGGCGAAGAAAATTTTAGCCCATAAAATGGCGGTTTTTCTTCGATTAGACCTAGAAAAATCGAAGGTAAAATTAAGCTATTTTTTTGCCTTCGCGCGCCAGGGTGAAACTCAACGGCTTTTATGCTAAGATTCCTCCCGTTATGAAAAAGGCTTTTTTCGTCTTCCCCCTCACCCTACTCCCCCTATGCGCCTGCGGGCCGATCGATGAGTTCAACAAGGTCGATTTGGCTTATGGGACGCTGATAGGGATGAGTGAGGAGATAAAGGGGACCAGCCATATGAAGCAGATCGACTATCCGACCCTCCGGTCCATGGTGTTGGAGAAGCAATCGTTTTTGCTGATGGTCCATAACGATGGGGGCATCGGCTGCAGTTGCTACGCCGATTGGCATGACGATGTCTTAGTCCCTTATTTAAAAGAGCATAACCTCCTTCTATATTGGATTGACTACAACGACATCGTCGAGGAAGAGGACTATGGGTTGGAACTAGTGTCCAACCATGAGACCTTAGCCATCTTCGACGAAGGCGAACTCGCCTATCAGCATGATAACGTCGATCAGGAATCGGATTGGGTGACTTCGCGAGCCGTCTTCAGCGAATGGATGGACGCCCGGATCAACTATCCGAAGATGATCTATATCGATAAGGCCATCCTCGATGAAAAGCTCTCCTCTAGCATGGAGTTCACCCTCCTTTTCACCCAATCCGGATGCCCCGACTGCGGTTACCTCGAATCCCATTTCTTAAAGCAATACTTCATCGATAATAGAGATACCGATTACCTCTATGTCCTCGACACCGTCCAAGAGGGGGTTCGATTGCTAAACGGGGTCGCCGGGAATAACGATGAAGACGCGAGCGAAGCAGAAAAGGCCGCCTATGCCCAATGGGTCGAATTCAAGAAGGATTACCACCTTTCGGCCGAATCGATTGAGCAACCCGGCTATAAAGAAGGGTTCGTTCCGACTATCTTCCATTATGATGTCCAAGGGGAAGTTGATGGGGCCGGGGTCTTCTATAACGACACGATTGATGAAGCAACCTGGAAACTAACCGATACCTATTGGACCAGCGATAAACTGGACCAGCCCTACTTCACCTATATTAACGATGCTAAAATCGATACCTTGATGGATAACGTCACCTTCAAGGCACCAGAAACACCCATCAGCGGAGCCGCGAACATCCGTGAGTACAAGCATGAGTTATTGGCCCCTTACCACGAAAAGTACGCCAAAGCCTTGCTCGATTGGTCGATTGGAAATCAGAAAGAGCAATAAGGTTCTGCGGGGATAACCCTCCGGGCAGATCTTTTTTCAATGCAAAAGCCCCTCGGCGGACCGAAGGGCTTAATAATTTCCTTATCGCTTAGCGCGACCGGATTTTGCGGCGACTGATAGCGTAGCCAATCATGGCAGCGCAGGCAGCCAAACTCAAGCAGCTGATGGCGATTAAGGCCGGATTATCCATCCCCGTCGCCTTGTTGCCAAGAGAATGGGTGCTGATGCCATTGGCCCCGACTTCGAAGGCCTCGCCGTTGGCGATAGCCCAGGCTTGCAGACGGGCCAAGATACCGGTGGTATCGGCGGCTAAAGCATCGACGATGCCATCCCATTCGCCTTGGAGAGCCGCTTTGGCTTTAGCGTAATAGCCATTCTCACCACGACAAGCACCGGTGTCGGAACCATCGAGTTCCTCATTCCAGCGGAGATAACGGATGGCGAAGGCTTCAAGGCTTTGTTCTGGAGTAATCGCTTTCAGATCCTCGATATAAAGGCTGGCTTTGGTGTAATCTCCGCTTTGAGCATAGTTTTTAATGGCGGTCCCGCTATCGTTCAGGCCAAGATAACGGGTTCCGTTTTTAACGGTGAAGGCGCCATCGGAAACTGAAACGTCCCAATAAGCAGGAGAATCTTTTAAAGAAAGATTGGCAGAAGAGGAAGAGACGGGGGCAAGATATTTTCCGTCGTTAGTGGCAAATGCATAGCCGCTAGACGAAACAATAACGGTGAAGACGGTTATTTCTTTGGCGCTCGATAAAGAGGAGGGATCGGAAGACGAAGCGCTGCTTTCAACTAAATCGATTTGATCATCAGCAAAGCAGCCTAGTTTATCCGAACTACCAAATACGATTTTCGCCCCATTAACTAACTGCCCGATTGAACTAGCAAGCGAATAATAAGTGGGTTCAGAAATAGTAATGGTTAAAGTGGCGGAAACCGTGCCGGAGGTGAAGGTAACCACCACCGGCTCTTCAGTTACAGCCAAAGCATAAACCTCAACAGAAACCGTGCCGGTGGATGTGGTAATTTCACTGGGAGAAAGCTCTACCATGCAGAAACCCTCATCAAGATCGCTGCTAACAAATTGAATGCCAGAAGTTAAATCAACATTCGCGTAATCCAAATCAACGGATACGATATCATCGACGAGCAAGTCGAGATTACTGGTCGATAAAGCAAGTGACGGCTCAGTCGAAATGTTATAAGCAACGACGATTTCGCTGATTTGAACAGATCCACTAGCGGTAATAGCAAAGTAGGAATACCCCCCAACTTGGTCAACGACAGCGGTTTCTTCGGAAGTGTCATTGGAAAGCGTTGCCACTAGCTGATCTTCGGATAACCCATTGGTAGTAAGCGGAGAATTAGACGCATATACATAAAGCTGTCTGGTTCCGGAACCACTCTTCCAAGAAATAGAAAGCGAAGAAAGCGGGCCCGGAGTCATGCCAGTTGATGCAATTCCATGGTTTGTGCCACTAACATCTTTGTTGTTAATTTGAAACGAGTTACCTTGCTTGCAAGCGGCGCCAATATAAGTGCCATTCTCGAAAGGCTTGTTGAAAATGCTATATGAATTCGACAATTCCAACGAATCGGCATTAATAATATCAGTAGAAATAGCAAGGATTTCCGGAATCTCGATTACGACGCTTTTGCCTTTGTAAGTAGCGGTAATCGAAGTATCGTTCGCAGAAAGAGTCTCTTTGTCAAACGAAATCAGGGACAAATCGGTTATTTCGGTTTTACCAGCGTTTTCGTATTTGGCAAAAAACCGAAGGCCTTCGGCATTAAACGGCTCGCCAGCAACCTGAGAAACGACTGTCCCCTCGACATAGAAATCGATGAGAGTATCCTCATTGATTTCAAGATAAATACTGTCTTTAACGCTATCGTTAGTAATGGAATAAGCTGTGACAAACGCAGCGCCGGGCTTATTCGCGGTTAATAAACCGGTCTCAGAATCAATAGTCGCGCAATCCACAGGTTCGGCATCTTCGAGTTTCCAAGCAACGTCAGAAATCGCCTCTTCAGGCAAAACATCTGCAGTGAACTGATAATCAGTTCGCTCGTAAATAGAGAGCACATCGTCTGAAGCAATATCGATGATCTCGGCCGGAACTACAGGTTCAACCATCTCGTAATAAATTGTAAAACTGGTTATCCTCCATTGGCTTCCCGGATCGATGCAAAGTTCAGTAAGATTATCACTTGTGGTTGTAAGATAAGTAACCGATTTATCAGAACTTAACGAAAGGGTATAATCTGTGCCGCTCGACGTGGTCCAAATATTATCACCATCATTAGTGAACTCTATCTTGCTAATGGTGTAATCAAGACCATCTTTAACGGAGATTGAAAGAAAACTTCCTTTATAAATTCTCCACTGAGGATCATCATCAATATCACGCAAATCGATGGTAGACGTCCCTTTTTGAATCTTAATGTCGAAGTTCGAAACGCCGTTATAAGTACCGATGGTTTTGTCACTATTAACATCAATCGTAGCGCCGGTACAAACGATTTTTTCGCTCTCTTCAGCAGCCGCTACCTCGGTTGCCCTATTGTCCACGCTGTCGACGATGGCTTTACCGCCAACTATCATCCCGAAAGAGGTGGCCGCTCCTAGGATGCAAAGTAGCAATCGCTTGCTTACTTTTCCCATATTGATTCCCTTCCTTTCATCGGTTCTATATAACCGACTTCAAAGCGGACTAACGCTCAAAAGGTGAAAAGTGCCCCTATCCCACATCATGACGATTGTGATATTAGGGCTTTTCATTGTTTGCCAGTCCAGGCGTGATGATAGGGGGGGGGTGAATTGTTCACGCAAGACCGAGGTTATATCGCCACTAATCGCCATACCGGCATTCATTTCCTAAAAACTCATGTGTTAGTCGAAAGAAAATACTTTTTGGGTTCACTCCAGCATTAACAAACAATTTACATTGATTAAGGTTTTTCTTGGATAGGCATTGCTACTGGCGGACAGATTAAGGGGCGACAAATCAGCGTTCTGTTAAGCATAAAAACAGAGCAGATACAGCTCATCAATTTCATTGCCAAATATTTGACTTATCGATCGTTCCTTTCTTCAAATGAGCAGGCTCAAACAAAGGATCATCAATTGCTGAGAAATCGCCACTATTTGAGACGCTTTAATGAGCCTTCAACCTTGAATGACAACTCAAATAGTTTTTACTCCAAAGCGTAAAAACTTATGAAAATTCAACACTTTTGACGCTGCGGAGTAAAAACTTTCTGGTTCAATCAACCAAAAAAGGCCACCCGGTTAAGGCGGCCTTTGCCCCATCGCCCTAAGGGAAGGCGGAGGGCTATATCAAGAAGAGAGTGTTAGGCCTCTTTCTTCTTGCGGAGGAAGAACATGGCGGCCGCGCCGGCGATGGCGGCCACCGAGATGCCGGCGACGATCCAGTACTCGGCATGGTCGTCGTTGTTGATGCGGGCGGCCGCCGAAGCGGTGAAGGTTCCCTCGTAGGGGCTGGCGTCGCCGTTGATCTTGGCCCAGGCCTCGTAACGAGCCTTGGCAGAGGCGAATTGCTCGTCGGTCCGGAAGAGCTCGATCTGCTCGGCGGTCAGGCTAAGCAAAGCGGTCCTGGCCTTGACGTAATAGCCATCGGCTCCGAGGCAAGCGTTGGTCCCGACCCCGGATAGGCTGGAATCGTAGTCGTCCATATGCATATAGTCTTCGACGAACTTGGCGACGACTTCCGCATCGGTCGGGGCTTCGACCTTCTCATATCCGATCCGAATTTGATCGATGTAAATCGCGCCGGATTGCGAACGGATCCCGATGTATTCATAAGGGGCGCCGGGCAAGGCGGAGATATCGAGCACCCCGACTTTCCCGCCGGCAACGGCAATCGAACCGATCGGTTCGGCCACTCCATAAAGATCGGAGGGGGCGGTATAAGCCTCATGGCTGCCATAGATATCGACAACGCGATCCTCGCGGGTATTGTTGGTACTGAAAGCGATCTCGACTATCTTGACGGTGCCGATAGTGGTGGTGCTGACAATGCCGCTTGGAGCTTGAGTATCCTTGGTGGGAACACGAATCTGGATCGAATCGTAGCTTCCGGCATTATTGGATTTATAGGCAATCCCGTTAGGGGATGTGTATGAGCAATCCTCATAAGAGGACTCTTGCTTGACCGGGAAACTATCCGAGGTCAAGACGTCAATAATGGTGTCGCCGAGAGGATCTTCCAAAACCTCAATGATCAAAGCATTGGAGACAAGCGAGACATCGCCATCAACGAAAGTGACGGTCAAATCTTTTTCGCCGATTTCGGCGGTATCGATGTTCCAGGTAAGGCGCGAATCATCGGGTTCAATAGCTTCTTCTGCCGAATAGCTCGGATCGGTATCCGAACCGTAGACCAAGGAAACCTCGAAACCAGTCGGATCAATGGTGCCGCCTTGATAAATCGTGGTCGCCCCGCTGCCTTGGGAAAGCTTTACTTGCGTGACTTTCGTATCATCTGGGATAGAGCTGTCCTCGATGTAGGTGACCGACAGGTGATTGACGTATAAACGCGTTTTCGTAGAGGTGCCATTGCAAACAAAGGTAACCGATTCGTTGTTTAGCCCGGATGCCGTGTAGGTATTGTCCTTCGCTATGGAGATGCCGGACTCGCCGCTTGAGCTAACGCCATTTAGATAATACCGGACGGTCGTGCTCATCCCGCTCCCGATTTCAACGGAGGTGATTTTATAGCCCGTTTTGGCGGTCACGGTAATTGACCCCCCATCGCCGCCGCTGCTATTTTGGTAAAGGCGAATTTGTCCATCATAAATAGCTGGAACGGTGGTGCTTCCGCCTTTGGCAGTCGAATAGCTGATGTTGGCATCGCCGCCTAGATTATCGGCGCTAGTCGATGTAAAAGTCGTTTGAGCGGCGGTATAGCTTTGACCCGCTTCCTTGCGGGCCAAGGTCAAAGGAGCCGCATCCCCAACCGGCTCTTCGGCGGAAAAGCCAGCGGTGCTTCCCATCGCAAGGATCGCCCCGACGGCCAGTCCAAGCAACTTCAAGTGATTGGTTTTCATTCAACCCTTCCTTTCGCGCGTTCTACTTAACGCGCCAATTGAAGAACCTGTCGAAAAAAAAGGCTAAAAGCCCCTAGTCATCCTTACGATTGAGCGGAGCGTTCCCTCTTCTTTCCATGGGTTCAATGAGCATCATAAAGAGAGAGAGAGAGAGAATCAAGTTGAGGTTTTTCCCTTTTTACCGGGCGGCAACCCGATCGAGGAAAAGAAAAGCCGACGGCATCGGGCCAATCGGCGATTCAAGGCGAAAAGACGGGATGACGCTATTTTACAATCCGAGCTCGGCGATCTTTTCCTTAAGCTGGCTGCCGGAATCGACGATGGCCAGCTGTTCCTTCTTGGAATAGGAAGGATGGAGGATCGACTTAACCCCTTTCGAGCCGACGACGCAGGGAAGGGAAAGATAGATATCGGTTAAAGCCCCGCCGAACTCGCTTTCGATATAGGTAGAGACGGTTAGGACGCTGTTCTCGTCGTTCAAGACGGCCGAGACGATCCGGGAGACGGCTAAAGCCACCGCGTAATTGGTCGCGCCCTTTTTAGCGATGATTTGATAGGCCGCATCCCGGACTTTATCATGAAGCTCGTCGAGATGCGACAGATTGCATTCCGGGCATTGGGTCGAGTAATCGAGGACCGAAAGCCCGCCGATGGAGGTAGCGCTCCAGACGGCGACCTCGGAATCGCCATGCTCCCCGACCACGAAGGTATGGACGTTGCGGGCATCGATCCCGGTATCCTCAGAGATGGCGGTTTTTAACCTTGAAGTATCCAAAACGGTGCCGGACCCAAAAACCT
This sequence comes from uncultured Bacilli bacterium, assembly GCA_944363525.1. Taxonomy (GTDB): domain Bacteria; phylum Bacillota_I; class Bacilli_A; order RFN20; family CAG-826; genus Alloenteromonas. The sequence continues at coordinate 18,028 of CALVUF010000006.1, forward strand.
GAGCAGCGGGTAATCCCAGCTTCTTGTAGGCAAGATAAGACAAGACGTCGCAAGGATTGGAGACGATGATGACGATGGCTTCCGGGTCTAGATGGGGTTTGAGGCTATCGCAAATCGAGGTCATGATGGCGGCGTTTTTATGGAGCAGATCCAATCTGGTCTCGCCCGGTTTTTGGGCCGCCCCGGCGGTGATGATGATTATGTGGGCATCCTTCGCATCCTCATAGTCCCCCGCCTTGATGAGCTTCGGGACCGAGAGGAAGCTCATGCCATCGGTGATATCGAGGACATCGCCCTCGGCTTTGTCCTTATTGACGTCGACGATGACGATTTCGTTGACCGTGTGGCCACTAGCGAGGGTGAAGGCAATCGAGGAACCGACCGCCCCATCGCCGATGACGACGACTTTCCGTGGGTTTATCATAATTGAAGTTACCTCCTATTAACGAAAGAAAGGGGCCCAACTGGCCCCCACCTTTACTTGGTCTCGATGTCGTTGCCGTCTTCGTCGACCGGGACCAGCATATCCGGTCCGGCGCCGCAGATGGGGCAGGTGCCGTCGGGGTTGGGAACGACGATGGCCCCGCAGAGAAGGCAACGGTATTTCTGTTCTGCCATGGTGGGTAACCTTCCTTTCGCTCTTAACTATACCGACCCACCGAAAGAAAGCAAATCATATGCTCACCAAATTGATGACAAAGCCAAGCGTCAATTTTGGTACATTCCGTCGATACATTTCGAAAACGGGGTTTCTCAGGACGTTTTTGATAAGAACGCCCAATTTCACACAAAAAATCTGTACATATGTTTATTAACCCTTGTTCAAATGTCTGCTTCCGGAATACAATATGAAAGCAGCAAAACCGCCGAGGAGGGTGAAGCAATGAAAATCGTCCCAATATTGGCAGCAATAGCTTTGAGCCTATGCGCCATGCCGAACAACCCCAAGCAAGGCGACTATGAAAATATCAATCAAATCCTAGCCCCTCGTCCAACCAAGAAGGAAGCCATCAATCCGCCGAAGGATCAAAGCCATCAATATGTTTTGGACACATCCTCAGATTTTGAATACAACCTGTCGGATAATTACGAATACGAAGGCGATTTATCCAATCAAGTAGGGTCCAGCAATTACGACGAAAACGGGAACCTGATCCAGGAAGCCGCCGGCCAGCCGTTTGCCACGATAGACAACGTCACTCAATTCACAAGCACATTGGCCTTTGAAGACAGTCGCGAATCCAACGATGATTTCGCTTCCGCTTCGGCGATTTACAAAGCCGGAACTGACAAAGGCGGGATTTTCAAACATTCCGTTTGGCTGGACGCAACGATCAATCAAAAGAAATCGGGATGGTGGTTATGGGAAAAGACCTACATCGATAAAGATTTCTATACCTTCGATGCGGTATCAGAGGGCACTCTCACGATTGACCTGACCAACATACCCTCTAATTGTGACTACGATATCCGTGTATTTCGGCTCGGAAATTTCAATAACACTTCCTATAAAAACTTGGATTTCAACGACTCAAAATACCTGGTTGGAACCGGCTATGCTGGCGTCGGGCAAAGCGAACACGTAGTAGTTAAGTGTGTTCCGACGACTTATTACATAGCGGTTTTTTCCCACAACGACGAAACCTACGACGATGAGCACCCATATCACCTTAAAGTAACTGAAAGCGTTGATTCAAGCGTAAGCGGCAGCTTTTACGATATTGCGCAAGGGCGGAAAAGCGGAGACAGAGGTGCGATTTGGGTCAGTGATTTCGACCCAATAGGCATAACGCCGATAACGATTAGCGACGATACAGCAAGACAGCATATTCCAAACTATTACGAATACCCGATGATCAATCACCTGGGTTCAATATACGGCGAAAGCAATGATATAAATTACGCTGTAGTATATGTTTGGGACTTAGAAACCAGAGCAGCCATCTATGGCGTGGTTTCTGAAATGATAAACCAAATCTATACGCTTGATTGGGACGATAATTCGAGTCAAGCCGTAAGCGTCGGTTTAAGCGCCGCCGGGCTTGCGGTAACGGTAGCCGGCATCGGGGTTGGCTTAGTATCGCTTGCTCTGACCGGCCCAGCCGCCGCCACCGCCGCAGCCTTATTAAATCTAGTCAGCTTGAAATTAAACGCCGCAAGCATCGTTCTTTCATTAGCCTCATTAGTCACTTCATTTACTATGGGACCATCCATCAACACAAACAAAATCAATCTCATCAATTACTTAATTAACCTAAAAGCCGCCTTCGAAATCGGAGTTGGGAGCAATAACAACGAAGTGATAATGATGAAATTCCGCTATCATTTCGAAGACACCGATTATCTGAATTGGTCGCCGCTTTACCGCTCGTCCGATACTAACCGATACAATCAGTCCTCAATTAGTTATCAAATAGAAGGGAGCCCAATCGACGGCAAAGTCCATGGGTTCAGCGATCAAAACGAACTTAATCGTTTCCTTAGGAGCTGACAATGAATTTGTTAAGGCAAACATTTAAACTCTACCCAAAGAGAAAAACATATTTCCTAGCCGCCATCGGCGGAGTCGTCGTGGAAATCGGTTTGGGACTCGGTCTAGGTTTCTACTTAACATACAACCGCGATTGGGCTTCCCCTGCCTCAATAGCCTTTGTAGTCCTAGCGTTTTTGGTCGGCGATTTCATTGCCACAATGGGTTATCTAATGGCCACCACCATCAATATATGTATCGTTTCCGTTGTTTTGTTGCCAAATGGCAAATCGGAGTTCACAACTTCCGATGGTTACAAAATAAAACGACGAATAAAATACAAGAAAATCGATGGCGACAAGATAATGTTCTCCCCCAACAAACGAACTTGGTTCGTCTTCCCGGACCCCGAAGCATTAAAAGATTATCCATTGGATCAACTGATCGAAATAGCACCGGAATCAAAGGAAAAGAAACGATAAGAAGCGTATCCTATCGGCATGAACGAATATAACTACCATCGCAACGGCCGTTACCTCCACTGCTTCTACCTTGAATCGAAGCAACCCAACCAGCCCTTGATCATCGACATCCATGGCGGGGGCTTTGGCTTTGGAGAGGCCGCCGATGACATTGGACTCATGAATCGGCTAGGCAAGGAAACCGGCTATAACGTCGCCTCCTTGGATTATCGGCTGTCGCCCAAATACAAAATACCTTCGGCCATCGACGATTGCGTCGACCTCGTCAAATGCCTGCTTGAGGATAAGCGGCTTGCTTTTGACCATACCCGCCTTTACCTCCTCGGTCATAGCGCCGGCGCCAACCTCGCCATCCAAGTCGCCTTGCAGATCAAAGTCCAAGCCTTGGTCATCGATTACCCGTGGTTGGATTTGAACAAGACCAAAAGGAAGCGCTATCCAATGAGCATCCCCTCAATCGGCTTGACCTGGTTTGACAAACGTTATTGCCCCGATCCCGAGTTAAGGAAGACCTACCTCGCCTCTCCGCTTTACCTAAGCGAGAAGCAAGCGAAGGTTTTACCCCCGACCTTCATCCTCACCAGTGGACAGGACTCCCTGCAAATCGACGGGGAGAAGTTTTTTGACTTGCTGAAAAGAGCCGGGGTCCCAGTTAAGCATAAACGATACCCCTTAGCCCGACATGGCTTCATCGAGGTGGTATCCGATGGCCGGAACCAAGTCGGCTTCCTAACCAGCAAGAAGACCGCCCAAGAGCAAAACAAGGAATACGAAAAGGCCATCGCTGATATCGCGGAATTCCTGCAAAACCCAATCAAAAAGCTGGATTAGCCGCAATTATCCGAATTAAGAACGTCAAACAGTTTTGCGTCGCTTTCGTGCAATATTCCTTCACGAGGCCGACAGAGAATAAGCGTTTATCGCCTTATTTTTGGAAAATACATGCCAAAATGGAGGCAATCCCGACTATTCAACCGACTTCAGGCTCTCGACCATCTTGACCTTTCTTGCTAAGAAGGAAGTATAAAGGTTGACCACGAAGGAGACCCCGAAGGTCAAAAGGAAAGCATAGACATAGCTTAAAGGTCCTAGACTATAGAGGAAGCGGACCAAGCTGACTTCATTGACCTTCAATGTGGCGTACATAAAGGGATAACCGAATAGACACCCGATCCCGAAGCCAATCGCCGATAGCAGCAACGCCTCTAAAATCAAACTGACCCCGATCTCGACAAAGGAGAAGCCCAAGACTTTTAAGGTCGCGATTTCCCGATAACGGGTTCGAAAACTAAGCAAAGCTAAGTTATACAAGACCACCAAGGCTAACAGGATCGCAAACACCTTGACCGCATTGGTCATGACCGAGATGCCAGAGACGATCGAGCGGACTTGCTCTAAGGTCTCATCGCGAGTCTGCAAAGAGGAGAATAGATTCGGCTCCACCGCCTCAATTCTTTCCTTAACCGTCAAAGGATCAACGCCCTCTTCAACATCCAAGAAGACGGCGTTATAAACCGGGGAGGCGGTGAAATCATCGATCACCCCCACTACCCCATTGAAAGAGAAGGTCTCGTATATATATGCCACTTCCCGTTCATAGGTCTTGCCTAAGACAGTGAAACTGATCGTATCCCCAATCTGGGCATCTAGCTGCTCCGATACCTGTAAGGCCAAGGACACCTTGCCCATCTTAGTCGGGACCTTGACAAGGTCATGGCTATCCTCGAGTAGCATCACCTCGGTCAGGTTGGTTTTCGTCCCAAAAGAGACATTAGAGGCCTCACTATACATCTGATTGGCCGTCTTGATCCCCTCGACCTCGAAATAGGAAGGATATTGCTCATAGCTATTATGGGCATAGTTTCCTCTTAAGGAGGAGCCATAGGCCAAGTTCGTATCGACCTCGATCCCCTTATTAAGCGTATCCTCGATTCCGAAGCCGCATAGGAGCAGCGCCGTGCAGCCGGCGACCCCGACCACCACCATGACCGATTTAAAAAGCCCGGACCGCATCGAACGGAAGGCCATCTTGCAGGCTAAGACGAAGGAGGAGGGGCGCTTGGCTTTCTCGGGGCCGCTTCGACCTTTGAAGGACTGAGCCTCGGGCCGCATGCATTCGGCCGGCAATAATTTCAATTGCTTCCGGGAAACAAAATAGGCGCAGAGGCCGCCGGCCAATAAGAAGGCGACGAAAGAGAGGATGGCCGGCAAGACGGGGAAGACGAAGAGCTGCCGGGCTGGCAAGGAATAGAGGATATCGTATTTCTGCCCCATGATGATGGGAATCGATAAGGGGCCGATGATGAAACCTAAGAGAGAGGAGACGGTCAATAAGGCCATGACCAAGAAAATGTAATGGGAGGTGATCTCGGCATTGCTTAGCCCTAAGGCCTTTAAAGTCCCGATCTCGATCCGTTCCTTCATGATGAGTTCGGCAAAGGTCGTAAGGATGACCAATAAGGCGACGAAGAAGAAGACAAAGGGGAATAAATAGGTTAAGGAGGTGGCCTCGGTCATCTCGACTTGGATGGCGGCCGCCCACGGGGCTTCATCGCCTGCTAAGCAATATAAGAAGTTATCGGCTTCCCCGAAGGTATCGATGATGTCTTGCTTAACTTCGGCCGGACGGTCGGTCTTGATCAAAAACAGGTTATCGGAAAGCAGAGATGGTAAATAGGCGGCGATTAATTTCACCGCGGTCGCATTGAACCGAGTGGCCAAAAAGTCCTCAAAGGCCGAATAGAAATAATCCCTTGAGACCAAGACGGTCGAGGTCGAATAGGCCGCCATCGAAAGGTTCTCGGGGTGGCGCATGTAATTGGTCGGGGTTAAGGAGAGGGAAAGGTTATCCTCCTCGAAGGGGTTTTTGGCCCCGTCAAGCAGCATCTCCTCCAAAATGGGCTTAGCCTGTTCCCAAAGGGGGTTGTCTTCGAGGTAACCGGATAGGCCGCTTAAGGGGATCTCCAGTTCCCCCGGCTTCCCGACCGCGATGGTCCCAAGCAACGATGAGGTATCGCCCCCAAGCGAGGAATCGATGAAGAAGAAGCTATTGGGGTCATATTCCCCTTCGATCTCATAAGGATGGGACAATTCCGGCATCCCATCGGTGACGGCTAAATAGACTGGCCTGCCGCCAAAAGAGGCGGTGGCTTCGAGGCGGCTGTCGATGACGTCATCATCACTAAGGACTTCCCTTTGAAGGTTGAATAAGTCGACATGGGTCCCCTCTTCACGAGAAGGCAAGGGGGAGGTGAACACATATAAGGAGGGGTAATCGCCTTCCTCATAGGCTTGCTCGACCCTTGAGGACAAAGAGTCGGCATTGGCGAAAAGCCCGACAAATAAAGTCATGGCGATCCCGCCCATCAGGATGATGGAGAGGAACTGCTGGAAGTTCCCAAGCAGGTTCCGGGCCCGCTTCTTGTTGAGCAAAGAGAAAAAGCTTTTCACCGGCGCATTCTAACGCAAGCGAAAAGCTTAGGTATAGACTTTTGCCTATTTAGGCAATTTAAGCGAGGGTCCCCATCGGATCCCAGGGATAAAGATGGGTCGGTTCGGCTTGGGCGGCGGCCTTCTCTTCCGCCGTCAAATACTTCGAATTGACGACCGCCTGATAGACGAAATGGCTGAACCAAGAGGCCGACATATAGTAATAGCCCTTGTCCCCGTTTTTCTCGCCCCAGGAGTTCTCAATCTTCCAGCTGGTCGGCTTGCCATCGACTAGATCAACCCCGACGATGAGCATGGCGTGGTTCATGGCCGAGCCCCGGAAATCGAGCATGTCGGCCTTCTCGAAAGCGATGTCCAAGCCAAAGGCCCCTTGGTAATCGTGGGATTTATCGCTCCAATAGGCGAGCTCGCGGTCACGGTTGAAGGCGACGTCGCTTCCGAACCAGACCGGGAGGCCGTCTTGCAGCTGGGCGATGATGGCTTCTTCCATCCGTTCCATCGGAACATTGAGGTGGTTGATCGGTTTCCCCTCGATGACGTTGCCGAGGTAATCGACGGTGAAGTTACGGTTGAAGGGCTTGTCCTTAGTCGGGGAGTTGATAAGCGACTGGAAAGAGGAGAGGTATTCCTTCCCCACGTATTTCTCGAAGAAAGAATTGGGCGTTAAGTTCGCCTCCCGATGGTAGTTCCCCTTCTTATCAGCATAAACCAAGTCGAAGCTGGTCGGGGGGACCCCGAAGCAAGCGAGGAAGAGGCGATAGATCTTATCGATGGTCTGCTCCTTTAATTTGTAGGCTTCCGCCTTCTTGCCCTCCTTGAACAGCTTATAGGCTTTCGCGGCAAAACCCCTGATGGCCTCGTTGACCAAGAAATCCGATTCCCGGGTATTGGAGGATTGATAGGTCTCGGGGAAGGCGGCTTTCGGCATTAAGCCGTATTTCAAGACGAGGTTAACGAACATATCCCATTGTCCCCCGTCGCCGACCGGTTCAGTCAAAACATGCATGAACACCCGGTCAGTCGGCTCTTTTCCTTCTTCCAATAATGAAAGGATCGAAGCCAAGGCGAAGTTGCTCTTCTCGACCTTATCGAATAAGGCGATGTAATTTTGGCTCAGTTCGAAAGAGGCGACGTCCAGCTGCTTGGCGATGATCTCCCGTAAAAGGTTGAGCCCGGCGAAGATCCAGCAGCGTCCGCTGGCCTTCTGGTCGCAGACCGGCATGGTCTTGACCTCAAGGCTATGCTCGGGGATTAGCCGCGACTCATTCCGGTAGATGACCGAAGTGAGGGGGCTCCGCGAGAGGGCATGGCGTAAGATCGAGGACTGGGGATCGGTCTCGGCCTTTTCCGCCGTTTGGGTTAAATAATCGAGGCTTAATGCTTGCTTATCCATTGAACAACACTCCTTAAATGCAAGGTGGTATTCTAGCAATTAAGAAGCGGTTTGCAACCATTCGGCTTTAAAGGGCAAATTCGGTTCACTCCCCGGAACCGCGAATGTAAAGAGAAGGTCAAGTCCGTTGCTTTGGGCTAAAAGGATAGTAGAATGCATGCGTATATATATTCAAAGAGCAAAGAGAAAAATGGACAAAGCAATCGAAAGATTCCTTGATTACGTCAAAATCGACACCCAAAGCGATGAGTCGAGTTCCTCCGTCCCCTCGGCCGCCAAGGAACTGAACCTGACCAAACTGCTATTAGAGCAGGTCAAAGCCATGGGCATCCCGGCCTATATCGATGAGTTCGGGATCCTATACGGCAAACTCGAGGGCGAGGAAGATAGCGACCCAATCGGGCTTAATTCCCACGTCGACACCGCCTCCGAGGAATCGGGGAAAGACGTCAAGCCCCAATACATCGAAAACTACGACGGCAAAGCCATCAAATTGAATGACCAATATTCCTTAGATCCCAAGGAGTTCCCCGTCTTATCCGCCCATATCGGCGAAGACCTCATCGTCACCAGCGGCGATACCCTTTTAGGGGCCGATGACAAAGCCGGGGTCGCCATCATCATGGCCGCCCTCGACTATTTCGTCTCCCACCCCGAGGTCAAGCACCATCCGATCTGCTTCTGCTTCACCCCCGACGAGGAGATTGGGAGAGGACCTGACCATTTCGACGCCAAGAAGTTCGGGGCCAAATACGCCTATACCATCGATGGGGGCGATCCCTATGAAATCGCCTATGAGACCTTCAACGCCGCCAAAGTCGAGGTCACCATCTTGGGCAAAGCCATCCATCCGGGCGAAGCGAAAAACAAGCTGGTCAACGCCTGCACCTGCGCCTTTAAGTTCGATCGATTATTGCCGGCCACTAAGCGCCCGGAATATACCGAAGGAAGGGAAGGGTTTAACCATCTAATTGGGATTGAAGGCAACGTCGCCGAGGCCCATATGCATTACATCATCCGGAACCACGACAAGAAGAAGCTCGAGGAGCAGAAGAAGGAATTCCAAACCGCGGTCAAGGAATTGGAGGACCGTTATCCTGGCTGCCAAGTCAAGATCCAGATCGAGGATCAGTACCGGAACATGAAAGAAGTCATCGATGAGCATCCGGAAGCCGTCAATACCGCCGTCAAGGCTTTTAACAAATTAGGTTTGACCCCTCTCTTCCCGCCGATCCGCGGCGGCACCGATGGCGCCACTTTCTCCTTCAAAGGCTGCCCCACCCCGAACCTCGGGACTGGGTCCTATAACCACCACGGCCGTTATGAGTTCCTATCCGTCAAGGAATTCAACTTGATGATCGAGATCGTCAAGGCCATCATGACTATCGATTAAAGGGCCGGAAGGCTCTTTTTTCTTGCCTTGCTAGGACGTTCTTTTGGAAGTGATTGGAAATAATTGGAAGACGTTGGAAGTTGTTGGAAGATGTCGGAAATACAACCTTAACAAAGGATTTTTAACGGTTCACCGTAAAAAGAGCCGCAAAAGAGGGACAAAGTAAATGATTCAAATGATAATATACGGTTTCTGCAGCCTTTCCCTAAGCACGAAAAAACCGGTTAGTCGCCTAACCGGTCATCGTTTACACTGGCTGGGGTGGCTGGGATCGGACCAGCGCGTCTCGGATTCAGAGTCCGATGCCTTACCACTTGGCTACACCCCAAGGTGCGAGGCTTATTGTACCCAGCCCGACACCGAATTCAAGTATTTCTTTCGTCTTTAGACGATGGAAAGAAGGTAACGCCTGGTATAGAATGGCTTTCCGGAGGAAAACCGATGACCCATCTAATCGCTATCTGTGGGGGTTCCGGCTCAGGGAAAACATTCATCTCGCGGGCGCTCCGCGACAATTTACCCTGCCCGACCGCCATCCTTTCCTACGATTCCTATTACCGTGACCAAGGCCATCTGCCGGTCGAGGCCCGGGACTTGCTTAATTACGATGACCCGGCCATGCTCGACGAGGAGCTGCTATTAGCCCACCTTGCGGCCTTGCGGGAAGGAAAAACCATCGATATCCCCCAATACGATTTCGCTACCCATACCAGGGAACAGGTCACCCGGCCCTTTAGCCCAAAAGACATCGTCATCGTCGAAGGGATCATGGTCATGCAACTGCCCAAGGATACCTACGACTATGTCATCTACGTCGACGCTGAATCCGATGTCCGCTTAGCCCGCCGCCTCCAACGCGATTTGACCCAGCGGGGCCGGACCGCCGAAGGGGTCATCAAGCAATACCTCTCCTCAGTCAAGCCGATGCATCTCAAATACGTCGAACCGGCTAAGCAGAAAGCCGACTTCGTCTTCGAAAATGATGATAACGACGGGATCGACGAGAAGCAGATGACCGCCCTCCTTTCCGACATCAAGGAAAAACTGTTCCATTGATGAAGATAATCGATGCCCATGCCCATATCGGGTCTTTGCCTTCTTTATCCGCCTCCCGCCGGCTTATCCTTTCCTCGATGAGGAAATATGGCCTCGCCTATAGCCTGATTTCCAATACCGACGGGGCCGAGTTCCCCTCGATCGGGGACAAGACGCCGAAAAACGAATCGACTTTAGAGATATTGAAGCAAACCGTCGCCTTTCATTTAGCCCATCCCGATCGGATCGGGGCTTTGATGTGGGTCCGGCCGATGGAAGAGCAACCAACTAAAGAACTTATCGCCTATATCAAAAGGAATCGGAAGGATATCGTCGGGATGAAGTTTCACCCCTACGAGGAGCATCTCCCGATCGATGACCCGAAATTAAAAGCCTGGCTCGATTTAGCAGAAGAATTCGACTTTCCCGTCCTAGTCCATACCGCCATCGATGAGTATTCCTCGATTCGGCATCTAGAAAGAATCTGCTTGGCCTATCCTGGCCTAAAATTCTGCGCCGCCCATATGGAACTATGCACCGATAACGCCTATTGTTTGGAAACGATGAAGCGCTGCCCCAATATGTACGCCGACTGCGCTTGGGTCCCCCTTGCCCATGCTAAAGCCGTCCTCCGGGAAGTCGGGATCGAGAGGATTATGTTTGGGACCGACAACCCGATCGATGGGCTTGATACCTTAGCCAACCCGATGTACCGGGAATATTTCGACCCCAATAATGGATTGACGTCGAAAGAAAGAGAGCATCTATTCTATTCCAACGCCAAAGCTTTCTACCGGCTTAGCGATATCTAAAGCGTTTACATTCCCCCACTCGGCGTTTAGACTAAAAACACACGCACAAGGAGATTGGTTTATGAAAACTCTCTATGTCGGCTTTCGAAAATTCTCCCATCACCCCATCAACCCGAGCGAGCAGATTGTCTCTTTGCTCCAGGAAAAAGGCAAAGACACCCTTTTGCTCGACGTGGTCTATGAGGAAGACGCCGCCGTCTTACTCAAAAAAGCCAAAGGCTACGACGCCGTCATCATCCTCGCCCTCTCGCCTTTCGCCAAAGAACCCGTCCTCGAACGTTATGCCTATAACGAGATGGACTCGGTCCAAGCCGATAACAAAGGCGTCCTTAAAACCCATGAGGCCATTGAGAAGAAAGGCCCGGCTTCTAGGACCACCGACCTCGAAGTCAGCTCCTTGTCCCAATCCCTCATCCGGGAAGGGGAGGAAGCGGCCATCGGGCTCGATCCCGGCCGCTTCGTCGCCAACGAATGCTATTACCGTTGCCTTAAGGATCACCCCCATACCTTATTGATCCATGTCCCCTTGAACGAAGACCATCCGATCAAGGAGACAATGCAAGTCGCTTTGCTCGCCGAGGAGTACATCGAAGGACGCTAAGCCCCATCGATGTCGTCTTTGTAGGCATCGGATAAGGAAGCCAGGCCATTCACCTGCTTCTCATGAAGCATATCGATATCCTCGCCGGTCCGCCCGGCGGGGTTTTCTTTCTTATAGGGGGATTTCCGGTATTTGGGATGACGATAGGTGGCCATATGGATTAATATTAGGCAAGAAAGGAAGGAATGTTTATGAAAAGATGCGCCATCTTGCTCCATGATGGGTTCGAATTGGTCGAGGCCCTCGCCACCTTCGATATCCTATCGCGGAGCCACGCCTTTATTATCGATTTGCTTTCCGATATGGATAGCCTCACCGTCAAGGCCTCCTGCCAAGTGAGCGTTGAGGCCCATAAACTAATCGAAGAGGCTGATATCAACGATTACGATTTCTTGATCTTGCCCGGCGGGAAAGCCGGGGTCGAAGGCTTATATGAATCGACCCAGGCGATGGGTTTCATCAACGAGGCGATAAGTTTAGGCAAACACGTCCACGCCATCTGCGCCGCCCCCTCGATCCTCGGCCGGATCGGCTTCTTAAAAGGCAAGGAGGCGACCTGCTTCCCCGGCTTTGAACTCGGCGAAGCCAATTGGGTTAAAGCCACCGTCGTCACTAGCGGCAACACCGTGACGGGCCGCTCAATGGGCTATTCGATTGATTTCGCCCATGCCATCGTTAAGCTAGAAGCGGGCGAGCAAGCCGACGCCCGGATCTATGTTGGCCAGCTTGGATTAAATTGATAAAGGCAATAGGCAATAGCCGAACCCAATCGAGCAGACTAAGCAAATCGCTAAGACCAAGAGAGCCTTCTTCAGGCTCTTTTTGCTTTTGAAGAGCATATACATCCCGAGCCCGGCATTCATCAATAAGCCGGCGAATAAACCGGCGAAAGGCAAAGATGAATCGAGGTAGAAGGTTGAAAGGAGGACTGAGGCGGCGCAGTTGGGGATGAGCCCGACCGCCGTTCCTAATAAAGGCGAGAGATAATAATTGGCCGAAAGGAAGGATTCGATCCTTTCCTCGCCCAAGTAATAGACCATGATCCCGAAGAGGAAAGTGATAATGAAGACATAGACGAAGATCTTCAAACTGTGGATAAGCGGATGGACCAAATGGGCTTTCCAAGGATTGGGCTCCTCAACCTCATGGCCGCAGCAGCCATGATGGACTTCGCTTTCGCCCTCGCAATCATGGAGATGATGCTCGACCGCCCGATTGGCTTTGGCAAAGGCCAAATCGACGATGACCCCGACCACCGCCCCGATTAAAAACTTCAGCCCCAAGACCACGAAGCCAACGTACCATCTTCCCCCATCGTCGGAAAAAAGGATCGGCAGGGCCTCATCGCTACAAGCCAAGAAGACGGCGATTAAAGTCCCGATAGTCAAATGGCCCTTTAAGTATAAGTCCGAAGCCACGACCGAGGTCCCGCATTCAGGGATGAGGCCAAAGGCCGAACCTAGGACCGGGGCCGCTTTGTTCTTCCCCTCCAAGAACTTTGCGATTTTCCCTTCAAAGAAGGAGAGAAGGAAATGGAAGAGGAAGACGAAGGCTAAGACCCGGAGGGAATCGAGCAGGCTATCAAGGAAGACTTCAAACATACCGAGGTATGATACACTCCCTGTCAAGTCTTGCCTTTAGGCAATGCAAGATTGATAATTAGCCCCATGAAAGCCAAGGAATTAGTCACCAGCAAAAAGAAGGTCACCTACGTCTACGGGGATTCGAGCCTCGAGGAAGCGATAAAAGCCTTCGCCCAATCCTCCTACTCGATGATCCCGGTTTTAGAAAGGGACAGCGATCGTTATCTCTATTCCATCACCGCCACCGACGTCTTGAACTGGATGGCGGCCGGCCATAGCCTCGAGGAGGCGGAGAAGACCCCCTTATCGGCCCTTTCCCTCACCCGGCTCATCGCCTCCTGCCAGGAAAACGCCGAAGTCAGCTCGATCGCCGACCTCGTCGCCAATCAGAACTATGTCCCCTTAGTCGATGAGAAAGGGGTCTTCGTCGGCTTGGTCACCCGGAAGAGCTTGATCTTCCGCCTCCTTGGCGAATTAGACAGAAGGAACGATAGATAACATGCCCGATTGCAACCACGACTGCAGTAACTGCGCCGAATCCTGCGCCGAGCGGGACCCGGCCTCTTTCATCGCCAAACCCCACCCCTATAGCCACGTGAAGAAGATGATCGCCGTCGTCTCCGGCAAAGGCGGGGTCGGCAAATCGCTGACCACTTCGATTTTGGCGGTCAACGCCAATCGTGATGGCAAGAAAGTCGCCATCATCGACGCCGACGTCACCGGCCCCTCAATCCCGACCATCTTCGGCTTGAAGGAATTGGTCACTGGGTCCGAGGACGGGATGTACCCGATCAAAACCAAAACCGGCATCGAGGCGATGTCGCTTAATCTGCTGACCGATGACCCGGCCGATCCAGTCATCTGGCGGGGTCCGGTCGTCTCCGGGCTCATCAAGCAGTTCTGGACCGATACCATCTATGGCGACATCGATGAACTTTACGTCGATATGCCACCGGGAACGGGCGACGTGCCCTTAACCGTCTTCCAATCCCTCCCGATCGATGGAATCGTCATCGTCACCAGCCCCAGCGACTTAGTCTCCTTGATCGTCGAGAAGGCTCTGCGGATGGCCAAGATGATGAATGTCCCGATCATCGGGCTCGTCACCAACATGGCCTATATGGATTGCCCCCATTGCCACGAGAAGCTCTATCCGTTTGGCAAAGTCGAACACGAGGAGCTCGCCGAGAAATACGGGATTCCCGTCACCGATGAACTCCCGATCGATCCGAAGTTAGGGAAGCTATGCGATGAAGGCTTGATTGAATCCTATGATGGGCGTTACCTCGACGCCATCAGCCAAGCCATTGGTACTTGCCCCGTTAAAGGGAATAAATAAGCTGGATTTGCAAAGAAAAGGCCGCGACTTGCGGCCTTTTGTTATTGCTTATCGTCTTCGTATATCCAGGATTCCTGCGGTAAGGCTTTCCACTTATTGACGGTGAACCGTTGGAATTCCTCCAAAAGGTGAAGCATCTTGATCGCCACCCCGCCTTCAGGGAAGAGATCATAATATTTCCCTTGGTAATAGAAGGCGAGATAGGAGGTATCGACCGGCATCCCGAAGGTCGGGATCTCGTTATAGGTAAGGTGCATCGAGGTCGGTTCGCCATCGACGATCCCTTCGAAGGTAAAGCCGTCTTTGTCGATCCGGGCCGTCCCTTCCCCGCAGGGCTCGCTGGTGGCCATGTTCTTGACCGTATGATAAGGGGGCAGCTTGCCCAGCTTGCATTTGGCGGTGAACACGAGGTCCGGATTGGCCTTGATCTCCCGATAGGCGTCGCGCCGTTCTAAGTCAAACCACTTGGAGATGGTTTCCGGGCAAGTGAACCCTTCAGCCGGATGGAGGTTATAGCAGTCATCGATGGTGACCGAGAATCCACAGTCGGGACAATAGAGCTTATCCCCATCTTCCTTCATATGGAACTCGGACCCACAATGGGGGCATTTATAGAGAGGGTAATGGAGGTTGGTGGCCGCTTTCCCCTGCATATTGGAGTAATGGATCTGCTCTTTCTTGTTCCATTCGAAGTCATCGTGGTAGATAGCCTTGTTGAGTTCATCCTCAATGGTCTCGGGGTCATGCTCTTTGAGGTATTCCGGGGTGAAGAGCAAGCTGATCTTGGCGTCGATCCGACCCTTCCGCTCATCAAGGCAATATTTGGTATTGGTCAAATAAGCCCCGGCCATGTTGACCACATAGACTGGAATGCCATAGTGCTTCAAGAAAGTGCCGGTGCCGGCGACGACCGGCTGGTTATGGCCGGAGATCGAACTCATCCCCTCCGGGGAGAAGCAGACGACCCCGCCCTGCTTGATGATGGAGTTGATCCCCTGCATCGCCGGAACGTCGAGGGTGAAGTTCTTCTTCGGGATGACGTTCATGAGCTTGAGGATGAAGGCCAAGTGGGAACGGAAGAACTCGTTGTAGGCGACTAAGAAATTCAATCTTTTCGGATAGGTGGCCCCGACCAGCCAAACGTAATCGATCCGGGATTGATGGTTATAGACCAAAAAGCAGGGTCCCTTGCAGTCATTGATGTTATCGACGATCTCGTAATGCGGGTTGTACTTCGGGGCCAGGATCTTCTGAATGGCGATATGGTAAAGAATGGTATAGAGCAATTTGTTCGGCCGATGGAATTTCCGCTCGGCGGCTTTCTGCTGTAACGTCTTCTTCATAAATGGTCCCTCAATCTTCGATTGCGGGTCTAGCATACTTCCTTACAAAACCAGTTACAAGGGAACGAAAAAGCCGATTAAAAGGGTAGAAAAGAATTAATAGACACCAGTCCATATTTCGACTTTGCCCTATTGCTTGTACGATTTGAACGGCAAAAGATAAGGTTTAATCGAATATATCGCCGTTCGAAAAATACACAATAAGCCAGTTTGTATAGGTCGGATGGAAGGGAATTGAAGCAAAGGATAATGAGACGGAAAAACTTTTTATGTCTTTAACGTGCCGGGGCCGCTTTCCGCCTAATAATTATGGCAATCCTCAGCTAGTGGAATTGGGTGGATTTGAGTGGATTTTGTTGGAATTGAGTGGAAATGTCGATTTTATCGGGCCTTTCTTTGCTCCCACAATCGCAACGCTTTTCTTGTAGAAAAACCTTAAAGCCCTTAGATTAGGTTCTTATAGAGGAATATCTCCGCCGGTTGGGGATAAGGGGTATGCCCCATAAACAACGCCCCATTATCGACATAGCCTAACCGCCGATAAAGGCATTGGGCTTTTTCGTCAGCTTGGGTCGAAAGCAAAACCAATGGATGCCCTTCTTCTTTTATAAACGCCTCGAAATCCTTAAGCGCTTGACTGCCGAACCCCTGGCCTCGGCTTTCTTCCTCAATGATCAAATGCTCCAGGAAGGGGATCCGTTCCCAAAGCAGAATGGAGAGCAAAATGCCAACCGGCCGAGCCCCATTAAGAATGACGAACGATTTATCGGCCGCCACATAAGCCTCTAAGTCCTTCTTTTTCAGCCGGGGCAATAAGCGAGAGGCGAATTCATAATCGTTGATGGTTATTTTCCTAAGCATGTCCATTCCTCATTCGAAACCGCAGTCTAGCGGAAAACCCATTAACAGGGAAGATATAACGGCGGGAATACCGCTCAAGGCATTTCACCCTAACTTCGAACAGGCGAACCGCTCTTAAAATGGGTTGCCAAGCCCTTACCTTAGGATTCTCTAATCGTCGTAACGCTTCTTACCGACGTTTTTCCTTTTCAAAACCCGTGAATAAGAATAGGTATTGCCGGTTCTTTTTGACGTTTTCTCCCCCTCCTCGATGGTATACTCCCTTTTCTGATGATAGTTCTTCCGGCGCACGCCAGTATGGGTTTCGGTCACCGGGACCTCGTAATTGCTTTTCACTTCGACGCGGATCCGCCTTGCGTTAGTATATTCATCCTTGACGAAAGCGTCGTGATAAGAGGTTTCGCTCCGGCTTTCGGTTCTAGTCGTCGTGTATTCGTAACTTTCCAAATCGTAATCGGCATCATCGCGGATCTCCTTGTGGGTCCCAGAGGAGGAATAATCAAACCCTTTATCAAAGGAACCGGAGATCAAATCGATTAAGACCAGCAAAGGCCGAATCAGGGTTTTTAGGAATGGCGTGCAAGCAAAAATCCGGTAAAGGCTATAAACCAGGCAAGGCACCAAGCAGCCCTCGAATATGCAGATGAAATAGAAAATGCGGACATCAATTGGCTCATAGTCCTTTAACTTGGCTAAGCAGATCATCGTGATGGTGCCGGCAATCAAAGACCCCATGATGACGATGTTGAAGATATCGATCCAGCAGTCGCGAAAATGAAACTCGCCCCGTTCCCGAGCGAAGGTGCCAATATAGATTAAAATCGCGAGGATAACCCCGGCCGCGATGACGATCCCCCAGTAGAAAATCCCCTTCACGATCGACTCGATGAACCCCATGTTGTTAAAGATGCCTAGGAAATATTCGGCGAAATTGTAAAGCCCGAAGTAATCCAAAATCGGGAACAGGCAAAGCAGGGCCAACACCAACGGATAAACAATCAGAACATAAAGCCAATTGTTTTCTTCGGAAAAATCAATCAAGGAATGGAACATGGCCTAATTGTACTGAAACATCCTGGAATTGGAATATATAGCGATGCAAAAAACCTCTAACGCTCGCGCATTAGAGGCCCAATTACCTTTGTCTGGGGCGTGATACGGGAGTCGAACCCGTTCATGTCCGGTTCACAGCCGGATGTGTTCACCGTTTCACCAATCACGCCACGGCCACATAAATATATACTTCGGCCTTAGGTTAAGCAAATGATTTTTTGTGAAAATTAAAATTTAATGTTTGAGATAATAAGCAATCCGGCTTTGGGCCAATTTAAGAAACGGGGTTTCCCGCCGCTTAACGAGGATCGAAACCCCCTCATCGGGCATTTTGGCGTAGGCGTCCAAAAGTTTATCGATCGGCAGCCATTCGCTATATTCGATCAGACTATCGCCGCGGGAAACTAGGTGTTTACTGGCTTTTAGATCCTTCAGCCGGCAAAGGTAAAACTTATTGAGGTTCTTTCTTCCGATCAGGTTATAGGCATCCTCGCAGGAGCCAAGGCATTCGAGCACCGCGATATGGGCCCCGAGCTCTTCAAGGCATTCCCTTTCGACCGCCATTTCATATGATTCGCCC
Organism: uncultured Bacilli bacterium; assembly: GCA_944363525.1. Taxonomy (GTDB): domain Bacteria; phylum Bacillota_I; class Bacilli_A; order RFN20; family CAG-826; genus Alloenteromonas. The sequence continues at coordinate 36,423 of CALVUF010000006.1, forward strand.
TCATCGACTCCCCCGCCCGGGGTCTCTAGATATGTTTGGCGCCCGAATTGGTCATCGCGATGGATATGGTGGATCGCCACTTCGCCTAGTTCATTGAAGATGATGGCCCGGGCGACTTTCCGGGAATTGGTCAGGCCATTAAATGGGTATTGGTCGTCTTGGAGGATAAGGGAGAGTTTCATCGCAAGCAAGCATACGCTTCTTCGCTCAATGGTGGTATCCTTCCTTTGCTATGATCGTGCGGAATCGTCTTATCGCCTTGCTCTCGCGGATCGCCGAATTCGCCCTGCTTTTGTCTTCCTATATCGTTTACCTCAGTCGCGCCCATTCGATAAGCAACGCCTTTTGCTTGATCTCGACCCAAACGGCTTTGGTCCTGCTCTTTTTCCTTTTCGTCGTCATCATCGCCAATGGGCTCGATATGCGGCGGGGCATCAAAGGGATCGCCGCCGGGATGTATATGCGCCTAGCCTTGCCCTTATTCGCCTTTTGCCTGCTCGGTTCGCTCCTATATTTCGTTTTCGTCTTGCCAGTCGACCCCCGGCCTTCCTCCATCCTCTTCCATGCGGTCTTATTCGGGGTCCCGTTACTCGAATGGATGGGCTTTGAGGAAAAAGGGACCGTTCGTTATTACACCGCCTTCTTCTCCTTATGCTATCCGATCATCTATCTCCTCTTCATCTACATTAACCCCTATATCTTCCCCGACCGGCTCTTCCTAAACGGCACCGCCTATCCCTACTGGTTCTTCGCCCCGGACTCGGCCTTGACCTGGCTTTATATCTTCCTCTTCCTGCTTCTTTCCTATTTGCTGGTCCTGTTCTACATCTTCCTCAATTCGGCTTTGTCGCTTTACCGGCAACGGGTCGCTTCTTTGCCATCCGGACGAATCCGCTGAGCTTGATCCGCTGGAGCAATTGGAAACGGGTCAGGCAGTACTTCTTCGGTTTGCCTTTCAATTCAAAGAAGCAGACGAACATGCTGCCACCATCCTCTAAAGGAAAGTACTTAGCGAGGCCGACGCATTGCTTGTCTTTGGCATAAAGGTAATCGGGGTCGCGGACGATCCGTTTGATCAATTCAATCCGTTTTAGATATTGGTCGGGATCGTTCTCGACTAGTTTGGCCAAGACGTCCTCCCTTAAATAGAGGCTCGGGTCGAAAGCTAACTGCAGATGCAGCGTCTCCAACTTTCTTTTGTCCAGCCGCCCGATTCGCAAACTCGTTTCTTTTGCCATAAAATATCCTCCGTCCCCTACTGAATAAGTAGTAAACAAAGGCCAAACCGTCTAAAAGAAAATGGATAAATACGATAAAAACAGCAAAACTTCCTTCGCCATCGGGCTGACCGTCAGCTTCGAAGCCCTCCAATTCGGCGAGGTCACCCGGCTTTACATTTCCCCCGATCTAAAAGATGGGGAAACGGCCGATCGCCTAGTCAACTTAGCGAAGAATAAGGGGATTCCTTTAATAACCAATAACGCCAAGATCTTCAAAGCCTTATCCGGCAAAGACAACGTCATGGCCATCGCCGAATTCGTCAAGAAGGAAAGCGAACTGGAACCGACTCTCCCCCATTGCCTTTTGGTCAATCCGATGAACATGGGGAACCTCGGGACCATTATCCGAAGCTGCCTCGCCTTCGGGATTAAGGACTTAGGGATCGTCAAACCGGCCAGCGATTGCTTCGACCCCAAAGTCATCCGCGGCTCGATGGGGGCTTTCTTCCGGCTTCGAATCCATAACTTCCTATCTTTCGAAGAATACCGAAAAGCCTATCCCGAGCATCATCTTTATCCCTTTATGCTGCAAGCGAAAAAGCATTTAGGCGAAGTCGAATTCCAAAGCCCCGCCACCCTGATCTTCGGCAACGAGGCCAAAGGCTTAGACCGTTCTTATTTAGACGTTGGGGAACCGATATTGATCAAAATATCAAGCGAACTCGATTCGCTTAACCTCGATAACGCCGTCTCCATCGGCCTATATGAATTAAGCAAGGCTATTTGACGCAGTAGAAGAAGCCCAAGGCATCCGGCCCCCAATGGGCGGCAAGGGTGGCCGTCAAATCATCATAATGGGTCGGCTTGATCCCTTTGGCTTCATAAAGGGCCACCACTTTGTCGAGGTTGACCCGGCTTCGAGTATAGGAAGCGACGATCGGCATCGAGAGATCGATGTCCCCGTTTTCCAAAGGCTTTTCGGCGATCCATTTAAGTCCCCCATGGAGACCTCTGACTTTGGCAATCGAATCGACTTTCCCCTCGGGGGTCAAGGAGATGATGGGGAGGATCCGTAACAAGGTCCCGACCATCCAAGCGCTTTTCTTCAGCCGGCCGCCTTTCAATAGGTAATCGAGGGTGGCGGTTAAGGAAACGAGCCGGATCTTGCTCCGGACTTCGGTTAACCGCGCGATCACTTCCTCCATCGGCTTATCGGCCATCTTCAAGGCCTCTAAGGTCAAGATCCGCATCCCGCCGGCGGCGTTTTTCGAATCGAAGACGGCGACGTTCTTCTTGTCCAATAGCATCGAGGCGATGGCGGAATAGGTAGAGGAAAGTCCGCTGGAAAGGGAGATGATCAAAACCTCATCCCCTTGGGCTAAGTATTTGTCGACCATCTCCTCGACTAAATCAAGATGCGGCAAAGAGGTCTTGGGGAACTCCTTGGTCTCCTCCATCAATTGGTACAACTTGGTCGAATCGATATCGACCCCGTCGCTATATTCGATTCCTCCGATCATGACCCGGATGGGAATGACGTCGATCCCCATCTGCTTGGCTTCGTCCGGCTTGATCGATGAGCCGGAATCAACGATGATTCTGCGCATGGCAACTCCTTCTTTGGCTATTTATACGAATCTAGTATTGAATACTAAGTGGTTTGCCCACCTAAATCATACCTTGATTGGAGGAAGGTTCAACTCATGATTTTCCGGATGAACCCCTCTTTCTTTGTTGAATACGGGGGATAACGGAGGGGAACATCAATTTTGCCTCTGGTCAAAACCGGAGTTTTCCGGCTGAAGCATTCCAAGGAATAACGGCCGTGATATGACCCCATACCCGACGCCCCTTTGCCCCCAAAAGGCAAAGAAGGAAGCGACAGATGCATCAAGGTATCGTTAATGACCGCCCCACCGAATTCCACCTGATTAAGAATCTGTTCGGCTTCCTGCTTATCGGATGAGAACACATAGAAGGCCAAGGGGGTGGGACGGGAGGCTAGGTCACGCAAAAGGGCGTCTAAATCCTGATATGCAATTAACGGCAAAACCGGACCGAAAATCTCCTCTTTCATCGAAATCGACGCAAAATCGGCCTCAAACAAGGTAAATTCAAGTTGGGTTTCGCTATGCTGGCCACCGAGCAAAACCGGGCGATCAATCAAGGACAATAACCGACCCAAATGCCGGGGCGAAACGATCTTCGGATAATCTTTATTGCCCAGCATCCCCGTGGGATATAGTCGCTTCGATTCTTCTTTAAAGGCCTGGACCAAATCCTTTTTCACCGAGGAATCGACGAGCAGGTAATCCGGGGCGACGCAGGTTTGGCCGGCGTTGAGACATTTCCCAAACAGAATCCGGCGGGCAGCGAGTTTAAGATCGGCGTTCTTAGTGACGAGGCATGGCGACTTGCCGCCGAGTTCCAAAACGCAGGGGATGAGTTGCTCGGCGGCGGCTTTATACACCTCTTGTCCCACCTTGGTCGAGCCGGTGAAGAAGATGAAATCGAAGGGCATGGAGGTCAGCTCTTTCGCTAAATCCGCTTCACCAAGCAAGCACCGGACCCTTCCATCGGGGAAAGCCTCGTCGACGATGGTTTTGATAACTTGGCTGACGGCAGGGGAAAATTCGCTTGGCTTAAGGATGACGCGGTTGCCGGCGGCGACCGCCCCCGCGAGTGGGTCCAAACTCAGCAGCACCGGATAATTCCAAGGGGATAAGACCAAGACCTTACCCCACGGCAAAGCGGTCACCTTAGCTTTCGAAGGGAAAGTCGCTAGCCCCGTCTTGGCTTTATGGGGCCGGCGAAAACCCTTCAAATGCCTAAGATAATGGGTTATTTCCTCATAGACTAAGCCGAGCTCGCTCATATAGGCCTCTTGGATTGACTTGCCTAAATCCTTGTTCAAGGCGGTAAGCAATTCCCCTTCGTGCCTTTTGATCGTCGCCTTAAGACGAAGGAGGGCCAATTCCGATTCCGTGACCGAGAAATTCGGCTGGGTTTTCCATTGACTGAAGATGTTTTCCAAATCCATACGATAATTTTACCATTTCTTTTCGCGTTTTGCCCTATAATAGGCCGAACCGAAAGAGGCCAAGATATGGAAAGCAATGATCTGAAGAACGAATTCGGCTGTTTGGCGTTTACCGACGCCACCGCCAAGCGCTACCTCGACAAAGAGAGCTACGCCGCATTAAAGGAAGTCAAAGAAAAGGGCGTCCCCCTCGATGGCCCTTTGGCCGAGAAGTTAGCCCACGCCTTGAAGACCTGGGCCTTAGAAAACGGGGCTACCCACTTCACCCACTGGTTCCAGCCCTTAAACGGCTTAACCGCCGAGAAGCACGATTCATTCCTCTCGGGCGTCGATGAAGAAGGGGAGGCGATCCTGTCCTTCTCCGGCAAAGAACTAATCAAAAGCGAGCCCGACGCTTCCTCTTTCCCCTCGGGTGGCATTCGGGCCACCTTCGAAGCGAGAGGCTACACCGCCTTCGATTCCACCTCCCCCGCTTTCTTATATAAGGATGACAGCAGCTGCGTCCTATTCTTACCGACCGCCTTCTGCTCCTATACCAATGAGGCCTTAGACGAAAAGACCCCCTTGCTCCGCTCGATGGATTACCTATCGGAGCAAGCGGTCAAGGCCCTGCGTTTACTTGGCGATGAGTTGACCAGCCGGGTCATCGCCTACGCCGGGGCCGAACAGGAATACTTCCTTCTTGAAGGCAGCCGCTTCGCCAAGCGGAAGGATCTCGCCTATACCGGAAGGACCCTAGTCGGGGCCCCGGCCCCCAAGGGCCAAGAGCTTGAGGACCATTACTTTGGCCCGATCCGGACCCAAGTCGCCTCCTTCATGAGCGAAGTCAACCGGACTTTATGGAAACTCGGGGTCCCGGCTAGAACCCAGCATAACGAAGTCGCCCCCTCGCAGCATGAATTGGCCACCATCTACGCCCCCTGCAACGTCGCCGCCGACCAAAACCAATTGGTCATGTTGGTTTTACGGCGGACCGCCAAAAAGCATGGGCTCGTCTGCGTCCTCGACGAGAAACCCTTCGTCGGGGTCAATGGCTCGGGCAAGCATAATAACTGGTCGCTCGGCACCGATACGGGCATCAATTTGCTAAAACCCGGCAAAGAACCGGAGAACAATCTGATCTTCCAGGTGTTCTTAGCCGCCATCGTGGCCGCGACCGATGAATTCGCCCCATTGCTTAGGGAATCGGCCGCCACCTATGCCAACGATTACCGTTTGGGCGGGGATGAGGCCCCGCCGGCCATCGTCTCCGTCTTCTTAGGCCAAGACTTAGAGCAACTGGTCCACCGACTGATCGAAGGGAAGAACGGCTCCCATAATGACCGCAGTATCATCGACACCGGGGCCAAGTCTTTGCCTTTACTTTATAAAGACAACACCGACCGGAACCGGACCTCGCCTTTCGCCTTCACCGGCAACAAATTCGAATTCCGGATGGTCGGGTCAAATCAGAACATCTCCGAATCGAGCTCCGTCCTCAATACCGCCGTCGGGTATGAGTTGGCTGATTTCGTCAATTACGTTAACGGCCAGCAGGACAAAGAATCCGCCATCAAGGTCTGGATCCAGAAAACCTTGAAGGACCACGTCCGGATCATCTTCTCCGGCGATGGCTATTCCTCCGAATGGAAAGAGGAGGCCAAGCGGCGGGGACTGCCGGAGCTTAGGACCGCGGTCGAGGCGACCGAGCAATTAAGCTCCCCGATCGTCCATAAACTCTATCAAGCCTCCCATGTCTTGACCGAGGCCGAGTTAGCCTCCCGCCAGGAGATCAAATTCGCCAACTACGCTTCTTCCGCCTTGATCGACGCCAAAACCTTATCCCATTTGACCCATAAAGCCTTATTGCCGGCCGCCAACCGTTACCTGACTTTGCTCGTCCGCGAGACCGATGGGTTCGATGCCTGCGTTTATGCCAACAAGACCTTAAAAGAGGTCAACGCCTTGATCGACGAAGCTTTTGCCGCGGTCAAGGAACTAGATGAAGACATCCAAAACGCCAAAACCCTCAAAGGCCATGAACTGGCCCTTTATTGCCGCGATACCCTCTTGCCGGCTATGAAAAAGGCCCGTTCGCCTTTGGACAAGCTCGAGCTCATCGTCGATAAGTCCTATTGGCCCATCCCCTCCTATGGCGATCTGCTCTTCCACACCAACTAAGCCATCGATGAAAGACCAGCCGTTTGGTAGATATTGGGACTTAGGGTTGAAGGCCGCCGCCGGGCTTTATCTATTGTTCGGCTTGTTGCAATCCTTTACCTTCAACCAGTTCCATATCTTCTCAAGGATGAGCGACTACTCCTTTTGGCTCATCCTGACCGAATTAGCCAAGATGGCTGGGTACTTATTAGTCCCCCTCGCCGTCTATCTCCACCATAAGAAAAGCCAGGATATCCTGAAGCTCCTTTATCCTATTTTGGCCTTGCTATCCTTAGCCTGCCTTTTCGAATACGGAGCCATTATCAAGACTCCGTTCAACACCCCGAACCGGAATAACCTCGATCCGGTCACCCTTTCGATCTACGACTCGATTAACCTCTTCATGCCCCATTGGGCGATCGTCACGATGTTCGCCATTCAAGGGATGATATTGCTTGGCATCGGGATTTATTACCTACTAGCCAATAAGTGGGATAAATCCGATTGGAAATCCTTGCTCTATTTCCCATTGTTCGTCTTGATGACCATCCCTTTGAATTTCCTCTCCGAGCCGATATCCCATAGCCCCGATTGGTTCCAATCGGCCACCCATTTCGACAACTTCACCATCTGGCATTTCCTGATGTTCGCCTTGGTCATCTTCTTCACTTGGCTTTCCTATTTCCTATTGAAGAAAACCAATAAGGAGAATCAGGTCTTCTATCTTCGGGCCATGGCCATCATCCTCATCATCCATTTCGCCGGGAAGGATTCGATGCTGATCGGCGATGGCTATAACATCTATAACATCGTCTTATCGAGCATTCCCCTGTTCATCTGCGACATCGGGAAGATCATCGTCTTGCTATCGGTTACCTTGCGGAAGAAGGTACTCTATGACATCGCCTTCTTCGTCCATTCGGCCGGGGCTTTGACCGTCTTCTTCTATTTCGGACGGATTCAGAACTTCGGCTCAGTCCTCGATTATTCCTTCCTCTATTTCACCTCGACCCACCTCTTGCTGTTCTTATTGTCGATATTGCCCGTCATGCTCGGGCATACCTCTTTCCGATTGAAAGACTGCCTCATCCCCATCGCCTATTATGGGGTAGTGATCCTTATCGCCACCGGGGTCTCGGTGGCCATCACCAACGCCTCGGCCACCTGGGTCGATGGAGATGGCAACCATTTACCGGAATTGCTTTACCTGAACTTCGCCTTCACCCAAGTCAATCCCTTGCCCATCGAAGTCCCGGGCTGGATCAACTTCCATATCGGGGTCTGCGAGGTCAACCCCCTCTATCTCATTGGGTTATATGCCGTCTACATCGGCTTATTCTTCATCTTCTTCCTCATTCAATTGGTCGTCCAAAAGACTTATCGCCGACTGCCGAAGAAAGCTAATCAATGACGGATATACCCTTCATCCAAGGGATTATCTTCGATCGAGATATACCTTTCGACCCGCATATGGAGATCAAAACGGTCCCGCAGTTCAGCGATTTGCCCCATCAAGGGGCTTTGATGATGGGCGTCTAATGCTTTTTGGTCAACCCATTTGTCGATGAGCAGGACCGTCTCCTCATCTTGAACTGGATAGAAATAGTTATACCCAAGGTTACCTGGCTCGGAACGGATCAGCTCCAATAACCCAGTTTTCTCCATGGCTTTGGCGAAGGATCGGGCCGCCCCATTTTTCCCTGAATAATAGATATTGATGACTAACATGGCTCCATCATAGCCAAAGAAGTTAGATAGTCCAAAGCCTAAAATGCATGGGTAAGCATAGGGGATCGACTGGATCAGGGCGATTAGATGCCAAAAAGACCCTAGTTGCAAAGCGCCGCCAAAGCTAACCGATTCACCGATTCGAACCGCAAAAGCCGAACATACCCTACTATTGACGGATAGCGGATTTCACATAAAAGAGCCGACTTTTGCAAAAGAAAACCCGGATTCGATCCGGGGATTTCGCTTCTGGTGCCTCAGGGCGGAATCGAACCGCCGACACAGGGATTTTCAGTCCCTTGCTCTACCGACTGAGCTACCGAGGCGCTGGCGGACCATACGGGATTCGAACCCGTGGTCTCTTCCGTGACAGGGAAGCATGTTAGGCCGCTACACCAATGGTCCACGTTGGAAGCGCTCGTACATTATCCACACCCGAGTAGGCTAATGCAAGAGGAAAATACAAGAAAGACGGGGCTCATTTGCCCTTTTTAACGCTGGGGAAAACGCAGGTGAAGACGCTCCCTTCCCCTAACGTCGAATCAAGGGTCACCTTACCCCCGTAGGAAAGCATGGTGTGCTTGACGATGGCTAAGCCAAGGCCGGTCCCCCCACTGGCTTTATCCCGGCTTTGCTCAACCCGATAAAACCGTTCAAACACCCGCTGCTTATCCGGTTCGCCGATCCCGGCCCCATCGTCTTTGACCTCGAAGCCATTGGGAAGGAAATTCAGCCAGACATGTCCCCTTTTATGGCCATAACGGATCCCGTTCTCCAGCAGGTTCTTGATAAGGGAATAGGCATCATCATAATTGATCGGATAGACGAAATCCCCGTTGATCATGACAGTGACCCCTTTCTCCTCCATCAGGAAATTGAGGGCCCCTTTGGCCTCTTCGGCGGCTTTGGCTAAGCTCACCGGCCCTTTGACCTCCCGGTGGCCGAATTCGATCCGCGATAAGGAAAGCATATCCTCAATCAGCCGATACATCCGGGCCGAGGCTTTCTCAATCGAATCGATCGAGGGGTCTAAGGCGTCAGGATGGGGAGTGAGGGAGAGAATCTCGGCTTGACCCATGATCGAGGTTAAAGGGGTCTTCAGCTCATGGGAGGCGGCGGAGAAGAAGGAGGAGCGAAGCTTCTCGCCATTGACCTCAAAGGAGATATCGGCCAAGGCGATGACATAGCCGCCCGAAGTCATATAACCACGCAAAGCGTAGGTTTTGTTGTTCAAATCGTAAGTCTGCTCGACTTTCCGGTGCTTCCTTATCGTCTGCTCGACTTCGGAGGGGAAACCTAAACTCGGCAGGGAATGGAACTTGCTGACGTCGAGCCGAAACGCTTTGGCGGCCGCCTTATTGAGGAAGGCAATGTCTTCCCCTTCCCCCATCAAGATGATGAGGTCGCTGACCGAATCGAGGATATTCCTAATGCCCTCTTTCTCATCGTTAAGCGACTTCCGGGCGGCTAATAAAGCCTTGGAAGCCTCATCGACTTCCCGGTAGTACTCCTCGCTCGGCTTATCGTGAGGTTTAGGGAACGGAGTCAAAGGTCGGTTCTCGACCAGCTCACGGAAACGGACTTTGCTGGCGGCGATCGGCTTAAAGGAGAGGCCTGACATCACGTAGGCCAAGATGATCCCTAAGACGATGATGGCGACGGAGACTAAGGCGCTGGAGACGCAGAAGTTAACGAAGGCTGGGCCATAGAGCTCGACCCCGACATGGCAATAGACGTAGTAGGTATTCCCGCTCGGATCGGGGGTCTGCAAGCAGCAGCTGGCTAGTTTAAAAGAGCCATCGTAATACTTGACCGCTTCCCCTTCCCCTTCACTCATCGCCGTTTCCACCTCCGGCAGGACAGTATAGTCGAGGGGCAGGTTGCTGCCCCACTCATTGACCAAGGAACCATCTTCTTTAAGGATCGCCAGCCCGAACATATCGGGGAAAACGGTGGCATCGATCGGTTGCCCATCCTCGAAGGCATGGGCATAGATAGTCGCCATATGATGGGCCTCGGCCCGGCCTTGGTTTAAGGTCGAGGAGGTGAAGAAAAAGACCGAGAAAGAGAAAACCGCCGCCACGGCGGCGAAGATAAGCGAGGAGACTGAGATGACGAGGCGTTTCCTCATTCAAGGATATAGCCGACGCCCCTCACGGTTTTGAGATTGATCCCGGCGACGGCGAGTTTCTTCCTCAGCATCGAAAGATGGACGTCGACCGTCCTAGTCTCGATATCGACCGCATCGGGCCAAACGGAGGCGACTAAGGTATCCTTTTCGACCAGCTTCTCTTTGTTCTCCAAAAGCAATTTCAGCAATTGGCTTTCCTTATTGGTCAGCTTCATGCTTTCGCCATTGAGGAAGAAGGTTTTCTTGTTGATGTCGTATTTCAGCCCCTTGAAGGGGATATTGGCCGGCTGGGCTTTCCGGATATTGGCTTTGACCCGGGCTAAGAACTCCATGACCTTAAAGGGCTTATCCATGTAATCGTTGGCCCCCATGTCGAGCCCTTTGACCTTATCGCTTTCCCCGGATTTGGCCGAGACGATGATGACCGGGATGTCGACGTAACGGGAATCGGATTTAAGGGATTTGAGGATATCGAACCCATCCTCCCCCGGCAGCATCAGATCGAGGACAATCAGGTCGGGTTTCTGCTTATTGAGCTCGGCGAAGAGGTCCTTCCCCGAGGCTAAAGCCCGATAGTCGAACCCGCCAAGGGCGAAGGCGCAGCCATACAGTTCGCGGATGGCGATGTCATCGTCGACGCAGTAAACGAGATTGTTGGTTAGTTCGGCCATGGCTAATCCTCCTTACGAGAGCGCGTGCTCCCCGGTCAAAGCGTAATCGACCCATTCGCCGAGGTTGACCCCGTGATCGGCGATCCGCTCAAGGTATTTGGCGATCAAGGCCGCCACGATGCCGGCCTCGGGGACGATGGATTTGTTTTCAAGGTCGGCGGCGACGTCGCTCCTGACCTTGATGAACAATTCATCGATCCGGTCGTCTTTTTTCGCTAAGGAACGGGCTTTCTCCACATCGGAATTCAAGAAGGCGTCGACCGCTTCTTTCAATAGGGCGATGACGCAGTCGCTAAGAACGAAGAGGTCATTGACGTCAAAGGGGGTGCCTTCGGGAAGATAAGTGACCTCCTCGGCGATGTCGGCGGCGTAATCCCCGATCCGTTCCAAATCGGTGATCATCTTCAAGGCGGCGGAGATGAAAAGGAAATCGCAGGCGAAGGGGGAATCGAGCAGGAGAACCGAGAAGCATTCCTTCTCGATCGCGGCATAGGCTTCGTCGATGTCGTTATCGTCGCGGATGACTTGCTTAGCCAATTCCCTATCCTTCCCCTTAAGGCTCCGCATCGCCCGCTCGATGGCTTTCAAGGCTGAAAACGAGAGGCGGGTGACCTGATCGCGGATCCCTTCGATTGTACGTTCAACGCGGTTTTCCATTTGGACTCTCCTATTCTAACCGAAACGGCCGGTAATGTAATTAAGCGTTCGCTTATCTTTCGGGGTGGCGAAGAGGGATTCGGTCGATCCGGCCTCCACCATCTCCCCCATCAGGAAGAAAGCGGTCTTATCGGCGACCCGGGTCGCCTGCTGCATATTGTGGGTGACGATGATGATCGGGATCTCCTTCTTCAGCTCGGCGATCAACTCCTCTATTTTCGCCGTCGAGATCGGGTCGAGGGCACTCGTCGGTTCATCCATCAGTAAGACCTCCGGCTCGGCCGAAAGGGCCCGGGCGATGCATAAGCGTTGTTGTTGCCCGCCGGAAAGGGCAAGGGCCGGGGTCTTGAGCCGGTCTTTGACTTCCTCGTAAATCGAAGCCCGGCGCAAACTCTTCTCGACGATGGCGTTCAATTGGTCTTTCTTCTTGATCCCGAATAGCCGGGGGGCGAAGGCAATGTTATCGTAAATCGAATTGGGGAAAGGGTTGGGGCGTTGGAACACCATCCCGATCCGCTTCCGCAATATGTTGACGTCGGTTTTCTTGTCGAGCACTTCCTTTCCATCGAAAAGGATGCTCCCCTCGATTCGGCAATCGTCGATCAGATCGTTCATCCGGTTAAGGGAACGGAGGAAAGTCGACTTGCCGCACCCCGAGGGGCCGATCAAAGCCAACACCTCTTTGTCGTAGATATCGATGTTGATGTCCTTCAGCGCCTGCTGCTTCCCATAGAAGAGGTTAAGGTGGGAGACGGAGATGATTTTATTTGCCATAGCCTTTGCCTTTCGAAAGCAATTTGGTCACCAATAAGGCCATTCCGTCGAGGAAGAGGACCAATAGGAGCAAGACGACCGCGGTGGCCGCCGCCTCCTCCCGGTAACCATAGGAGGAGAAATAGTAGATGTCGAGGGCTAAGGAGGTGCCCGGGCTTAACGGAGTGGCCGGGGTTTTGTTGACCACCATCCCGATGGTGACCAGCAACACCGCCGATTCGCTTAGGACCCGGCCGATCGAAAGGATCAATGAGGTTAGGATCCCCGGGGCCGCGCAGGGAAGGACGATTTTAAACGTCGTAGAGGATTTGCCCGCCCCTAAGGCGAAGCTCGCCTCCCGTAAAGCCTTCGGGACCGAATGCAGGCTCTCCTCGACCCCGCGGATGATGGTCGGCAGAACCATCAAAGCCAGGGTGATGCCCCCGCCGAGCAAGCTATACCCACAGCCTAAGTAGAAGACGAAGAGAAGATAGCCGAATAGCCCATAGACGATCGAGGGGATGCCGGATAAAGTCTCGATGGCGACCCGGATGACCCCGACTACCTTGGAGGTGGACACCGCGTATTCGCTTAAGAAGACAGCGGCGAAGATGCCAATCGGGGCGGCGATGCCAAGCGAGATAAGAATCAGGTAAAGGGTCCCGACGAAAGAAGGGACCAAGGAGACCGACTTGGCGGTGTATTCGCCAAACAGCAGATCCCAGGATAAATACGGGAGCCCTTTGGCTAAGATATAGACGACGAGCCCAATCAAGGCCAATAGGGATAATCCCATCCCAAGGTAAGCCCCGCCCCGGAACGAATAGTAGACGCCCCGGCGCCGGCGAAAGGAGACTTCGTTTAGCACCGTTTCTCCTTTCCCCGGATCAAAGCGAACGCCAGGTTGATAATCAAAGTCAAAAGGAAGAGGACGACGCCGACGGCGATAAGACTGGTTTTGGCGTCGCCGCTATATTCGGTCGCGCCGAGCGCGATGGCCCCGGTCAAAGTCAAAGTGCTTTGGAATAAGCTATTCGGCATGGTCGCCCTAGAGCCGATGACCATGATGACCGCCATCGTCTCCCCCATAGCTCTTCCGCTGGAGAGAACCAAGGCGGCGAAGATGCCGCTTTTGGCGGCGGGCATGACGACTTTAAAACAGGCCATTTCCCGGCTGGCCCCTAAAGCCAAAGCCCCTTCGTAATAGGATGGGTTGACCGCCTCTAAGGAATCGAGGGTGAAGCTCACCATCGTCGGGAGGATCATGATCGATAAGACCAAGGTGGCGGCGAAGATTCCATACCCCATCCCAGTCGGGGAAATATAATCGCGCAAGAAGGGGACGATGACATTGACCCCGAAGAGCCCGTAAATGACCGAGGGGATGCCGGAGAGGATGGAGATCAGGAAGGATAGGGGCCGCTTCAATTGCTTGGGGACAAAGCGAAATAGGCACATGGCGGTCAGTAGCCCCAATCCCCCGCCTAAAGCGGTCGAAAGCAAGGTCACGATAATGGTCGTGCAGAATAAGGCTAGTAGACCATATTCCGGAGAGGAAGCGGTCGGCCGCCAAGTGGAGGATAGGAAGAAGGAACCGAATCCATTCTTAGCCATGAAAGGGATGCCGGTGGCGAAAAGGAAGACGGCGATGGAAATGACCGCCAATACGCCGAAAAGGGCGCAGCCAAACAGCGCCCATTTGACGATTCCTTCCTTTATTCGGCCGGTTCGATTAGCTCGCTCCATGACTGGAATCCCGGATCGGCGTCGACATCATAGATGGTCTTAAGGTCGGCCTTGCTGATGTCGTTCAGGGGGTTTTCCTTGTTGACGATGATCCCGATGCCGTCTTTGGCGACGGTTGAGGGGACGCATTTATCGGCTTTGCCGGAGTTGAATTCCTCGGAGATCATCCCGAAGGCCGAGACGCCGCTATTAGCGTTCTCATAGCCGGTGCCCGAGCCGCCGCCGGAGACATTGACGGTGACACCGGAATTAAGCGATTCGTATTCTTCGGCCAAGATGGTCATTAAGGGCTGTAAGGAAGTCGAGCCGGAGATATCGATCTCGCCCGATAAAGCGGTCGACGGAGCGGCATATTGTTTGGCGTCGGAGACAATGGAAACATAGCCATTCTCATCGATGATGTCCTGGGCCTGGCTGCTGCTAAGGAAGCTCAGGTAATCGGTGTAGAGGGGGCTGGCCGCGATGGTCGCTTCCTGATAGATGACGTTGAGGGGGCGGGAGATGGAATAAGTCCCTTTCTGGATGTTTTCGGTCGTGGCCGCCACCCCATCGACGGTCAGGATCTTGACCGAATCATCGAGATAGCCAAGCGAATCATAAGCAATGGCGTAGGGGTTGTTCTCGACTTCGGCTAAGACGGCGGCGGTCGAGTTGGCGACGACGATGTTCTCCTCCACGTCGGCTTTGCCTTTCAAGCCGATGATCTCCATGAAGGCCCCTTTGGTGCCGGAGCCGTCTTCCCGAGTCACGACGGTAATCGGGGTGGCGGAATCGAATCCCTTGCTCGCGCAGCCGATAAGGGCGAAGGGCGCGAGGAGGAAGGCGGAGGTTTTGAGCATTTTGCTTCTCATTCTTTTTTCTCTTTTCCTAGTTTTTTGAAACGCCATTATATTGAGACCAGGAGAGAGGCAGTTCCACTAAGGGAAGGTAAAACTCCGTAAGAAGATTGTAAAATTGCGGCGATTTTCTCGTAGGCGGGTGCTCGCGAAGATGCGCCTACGCGAGGAATTTCCGACAAAACCCGAGAAAGAGAATAAGGACAAGGAAGCCGTATTAAGGTAAAATGCGCCCGGACGCAAATATGGACGAGCAAATCACCCCCAACCAAGACGAGAAACTGAAATCCCTCAAAGAGGAATTGGCCTTATTGGAGGGAAAAGAGGGCAAGACGAATAAAAAGACTTTGATCTCCGGCATCATCTTCATGATCATGATGGCCATCATCGTCGTCACCGTCATCCTCAATACATCCGAGATCTCCCAGATCGCCGATACCTTCTCCTCAATCGCCACTGGCCAGAACTATCTATGGCTATTGGCCGCCATCGGGATGACCCTCGTATTCTTTATTCTCTTCCCGATATCTTTGGTCATCTTAGCGAAGTCCTTCGACAAGAAGTCCTCGACCACCGACGCCTATTTGATCGGGGCCAGCGAGCACTTCTTCAACGGGGTCACCCCTTTCGCCGCCGGGGGTCAGCCGATCCAGATGTACGACTTCACCAAAAAGGGTATGAAAAGCGGCACCGCCACTGGCCTCGTCTTAACTAACTTCGTCATCTACCTCATCGCCTTGAACCTCTTGGAGTTATTCGCGTTCTTCTATATCGGCGACATCAACGAGGCCATCTATAACTTCACCGTCGATCCCGCGACCGGCAACTTAACCGGTTATTACTGGACCTGGGCTTTAGCCATCCTAGGTTATGTATTCAACCTCGGCTTCCTTTTCTTCATCATCGCCTTAGGCTGCTCGAAACGGTTGGCCAATTGGCTCATCCGGGTCGCCAAATGGTTCTGCCGTTTCCGCTGGATCAATAAGTTCCTGGGCAAGCGGATCCCGGCTTTCGAGCTTTACTGCGAGAACGTCCAATCGACCATGAAGGCCCTCTTCGCCCATAAAGGGTCGGTGTTCGTCTCCTTCCTTTTCAAGCTCGTCTCCTACATGATTTATTTCTCCTTGCCCTATTTCCTTTTACGGGCGGTTGGGGAACCGACCCCTTGGAGCGAATACGCCGAAGTCGGCTTCCTAAGCGCTTTCGCCTCCGGGGCCGTCTGCTGGATCCCGACCCCGGGCGGGACTGGTGGCATCGAGTTCGCCTTCGCCATCTGTTTAGGGGCGATCGGGGTTGAGTATGCCAGAGCCACCGTCATTGCCCTTTTATGGCGGATGTTGACCTTCTATTTCGTCGTGATTCTAAGTTTAATCACCGTCATCATCTTCGAGTCGAAATTCCAAGCCGGGGTTCGGATGGATGCCAAAACGATCGAGGCGAGGAAAAAAGAGCTGCTAGAGCAAATCGCCGAGTTAGAAAACGAAGAAAACCCGCAAAAGCCGAATTAACGATCAGTCTTTTAAGCGAATTATTCGAGAAGTTCCTACCGCAAGAAACAATGTCTCTAGTACAATTCCGACCCGTAAAATCTCGGGTCGGTTTTTAATTTTGGCTGCTCGTTTTTCTAGTTTTGGCGACCAACTATTTTAGATTTGGCTATCACCTATTTTGAAATTGGCCGGATTGAAAACCCGAGAAATTACCGCCTTATTTCTTGTTCCGCTTAATCTGCTTCCAAACAACTTTCTTCTTCCGGGTCCCGCTGGAGACCGAGCTGCCATAAACGATCATGGCAAAAGCCCCAAGCCAAATGCCCTTCTTCGCTTCTTTATACCAATCCTTGCCGAGGATGTCGCGGTCCAAATACACCCCGAGCCAAGATTGATAAGTCCAAAGGACGTAATAGAAGGCAACGGCGATGGCCGCCCCAATCAATACCCACATCATGGTCCAGAAAGCCGAGCCATTTAGTCCAGGGGTGAACATCGAATAGACATTGATCCCCCCGGCTTCTAATCCTAAGGTAACAAAGAAGAAGACGGCATAAATCGGAATGCTGATCCCCAATAGCATCGGCAACGGGACGAAAGACAATTGGGCGAACATATCCAAATAGGACAGGTTCCCCGTCATGAAGAACATCTTGAATAAGTCCCAGGCCGATTGCTTATAAAGTTTGGCTAAGCCGTTGGCCATCCGGGCATTTCGGGCCGCCGAATCAGCTCTCGAGGAGGGTTGATCCTCATAGACGATGGCATCGCTTACGTAATTGACGTGCCGTCCTTCCAATAACCGCCTGACGGTGAACTCGGCATCGTCGATGCCCCCCATCGCGTCCCAGCCACCGATTTCCTTTAAAACCGGCAAACTCACCATCATGCCGGCCCCGGAAAGCATCGAGTTCCAATTGATCCGTTCCCGGAAGTTGCAGGCTAACCGCGAATCGCGGGCATAGTAACAAGCCGAGACGCTGGTCCAAAGATTCTGGCCCATGTTCGAGGGGGCTTCATGGGCCCGGGCGATGCTGACGCCGGCCTCCAACGCGTTATTCATCGCCTGGAGGTAATTCTTGCTCGGGATGTTGTCGGCATCGAATTTGATGACGGCATCATAGCCTTTATTCGATTTCATGACCTCATCGATCAAGAGCTTAATCGGGAAGGCGGCCCGTTTCTTATCCGGGTCATCGCAATGGCGTTCATAAACAATCGCCCCAGCCCGTTTGGCTAATTCAAATGTATCGTCGGTGCAGTTATCGGCGCAGACGTAAACATCATAAAGCTCTTTTGGATAATCCAACTCGTTAAGCAAATACTTCACCGAGTCGCCGATGACCTCGGCCTCGTTATGGGCCGGGATGATGATGGCAAACTTCCTTAGCGAGTTGGCTTTCGGAAAAACCTTCGGCTTTAAGAACCCGAAGATGATGAAGACGAATTGAAAGGAAAGAAGGAAGACGACCCAAAGCAAAATGAGCAGGATCAAGGCAGTGAGAATCCAAAATAGAATGTCCATGAACCAAAGTTTAGCCTCCTTAGGCTCCTAAGCAAAGAAAAAGAGGGTCAAAGACCCTCTAGTTCAATCGGCAAGGGATTAATAATTCTTGACCGAGAGCTCGAAGTAAGCCTTCGGATGGTTGCAGACCGGGCAGACCTCGGGAGCGTATTTCCCGATGACGATGTGGCCGCAGTTACGGCATTTCCAGACCGCGAGGTCATCCCCGACGAAGACGGTGCCGCCTTTGACGTTCTCAAGCAGCTTCTTATAACGTTCCTCGTGGTGCTTTTCGATCTCGGCGACCATGCGGAATTTGACGGCGATTTCCTTGAACCCTTCCTCTTCGGCGATTTTGGCGAAGGACGGATACATCTCGGTCCATTCGTAGTACTCGCCACCGGCGGCGGCTTCGAGGTTTTCGGCGGTCGACTTGATGGCCCCGCCTTCGAGGTACTTGAACCAAAGCTTGGCGTGCTCTTTCTCGTTGTCGGCGGTTTCCTGGAAGATGGCGGCGATTTGCTCGTAGCCCTCTTTCTTGGCTTTGGAGGCGAAGTAGGTGTACTTGTTGCGGGCCTGGGATTCACCGGCGAAGGCTTCCATCAGGCATTTTTCGGTTTTCGATCCTTTGAGTTCCATTGAATTATGTCCTTTCGTTTGGAAACAGGTTAATTATAGGCTAAAGGTGAGAAATATAAAGCGAAACGCTTACTCGCGTTTTTCCTCGATCGGGAGGTAGGAGATGTATTCGACGTTTTCCTCCGAGGCGGCGGTTTCAACAAGATAATCGTAGACCGCTTGGCGGAGCTCCCTTTTCCGCTCAGTCAGCGACTTATCCATGTCGGGGAAGAAAGGCTTCGAGACGTGGATCACCGGCAGGGGAGGTTTCTTCTTCCTAAACTTCCGTTCCCGGTAGGTGACGCACATGGCGACGACCGGGGCGCCGAGCTCGGCCGGATAAACGAAGGCATCATCCTTAAAGGGACGGATATGGGTGCTATAGGGCCAAATATGGGCTTCGGGGAAAATCGAGATCCCGCATTTCTGCTTGGCCCGATAACGGATGCAATCGACGAACTTCTCCCTTTCATCGGGAGTCAAAGGGGTCGGGATGGCCCCGATCATCGAGACCAAGCCCCTTATGCCTTTGATCGAGGTGGTGTCCTGATTGGTGATGATATAAGTCCTTTTGCCCCGGGAGACCAAGAACTGGGCGATCCCGGCATCAAGCCAAGAAGTATGGTTCCCATAGAAGAAGACCGGCTTCCGCATGATGCCTTTGATTCGCTTGTTCCCCTTGACCCGGTAGCCGAGGAACACCTTATAGGCGATCCAGGCAATCGGATAAAGGATCAGGTAATAAAGGCACCAGGCGGTGGCTCGATAAAAAACGTTCTTATGGACGTATTTGTAATTAGGTGGCAAGGGGCGATGCTCGATCTTGTTGCCGGAGAACTCGTCATTCAAAGGATCGGAGTAGTAGACGGTCTTGACGGGTTTCATTAAGCTTCTTTTTCCTTAAGTTCGAGGGCTTCTTGATGATTATGGCGGTACTCGTCGATGGTCTCCAAGAACATCTTCTCCATCGCGTCCATCGAGCGCTGGAAGTCGAACTTATCGGCATAGCCTAGATAAGAATCGGCGTTTTGCTTTCTTTCTAAAGGATGCTCGTACCAGTAATCGATATGCTTAGCTAAGTCTTTGGCCGAGCGATGATCGAAGACATTTCGCGGATCTAAAGCGAAACCGGAGACGGCCGAGCGCGGCGAATCGGTCAAAACCGGGCAAATGCCGACAGAGATGGCCTCTAAGAACGAGACCGGCTCAATATCGACCGTCCCGACGTGGCAATACAAATCGGCGTAATTGAGGATCTTGACCATCTCGTCCCGGGAATGGAAGCCGAAGACCGGCGGATTGACGCACCACTTCTTGGCTTCTTTTTTAAGCTTGGCTTCGAGGGGGCCCGCCCCGGGGAGGATGAGCAGGATGTCATTCCGATGAGTCGAGTATTTCATCGCCTTCAGCAATTGCTTATGGGCTTTCTCGGTCGAGTACCGGGCGGTATAGACGATGATGAACTTGCCCTGATATTCAACGGGACGTTCGACCGCTTCCCGCTGGAAAGCCTTCTGGATCCCGTTGGAGATGACATAGGACTTCGAGTGGAAACGGTTGACCTTCTCGAACAAGTCATGGATGAACTTCGAAGGATAATGGATGGCGTCGACTTTGGAGAACAAGGAACGATACAGCCAGGTATAGACCAGCTTATTGGCCGGATAGAAGTTCTCCATCTTGACATGATTGGTGAAGTTCTCGGCCTGGGTATGGAGGGAGGCCGTACAGGGGATCCCGAGGGAATGGGCATAGTCGCAGGCTTTGCCAGAGAGCATCCCGCAGAAATTGAAATGGACGATGTCGCAGCCTTCGAGGGCTTCCTTCAACGGGCCCAAATCCTTGCCCGAGGCCGGGCAGACGCCATTGGAGGCGACATAATGGGAGAAGATGCCGAAATTGATGGCCGGGACCACATAATAACCCGGTTGGCCGAGCTTATCCTGATCGGGGCAGACGATCCGGACTTCATGCCCTTTGGCCCGTAACGAACGGATGACGTTCATGGTGGCGATCGTGGTGCCGTTGTTTTCTTGTCCTAAGACATCGCAGACGAAGGTAATGACCATAATTTTGTTGGGGATTCAAATCCCGGAATGGATTTTATCAATGACCGTGGCCTAGTCAAGCGTAAAAGGAATGAAAAAGCCCATAAAACCTAGGTATATTCTTGTCAAAACCCCATTATTTTATTTTTTAAATAACGGCCTTTTGCGCGCTTAACGATTTTATTGCGATAAATTTTGCTTCGGCTTTTGCGCGTCTTCCCCTTAGGGAAAAACGAGCCGAAATAGATAAATTCTCCCTAGAGGAGAACTCTCTACTCCTTCTTTTTCCGCCCTTTCTTTTGGCAGGAGGAGGCGAAGGCGCACCCTTCGCATTCCTTGGAATGGCAGCCGCCTTTGACGATCAAATAGACAATGGCGGCCACGAACAAAGCCAGCACGATTCCGAGAATCAGATAATCCAACCAATTAGGCGAAAGGAAGAGGTTGCCAAGCTGGAAGACCAAGGTCGCGAGCAAATAAGCGATCAAAGTCTGCAGGGCCATATTACCCACCGCCAACCAAGTCGAACCCAGTTCCCGCTTCTCGGCGGCGAAGGTGGCGACGCATGGCATATAGAGCAAGACGAAGATGAGGACGCTGAAGGCTTGCAGGCCATTCATCATCGAGGAGATGGCGGCCTCGTCGCCGACTAAGACATTGAGAGTCGAGACAATCGATTCCTTCGCGCTTAAGCCAGTTAAGATCGCCGAGGTGACCCGCCAATCGGTAACCCCTAAAGGATAGAAGATCGGGGTCAGGAAACGGCCGATGTAGGAAAGCAAAGATTCCTCATTATCAGTGACGAAATTCAGATGGTAATCGAAGGACTGGAGGAACCAGACGATGACGGTGGCGACGAAGATAATGGTGAAGGCTTTCTTGATGAAGTCCTTGGCCTTCTCCCACATCAGCATCAAAGTTGTCTTTGCCCCCGGGAGCCGATAGGTCGGGAGCTCCATCATGAACGGGGAGGGCTTGCCTTTGACTAAGGCTTTAGCCGCCGCGGCCGACAGGACCGCGACCAGCAAGCCAATTAGATATAAGGCAATCATCAATAACGGCGACCAGGCCCCGAAAAAGGCGGCGGTCAATAAGGTGAACACCGGGAGCTTAGCCGAGCAGGACATAAAGGGGATAAGGAAGATGGTCAGCTTCTTATCCCGATCGCTAGTCAAAGTCCTCGAGGCCATGACCGCCGGGACCGAACAACCGAAGCCGACGAGCATCGGGACGAAGCTGCGGCCGGATAACCCCAATTTCCTTAAGGGCTTATCCATGATGAAGGCCACCCGGGCCATATAGCCCGAATCCTCTAATAACGATAGGAAGAAGAACAAGGCGACGATGGTCGGGATGAAGGAGAGGACGGAGCCGATTCCGTTCATCACCCCATCGCAGACCAAGGAGGTGACGACCGGGTTAACCGCGGCCTTATTCATGGCGTTGCGGACAATCTCGATCAGGTAATCGATCCCTAAGCCCAAATACTCCGAGACAAAGTTATTGACCAAGCCGAAGGTAATGCCGAAGACCGCCCCCATGATGAGGATGAAGATCGGGAAGGCCAACCACTTGTTGGTCAAGATCTTGTCAATGGCATTGCTCCGCTTCTGCGACTCGGTCAATTGGTTGACCCGGTGGACGCATTGGGAGCAGATACTGTCGATATAGTCATAACGCATCGAGGCGATGGCGGCTTCCCTATCCATCCCGGCGTCTTTCTCCATCTCTTTGACGATGTGGCCGATCATGTCCTTTTCATTCTCGTTGAGGTTGGCCTGGGCTTCCAGCAATTCATCGCCTTCGATAATCCGGGAAGCTAGGAACCGGATCGGGAGGTGATAACGTTCCGAATGGTCGGAGAGCAAATGCATGGTGGCATGGATGGCCGAGTGAACCGGGGAGTTGGCCGGGCAGAAGTCCTGCTTGGCCGGCAAGGAATGTTCAGCCCCGATCCGCTGGATATGTTCCACTAGCTCGCCAATCCCTTCCCCTTTCGCGGCCGAGATGGAGCAAACCTCAATGCCTAAAAGTTCCTCAAGTTTATTTTGATCGATCGAGTTCCCGGCTTTCCGGACCTCGTCCATCATATTGGCGGCGATGAGCATCGGCTTGCCGAGCTCCATCAATTGCAAAGTCAGGTAAAGGTTCCGCTCGATGTTGGTGGCGTCGATGATGTTAAGAATCAAATCAGGATTCTTCTGGAGAATGAAATCCCGGGTCACCACTTCTTCATTGGAATAAGGGGAAAGGGAATAAATCCCCGGGAGGTCGACAATCTCGATTTTGTCTTTGACCCCACGGACGGTGCCGATCTTCGAATCGACGGTGACGCCGGGGAAGTTGCCAACCCGTTGGTTGGCCCCGGTTAAGGCATTAAATAAAGTGGTCTTGCCACAGTTTTGGTTTCCGACTAAGGCGACGAGCATCGCTTATTCCTCCCCCACTTCAATAAGCTCGGCATCCTCTTTCCGGATGCTTAGCTCATAGCCGCGGATATGGATTTGGATGGGATCACCGAGCGGAGCCCGTTTGGTGATGGCCACCATCGTTCCGGGGATGATGCCCATTTCCAGCAAGCGGTGGCGCATCACGCCGACCCCACCGACTTTGGTGATCTTCCGGCTCGACCCGATTTTTAATTCCGATAGCTTCATGTTTTTTCCGGCGACATTCTAAACTTTTTGTTAATACTTGTTAATCTTTTTCACGCCGGCTGATGAGACAGATTCGCCATAAGGGCGATTATCGGCTTCCCGCCAATCGGTTTGGACGCTTATCCAAGCGACCATGTCCTTGTCTTGGCCGGCTCGAATTTCGGGTTTGCAAAAAGGCGACGCTTAGGTCTAATCCGATTCCTTTTTCCTGCAAAACCCTGCAATTTTCGATTTTGGTCGCAATGATGGTGTTTTTTAATCGGGAAAATAAGTCAATCAAGACGACATATCGGCTTAACGACGGATTCTCTTGGCTAACAAGGCTAGGATCATCGGGACAATATCCGGATAAGAAAGGGTGCAAAAGATGGGCTGCACCTTGAGGAAAACTCGATTTGCTGCCGAGGCGACTTTTGGAGTCGAAGGAAACCGATGGGCCTATTAGGCGGGCCGCGTTGATGCAAACGCCATGCTTTCCTTTCGCTTATGGAAGGCATGACTCACGCCAGGGGCAAGTACGGGGTTAAGTTGCCCCTTGCCCGGCCATCGTGCAGCTTTTACCGACAAAACCCGCAATGTTTGAAGGGGAAACGCCCTTTCAACCACGATAATAACTGACTTGAACAGCAACGAAAAAAGCCCGAACGATCGGGCTTTTATGCAATTTCGATGCCTACGATCGGATCGAAATCGACTGTCAATTGCCAATAAGCTCTAAGATTGATACAAAATCGGATTTCGACAAAAATTGCTACAAAGCACCTGTAAAAGCCACAAGAAAGAAGTCACTTTCTTATTTTATTAGAAATCGACTTTCTCTAAACGTTTGGAAGATACTTTATAAACAACTAGGTGAAGGGCGAATGATACAACTAATGCCCCAGCTAACACGCCGAATTGGATACCGATATGGAGGTTATTGAGAAACTCTAATCCAGGAACATAGGGCAAGGCAACGGTGAACACGCCGATATAGATAGCAAATCCTAGGATGGTCAATAACGTCGATGCGACAATCGACTTTCCTTTTTTGTAATAAATGGGAAAGAATACCAAATCCGCGATGGCATAGCCGATGATGGCGATTGCAAGAAGAAGCACATAGTTATCAAGTCCTAAGCCAGGAACGGTGTACTCTTCTGGATGCTCCGCTGATTGCAATATGTTCGTATTAATTATACGGGCAAGCGGATATAAAGCCGACATAATGGCAATAAAGGCCACTTGCATTAGAATGACGGTTATAATCCTTGCCATGACGATGTCCTTTTTGCGGACTGGCAGCAAGGTCGAATAAAGTAAGTCGTTGCTTTGTTGGCCCTTATTCACTCCTAAAAAGAGGACTGGATAACAAGTTAATACATAGATGAATCCAATACCCATCGGATAAGAGGGAATAAGAATCATGAAAGGGAATAAAAGGATAAAAATATAGCAAATCGGATGCATCGATAGTTTTAGTTCTTTATAAATCAAAGCTTTCATGTTGCTCTTTGCTCCTTTCGATATAGACCATGATTTGTTCTAAATCTGGTTCCTGTGGTTCGATATTGTTATTAAGGAAAACTTCTTTTTTGTTAATGCAAATTAGTCCTTCAATATGATCATCAAATTCTTTGTAAGCAATGTATTCATTCAATAGATCTTTATTACATGATTTATCTTTGATAAATAAATACGAATTAATGAAATCACTCTTGCTTCCTGTATAGATGATTTCTCCATCGTGAATATAAGTAATATCCGAAGCACATTTATCTAAATCGCTAGTTATGTGCGTAGAGAAAAGAATTGCTCTATCTTTGTTTTTAACAATTTGACGAAAGATATCTAAGATCTCATCCCTGGAAACCGGATCAAGTCCTGAAGTTGGTTCGTCTAAAATTAATATTTCTGCATGATGAGACAAAGCGATGGCCACCGAGTATTTAACTTTCATGCCACTGCTTAGTTCCTCTAATTTCTTATCGATATTCAAATTAAATAAGCGACATGCTTCATTAAATTTTTGCTCATCGAATCTTTTATAGAATCTTTTAGTAACATTCATCAGTTGACGAATGGTTTTGTTGGGATAGTAATTAAGTTCACTTAAGGCAAAGCCAATCCTCTGCTTGTTCTCTAATTCGTTTTCATTCATGTCGCTATCGAATGCAAAAACCTTCCCACTTTCATAATGAACGAGGTTCATGATGCATTTTAGCGTTGTGGTTTTACCCGCACCATTACGTCCGATAAATCCTATGATTTGTCCTGGTTTCACCTCAAAAGATACATCTTTCAAAGAAAAAGAAGGATAGGTTTTTCTGATTTTATCTATTTTTAACAAAGTACTCATTTCATTTTTTCCTCCGCCAAGGAATAAAAAGCATCAGCTTTCAAAATACCGATGCCCTTATCTTTCTCACCTAAGACCATTAACGTTTCGCCTTCTTTGATATCAAACATTTCCCTGGCTTCCTTTGGTATGGTGATTTGCCCTTTTGGTCCAACTTTGACACTTATAATAAACCGGTTCTGCTGTACATCTTTCATATTCTTACTTTTCCTACTTTTCTTACTTAATTGTATAACTAATTGTATTTACTACAACAAAAAACAGTCCTGAATGTATCAGAACTGTAGTTTACATCTGTGGTTGCGCATCAATATTGATACATTTAGCCCTTTTTGCAAGGGGTTGCACTACAACATTGATACATTTCAGAGGGGATGGGGGAGTCGAAACATATCAAACGTCCGCCTATCGATTATTCGGTCCAACGGTAATTAATCTGGTCCACGGTGAGATTCAATATGGCGAGACCGGCCCCGCATAGCTTGATTATGGCCGATTTATACCCAACGTACTCGCAAAGGTATATGAGGCCTTCCTTGGAAAAATCCTCCAGCGCTTTGCCGAGAAGGGGGACCATCTTCCCATGTTTTTCTACATAAAATTCGGGCTCACCGATTAGGTGGTATTCGATTTTCAGCGAATCCGCTTTCGGGTGGTGGGAACGAACCGAGTCATGGCGGGCGATATCCTTTTCGAAGACAAGGAGAAGGGAATCCTTGCCGACTGTGATTCTTTCAACTTTGTAGTCATGGACATTCGGTAATGTCGGGAGGCAATCAAAGCCAAGGTGATAGATGCCTTTGGCCTCATCCAAACTATAACTGAGAAGGTCGGTTGCACTGAGGCCAAGCGCCTCGGCGTATTTGAAAAGCGTATCGACGGTGATGTCGTTAACCACCGTTTCGACCTTAGTTAGCGTTGAATGGTCCTTATACCCAAGCCTTGAGGCCAACTCGGATTGCGAAAGGCCGAGTTCCTTCCTTCTCTTCCTTATCGCCAGGCCAACAATAACTCTATCCATAAAACTATTTCTTTTTCAGGACGTCCAGCAGTTTGTTATCCAGCTCGTATCCCATCCTGAGCTTCCGGGCATTATCAAATTTCTCGTATTCCTTATGGGCTTTCTGTACCGCAAGGGCGTGTGAAATCTTGCCAGAACCCGTCAAGATATCCGCCCTTTCGAACCGCAGAAATTCGTCGAGGGCGCTCACCCAATCGCTCATATGCATTGGAATGGCGCTCTTTGCCATTCTCTCGGCATGGTCGAGGTACATGTTTACGATTTGATTCAAGGAATCGATTTCCTCTTTAGACAAGTAATTCTTCGCGATTGTCACGTCCGACTTTTGGACATGTTCACCACTCCACGAAGTCAAACCCATGTTGTCTTTTTCGGCATCGGCCCGATGATAAACGATCTCTGCCGCGGTCTCACCGGAAATCGCGAAATGGAGCTTGTTCTGCACCGTTTTGAAGAAGCTGATGGTCTGCTCGTCGTTGGCGTTGTAATCGACGCTAGTTGAATAGATGTCGAGCACCTTTTGATAGAACCTCTTCTCGGAGGCCCGAATCGCGCGGATTCTCAAATAGAGCTCGTCAAAGTAATCTTTGCCGAATCGCTCAGGATCTTCCAAACGCCTGTCATCCATGGCGAATCCTTTCACCATGTATTCCCTAAGAACGTTGTTCGCCCAAATTCTAAACGAGGTTGCAGCAGAGCTCTTCGCGCGCATTCCGATGGCAATAATCATTTTGAGATTATAGAGCTTGATGGTCCTTTTAACCGTCCTTGAGCCTTCATTTCGAACTAGTAAGTCAGGCTTACTGGTTGCCTCCTCCATAAGCTCGCCTTCCTTATAGATGTTTTTGATATGCATTGTAATGTTGTTTCTCGAGGTTTGAAAAAGATCAGCGAGCGCAGCTTGGGTCATCCAAATATCCTCGTCAATTAAATAGACTTCGACGTTAGAATTCCCATTAGGCGTGTTGTAAATTAAAATGTCATTTTTGTCAGGCATGATTCGCGCCTCCTTGCTCTACTACAATTATACTTTGTTGGTGATTATTAATCAAAATTTGTTGAAACACAAAGACGTTAGAAACAAAAACAGCCCCGAATGTATCAGGACTGTAGTCTGCATATGGTTGCGGGGGATGGATTTGAACCACCGACCTCCAGGTTATGGGCCTGGCAAGCTACCGGGCTGCTCTACCCCGCGATGTCGCCGATTTCTCGGCTCGGTTAATATAGACCCCTTCTAGCGACTATGCAAGCAGAATTTATCTTCCTTCGATAGCGTCGAACAAATCCATCGCCTTGAGGATGGTGTCGTCCATGTCGAAATAGGCGTAGTTGGCTAGACGGCCGAGGAAATACACCCCTTTTTCCTTCTCGGCGAGGGCTTGGTAAGCGGAGGCAAGCGAGCCGTTATGGGCGTCGTTGATCGGGTAATAAGGAATCTTGCCCCGCTTGAACTCGTCCGGGTATTCGTAGGTCACGACCGTATATGGCAGCTTTTTCAGCCGCTCGTCGAACATCTTATGCTCGCACACCCGGGTATAGGGCGGCTCGCGGTCGGTGTAATTGACCACCGGGTTCCCCTGGAACGAGGAAAGGGGCTTGATCTCGGTTTCGAACCGGAGCGAACGCCATTCCAGTTCCCCAAGACGGTAATCGAAATACTCGTCGAGCGCCCCGGTGTAGATGACCTTATCAGCTAATGAACGCAGTTCAGCCTTATGGGCAAGGTAATCGACGCCGAGCCGGACCTCCGCCCCTTTAAGCAAGTTATCGATGAGTTTGGAATAACCGCCCTTCGGGAGACACTGATAGGGATCGTTGAAATAATTGTTGTTATAGGTGAAGCGGAGGGGGAGCCGCTTGATGATGGAGGAAGGGAGTTCCCGGCAATCACGCCCCCACTGCTTCTCGGTATACCCTTTGACCAAGGTTTCGAAGATGGTCCGCCCGACTAGCGAGAGGGCTTGGTCCTCGAGGTTAGCCGGCTTCTCGATTCCTTCCTTCTCCACCTCCTCCTCGATTTTAGCTTTCGCTTCCTCCGCCGTCTTGACCCCCCAGAGTTCCTCGAAGGTATTCATGTTGAAGGGCATGTGGTAGTAACGCCCCTTATAGAAGGCTAAGGGAGAATTGATGAAAGGGTAAGTCTCAACATGGGAAGTGAAGAAGTCATAAGCTTCCTTGCTATCGGTATGGAAGATATGGGGCCCGTAAAGATGGACCGGTATCCCCATGACGTCGGAGGTCGCGATGTTGCCGCCGAGGGAAGCGCGCTTCTCGACGACGAGGACCGACTTGCCCTTATCGAGGGCCAGCCGGGCGAAAGTCGCGCCGGAAAGCCCGCTGCCGATGATCAAATAATCATAACGTTTATCCATAATGGCTATATTCTTCCTTCTCTCCCTTCTTTTGTCCACCCCGACTTCGGTGTTAGGATAAAAAGATGAAACAACCATTGAATGACCATTATTCCTTCGCCATCGGGAAAAAGATGGACCTCCTCGGGAAGAAAGGTGAGGTAAGCCTGCCCCACCCGGCCATCAGCCTCCCCCACCATTACTACTCGGAAGGCGATTACCAAGGGGTCTTCTCCTATGGCTTATCCTTCGACGACGAGCATAACGAGCTCCCGGTCAAGATCCTTCACCTCGAAGGGGCGATGCTCAAAGTGCATTGTTACTTCAATGACGCCGATTTAGGCGAGAAGGTATCCGGCTATCTTCCAGTCGACTTCGATTTGACCGGCCTAGTCAAGAAGAAAGGCAACCGCCTCCTGCTTTTAATCGATTCGCTAGAAGACAAGAACATCCCCCCTTTCGGCAACGTCGTCGACTATTTGACCTACGCCGGACTCTATCGTCCGGTCAGCCTGCTTTCCCATAAGGAGCATTACCTTTCCGATATCTTCGTCAAATCTCACTCATCCGGGAAAATCGAAGTCGAAGCCGAAGACGAAAAGGGTGCAAAAAGGGAGGATATCGAATGCAAACTCTGTCTAGATGACCAAGTGGTCGCCGAATGGAAAGGGGCGCAAAACCAACTCCAAAACATCGAAACCTACACCTTGGAGCAGCCGACTCTCTATCGCCTGCTTATTTCCTATAACGGGGAAGAATACCAAACGACGGTCGGTTTCCGCGATGCGGAATGGCGAAAGGATGGCTTCTATCTGAACGGGAAGAAAATTAAGCTCATTGGGCTGAACCGCCACCAGACCTATCCCTATTTCGGAGCCGCCGCCTCCGCCTCAATCCAGCAAGACGATGCCCGGCTGCTCAAGCGGCTCGGGACCAACGTCGTCCGGACCTCCCATTATCCGCAAAGCGAGGCCTTCCTCGACGAGTGCGACCGCTTAGGCTTATTGGTCATCGACGAGATCCCGGGCTGGCAGCATATCGGAGGTGAGGATTGGAAGGCGACCTTGCTGGATTTCACCGCCCGGATGATCAAGAAGGAGCGGAACCATCCCTGTCTTATCGCCTATGGGCTAAGAATCGACGAATCGAGGGACGACCACGCCATCTATAGCCAAATCGAGGCGATTCAAAAACGGCTCGACCCGACCAGAGCCTCGATCGGGGTAAGGAACTTCAAAGGCTCAGAACAGCTAGAGGACATCTACGGCTATAACGATTTCTCCTGTTCTTCGCTGCGTCATGGCCTTGACGATCCGAAGACTTACGGGGACCAAAATAAGGCCCGTTTGGTGAGCGAGAATAACGGCCATATGTTCCCGACCAAAGCCACCGACCGTCCGGAAAGGCAAGTCGAGCAGGCCCTCCGCCACTTAAAAGTCATCGACGACGCCTATAAGTACGAAAATCTTTCCGGCACCATCGCCTGGTGCGCCTTCGATTACGGCACCCACCAGGACTTCGGCTCCGGCGACCATATCTGCTATCACGGGGTCATGACCATATTCCGGAACCTAAAGCCGGCGGCTTATGCCTACATGAGCCAATTCAGCAAAGAGAACGTCGCCTATATCCCCTATCACTTGGATTTAGGCGATTACTCGGCGACCAATATCCCCTCGCCCTTCCCCGTCTTCACCAACGCCGATTACCTCATCCTTTATCACGGGGAGGAGAAAATCGGGGAATTCCGCCCGGATAGAAAACGCTTCCCCCACCTCCCCCACCCCCCGATTTACATCGACAACTGGATTTCCGATACCCATCTGCCCTCCTGCTTCAAAGGGTGGATAAGGAAGGCCATCAAGAAAGCCTTCACCTATGCCGCGACCCACGGCCTAGCCAATATCAAGCTCCGCCATAAGCTGCTTTTGTTCTACGTCATGAAGCGTTATCGCCTCTCCTTCCCCGAGATCGCCGATATCTATACCCAATCGGTTGGGATTTGGGGGAATGAGAAGAAGCCCTACCGGTTCGATTTCATCAAAGGAGGCAACATCGTCAAAACCATCTTTAAAGGCCCGGCCCTTTATACCTCCTTAGACATCCAGGTCAGTAAGAAGGAGCTGGTCAATGGCGAAACATACGATTCGGCGAGGATTGAAATTCGGAAAGTCGATAACTACGGGAATCTTTGCCAATATGGCAACGATGTGCTGAAGATCAAAACCACCGGCCCGATCCGCCTCTTATCCCCCGCTACCGTCGCTCTAGAAGGTGGGATGATTTCGATTTATGTCGCCTCAAAACAAAAGGAGGCCGGGGAAGCCAGCCTCCAAATCGAGGATGAAGGAAAGGAATACTCAGTCGGCTTGAACGTCCGCTGAATGACGCTGCTTCAGATCCGATTCAATCTGGGCATAAGTCTTTTCATCGATCTTGAACCCAAACCGCATCAAGCAATAGGCCGCGACTAAGAACAACAAGCAGGAGCCGACCATCCAAATTCCCATGACGACTTTTGGCGTCGCCGCGACCCCATTGATGATGGCATCGACTTGGGCCGTCGCCTGCTCGGTGAACTCCGCTTCCTTATCCGGATCGGCCGCCACCTGGGAAGCCAGATCGTTTTGGACATCGCTAATCTGCTGGGTAACGTCATAGATCCCGGCGGTGAGGAAGGAGACGAGGATCAGCCCTTTTTGCAAAGCTGAGGAGAGTTTGGCGGTAAAAGGACGCCAAGAGGAAGCGACCGCCTCTTTCCGTTCCCCGAA
The DNA here is from genome assembly GCA_944363525.1 of uncultured Bacilli bacterium. Lineage (GTDB taxonomy): Bacteria > Bacillota_I > Bacilli_A > RFN20 > CAG-826 > Alloenteromonas. Next base: position 68,145 of record CALVUF010000006.1, read on the forward strand.
TTTCCATTCGTTATATTCGATGCAGTTTTGCAAATCGACTAGCAGGATCATATAGAAGATGCCCTGAGCCCCGAAGAAGAAGATCGGGGGAATATAGAGCAAAGAAAGGGTGCCGCCGAAGGCCCATAAAAGGCCTGAGGGAGTGGCATCGTTATAGGCTAAGGGCTTATCGCCGAATAAGGGGAAGCCGATTAAGAAGAGAACTAAGTACGCGACTAAGGCGATGAAGAAGCAGGCGGTCATCAATGTTTGACGCGAGAACCGATTAATAAGCGGCTTGAACAAGACCTGGGACAACACTGTCCCGATCGCGTACATCACGGTGAACACCAGCATGATCGCCCCGCCAGCGTTGCCCCCGTAACCAAAGCAAAGATAGAAATAATTTGAACCGAAGCTGACCACCAAGGAGGCGGCGGCGTAATACAAGAAGATCGAGATGACGACGATGAGCAATTGCTTGTTCTTCCCGACCATCTTGAACATATCGCCAAGCTTCGTCGATTCGCTCACCTTCTCCTGGTTCGGATCGATTTTCTTCTCTTGGCAGAAGAAGAAGATAGCCAATTGAGAGGCAAGGAAGAGCACCGAGGAAATAATGGCGATGACCCCATAGACATAATAGGAATTGGCGGCGTTGGGGATAATCGAGCAAACCCCATACATCGCGAAAGTCCCAATCGAGATAAATAGAGAAACTAGGAAAGTGATATTGTTCCGTTCTTTCTCCGCGCTCGTCATCGAGGGAACCATCGCCCAATAGGCGCAGTCATTCATGGTGAAGACGAAGTCCCAAAGGAAATAAAAGACGGCGAAGGTGGCGACGTAGGCCCAGCCAGTGGGTTTCAGCAAGAACAAACAAAGCATGACGATGCTATTGCCGATCCCGCCGATTAAGATCCAAGGTTTGTATTTGCCGGACTTGAACCTTATCTTCTCGATGAGGACCCCCATGATCGGATCATTGAGTCCATCCCAAATAAGGCAGATGACGAAGATGATGTTAATGGCGACAATCTGTTGGGAGTAATCAGCCCCACCGGTCCCTAAGACCCCGGCATACATCATGAAGGTCAATAAGAAGGACGAGATCAGCTGATACGATCCATCGCGGAAGGCGGCGGCAATCGAAAAGATCCATTTAGTCCGCTTCGGGATGACGTCTCCTTCGTAAGTTTGGGCGAAAAAGGCGACCCCGCGCGTTTTCTTGGCATTGTCTTTGGCCATGGTTATGCTCCTATTCGGGAAAATTATAGGCTCACCATCTTCAAAGTAAAGCGCTTACATCACCCGCACCCACGTGAGCGCGCCTATAATCCGCTTCGTTATGATCGCTGGGTTAACGGTATCGATAATCTCGTGCCTAGGGATGGCCCTCTCGGCCATCTTCCTTCCAGAAGTGAAGTTTAGCAAGCGCATCCACTTCACCCTCTATTGCTTCTTCCCCCTGATTGGAGCCATCATCTTGCTCGCTTTCGGCTTAGTGGACGGAAAAGCGGTTTTGGATGTTTTAACCAGCAATTTGCCAGTGAACCCCTTGCAAATCCTCGTTCTTTTCTTCTCAATGGTATTCATTTCCCTTTTGCTAGATGAGGAAGGTTTTTTCGCTTATCTAGCGAACTTGGCTTTACGGAAAGCCGGGGAAAAGCAAATCGGCCTCTTCAGTATCCTTTTTGTCTTCGTCTCGATCCTGACCGTCTTCACCTCCAATGACATCATCGTCTTAACCTTCACCCCGTTCTTATTAGGCTTCTGCAAGAACGCCCGTATCAACCCGATCCCTTATCTACTTGGCGAGTTTATCGCTGCCAACACTTTCTCAGCCCTTTTGCCGGTTGGGAACCCGACCAATATCTACCTAACCTCAGCCCTAGGTATCTCCTTCTTTGATTATTTAGCCTATATGGCCTTGCCTTCTTTGGCCTCGGGGCTTATCGCCTATCTCGCCCTCTTATTGCTTTTCCATAAGCCGCTTAGTAAGCAAATGAAGAAAGCCGATATCCCTGATAGTCAGCTCGCCGATAAGCCGACGGTCTTCTTCGCCCTGTTTTGCCTCTTCTTCTGCATCGTCTGCTGCGCCCTCTCTTCCTTCTTTGCTATCCCTTCTTACCTTTGCTGCTTAGCCGGGGCTTTGGCCTTATTCCTCTTTGCCCTTATCCGTGGGGCCTTCGTCAAGCGGACCGCTATCCCTTTTAAAACCATCAAGCGGCTCCCTTTCTCTCTCCTCCCGTTGCTATTAGGAATGTTCGTCATCGTCTTGGCCTTGCGGGAATATGGCATCACCAAAACCATCGGGGAATTCCTGTCCGGCCCGGGTTCGATCTGGGGCTATGGGTATAGTTCCTTGGTGACCGCAAATTTGGTCAATAACATCCCGATGTCGGTCCTCTTCGAAGAGGTTTTCGCCGACGTCGGCTCCTACGCCTTATCCGATGTCTTGGCCGTCGCCCTTTCCTCGAATGTGGCGGCGTATCTTACTCCGCTGGGCGCCTTAGCAGGCTTAATGTTCCTCCGGGTCGTCCATGAAGGGAAAGTCGATTTGAGTTTCGCTAAGTTCTCGGCCTATGGCTGCTTAATCGCCATCTTGGCCTTGACCGCTGGGCTCGGGGTCATCAGCATCCAAAGTCTACTCTTGTAAGCATTAGGCAAAAACCTTGCAAATATACTGCAAACCCTGCAAACCAAACCTTTTATACGCAAAATTCCTTGTTGTTTTCAATTCATATATAAAGAACGATTAGAGTTATATTCCCTTCCAAGCTGCCCCTGGTACTGTGTTAGAGCCGAACCCAATATCATTTATTTATATGCATATTCCATTTTGCATATACATAAGGCCATATATTATATAAAATTAACCCATGAGCAAATCGCCTAAAATTACCACCCACTTTACCTTTTCCGACCCCCACGCTTGCCTTCAACCGGTTCTGGAAGGATTAAAGGAGGCCGGCTTCGATCCTAGCAATCTAAACCACTGCCTTATCATCGCCGGCGATCTTTTCGATCGGGGACCCGAACCTTATGAGTTATACCAATACGTCCAAAGCCTACCTCAGGTCATCTTAGTCAAAGGCAATCACGAAGACTGCCTGCTCGATATGCTTAGGCGCGGCTATCCCAAAAACTACGATTTCCAAAACAAAACGATCCTGACCCTTTTCCAACTGGCGGGATCGACTTATGAGGAAGCTTATAACCTCGCCTTAAGGATGCCCCGATATGGGTCCGCGCCCAGCGACCGCGATAAAGCGTTAAAGTTATTCGACGAGGCGGCCAATAACCCCCGAGTTCAAGAAGTCGTCGCTTGGATAAAAGAGAAGTTCGTTAATTATTTTGAGACGCCCCACCACGTCATTATCCATTCAAGTATCCCTTTAATCCCCAATTGGCGGAATGGCGATGAGGCCTCCTGGTACCAAGCCCGTTGGTGCAACCCAATTGAAGAATATCGCCATAACGTCTATCGCCCCATTTGGGCCGAGCATAAGAAAGTGGCCATCGGTCACTTCCACACCCACCTGCTTTTTGATTACCTTGACCCCTATCATCACCTCGATAATCATCCGCGAGAAAATACCTCTTACGATGTCTCGCCCTTATTCGACAATGGTTCCTTGGTTGGCCTTGACGCCTGCACCATCCTCTCGAAGCGGATCAACGTCTACCAGTTCGAAGAATAAGAAAAGGACGGCCGTTGCCAGCCGCCCTATCGTTATTGATCGTTACTTCGTCGAGGCGATCTTCGGATCGGCCATGACGGTATTGACCGCGCCAAGCATCGTCGTTTCCTTCGACTCGTGGCCGTACTTATCGACCGAAGCCGCATCGCGGACTTCGTGGGTTAAGCAGCAGGGGCCGCCGATGCACCCGCCCGGGCACGCCATCCCTTCGATGAAGTTGCCAGGCAAGACGCCGCGTTTAGCCTGCATTAGGGCGGCTTTGCATTGGTCTAAGCCCGAGCAAGCGACCGGCTTGACCTCGAAGTCGATATTCTGTTCCTTCAACGCCTGCTTGACCGCATCGGAGAGACCGCCGCTGCGGGCGAAGATCCGGCCAAAGTAGGAGGCGTTATCGAGCGGCTTCTCTTCAAGCGAAGGCAAATCGATACCTCTAGCATCGATAAGAGCCTGCAATTCTTCGAAAGTGATGACGCAGTCGACGAAGGGGGCGCTGTCGGGCCGGGTGACCTCCATCTTTTTGGCGATACAAGGACCGACGAAGACGGTTTTGGCACTCGGGTCGATCTGCTTGATGTATTTGGCGATGGCCGCCATCGGGGAGAGGTTGTTGGAGACTTTCTCGGCGAGTTCCGGGAAAGCGGTCTTGACGTAACGGACGAAAGCCGGGCAGCAGGAGGAGGTGCAGAACCCTTCTTCCGACAGATCTTTGGCCTCGTTAAGGGCGACCATATCGGCCCCTAAGGCGGCTTCGATGACATCGGTGAAGCCTAAGGCTTTGATGCCAGTGATGACCTGACCTAATTTAGCGTAATGGAATTGGCTGGAAATCGAAGGTGCGACGATCATATAGGCTTTGTAATTCTTCCCGCCTTCAGCCCCTTTGATGATATCGATGCACTGGGTAATGTAGCTCTTATCCATGATGGCCCCGAATGGGCAGGCATAGGAGCATTGCCCGCACCGGGTGCACTTTTCTTCATCGATCTCGGTGATCCCATCCGCCCGGGCGTGAATGGCCCCGATCTTGCAGCTGGCTTCGCAAGGGCGCCGCCGATTGATGATGGCGCCGAATTGGCACGCCTTCATGCAAAGGCCGCAGTTGACGCACTTATCTTTGTTGATATGGGCCCTTAGATCATCGCCGAAAGTAATGCAATTCAGCCGGCAAGCCTGGGCGCAGCGATGGGCAAGACACCCCCGGCAGTCGCTAGTGACGGTGATGCCGCCGAAGGGGCATTCATCGCAGGCGGCTTCGATGACTTCGAGGAGGTTCGGGTTGTTCTTATCCCCGCCTAAAGCCAGTTTAACCCGGTCAGCGGCGATGGCCCGTTCCTTATAGACGCAGCAACGCATGCTGGCCTTCGGGCCGGGGGCGATGACCTTGGGGATATCGTTGATCTTCTCGTTCAAGGTCCCGTCCCAATAGTCTTTGGCGACTTCTTTCAAGACGCGGTATTTGAGCTGTTGGACGAGGGTGTCGAATTTTGCTACGGCCATGTGTTCTCTCCTTAGAAATAAGTGACGTTGATGTGTTTGCCCATGTTCTTCAGTTCCTGGGCGAGGTTATCGATGATCTGCATCTTCATCTTGATGTCGATGTGGTACTCCGGATCCTGGTGGGCCGGGTTGACGGCGCAGCCGACGTAGAAGGTGATGTCGGTCGCCTCCTCAAAGAGCATTTTGGCGATTTGGCTCGCCCCATCCTGGCGGAAACTCCAGTCGAAGTAGGCTTTGTTCTGTCCTTGATAATCACGAGACAAGGACACAACCTTATTGAGGGTGATGATGCCTTCGGTCGCGAGGTCGACCCCTTTGATATAGGAGATCGGCGGGACTTCCGGATCAAGGTAATCAAGCGACCCTTCGATTGAAGAGCCTAGATACCGGGCGGCGATCTTGCAGGTCGTGCCGCCACTGACGATATGGGGGCCTTCGAGGCTGAAGAAGGAAGACAAGACCTTTTCGTCGTCGCTAGGATTAGTCGGCGGCCCGACCATCAGGTTGCATTTCTTCCTTTCCCGGCGGCGGACCGCTAAAGCGGTCGTGTCGTCCCCCGGGCGACGATTATACAATAAGTCGCAGTGGTCGACTAATAAAGTCGCGATGTTTTTCGCCGAAATCGAGGGATCGAAGAGCCCTTCGAGGTAAGCGGATATCTCTTCTCTAGTCCAGCCGAAGTTCAAGGTCTCCCCGACCCCGGCGTAGACCGCCCCATCGCTGAACATCACCAAACAGTCATTGACGTCGAAATAGCACTTGGCTTTCTTGATCAATTTCCCTTCGACGGTCAAGGTCTCGTAATTGAGCTTCTTCTCTTTCCCACCCCGGAGGAAGACCGGCTCGGGGTTATCGAAGTTATAGATATAGCCGGTGTAATCCTTCTCGATCCGGCAGACGGTGAAGGTCGAATAGGCGACGTTGCCCCGGTCTCTGGCGATCGGCAAGGTCTTGACTAAGGTCTCGACCCCATCTTCGATCGATAATCCGGCTTCGGCCATCCGCGAGAGCATGGCGCTGGTCAAAGTCGAAAGGATCGAGGCCACGACCCCGGAGCCGAGCCCATCAGCTAAAACCAAGGTGGTTGAGCCGTCAGAGGCGTCACTCACGATCTGGACGTGGTCGCCACAAAGCTCCTCCCCCTTGTGGTTGACCGAAAGGTAGCCGGATTCAAGTTCAGTGAAATCACTTCTTTCCATGGTCGGGATCGATGGTCCTTTGCAGGTTAGTCAGGGCGATCTTGGTGTTCGCGGCCGATTCACCTAAGAGTTGGGCGATCTCTTGAACCGCCCGCATGTTCTTCTCGATGACGTCTTTGGTGATCTCCGCCGTCGCTTTGGCATCATGGACCTGCTTCTCATGCTCGAGATGGGTTTGGGTCCGGTCGCGGACGGTGCCGATGATGATGTGATATTTCTCGTCGTGGACTAAAGAAAGTTCGACGTAGAGATCGTATTTCTCTAAGTGGATATGTTTGTTTCTGATCGGTTCCCCGGCTAAGCAAAGAGCGAAGTAGCTTAAGTCGATGAAGTTCTCGACGCTTTGGCCGATGGCTTCCGACGGCGAGACTTTAAGTAAGCTGGCCAAGGCCGGATTGATAAGTTGAACGGTGAAATCGTCATTGACGACGATGATGCCATTCGGGGTATTCTCGACGATGTCATTGCCGAAGCTGCTGGCTTTCTCGCTTAAATAAGGCAAGCACATCTCCAACGAGGCCTTGCCGTCGAGGACCGCTTTCGCCTTATCGCGGCAAGTCGGGTAACCGCAGGAGGCGCAGTTGAGCTCATCCTTCTTGTCATACTTTCCGATGGCGTGAAGAATATTCTCGATGGCGGCATCGCTATAAACGTGCTTCTTCTCTTCGGCGGGATGGAATTCCTTACCGAGTTTCCCTTTTTCCGTCACCGCGAAATCCTCTTTTCCGGCCGAATGACGGGTCTTGACTAAGGAAAGGACGGCGCTTTCTTTTTTTCGTCTTATCGCCGGCCCATTGAGGCAGGATCCGCGGCAAGCACTTAATTCGATGAAGGCGTGATGGATCTCGCCCCGTTCGATGGCTTCGATCGCCGCTTGGCAATCCTCCATCCCCGAGAAGGCTAAATAATCATAGCCATCGGAGTTTTTCTCCATGGTGGCCAGGACCCCGCCTTCGCTCGGGAATAATCTGGCTTTCGATTGGGCTGGGGTTTCGACCTCCGCCTCTTCGACCTTGATGCCTTTTTCTTCGAGCAGGTCCTCAAGTTCAAGGAAAGTGAGAGCCAAATCGTCATAGCCCGGATACTTATCGACCTCATCTTTTTTGGCGATGCAAGGGCCTAAAAAGATGACGGTGCAGCCTGGATGCTCTTCTTTTAAATGCTGGGCGTGGGCTTGCATTGGCGATAAAACGGGGGCTAAGCACTTGGTCAAAGACGGATGGTGTTTCTCAATCAAGGTATTGATCGAGTGGCAGCAGGTCGAGATGATGATGTCCATCTCGTTCTGCTCGCATAATTTATCGTATTCCCGTTTGACGATGGTCGCCCCGACCGCCGTCTCCTCAACCCCGGCAAAGCCCAGCTCAAGCAAGGCTTTCTTCACCTTGGGGAAGTTGGAATTAGGGAATTCGGATAAATAGGACGGAGCCAAGGAAGCATAGCAATTACCTCTAGAGAGCAATTGCTTCGCTTTCTCTTTATCGTCGCGGATGGCTTTGGCCCCTTGAGGGCAGACGACATAGCAAGTCCCGCAGAGGACGCATTCGCCGGTGATGATGCGGGCTTGCCCATCCTTAAAGGAAATGGATTTGGTTGGGCAATGCCGGATGCATTTGTAGCAGCTGCGGCAATCGTTTTCCCGGGTATAAAGCGGCGCGATCATAGTCTCCTCCTAAAATGTGAAACAGGGGGCCCCATTTAAGAGGCCCCCTAATAGGCTATTTGGTCAAAGGCAAGATTTCCTCTTCGAAAAGCGAAGCGATTTTCTCCGGGGTGAGCCCGGGGATGATCTTGTCGTTGACCTTGACGGTGACCCCGTCATGTCCGCATTGGCCAAAGCAGAAGGCCGCTTTGAGCTCGACTTTGTCTTGCAGGTGGAGACGGGAAATCTCGTTCCGGGCCTGCTCGATGACGTCGCGCGAGCCCTTGAGGTGGCAAGAGCTCCCGACGCAGATCGAAACTTCGACTTTTTCCATCTTAATTGCCTTTGTAGGCGTCCTTCATGATTTGGATCATGTCGGCGACCATCGGCTCGCGCGGGTTGCACGGGGTGCATTGATCCTCGTAAGCGAGATAGCCGAGTTCTTCGAGATGGGACATGTAGTTCTCCTCATCGGGGATGACCGACTGGAAGTTCATGTCAATGCCGACCTCCTTGCCGAGGTTCATGACGGCGTCAGAGAGGGCTTTGGTCGCCTCTTCCGGGGTATTGGCCGGGATGCCGATGACCTTGCAGATGTTGAGGTAGCGCTGGTCGCAGTCATATTCCTCGTACTTCGGCCAGACCGAGAGTTTGGTCGGCTGGGTGCCGTTGTACTTAATGACATGCGGGAGAAGGATCGCGCAGGTCTGACCGTGGACGGTATGAAATTCGGCGCCGATCTTATGGGCTAAGGAGTGGGTGATGCCCAAGAAGGCGTTGGCGAAGGCCATGCCGGCGATGGTGGCGGCGTTATGCATCTTCTCTCTGGCCTTGAGGTCGTTTTTGCCATTGTGGACGCAGCGCGGCAAGTACTCGAAGACCAACCGGATGGCGTTGAGGGCCAAACCGTCGGTGTAATCGCTCGCCATGACCGAAGTATAGGCTTCGATAGCGTGGGTTAAGACGTCCATGCCGGTATAGGCGGTCGAACGGGCCGGGATGTTGGTGGTGAATTCCGGATCGACGATAGCGATCGAAGGGGTCAAGGAGTAGTCGGTCAGCGGATACTTCTTGAGGTTGGCCTTATCGGAGATGACGGCGAACGGGGTGACTTCCGAGCCGGTGCCCGAGGTGGTCGGGATGCAGATGAGCTTGGTCTTGCGGCCGAGTTCCGGATACTTGAAGGCCCGTTTCCGGATGTCCATGAACTTCTGCTTGAGGTCATCGAAGTTGACTTCCGGATGCTCATAGAAGATCCACATGCCTTTCGCGGCATCCATCGGGGAGCCGCCGCCGAGGGCGATGATGGTGTCGGGCTGGAATTCTTTCATGAGCTCGCAGCCGCGGCGGACGGTGGTGATGTCCGGATCGGGTTCGACTTCGGCGAAGAGCTGATAGGTCACCTTGTTGCGGCGGGCCATGAGCTCATCGATGATCTTGTTGAGGAAGCCGAGCTGGACCATCGAGTGGTCAGTGACGATGAACACCTTCTCGATGTTCTTGGCGCTCTTGAGGTATTGGATCGAATTGCGTTCGAAATAGATCTTTTGCGGAACCTTGAACCATTGCATAGTGTTTCTCCTTTTGCCGACGCGTTTGATGTTGAGGAGGTTGACGGCCGAGACGTTGCCGGCGACCGAGTTGTGGCCATAGGTGCCGCAGCCGAGGGTCAAGGACGGGATGAAGGAGTTGTAGACGTTGCCGATGCCGCCGAAGGTGGAAGGCGAATTCCAGACGATACGGATGGCTTTGACGACGTCGCCGAACTTATCGGACATCTCCTGATCGTGGCAGTGGATGGCCGCGGTGTGGCCAAGCCCGCCGAATTCGAGCATCTTCTCGCAGAGTTCGGTCCCTTCCTCGAAGCCCGAGACTTTGTAGACGGCGAGGACCGGGGAGAGTTTCTCGCGGGACATCGGTTCCTCAACGCCGACCGAATCGCAATAGACGGCGATGATCTGGGTCCCTTCGGGGACTTCGAAGCCGGAGTTCTTGGCGATGTTAATAGCCGACATACCGGCGACTTTGCTATTGAGCCGGGCCTCGGCGACGTTGGCGCTGCCTTTGGTGACGCCAAACATATATTGCTCAAGTTTCCGGGTCTCTTCTTCAGTTGCGAAGTAGACGCGGTACTTCTTGAACATGGCGATGGTCTCGTCGTAGATGGCTTCATCGATGAAGACGGCCGATTCAGAAGCGCAGATCATGCCGTTATCGAAAGCTTTGGAGAGGACGACGTCATTGACGGTCTGAGGGATATCGGCCGAGCGGTCGATATAGCAGGGAACGTTGCCCGCCCCGACGCCAAGGGCCGGTTTGCCGCAGGAATAAGCGGCTTTGACCATGGCGTTGCCGCCGGTAGCTAAGATGGTGGCGACGCCGGGATGGTTCATAAGAGCCGAGGTCGCTTCCATCGAGGTGTGCTCGATCCACTGGATGCAGTTCTCCGGCGCGCCAGCCGCGATGGCGGCATCCCGCATGACGATGGCGGCGGCTTTCGAGCATTCATGGGCACCCGGATGGAAGGAGAAGATGATCGGGTTCCGGGTCTTCATGGAAATAAGCGACTTGAAGATGACGGTCGAGGTCGGGTTGGTGACCGGGACGATGCCGGCGACGACGCCAACCGGCTCGGCGATTTCGGTGATGCCGGTGACCGGGTCATCCTTAATGATGCCGACGGTTTTGAGGTGGCGCATGTTGTTGACGATGTACTCGCAGGCGAACAGGTTCTTGGTGGCCTTGTCCTCGAAGACGCCACGTTTGGTCTCTTCGATGGCTTTCTTAGCTAAATCGCCATGGTGATCGAGGCCAGCGACCGACATCTTCGCGACGATGTAATCGATCTTTTCCTGGTCGAAGGAAGCGAATTCGTCAAGGGCCTTAAGGGCTTTTTGGACGAGGCCGTCGACTTCTTGTTCGGCCGCGGCTTTCTTCTCTTCCGGGGTCATTTCCGCCTTGACTTCGGCTTTCGCTTCCGTCTTCTTGGCGGTTTTCTTTTCTTCGGTTGCCATAATTATTTCTTTTCCTCCTTGGCAAGAGCGACATTTAGCCGATGGGATAACACGGCTAGGGATGAGGCGAGGTTGACGTCCTCGACGACGATGTTATCGGGGAGGTCAAGGTGGGTAGGGGCGAAGTTCCATATCGCTTTCGCGCCCGAAGCGACCGCTTGTTCGGCGACCGATTGGGCAGCGCTGGCCGGGACGGCGATGATGACGATATGGGCATTGAGGCGCGGGAGGATGTCTTTGAGCATCGCGACGGGGAAAATCTCCTTTCCCCCGACCCGAGTCCAAAGCAGTTTGGGATCAGTGTCGAATCCGGCAAGGATCTCTAATCCCATCTCCGAGAACGAGGGGAAATTCAAAAGGGCCGCGCCCAAATGCCCCACGCCGATGATAACGGCGGAGGTGGAGTCGCGGTAACCCAAGAATGTCTCGATGTCTTCGATGAGCTGCTTGACCTCCCGCCCCTTCTTCGGCCTTCCGACTTCAGAAGCGACGTTTTGAAGGTCTTTGCGTACTTGCTCTTCCGAATAGCCCAGGCGTTTGGCGATGAGCGGGGAGGACACGATATCGACCCCTTCGTCGAAAAACTCCTTAAGCAATTTCAGGTAGATTGGGTAACGGCCCAATTGGTTGAGCGAGTAAGTCTTCATCTTCCTTTTTGCGGCATCGTCCTACCGATACCGGGCATAGCATAAACAAAAGCCCTTGCGCGCGTCAACACCTAAAAAGTAAAGTTTTACCGATACCGCTTTACCGGTTTAAGTTTACTAATTTGTTGGCTCGAATTCATCGAAGAAATTATGAATTGGAACCATTGAAAATTCGTTGAAATTTCGCCAAGAATAATCGGTAAAGAAATATGGATAAACTTGTTTGAAATCCCCTAAATCGAAAATTGCTGTTCTAACCATAAAACATAACTAACAACAAGCCAAGGAAGCACGTTAAATAAGAAGATATATATTATGTTTTATATCAAAAGCGAAAATAAAAAGTCCGATTTTATCGGACCTTTTTAGGCATAATCAATCGAAAATGGCTAGTTCGAGACCATTTGCTTTTGCTGGCTAACGGCGATCTTAGCGTTGAGCATTTCCAGCGAGCGTTGAATCTTCTTGAGGTTATCCTCCAGCCGAGCTTTGAAATGAAGAAGAATCGCCAAACGTAGATCTTCGTTTCCCTGGCCTTCGTCAACCAGAGTCAAATAAGCCCGAATGTCGACCAGAGGAATGCCGGATTCTTTGAAGCAGATGATCAGCTTGAGCCGATTAATGTCGGCATCCGAATATTTCCGGATACCGGAATTGGTGGGTTCCGCCTTCAACAAACCGATCTTTTCCTAAAACCGGAGAGTATCGCGAGAGAGGCCAAGCCGATCTGAGATATCACCGATTTTCATAACCAATTTCCTCTTAATAAACCAGGAATACAACACCATGAAGTCATATCGAGGTCAAGGAGTTAAATTGATAACCGATGGCCAGGCCCTTTCCAATCGTCAAACCGAAAAGGTAGGAAACTAATAATTAGTTTTTCGGCAAACGCAAGGGGGAGTTGTTATTAACCTCTAAATTATCAGACCTTTGTAATGTCAACGCACACAGGATACGCCGGCTAAGAAAATATCGATTTAACCGTAACAGCAAGACGGCGGATACAGCGATTTTTAGGTATCAAAACATTGTTTGGCGAACGGTAAGAAAACATTTCCGATCAAGATTTTCGATGGATGAAATATAGTTTTCTAGTTTCTATTCCTAGGCAGGTTTTTAACGCGATAATCAATATGTAAATCCTTAAATCACCTATTTTTGCTTATCTTGCTCAATGCACTTTTTGCCATTTTACTGATTATGCGTTTCTTGCTCTTCCTTTAAATGCAGTCTTTGCTTTCTATCTTGTTTTGCCATTGGTTTTCGATTGTTTTATTAAAGGCCACTTTTGCGCTTTGCTTGATTTTCTCTCATTTAAGATAAACGGAAAATACGTATTACTTGCTTATTACTAATTCATTTAAGCAAGTTTTGCTTATCATATTTTGAGGCTCGGTCAAAATTAATATATTGGGACGGGTCACAAGCCTCATTGGTCGGCCCAAATTGTTCTCTGGCAATGCTTTCGACTACCATGCTATGGCTTATCTAAGCTATTTAAGCACCCTAGTTACCCCAGAGTTGAACAAATAACTCATAGTCGTCTCTATTTACTCGTGGGTCAGATGGGTATTTTGTCAATCAAAAATTGGGTGCTTATCATAGCATTGATTATGGGGTGACGGAGATACAAAAAAGATGGCCTTGTCCACCCTCTGCTACAGGGAACTGACAGGGTCAAAAAACCGCTTATTTTTGTCGCCGTACTATCCGATCATCGTCCTTTAATTGACCAATCAGAAGTGTTGATTCGTCGGAATGTTTAGCCACATTTCGGCCCATCGAATCAGCATCGTAATTAGCATAGCAATAAAGGCACCGGCTTGGGCAACAATTGTAATCCCCAATGTCGGCCATCCTAACGCATCCGCAGCCGGTACCTGGCCTGGTTGTTTGCTTCTTTAAGTCCTTGCTAAGCCCCAAAATCTCTTGGGCATAACTAATTCCCAAGCAAGCTCCCGAATCGAAGCCATAGGCCTTTAAATCGTGTTTTTCGGCACAGGTAAAGATCTCCGCTCCATGGGCATGGGCGATCGAACTAAAGGATTGCCCTATTGTTTGATAATCCTGCTCGGAGAATTCGTTAAGCCGTAGGACATTCATATTCCTTCGAGTATTCTTGTAAACATCGACGAAACTAGTTACAACATACCTCACTTGATCGCCACATAAATCCATCAAATGAGCAAAAGCCTTCTTGTGGTATAGCGTGGTATAACGATCATTCAGGAGTATTGGGTCATAGCGAAGGAAAACCCTCTCCCGACCGTAAGTAGTCGATAGAAAGCCTATATCCTCAATCATCTCTTTCTTGTGCTTCGCCATCAATGGTTCAATATCCTCGTGATAAGGGGTGATCGTTAGATGAAAGACGAACTGAATAGAGGGGTATTTCTCGTGTATAGCCGGTAGATACTCCAGCAAAGGATGAATCCGTTTGGTGCAGAAAAGAATGGCCTCAACATCAGAGAAATATATCCGGCTGACTAGATGACGGTTAAAGGGATTCCGAGTATCGACAAATCCAGCCTGAACCCGGTTATAGAACCATTTGGCGTAGTAGGCGGGGATATCGGTCCGACCGGATACAAAGAGAATCATTTTATCTACTTCCTCCGCTCCCAATTTAGTTTCTAGAACGGATCCCGATTAAAGGAAAGCACCTGCATTATACAAGAAAAGCCGTCCCAGGTCGGGACGGCTATAACTCAATAATAGGGTTTATTGGCCTTCGTAATGAACTATAACGGCTCCGATATCCCAATCATAAGAGAGGGTGACGGTATAGAGGCCACCAATCCCATCTAAATCAAGGATAAATGGATAATCCATGAGGCCGCTTGTTTGCACATAGCCATTCTCTTTAAGCAAAGCCAAATAATCCGACGCCATGTCTGTTGGCGTATAGATACGGACCTCATAAATGGCTTGAATCATAGTAGATAAGTTCAAAACGTCGATATCCGTATATTCAAAATCGGGTTTGACGAGATCGTACAGAATTCCCAAATCTCCCCAAGCCTCAACAGCCGCGTCCCAAATTTCATCACTTGGCGCAGAAGGCCGAGTTGCGACAACGGTGACCTTTATAGAGCCCCTATTGGAAGCCCAGTCAGCATCGGCGGCAGGAACAACCGCATCGGTTTTGAATGTAATGGTGGTATCGCCAACCGCCTTCGGAGCCAAAACCAGATCGGCGCCGCTTTCGGTTTCCTCGACACTAGCATCAACAATTGAAGAATCAAATCCTGACAAGGCAATAGCCGCCGTATCGTAGGGCGACTCATAACTGTTGTAGAAATCGTAAGTTAAACGGTCGGCACCTTCATCAAGATAAATAGTTATCGAATTCAAATCGTTTTCCGAATCAAAAGATACTTCGTTGCCTTTCTCCGAAACGGTCTTGAAAGTAGAACTGCTAGTCCAGAAATAGGGAACCGTCTTCGGTTTAGGCAAAACCGTAACCGTGGCGGAAACAAGTTTCGGATTAACGACGTCGCCATAATAAAGGTTGAAGGTTCCTTCTTTGGTGAAAACCATCTTTTCAGTCCGCCAATCCTCTTCCATGGCGGTTTCATCGCTACAACTGGTCAGAGCGAGACCAGTAAAATTCAAAGCCGAGATGGGAAGGTATTTTGTATCGGTCGAAAGGGATGGTGCATCCCCAACAACGAACGCTGGATTGCCCGAGGAATCTTTGCCAGTCATTCCCGATAAAACCGGTTCTCCCTCGATTGAGGAAACGAAGTAATCATCTACTTCAATCGATGAATTCTCTTTGGTAACGGTTGAAGGAGTTCCGAAGACAATATCCTTAACCTCGGTCTTCATCTCCTCATAAACCTTAGAAGAATCGACTGGTTTATGCCCTTCGGCATCCCAATTAGCAACGGTATAGAACTTAACGTCAGAGGAGGCTTTGACCAGCGTAAGCGAGGAGTCGAACACGAACTCCCCAGCATAAACATAGTTGGTCAAATAAGAATCTGGATCGACTTCATAATAGCCATCGGTCTTAACCGAATATTGGCTGGTCTCCGAATCGAACGAAACATCTAATTCACCGATTTTCGGGGCCCGGGAGCCGCCATACCAAGGAAGGGTCGGCGATTCGCGGTCTTCAAAAAGGAAATTCAACCCATATTGGTTGACAATGGAGTCAACCTTTCGTTTCGCGGAAGCTTCCGACTCATAGTCATCGACGTCAGCATCATATTTCTCTTGATCAATGGCGAATCGTTTGGATGTCCCTTGATCGATGGAATAACAAACATCGTCGAAATACCCGTAATATTTGAAAATGTCCCCTTTTTTATCGGTGACCAAGGCTTCGTTCGCGGCCGCTTTAAGGGTCAAGGTACCGAAATCCCCGTCGTCGAGGTCATTATTACCATCGGTAGAAATAGTAATGCTGGTAACCGTCTTGTCTTTGATCGAGGCTAAGATATCGGGGAAATCTGATTTCAACTTGTCGATATTGGCCCCGGCAACGTAAGTCAATGTGACGGCGACGGTCACATCTTTCTCCGGCATGACGAAAGTATAGGTCTCGCCTTTCTTTACCTCAGTAAAAGACACTTCGTCATCGTTGAGGCTAAGGGACGCAAATTCATAACCGTTATCGACTTTTATCGATAGGGTGATGGTTTCGCCGGCTTCAGCGCTCGGCTTGTCGACTTTTATCGTCGCCCCGGTCACCTCGCCGATATTGACATCGTATTTGACGATAGGCGTCGAGGTCGTGGTCGATTCTTCGCTCGGGGTAGAATCAGAGACGCTCGGGGTCTCGCTGATGCTGCTAGACGATCTTCTATCGCAGGCGGCTAAGGTCAATAACGAAGCCACCAGCACAAACAATGATTTCTTTTTCATTCTTTACCTCATCTTTGGCGCTATGGATTATCCTCTAGGCAAATGATAAATCAAGTATTTAGGCCGATTTTTCATTAGTCAACCAATCGAACGCCTGATTCATTTTGCTTGCAAAGACACCCTAAATAGACAACAATCTTGCCCGAAAGGAAGACTTATGAGAAAACCGAACCTCCTTCTATTATTAAGCGCCTGTGCCTTAGCCTCCTGCGGCGGCCCAAGCACCTCCACTACCTCCCCGAGTCAAAGCACGCCATCGGAAAGCCAACCCACCTTGACCAAGGAAGGAATATTGGAAACCCTCCAGGGCAACATCGGCTTCAAAGGGACCCTTCTTATCGACGTAAGTAACGGTGAAGAAGTCACTAATGACCTCGCCGGCTATATCGGGACGGACGAATACTATCTCGAGGAAGAAGGCAACGACCCAGTCCATTATCACCATAATGATAAAGGCGAGGCCCTTGCCCCGACCATGCAGCCGGACAATACCGTCCTCCTCGATCCCGTCATCGATTATGACATCGAGCTGAATCCCGTCCCGGTTCTTTACGAAGAGCTGGTCGTAAACCCCTTCGCCGACCTAACCGTCGATGATTTACAAGCCAAAGGCGAGCAATACGTCATCGATTTAAACGAGGACGAGGAGAAGCAGATGATATTCGGGGCCATGTTCACCCAATATAGCGACGTCCCCATTAAGACCATCAATATCACCGCCGATGGCGATAACCTTTCTTTGCAATTGAAGTCCTCGGTCATCTTCACCAGCGTCGGCCTCTTCTATGCCGAAGCGAACGTCGATATCGTGAGCAAAGACGAGGCTTTCGACGAGTTGGCCCCTTATCCGACCCTAGCGGAACACGCCGCCTTGAAGGAGGCTTTCGCCGAATTGAAGAAAGGCAACTACACCTTAACCTACTTCGACGATGACCTGACCGAAGACAACGCCGATTACTCAGCGACCATCTCAGCTTCCGACACTCTCCTTCTTATCGAGGAGAAGGTCGGCGACAAAGAGCAATCAAGCGGCTATTTCAAAACATCCGCCACCGAGATCACCCCAATCAAACTAAGCGAGGACAAAAAGCAGATCATCGGGACCGGTCGGCCCGAAAACGGAACCATCACTTCTAAGCTCCCCGATTATTCCTTAGCCGCCGAGTTCTACCTCCCCCAAGGCAATGGCGTCTATCTCCTTGACCCGATCATGTCGGCCTACGCCTATCTTAACGATCCGGCCTATCCAGTCGATTCCTCGATTGAGATTATGGATCCCGGCTCACTTCAATTCTCCATCGTCGACTCCGGGTACCATATTGAGTACACCTACGATTACACCTTCGGGGCTTTGGCCTATAAAGGCAAAGTCACCATGGACATCACCAAAGTCGGAACAACCACCGCGGCCTATGACGCGGATGATTACGTCGATTACGTCGCCCCGGCCAGTTGGGAAAGCCTCGGGGCCGCAGAAGGGCTGAAAGCTTGGGTCGGCGATGACCCCTCGATCCTGCCTTTCCCGAGCGAATCGATGGGCTTCAGCACCGTTGAGTTCCAGAACACTCCCGAATACTTTGGAATCTACGCCACCCCTTTCGAAGACAGCGAGATTGAAGACGCCAAGCAAGCCTATGTGACCGCCCTTAAGTCCGCCGGCTGGACCGAGCGCGGCATCGATATCTGGGGCACCAATTCGTTCCAATACCAAATTGGGGAAAAGACCGCCCATGTCTCGATTGGCGAATACCTTGGCGCCGTCACCATCTACCTATACCCGATGTCGGCCAACAACGATTTAGCCAACCTCTTGACCAACACCTTGATGATCGACCCGAACTCGACCGTCCATATGGAGATCAAGGACACCACTTACCTCAATTACGGAGCCGATAACCAGTCGGTTAAATCGGAGAAATCCTATGTTTACGACGTCAAGTGGACCAACAATTCCGAATACTACAAGCAGGTAGAGAACGGAACCATCGTCAAAGACAACTACTATTTGCCCAAAGACGGTCAGGACGAATTGGATATCTACGAAAACAAGGATGGGGTCTATGTCGATTCCGGCGCCGATACCCCGTCGAGCTTTGAGATGTCCCTCTTCTCTTGGAAGGATTGCACCGGCCACTCCGGCGACATCTTCACCACCGCCCAAGAGAACGTCTATTCGGTCGAAGGCGATTCCCTCACCCGGATGATCTATGTCATCGGTTATGGCGAAGACCGTTACGATGCCGACGATTTCGGCGGCAAAGCCGAAGCGACCCTCTCGACAGACAAGAAATCGTTCACCGTCGAAGCCAGCAAGGTTTATGAAGAGAACGCCCGCGGCGAAACCCGGGTCGTCACCCTCGAGATTGCTGTCTCCGATATCGGCTCAACCATCGTGGCTTTGCCAACGAAGTAAGGCTCACCACCAACATCCTGGCTGCTCAATCCGGGCAGCCTTTTTGTTTAGGTATGATGCAAATAATCCGCAAAAGCTAAATAAATGATTTAAAAAGCCGCCCCGAATGGGACGGCGAATAGACTAACTTAAACGACTTACTTGGTGAGGTCGTCTTTCTTCTTGACCGGTTTGGTCTCGATGCCGAGGATAGCCGCCCGCTTGGTCTGGTATTCCTCTTCGGTGATGATGCCATTTTCAAGGAGGCCATGCCACTTGATGAGGGATTGGATCTTCTCATCGTTGTCGGGATCATGGGAATCGCCCTTAGTAGACACCCCGGCGAAGGCCCGGAGCCCCCAGAGGATAAGCGCGATGAAGTAAACGATCGCCCCGATGAAGCCGAGGATCATGCTGATGGAGATGGCTTCCGGATCAGCGGAGGCGCTGCCAAGGCCCGACATATCCTCAGCGATGAGGAAGCGGGAGCTGGCGGCGAAGACGACGACGTTCGCGGCCAATAACATGCCGACGCCGACGGTCTTGACGGTCCCTTTGCCTTTGCTGAGGTAAAGGCCGAAGCCGACGCAGAGGGCGAGGACGATCATGAAGACGCCCAAGACGCTGAAGATGGTTCCGTAGGTCAATAGGCCCGGGACGCCGGCGCTTTCGTCGATGAGATAGGAAAAGGCGAAGGCGCAGAGGATGAGGACGGTCGAGACGATCACGAGGATATGCTCGACCAAGCTGAGTTTTTTCATTGCAAAACTCCTCCTTATGGGTCAAATGATACGCCCCCCTCGATTTGTCATCAATAAAAGACGTATCCGCCGCTTAAATGGGAGCACTCGTATCCCTTTTGAGCCAAGATCCGGGCGGCGATGTAACTTCGGATGGCACTATGGCAAAGCAAGCGAATATGCCGGTCTTTGGGCAATTCGGATAGACGGTCCCGCAATTCGTTGACCGGGATGTTGATGGCCCCGGCAATGTGGAAGGCGTCGTATTCAGCTTTGGTCCTGACGTCAACTAATAGATTATGGGGATCAGTTTGAATCGATGGTAAGTCTTCCCTAAAGAACTGCTTGACCCGGCCAGTGAGGATATTCTCGATCATGAAGCCGGCCATATTGATTGGGTCCTTAGCCGAGCCAAAAGGCGGAGCATAAGCCAATTCAGCGTCTTTTAAGGCTTTATATCCCAACCGGTTCTTAATGACCATCGAAAGGACATCGATCCGTTTATCGACCCCATCCTTACCAACCACCTGGGCCCCGAGGATCGCCCCTTCATGGTTGAAGAGAACCTTCATAAGCAAGGTACTGGCCCCCGGATAATAGGTCGCGTGGTTGGCTGGGGATAAATAGATTTTGTCATAGTCCATCCCCTTGGCCTCGAGCTGCTCTTCGTTAAAGCCAGTCGAGGCGACCGCCAAATCAAAAACCTTGACGATGGAAGTCCCTAAGCCGGAAATGGCGAACTCCTTTCGACTAGCTAAATAAGAAGCCAGTTCCCGTCCTTCCTTATTGGCTAAGCCAGCTAAAGCGATATAGGCCGGTTCCCCATCGATCCCCGACGGTAAAGAAGTCGCATCCCCGATGGCATAGATATCGGGATCACTGGTTTGGAAATGGTTATCGACTTTGATGGTATTCCGGATTCCTAGTTCAAGTCCCGCTTGTTTGGCCAAGGAAGAAGCCGGGCGAACCCCGACCGCTTGGACCAATAAGTCGGTCGTAAAATTTCCTTTGTCGGTCGCGACTTTGACTTCGTTCACTCCATCTTCAATCGCTTCGACTTTGGTATTGGTCATTACCTTAACCCCATGCCGTTCCATCTCCCCTTCCACGAAGCGGGCCATATCGGCATCAAAATTAGCCAGGCAATGGCTCTTTCCTTCGACCAAGGTGACCTCTAAGCCGGCTTCGACTAAATTCTCTAACGTCTCGACCCCAATGAAACCGCCGCCGACCACGATGGCGTTATTCGGTTTATAGGCGGCAAGGAACCCTTGCAGACGGTAAGCATCCTCGACCGTCTTCAGCTCATGGACCCGTTCGGATAAGGGGACAAGGCGGATGGCTTCGGCCCCGGGTGAGAGGATAAGTTTATCGTAATGGTCAGCCTTGATTGAGCCATCGAGAAGGTTCTTGACCCTGACCGTATGTCCCTTCGGGTCAATCGAAATCACCTCGGAATGGACATAGACCTCGAGATTGAATCGCTTATGAAGGGAAACCGGGGTCTGCAAGACGAGGTTCTGCTTCTCCTTGATGGTTCCGGAAAGGAAATAGGGGAGACCGCAGTTGGCGTAGGAAACGAAACCGCTTTTCTCATAGATGACGATCTCGGCCTCTTCGTCCTCTCTCCGTAAACGGCAAGCGAAGCTGGCCCCACCGGCCACCCCGCCGACGATGATATAACGCATGGCGAATAATCCTCCTGTTTGAGCCAATTGTATCGACTGAGACAAACAACGCCAAAATAGACGCTTAAAAAGCCGCCCTGGATGAGGCGGCTAAGCAAGCAATTATGCTTTGGTGAACTGGACAACGACCGCGTAATCTTCGCTAGTCAGCGTTATTGTCAACTCGCCATAATCGGCGGCGGACAAATAGTAAGTCACCCCGCCAAACACGGCAGTCGTTTCGAATTCATCATAGACAAATGAACTAGCCCCAACGCCATCGAGGGTGATACTGCCTTCCTCCCCGAAAACCAAGGTATGGCTTTCCTTGTCGCCAAACATGTTGTTGCCAGTCCAAGTGCCGATCCATTCGTCAGGAAAGGTGTTGCCAATAACTGGCTCATCGCCGCCTTCTTGGCTTAGATAGAAGTTAACATCGAGGTCGTAATTGTCGTCGAAGACCCGAATATACGGTTCCTCGCTGTCAGGCATGTAGTTGAGGGTATAGTCAAGTTCGCCGATAGTCGCGGAGGCGCTGTCCCAGAAAAAACCAGTGGAGAACTCCAACGGTTCGTCGAAGGATTCGCCGTCGAGGCTTGCCGTCCCATCAGCATTGATGATAAGGGTATGCTCAATCCCCTCTTCATCAGTCCCTTTCCAGGTGCCAACGTATTTCTCGTCGATCGACGGAACGCTGGCCCCGGCTTTGGTCAACTCGACGTAGATCTCCATGCTGTCATCAGCAAGCAAAGCGGTCCCGTCATCGTAGCAAGTGAAGGTGCAGACCACCCCATCAATGGTCAAGGAAGTCCGCATTGCCCCGGTCAAAGTCGTCGTCCATTCGTCATTATCCACCGGCTCGTCATTGACCGTCAGCGACCCATCTTCGCTTACGGCGATGGTATAGCCATCGGCTTCATAGGTCCCGATGATTGACTCGGGGATAGTGACGCTGGCTGATTGCCCTGTTAATAACGCGCAAACCGAATAGTCCTCGGTATAGAGCAAAACCGCGACCGGGTCATAATAAGATTCGTAGCACATGTAATACGTTGTGCCATCGATGACGACGCTGATCTCATCGGGGCCGGTCAAGGCGACGTCGGTCCCTTCTTTCCCGTTAAGGGCGACGGTACCATCCTCACTGATGACCAAGGTGTAATCATCGTTACTCCAAGTACCGATTAAGGCATCGGGGATGACGACCGCTTCGCTGCCGCCGCTGTCCCGGGTCAAGGTCGTCGGGTAATAATCGCCCTCGGCGGTCAGCAAAATGTCGTCATAGCTCGGACTATATTCGATCTCGTAAGCATTGCCTTCGGAATCGGTGATCGTGGCAATCAGGTTTCCCCACTCATCTTCGTGAAGCCCCAACAACTCGGCGGTTTCCCCGTTGAGCGTCGTCTCGTCTTCGCCTATGACCAAGGTATAGCCCCCGCCGGTCCAAGTATCGATCAAGGGAGTCTTATCAACGACCGGCACCTTGAATTCGTAATCGATGGTCGCGGTGTCGAATTGCTCGATATCGACCGAGACCCGTTCATGATAGGTCCCGCTTAACCCATAAGTCAGATAGGTGTAGGAGAAGTTAGTGACGAGTTGGTCTTTGACCGTGATGGTCAGGTCGGAAACGCTTCCCATATAGTAAAGCAAGGAGATGACTTCCGGGTCCTCAAGGAAGGCGACGGCCGCCTCGATCGCGGTTGGCGCATAACGGTATTGGTAAACGCCTTCGGTTTTCGTCGGGACGAACATCTCGGCCGCGACCATGGTCGGCCACGGGAGGACGGCTTCGTTGAATGGCAAGTAATCGCCCATGACCGGTTGCCCGTCGACGATCTCGAAGTAATAATTGTTCCCATCGTCAAACAAGGCCCAGCCCCAGTCGTTATCCGAGGTCAATCCCCCATCGGCTTTGAACATGGTGGCGTTATAGGTGATGATTGATTCGCTTGTGGCAACCCCCATCGTCTCATCGTCCAATGGGGTCATGGTCTTCTTATAGACATAGCCGGTTTCATCACTCGGCCCAGCGGTAGCCATGCTCCAAGCGCCCAAAGCCGCCTCGATATCGGCGTGATAACTCTCGGTCGGGAAGGGAGCAAGTTCCTCATGATCAGAGACGGAGGCGATCGTCAGGGTCAGGCTCTGAATCATGTTAGCGATTTCCCCATATTCCTGATAGGCCGAGACGATTTCCAAGTCGAGGCTTTGGCCATCTTCGCCGATCGCTAGAGTCACCGACGAGACCGCCTCGCGGGAATAAACGGAGAAGGGACGGGCAAAATCGACCGCTTTGGTGGAAGCGAGCTTGAACGTGCCGTTATCTTCAGTGAAGTCGGTCATCGTCAGATCGATGAACGGGTTGGCAAAATAATCGTCATAAAGAACGGCTTTGCTGGCGCTGTCCTTAAGCGGGGCGTCGTAAGCGACGTTATCCGACCCCAACTCAATGGCCAAGGCCGTCCCATCCTCTTGCTTATAGTAATGGGCATCGGCATAGAAATAATTGTCATCGTCATAATCGCGGAATTCGTAGGAACTTTTCCCAATGAATCCCTCGTTATGGGTCGTGACGTCATAACCGGTATCTTCCAGCGTCCCAGCGAAATCGATGCCATTGGAAGCAAAACGCTCCAGCAAGGCGTCATCAAAGACCAATGGAACTTCGGAAGACGAGGAAGAAGAGGATTCCTCCGACCCGGTTCCTGACGAACCCGGATCGGAGGGAGTGGTAACCGGACTCGTGGTCGATGAACTAGAGACCGGCCCACAGGCGGCCAAGGCCAATAAAGAGGCGGCCAAAGAAACGACAAGTGGTTTTCTGCTCATAGATGCTCCTTTCGGTGTGGGGTTAATATAAAAGGCCTCGGCATTTTGTAAAGGAAAATGTCAACGGAATGCAAATTGAGCGATATTGCCAAAAAAACGGCAATTAGAATGAACCATTGCAGGGTTTCTTGAGAAAACTATCCTAAGAGCAAACCGCAAAGAGGAAGCCTTTCCTTCCAAACCCGGTGACATCCCCCGCCCCACCTCAATATAATTAGCCCCGGAAAGAAGGTAATCCTATGGCCCATCCAGCGTTCCAAGACGACATCATCTATCAAATCTTTCCCCGTTCCTATAAAGACTCTAACGGCGATGGGATTGGCGACATCCCCGGCATCATATCCAAGCTCCCCTATTTGAAGAAGCTCGGTGTCACCGCCATCTGGCTCTCCCCGGTCTTTCTCTCCCCGATGGAGGACATGGGCTATGACATCGCCGACTATCGCCACATCGATCCCATATTCGGGACTGATGAGGACATGGACGAACTGATTAAGAAAGCCAAGAAAGCCGGCATTGACATCATCATGGACATGGTTCTCAACCACACCTCCAAGGAGCATAAATGGTTTAAGGAAGCCTCCAAATCAAAGGACAACCCCTACCGGGCCTTCTATATCTGGCGCGATGAGCCGACTCCTATCGATTCGACTTTCGGCGGCTCGGCCTGGGAATACAATCCGGCGACCAAAGACTATTACTTCCATCTCTACGCCCCCGGCCAACCCGACCTCAACTGGGATTGCGAGGCGATGAGGGAGGCTTTATACGATGCCTGCAACTACTGGCTCGACAAAGGGGTCTATGGCTTCCGGCTCGACGTAATTGAGAACATCGGCAAGGAGGTTGAACAAGGGATCATTCAAAACGGTCCCCACCTCCACGAACGGCTCCACGAATTGAACCGCAAGACCTTTGGCCGGACCGGCGGCATTTCCATCGGCGAATGCTGGTGCGCCGACCACGACACCCGCCTCCTCTACACCGACCCGGCGAGGCAAGAGCTCTCGATGGTCTTCCTCTTCAACGATTGGTGCACCTTCCATGACAAAGAATTCGGTAAATGGAAATGCCGGCCTTTCAGCCCCAAGGAGTACCGCGACATCATCTACGAACGGCAATCCGGGGACCAAAGCAAAGCCTGGGATACCCTGTTCTGGAATAACCATGACTTGCCTAGGGCCTTAAACCGTTACGCCAACCTAGAGTATCGCGATCAAGCCGCCAAGATGATGTTCGCCGCGACCATGTTCCTTCGGGGCACCCCTTTCATCTACCAAGGGGATGAACTGGGGATGGTCAATGGCCATTTCGCCTCGGTTAAGGACTTCCAAGACATCGAGGCCATTAACCATTACCAGATCCTTCAAGACAAGGGGATGAGCAAGGAAGAAGCTAAGGACGCCCTCGATAAGACGGCGAGAGACAACGCGAGAATCCCGATGCGCTGGAACAGTCAAAAAGGCTATGGGTTCACGAATGGCAAACCCTGGGTGGACGGGGGCAAAGACCCGGGCCACTCGGTAAGCGAAGAAGAAAAAGACCCCAATTCGGTCTTAAACTTCTATCGAGCGGCCATCGCCTTATGGAAAGACAAGCAATACCGCGACCTTATCCGCGATGGCGCCTTCTCCCCTGATTACCTCGAACACGAAGAATGGATCGCCTATTCAAGGATACTTGGCAATCGGAAGCTTCGAGTCATCGCCAACTTCTCTGATCATCCCTACCCAAAGCCCATCATCGACGGACCGGTCCTCCTACATAACTACGAAGACGACAACGAGGAGTTCCGGCCCTACGAGATTTACGTCTTCCTCAACGAATAAAGCAAAAGGCGAGCCCGATTGCCGAGCCCGCCTTTTTAAGTTGAAGAGATTACTTCTTCGCCGCTTTACGAAGGGCAACCATGGCGTTGACCGCTTGCTCGGCGGTCTTATAAGCTGGGATGCCATGCTCACGAAGCAGTTTGATGGCCTCGGCACATTCGGCCCCGCCTTGGCAGATCATAAGGAACGGCTTGCCCAGTTCCTTAGTCGATTCATAGACCTCGATAGCCGCTTTAGCGACCCCCAAGACATCGGTGACCGCGGTCGGGCAAATAGCCCCGAGCACCCCATCGACCTTCGGGTCGCGAAGAGCTTGCTGGAAGGCCCCTTTGTATTGGATGACCGAGGCGGTGCCAGAGATATCGACCGGGTTAAGCGGCGAACCGAACATCGGCATATAGGCCCGGATTCTCGCCGCCAATAATGGCGAGATGTCCTTTAGTTCATGTAAAGGCATCCCCAGCCTTTCGAAATGGTCGCAGCTAAGCAACCCAGCGCCGCCGCCATTGGTGATCATGACGACGTTATCGCCCTTTAGGGTCGGCTGATACCCTAGGGCTAAAGAGACATCGAGGAACTCCTGCCAAGTGGTGACCCGGATGGCTCCGGCTTCTTTGATGATCGAATCGTAGTATTCATCGGTCTCCGGGTTCTCGGAGGCGGTGTGGGCGAAGGCGGCCTTGACCCCGATCTGGCTCCGGCCGACCTTGATGACGACGATCGGCTTGGTGCATTTCTTGCAGCTCTTGACGAAGGCTTCCGGGGAATCAAGCCCTTCAATGTAGATTGAGAGGACGTTGGTATGGGGATCGGCCTCAGCGTATTCGATGAATTCCGAGAAGTCGACGTCGGCTTTATTGCCGAGCCCAACGAAGAAGCTCATCCCGAGGTTTTCTTCTTGGCTCGTCCCAAGGGCAGCCAATAAGTTCGCCCCCGACTGGGAGATCATGGCAATCGGACCCGGGACCGGGAGATAGGGGATGAAGCCGCAGTTGAAATGCATATAGGGCGAGCCCATGCCGACCAGGTTCGGCCCGATAAGCGGCAGCTCATGCTCGCGGCAATATTCGGTGATGTCATTCTGCAATTCGCCTCGGCCGATTTCCTTAAAGGCCGAGGTGGCGATGACCAGCATCTTAGCCTTGATCTTAACCGCCTCATGGACGATAGAGTTGACGAGGTGGGCGGGGACGGCGACAAAGACCAGATCGATCTCGTCGGGGATGTCGGAAAGAGTGTGGTAGGCTTTCAGTCCGAGTACCTGGTCGGCCCGCGGGTTGACGGGATAGATCTTGCCCTTATACCCCCACTTCTGCAATTCGTAGACGACTTTATTGCCGACTTTGCTCGGATACCGGCTAGCCCCGACGACGGCGATCGAACGGGGGTTTAAGGCATAGGGCAGGTTCTTGACGACGTAAGGACGGGCTTCATTGATTTTCATACTTACTTCTCCTCGCTCCGATCGAGCAATACGTCATCGGTGAAGACGCATTCTTCGTATAAGCCGTTTTCCGCATCGAGCCGGGCGGTCCAGCGGCGGAATTGCCTTGGTGACAACGCCTCTTTGACTTCCTTAACCTCAGCATAGCCAAGCAGTTTCTGCCGGATGTCCTCGGCATCGGTTAATTCATCATAGATCGAAAGCATGTAATTATGGTGAGCGTCGCCGAAATCGAAGAAATTGACGAAGCGCGGATCCTCGGCTAACTCGTCGGCGATCTGCTCGCTTCGATAGGACTGGGTATTCTCGAATAAGGAAACGAGGAAGAACCGTTGTTTGATCCCTAACCGACGATAATCGAGATAAACCATCGGGATGACGGTCTTGGTCTCATCGACTATGTGGACTAAGTCTTTCTTCATCTCCGTAGCGTCTAAGCCCGAAAGCTTAGCCAAGACATCGTAATCGAACATTTCGGCGGCCGAAGGGGCGTTATTGATGGCCTCGAGCAAGGCGAAATCCTTTTCATCCATCCCCTTCTTAAGAGCCACCGCCTTCTTGACCGCTTCCTTAGCGAAGAAGTAATGGCGGAAGTCCTTTTTCGCGTCGAACTGATTGACGCTGGATTCGCGGATGAGCCTCCTAACCGGGGTCAGATGGACGTATTCGACGTATTCCCGGAAGCGGAACTTATCGAGGACCCCATAGATGAGGTTGTCGAGGTTCCGCATATGGTTGCCGTTATAGTAATCGAAATCCCCGCCTTCCTCCATCATATAGCCGGTGCAGATCTGATCGTTTTCCTGGAACCAGTCGGTCAATTCTTTCCGTTGCTCCGGGGTGGTCCCTTTCTTTAGTTTCACAACCCAATAATAAAGTCCGAACCCCATTACCCCGACGCAGGAGTTCTTCACTAACATCATGTACTTTTCGTCATAAAGCCGTTTGAGCCGCTTCTTGGCCTCCTCGGATTTAATGCCGGTCGACTTCTCGATATAGGCGAGGTTAAACACCTCGGGATACACTTGATAGAACGATTTGGCGATGTTGAAGGCGACGAATTCCTTGGCGTCGTTGCCATAAATCCCCGGCTCGAAAAAGGCATACCCTTTCGGCGCGAAGTTGTAGTCGTGGAGGTACTCCTGCTGTTCCGGAGTGCCGACTTTATAGAGCTTAGCCATTTGCTTCCTCCCGCTCGATTTACTTAATTCTAGAACGGATGATGGCCGTTGGTAAGCAAAAAATGAAAGCGATTACATAAAGTCGGTTCCAATGTTTATGGGGAGCGTCAAAATCGGAAAAGTGCGCCTTTGGATCTCTATTGAGAATTTTTGTCAAAACTTGCAAAAATTTTCACTAGGCATTCGATCGCTATACCTCATGGGTCAACTTTTCATATGGAAACCATAAAACTCTAGCAGCCTTGGCGCCTACCCTAATGGGCCTTCCGTCACTAAATATGAAAACAAACGAAAGCGAAAGAAAAGAAGTGATCAAACTAAATGCGGTCAGTCCGCATCTTGGCTTGCTGATAGGTGACGACATCAAGATGAAGTTCAAAAGGGGTACCAGCATAGCTGCCAAACGATAACTTCACCTCGAGAACTTCCTTGATCCATCTTTCAGCATTGGCGATATCTTCCTCGACATAGCCTCCCGCTTTGCCAATATCAACATACTGACGATAAATATCCTCACTCAAATTGGATATTGTGCTGGATGGTGCCGGTATAAACAGAATGCGAGGGCATATCGGGGGCATCGACGCTTTTTAAGGCCCGAGCTATCACAGGGACGGTGACGACAAAAACCCCGTCTGGGCGCTGGGAAACCCGGGCCTTGTTGGGGTCGTGATTCACGTAAATATAATCTTCTTTCAATTGGGACTTATAGAAATTGACCGCCCGGAAGCGGACTTTTTTGATTTTTTCATAAGGCCCATAGCGGTATTGCCCGCTTTCCATAACGCCTTTTAAGCCCCACCAAGAATCAAAAAGCTTTGCAACTTCGCTTTGGATATATTCGGTAAACATTAATAGTGATGGCATAGCGAAAGTTTATCGGGCGACCGGGTGGCGGTCAACCACCAACCAAAATGTCAATTGGCATCGGCAAATCCCAAAGTAAATGAAATAGTAAACGAAATCATGTCGCTAAACCTCGCGACTAAACGGTCAAATCAAACACCCTTCCCAGTTTATCCTTCTCCGCATCCTTGCTATACTTCGCCTATGCCAAACATCAAAGCCATCTTCTGCGATTTCGATTGGACCCTCTTCGACCACAAGACCCGGACCTTCAATATGAAAGGGATCGAGGGTTTAAACAAAGCCCATGAAAAAGGGATCAAGTTAGTCATCAACTCCGCCCGGACCTATTACGCCTTGCAGCGTTTAAGGACCTTCGACCTCATCCCTTTCGATTGCTTCGTCACCCATAATGGCGGCGCTTGCTTCACCAAGGAGCAAACGATTTACGCCGACTTCATCGATGACGACATCAAAGACGACTTCATCGCTTTCCTCAACGAGCATGGATTCGGCTATAACCTGCTTGGCCAATACACCACCTACATCAAGGCCGTCGATAAACAGCTGGTCAAGGGTTTCTATCATGTCTTCTATGAACCCTTCCCCCGCCCGATTGAGGAATATAAAGGCGAACGTCTTTTATCGGTCCAAGTCTTCTCGACTAAAGAAAGCGATCCCCTATTGGAGGGATATGCCAAAACGCATCACCTCCGTTTCCGCCGCTTCGCCGACGACAACACCGAATTCACCCAGTACGAGTTCTTGAAGTCCAAAGGCATCAAGACCATGTATGACCACTTGGGGCTGAAAAAAGAGGAAGCCATGGCCTTCGGCGATGACCTCAATGACATCCCGATGTTCGAGATGGTCAAATACGGGATCTGCCTAGGCAACGGCAAAGACGAAGCCAAGCAAGCCGCCTATTACGTCACCGATAACATCGAAGACGACGGGCTTTATAACGCCTTAGTCCACTTCGGCGTCATCGATAAATGAACGATTACGCCCAAAAGAACGCCCAGATGTTCGATGCTTGGGCAAAAGAGGGCTGGGAATATGGCACGCCTTTAAGCCCGGAGCAATGTGAAATGGTCCGACAAGGCGATTACCAGCTTTACTTAACTTCCGTTACCCCCGTACCGAAAAATTGGCTTCCATCTAGCTTAAAAGGGAAGAAGGTTTTAGGCTTAGCCAGCGGCGGCGGCCAGCAGATGGCGATCCTGAGTTTATTGGGGGCTAAATGCACCCTGATCGATATATCCGATGCCCAATTAGCCGCGGATAAGATGGTGGCGGACCGGGAAGGCTATGCCATCGACATAACCAAAGGCGACATCAGCGAGCCCCTGCCTTTTAAAGACAACGAGTTCGATCTGATCATTGCCCCGGTTTCGCTTTGCTACATCCAGAAGGTTGAAACCGGTCATTAAAGAATGCGCCCGGGTCCTCAAAGATAAAGGAACCCTTTTGATCGGTTTCGACATCGGGACCAATTTCCTTTCGAGCGACCAGCATCATATCGACACCAGATTCCCCTATGACCCGATTGCCAATCCCGAACAATATAACGAAGAGGACGGTTACCAATTCTCCCATACCGTCGGTGAGCAATTAAGCGCCCTTTTGCGGTCCTCCTTCGAAATTGCTGACCTTTTCGACGACTATAATTCCTCTGGAAGGCTCAAAGAGCTGCAAATCCCCTCTTTCTTGGCGGTTAAAGCGGTATTGCATAAATAAAGCGGCCATTTAAACTACCGGTTGAGCCAAACCAACCCCTAGTTGATGAATCCGCCTACCGCGTCATTGTCCGGCCGAGAAGCCAAAAGTAAATTGGAAGCACAAAGGAGGCAACTGAAATGCAACAGTTCGCTCAACGATTCCTCGCCCTTCGGAAAGAGAAAGGGCAAACCCAAGAAGAAGTGGCGGCCGCCTTCGGCGTCACTCCCCAAAGCGTCTCCAAATGGGAGACCGGCCAAAGCTATCCCGACATCACCTTGCTGCCGGAAATCGCCACTTACTTCGACGTTACCGTCGATTACCTGTTAGGCAAAGCAAAGACCAAGCGTCCCCTTGAATCAAAGAACGCCGTCGTCCACGTCCACGTCTCCGAGCCCGGGAAAGACCAGGTCAACATCAAATTGCCCTTCTTCGTCGTCAAAGGGCTTCTCGGTAAGGGGTTTCACCTCATCTCCCCCAAATTCGACGGGATCGACATCGAGCAATTGATCGAGGCGGTCGAATCTGGGGTCAGAGGCGAGATCATCAACATCGCCGACGAAGACGGCACCACCGTCGTTATCTCGGTCGACTAGCGGCTTCATACACCGCCTTCGCCACCCGTTGGTGGGTGGCTTTTTCATAGGCCAAAGGCAAAATACGGTCGATTGAAATGTCCCCAGTCGCTTCGGCAATGGCCTTGCAGGCGGCGATCATCATCACCTCGGTTATCTTGCTCCGCGCATCCAAAGCCCCACGGAAGAGACCCGGGAAGACCAGGACATTATTGATCTGATTGGGATATTCGGAGGAACCGGTCCCAACGATATAGGCTCCGCCCTCCTTAGCTTTCTCGGGCGTGATCTCGGGAATCGGATTGGCCAAGGCAAAGACGATGGGCTTAACGCTCATGCTGGCAATCATCGAGGGAGTCACAATATTCCCGACTGAGACCCCGATGAAGACATCGGCTCCAACCAAGGCATCGGCTAAAAGCCCGTGTTGTTTTTCTGGGTTAGTCAAAACCGCCAGTTCATGTTGGGCGGGATTTAAACTTTCATCATCCGGGGAAAGGAGACCATTGATTCCACAGACCTTCATGTGCTTAACGCCTAAGGAAAGGAGGAATTTGGCGATGGCCGTGCCGGCCGCCCCCGGGCCATTGATGACGACTTTGATCTTTTCGATATCCTTCTCAACCAACTTTAAGGCATTGAGTAAAGCCGCCCCGACCACGATGGCGGTCCCATGCTGATCATCATGGAAGAGGGGGATATCGAGTTCATCGATCAATCGTTTTTCAATCTCGAAGCACCGTGGAGCAGCGATGTCCTCAAGGTTAATCCCGCCGAAAGAGCCGGCGATGATCTTGATGGTCTTGATAATCTCTTCGCTATCCTGGGTATGGAGGCAAAGGGGAACGGCATCGACATCGCCATAGGCTTTGAATAACGCCGCCTTCCCTTCCATGACCGGCATCCCGGCCTCGGGGCCGATGTTGCCCAGTCCTAAGATGGCGGTTCCGTCAGTGATGACGGCGACGGTATTCCAACGCCTAGTCAATTCAAAGCTCAGTTCTGGGTTATCGCGAATAGCCAAGCACGGCTCCGCCACGCCAGGGGTATAGGCCAAGGACAACGCGTCCTTACTATCGACCTCCACCCGGGGTTTGATCTCGATCTTACCCTGCCATTCTTGGTGCTTCTTCAGCGATTCCTTCCGATAGTCCATAGCGATATAACCAGTTAGATTCAAATGACGGAACTAGCCATCTTGTTGGCGACAGCCTCGTTGAATTGTTCATGGGAGGCATTGAAATGGAAACTGACATTCCATTCTTGGTAGCCGGCCGGGAAAATCGCGTCCGCCTCTTCCTCGGAGAAAGCGCAATAGATGGTGGCGCAATAGATGGTGGATTGCGAGTTGAAGGCCTCTTCCCCCACCTCCTCTAAATCGGCGGAGAGGTAGAAAAGGCATTCGTTTTTGACGCTAAGGAAGGCCCGGTCTCCGAGGGTCGTCACCCCCGAAAGATCGGCGTAATCCAAGCAAGAGGATTCCCGGAAGCAATCATCCCCAATGGTCCTTAATGACGGCCCGGCTTGGAAGGACGAAAGATTGGTCGACCGGAACGCGGCCCCGTCGATCGTCTCTAACGAATCCGGGCAGGTGAACTCCTCAAGTTTGGCATGGTCGAAAGACCCGTCGATATGCTTAATGGTCGAGGGCAAAGTCACCTTCTTAAGGTTATAACAGTCATGGAAAGCTCCGCCAAGGTAATCCCCTTCCCCGGTCACCGTCACTTCTTGGACATCAGAGTAAGCGAAGGCTTCAGTCTCGGCAATCGCCGAAAGGGGAATGGTGATGGAGCTACCATCCAACGCGTGTGCAAACGCTCGATCGCCAATATATTCGATGCCGCTTAAATCGTTGAAATCCACCGGCGTGTCTTCAAAAGCCCTCTGACCGATGTAAGTGACGCTGGAAGGCAAAGCGAAATCCGTCAAGCTTTGGCAATTGAAGAAAGCCCGTTCACCGATTGAGACGGTCGAATCGTCGAGGTTGACTGATTGAAGTTGCCGGCATTCGCAGAAAGTGTGAGTCGGCAAGGCGAGGTTAAGAACAAGGATCGTCGCCTTTTCCAGCGCGGATCCATAGAAAAGGGAATCCCCGATTCTCATCCCGCCGGTTGGGGATTTCAAAGTCGCCTCTTTCAATTTACTCGAGCCAAAGCACATGTCACCGATCCAAAGGTTATCCGAGACGAAATTAATGGACGTGAGACCCGATCCAAAGAACGCTGATTCCCCGATATAAATCAAGTTTGATGGGAAAACGAATTTCAAAAGAGACGCGCAATTATGGAAGGCCGATTCATAAATATAAGCCAGCCGGTCCCCACCATCGAAGGAGGTGATGGAAGAGTCAAAGAATGCCTTGGGTCCAATGGCGGAGAATCGATAATCCGGGAAGGTGGAAGTAAGGTCGATTGCCCCTTCGCTTGGCCCCTTAAACAAAACGGCGTCTTTATTACCATCAGTTAAGAAAGAATAACCATCCTGTTTGATATACTGACTGGAATAACGGAAATCGATGGTCAAGAGCTCCGCTGACCAGCCAACGGGCTTCGTCGAGCCAGCATAATAGACCCGCTTGCCCTCGAAAGCCTTGTCGCCGACTTCGTTCACCGAATCAGGGACGAAAATGATGTTTATACGCTCGTCATGATAAAGGTCCTGCGGATTATCGTTCGGGGAGAAAGCCTCGTCATCAATGCTTTTTAGCGTCGATGGGAGACGGAGAAAGTTGAAATCGCAATCGGCAAAAGCCCGATAGCCAATCGTCTCTATCCCTTCGGGGAGGATCAGTTCATCCCCCGTCCAGCCCACGAAAGCATAGGGGGCGATGGCTTTGACCGGGATCGCGGTCTCACCGTCTTGTACGGTGGCCTTCAATTTGTCGGGGTAGGATCCGCTTAAGGCGATGGCATAGGCCTCCCCGTCTTTCTCGGCCACCGCATAGGAGATGCCGTCGATGATGTTGTTGAGGTTATGAGAGAAGCCGAAGACGATCTTGGGGCCATAGGCATAGGAATTGGAATACGGATCAAGTTCCGTTTCATCCCAATCGATGGCCCAGCCTTCGCCGGGCTCCGCTTGGGAAAAACCAACGTAATAGTTGCTGTGGGAAAAGGCATACGAACCGACTTCCGCCAACTCGCCAGTAAATTGCAGGACCTCGCCGCGGCCATTTCCGACCTTCTTAGGATTGCTCGCAAAGGCATAGTCACCGACCTTTTTTATCGAGGAAGGGAACTTCCAAGGATCGTGGAGGCCATAAAAAGCATAGGGGGCGATTTCCTCCACCCCTTCAGATATTTCCACTAAATTGAACACAGTATAGCCGGTAGAACCCTCAGCGCTGACATAGATCGGATTGACCCCGTCGCCGATCCGCTTAACCGGGTAAGAACGAACAAAACGGGGAACGAAAAGCGAGCCGCTGATCAGCGAATTGACCGCGATCAGAGAAAGGGTGAAATCCTTCTCAAGACGATAGAAACCAATGCCAAACCGATAGGTCGAATAGGTGATGGCCGACGAAGCGAAGTCAATCGTCCCGAACCGGAGGGCAGCCGAGTCCTCATCGCTGGCAAAATATAGATGAGGGCAAGCGAGATAACGGAACGCGTCATCGCCGATATAGACCAAACTCCGCGGCAAAGACAATTCCTCTTCCAAGTCAGCTTGATAAAACGCCCGGTCACCGATTCGCTCCAACCCTTCGGTCAGGAATATCCCCTTCAGTTCAGCTGATTCAAAAGCCGAGACGCCGATCGTCTTCACGGTGCTCGGGACCACCACCGCTTCGGCGGAGAAGCCCTGGAAGGCCCAAGAGCCAATTTCGGTAACCGGCAAGTCCTGATAATAAGCCGGGATAGCGACCTTGACGATATTTTCCGGCAGCTCATTGACCCCGGTTAGAATATAGCCCGTCCCCTCGGCATTGAGTTGGAAATCGAATAGCCCGTCTTGGTAATAGCCGAGCTCGAGGTCAAAGGGAAGGGATAAGGTCACATCATCGAAGGCAAACTCGATCTGCCCCGACACATGGGCGTATTGGCTCGATTGGCCGTTATAGTCGTTGTAATTCAGGCTTATCTCATATATTTGGCGGTAATCGTCGACTTTCTCGACGTTGATGTAAGCGCTGTTCCGTTCAACGCTGACCCCAAGATTGCTCGGCACCCCATAAATCTCCACCAGGGCGGGTTTGCCTAATTCGACATGGAGGTAATCAGCCGAAAGATAAGGGGCGTTTTCCTCATCTAATCCCTCTTCGTCGACAAAGCCACCGGCCAGATCGTCATTCCGCCAATCGCTGCTTGTGGAGGCTTCAGCCTCGTTCTCGGCCGCCTTCGAGAGGGAAAGGGTCGGAACCGAAGCTAAACTTAGGCAAATGGCGGCGAAAGGAATGGCCAGATAGAATTTTCTCATTGTTCGTTACCTCCTTCATCGGGATTGACCGGTGCGTCGGGGTCATAACCGTAGACGACCTGATAATCATCGTTCCAGCCATCGGCGAACCCCGCCCCGTCTTCACTCCCGAAGTAATAAATCGTCGGTTCTTCGAGATCCCAATGCGGGACGAAACCATCGGTTTCGATCTGCGAAACGCTCGAAGGCAGATAGATGATCGGGGTCCGGATGTTGTAGAAAGCGCGATGCTCGATGATCTCAATTGAATCCGGGATGGTTAACGATTCCCCGAAGTCAGTATCCTTAAAGGCATAGGGCAGGATTCGATTGACCGGGATATCCTCGATCGAGACGGGAATGCTGGTCTTTCCATCGACCATCGCCACCCTTTCTAGAGAGGAATCATCGTTGCCATAGACGGCAAAGACCGCCCCATCGGCATCGCTAATTTTTCTGACGAAATGTTCCAAAGCAAACCGCCGGCCCGGAGCCCAGTATTGATCGAATCCCTCGCCGAGCTCCCCTTCTAGGTAAATGCTGAGGAGGGAGGCGTTGTTAAACCCATATTGGCCGATTGAAGTTAAGCGGGCAGGTAAGATAATCTCGTCTAAGGAAGAGCAATCGATAGCCCGCTCCCCGATCGACAAGGGGGTCTCATCAGAGGAGGCAGCAAATGTAAAAGACGTGATTTCATCGTTGGAGAAGAAAGCGTAATCATCGACCGTCTTGATCGAACCCGGAATAGCAACGGACTTCATCTCCGGACAGGCCACCGCGAAATCCGACCCGATTTTTTCTAAAGGCAACCCGTTGACCGCAGAAGGGAGATTCAATTGTTCCTTCGCCTCGGTTAAGCCGGCCGCCGTTAAATAGGTACGTTCCCCATCGTTGAACTCACCATAGATAATGCCGTCTTCCTCCATAAAGGAAAGGCAAGCTGGATAAAGGGCGAGCCGTCTTGAAGGATAAGCGAGGATCGAAAGCAAATCCGCGGCTGGTTCAGTCTCCTCAAGATAAACCGAGGTGATCTTTTCCCCAAAAGCGAAATAGCCAAAGTCAGTCATTTGACTATGGACGTAAAGTGGACCCGCTTGTAAAGATCCTTCAAAGCAGCTGACCCCGACCGCGGTTATCTGCTCCGGGAGTTCGTATAAATGGAAGTTGCCGCATCCGTAGAAAGTGTAATCGCCCAGCGAGGTAATGCCGCCCCACTCGATGGTTTCCAGCGCTTCGCAGCCATAGAAAGCATCATCCGGTAAGTAGGTGATCCCTTTATGGAAAACAACCGTTTTAATGAAGGTCAAACCCCGGAAGGCGCCGGAAGCAAGGCCAATTACCGGTTTATTATGGTGAATCGAGGGGATGATGATGTTGACCGAATCGCCTTCATAACCAGTAACCAAATAACCGGATTGATCGGGCGATAGGCGATATTTCAGCCCTTCGGAGGAAGGATCATCGTCATAGACCCGAACCTGGCATTTCTCGCTGGTGAAGGTCCGGCTTTCCAGCCAAACCTCAGCCGTCCCAACATTCAAAGCCGTCACTACCCCATCAGAAGAAACGCTAACCACCGATTCATCGGAGGACGCGAATTCATATTCAAGGAACTGCAGTTCATTGCCAGACAAGTTCCTAAACTCCAGTTTCCATTTCTCCCCCACTTCCAAATCCAACTCAAGTTCGGAAAGAGTGGCATCGCCAAGTGGAATGGTATTGGATAGAACTGCCGTTAAATTCGCGTAAATCTTAAGCGGTTCATAATAAACCGTTATGGTGTGGGTCCCGCGGGTCAAAGGCAAAAGGCAATAGTAATGGTAAGGATTCGGAATCCCCAGAGGCGAGAAGGTGAAAGTCGTCGGTTCGCCATCGACCGCGATTTTAATATCGCCCCAATAAGCGTCGTCGGCGAATAAGCTGGAATAAACAGAAATAGCATACGTGTCGCCGCCATAATTATCGGGCATTAGCCAATAGGAGATGGAGGGATCGTCTTTGTCGAGATTGGCGTATTCTTCGTCATAGCCGGCCACAAGCAATTCCGGATCCTCCCGCCATTCCAAAACTGGGGTGGAGCTGCTGTCTTCGCTCGAACTACCATCGGAATCACTGGTTTCTTCCGACTCCGATTGGGTTTCATCGGGAGAGGAGGATTCGGTCTTGGTTTCCGTTGGTTCGGTCTCCGTTGGTTCGGTCTCCGTTGGAGTGGTTTCCAAAGGCGGCTCCGATTCGCTTGAGGAAGGGCCGGAGGGACCGCAGGCGGATAAAAGCAATAAAGGCAAAATGACGGCAAATGGTTTTCGTTTCATGCGTATGACCCTGACACGACTATAAAGATAGACCATACTCGAGCGAATCGCAATGGGTTCGATAGGCCGTCAAGATGGAGATATTGTTTTCGGGTCCGCAGTCATTTATTCTGAACGCAAAACCATTAGTCAATTGAATGCCAAAATACCGATTATTTCGGATATATTAATGCCTGTAAAAAAGAAAAACCCGAAATAAATCCGATGGGGAGGGGACTTCTGATTTCGTCCAAGGGGACATGTAAATTTCGGGGTTATTCGTCTGTTCCGTCGATCGATGGTTATTTTAATTCGATCAACTCGTACTCGCGGGAACCGATGCCAAGTTCGGCGGCCGCCTCAATGGTATGGATCCCGTTCCGCGAATTGACCCGTTCCATGAAATGTTCCTTCCCTGGATCATCGCTGTTCTTCACCAAATCGATGCAAGCCTGATCGATGGCGACTGGGTCTAGGGAGGAGAGGATGCCAATATCCCTCATGCAGGGATCCTCGGCGATTTG
Organism: uncultured Bacilli bacterium; assembly: GCA_944363525.1. GTDB lineage: Bacteria > Bacillota_I > Bacilli_A > RFN20 > CAG-826 > Alloenteromonas. The sequence continues at coordinate 107,140 of CALVUF010000006.1, forward strand.
GCAGCAATCGCAATCGACCGAGAGGTTCTTCATGACGTTGATATAAGCGATCTTGCCGTTGAAGTGGTTCACGACCGAGGAAGCGGCGTCAGCCATCGCCTCGGGGAAGGCGTTTTTATCGGCATGCTTATTCCAGCATTCATAACGGTCATCGCTCGCCCCGCCGGAATGCATGAGGGCTTTCCCGGCCCGGGAGGCGCAGCCGATGGAAAGTTGCTTTAAAGCTCCGCCATACCCGCCCATCGGATGGCCTTTGAAATGAGCGAGAACCAGCATCGAATCGTAGTTCAGCAAGTCCTTCCCGACGAGGTTCTGTTTTAGGATCTTGCCATTAGGAATGGGCAAAACCACATCCGGGCCTTCGGCATCCATCAAATCGACTTTAAAGAGTTTGGTCCAGCCATGCTCCTCCAATAGCTTAAGGTGAGACGGAGTATTGTCCCTGACGCCGCCGGAAGCATCGCCATAGGCGGTGTTGCACTCGACGATGGTTCCTTTCACTTCCTCGACCATCTTCTTCCAGAATTCGGGATGGAGGAAGTTTTGATTCCCCTTCTCCCCCGAATGGACCTTGACCGCGACTTGGCCCGGGAGTTCGATTCCTAAGGCACGATAGAGCTTGACGACGTTTTCTGGACTGATCTCCCGGATGAAATAGACTTCGGATTTCATAGCTTGCCCTCCAAGGCGATTCTTAAACGATTTTCTTCTTTCTCTACTTCGTCTTATCTATCGGTATTGATAACGAAAGGGAATAAGGGACTTACTTCTTGTCGTAAACCCCAAGGCGATCTTTCTCGCTTAATGGTCGAATTACCTTGCAAGGGACCCCGCCGGCTAAGACGCCGGAAGGAATGTCTTTGGTCACCACCGCCCCGGCGGCGATGACTGAGTTATCGCCGATAGTCACGCCACCGCAGACGGTGACGTCGCTCGCGATCCAGACGTTGCTCCCGATTTTGATCGGCTTGGCGTATTCAAGGTCATGGATGCCGTCCTCAAACTGCCTTTGGTTCCGTTCTTCGGCCAATAAGGGATGGACCGGGGTAACGATGTGGACGTTGACCCCGCACATGACGTCATCCCCGATTTCGATCGGGCAGCAATCGAGCAGGACCGCCCCATAGTTCATGTAGAAGTTCTTTCCGGTTTTGACGTGGACCCCGTAATCGACATGAACGCCCGGGGCCAAATAGGAGTTCTCCCCCAGCCCAGGCAAAAGGTCGCGGAGCCGTTTCATATACAGTTCGCCGTCCATCGGATCGGTTTGGCTTAGCAGAAACGCTTTATGTTTGGCCGCCATCGATAAAGCGGCCAATTCGGGATCGCTCGGGTTATAGATCTGCCCGGCGAGCATCTTTTCTCTTTCGGTCATAAGTTACCTCGTGTGGCATATCCTAGCATAACCTAAGGCTAAAACTTGGTCATACATTTTTGCGTATGTAAGTTGAAAAGCGCCTAATAATGCAGTAAGATACAACCATGTTAGGAAACTATTCTTTCAAAGACGACGTCGAAAAATGCTGCGATATCCTTGATATCAGCAAAAAAGAATTCGCCAATAAGGCCGGCGCAAAATTTCGGACCCTGCAAGAAGCATTGGATGGAACGCCGAACAGTGAAATACTGGAAAAAACATATAACGCTTTTTACAAACTGGGCATACGTCTCAACGTTGCAAAAACTGAGGTCTATCAAGAAAATCTTTCCCCAAGCCAAATCCTTCTTTTTCACGGATCAAGAAACGGAATCGATGATATCAATCCCGACGGGGCACGCGACAACTGTGATTTCGGCCGAGGCTTTTATTGCTCAGAGAAGTTATCCTCAGCCCTAAATTTCGTTGAGACGGAATCATCGCCTTCTGTCTATGTCTTCATTGGCAGCCTAGTTAGACTTAAGACGATCAATATCCCCGCCTCTATTGAATGGCTATTAACCGTCTGCTACCACCGAAGGCAACTCAACAGATACCAAAACCATCCAAAACTAAAGGAAACCCTAGCACGCCTCGAAGGTGTGGATGTAATCATTGCCCCCATCGCAGATAACCGGATGTATCAAATCATGCGGCGTTTTGCAGACGGGCAGATAACCGATAAGGAGGCAATTCACGCCCTCTCGGCCAGTCGTTTGGGCAATCAATACGTCTTCAAAACCAGTGCCGCGATCAATTCCCTCCATTATCAAGAACGGCTTTACGTATGTGAGGAGGAAAGACTTACCTCTCTCCGCGAAAGCGAGGAACGATCCAAGGAAATCGAGACAAAACTAAAATGGGCCCAACGGAATTTCCGAGGTACTGGACTCTACATCGATCAGGTGCTCTCATGAAAGAATTCGATAGTTGCGGGCTAGATATCGCCGTCCACCAAGCTGAGGTGTTCTTTACCTCGGTGACGAGACTAACTTGCTCCAGTCCAATTTTCCTGCGCCGATTCTTCAAAAGCCATTACGCCGAAATACTCGATTTAGGCAAGGTCTACCTCCTGCCATTAGAGGTCGACGACGCCTTCGCCCAGATTGAAAAGGAATTTGGAAAGACCGCTTACGGAACGACGAAGTACCCGGCCGAGGCGATGTATTGGCTAGGCTATATGACCCGTTACATCGCTTACACACGGGAAGTGAGTTCCCGTTTCGTCTATAAGCATTTCCCGCCGAAGATCCTCATCGACCATTATTCCGGATGGCATACCCAAGGAGAAGAATGGGTCATCGAGGCTCTGCTCACGCTAGTCGAGTTAAAAGAAGAGGACTTCGATCCGAACGTCCGATTGAAGAAACTTCTTCGAAAAGATAAGTAGCTTATCTCTTCTTCCGCAAGGCGATTAAGCCGCCGAGCAAGGACGGAAGCAAATAGACTACGCTAAGCAGCAGTAACCACGAGGGACGATAGAACCAAAGGAAGGAAACATTGCCATAAGCCGACCCATAAACGGCCCCATAACCCTCCGGATAATCGCAAAGGAATTGGCCATAGTTGATCAAGGGCCAAACCAAGCCGAAATAGAGGATAATCGAAACGAGCAGTCCAACCAACAAAGGCGAAACATAAGCCGTTAAAGAAAGCCGGTTGGCCTTTCGCTCTTCGATCCCATTCCGCCGATAAGTCAGCGAAAGCGAGCGTAGATTCCGGGCGTCGTTTTTGATTGAGAAAAGGAAGACGAGGAAATAGAAGCCAGCCAAAATCGGGGTCAAGAAATTGAAGATAAGCCGGGGTTCGGTCAAAGCCGACTCATTGAAGTCGATGATGCCGATCGGGCGGAAGATCGATAAATCTAAGGAGGACAAATATTCCTTGCCGTTGCCTAAAAGGAGAAAGCCTTTCCCCTCGATCGGGGAACGCATATAGGCCCCGGTGAAGGAAAGATAGGCATAGGCCCCGAAGCTCATGACATTATCCTTCCCATACTCTGCCGGAACGAAACGGTTGGAGGCGGTCCGAATGGAGAGGCCTTCCGTGCTTCGGCTAATCAAGGAATAAGAAGAATCGGTAGTATAGGCGAAGGTCGAAGGGCCGGCGGTCAAGCCGTAATCGACCCCGAAGGTCACAAGCTGAAGCGGAGGGCCGCTGATGATGGCTGGGCCGTCGGCATAGTAATCCTGGTAATGGAAATCGCCATTGAGGAAGGAGGCGGCGACATAAGGCAATTCGCTTTTGGGGCAGAGGAACAAGGCCTGATCGCCCCCCTCCCAAATGAATGAGAAATAATCATAATCCTTTAACCGGGCCAAAACCGGGGATTCAGGAGTCAGCATCGCGAATTGGCCCGCAATAACCTCGTCGTTTTTCGAATACGAGTAATCGGGGTGAATATGGAATCTTTGCGAGTTTTCCTGTTGGAAGACCGCAAAAGGAGCCTCATCGAGGGCCAATAACCCAGCGCTGAGATCGGAAAGATAATCGTTCTCGGCGTCATAGGACATGAAGGGAAGATAGACGAGGTCCGCCGCATCGTAGGCAGCCATGAAATCCTCAAACTCGATCTCGTCCTGATTCCCGTCGAACAGGGCCATCGGGAAGGGCGAGGCATTTAAGCCGATGCGGTTGGCTTGGTCTTCATTGGGCGGGATGAAGCCCAAACAGGTGACCAAAGAAAGGAGGGAGAGCAAGAACATCACGGCTTCAAGCGCCGTCAAGGCCCGGGCCTCGAATAGGAGATGGCGAAGGCTATCCCACAAGCTGACTTTCGCTTTGACCCCCTCGACTTCAGGCTCAATCGGGGAACCGGCGGCCGGGGCTTCGGCTTTCCCGTTCGCGATGGCGACTTTATGGTCATAGGGCAACGGAGTATCGGAATCGTGATTGACCACAAGGTAATTCCGTTGGCCTTTTGTCTCGGTCAGATAGGCCGCCAAGGCATCTTTGGACGAACGATCCAATGAAGAAAAGGGCTCATCGAGGATATAGAGGTCGGCCGGTTCGGCCAAGGCGACGAGCAATTCCAATTTCTTCCGCTCGCCCCCGCTTAGCCGATAAATCCGGGTATTGAAGAGCTTAACGGCATCGAAATCCTCGGCCAGCCTTTGCAAGCGTTCAGGCAATTGGGACAGCGATGCGAACTTACGGAGGTTCGTCTGGAAGTCCCGGTCATAAAGAAGGCTCGGGTCGGGGCCGGCGTAGGCAAAGCTTAGTCCGTCTGGCGCCACCACTTCCCCTTTATCCGGCTTTAGGTCCCCCAGTATCATCTTGATGATCGAGCTCTTGCCTGAGCCCGATTCCCCATCGAGCCAATTAAGCCCTTTATAGAACCCGCAGGAAAAGCCATCGAGGACCTTTCGATTGGCAAAAGAGAGGGAAACTTCTCGTAATTCGATCATTTTTCTTTCACCCGGTACAGATCTTTGCTGAGGTCCGCTTTAAAAAGGGTAAAGCGAAGGATAAGGAGGATGGCGGTCAAAGCAAGGGCCGTCCCCGCGAAAATCAATAAGAAAGTATAGACGTGGAAGTAAAGGAAATTGGCCTGAAAACCGAGCAAGGAGGCGAGGAAGGCCGCTTGGTAAATATAGCAAGCCGCCGCCCCAATGGCCAAGCCCAGCCCCATTGAAAGAACTGTCAAGATCCCAAAGAGCGAGCCATTCCGCCTAAAACCCGTCTGCCTCGAAGCCCCGGCGAAGCGAAGCAAGAGATTCCGCCGATAGGAGGAGGCGCAGTAAACGAGCCCCATGACCAAAGGATAGGCGGTGGCGACCGATAAAAAGAAGACCATTGCCCAAGGGCTGTCGGAAATCAAGCAACGGGCTTCACCCCCATCTTTCTTAGCCAAGGGGAAACCGTTTTGGGAATCGAAGAAAGTCATCTCGTCTTTTCTCTCCATTATCAGCCTTACGTTCTCCTCGCTCCGCCAATAAGCCGTGGTCCCATTCAATGCGTTGAGATAAGTCGCGTATTCGGGGTCGCAATAGAGGAAGCCGCCGGTCGAGAAGAAAGTCGCGGCGACGAAACTGCCGTAATAACGGGTCCTAGCGTCGTTGTTGATGAAGTCCCAATATTGGTCGACCGTCTCCATCACCGGCGTATCCAAGACCCCGACTATCTTAAAGTCGATGGTATTGAATAGGTAATGAAAGTCCTGGGATATCGTTTCGAATCCCGCCGGATCGTCGGGCTCATAGCCATAGATCGCGGCTAAATCCCGATACCCCATATAAGGCATGGCGATCTCCCCGTGGGCCGTCGGCTTCCTTCCGTAAAGGCAATCGACGTTCTCAACGTAATCCACGATTGGGCCACTGGTGGTCCGGCCTAGATCAAGCAAGCTCGAGAAATGATAAAAGGGATAATATTCGGGGTCTTCAATCCGCATGGTCACGGTATAAAGAAGGGAAACCTCGGTCTCCGGCTCAAATTCCAATTGATAGGAAAAAGGCAGGAGATCGGCGTTTTGGGCAAGGGCGATCTCGGGATAACGCAAAGGGTACATCCGATCGAAGGAATAATCCCGGACCGAGGAGGAGAACATCGTCCCGAAGAAAGCGGTCAAAGCCACGAAGAAGGCGGTAAATAGGCTATACAAAGTGAAGAACCAAGGCCTTTCTTTGAACAAACGAAATAATTCGTTCTTTTTCCGGAGGGCATCGCCTTTCGTTTCTATTGGCTTTTCGCCCCTTGGGGCAGCCTTTTCCATCTTGACCGTCCCCTCAAAGCATCGAAGCAAGCCAGCTTGCCCCTGATATTCCGATGGGATGTCCTCATTGGTCGTCATGACCACCAGATGGTCTTGGGAATAGGCGGTCAAAGATTGGAGGATGATGTCGGCGTTGTCTTTGTCCAAGAAGGAAGTCGGCTCATCAAGCAAGGCGACCGGGCGATCCGAATAAAGGACCCGGGAAAGGGATAGCCGCTGCTTCTCGCCGCTCGAGAGGGAGGCGGCTTTCGACTTAATGACCTTCCCTAGCCCCACTTGCTCAAGGATCGCCAAGGCTTTCTTCTTGTCTTTCTTGACAAAGGGCAAAAGGAGGTTATCCAAGCAGTCGGAGTCCTCGAAGATCAAGGGATCCTGGGGGCCAAGGCTCACCAGCTCATCGGCATATTTCTCGTTGTTGCCTTTATCGATCGATTGGCCATCGAAAAGGAATTTCCCGGTGAAGTCGCTATCCCGGCCGGAAAGGATCGAGAGGAAAGTCGTCTTCCCCGAGCCATTGGGGCCAAGCAAAAAGAACAAGCCGGAGGACGGCAAAGATAGATTCACCCCCGAGAGGACGGCCTTATCTCCGTAAGATTTGCCAAGCAATTCAAACTCAATCATAGGTTCAGCAGGAAATGGTAAACCATCCGCTGGTTTTGTTAAGGCTAAAAGGCGAATTTAAGCAATTCGAGTTCCCCTTCGCCGATGATGAAGGCTAACTTGCCTTTCATGCTTAATCCGGGAGCAAGGGCTAAGGACTGGCTTTCCCAGTTCGGATTATCAAAAGAAAGATCGCCAATATAGCTATCATCGATATAGACGGTCAGCTTGCCCTTCCCCCGCCCATTAACGGACAAGGAAGTGTTAGAGGAAAAGTCACAGTATTTATAGATGACCTGGGTCCCGGGGGTTAAGCCGGTGAGGAAACGCTCATCGTCTTTGGAGGTGATCATCGGGAAACCGGATAGATCCTGATTGCTCCCATGGGGCATATGGCCATTGGTCAGATCGGCGCAGCGGACACAGGAATATTCGCCCCTTGGAAGCGGCGCCCCCGATAACCCGGAACTCGTCACCTCAACCTGCGGGATCGTTCCGTCCGGGAGGATGGTGATGGGTTCCGCCATCGCTTGGCGGGAATAGTCGCTCCCATGGGTTTGGCGGTGATAGAAGACATACCACTGTCCCTTGACCTGAACGATGCTCCCGTGGGTGGTACCGGTATGGTTAAGCCGTTCGGGTTCTTTTCTTCCATTAAGCCCCACGTCCCCGGTCGAGACGATGACGCCCCGATAGACGAAGCCATGATCGGGATAATCGCTAGTGGCATAGCAGAGTTCATGGTTATTAAGTGAGGAATAGATGAAATAATACTTCCCATCGATCTTCCTAATCGAGGAGCCTTCGAAGAAACCATGCCCTAAGAACGAACGGCCATGCCGGGGGATGACATACATCTTCGCCCCGCCGACTTTCCGCGGATCAAGTAAATGCTTCGGTTCCTCCTTCACCGTCAGCATGTCATCCTCTAACGTCATGACAATCGGCCCCATGACCCCACCCTTCTCCTTCATCTGCTCTTTGCTCTTGTTGAACATCCGCATCTCGACCTTTTTCATCTTCGGGGCAAACAAGGGTCCAAGGTTAGCGAAAGGATAATAAGTCCCATAATAAAGCCGGATAACCCCATCGTCATTGATGACGGCCGGATCGAAGGCGACGAACCGGTCCATAAGCGACCCGTCTTTATTCTTCACGTGGCCTAGGAATTCATAATGCCCATCGGGGGTATCGGAAACCGCGACCGAAATCGGGCCGAAATAGCCGCCTTCGCCCCGATAACCAGACAGGCAATAATAGAGGTAATAACGCCCATCGTTGCCTTTAACGACATCCGGGGCATACATATAAGGACGCTTCTCGCTATAAAACGGATCCTGCTTGGCTGAGTAATTGATTCCATTGCTGGTCCAGTTCGCTAAATCGTCGATCGGACAGGAATAGAACTCATAGTCGAGGGCGCAGAAAGTATCGCCCCCTTCTTGGTCATGGCTCCCGAAAAGGTAGAGTCGATCACCGAAGACATGGGGTTCGCCATCGGGAATATAGACGTTTAAGGGAAGGAATGGGTTACAAGCGGTTTTCATAGAAGAATTATAAATCCCCGCCATCCATTTTGATACAGTGGAGTGAACTCAATCGAATGGAAAAAGCCTGCAAAAGAAGCATATCAATAATGGTTTTGATGATACCGATCAAGGGCGACGCTTTCTAACGCCTGGACGAAGGCTTCCTTGCCATCGCAATACCCGTCAATGTCATAAGGATGCTCTTTCGCCAGTTTCGCCTTCAATTCGCCATATTCGTCAGCGACCCAAGGATGGGCCCTTAAATAATCCCGAACCGCCAAATGACGGATCAGATTATGCTCGTCCTTAAAACGGAAGACATGGATCTGATGGGTCCGTTCATCCCCGCCCTTGCGAAGATACCGTCTCCCTTTAATCCCGAACTCCCCAAGGTATTCATAGCCTAGTTTCTCAAATTCATTCTGCTTCTCATCGACCAAAGACAAAGACTTCACCGCGACTAAAATATCGATGACGGGTTTGGATTTGAGGCCCGGCACCGCGGTCGAGCCGATATGTTCAATATCGACCAAGTTGTCGCCAAATATCGGGACCAACAAAGCCTTCTCCTTTTCAAAAAGGGAGGGATAGTCGGGATTATATGGTTTAACGACAATATGCTGGGGCATGCCTATATTAAATCAGCAAACTAGAGCCAAACCAAAGGGTATATACTAATCAAAAAGATAAGGAAGAAGAACCATATGTTCGGAGCCATTTTAGGCGATATCGCCGGATCGCGATTCGAATTCACCGGCAACCGGGTCAAACCCAAGGACTTATTCGCCCCCACTTGCTTCACCACCGACGACACCTACTTAACCGAGGCGGTGGCCGAAAGCTTGATGTCGGGTTATCAATCAATCGAGGAACTGAAGAAGATGGTTTTAGCCTTAACCATCCGCCAGGTCTACCGCTACCCCGATGCCGGTTGGGGGACCCGCTTCTTGGGTTGGATGCGTAAACTGATGGCTGAGAACCATCTTCTTGACCCAGAGAACATCGACCCGAAGCAGCCGATCCATTACCAGCCCAATGGGAGCGCCGGCAACGGCGTCGCCATGAAGATCTCCCCCGTCGCCTATTTCGCTTCTGATCTTGAGGAATGCAAACTATTGAGCAAAGCCATCACCTCGGTGACCCATGATCACCCTGATTCCTATAAGGCGGCCGAAAGCTTGACTACCGCCATTTACTTAGCCTTGCACGGGGCAAGCAAAGAGCAACTCAAAACCCATATCCTTACCTATTACCCGGAGGTCGCGGGCTTAACCTATGCTCGGTTGAATCGAGAATATCAATACACCGAACTTTCTAAAGGCACCATGCCGGCCGCCTTCGCCTGCTTCCTGGAATCAAGCTCTTTCGACGAAACGTTGAAGATGGCCGTCTCGATCGGCGGCGACGCCGACACCCTCGGAGCTATCGCTGGGGCTCTGGCCGAAGGGTATTACGGCTGGGAACATTTCGAAAAAGAGCCCTGGGGGGTCCTTTTCGATTCCAAAGGCCAGGCGAAATACCACCTCTTTGGCGCAGTTGAAAAAGCGTTCTTATCGCGGATGAAGGGGAAATTCCCCCGCCTCTATCAGTCCAAGGTCTTCCGCGAATAGAAGGTGAACCGGGAGCCGGGCTGGTATTTGGCTTTGACGAGCTTTTCGGCATCGATGATGTTATTGGCCCGGACGGTGTCCTCGGTTTGGATGCCGTTGACGCTGAAGCGGAAATAGTAAGTGTGCATGTTTCCACCTCCTTTTACGAACGAAATGGATTTATTCAGCTCAGGCGGGACCGCAGATCGGCGATGTCCAAGTCGGCTTGATGGTCGTGAAGCTCATGGGCGCAGTCGTCGACTTGCTTCAGGAACGCCTCATCCTCGGGGGTCTTATCCTTTTTGGCTGAGGACATCATTAAGATAAAGCCGAGGGCCATGATGAGCTCTTGGACCCCTTTTTCGTCGCTTGGGGCTTTGACCCCGTCGTTTTCCGCCCCGATCCGCTTAAGGACGGCTAACGATTGTTCGCTTAGTTGGTGTGCCATAACGATTCTCCTTTTCTTAACCATACCGGAAAGAAAATTTTTTCCAAGATGAGGTTATAAAGCCCGGCCGTCGACCATGAATAGGAGGTTATAAAGGATCGGGAGGATCATGCTCAGCGCGTCGATCGAGGAGGAGGAAAGCCCTTCGACGACCGCCGAGACGATGAAGAAATCCTCGATGCCCTTTTATTCGATTGGACGATTTGGGACAAAGACACCGCGGACGAAGGCTTCCCCTCTTTTCTTTGATCGCCCTAGCCAATGAGACCAACGGCCATTAGAATAAAGCCACGATGGATAACCGTTGGCGAGATTCTCAACTTGATTGCCCCCTTTTCGAGTTTTCCCCCGAAGCGGCCCTCATCGAGCCGGAGAAAAGCGCGGAGATGAAAGGAAAGCTTCTCATCTGTTTTTTCGCCGAGACCATCTCCGAATTGCTTTCAAGCGGCGAGATCGAGCCCTATTTGGTTTTGCCCGGGGAAAACGAGCTCACGGTCTACCGGAAGAAAGAAAGCGAGGTCTTCTTAGTCAAGGGCATCATCGGGTCGCCGGCCATCGGAGGCTTCTTAGAGGAGATGATCGGCAAAGGAATCAAGGAAGTCCTCTTCATCGGGGGAGCCGGCTCCTTAGTCAAATCCGAATTAGGTAAGATCTTTCTCGTGACCTCGGCCATCCGCGACGAAGGGTTTTCCTATCATTACCTCCCTGCTTCCCGTTACGTCGATGCCGATATCGCGATGAGAGGCAAACTCCAAGACTTCCTGCTTGAGGAAGGGGTCATCTTCGACTCGGGCCGGGTGTGGACGACCGACGCTTTTTACCGCGAGACCCCTAGCAAAATCAAAAGGCGGATCGCCGAAGGGGCAAAATTGGTCGAGATGGAGCAGGCCGGCCTCATCGCCCTTTGTCAATTCCGCCATATACCGTACGGAGCCCTCCTCTATTCGGGGGACGACCTCTCGGGCTTAACCCGCGAGGAAAGGGGATGGCGGCGAAGCGAGGCCAGGATGAAACTCACTGCATTGGGGTTGAAATTCCTCTTAAACAGCCATTGAACCGGCGCGGTTGACCATTTTAGAAAAAAGCACTTAGATTGCCGATAACGGACCGCCTGAATATCAGCCTTCTAGCCGACATTGCAAGTAGAGCCTATAATCGAGGCGGAGGTTTGGCTTATGAATATCCTTGTTTCCGTTCGCGGTGGATTCAGCAAATATCTTATCGTTTTCCTTTTCATGTTCATCGCCGGCTGTTTCCTCGGCTATGTTTTCGAACTGCTATACCGCCGCTTCTTCTCCGCCAAAAAATGGGTCAATCCCGGTTTCCTAAAAGGCCCCTGGCTTCCCTTATACGGATTCGGGCTGGTGACGATGTTTATTATCTCGGCATTAATCGCTGACAATTTACCCGCCTGGCCTTTGTATAACCCAACCGGCAACCTCTTCGCCAATAAGACCGTCTCTGGCCCCTCGGTCTTTGACCTCATACCCATCGGCATCATCTTCGTCTGTCTAATCGCCCTCGAGTTCCTCGCTGGCCTTATCTTCGTTAAGGGGTTCAAGGTCCGGCTTTGGGATTACACCAATCTAAGAGGGAATATCCTAGGCATCATCTGCCCCCAGTTCTCTTTAATCTGGCTAATCGTCGATGTGGTTTATTATTACCTCATCAACCCCTACCTCTATCAGGCCTTTACCGGGATGTTCGATTTCATCTTTGGGCCCGCCGATGGGGCCGAGGCCGTCAACGTCATCCTCATCTTCTTAATCGGCATGGTTTATGGCCTCTTCCTGCTCGACCTCATCACCTCCTTAAACCTCTTCGGGAAGTTAAAGAAGCTGATGAAGGAGTCGACGGGTTATCACAACTACGAACGCTTCCGAGAACAATACAAAGGGAAACTACTACGGGCCAAAGCCGAACTGGCGGAGAAGGTTCCTCTTAAGGTCAAACAAGCCTATGAGCAAGGGAGAAAGAAAAAGAGCGAACAAAGTAGCAAGTTCAATAAATGGGTCCGCAAAATCATCTTCATCGACCCAAATAAGTCGCAAAACCAAGACAATTACGGAGAAGATGGCCGACCAAGAAAAGAAGAATAATCGTTTAAAAAACCTTAATTCTGCAAGACTTTCCGTATATCCGTGCCAAACAAGCTAAATCCCAAAGTAAGTGGAATAGCAAGTTAAATCCTTTCATTAAATCAGGGACTAGCCGCGATTTACAGAAAGACCCTTTCATCCCCGGTAAGGAGGGAAGGACAAACATTCAATGCCAAACATTTATGACGATAAGAAGCCCAAGGCAAGGATGGCCGCTTGAGCGTCAAATTGCCCCTGCTGAATTACTCGCCCTTTGGCGCAGTCTCGAGTCCGAGACGGTTAAGCTCATTTCTTTGCCTTGTAGCCAACTCGACGTCAATCGGCCGCACACCTTATATAAGACTATGCTTGAGAACGTCTTCCCCTGCCACCATCAAGACCGTCTCCTATTGCCAAGGGGAATCGCATGACGTGAAGCGTATCTATACGGCCGCCGCTTAACCAAATTGATCAAGGCTTATCGGAATGGGTTTGCGCCTAAAGGCCGGCTTGAATCGCTAGAAGGGCCCTTAAAGACAAGCGCATCCGAATTGATCCTAACCTATCCCGAGCTGCCGAATATTTTTTCTTTTCCCAAAATGGCTATTGTCATTCCTTCCCTTCAACGTCCCATTAAACCCTGTTGCACTAAACCTTAGAATCGCTGAGTTTTTGCCTCTCCCCTAGATTGAAGGTACCCTTTTGTGGTTCGCTTTCAAAAAGTAAACTCGCGAAGTGAACGGGCGATTGGACAATCGCTATGGCTTATCCAGGTCAAGCCCTCCTAACGGAGGAAGATTCGGCTACGGCCGGACAGATTAGGAGTGATTTTTAATGCCACACGGCCAATCACCGAGAAAGCATCTTCCGGTAATCGGCGACTAAGGTATCGATGAAGGCGCGCTCGGCGAAGTCTTTGGGGAAGACGATGCTGACCTCCCGGATCATGTTGAGGTTCTCGATCGGCCGAAGGGAAAGCATCTGCTTATCCCCATACCCATGACAAGCGCTTCGGGGAAGGACGGATAAGGCTTCGCCCTTAGCCACCAATTCCTTGATGGTCATGATGTTATCGATCTCGAGGACGATGTTGAAGTCATCGAGGCTGCAGTTGGCGGAAGCCAAAGCCGAGGCGAATTGGTTTCGCGTCTCGCTGGCTTTGCTCCGGAGGATGAGCCGTTCTTTCTTTAAATCCGCCAAACTGACCGAAGCTTTCTTGGCCAAGGGATGGGATTTGGCCATGACCACCACCAAAGAATCGGTATCGAGGGGGATCGAGGAGTACTTTTTGGTTGGGGAGGCCCCATCGACGATGGCGAGGTCGATCTCGAAAGTCGAGAGCTTCTCATAAAGTTTTTTTATGGAGTCCGAGAGGATTTTTATCTTCACCCCCGGGTGGGCTTCGGCGTAATGGGCCAGCACTTCGGCGATGAGATTGGCCTCCGAAGTATGGGTGATGCCGATGACGTAACTGCGTCGCCCAGCCTGCTCGTCGGAGAGCTTCGAACCCAATTCCCCATACAAAGAGACGATTCTTCGGGCGAATTTCTTGACGATATCGCCTTGATAGGTCAATTTGAGGCTATTGTCGACCCGATGAAAAAGCTTGACCCCGAGCTCATTCTCGAGCAGTTTCATCTGCTGGCTGACCGCCGGTTGGGTCAAAGACAGCTCTTGGGCCGCCAAGGTGTAGGAGCCTTTGTCGGCGACTTTGAGGAAGGTGATGAGCTTGGAATCGACCATGGATGGACCTCACATAAGAAATTTTTATGAGGCAATAGAAATCTATTAGATTTACTTATTGCCGACCAGCATATGATATGCACGTTTCCTCGAAAAGGAAAGCACGAAAACAGAGGTAAAAAGGAGGCATTTTCATGCTGCTTAGATTCTACGATTTCTACGATGGCCACGGCGCGGCCACCGTCTTGATCGCCTTATCGATCATGTTCTTGGCCGGTTTCTTGCTCTCCCGGGTCAGCAAATTGTTCCGCCTGCCCAACGTGACCGGTTATATCATCGCCGGGATCTTAATCGGCCCCTTCGTTCTGAACTTAATACCAAGCGAAGTGGTCGAGGGGATGTCCTTCCTTAGCGACCTGGCCCTCGGCTTCATCGCCTTCGGGGTTGGCAAGTTCTTTAAGAAAGAAGTCTTAGCCTCCAGCGGTCCTAAGGTCTTGATCATCACTGTCTTTGAAGCCTTACTGGCCGGCATCCTAGTAACCGCGGCCGTCGCTATTTGCTTCCCCCAGATTGGTTTAAGTTTTGCTTTGTTGCTCGGGGCCATCGCCACCGCGACTGCCCCGGCCTCGACTTTAATGACCATCAACCAATATAAGGCTAAAGGGGAATTCGTTGAGACCCTCCTGCAAGTCGTCGCCCTGGATGACGTGGTGTGCCTGTTAGCCTTCTCCATCGTCTCGGCGGTGGTCGAAGGACTTTCCTCTTCTTCGATCGATGCCTGGAGCATTATCCTCCCGATCCTCTATAACCTCTTATTCATGGTCGTCGGCTTCATCGGTGGCTTAGCCCTGGCATGGTTAGTCAAAGGCCGCTCGCCCAATTCCCGCCTTATCATCGCCCTCGCCATCATCGCCATCATCTCCGGCTGCTGCATATTGCTCGACGTGTCCCCCTTACTATCCTGCATGATCTTCGGGGCCACCTACGTCAACTTAACACACGATGAAAAGTTGTTTAAATACGTTGACCATTTTGACCCGCCGATAATGCTCCTGTTCTTCGTCATGAGCGGAATCAACATGGATTTCTCCTCCTTCTTGACGATCGGGGCCGTCGGCATCGTCTACTTCCTAGTCCGGTTGCTCGGCAAATACGGCGGAGCCTGGCTCGGGGCTAAGGTCACCAAATCCAGTAAACCGATTCGGAATTACTTAGGCTTAGCCTTAGCGCCCCAAGCCGGGGTTGCCATCGGGTTAGCCTATCTTGGCCAGCGGATGCTGCCGGGAGAAATGGGCGATACCTTCCTCTCAATCATCCTCTGCTCCTCGGTCCTTTACGAAATGGCGGGCCCGGCCTTAGCCAAGCTCTCCCTCATCAAAAGCGGATCCATCCCCAAGGAAAACTTGGCCGAAGGGAAGAAACGGAACCTCACCGACGTCATCGCCGCCCGGAAAATCAGCCTTAAGCAATTGGAGAAAAAGCCCCATCCCGAAGCTTCCATCGAGGAAACCAACCTTCCGGCCGTGGTAAACGACACCGCCCAGCTTCAGCCATTGCTCCAAGCCGTCACTAGTGGCAAATCCAAAGCCGAGCCGGTCAGAGCCAAATCCGATCCCGAATAATCCCTCCTTGCTAAAAGCCGCCCAGCCCATATAGGGTAATGTGGACCCCATGTCAAGGACACATTAAGAAAACCGGGATCTATTGAGAAACGGGAACCCCGAGCGAGGGGTTCCCGTTTTCTCTCGCCGCGGCGAGGGGGGGCGGGGAGGCTGATAGGCCTTGCCAGGAGATAGTCCCTGAATTCCGCGGGCGTCATCTTCCCCAAGCCGGCCTGCGGCCTCCAGTTGTTGTAATAGTCGATGTAGTCGGCGATCTCCGAGAGCACGTCGCCGAAGGCCTGGCATCTCCGAAGGTGCAGCTCGTCCTTCGCGTGGCCGAAGAAGCTCTCGATCGGGGCGTTGTCCCAGCAATTCCCCCTCCTCGACATGGATTGGCAGATGCCGCGGTCCGAGAGGTATTTCCTGTATTCGCAGGACGTGTAATGGCATCCCTGGTCGGAATGGAGGAGGAACGTGCGGGGAAGCCAATCGACCGAATCGAGCTTCCGGAGCATATCGATGACGAAGGGCATGTCTATCGTCTCGGAGAGCGTCCAGGCGACGATCTCGTTGGTCGACGCGTCCTTGATCGCCGAGAGGTAGCACCGCTTCTCGCCGTGCGGGCCGTAGTAAAGATAGCTTATGTCGGTGAGCAGGTGCTCTCCGGGCCTGCCGATGGCGAACTGCCGGTTCAGCTTGTTCGAGAACAGCGAGTTCGTCCGCATCGCCTTCGCGATCCTCTTCAGCGGATTCGCCCTCCTTACCGGGCATTCCAGCCCGTATTTGCGCATGAGCCGCTGGATTTTCTTCCTGTTCATCGCCGTCCCGTAGAGCTTTGGCATCAGCATCGCGATCTGCCTCGATCCCTTCGGCCTGCCTTTGAAATCGTAGACGGCCTTGACGATGAGGAAATCGGCGTGGTCCCTCGCTTCCCCCGGATCGTTCAGGCCGTTCCGCTTCCTGGCCTCGTAAGCGTAGTACCCGGATCTGGAGACGCCCAATTCGGAGCACATCCAGGCGACGTTGAGCCTGAGCTTATCCGCGTATTTCCTCTTGGCCCTGTAGATTATCTCGAGCCTTTCTTCGACGGGGATTTTGATGGCTGGTGACGTCGTTCCAGCCCCCGTATTTGGCGGAGGAAGTCGTTCTCCTGCTGCAGCATCTCTATCTTCGCCCGCTGCCTCGCGATTATCTCGTATCCTCAAATTATCCTATGCCTAGCCTAATCGTCTTCTAAAAGTCAGTATTCCCCCGTATCCAAAGGAGGATGC
>CALVUF010000007.1 GCA_944363525.1 uncultured Bacilli bacterium
GCGGGCTCTGTCATATTATCGCCCCGGCGCTGTGCACAGGCTCGGTTTGATTTGTCCACTTTTAGGTTACCACTGCATTACCACTGCACTGCACACTGCAAAATTCTTTTCGGAAACTAGAAAATATCGGCTTCAAAACCATCCGGGAACTAGAAAATATGTGCATAAAACTATTCGGAATCCATAAAATCATTTAGATTTATTGCTTCGGGATTTAGAAGTTTGTATAGTAAAATCATGCATATCGAACCATTTAATCGCAAAATCTATTCAAAGCTACTCGATTTCAAAAATCAAAACGGCGAATCAGCTTTACTGATTGAAGGGGCTCGACGAATTGGCAAAACCACCGTTGTTGAGGAATTTGGAAAAAGGGAATACAAAAGCTATATCCGCCTCGATTTTGAGAACGATCACGAATTGGCCACCGCCCCTTTCGAGGAACTTCCGAATTTAGATCGATTTTTTCAACTTTTGATGACGAATTATCGGACTCGCCTCTACCCCAGGGAATCTTTGATTATCTTCGACGAGGTTCAATTGTTTCCCAAAGCTAGGCAAGCGATTAAGGAATTGGTCGCGGATGGTCGTTATGACTATATTGAAACCGGTAGCCTTATCGGCATCAAACAGAATGTGGAGGATATTCTTCTGCCAAGCGAAGAAGATTCCCTTCAAATGTTTCCTCTCGATTTCGAGGAGTTTTTGAGAATTAGGGGGGAGGAGATGCTGGTTGAGCAAATTCGCGCGGCTTATGAGAGCCAAACTCCGCTCATTGAAAAGGTGCATCAAAAGATTCTTGAGTTTTTCCGTCGGTACATTTTCGTTGGCGGAATGCCAAAAGCGAACGCTTACGACCTTGAGGGGAGGTCGTTTCAGGATATCGAGCGTCAAAAAGCCTTAATCCTCAAACTTTATAAAAATGACGCGGTAAAATTGGATCGAGTAAGCGGCGTGCGGGTTTCCGCCTTGCTTAAAGAGCTTCCATTTCAGCTGCAGCAAAACGCCAAAACCTTCAAAACATACGAAATATTCGATAATAACGGAATCATCAAAAAGAATACCATCTCGGTTCTAGAGGAAAGCATGATGGTAAATATTTGCTATGCCTTATCCAATCCAAAACCCGATCTTAATCTCTATAAGAACCCGAACAAGTTTCAGATATATATGAATGATGTGGGACTGCTTAACACGATGATATTCCAAAACGGCGATGACCCGGACGATGAACTTATTCGGGCCGTTGCCAATATGAAACTAAGTACCAACAAAGGGTATTTATACGAAAATGCCGCGGCCGAACTCATCCGTTCAAACGGGAAGGATCTATATAAGTACATCTATAGCGACCCCATTCAGAAAAAATCCTACGAGATTGATTTTGTCATCCGAAGAAAAGACAAGTTGTTGCCGATTGAAGTGAAATCCGCCTCTTCAAAGAACCATTCATCGTTGGATTTCATTAGAAAGAAATTCCCTCACTCCTTCGCTAAGCCGGTCATCCTTTCCAATGCTAATCTCCATATTGATGATGATTGCGATTACTACCCTATTTATATGGCTTATCTTTTGAAATAAGGACCGGCATTCACCGACTTAGATGAATCGAGGCAACTTGTTTAATAAATTGACCTCTTTTTGACAAATCAGAAGGCTTCCATGCTTTTGCGGGGCCCCCGTTTACCCATTCAAGAAATAACAGCCTATTCTGGTAGCAGATTTTCGAATCCCCTTTGCAGCGATAAGATATTGTTCCATCTTCTTGTTTATAAACACATAAAGCATGTTTTTAGGGTTTAAATTTTGTTTGCTGCATAGCGAATAGTCGCGACGATATCTTATGAATTTGGGTGTTTATGCAAATCAGGAATTGAATTCCCCAAAATACTAAAACCTTTGTAAGAGTTATTTAATATTAAAAAATCTGAATATAAAACAGTCTTGTTTTATCGCGCTAAAACCATATCGAGACCTAGAAACTTTGTCGAAATACATTTTGCGGTCTTGTTACACTCATTTGTCTCAAAGGTTTTTGAACAGAATGCATTTACCTTTTAATATTTAATTGCCTGATTCAGACAGTTTCCACTAACGTTTTTGGTGTGATTTGAAATTTATGCATAGGAAATAGTTTCGGCCAATAGTGATAAAAATCGCTGTCTATGCAAATCCGGAATTGAATTCCCCAAAATACTAGGTTATATTTTTGCCATGATTGCTAGAACGATTGATAAAATAATCGAAGACACTGTAGCTAACCGTCCAATTACATTTATCACTGGCGCCAGACAAGTTGGAAAATCCACGCTGGCTTTTAACTTTATTAAAAAGGGATTTAATTACGTTTCCTTTGATAATTCGCACGATCTTCAACTAGCCAAAACTCAACCAGAATTGTTTTTGTCTCTGCATCCCGCCCCCTTAATTATCGATGAGGTTCAACGAGCACCGGAACTCTTTCCGGCGTTGGAGGAAAAGGTAAATATGGCCAAACTTAAAGAAGGCCATAACTACGGTATGTATATTTTGACTGGTTCGCAGATGTATCGAATGATGAAGTACATAAGCGAATCTCTGTCGGGGCGTGTTGGCTTGATTCGGATGAGCCCTTTGTCGAGAAATGAACTCTTAGGCCGAGAGGAGAGGCCGTTCCTTTTCGATGTCGAACATACCTATCAAAGATCGGAACCCCCTTTGACGATGGAGGAAGTTTTCAAACATATCGTCCGGGGCTTTTATCCGGAACTTGTGACTAATCCCAATCTCAACGGACGGCATTATTACGCCGATTACGTCGATACCTATATCGAACGGGACGTCTCCGATTTGATCAAAGTAAAGGACAAACTCTTGTTCAGAAACTTTTTGGAATTGCTAGCCTCCTTAACCGGTCAAGAATTGGTCTACGACAATATATCCAAAATCCTTGGCATCGATGCCAAGACCGTCAAGTCTTGGGTCAGCGTCCTCCTGACTGGCGATATCATTCATTTGCTGCAGCCTTACAACGAAACCTCCTTCACCAAGCGGATGGTTAAGCGGAGCAAGGTTTATTTCTCCGATACGGGTTTAGCGGCCTACCTCGCCCGGCTTGACGAGCCGGAGTCCTTAATGGTCAGCGCTTTCGCCGGCCGGTTTTACGAGACTTACGTGGTCAACGAGATTCGGAAAAGCTTTTTGAATAATGGCGATACCAATCCTGGCCTTTATTACTATCGGGACTCGAATCAGAATGAGGTCGATTTGGTGTTAATCCATCAGGGAAAGATCCATCTCGGGGAGATCAAGCTGGGGATGAAATACACGAGCAAGGACATCCGTTCCTTCGCCTGCTTGGCTTCCTCCCATTATGAACCAGGCCTTGGGGGCATCCTCTGCAATACCGACACCATCTATCCCTTGGGGGAAGGCCATTACGTTTATCCAATCGCCGGAATCTGAAACGGTTTGCATCCTTAATCCCGTCTACTATAGTGAGGGGCAAAGCAATGGACAACCTCTCACGTCTTAAGCAAGCGGTCCTCACGCAAGACCAAACGACCACCGATATTTTATTTCGGGAGCTTTACGACACTTATCGGAAGTTGGTCTTGTTTGTCTTATCCCGCTTACTGGAGGACAAGCAGGACATCCTCGATCTCTGCGAGGATTGCTTCCTTGACCTCTATGCCCATCTAGCGGACGTCACTAACGTCAAGTCCTACCTCTGCGCGACGGCCAAGAACAAAGCCTATAGCCTCCTGAGGAAGCAGAAGGGTCAGGAATATCTCGATGAGGATATCCCAACCACCGATCTCCGGCCCTTAGCCTATGAGTTCGAGCAATGGGCGACCTCGATCATCGGGGAGGAGGACTATTCCATCATCATCGACCATCTAGCCCTCGATTATTCCTTTAAGGAGATCGCCAAGGAGCGAGGGAGCAAGGAGAACACCATCAAGACCCGTTATCACCGGGCCCTTCGTAAATTAAGGAAGGAGAAAAGAAGATGAAGAAAGACGAACAGGAATTCCTCAATCAATTCGTCGAGGAGACGTTTGAGGAGAAACAGCCCGAACCGGTTAGGAAAAAGAAGAAGACCTGGCTTTGGCTCATCCCTTCCTTAACCGGCGCGGCCGCGGTCGGCTTAGTCGCCGTCATCGTTTTGCCTTTGCTATTCGGGCGTTACCAGGCCAGCGGTCCGAATGATTCCCCTTCTAACCCCGCGACCCCAGGGCAATCGAATCCTCCCTTGGTGATCCCGATCGAGAAACGGCAGGCCAATAAGCTGGCTAACTTCAATTCCGTTCAGACCGAATACGAATCGAACCTGTCGTTCGTTGAGGATGGCTTAACCATCGCCAAAACCCTAGGCAATGGGAAGGAGGAATACCTAACCGAGGTCGAGGTTGATTCGAGTGAGTTCCAATCCGGGGATCCGGGGGAATATGAGATCACCGTTTCCGATGACGATGTTTCGGTCGCTTATGAGGTCGAGGTGGTGGAGCAAGCCGTCACCGGCATCTCCGTCACCTTTACCAAAGGGGCCTATTACGGAGAGGAACAGCCTCTGCCCACCGACTTCCGGGTCATGAAGCAACGGGACGACGGGTCGACCGTCGTCTCCAAATCCAGCGAGATCGGGATCGATAAATCCTTATTCGATGAAGGGGTCGTCCGGGTGTATCTCAAATCCAATGAGGAGTTCTCCCAAACCGTTGAGGTCGAGCGCTTGCCCTTAGAGGATATCGACTTCGAAGGGGTTTGGGGATTGGAGGACGATTATCATCCTTATGGGAAGCCTTTGGTCAAGGTATACGAGGTATTGAATGGCAATTACTTCATCACCGATTATTCGGAGGCGTTGTTGGATGCCGACGTTGACCTCGAGATTACCGACGGGGTCGTCTGGCTCAATAACTATAAGAACGGGACGAGCCAGCAGGCGAGCTATGATCCCGCGACTAGGGTTTTGACCCTCTATTCGATGACCAACGATGAGCCCCCATATCCTTTGACCAAGATGCCATCCTACACCCCGGAGGTGATGGTCACCTACTTGCTTGATGGCCGGGTCGATAGTTACTTAGCTCCCGATGGTTATTTGGAGGAGGAGACCTTGAACCACATCGCCTCTTTAGGCGGGACCCTTTATTATGACCAGGCCTGCACCAAGCCCTATGAAGGGGAGCAACTCGAATACAACGAGCATCTATTTGCCTCGGTCATCGGCAACGAGCAATTCATCACGCACCTCGAGGGGCGGTGGAAGTCGGCTGAGCGGGGAACCTTGGCTTATACGTTCCAAGACGGCAAGTTCACTTATGGCTCAAGCCCGAGGGCCTATAACTATGATTGCTATTTCCTCTATGGCGAGGTATTGGTCATCACCGGTTATGACCAGCTGATGTATTACGATATAAAGACCGATACCTTGGAGGATCGGGACTGGTGGACCGGGGAAGCGATATCCACCTATAAGAGGCTGGAGGCTGACGATATCGTCGTTACCGCTGGATCCTTTGATTTCGTCTTAAAGAAAGGCGATTCAGCCCCTGAGTACTATATTCATCCGCAAGGGGACAGCATCTATAAATTCCGTTACGTCGATTACGATGGGCAGCCTTTGTTGGAGGATACGGTGCTGGAATGCCAAGAAGGGATGACGGACTTCTTTACCATCGGCGGGACCTTCTCCAACTCCGATACCCCTTATAAGGATTATGTCGAATTGACCCAACTCTATGATGAAGAGGATGGGTATCGTTGGTATTTGACCCAATATATCGATTTCCAGCTCACCTTCAAAGCGAAGGTTAGGATTGCCGGCTATAACGATAATGGTCGGCTAATGCTAAGCGTTGAAGGACACGAGGATATCGAGGTCATTAGCTATGGGGCTGGGAGCCTGGAGATCGATGGGGTCCGTTATGATGCGGTCGCCCAATACGAAGGATTTGGCTTCTTGGGGACTTATTTCGGGGAAGATGGGACCGAGGCCTATATCACTTCCTCCGGTGGGTTGCATGTCCTAAGGGAATCGAAGACGGGCTATAAGTACTGGGATACATATTCCTTGCAGATGTTTGGCTATGATGAAGACAGCGGGGCCGTGACGATGACTATCGCCATCAGCGACTACCTCAATGGCGGGTTTATCTACCAAGAGTTTATCCTCAACAAGAACGAATCCGGGGTCTACCAGTTTTCCTTTGACGATCAAATCTTCACTTGGAAGACGGCGGAGATCGACTATTCGAGCCGTAATTAAAACATTCGATAAAAAGCCAGGTTTGCACTTTTAGCACTTTATTTACTGGTTCGATTGCACCTTTTGACACCTTTCCGAAGGGCTTGATTGCACCTTTTGGCGGGGTAGGCAAGGCCGATGTATGTTTCAAATGACGAAAAAGAAGTTGGTTATTTTGGTGATTCCTGGGCTTGCAGTTCATCGAGGAAGAAGGGGAAGTAATAGAATGGGATGGTCAATAGGCCTTTTGCCTCATCGAAGCCATATTGATTGGTGGAGACTTTTAACGCCAGTTTGTTTTTATTGTGGTGACGGTATTCCTCGAGGGAATTCAAAGAGGCGCGGCCTCTTTTCACGTCGATGGGGATAATGCCCTCGGTCGATTCGATGAGGAATTTGAATTCGGCATTCCGTTTGCCTTTCCAATAGAAAAGGTTGATCCCCCGGGCCGCCAGTTCGATGGCGACGTAGTTTTCGTAATAGATGCCGGAGAAGGCGTTGGCGGGGCTTTCGAAATAGGTTGAGGCCTTGAGTCCGCTTTCGCGGGTGAAGAGTCCCATATCCGATAGATAGAGGCGAAAGACCGAGTCTTGATCGGCGAGCAAGGGCGGGACGACTTTCTCCTTGACCAATTCGCAACGCAGCACCACCTTGGCTAATTCGAGCCAAGCGATAGGGTTGGAGAAGTCTCGGTATTTCTTGCCGGCCTCGATGATGGTGAAGCTGAAGTTTTTATTTTCCTTGTTCAGCTGTTTGAAGATGCTGTTGAAGATCTTCTGCGACCGAACGATCGATTCCCGGGACACTTGGTAAAGGGACATATCGCCGAGGTAGTTATCGTATATTTCATCGATGGTTTGAATTGCTAGGGCGAGGGCTTTGGGCCGATTGGCGATGTTTTCCAAATACAACCGATCGACTTCGGGCATGCCGCCGACGAAAAGGTATTCGTGGAAGAGGGAAAGGAACTTCTCGTGAAGCCCGGCCTCGATCGGCTGCTTCGATTGGTAATGTTCTTTGAGGTATTGATAGCTGGCGGGGGCCCGGTTAAGCAGGAATTCGTCAAACGTTAAGGGAGGTAAGCAAAACTGATTGTACTGGCCGACGGGAAAAAGGAAGTGCTTATCGCTTGATTTTTGATTGCCCTCGCCATAATCCCTTTTCAAGCGAATCCGGACTAACGATCCAGTGAGGATAAGCGGGATGTCCGGCCGTTGCTCTTTGAATTGCTTAACCATTTGGATAAGGGGGAGACACTCCTGCACCTCATCGAAGAAAAGGAGGTGGTCTTTGTCTAATTGGCATTCCTTGTCGATCTCGATGTAATTGATGATTGAGTCGAGTTTGGGATTGTCGTTAACGAAACTCACGAAGTCCTGGTCGGCGGAGCAATCGTACTTAACTAACCGCCCCGGGAAGTGCTTGGCGGCAAAGATATCGTTGACCAAGTAAGTTTTGCCGACCTGACGGGCGCCCCAAATGATCATGGGTTTGCGGTAGGGGCTTTGGAGCCATTCTTCTAAGATTGACAAATATTTACGTTCCATGACTATATTATACATATAAAAAAGTGAAAAGCAACGATAAAAAGCCATGTTTGCACCTTTTAGCACTTTATTTACTGGTTAGATTGCACCTTTTTACACCTTATCGAAGGACTTGATTGCACCTTTTGACGGAGGTAGACAAGACAACTGTATATATCGTTGACGATTAAATAGTGTGGCAAAACGCCGCTTTCTAAAGTGGCTGATTCAATAACCATAAAGACAATCTCTTTGGGCGAAACTAAAGGAACAATAGGGGAACAATCGGGAGGCGGACAAGGCTGATAATTGGGTTCTCTCGCTAAAATAACTTAGATTTCATCGAAGGAATAAGTGTTCCCTTCAAAAAACACATCATGTTCCCTTATTGTTCCCTATGTGTTCCCTAGCGGTTTAATCTGCTCGTTGCACTTACTACGAGTTTTCAACAGATTTTATTGGTTTGGTTTGGTGGTTTGGGCGATGTCGATGCCGACGGTGTCGAAGATTGTCGGGACATTAGACCCAATATCGTTTAGTAGTCTCTCAAAGTCCGAAGCGAGCTGGCTTAGTTGCTTTTTGGCCTTCGGGTAATTGTCTAAGTAGTTTTGTCTGAACGTGCGCTCAGTTATGTTCTTGGCGTGATGGGCGAGTTGCGATAACTGGTTACTGACGAAGGAATGGTGGCTGGAAACCCTCTTATTCTCTTTGATTTGAGCTAGGGTCGCCTCGTCATAACTGTTTAGATCTTCTAAATGCATTAGGAGGTAAAACTCGAAGCAAGGATTCGTAAGGCAGAGGTGGTATTGGTGATCGTGGCAGATCTTTTGACAGTTACGCAGATCTTTCTCAGTGTGGGTTTCCTTATCGCGGTCAACCACGGCGAAATAATAATCTCCATCGCTATAACCCGATTCCTTTGCGGCTTGAAAATCCCCTTCGATTCGCAATTCAGGCATCATCTTTTCGACATATTCTTGATCGGCTTGCGACAAAGTATGGCCGGTCCTCAGATTGTCGAAGCAACGTTGGAACTTGCTGTCGCTTTTCGCTTTCTCCTCAATCGCTGGCAATAAGGCTTTTGACCGTTTTCTTTGCTGTTCCTTCTTCAACAGTTCGTTAATTACGTCGTTCAGACCACATTTATCGCCTTTTTCAATCGGCTTGATTACGATGCCTGAACCGGCGAGGGCTTTTGAGACGTTTTTAAAATAGCTGGTCTCTGTCCTTCTTCCTTCCGAGGATATATAAATCAAAATGTTTACTCGGTATGGTTCGGGTTTGGGGACATTTGGGTCAGTTCGCTCGCGAACGCTCGATATCATCAATCACCTCGTCGATGTTAATTGAAGGAATGCCGCCATATCGTCCGACTAAATAGTCCTTTATCAGCCTTTTATCCGGTCGGGCTCGGAAATCGCTTAAAGGCACGGCATAGGACGATTTATCGGCCTTCCTCTGCATAAAGTATATCTCATCCTGACGAAGCAAGTTCAAATCCAGGAGATTGGCGTCATGGGTGGTGGCGATCAACTGTGATGTCGTGCCGGCGGCCACCTCATAGAATTGTTTGATGAATTCAGCGACGGCTTGGGTATGGAGGCTTTGGTCGAGCTCATCGATAAAGTAAGTGGCGTTGCTGCCTAGGTGGGCATAGATCGGCAAGAGGGCGACCAGCCTTCGGGTACCATCGGATTCCTCCCCATATTCGAAGAGGGCGTTGCCTTCGCCGTGGCTGAACAGCATTTCCTCGCCGATGATCTCGTTATTCTGGATATGGAATTGGTAAAAGCCCCCGTTATAGATGAGCATCGTGGTGTAATGGGACCGTAATTGGCTCATGATGTTATTGACGATGTCGGCTTTGTTAGGACCGAGGGTATTGAACAGCAATTTGACGTCCACCTGGCGGGACTCGATGCTCTCGATGCCGGTGTCCATGCCGTTTAGAAGGGCTTCGATCCGTTTTTTGGTCAATTTGTCCTGCAGCAGCAATAAAGGCGAACCATAGACTGAGTTTGGGCCGATGAAGGTCAGCTTCCTCATAAAATCATAAGCATCGAAGAAAGCGCGAAAATCCGGGTTAGTTAGGTCGAGTTTGGCGACGATGTCACGGAGGACGGGGATGTTGGAATATTCGGCTTGACGGTAACTGGACAAGACTAAGTCAAAGATGGCTTGCTTATCTTTATCCAGCAAGGTGATATCCGATTCGATCTCATAGATCGGGGCGCCCTGAAGGCTTTCGAATGAGGGGGCGCGGATCGGCCTCTTAGCGGCATATTCCTCTTTTAGTCCCCGATGGAAAATGTTTTTTTCTTTCTGGTTGGTGATTTCCGCCAGGCCTTCTTCGACGATGGTGCCGTCGAAATAAGAGACGAGGATCCAATAGGCGTATTGACGGTTGCCTTCGCGGAAGTCGAATTGGAAGAAGCCCGGCGCGGTCCGAGTGCTTTCTTCCAACCGGAAGGCGAGGCTGGGATCGCCATGGAAGGGTTCTTTGTCATTTATCAAAGAGGCGGCGAATTGGGCGGCGCGCAGAAAATTGGATTTGCCCGAAGCGTTGGCCCCAAAGATGAAAGCCGCCCGGTTGTAACGGCGATCGTTGATCCGAATCAGATGGTCATCGTGGATCGTATTCTTAGCGGCGACCATATTGAAGATGGTCCGGTCTTTGAAGGAAAGGAAATTCTCGAAGGTGAATCGCAAGAGCATAGTAAGGCCTCCGAAAGCATTATATTCGAAAATATCGTAAATAGGTAGGTAATCCGAGTGAAAATTGCGATTTATTTAACAAACGAGCTTGTCAAATTCGAAATATTCGTTAACTTTTGGCATAGAACCACTTGCTAATTAGCGAATTAATGCGGTGGATGATGGCTTCATAGAAAGATCGGAAGATGATCTTCTCGAGATTTGTGAACTCTGGACGCTCAGCCAAACGGGCTATAAGGGGAGTCTTTTGACGGTTTTTTTCAAAACCGGGTGAGTCGCATTTGGCAGGCCGCCAGCCTCACTCAATGTGGCAAAAAGCCTTTTTGCGTCGAGCCGGGAACTATGCCAAACCTAGAGAAAACCATCACTAATCGAATAAATTCTGAAAATCGTTATTTTTGGTAGAAAACTTATTGTTGCCTAAACGAGGAGGGATGTTATAAACGAAAAAACATCAACCAAGAAAGGAGATGTCCTAAATGAAAACCAGAAACACCTTCTTCCCCTTGTTGGCGGCCTTCGGGCTCGTTGGCCTTTCCGCCTGTGGGAACACCCCGACCTCCTCGAGTTCGAAGACTCAGCCGGAGCCGACCCCGGAGTCGACGCCAACCACCACCCCGGCCGTCGATTCCCCTTTGGCCCCGATGCTCGAGGAACTAAAGGAGGGCTTCGCTTTGACCGGGATCATCGATGAGACCCAGGTCTGGACCTATAACGATGGGACGACCAGCAATACCCGGAACGCCCGGATCGTCGATAGCGAGGCCATCGATGGCTATGCCCATATCGAGAAGTATTCCTCCGTCTCGGCTAAAGACGGCAATGACCCAGATGAGGTCTTGACCCCGAATAAGCTCAATCTTTCGTATGAGTATCGGTTTGCCGTTAATCCGGCGGCGGGGCAATTAAGCCAAGTCGAATTAGGGGCCGACAACCAGCTCCGCTACAACAACATCGTCGATAGCTCGACCAATGAGACCTTATCTTGGGATGAGACCTTCGCCAACCCCTTTGCCTTGATGAGCGCCGACATGTTTGAGGTCGATCCGAATGATAACACTCGCTATCACATGGAGACCGACAATTACCTTTACGAACCGATCCTTAGGAGATTGGCCCACTATATATACGGGGAGCCGAATGACTATATAGTCGAAGAACTCGATCTCATCGTCAAGGATGGCCATATCGTCACCTATGAAGGGAAGTTCGCCGATTACGATTACACTGGTTTCGTCTATACCTCGAAGATCAAATTCGAAGGGGATGTGGAGGCTTATGGGGCCGATGTCGCCGAGGCTCCAAGCGTTGTCGAGGGAACGGAGATCCCCGAGTTGAAGGCGGCCCTTAAATCGCTTCAGGATTATAACTTCACGGTGGTGACGGAGGAAATCAGCGAAGACTGGTATGGCAATCTCAATAGCACTTTTTACAAAGGGCTAAGCGATGGGGGAACCCATATCCACCAGTTGAATTATGTGGGGGATATCGCGGATAACGTCACCAGCGATGAATACCTTTATACCTAGCTTTCGGAAGAAGACAGTTGGGCCGAAGGCGGGATCGCTTATGACGCCCAGATCGCCACCAACATCAAAGGGACTTGGTATGCCTTCGGCAGCCTGGTCGATGGGATGAAGTTAACCGAGGATCTATTGCCGTCCTTCGCCATCTCGACCGTCTTGTTCGAAGAAGGCGATAGCGAAGGGACGTATGTCTTAAAGAAGAACCTCCCCGATTATTTCGTTGGAATCAATAGCCGCCTCTTCTCCTTATTCACCTCCAATGATGCCGGGGCCTTGACCATCGATATCAATGATGACCAGGTTAAGTTCAGCTTGACCGCCTCCTCAAGCTATGGGGCCAGTGAGGTCACGACGTTTAGCTCCATCGGGACAACGAGTATTGCCAATACCACGGTGGTTGCGGAAGATACCAATCTCACCAAGTGGGAGGATTACTTCGTTAACCAAGCGACGGTGGATGCGGTCTTAGCCGTTATCCCAAGCAATGTCCTGAATTACGTTCCGTTGCCGAAACTCCCCGATGGCGGGTATGAGGGCAACCTCACCAGTGTCGGCGTTTATACCGATACCAATGTGGTTCAACTGCAGATCCGGCTGGACGAGTACGGGGATAACGTTGATGCCCAGTATGAGGATCTGTTGGTTTTGATAACCGCCGGACTAATCGAGAATGGGTTTGCCTTAACGAGCCTTGATCCTTGGTATGGGTATACCTTCACGAAGGATGAGACCATCAATGGCAAGGAGATGACCCTGACTATCTCGTTAGGGGCTAGCGGCAACTTCTTCTTGGTCGACTTCGAGTTAGCCGAGAAGACGGTCGAGGCCTAATTGATCAAAGGGCTGTTTCAAATTCGAGACAGCCCCTTTTTGTCCTTTGAAAATAGTAAGTGTAGTGCGGTTGACGTTGGTAGGGGCTAATCCCCCTCTTTCATGATGTTATCGATTGTCTTGGCTAAGTTTTGGTATTCGACATCGTAATCGATGAATCCGTAGGCATCGCGTCGGAGATTTTCTTGGCCTTTCAACGTATTTTTCGCGTCGGTGTGATTGAAGATATTATCGTCTATCACTAATGGGAATTCGCCAGACCCGGGGATGAAATTGGCCAGTTCACCCACCTCGAAGGATTCGGTTACCTGCTGATCATCGGCCAAGCAGAAAATGGAGTATTTTTTGAGTAGACCCATAGGGATGAAATAGTGGTCTAGATAGGTGTTGAGCATGACGCAGGAATCGAGGGCTAACTGGAGGATGGATAAGTTAGTTCCCCTCAGTTCGATGATCATGGCGTTGATTCCACCGAAAAGGACTGGCCGGATTTTGGCATCGGGGAAGAGGTCCTCCGCGAAGCGTTTGGGGAGGGCGTGTAGAAAGGTGATGGTGAGGACTGTGACCTTGACGGTCGGTTCGGGTTCGTCTTGGTAACGGCTTTCCTCTTCGAAGGCTTCTTCGATTCGACGGATGCCGTAAGCCCCATCAAAGTAGGATCCATGTTCCTGGACTGCGGTTTTCTTGATGATCTCGTAATGATTTTGAACCCTAACGATGTTGAAGATCTGGCCATTGGCTTTGAAGGCGGGGAATTTGTCGGCTTTTTCGTCGTTGGTTTGGATGTTGCAGCAAACGAGATTGTTGGGGACGGATTTGCCGCCTTTGGATTCGGGATAGATGTGGTCGATGTTCCAGCCATAGACGCTGTTGCGGTCGCCGTAGGCCGCTTTGTCCATGGGGCGGCCGGCGTAATCATCGATGCGGATATCCCGTCCGTAGTCCCTTTCCCATAGGCTTAAAGCCATTTCTTTGTTGATCTTCATGCGTAAAAACCTCCTTGATTATGTGTGTTGGCATGAATGCAAGGAGGGAATGCCTTGATCGACCTGCAGGCGAGGAAGCCTGCTGCTGGAACCTCGGTGGGTTATTCTTCTGACAGCTTAATGAAGAACGATGGTTGATCGGCTTTATACTGCTATAAAGCGAAGGATTCGGTCCTTGCTCTTTGATGGTAACGGAAGCGGTTTGCTAAAGTCAATCTATGACAAGATTTTTAGGGTGTTGGCTTCATCGTGCGTGAGTTGATCACTTGGTTTTTCCTTCGTCACCAGAGCCTGATCGGGTTGTCGGGAATATGTTTCTCGCGGCAGCACTTGGACCATTGCACGTCGTATCGGTCGAGCGGGTCCAGGCCGCTCTCCATTGCTTGCTCGCCTCATTGATCCCATTCTGGGCAATAGCCTTTACGCGTTTGACTATTTTCCACAGCCCATCGTTCTTATTTCATTGAGTTTTTGCGCCTAAATTGGGTTGGCGATAAAACGAATTTGCTGGTAAAAGACCGGATATACGCCGACGGGGATGAATAGCCTAACCGATAGGCGATTTCTTGGACCGGATCGTTGGTGTTTAACAAGAAATACTTCGAATTCTCCAATCGCAACGTTTCGAAGTAGGAGGATGGCGGCTCGCCGTAAGTTTGCTTGAACTTTCGTATAAACGATGTCTTGGACATTGAGCAGGCTTTGGCGAGTTGTTCTAGTTTTGGCATCGATCCAGGATTTGATCCAATCAACTCGAAGGCCGGTTCTAACGGTTCGGCGGTCGCGTAACTTGGAATTCGAAAACCGATATGAATCATTTTCTTTTCATAGAGCGAGAAAAATTCGTAGATCAAACGTTGCTCGGATAAATAGAAAACCGGATTGTTTAAGCTAAAGAGGAAAAAGGCCGCTTCAAGGACACGAAGGAGGGCGAAGTTTATGTCTTCTTCGATATGCAAAACCCTTTCGTGGGCATAGTAATTTGGTTGGTGAATTTTCATCCCCTCCAGATCGATTTTGCTGTAGTCCGTGAAGAAAGGGTATACGGAAAAATAGAGGGCCCGATAATCAATGGTCGATCCAGGCAAAGGGATAATCGTTCCCTCTTCTTTTGATAAAACCAAGAACATGAACTGACTGTTCATTTCTTCTTGTTTATCGTTCCACTTCACTAAAACCGGGCCGTTTGATTTGACTAAGATGACGGCTTGGAGATCTCTTTGATAACTTCCGAAGTATAAGGGCTCGGCTAGCTTAGCTTTTTCCTCGTAATGGAAGCCATTACGAAGGCAAATATAACGTTTTGCCATCGACTCAAGTTTAGTGGCTTTGGCAATATTTAGCAACAAGATGACAACAAATGATAATTGGAAAGCATAGGATAAGCCTAATATGTAAGC
Organism: uncultured Bacilli bacterium; assembly: GCA_944363525.1. Lineage (GTDB taxonomy): Bacteria > Bacillota_I > Bacilli_A > RFN20 > CAG-826 > Alloenteromonas. The sequence continues at coordinate 15,217 of CALVUF010000007.1, forward strand.
GGTTTCATTGAGGAGATCTTTTATGAAAAAACCTTCGATTCTCTTAGGCATTGGATTGTCTTTTGCCTTGGCTTCGTGCACTCCCGGAGGGGTGCCGGGATTAACTGACTCAACCGAAGGTGAGCAGCCCAGCCAAAGCGAGGACAAGACTGATAATCCAACGTCTTCCAAACCGGATAAAGAAAGCGACTTGAAATACGACCAGGCGGGCAATCCGATATTCGAAAACGTCGAGATTGATTTCTGGTCGATTTCCATTGGGTCCGACGGTTTAATCCAAAAAGAGATCGTCGACGCCTTTAACGAAGAATACGAAGGGAAAATCCATGTTAACCGGGCGGAAAGACGGCATGATGAATTCTCCTCTGCTATCGTCAATACTGTTGTAAACGATCCGGAGAACGCCCCGGATATCGTGCAGGGGCATGGCGAACGGATCCGCGAATTGCAAAGCCAAGGGATTTATGTCCCCTTAGAAGAGGCGATCGAACTTTCGAAGATCGATTATCAACGGTCGAATTATTTTGAGAACATCCTCGACGACCTTTATCTCGAAGACGATTCGGGGTCGGAACACCTTTACGGCTTCCCGCTGGATATGCATAGCAACGTCATCATCGCGCGGAAGGACATTATCGAGAAAAACGGTTACGAGGTTCCGACTAATCACCAGGAGTTTATTGAAGTTTGCCAGGGCTTGGCTGACAAAGCTTATGCCGGGACTTACCAATATCTCCCGACCGCTCAAACCAATCCAGATTTGGAATGGATGACTTCAAGCGCCGGCACCGAACTGTATCCTTGGTTTATGTCGATCGAGGCTTTAGATGATGCCTTGACCTACGCCATTACGGGAGCGGTCCAAAACGGCTCGAAGATGGTTGATGAAAGAGGCTTACCAGCCTGGAATACCCAATCGACCATCGATTACTTCGAGCAGATGCGGGAATATATGTATCCGAGTGACGGCAAACGCCCTTTGATTCGGCGTTCCCTGTCCTATGAATTCATCAGCGATTTTTACAAAGGCAATTACATTTTCGCTTCGACCGGCCCGTGGAATTTAACCGGTTACAAGACCATCTTCGATTCGGCGATCGGCCTTGGTCAGGGCGGTTTCGAAGAAGGGGTGGCGATTATGCCAATCAGCAATCTTTTCGCCCTTGATGAAAACTCAGAGGACGCTTCGAAGATCGTCGGGACCGCCCACGCTTTCTCTTTGACCCGAACCGTCGAAAGCGACACCGTCAAAGCCGCTTGCATGGTCTTCGCCGATTATATGTCCAAGCAATATGTCAAATGGATGGAGGGAGGCCATCTGCCGATGCTGAAATCGGCGATGGAAGACCCCGCTTTACTGGAGAGCGACATCTACAAGAATATTGGCCAATACTTAGGCAATCCCGAGGATTTCACCCTCGGTGGCGTTACCGAGTATTACTCCGAAGTATTCGGGCTCGAAATGAACCAAGGTTTGAATGAAGTCTGGCATCAGACCTTCAATACCCAGACCCAAAACAAGAGCATTTCCGATATCGTCAACGAGCAATATCTCAATTCCTTATCGATCATCTCTGACTATCAATGAGGTTTGCCGACTAGGAGAAGGCTATGAAACACGGAAAGGAAAAGGCTGTTTATTACGGGAAAAGCTATTTAACGGCTCTCCTTTTCCTTCTCCCGTTATTAGCCATGTTCCTTCTCTTCTTCCTCATCCCCTTTATCTCGGGCATCAACATGTCCTTCTATCACTACAACTTAGCCGATCCCTCAGATACCTACTTTGTCGGTTTTGAGAACTACAAGTATTTCCTCTTTACCAAAGAAATACCGGTCATGATTGATGGCGAGCCGGTCTTGGGGGCGGACGGGGAACCCCTGATGGTGGCGAACAACTCTTTCTATTCCTTCTGGTATTCGCTCCTTTACACTTTCCTCTTCGCTTTAGTTATCGTTCCGGTCTCGATTTTCCTCCCGTTACTATTGGCTTCGTTTTTGAAGAAGAAGCCGTGGGGGTATCGGTTGTGGCGTTCGCTGATTTTCATCCCATCGATATTTGCCGTCAGCGCCACCGGGACCGCCTTCGTTTACCTTTTTTCAAACTCGGAGGATGGTTTCATCAATGCGCTGTTTAACACCCATGTGGAATGGCTCAATACTCCTTTGACGGCTTGGTTTGTCATCTTGCTTCTTTGCCTATATGGCATCGGGGCCAACTTCATCATCCTTTCGGCTGGGCTAGAAAACGTGCCGAAGTCGCTTTATGAATCCTCGTTGATCGATGGCTGCAACTCCTGGCAAAAGTTCCTCTATGTCACTTTGCCGGGCATTAAGTACCAATTGTCGGTCTGTCTATTCACGACCTTAATCGGCTATATGAATCTCTATGGGCAAAACCGGGTCCTGACGATGGGTGGGCCGAGCGACTTCGCCCATCCGGAACGGCCTGGGGTAACCCATACGGTTATTTACGTAATTCAGGATTATCTAACTGGATCAGGCAAATTCTCATTAATGGGAAGAATATCGGCGGTTTGCATTGTTTTCGGTCTCTTTGTCGCCGCTTTGTCTTCGATTCGTCTCTTTGTTGACCGCGATAAGAAAGGAGGGAATAAACATGCCAAAGAATACCGTGAGTATTTCGCGAAAAAAGAAACCCATCCGGCTCAATAAGCTGGCGGTGACTATCTTTTTTGCCATCTTTTGCTTCCTCTGGATTTTCCCGGTCCTTTATCTGGTCAACGGTTCTTTGAAGTCTTCGTTGGATTGGGCGACTAATCCCCGCTCTTTCTTCCCGGATTTCGGATACACCTTTGAGAATTTCAAAATCCTTTTCGTCGGTGGGGACCAGAACGGGGCTTATGACTATGGCTTGGATGCCCAGCCGATTACGGCCTGGATTTTGAATTCGCTCATCGCTTCCTTGATTCACACCGTCCTATATTTGGTTATCGCTTGCTTGGCTGCTTACGCTTTCACTTTCCTAAAGTTCAAAGGTCGAGACGCTTTGTTTGCTTTGCTATTGGTTTCGATGGCGATCCCAGGCGTAATGCTCACCACTCCGCAGTTTGAAAATGTCTTGAAACTTGGCTTGTCGCTCAATATCTGGGCCATTATCTTGCCTGGCTTAGGCGGCATCAGCGGCGTCTACTTGATTCGCCAGTTTTTCAAAGGGGTTCCCAATAGCTTAGTCGAGTCGGCGAAAATCGATGGGGCGTCGAACTTTCGGGTTTTCTGCCAAGTGGTTTTGCCGCTTGCCAAAAGCGTTCTCTTCGTCCAAGGGTTGTTCTCCTTCATGAGCGTTTGGAACGATTATGCGTGGGCCCAAATCGTTTTGGGATATGGCGATAAGAAGCTTTGGACGCTGCAACTTGGCCTTACGTATTTAGTTGACGTCAACAAGGGGCAATTAGGTTCAACCGGGGTCACGATGGCGGCTTCGATTATCTCGATGCTGCCAGTGTTCATCGTCTATTTATTCGCTGAGCGAAACATCGTCGAGGGGGTCGCCCTAACGGGGGTGAAGAACTAATGGAGGAAACGAGTATGGCCGAACAACCGATCATTTCTTTAAAGAATGTCTCTAAACGTTATTCCCGTGGCAATCGGGCGGTTAAGGATCTGAATCTCGATATCGCTCGTCGTGATTTCTTGGTATTGGTCGGGCCATCGGGATGCGGAAAGTCGACGACTTTGCGGATGATCGCTGGTTTAGAGGAAATCAGCGACGGCGAACTTTATCTCGACGGCAAGTTTGCTAATTATGTTTCGCCGCAAAAACGGAATCTGGCTATGGTTTTCCAAAACTATGCCCTTTATCCCCAATTAACCGTCTATGACAATATCGCCTTCTCTTTGAAAATCCGCAGGGTACCTAAGGAAGAGATTAAGACCAAAGTCTTTGAGGCCGCGAAAGTCTTGTCGCTTGGGCCTTACCTCGACCGTTATCCGAAAGAGCTGTCCGGTGGCCAGATGCAGCGGGTCGCCTTGGGCCGAGCGATCGTTAAGGATTGCCCGGTTTACCTTATGGATGAGCCCTTATCGAATCTCGACGCCAAGCTTCGGGTGCAGATGCGGAGCGAGATCGTTCGGCTGATGAAAAGGCTTAATGGGACCTGCGTTTACGTTACCCACGATCAAACCGAAGCCATGACGATGGCGACCCGGATCGTGGTTATGAACGAAGGCTACGTCCAACAGATCGGGACTCCGGACGAGGTATATAACCAACCGGCCAATCTGTTCGTCGCCACTTTCATCGGCAATCCCCCGATGAATGTCGTCGAGGGGCAAATCGATGACGATTCGCTTGTGGTTGGCGATTGGAAATTATCTTTGCCTTCAGAACGCTTCGCGGCAGTCAAAAAAGAATACGAGCGGAATCATAGCCGTTTCCTTGAAGTGCTCAATCTCCAACAGGGACAAGTCTTGCCTTTACTTCGGGATTTCCTTAAGAAAAGCAAAAAAGGCAAGTTCCTGACTTCGAATGAAGGGATTGAGGCGCTTAATAACCTAAAAGCCAAAATTGAGGAGGAGGGCGGAATCACCAAACGTCGTTATCAAGAACTAGGGAAGGAAAGCCCTTCGCGCGATGATTTCCTTTCCTTACTTAATGGTTTGGAGACGACGTTGAACGAGTTCCGGGATGCCGCTTTATCCTCCAGGACTTATCTAAGGAAGGAAGAGACGGTCGCGAAGAAGAAAAAGTTCTTCGACCGGTTCAAGAAGAAAGAAGAAGGGAAAAGCAAAGAAACCGAATTGACCAAATTCTTAACGGAAGCCATCCGCTTCTATGAACAAGCGATGACCAATCCTTCCGTTTCCGTCCTCGTTGGTTTCCGGGCCGAAAGCCTGGTGGCGAAAAAGGATGGGCCCTTAAAAGCCAAGATCGATCTAGTCGAACCATTAGGTTCGAGCAACTATCTTCACTTTCCGCTTAACGGGAAAGACGTTATCGCCATCACCGGCGTCAAGCAGCGTTACCAGGCTCAATGCGAGGTTGGTTTCGTCTTGCCAGACGAGGACATCTTCATCTTCGACCCGATCACGGGTCGCCGCATCGAGAAAAAGGAGTGAATATGAACAAAAAGATCTCGACGTTATTGGCGCTGGGCCTGCTGGCTTTGACCGCCTGTTCGCCCGCCGCTTCATCCACCACCAGCGTTTCCGAGCCTTCGGGAAGCGAAACGCCGACTAACCCGGAGGAAAGTGAAATGAATGAAGACTTGACCGGCCTCGATCAATTTGCCGAAGAGGAAAGGGCGACCTACGACAATCATTTCGCCCAAGATGATCGCTTGCCTGGCGTTTCGGCAGTCCAATGCGCCGATCCGTTCGTCTTGCGCCATGATGGCCGTTATTATCTTTATGCCACCAGCGGCGGTAACCAGTTGCATTGCTGGGAGTCGGATGACTTGCTCCATTGGGAAAGAGCGGGTAATAACGGCAATTGCCTCGGCGGGACTTCCTTAGTCAATCCCTGGGCTCCCGAGGTCACCTACATTAACGGCAAGTTCTATTTGATCTCGAGCTTCGGTGGCCAAAAGCATTCTATCCTCGTAAGCGATTCTCCAACTGGGCCCTTTGTGGACTACTCGACGAACATTTTCCAAAACTGCATCGACGGCAGTTTCTTCATCGATTCCGATGAGCAAGTCTATTGCACGATCGCTTCGAGCCTCGGGATTTTCGTTAAGCGGTTTACCGATGATCTGAAGGATTTCAAAAACGATCGCTTTGAAGTTACTTATGCCAATACCAAATTAGGGCGATGGAACGAGGGACCGTATATCACCAAACGGAGCGGACGTTATTATCTAACCTGGACCGGGGTCGATTGTTATGCCCCTTCCTACCGGGTCAATTACAATTACTTCGATGGCGAATCGGTTGCCTCGATCGCTAATTCGAATGCTTTCAAGCAAAAAGGGGGTTCAATCCTTTTATCGACCGACGAATCTTATATGGGGCTCGGCCATTCAGCGAATTTCGTCGGGCCGGACCTCGATAGCCTCTATGTCGGTTATCATGATCTCGCCTTGAATTACGGTCCGAATGGCGAAAGCACTTCCAATCGACGTTATTTCAACTTCGCTCGGCTTTCATTTAATGGATCCCGGGTGGTAAGCGATACCGGGAACGACAAGGAAGGGAACTTCGTCCCCCGTCAGCCGGATTTCGCCTCGCGAGGCGGAAGCGGGATGAAGCAAGAAGGAACTTTCCTCTTATCGGAAGCTTCCCACGGAACCTCCTTTACCGCCGAATGGAACGCGAAGGGCGAGAACGGGAAGTATGTGTTCGGCTATACCGATTCCTCTAATTACGGTTATGTGACGGCTTCGAATGCCAACGGGTTAGAAGTCCATGTCGTTAAAGACGGGACTGATGCCGTTGTCGGCGAGGCCGAACTCAACAAAGATTACGACTTCAACGCGCTTCATACCTATCGGTTAAGTTATGATCAAGGACAATACAACCTCTACTTTGACGAGATCGAGAAGATTTCCTTGGGCGAAGCGAATCTCCCGGCGGGGCGATATGGCTATGAAGGGAAAGACTCCGCTTCTATTTCCTATAGCGCTTTCTCCAATTCGGGCCTCGGCTCCTCTGATGCCTTGGAATACCAGAAGAACCAATCTTTGGCTAATGCATATGACCGGGAGAACTCGGTATTCGACAATGGGTCGCGCCTCGCTTATTACGAAGAGGAGTTCGGTTCGGAAATCTCCGATAACGACATTGGTTATATGAATTTGGAGGCAGGCGATCGGGCATCTTATTTGATACACGCCGATACCGAATTAACGGCGATTACCCTCAAGGTCCATTCGGATATGTCCGGTAAGCAAGTGGGCATCCGGATCAACGATGGGGAGAAAACCATCGTCACCATCCCGGAAATCGACGGGGAAGGCTTCCATTTCGTCGACCTCGGCCTGTTCCCGACCGAAGTCGGGCGGAATCGGGTTTCCCTCTATTCGGAATCCGATACCCTGCAATATAGCGAACTAGCCTATGAAGCGGCGACCGATACCTCTTCTTATCGCTTCGAATCGGGCCTTCGGGCTTATAACCAATCCTTAACCTGGGTTGATCACGGGCGCGACCGGATTGAATACACTTCCGAAGGCATGCATAGCAAAGGGGTCGATAATGACTTCGTGTATATCAAAGACCGAGATGACCTTGGTGATGTTTCAATCGAGGCTGATGTCGCGGTCAATGAAGAGATCAGCGATAAATTCGCCCATCGGCGCAACGCCCTTGGAAGTTTGACCATGGATGCGCTGGATATCGATTTGGCTTATGGGGCCGGGATCGCCTTAAGGGTCGATAACCATGAGTATTACTATGGCGGTCCCAATTTCGAATGCTGCATCGATAACCTCCAAGGCGTCTATTTCGGGATGAATGCCGATAAGGTCTTCGTCAAAGACGCCAATTACACTGAAACAGTGGTGGTTTATGAGAAGGAACACTCCTTCCCGTTAGGTGAGAAGCACCATCTGAAGCTCGAGAGCTTAGATGGGGTGGTCACCGCTTATCTTGACGGGGAGAAACTAATTAGTTTCCGTCCGGAAGGAGCTCCGAGTCGGGGCAAGGTCGGGCTATATTCCTTCTACACAGACTCGACTTACGAGAACCTCGTAGTCGAGGGGAAATAAGGAAAGGAGGCGAAAGAAGAGAAAAATAAGAAAACGGCTCCCCATCCATTGTTAAGGCCACGGAAAGGAAGCCTTGTCCATTCTACACTCATCACCCAATTATTTGCGGTTTATCCAACCGCGGAAAGGAAAGAAAATGGTAAAAACCTTTAAAAAGGGTCTGCTGATGGCATTAAGTTTCGCCTTCCTTGGCGGCTTAGCCTCCTGCGGACCGACCGATTCGACGAGCAGCACGCCGCCCGAATCGACGCCACCGACTACCGAAACCGATTTGCCGAGCCAATCCGAATCCTCTAAGGAAGAAACGCCGGATAGCTCTTCCTCCCCTTCTTCGGAAGAAGAACTGAAGATCGAGTCGGTTTCCATCACCAACAAAGATACCGTCAAGAATATCCTCGTCGAAGAAGGGGCGACGGTGACCGCTGAAGCAATGCCTTTTTCGATCCCCCAGGAATTCACCTATGCCTCCAGTAACGAGGAAATCATCACCGTCGACGCGATGGGGCGGATAACCGCCATCTCCCCTGGCACCGCCACCCTGACCGTCAGTTGTAGCTATGGCGGGGTCACTAAATCCGATACGGTCGAGATCACCGTCACCAACACCTTCTTCTCCCATTCACCCGTCGGGATGGAACTGGCTGACTTCACCCATGAGCTTGATGAGACCAACCCTTATGTCGTCTACGGTGGCGGCGGCTTCATGTTCTTTAGAAACTGCTTCGGGACCACTTGGTATGCCGAGACCGATATCACCATCGATGAATTCGCCGTTGGCGAGCTCTTTGCCAAAGTCGGCTTAATGGGAACCGATTTCCACGATCAAAACGGCCTCTATTACTTCTTCGATTGCCCGCTTGGCGAGAACAACGTCTTAATCGATGCCTGGAAGGCGGTCGGGGTCAATGACCGGATCAACGGCAGCTATGACATTGGCCAATTCAATTGGAATCTCGTCCATACTCTGACTACCCAGGAAATGGGCATCACCGATGGCGAACCCTGCCTCCGTTATGGGGATAAGTTCAATATGGGCTTACTCCGGGACGGCGCCTATTTCCATTTCTACTTTAACCATTATTACGTCTACTCGGTGAAGTCGACCTTACTAGATCCCAGCATCCCGACCTATCCTTGCTTCACCGCCAATAACGTTACCGCGACCCTTTCGAATTACTCCTTCCTAGAGGAAGGCGATCCGAAGCTTGATGAGTTGCTGGCGACCGCCAATGCGGCGACCTCCCCGAAAACCATCGCCATCGACAAAGGGAGTGAAGCCACGATGTCGATCGATGAGGAAGGGTATCGGGTCCGGGCGACTGTCGCCTCGGCGACCACCAACAATTGCGTCGAGACCGGCGTCACTTGGGATTCCTCCGATAAGACCGTCGCCACCATCGATGACCGCGGCTATATCACTCCGTTAAAAGCCGGCGATACCACCATCACCGCCACCTCCGCTTATCCTTATAGCGAGGCTAAGGCCACCTTATTGCTCCATGTCATCGAAGGGGCGGTAGCTTCGGAAATCCAAGCCCCGGCGACCCTTTCGGTCCACGATACCGAGACCAAGGCGCTTAACGCTTCGGTCTTGCCGGTTGGGGCCGATACCCGTTTAACCTATACCAGCGCCGACCCGAGTATCGCCAAAGTCGATGCCGAGGGCAATGTCACTGGCGAAAAGGCCGGGACCACGACCATCACCATCGCCTCGGTTCAGGTTCCTTCGCTTAAGAAGACGGTCGAGGTCACGGTGGCCGAGTCGCTTATCTCCTATCAGGTTCCGTCTTATTGCCCGAAGGGCGATATCCCCAACATCGATTATTCCCATATGGACGATGCCGAGGATCCCTATGTCAAGGTTAGCATGGCTAAACCCGAGGGATTTGAAGGCGGGGCCTACTTCGCTTTGAACCGTTCGGGCACCAAATGGATGACCACCTTCTCGTTTGAGAATGTCTCCTTCTATCACGGGGAAGTGTGGGGCAAGCTTTTCATCTCGGCCAATACCGCCGACGGGAAAGCCGGTTCCTTCTTCTTCGTCGATGCCGTCCTTCAGGATTGGACGAAAGGCGGCTGGACCGATATCGGCTGGGCCAACTGGATTGGCACGACTGCTGATAAATACACCGTCGGGGCTAGTTTCAAGGATGGCCAAGGGGTTATTCCTGCGGGCTGGCGGAATGTTGAGAACGTTCCATCTGGCGGCAGCGCCAAATCACCGGTTTTTGGCTTGATCCGCGATGGCGTCGACTATTACTTCATGATCGATGGGGAAATCGTTTTCCATCGCCAGATGAATAACGTCGCCGCTGACGTCGCCTCGGTTCCCGTCATCGGCGGGTACCAGGCCGCCATGGAAATCCATGACCTCTCCTACACCGACGACGCGGCCACCATCGATGGCTTAGTCGCCGAATTCAACGCATAATCATCATCTATTTATGGAAGATACCCGTTTACAGTTTCCTTCCTTGAAAAAGCGTTCGCTCGCTTTATTGCTGGACGCGGGTATCTTCCTGCTTGGTTTCCTCCTTCTTTATTTCTTGGCCTTCTCCTCCGTTTTCTCGATTGATAAGGAAACGGAGCTGCGGGCCGAGGCCTTCCTAGCCGCTGGATTATACGAGCAGAATGAAAGCGGATATGTCATTTATGATTCCGATGAATATTCCGGCTATCTAAATAAGGTCAAATCATATTACTGCGGCTATGCTGGCGAACCTTCTTATTTCGATACCGATTTTTATCTTGACCATGGCGGAGAGCGGAAGAGCTTAACTCCCCAAGAGTTCAACGAATCGATTCTTGGTGTGGAGGATTCGCCATACTTCACTTTAACCGAAGTCGATGAAGAGGGTTTCGCTCTCATAAAAGACGATCTTTATTATCAAGGCGAATTGAAGGATGCGGCCGAAGCAAATCTACTAACCTATTGTTCTGGGTTATTTCGGGACTGTTTCGTCGATTTATTCAACGATCGTTTCTATGCTGAAGCGGTGGATTCCGCTACCTCGAAAACCCTCGCTCGGCAATCCTTGTCGTTTTATTTGCCGTTAGTCGCCTTCCATTTCCTACTTCCTTTATGCTTGCCTAGAGGCAAAACCATTGGGCGATTGGCCACGAATATCATCGTCGTTTCCAAAGACGGGATCTATCAATCGTGCCTATTTAACTTGCTTCGCCCCTTGCCTTTGGGCCTCATTGGCTTATCGCTCGTCTTTTCAACCGATTACTATTTATTCCTCATCCTTCTAACGGTTTATCTAACCGCCGACTTCGTTTCTTTCGCCTTAACCAAAGATCACCGTTCTCTTCGTGATTTGGTATCCGGTTCCTTGCAATTAGACGGCGCCCGGAGTCAGCCCTATCAAGATTATGACGAGATCGAAAAGGCGCAAGCGGCGGAAGAAGATGCCTTACTGCAAATTAGCGAAGATTATTATCAACACGGAGATTAACTTATGCGGAACGAACACCCCAAGCCTGATTTAGTCCATGAATCCGGATATTTGTCTTTGAATGGAAAATGGCAATTCGCCCTTGATGACGACGGATCGTTCGCGAAAAGCGACTGGCTGGATATTGGTGTGGCCTTGCCACGGCAGATCGAGGTTCCTTTCGCTCCGGAATGTGCCCTCTCCGGCATCGCTGATCCTTCTTTCCATGATCATTGCTATTACAAAACGGCGATTGAGATTAAGAAAAAAGCAAATCGAGCGTATCGGCTGACTTTTCTCGCCGTCGATTATGAAGCGACCGTTTACGTGAACGGGGAGGAAGTTTGCCGTCATATCGGCGGGGCGACCCCTTGGAGCTGTTTGATTGAAGACTATTTACATGATGGTTCGAATGAAATCGCCGTCCACGCCTATGATCCAGGGCGCCGGAAAGATATCCCTCGGGGAAAACAATATTGGAAAGAAAAATCCGAAATTATCTGGTATACCCGAACCTCGGGAATTTATCGAAGCGTCTTCCTTGAGGAATTGCCTAAAGACCATATCATCCACTTAGCGATCAATGGTTCGTGGCTTAAAAAACAGGCGATAGTCAAAGCCGAGGTTACCGATCCGAGCCATCCGTTGGTCTTGTCGTTAGTCAAAGACGGGAAAACCATTAACCAAGTCCAATTTAACCTTCAGAATAATGGACAATATATTTGGGATTTAGCTGAGGCTGAGCTTGACCCGTGGTCGCCGGAGAGGCCGACCCTTTATGAAGTGGTGGCCCGATACCAGGATGACTTGGTCCGTACCCGGGCGGGGTTCCGCGACATTGAGATTGAAGAGGGTAAGGTCTTACTTAACGGGCAACCGCTTTTCCAACGGCTAGTCTTGATCCAAGGATATTATCCGGGCGGGAATTTGACACCTGAGACCAAAGAGGCATTCTTAAAGGATATCCGTTTGGCCAAAGCGTTAGGGTTCAATGGGGCGAGGATCCATCAAAAGACTATCGATCCCTGGTTTTATCATTACGCTGATGAAGAGGGGTTCTTATTGTGGGGCGAATCGCCGAGCTGCTTTGAATATAGTCCTTCGGGATCGAAAGCCCTGTATGAGGAGTGGACGGCGATCGTCAAAGAATCATTCGGCCATCCTTCGGTTATCGCTTATACGCCAAACAATGAGTCCTGGGGGATTGACGATATCTCCCGTTCGGCAGAGCAATTGGCGTTCTCGGAACTGATGTACCATCATCTTAAAGCAATCGATCCGACCCGGATGATCGTTTCCAACGATGGATGGGAAAATCCAATGACCGATTTGGTTGGGATCCATGACTATAGCGATGACAATGAGCCGAATTATTCGCGCTTTATCTCCCGCCTTAAATCAAAGGGGGCGATGGAATCCGATCCCCCGAATTTTGACCGGCCGATTTTCGCGCCGGGCCGGGCCGATTTGAGCAAACCGTTCCTATTAACGGAATATGGCGGGATTTCCTATAACGCCTCGGGGCAAAAGGCGACATGGGGATATGGTAAACAAGAAAGCCAAAATGGCTTCCTCTCCCGTTACCGTAAAACCCAAGAAGCGGTGATCGCTTCGCCATATCTAGTCGGTTATTGCTACACCCAGCTTTACGATGTTGAGCAGGAAAACAATGGGCTGTGCACTTTTGACCGAAAGCCTAAAGCCGATGTGGCTCTATTGAAGGACATCAATCTTCTTTCCTCTAAATGAAAGAAACCGATAAAAACCCTTAGTGTTTTTCTTAAAAATCGAAACTATTCGGGAAACCATTGACGGTTGTTGTAAAATGAGGTGGCAATGAAACTCGTATCCATCGTCGCTGACTCGACGAAAAACCTATATTTTGCCTTAATGTCCGACAAATTGGTTTCGCTTTTGACTGGCGATGGATATCTAGTGGTTTCGTATTTGTTAAACGGGAGCCGAACTTTATTCGAGGCTTTGAGCGAAGGTAACGCCATTGGGATCAAAGAGTGCATTACCTATCTTGAACCAACCGAAAAAGACGTTGATTATGCGTTAAGCAATGGAATTAATCTCTACTTGGTCGGGCGTCGAAGCCGGTTCCCATCGGTTCGCTCAGTATATACTGACGACGTCAAAGGCGGGCGTTTGGCCGCTGAGTTTTTAGTGGCCAAACAATGTGAGTCGTTCGTTTATGCCGGATTGCCTGGCAGCGAGTGCTCGGTTCGACGGGAACAAGGATTTGGACAATACCTCGAATTTAAGAATCGGGAGTATGAGATGGTACGAGTCGAGGATATCACCTTGTGCTTTTTGAAACGGAAGTTAGAAAAAGGACGACTTGGAGTGTTCGTTTATTCCGATGAGGTTCTATTTAATCTAGTGCTGCTATTTAAGCGGTTCCGCATTCCCAAGGGCAAGATTGAGATGATCGGTTATGACGGGGTAAGTCGTGATTTTGAATGTATCGGGAATTTTCCATCGATTTGCTTTTCTTATGATGAGATTGCCCAATCGGTCCGGGATATGGTGGAAGGGAGAACCAAGGAACGGGAGATTGTCCATAACGTTAGTCTTTATCGGGTGTAGCGATACTTAATGTGGTTTTTCTGCCGCTGTGTGTGAAATGTAAAAATTCAGTTGTTTAATGAAATCTAATAAATATTTAGACGTGATACTTATGTCAGTTCCTAATTTGTCGTCTCTATATAAAGCGACTGGATGCCCATTTTCGATTTTTCCAGAAGGCATTGAATGGATGATTCTATTTCGCTGAATTACGAGCAAAGTGAAGAGATTAAGAACGTCTTGGCCCAAAATCTTAAGGATTAATTCTGCCTTTTCCCGCTTTAATTGGCCACCAGTAAGTTTTATCAGGTCGAACCATGATTCCTCCGATGCCGCATGGTGTTACTGGTCTATCATTTCCACTATAAAACAGAAATTTGAATTGAAGACCCAATTGGCGACGCCAAACAATAGAAGGTAGTCGCCATCACTTAGTGCTTGTCTCGTAAGTTTTTCAATTTTCACGTTTTACTGCTTTTTTGATTTCAAAAGCCATGGAACATTTATGCCTTTTGTGATTTCGTCGAAAAGCTCGTTCAATCCAATCGGCGTTAGACAGGCTCGTCGATTATCTAAATTAATCCTTTTTGCTTGTTGTTCTTAAATAGATGTCGTAATAGGGGTACTTTTCTTTTTGCTTCTTATGCAAGCGATAAAACCTTTGTCTGAAAACGAATTTAGGCGTTATCTTCTTGATCGCGGCTTTAAGTTTTTGCTTGAATCCGACTTTATTTGCCGGATCGCCGTTTTTCATCCAATTTCCGGCGCAATAATGGATTGAGTAACCGCCTTTCTTTGAGAAATCGAATATCGATTTGGGTGAGTCGAAATAGGTCATTGGGTATATGTCTATTCCGTTGCTTAGATGGGCTTCCTTGCCGTTAAGTCTGAAGTCTGGGTAGGCATCAAGGAAATACTTGGTCACCCATTCGTTGCTGACGCGGGTCTCTTTTGTCTTTTCATAGTCAGATTCCAGAAAGTGGAGCAAGTCTAAAACGTTTTTATTGCCCTTTTCGGCTCCGAAGATAGCTATCTGCAGTGATGAATCGACGATATAGGAGAGGAAGAAATGTGAAGTAAGCAAATCGTCGAATGATTTTAAGGCTTCTACATCGGTGTCGATGTATACCCCTCCATAGGTATAAACCAAATAGAGACGATACCAATCGCTGATGAATCCATACTTCTTATTTCGTTTTAGATCCTCAACAAAAGGGATGCCTTTGCCAAAATCTTTTAGATCGTCGTCTCCCCAGACTTTGATTTCCCAATCGGGCATCTTTTTCTTCCAACCTTCGACGAATTGTTTTTGGTCGGCTGGCATTTCGTTATTGCCCAGCCATATGGCGTGGATTATTTTCGGTATCATGATGGTCTCCGTTGACCGACACATTATGCATTTCCTATAGGACGTATGGAATGCTGGGTCGAAAAAAGACGATGATAAAATTTCCCCATTGGTCCAATTATTGGAATATGGCTATCGATAAGTTGCCCTGGATGCGAAAGGTTGCTGGGCCCAGAAAATCGTATTTTGGTTGGGGGGATTTGAATGGTGACATACGGCAAGCCGAATAAGCGTGGGGCAATCTTCGTTATGAGGAGGGCGTGCCTTATCCGTTTCACCGTGCTATGATTGTCCGGCCCAAGGGCCATCCTTGGTTATAACGTCAATTTATATCTAACTGAATCAGAATCAAATGAAGCGTCATTTCTTCGGAAGCATCTTGCTTCTGTTCCCGTTGTTCTCAGCCGGTTGCTCATCGGATAATTTCGTCATGATTTTCTCGGGGGCCGAGGATGAACGCAACGCCTACCTATACCAGCGTTTATACGAGCGATTCCCCAACTACGAAATCATCATTCAATCGGTTGGATCGGGAACCGTGTTCACCAAATTGGCCAATGAGGGCGTTCGTTCCGACTGCGACATCTTCTATGACCTTGATATAACCAATGCCGCCCAGTTGAATTCGATGGAAGACGATGGCCACAAGGTCTTGGCTAATCTTTCGTCCCTAGAATTCACCCCCCCCTCTTACGATTCGTCCGTAACGAGCCTGACCGGAATCGAGGATAACTTCCTAGTTAATTGCAAAACCGACCTTGTTTTCATCGTTAACCACGAAGTTTTGGAAGAAAACAACTTGCCGGTTCCGAGCAGTTTTGCTGATTTAACTAATCCCGTCTATCGGGGTTATATCCAAATGCCCAACCCACAATCCAGTGGGACGGGGTATGGTTTTTATAACGGCATGGCCTCCCTATATGGCAAGGAAGCCGCTCTTTCTTATTTCCGGGAGTTCGGACCAAACGTCACCGAATTCACTTCCTCTGGCTCAGTTCCATTAAAATCCTTGGACCGGGGAGAGATCGGCATCGCTATTGGGATGCTTTGGCAGGGTTATCAATACGAATTGAAGAATCCTGACCTGGAGGTGATCATCCCGGAAGAGGGGTGCCCTTATAACCTGTTTACCATGGGGATGGTCGATACCCATGAGTTACGTCCGGCGGCTTTTGACGTTTTCCGCTTCCTCGTCGAGGAACTCAATTACGATCAGACTCTCCGCTTCACCTCCGACGTTATTTATGAAAACCAAGGGGCTTCTCTTACCGAAGGATATCCGACCGATGTTAAGGAAATCCCGATGAAGGGGCTAAAGGACCCCGCCTACAAGAAGGACCTATTGGATTCCTGGGAGTTTTAACTATGGAAAGCATCGTCAAAGTCGAATCCTTGCTGAAGAAGTTTGGCAATAAGGTGGTATTGAATTCCGTCTCCTTCGATATCAAGCAAGGGGAATTCTTCTCAATCCTTGGCCCCTCGGGCTGCGGCAAGACCACTTTGCTCCGTTGCCTAATCGGCATCGAGCGTCCCGAAAGCGGATCCATCGCGAAAAACGGCGTCGATATCACCAATGCCAATCCAAAGGATAGGGGGATGGGCATCGTCTTCCAAAATTACGCCCTCTTCCCGAACATGACGGTCTACCAAAACATCGCCTACGCCTTGAAAGCCCGGAAACTTGACAAGGAAACGATCGATCGGAAGGTTCGCCAAATCATCGACGACGTCGGCTTAAGCGACCATATCAACAAGAAACCCCGGCAACTATCCGGCGGCCAGCAGCAACGGGTCGCCATCGCCCGGACCTTGGTATTGAGGCCGGATCTCGTCTTGTTCGACGAACCGATGTCGGCCTTAGATAGCGACATCCGGATGCAATTACGGGCCTTGATCAAGCAAGTCCAGCAGAAGCGGGGCATCTCGATGGTTTACATCACCCATGACCAGGAAGAGGCTTTCTCTTTGTCCGACCGGATCATGGTCATGAACAACGGGAACATCTTGCAAATCGGGACGCCGAAGGAGATATACAACCATCCGGCGACTGATTTCGTTAAGAGTTTCGTCGTCAATAATTTGAATGAGAAGGTCCGCCTGATCAAGGAGAGCATCCAATGACTGCCAAAGCCGAGCTGCGCCATTTTGGCCAGCAATCGGGCCATTTCCTTAAGAAGGAATGGGGCCGGCTGCTGATCGTGGTCCTGATGGCCGTCTTCGCCTTAGCCCCTTTATTGGCAATGCTTTTTTCTTTGTCGGCCGACGATTTCGTCTACATGTTCGCCGACCATCGATTCTACCAATCGATCGGCTTCTCCTTGCTCTATAGTTCGGTCGCGGCCGTCGTCTCGGTGGGGCTGTCCTTATTGATTGCCTTTTTGCTGGACCGTTCGCATCTAAAACATAAGAAGGTCTTCGTTTTGCTTTTGACCTTGCCGATGCTCGTTCCCTCGATTTCTATCGGCTTGGGTTTCCGGACCTTTTTAGGGACTTCCGGTTTCCTTGATCAGATAACTGGGTTGGAGACCTCGGCGACTGGTTTGGGGTCATTGATTCTATCTTCCATCGTCTTATCCTTCCCGACTTCCTTTTTGATTGTCTACGACGCCTTCCATTATGAGGATAAGTCGGTTTATGACGCGGCCAGGACGCTCGGCATCTCGCCCATCAGCCAGTTCTTCTCCATCACCATCCCTTCCTTGAAAGGGGCCATCATCTCCTCTTTCTTCGCTTCTTTATCGCTGATCTTCTCCGACTATGGCTTACCGATGGAGGTGGCCGGCACCATCCAAACCCTCCCGATCTATTTATATGAACAGGTCAACTCGACCTTCGAGTATGGTCGGGCAGCCATCGTCGGGCTGTTCTTGCTGTTGCCCGCCATCGCCTCTTTCATCGTCGATATCTTCGTTAAGGAAAGCGCCTCCGAGGAATCCTCCGCCGGCAATATGGAGAAGAGCAAACTATTCGACGGGATTACTTTAGCCTCAATCATCGTCTTCTCCTTGTTGCTGTTTATCCCTCAACTCTCCTTCATCGCCTTGGCTTTTATTAAGTCTTTCCCCAACAATATGGCCTTCACCTGGGATAACTTCTCGGGCCTATTCAAATCCAGTTCGGGGCCGGGCATCAGCCGTTATGTCATCAATTCCTTGGAGATGTCGTTGCTGGTGGGGGCCATCGGGACGGCTTTGGCCTATCTGACCGCCTATTTCACCAGCCGGGTCCCGGGGAAACTCGGCAAGGGGATTCACTTTATCTCCGTTTCCTCGATTGCCATCCCCGGCATCGTCTTAGGGGTGGGCTATATCCTGATGTTCAAAGGGACCCATGGGTTCTTTTATGGGACGATGGCGATCTTGGTAGTGGTCAACGTCATCCACTTCTTCGGCTCCCCTTATCTGATGGCCAAGGATTCCTTATCGAAGATGAATAAGGAATATGAGAACGTCGGGTCGACGTTGGGCTTATCCAAGCCCCGGATCTTCTTCCGGGTCCTTATCCCCAACAGCATCCCCACCTTAATTGAGATGTTCTCCTATTTCTTTCTCAACTCGATGGTCACCATCTCCGCCGTCTCTTTCCTATGCCGTTATGTCAATCAGCCTTTAGCGGTCCTGATCACCAATTATGAGAAGACTGGGAACTATGCGATGCAGGCGGTCATCTCCTTCGTTATCTTCGGAATCAACGTGATAGCCAAATGCTTATTCACCGGGGTGTCCTCGGTCTTGGCCCGGTTAACGGGCAAGACCCCGCGGACCTCCCCATCCTTAAGCCGGATTGAGTTCAATTATTTAGCCTATCTTGAGGCCCATAGCCGGCTTCCTTATGACGAGCATCTTCTTTCAAATAATCTCAAAATCTCGGTTTCGGCCTTAAGCCGGTTGACCAAGGATTTAGGGGAAAGGAACCTCTTGCAGATCGATAGCAACGGCAATGTCTCGATCACCGAAATGGGGTTAAAAGAACTGGAGCCCTATCGGGTTAAGCGGGCCATTATTTTGGCCGCTGGGTTTGGTTCTCGGATGGCCCCAGTTACCTTGGACACGCCGAAACCTTTGGTTAAGGTTCATGGCAAGCGGATCATCGAGCCTCTGCTGGATGCTTTATACGCCAAGGGGATAACCGATATCGTCTTGGTCCGGGGGTATAAGAAGGATCAGTTCGATTGCCTGAAGGAGAAGTATCCGACGATTACTTTCCTAGACAACACCGAATTCAACGTCACCAACAACATCTCCTCCTTGATGCGGTGCATCGATTATGTTGATCGGTGCTACATCCTGGAAGCTGACCTTTTGATCTCCAATCCTAATCTAATTCGAAAATACGAGTATGAGACCAGTTATATGGGGGCGAAGGTGGTCGAGACCGATGACTGGTGCTTCGACGTCAAGAAAGGGCGGATTGTCAATTACCGGATGGGTGGGGATGATTGCTATCAGGCCTATGGTATCTCCTTCTGGAATGAGGAGGATTCGGAAAAGCTCCGGATCTATATCCCGAAACTCTATTACTCCCATGCTGGCAAGGAGAACTTCTGGGATGGGTGCATCTTCCGGGCGTATAAGAATAAGTTCAAGATCGCCCTCCATAGCTGCACCAAATCCGATATCGTGGAGATCGATAATTTCAGCGAATTGGTGGCCTTGGATGATTCTTATGCCAATTATCCGCGGCACGAGGAGTACTGATAAGTTTACTAAACAAAAGGAGGGCGCATTGTGAAAGGTTCAAAACAGGTTTTGTCGAATTCCGGGAAGGACTATTACCTCAGTGATGAGGAGATGGACAAGCTCCGAACCGTAGAACTGGAGATATTGGCGGATACCTATGCCGCTTGCCGGAAAAGGAATATCCCTCTTTATTTAACCTATGGCACATTACTGGGGGCGGTACGCCACCATGGTTATATCCCTTGGGACGATGATGTCGATATCGCCGCCCATTATTCTGATTTCCCCAAAATCATCGAAGCGGTCAAGGAAGAGTTTCCGGATAAATACGATTTTGCCGGCTTGCCCGTCAACTATAAGACCAACGCTTTTTATGGCTTGAAGATCATGAAGAAAGGGACGGAAGCAATCGAAATGCCCTCAGAGAATTGCCCCCGTCCGTTAGGGATATTCATCGACATCTTTGCCATCTTTAAGGTATCGGATAACCCGAAGAAGCGATTGAAAGATTTCAAACGATTTGATTTCTGGGTTCACGTTGGAGCTTTGGCTTTTGAATACCGGCACAAGCCGAAGGTGGTGTTTGAACTGAGCCCCGAATCGAAGAAGTATTATCGGATGCGTCGCCTCTTCGGCTTTATCTGCAATCCCTTTTACGTTCATTCCCGGAAGGCATTATTAAAGCTATATACGAAATATGAGGATCAGGGCACAGGCTGCTATGCGGTTGATTATCTAGCGGGGATGAAGGGACAGACAATCGGCGAGAAAGAAATAACGTCTATCTCCGAATACGAGTTTGCTGGCCACAAGTTCACCTCGTTTGAGAATTACGACTTCATCCTGAAGCTCTTATACGGCCCGACCTATATGGAACTGCCGCCGGTGGAGCAGCGGGAACGGCATATGATGATCAAAATTAAGGCTTAATCAAACGATCACCAAAGGATATTTCCGAGACGTAGTGGTGGGGTATCCGTTCTTCTTCCGGCGGATATTCCATATAGTTGCCGTATAGATACTTCAGCGTGGCATCCGGATTAGCTGGAGCCTTGGCTTGCCGACCTTCGAATTCCACGATTGATTCCCCTTCGAATAGTTCAGCCGGAGCAATCTGGAATATGACATCGCTGGCGTTAACCCAGCCAGTGGATTCAAAGGCGTGTTTCTTTATCGATTTGTTTCTTATCGCCGTGGCTTTTTCCCGGGAGCACCAAAAGAAAGCCGCTCGAGATAAAAATCTAGCAATCTTGCCGATAATCGGATGATTGGGTTTTATTCCGGGAACGGGAAGGAATTGCTTCGGCAAGCATTTGGCGTTCAGCATGTATAAATAAGCTTTTCTAGTTAGATATTTGAACTTTTTGCTTGGGGAAGGGAAGCTGACGACGGGGAATATATCGATGAATATCCCTTTGGCCATGTCACAACGTTGTTTGACGTATTCTTCGTAGATAGTTCCGTCTTTCATCAGCTTCGCGAAGCTTTGCCAGCAACGGGAATCTTTTTCCCGGCAATCGAGGTGAAAACCGTTCTCGTCTTGGTATTCGCCGATGAACCGATAATAGTCCTCGGCCGGCATACAGACATCGAGGTCATCATCCCAAGGGATGAAACCTTTGTGTCGGACTGCGCCAAGCAATGTTCCCCATCCTAATTGGTATCGAAGATTATGTTTTTGACAAAAATCGACGAAATGGTCGAATATTTCTAATTGAATATCTTTCAGTTTTTCGCGTTGTTCTTCGGTTAGTTTCAAGCAGGGTTTGATTTGTATTTCACTCATAGCAACCTCCGTTTGCCGTGCTTCGTTGTTGATGCGGGTATCAAGGTTTCGTCGCCATTATTACCTTCTCTATGATGTTTTGGTCTACGTCTATGTCAAATTTTCTGGCAATGAATTTACCGCAGCTCATCAATTCACCAAAATCGGTTTCCGTGAATACCTTAGGACTTGACGATTTTTTTGGGGGGAAGACGGCATAGGTAATGCCTGGCAAAAATGAATCTTTAAATTTTGGGTTCGTCCAAAGCAAAGTTTGAAAGAAACACTCGTCTGGTACGAGCTTATTTTTGAAGAAATTCAAAAATTCCGGATGGCTATGCAAATAGTCCAATATGTAGGTCACCGCTTCACGATTATAGGCGAACCATTGATAACCAAACCGGAACGCATGTTCCTTATAAAAACGCGAGATCAAGAACGGGAAAGTATGTTTTCGCCCCCCTGTTAGATATTTCCAAATATTCCTAAGAAAATACGCCGACCCTTTGCTGGCGCGCATGCATTGGAAATAGGGAACCTGATTTCGTTTGTTGAATAGCTTCGAACTCGGCATTAAGGTATTGAAGTTGGCGTTTCTATTTTCAGACAGCGTTTGATAAAGATCCGTTGATTTTTTGATCAGCAAGTCCTGGCCGCTGCAAAGCACATAAAAGAAGTAATTGCTTTTGGCTGACGCTTTCAGAAGTTGTATTGTAGCGAGTACTAAGGTAATGTCGCCCCAGTTGGTCAAAATTCTTTGGCTGTCGGGCAAAATCACAACGTTCCTCTTATTGAGCAACTTAAGTTCGCCAGAAGAAAACTCAAATTTCTTGTCGAAGTGAATGTATATATCGAATAGGTCGTCTTGAAATTGATCGATGAATCTGCCTACTTGAAGAATACTTTTATGTGCAAGTATTAATATTGCAATCTTTTCCATTGACTAATTGTAAATATGACACTCTCTAAATTCAACATGCCGATGAATATTGATTTTTCCTAGAATTATGACTTTTGGATATGGGGAATGTTATGATAATAAAGCTATGAATTATTCTGTGCTTATGTCAGTCTATTCGAAAGAAAACCCTGGCTTTTTGAAAACCGCTTTGAATAGCATTTTAAATCAGACTTTGTCGACAAACGATTTTGTCATTGTTCGCGATGGTTCCTTGCCCGATTCCCTAAACGAAGTTTTGAACGAGGCAGTTAAAAAATATCCCGAGATTGTCCATGTTTATGGATACGAGAAAAATGAGGGCCTCGGGTATGCGTTGAATTTTGGATTGCCTTATTGCCGAAACGATATTGTGTTAAGGATGGACTCCGATGATTTCTCGTTTCCGAATCGAGCCGAAATCCAGGTCGAAAAATTCGTTGAAGATGGGGTGGATTTGTCATCTTCTCAGATTTTATTGTTCGACTCGGATCCATATAAAAGTATTGGTGAACGGGTTGTGCCTTTGACTGCCGAAGAAATCAAACGTTTTTCTCAGTCCCGTTCGCCTTTCAATCATCCTTCGGTCATTTTCAGCAAAGCAAAAGTCATGGAAGCTGGTGGCTATAAACCACTCCTATATAAGGAAGATTATTTTCTGTGGATTAGGATGATTCAGAAAGGGTGCAAGGTGAATAACATCCCAGACCCCGTTGTAGCGATGAGAATTAATCCAGAAACTTTCTTCAAACGTAAGAACAAAAGTGTTTATCAGAGCGGCAAATGGCTGAATCGTTATATGCTTAAAACCAAATACATAGGGCGTATAAGATATATAAAGAACGGCATGATTAATTTTATGCGATATCACCTACCAAATTGGCTTGTCTCGAAAATTACTAAAAGATATTGGAGCGGAAGCAAGGATCAATCGGATCCCAATCCCCAGTAATCGAGTCTTTATCAACCTTCGGAGGTAATGGCGGATCATCCCTACGTGCTTTGCAAACTTCGACTCTTCCCGAAACCCGCCATCGAACCTGGGGGAAGCGATTTGCTGTCAAACTACTTTGGCAACGTTTGAACGTCATCCGCCGCATTTAATTCTTTTTGGTTATTAACTTTGATTGAAGTGAGTAGATTCAGGAATTTTTGCGATTGCTCGTCTATGGAGAAGCATGTTTTAGCGGTTTCGAATTGACGTTGATACACTTTCGGGTCTTCTTTGCCGTTAAGTATATTGCTTATAAGTTTTTCCAGGTCCTCTTTCGAATCAGCAATGTAGCAAGACGACGTTTCCTCAAAAAATGAAATGCATCCGGAGTTCTTATTTCCATAGGCTATGACTGGTTTTCCGAATGCCAGCGAATCCCCAACTTTAGTTGATAAAGAGTATTCGGTATAGGGGAGATATTTATCGCTTAAGCTTTCTACGATCAATAGCGCACCGGCTTGTTCCATTGTTTTTAATACTTTCGCATAAGGAATAGCGGGGTGGAGACACAAGTTTCCAGTTTGGTCTTCTTTGCTAATATCTTTTGAATAAATATGGACTTTTATAGGACTGTTTAGATTTCCCAGGATATTGGCAACGTCTTTAAGTGAATCCAGTCTTCCGGCTTCAAGGTTTCCAAAGAAATACCAATCTTTAGTTAAATCAATGCCTTGGCACGGCTTTGGCTTGATGTCAGAGGATATGTATATAACGGTACTGGGGCATTGGTATTTCTCTTGATACTTCATTTGTATCTTATTCGATTCAAAGATAAGGATTGGGTTGGTGTCCATGAACTTATCAACCGTTTGAAGATACTTTTTCATATAGAGTCTATTAAGCCATTGCCCTTTATGGTGCTCGCTGAAAACGTAGTCATCGTATACACAGCCGATTAGGGGAATCTGGTACTTTCTGGAGAAATGCAAAGCTATATCAAAAACAAAGAAATCAGGCGAAAAAACCATAAAAACATAGTCTGGTTTTAAATCATCCACAAACTTTTCCAATTCTGGCGTATCCCAATACTTTTTGCGCCAAATCAATTTTCTAAGAAATCTATATAATGGTGTTTTATGTTTTGGCCTGTATGTATTTATTGAGTTTTCGGCGCTGTCCGGCAAATCCTCCCATTTGAATGTTTGCCCGGTTTTAATGCTTCTCTTGAATCTTTTCTTCACCAACCGGAAATCCGTGATTTGGAACAGGGTTGCGCAGTTTCCTTTTGAAGGGGTTCTGGCGTCTGAAAAGATCTGCGCCAAATTCTCCTTGTCAAATTGATGGAAATACGAATCCATGGAACGAGATTGCTCGTTCTTGTTGTATGGCTGTGGGGCGACGATGAGTATTTTGGGCTTATTTTGCATTTTCTTTCTTTGATTTTGACTTTTGGTGACTTGCTTTTATTAGTATAATAAAAATGATGGTTTTACGAGACAAAATTCAAGGATTAAGGAATAAACCTGTAAGTTTGTCAAAACTTGCAGGAAAAGGAATTAAGCGTTTTTCGACGGTGCTTGCTGTGCTTTGCGTTGCGATCCTTGTTGTTTCTTTTGCAACGATGTTTAATTCGGTTGATGTTAGTTTTGGCAACGTTGGCATTGTTGGCACTTATGTCGCTTATATTAACGATGAGCGCTATCGTTCCGTTTCTTTCCATTCCAACAATGTTTGCTATATAACTAACTACGCCGATATGGACGGGAATGTTTTTCCGGAGCCAACGACTGTTGGGCGGAGATGGAGACTTGCGTATGAGTCCAAGTTCTTCTCCTACCAATCAGATTTTTACGTTACTTCGCCTTTTGTTGTTGCGTTAAATACTTTGGATGCTCCGGACGGCAGCGCAAGCATTGAGACCTTTTTCTTTATAAAGGACACCCCTTCATTGTACTCGCGCCCAACCGACTACGACCGTCCAGAAAAACAATTTAGGTACGCTAAGCAATGACCATTTTGAAAAAAATAAATAAGGTTTCTGTAAGTTGTGCTCTTTATTATTTAGGAATTTTTGTTATTGGCCTGGGGTGTACAAACCTCTTTTCACTCCAAGGCTACTTGCTTCTAGTCGGGACTGTTATAGTGGCCGCTTCTGCTATTTTGGATGGCGGTTTGCAATTTAACCGAAAATATATCGTACTCGTTTTATTTTGCATTTCCTTTTTCGCATTCAGTTTTATTTCTGGCGAAGACCGAACGGTTAGAAACCTTCTCTACAACTTTTGTTACTATGTCTTTATGCCGGTTGTTTTATCTGCTGTCTTTTTTCAAAGATCGCACGATAGAAACGCAAAAAAGGCGACAATTTGGTCGATAGCTAGTGGCTTCGCTATTGGAGGTTGGCTTTTAATCGTTTCTACTTATTTATATGCTGGGAATGATTTTGACAGCGTTATCGTAAGTTTTTGGGATAATCACAGTATTTCAAGGACCGGTATTCAATTATATTTTGTTCCTCTGTTCGCTTTGTCGTTTTCTTGGTTCTTGAATGTCAAGCGTTGTAATGGCCTACGATACTGGTTCGTTTTTGTTGCACTTATGCTATATGATGCATTTGTATTTTATTATTCGCTTGAAATCGGTAATCGTGCGATTTTTGTGTCGATCGCTGCCGTAATTGTTTTCTTTTTCCTGCTATTGGTTTCAAAGCTCCGCAGCAACAAAATTAAACTTGCCATTATTGTTATTTGCATTTTGATGATCCTCTTGATTGTCGGAATGACGCTAGGCATTTTGCCGATGCCTGATTTTTTAGCGAATATACCTGTGATAAAAAGATTTTTGGCAGGGGGATCTAATAGTCAACGGGTCAAGCTATATATGCAGTTCTTTGCCAATTTTTGGAGGTATCCTTTTGGCGGAACATATCATGTGATTGAAGACAGATATGTTCATAATTTTATTTTGGACATATATACTTTCGGTGGCATTATACCTTTCGCCTTGTTTCTTATTCTGCTTGTTTGGTATCTGTGTGGGCTTAAGTCCGCTGAAGCAAAATACACACTAGGTTATGACGGGCTTTTCCTATTTGTTGGCATTTTTACTATCGGCATGTTTGAGCCGCTTTTTGAAGCTAATGCATTTTACATTCCTATAGTTTGTTTGTTGTTTGAAGACATTTTTGCTCTCACCAAAGAACCCGTGAGTGTTCGTTCTATAAAAATCAAACGAAGCTATCGAATATAATTTAATTGGAGAAATTTAATGCTTGTAATCTTGGTGACGAACAGCGTTCTTATTCATCAGTATTTTCTTTGCAAAGCCCTTGCAGAAGAACCAGACATTGATTTTAAATTGATTGTTTCAGAGCCTCCAGCCAATTTGAATAATCAAAAGGCCAGACTTTTTGGTAATTCCTTGAATTTTAATTTTGATATTATTCGTTCGTATGATAGCAATGTCGAAAGAACTCGTGCGATAGAACTTATAAAGCAAGCCGATATATGTATCGTCGGCGCCGAAGATCACTCGTTGCTAAAGGGCGTTAAGCGCCCCTTTTTCCGTTATAGCGAACACTTCAATAAAAAGAACCACTGGTACTTGCATCCTAAAACATTTTTAAGGTCCCCTAAGATTTATTGCAGATACCATAACGAGCAACAAGGCTCATATCTTCTATGCGCTTCCTACTACGCTAAACGTGATTTTAATTTGTGCGGTCTTTACCGTAATCATTGCCTTAAGTTTGGGTATTTTCCCCAAGGGAATATCGGGAATCATTTGCCTAGCAAAAAGTTCCCGATCAACAAACTGGACGAGCTTAAGATTGTCTTTGTGGGCCGGTCAATCAATTGGAAACATCCAGATATTTCTTTTTATGCTTTAAGGAAGTTACGGTCACAAGGCGTTAATTGCACTTTGACTTTTGTGTCGCTTCCATCGAAACTTCGGGAACGGATTTTCAATAAGTATAAGCAGGAAATAGATGATGGATTGGTTAAGATATATGACGAACTTCCACCCAAAGACATTATGTCTATTTTCGCCGAGTCTCATCTGTTTATCTTCTCCAGTGATCAAGGCGAAGGATTTGGCGCCACGCTTTATGAGGCCATGACATCTAAGGTTGCCGTTATTGCCAACGCTAAAGCTGGCGCCACTAACCTTTTGGTAAAAGATGGAGAGAATGGCTTTGTTTATAAAACCAAGAGGCAGCTAGACAGGATTTTGGATAATATTGCCAAGAATCCTTCAATGTTAGAGAAAGTGGCCAGTGGGGCAAAGAAGTTCACCGAAGAGAAATATAACGCCAAGGTTGCGGCTCATAATTTAGTTGAGTTCGTCAAGTCGGGGTATACCAAATCCTTCCCCGATGACGAACCGATTTCGAAACTTTGATTATGAAAACAATTATTCAATTTAATGGAACTTTATTTGGATCGACCGGAGCGATCTTAAAGAACATAGCAAACGGTCTTTCGGCCGAATTCCGTTTTTATGACGTGACTCCCGATTCAACGTCCGAGCACGGGTTTTGCTTAACCGGGTCGTATTTGGGCCGCCAATGGCAAAAAGTGCTTTGCCAGATAAATGGAAGCGATGGTTTCCACTCAAAATTAACGACCAAATCCCTTCTGAGATGGCTAGATGAAATAAAGCCGGACCTCTTTCATTTCCATAATATTCATGGCTATTACTGTAATCTGCCTCTGTTGGTTGGTTATGCAGTTAGTCATAAGATCCCAATCGTTTATACGCTTCATGATGCCTGGACCTTTACTGGCCGCTGCGGATATTTTGATGTCGCCCACTGCGACAAATGGCTATTTGGATGCGGGCATTGCCCGGCCAAATGGCAATATCCCAAGGCTCGTTTATTCGATACCTCGGCCAAGCAATGGAAACTGAAAAGGGAAATCCTTACCGGTAAAGGCATTACTTTCATTGCCCCTTCTGAGTGGCTGGCCCGTTTCGCTAAGCAGTCCTATTTAGTCGATGAAGACATCCGGGTCATAAACAATGGTATCGATACCGGTATATTCAACGCCGATGGCGATTCCTATAAATTCGGTGAAGGGATGGACGATAAAAAGATCATCCTTTCGGTTGCCTACCCATTCGGTCCCAATAAAGGCTTGAATGACCTGAACGCCTTGCAAGGAAAGATCGACACTTCCAAGTACCAAATCGTGGCTGTTGGCGTTACCAATGAGGATAAGACAGTTCCTGGTATTCGCCGCATTGCCCCGACTAAAGATAAAAGCCTATTGGCTTCTTTATATCGTCGGGCAGACGCTTTTGCTTTCTTCACCCATCAGGACAATTACCCGACGGTGCTATTGGAGGCTTTATCCTGTGGTTGCCCAGTCATCACTTATGATGTTGGTGGATGCGGGGAAATAGTCGAAGACGGGCGGACTGGTTATCTAATTAAGGAAAACGATATTGACGGGGCGCTTAAGGCTTTAGACAAGATTGATTCGATCGATCGAAAAACCTGCCGGGAAGAGGGGCAAAATCACTCGATACCGGCGTTCGTGGAAGAATATCGGAAACTTTACGAAGAAAAGCTGAAGTGATTACTTTCGCCACGTCGTCATATTAACGATATTGGCATAGCTTTGGATGATTCGGACCACTCTAATCGAAGTATTGGTTACTTGGTAAGCCTCTGACAATGGCAAAGGCTCGTGGTTGTTATGCATAGCAATCGCTAGTTCAGTAGCTTTTAGCACGTCCTCTTTGTCGATGCCGCCAACGACGATTGATCCGGCGTCCAAACCTTCGGGGCGTTCGGTGGAGGTTCTGATCAAGACCCCGGGGAATTGCTCGATGGCTGACTCCTCGGTAAGCGTGCCGGAGTCAGATAAGACGCATAAGGCATTCTTCTCTAACTTAACGTATTCGAATAAGCCAAAGGGTTTGAGGTTTTGGACTAGGGGATGGAACTTGAAGTTCCGTTTCTCAATGAATTTCCGGCTTCGTGGATGGGTGGAATAGATAACCGGGACTTGATACTTCTCGGCGATGGCATTGATGCTCTCCATCAATTCGAAGAAGTTCTTCTCGATATCGATGTTCTCTTCCCGGTGGGCGGATACCACGATGTATTTGTTCTTTTCTAGCCCTAACTGTTCAAGGACGTTGCTGTTATCGATCTTATCCTGATATTTATCCAATACCTCTTTCATCGGGGAACCGGTGACAAAGATGGTTTTGCCATCGATCCCTTCTTGAAGCAAATACCTCCTCGCATTCTCGGTATAGGGCAAGTTGATGTCGGCGATATGGTCAACGATGGTCCGATTGGTCATCTCGGCCACGTTCCAATCCCAGCAACGATTGCCCGCTTCCATATGGAAGATGGGGGTCTTCAACCGTTTGGCGGCGATGGCCGAGAGGGCACTGTTGGTGTCGCCCAATACTAAGACGGCATCCGGTTTCTCCTGTTGGATTAAGGCATAGGATTTGGCGATGACGTTGCCCATGGTTTCACCAAGGGTTGAGCCAGCGCAGTCGAGGTAATAATCGGGGGCCCTTAAGCCAAGTTCATCGAAGAAGACCTGGTTTAACTCATAGTCATAGTTCTGACCGGTATGGACCAGGATATGATCAAAGTACTTATCGCAGGCTTTGATGGTTTCGCAAAGACGGATGATCTCGGGTCTAGTGCCCAGAATCGTCATTAACTTCAGCTTATTGGCCATATTGGTTTATACCTCCTCGTAGATGGTATCAGGTTTATTGGGGTCGAATAATTCCGAGGCCCACATAATGGTGACCGAATCCTCAGTCCCGATGTTGGTGATTGAATGGGTATAGCCACAGGGGATATCGACAACCATTAGGTTATCTCCCGAGCAGATATATTCGTATACCTTAGTATCACCGATTTTTCTAAACTTAATCGAGCAAGTCCCTTTGACGACTAAGAACTTCTCGTTCTTGGTATGGTGATAATGGTTGCCTTTGGTTATCCCGGGCTTGGATGCATTAACGCTTACTTGCCCATAGCCATCGGTCCGGTAAAACTCGGTGAATGATCCCCGGTAATCAACGTGGCTATTAAGCGGATAGGCAAAACCAGTTTCCTCCGGCAGGTAGGAAAGGTAGGTCGCATACAGTTTTTTAACGAACTCATCCCCTTGGCAGGGCAACATCAGGTTGGTCCGGGAGTCCTTAAACGATTGAATTAAATCCGCGATCTCCCCGATGGATTTGATATAGGATGGGGAAATCGAAAGAATGGACTCGCTGCCGGATCCGTTGGATTCGATCAGTTTGACCAAGGTATCGCATATATCATCGATATAGATGAATTCCCTAGTTACCGAAGGATCGGTTACCTTAATTGGCAAATCGTGGGCGATGTTGTAGCAAAAGGTGGCCACTACCGAGTTGTAGTTCGGTCGGCACCATTTGCCGAACACATTCTGGAACCGATAGACATAGACGGGATTGCCGGTTTCCTTTTGGAAGGAAAGAAGATAATCCTCAGCCATTTTCTTGGATTTGCCATAGTCATTGTCTAGGGTCGCTTGGGTGGAAGAAGCAAAAGCGATTGGCAGCTTTTTATTTGCTTTCCTGATCAATTCAATCAAGCGGTAAGTCAGATTGGCATTGCCGTCATAGAACTCTTTTGGATCCAAGGGGCGGTTTATCCCGGCGAGATGGATGCAAAAGTCGGCTTTAACAATGTAACCTTCCAATTGGTTTAGATTATCGATATCGATCGGCAAAACCTCATATTTGGCTTCCTTTAGACGGAGGCAGAGGTTCTTGCCGATGAAACCCTTCGACCCAGTGACGAGGATTTTATTCATGCTGCTTGACCGGCCCGCCGAAGAGTTCAAGCCGTTTGAGTAATTCCTTCATCCCCTCGACATCGAGGCGTCCGGTGTTATGGGAGGTATAGGAATCAGGGAGGACGGTCCGTTTCATCCCTTTCTCAACATATTTATCGTAGTTGAGGTCCCGGTTATCGGCATGGATGCAAAAGAAGTTGCCCATGTCTTCGGCCCGTAACATTTCTTCTTGGGTGACCAAGGTCTCATACAGTTTTTCCCCATGCCGGGTTCCGATGTATTCGATGCCGGTATGGGAGTTGGTCAGTTCGATGATGGCCTTGGCTAAAACATCGATGGTAGCCGCCGGGGCTTTCTGGACGAACAAATCACCTTGTTCGCCATGCTCAAAGGCATAGAGGACCAAATCGACCGCATCATCGAGGGTCATCATGAATCGGGTCATCTCGGGATTGGTGATGGTGATGGGCTTGTCTGCATGGATCTGTTGCAAGAATAGGGGAATGACCGATCCCCGGCTCGCCATGACGTTGCCATAACGGGTTAAGCAAAGGACGGTATCGCCTTCTAATAACTGCCTAGAACGGGCAACCACGTTCTTCTCCATCAAAGCCTTGGTCATGCCCATGGCATTGATCGGATAGGCCGCCTTATCGGTCGAGAGGAAGATGGCTTTCTTAACGTGGTTTTGGACGCAGGCGGTGATGACGTTGTCAGAACCGATGACGTTCGTGCGGACCGCCTCCATGGGGTAGAACTCGCAGGAGGGGACTTGCTTTAAAGCTGCGGCCGAGAAGACGTAATCGACGCCGCGGAAGGCATAGTCGATGGAGGCGAGGTTGCGGACATCGCCGATATAGAATTTTAGTTTTTCGTTATCATAGGCCTTCCGCATGTCGTCTTGTTTCTTCTCGTCGCGGGAGAGGATGCGGATTTCCTTGATGTCGGTATTGAGGAAACGATCGACCACGGCATGGCCGAAAGAGCCAGTGCCGCCGGTGATGAGGAGGACTTTGTCTTTGAGTATATTCATGTTGAGTTTGTTGCTCCTATTGGATTGGCGTTGATACTATACTCAATTATCAATCTAAAAGGAACATAAGGGGTTGGGCTAGCCTTGTTTAACCTAAATTCAATGACGCGCTAGGCGTTTAAGGAAGCCGATGACTTTCTGCCGGTCCTGCTTCTCAATTCCAAAGAAGAGAGAGCATAACCCGTAGACCAAGACGACGAAGAAGGCGGAGATGAAGAAGAGGGCGATGTTCGGAAGCGGCAGGAAAAGGGTTAAGCATAGCCCGCCGGCACAGGTGAAGAGGAAAGGCAGTAAGTATGGCAAATAGACCTTAAGGCAGAAGTTCTTGCTCGATACCCCAAGGTACTTGTTATAGAAAATATATTCGGCGACCGTGTCAATGAGCCGGGCGACGAATATTGAGACCGTCGCCCCGATCGATCCGTATAGCCAGGCAAAGAGGAAGCCTAACCCGACGTTGAGGATACCAACCAAAACCCTAGAGATTGCGCAGTATTTGATGCCTTTCTTTGAAGACATCAAGGCGGTATCTAATATGCAGGCTGGGACATAGGTTAACTGGTAAGAGGCGACTATCAAGATACCTAGATAGACATCTAAGTACTTGTCGGCCGGGATTTCAGTCGTGTCTAACCATAGCCTAAGGAATGGCAATCCGCAGGCGGTGAAGCCACAGAAGATAAGACCGATGAAGAACATCTGGATCCGGCCGATCCGAATAGCCAATCTTTCGATGGCGGCCGGGTCCTTGGTTGCTTCCTTGACTCGGAAGATCTTGGGCATGAAGAGTCCAGAGAAGACCCCGCCGAACATATAGATATAGCCTTCCATCGTCGAGACAATGCCGAAGACGGCGATCTCGGTACTATTCGAGACGACCCCGAGGATGGAGGGCATGATGTTGAATATCAATCGGGCCGCGATGGAGGCGACCGCGGCGAACAAGGAGTAGGAGATGATGTTTTTTAGGTAGGTCGAATCGCCTTTCTGCTTTAGATTGAACTTGATATGTAGATGGAAATGGATATAGAGATAACGGACGAGGATGCCGGCTATACCGGTCAGGGCATTGGATAGGACTAAGCCATATATCCCCCAGCCGAGGATAAGCGATAACGCGGTGAATCCAACGTAGGAGACCTTAACCGCCAGGTCGACTGCCTTGAGGAAGATGAATTTCTCGTTGGAGTTGATGATCCCGGTCAAGATGGTGGAAGGGAAGGAGATTAACGAGAAAGCCGCGACGATTAAGAAGACGCCTTTTAAGGTCTCTTTTTCGGTCACCGATAAGCCGGCGTACATATAATCGATCAAGAAGAAAGCGGCCACGAAAATAACTAGGATAACCAGATCGATTAGAAGATATATCTTGGTTATGACACCAATGAACTTATCGGCGGCCGCCTCATCGTGGGAAGCGCGGTATTTGGAAAGGAAGACGCTGGTGGTAGTGCTTAACCCGAAATCGATGAGGAAGAGGTTGATGATGCTGGTGGCTAAGGTATAGACCCCATAATCAGAGGTGCCTAAAGTGGCGATGACCCAAGGGGTAAAGAATAGACCGAAGATGATGTTGATGCCCAAAGCCAAATAGCCAAGCAGCCCTCCCAATTTGATGTTGCGCCGGCTGTTCTTCTCGACCACTTCGTTATCGGTGGCCACCGTATCGATTTGTTCCTGCTGTTCTTCTGCCAACTTTTGTCTCCGGATTAGAGCCTTTTTTAAAGACTGAAGGTGAGTTTATACACTTGTTGACCTTATGGCAATTGTTTGCTGGACGCTTATTCCTTGGGCCTGATGTTCAGGATCGCCCAATAGAAATAGCCTTTATCCAATAGATGCTCGGCGGTTTGCCTTTTGGCGTCATCTTTGTTTTGGGCGGTTACTTCCAATGATTCCGTCTTGGGTGTCCGGGTCATCTTATCCCGATACTCATAATCGACGGTCCAAACCATGGGGCTTTGCATGGCGTTATTGTACCGGTTTTCCGACCTTAATTGTCCCCAGACTTCGTTTTAACGCACATTTGAAGAGTTCCCACTGCAAGGATAGCCATATGGCTATATAATTTCCTCGCTATGCCAATCGATCAGCTCAATAATCCAACTTCTAGTGACAAGATCTACCTTGATATCGAATCCTCTAAGTCCATCTGCTACGTTAACTATCGGGCGGAGAAACTGATCAAGATTCGCCGTTCCTCGAGTAAGTCCAATATCTTTTCCTTTATCAAGCGGATCTCCATCAAGAACTTCACCGATAAGGATGTCTATAACGCCTATCTCCATTTCAATTTCCATTCGGATTCCATCTCCATCGATGATGTCCCCCTTTCGTGCTTACAAGCCCACAAGATAACCACGGTCGATAGCTTTAACCTGATTCTTGATCCGAAGTTTTTATATGACCTATCGGAGGTCGAAGCCTTAACTGCTTCTATTTCATTGATTGGCGAGGACAACGAAACGATTGAATCCAAGAACATCGATATCCGCTTATTGCCCATTGCCCAATCGGCGGGCGAAGACTTTGTCCCCGAATCGATTGCCTCCTTTATCACGCCTAACGATGATGAGGTCCAAGAATTAGCTAACAAGGCTGCCTCCATCATGGAGGATAAGTACCATACCTCCTCCTTCGTTGGTTACCAGACCCATGATCCCGAAACCGTCATGCATGAACTGGATGCTTTATATTTAGCCTTACAACAATCCGGTATCCATTATTCCAATCCCCCGGCCTCTTTCGAAAAGACTTTCCAAAGAGTCCGGATGCCCAAAGACGTCATCAACGACAAGACCGCGACCTGTTTAGATTTCTCTTTGCTCTTTGCCTCGTTATGTGAAGCGGTAGGGCTAAATCCCTTACTTATCGTTTTGAATGACCATGCCTATAACGGGATATGGTTAGAGAACCTCCATTATCCGAATGCCATCTTTGATAACCTATCTGTTCTTTCTAACGATTGCTCCGATACCGATCGGCGGATGGTCTTAATTGATTCGACCAATGCGGCCTCGGGGTCGGATATCAACTTCCAGGCGTCTTTATCGAAGGCGGCCGCCCTGCTGAACGTCGGCAAGTTCGATTACTGTCTTGATGTTAAGACGGCTCGGGTAGATTACATCCTCCCTTTACCAACCCCTCATACGGTCAATGGCAAGACCGAGGTTAACTATGACGATACCATCGGGACTGAATACGATGTCCCGACCGTTGCTCCTTCCGCTGGTTCTTTGTCTTTAGAATCCAAAGGCAATAAGACCAAGTTCGATGTCTGGGAAGAAAACCTCTTAGACCTCGAGATGAGCAATAACCTCATCAACCATAAGATTGGGGCTTCCTCTGTTCAATTAGGCGCGGATGATGTCTTCGATTTCTATTCCCGAGCCAAAGACATCGATAAGTTAAGCGTTATTCCTGACAACGATCTAAAGGCCGAGGACCTTAAGCATTTCCTCGCCTTCCAGTTCTCCATCGAGGATAAGAAGCGCTTCAAAGGGGCCTTTGCTTCAAAAAGGGTCTATGCCTTCAATAAGAAGGGAGAGACTGAGGATACCCTTATTTCCTTAGCCCGGAAGGCCTCGACCCAAATCGAAGAAAGCGGGTGCAATCCCCTCTTCCTTACCTTAGGCATGGTCCATTGGTATGACAGCAATTTGTCGAAGCAGACGATTGCGGCCCCGATTATCTTGATCCCGGCCTCGATGCCGAAAAGACGGTCCGGACCTTATTTCTCCTTAGAGCTGGACTTTGATTCGGCCCAGGTCAATGCCGCGGCCTTTGAATACTTCCGCCGGGCTTTCGACCTCGACTTCTCCGAGCTTGACGGCTTCTTTGATTCCGACCGTTCCTCTGATGACTTAAAGAAACTATTCAATACCATTAGAGATAAGATTGCTTCTAAGGGTAACTGGATGGTCGATGATACGACGGTTACCTTATCGCTGTTCTCCTTTGCCCATTTCGTCATGTGGAATGACATGAAGACCCATCGGGATTTGTTTATTCAAAACAAAGTCGTGGCTTCGATGGTCCATGGGAAGGAAGAGTACGATACCACCCCGAAGGAACTATATGAGAACAACCTGGACGACATCATTGCCCCGGATGATTTGGCGGTCCCCCTCAGCGCCGATTCCTCCCAACTATTGGCCATTAAGGCCTCGGATATGGGCCTATCCTTTGTCCTTGATGGTCCCCCGGGGACCGGCAAGTCCCAAACCATTGCCAACATCATCGTCAACGCGATGTATAAGGGAAAGAAAGTATTGTTTGTCGCCGAGAAGGAAGTGGCCCTCGATGTCGTTAAGAACCGGTTGGATTCTTTATCCTTAGGTCGGTTCTGCTTGCAGATCCATTCGGCCAAAGCCAATAAGAAGGATGTCTTAGCTCAATTAGGGGAATCCTTAGCCACGGGACAAACTAGATCGGTTGAAGGGTTCAACGATGAGGCTAAGAAGCTAAAGGATGAACGGGATGCTTTGAACGCGACCCTAAAGGAGATCCACGTTAAAGGCAATTACTTCGTCTCGCCTTATACGGCATTGATTAAGTACTTAGAGAATGAGTCCTCCAAAGGCAACTGCGAGGTTTCGTCCGACTATGCCAAGGCCATCGATGAAAAGAAGTATAACGAGGCCATCTCAACTATCGAGGATATCGTCGTCCTTGGCCATAACGTCAATGGGTATTATGGCAATCCCTTCATCTATTATGGTTGCCGGGATTACTCATTGGATTTAAGAGAACAATTCCAAGAACGGCTTCCTTCTTTGATCGCCGCCTTGGAATCGTTCTCGACTGCTTATAGCGCCCTCTCCAAGAAGATCGGCTTTGGGATGAAGCTATCGAAGAACAACGCTTACCGATTGGTTTATATCCTGAATCTCATTAAGGCTGATCCGAAATTGTTCTTCCCCGATTTAATCGAAGGGGGAACCATCCTTAACGAGACGGTCAACATCAAGTCCTACTTCGATGGATTATTGGTCTTTCTAGCCTTAAAAGAAGAAGTGGGCAAGACCTTTGACTATGGGGTCTTGGACCTCGATGCCAGCGATTTGAAAAAGCATTTGGAGAATTCCTGGAATTACGGGTTCTTTGCCAAGCGTAAAGCCATCAAGCAAACCAAAAAGGCTTTAAAGCCCTTTGCTAAATTCAAGTTAAAGACCGGGGATTTGCAATCGATTCTCGATAAATTCATCCTTTTACGTCAAATGAAGGAGGATTTGGATAATCGGGCGGGGTATTGCACGATTATCTTCCCTGACGAGGATATGAAGACTTTGGCCGAGGCCCAGTTGGATCAGGCCAAGATCAATAACAGTTTGGCCCTCTGCGATGCCATCCGTCATCTCGACGTCAGCGAGGATTCTGACTACAAAAAAGCCAACAAGGTCTTTGCCTCGATCATCAAATCGCCCGACAAACTATACGAAGAACGGATCGCCAATTTCCTTAACGCCGAAGCGGATCTCGTTAAAGCTAACAAAGAGTTGGAAGACCTCCATTTCGATATCGACGCCGCGGATGATTCCGATGTCTACTACGCCTATGCCTTAACCCAGATTAAGAACTCTTATCAAGGGTTAGAGAGACTGGGTGAGTGGTGCAAGCTTTTATCCTGCTTAGACAAAGCTGAGGCCGTCTTGCCCAAGTCTTTAATCGATAACTACAAAGGCGGCAAGGTAAGCCTATCTAAGCTTCGTTCCTCCTTCGATTGCGCCCTCTTCTACCGGATCGTCTCCTTATCGCTTAGCGAACTAGGACTTACTAACCTCTCTTCAGCTGAGACCGAACAACAGATTGAGAAGTACAAGAAGACTTTAGCCGACTTCCAACGGTTAACGGTTGAGGAGACGGCAAGAAGGATTACCGCCTCCTTCCCTCGGACTGATGTTGAATACGCCGAATCTTCTTTGGCTTATCAATTACGGAAGCTCATCAAGACCGCCGGGCGGGGCAAGACCCTTCGTTCGATCATCGATCAATATAGCGATGATATCTTTAGGCTCTGTCCCATCTTCTTGATGTCGCCTTTATCGGTCGCCCAATACCTTGATCCCAATAAGCATCATTTCGATATCGTCATCTTCGACGAAGCCTCCCAGATCCCAACCAGCGAAGCCATCGGGGCGATTGCTAGAGGCAACTCCTGCATCATCGCCGGCGATCAACAGCAAATGCCGCCGACTGATTTCTTTACCTCATCCTTGTCCTTCGCCGATCAGCCCAATGACGATGTCGTCGTCTACAGTGACCTCGAATCCCTCCTTGATGACGCGATAGCTTTGAACTTACCTCGTTATCGTCTCTCTTGGCATTATCGGAGCCATCATGAGTCCCTCATTGCTTTCAGTAATAACCGTTTCTATGACAATACCCTTTGCACCTTCCCATCCCCTTCTAACCAGGAAAGTCAGGTTCATTTGGTTCGGGTCAATGGCCATTATGAGAAAGGCCGGGGCGTGAACCGGGAAGAAGCCAAAGCCATCGTCAATGAGGTTATCAGACGTTGTAAGGACCCCGAACTCAGCAAGTTCTCGATCGGCATCGTCACCTTCAATAAGAAGCAGCAGGATCTCATCACCGATATGCTTGATTCCAAGTTCTTCTCCTCAACAAGCTTGAATCGGACGCCCGGCGGGGAAGAGATCTTCGTCAAGAACCTCGAGAACGTCCAAGGGGATGAACGGGATGTCATCCTCTTCTCCGTCTGCTTCGGTCCGGATAAGAAGACCAAGAAGATGAACCTGAACTTTGGACCGCTTAGCCGGGAAAAGGGCGAAAGACGGTTAAACGTTGCCGTATCAAGGGCTAAGGAGGAGATGGTCGTCTTCTGTTCGTGCCGGCCTGAGGACATCCGGGCCTACTCGGCGAAAAACAGCGGCGCCGAGTTCCTCCGTTCCTTCCTAATCTACGCCGAATCGGGGGTCCGTTCCTTGGCCAATCAATCGAGTTGGGACATCAAGCCCGAGGATTTATCAATCGCTTCCTTCCTGGCCTCTGATTTGCTTCGGGACGGTTATCAAGTCGATATCAATGTCGGGGCCAGTGAATTCAAGGTCGACATTGCCATCAAGGATCCCCTTGATCCTGACCATTATGCCTTAGGGGTCTTAGTCGATGGGCCATCCTATGCCTCGCCTTCCTATACCTGCGATGACCGGAACGTGGTGGCCCCGACCGTCCTCAATAACCTTTCCTGGCGTTTGATGCGGGTTTGGTCGGTCGAGTACCTTGACCATCCGGGTTTAGTGGTTCGGAAAATCGAGAAAGAGTTAAGCGCGCCACGGTCAGCCACCGAGGTCAAGGAACAGGCGACCAAACCTGTCTCATTGGTTAAGGCGACTCCGGATAATCCCTACCCCCATAAGAAGGAATATCCAGCCGTTAACTATGCTCATCTGGTTAATATCATTCGGGATTTGCCAGGGGCGATCGCCGGGGTGTTAGCCAATGAATCGCCTATCTCCATGACTCTTCTTAAGAAAAGGGTTCGCGATATCTATTCCCTTAAACGGGTCGACAATAAGATGCTGTACCGTATTCAGACGATCCTTCGGCAACTATCAGCCTATGGCGAGGAATTCGATAACGAAATCTATTGGTGGGCCTCTTCCTTAGATCCCGAATCCTATGACGCTTATCGCGTTGGCGGTGACCGGGAGATCGGAGACGTGTCTAGACAAGAGATACTGCTCGCCAAAGATGACATTGAATCGTTACAGGGCAAGATCAGCGATGACGATTTATGCCACGAGATATTGGAACTGCTCGGATTCAACGTTTTGTCCGAACGGAGCAAGACTCATATCGTTCGGGCGATCAATGGTGACTTGACGTCAAATGACGAGGGAATTTGACCTTTGGTCTTGACCTGTGTACGATACCCACGTTTGCTTATGGAAAACCAAGAAACCCCATATCAATTTAGAACGAGCCAAAAGATATATCTTCCCTTCAAAAGGTTCTGCGATATCTTCTGCTCCTTATTAGCCATTATCTTGTTGAGCTGGTTGCTTATATTCGCGGCCATCATCACCAAGTGCACCTCCAAAGGGCCGGTCCTCTTCAAGCAGAAGCGGATCGGCAAGGACGAAAGGCTTTTTACCGTCTATAAGTTCCGCTCGATGCGGATCGACGCCCCCCAAGTCGCGACTAGCGAGCTCGCCGTGGGCGAGCAAAAGGACTTGACCACCAAATGGGGCCGGATCATGCGGAAGACGTCAATCGATGAACTTCCCCAGTTGTTCAATATCCTCTTTGGCCAGATGTCTTTTGTTGGGCCCCGCCCGGGCCAGGATAAAGACCACGAGATGGAATTATATGTCGCTAGGCATAATTCCAACCCTTCGGCCTATATGGTCCGTCCCGGCTTATCCGGCATGGCCCAGATATACATGCACCGGGACCATGATCCGATCAAGAAGGCCGAATGGGATTCGAAGTATGTCCGCTCGGTCTCGGCTTGGACCGACATTAAGCTATTCGTTTTGTCCTTCTTCGTCTTGTTCGGCTATGACGCCGGAAGGTAATTCATTATCTTCTTCTTTTGTTCTATAATCCCCCCGTCACCAAGAAAGGAAACTTAGACACCCTATGATCAAATTAGTCTTGCTCCGGCACGGCCAATCGGAATGGAACCTCAAGAACCTTTTCACCGGCTGGACCGATGTCGAACTATCCGAAACCGGCGTCAAGGAAGCCCATGGGGCCGGCAAAGCCCTCAAGGAAAACGGCTATTCCTTCGACATCGCCTTCTCTTCGGTTCTTAAAAGAGCCAACCACACGATGGATTACGCTTTGGAAGAGATGGGGGAAACCAATATCCCGAAGTTCTATTCCTGGCGGTTGAACGAACGCCATTACGGGGCCCTCCAAGGGCTCAACAAAGCCGAATCGGCCAAGAAGTGGGGCGATGAGCAGGTCCACATCTGGCGTCGATCGGCCGATGTCCCGCCTCTAGCCTTAACCAAAGACGACGAAAGATGGCCGGGCAACCAGGAGAAGTACAAAGAACTGATCGCCAAAGGCGAGATGACGATCGATGATTGCCCCCTCACCGAGTGCCTCATCGACACCGCCAAACGGGTCAAGCCCTATTGGGATGAGAAGATCGCCCCCGAGATCAAAGCCGGCAAGAAAGTCTTGGTCGCCGCCCACGGGAACTCCCTCCGGGCCATTGTCATGATGCTCGAGAACCTGACCCCGGAACAGATCATCTCGGTCGAGATCCCGACGGGCAAACCCCTCGTCTACGAATTGGACGAAAAGACCCTCAAGGTCCTCAACAAGTACTACCTCTAATTAGGGATAAGCAAACATTTGGATGGGCACTGTCCCATCCTTTTGTTTTATCATTTAGCTATGGGAAGACGACGCCTAAGCGAGATCTTAATCAATCCTGGCTGGATTGGCTCGCTTTTATCTTTTCTTTGCGTTGCTTCTTTTACCTTAGGCATCTACTTCAACTACGCCTATTACGGGAATATCCCTCTATATGTCGTTTTGGCCTTACTGGACCTTCTATCCTTTGGTTACCTGGTCTACCTCATCGTCATCTTCTGCATCCATATTTACAAGACCCGGGTCTATCCTTGGCTATATGACCATAAGCTGACGAAGCCTTTAGTTACTAACTACGCCTTGCAATCGGCGGTGTCGGCCGTTATCTCGGTCGCCATCAACGTCGGGTTCGCCGTCTTCAATATGGTTATCGCCCTTTTGAACGGTTCAATCTGGTATGGGGCTTTTGCCGCCTATTACTTTGTGCTTATTGGCTTACGGACCGCGACCGTCAGCACTTACTATCGGGCGGCTAGAAAGCATTGGTTCGATAAGAAAGCCCTCGAACTGGCAAAGAAGAAGATATCCTTAGTTACCGGCTGCTTCCTATTCTTAATGGAAGCCTCGATGGCTTTCTTAATCGGCCATATGGTGAGCGATACCCCGCCGGTGGTTCAGTCAGTCGCCTTCGCCGTGGTCAACGCCATCTATGCTTTGTATAAATTAATCGTCGCCATCGTCAACACGGTTTTATCTCGCTTAAGCGGCGATTCAATTGGCAAGACGTTAAAAGACATATCGCTAGCTGATACCTGTATGTCCTTAATGAGCTTGACCGTGGTCCTGATCTCGACCTTTGGGGCCGAGCCTTATATCGCTATCAAAGCGATCGTCGGCTTCGGGGCTTGCTTGGTGGTCGGCTTCCTCTGCGTCTTAACGATCGTTCGGGAAGCGGTGGGGATATACCGGTTCCACGCTCAATCCAAGAACGGATGATCGAGGTGGAGGACAAAGTTATGCTTGACCGGTTCGTTTGCGAACCCGTCAACTAGCGCTTTCTTAATGGTCTCGATGTCGGCTTTCTTATCTTCATAAGGAACCACCACGTCGAAGATGACGTTGGTGTGGGTCTCGCCTTTGACTAACCGGAAATCATGGATCGATAAGGATGGGTCAAAGGAATGGAGGAGGGCGATGCACTTTTTCTTCGTCTCGTTGGTCTCCTTATCGTCTAAGACCACCGGATCCATATGGATGGTGATCTCGACCCCGAATCTTTCTTTTATCTCTTCTTCGATATTATCGATATGGTCATGGATATCGACGATATCCTCGTGGCTATCGACCTCAGCATGAAGGGAGATGAACATCTTATTCGGCCCATAGGAATGGCAGATGACATCATGGACCCCTTTGATCTCCGGATGGGCCATGACCGCGTCGATGATCTTTTTGGCATAGCCCTTATCGGTCGCCTCGCCGATTAAAGGAGACGAGGTCTCCTTGACCATCTTGATGCCCGAGACGGCGATGACGACCGAAAGGGCAATGC
Organism: uncultured Bacilli bacterium; assembly: GCA_944363525.1. Taxonomy (GTDB): domain Bacteria; phylum Bacillota_I; class Bacilli_A; order RFN20; family CAG-826; genus Alloenteromonas. The sequence goes on from CALVUF010000007.1 coordinate 58,236, forward strand.
CTAAATAGCCGTCTAAGAAGCCAAGCGGATAGAATAAGGAGATTAAGGCTAAGATGGCGATGACCCCGGTCGAGATCGAATCGGTGAAGGAATCGGTCGCGGTGGCTTTTAGACTGGGGGAATCGATGGCTTTGCCTAAGCCTAAGTTCACATAGCCTTGGAATATCTTTAAGAACACCGAGACGAACATGACGATGACGGCAAAGAGGTCATAGACGGCTTCTTCTTGGTTAATGATCTTCTCAACCGAGGTCATCAATAATTCTAAGCCAGCGGCGATGACGAAGACGGCGACCACTAAGCCGGCGATGTATTCGATTCTTTGATGGCCAAAGGGATGGTCGGCGTCAGCCGGTTTCTGGCTGAGTTTGAACCCGACTAAGGTGATGATTGAGGAGGCGGCGTCGGAGATGTTATTGACCGCATCGCCGATTAAAGCCATTGAGAAGATCCAGTGGTTATTGGCGGCCGAAACGAAGGCAGCCGTCAGCTTCAAGATGATGAGCAGGCAATTGGTGATGATCCCGAAGATGCCGCCTAAGCGTCCATGGGCGTACCTAACGTCCTCGTTATCGACTTGATCGTAATGCTTGATGAACAGTTTTCTTAATAGGGTGACCATAACGGGTAAAAGGTATAGCACCTTCGATTGGCGATTTCCACTAGACCGCTGAAGATGGGATAATAAGATTCAACATGGGAAGCAACGTTAAGCATATCGTCGTGGTCGGGGCTGGGTATGTCGGTTTATCCAATGCCTTGGTCTTAGCTCGCCATAATGATGTCACTTTGGTCGATATCAACCCCCAGCGGATATCGCTATTGCAGCAAGGCCATTCCCCGATTGAGGAAGAGGATATCGAGGAGTATCTACCTTCCTCTAATTTATCTTTCGCCTTGGTTGATCCAGACGTTTATAAGGGTGCGGATATCGTCTTAATCGCCGTTCCGACCAATTACGATCCCGCCCTCCACCATTTTGATACCAACAATGTCGATGGGGTGGTGGAGGCGGTTCTCTCGGTCAATCCTTTGGCCCGGATTGTCATTAAGTCGACCGTTCCGGTCGGATATACCTTCGCCAAGGCTAAGCAATATCCTTCGTCTGAGATCTATTTCTCCCCTGAGTTCTTGCGAGAGGGCAAGGCCTTATACGATAACCTCCATCCCTCTCGGATCATCGTTGGGGTCACCAGCCGAGACAATGAACGGTTAGCCTTCGCCGATGAGTTTATCAATTTGCTGAAGGCGGGCTCGGATGAAGAAGAGGTCGCTTCCTTCGTCATGGGCTCCTCGGAGGCCGAGGCGGTTAAGCTATTCGCCAATACCTATCTGGCCTTGCGGATCGCTTACTTCAATGAGCTCGATTCCTATGCCGAGACCCAAGGGCTTAATACGAAAGAGATTATTGAGGGGGTCAGTTACGATCCGCGGATTGGGGATTATTACAACAACCCCTCTTTTGGCTACGGGGGTTATTGCTTACCCAAGGATACTAAGCAGCTTAAAGCCAACTTCGCTTCCGTCCCCAATAACCTCATCGGGGCCATCATTGAGTCGAACAATACCCGGAAGGACTTCATCGCCGAGCAGATAGCCAAGAAGGTTCAGGGAATTGATGATCCTCTTGTCGGCGTGTATCGCTTAACGATGAAAAGCCATTCCGATAACTTCCGGGAATCCTCGGTCATCGGGATCATCAATCGGCTGGAGGATAAGCATATTCGCTTGGTTATCTATGAGCCGTTATTAAAAGACGGGGAATTTGAAGGGATAAAGGTCATCAATAACCTAAATGAATTCAAATCCCAATGCGATTTGGTCATCAGCAACCGAATGGATCAGGAATTGCAGGATATTTCCTCTAAGGTCTATACTCGGGATTTGTATCAAAGGGATTGATTTCCCTTCCTTATTTGCAGGCTTTTTCCGTTGTTAGGTTGCGTTTGCCACATTCTGCTACGTTTGCTACAACCTGCTACAAATGCTACAAGTTGCTACAAAGTAGTTAAGGTTTCGGTTTGGACTTGGGATTTCTTGTTGCCAAAGGCGAGGCCGAGGAGATGGAACCGCTTGGTCCCTTTATTGCTTAACGATCGATAGGCGAGACTCTTCTTGGCTCGGTTCACGGCGGCTTGGGCGGCGGCTTTTAGTTGGTTATTGGATACCCTTCCTTTCCGGTATTTTATTTCCAATAGGTATGTTTCCTCTTGGCCTTCTGGGGCGAAGAGGATATCGGCCCATCGGTACCAGCCATACCGTTCATATTCGAGTTGGTAACCCGGTCCTAACGCGATCGATAAAAGAAGGTAGAGGTATTCATAGATATTGTCCCCTTCGAGGTTGAACCGCTTACAGGCTTCCTGGATCAGCTCTTTCAGTCCCTCTTCGATCCCTTGTCCGGATTGGAAAGCGGGACCAATTGAGATAGCTAAAGGTTCTTCCCCAATAGCTAAAGCGGCCAGTCTTTGCCTCAACTCGTTATTGGGTATTTGGGCTTGATAAAGGGAAGGGGTAACCTTGTTCCCAAAGGTCAGATACCCGAGGGTGAGCAGATAATAATCGAAGTCGCCCCGGCCTTGGCTTAGTTCGGGATAATTGATGTACCAACTGTAGCTATCGATGCAGGTTTGGTTTTGAAAAGCCTGGGCAAGGGCAAGGAGGAAATTTGGTCGATTTCGGAAACGGTCGAATAACCTTCGTTCCCGTGGGGTGATGGTAACCCTTGGCCCGAGTTTCGAATATTCGATTACCTTTCCTGGATTTAGGAAGAATTGATCGCGGATTCGGTATCCGCCGGCATAGGAGGTTATTTCCTCTATTTGGCTGTCTTGGCCATGCTGCTTTAGATAGGCTTTGGCTTCTTCCTTGCTGAAGCCGAGGGCCAAGGAGGGGAGGGCCAGGCAATCAAGGAGCAGGTTATTGATCCCGGAACTGATGGTGGCGTTAAGAACGGGGACGGTCGCGGTTAAGACGGAAAGGCGCATTTGGCTATTGCCTTTGAGCACCCGGCCGAAGAACCCCATATTGAAGGAGGCGTATTCCTCATAGAAACCACGGAGAAAGGCGTTTTCAAAGGGAACGTCATAATCGTCGACTAAGAGGATGACGCCATTCTTATGGACTTCCTGCAGATAATCGACGAGGTCGGCTAGGCCGCGTCTTACCCTCATCTCATCGATTGGTCCATTCATAAAGCGGTTCCGATTGTTCTGATAATATTCGTTTAGGGCTTCGTCATCGAATATCTCCGGGTGGCGGCGGTACTCCTTTTTCAATAGTTCGGCTATTTCGGTTAGCGTCTCTTCTAAGGTCGCTCCTTTGATTGAGCCGAAGTCCAGCTTAATAACCGGAAAGGAGAAAGCGATGTCCTTCATCTCTTCGTCCTGCCAAATATCGGTATCGGAGAACAAAGGGGTTTTATCCTCATGGGTCTGTTCGAAAAAGCATTGGAGCATCGAGAGGAAGGTCGATTTCCCAAAGCCTCGGGGCCGGCTGATGAGGTGGTATTGGCCGATTAAACTGAAGCGATCCAACAAGTAGGTCTTATCGATGAAGTTACCTTTGGCCTTTAACTCCGCGAAGTCGGAGCTGGGCAAACTATATTCATTTATTTGCATGAACATAGTATAAGCACAACAAAGAAAGATATGTATAGGGTCAAAGCATTATGTAGTGAAAATATGTTAACTGCTGATTTAGGTGGTCTTCGATCAAGAGAATAAGCCGACGGGATTGAGAAAGAGCTTAAGCAATGGCCGGTCGCGATTCTAAAGCGGGGGAGACCAAATTAGTTAGATGGGTGGGCAACCGCCTAAATTACTGCAGCTAACAGAGATAGTATGCTCCCATATAGACAATAGGCGCGCCTGTAATTTATCGGGATCGAATCCCGAGGATTACCGCAACAAAATGCCTAGGATTACCGCAACGGAAGACCTGGATGTAGCGAAATGATGCTTTGTTGGATGGGTTTTGGCTAATTCAGCAAGCCGGCTAGATAGACCGGGAGATAAAGGACCGATCCTTTCTCCTCGATATTCGCGGTGCTGAGGACGATGGATTGTTTGATGCCATAGTCCGGACTATCCAATAGATTGCTTAAGGCCACGTGCCGGGCATAGTCCTTGCCGGATTTGACCTCGATTGGGATGGCCTCACCATTATGCTCGAGGAGGAAATCAACTTCCCCTCGGGTCTTGTCGTTATAGTAATAGCCGCCCTTACCTTTGTTTAGTTCTTGGGCGACGAAGTTCTCGAAGATGGCCCCATAGTTGATGCTTTTCTCTTTCTTCAACAGCTTCGTCCGGGTGCCGGTGGAGGAGAGCATATACGAAAGCAAGCCGACGTCATTGGCGAAGAGCTTAAGCAAGGCCCGGTCATGGTTTCGGGTCAAGGGGATGGTGGGGGTGACGGCGTTATAGATGGGGATGGCGATCTCGGCCTCGTTCAGCCAGTCGACGTAGTCCCCAAGCCGCCTTTGCCCCGACCTAGATAATGGCAAGGAGTTTAGGTTATAACGCTTGTTCTTCTTATCGATTTCTGAGGCCAAGTTGGCATAACTGCTGATGATGCCGACTTTGTCTTCGTTGGCTGCATATTTGACGATATCGCTGGAATACCCAGTTACGATGTCATGCTGAATTCCCGATACCGTAGTCAAGGAATGATCAGTCACATATGAGGAAACGGCTTCCGGCATGCCTCCGATGACGAGGTATTCGTAAAGGTAATTCAAAAGCAACTGATGGATCGGCTCGTCGATGGGTTTTCGAGTGGCGATATTCTCTCGGAAGGATTCGAATAAGGAACGGTCAAATCCTTTGGCTAGGCAATATTCCTCAAAATTCAACGGGCCAAGATGAAATTCGGTTAAATAGCCAACCGGATAGGAGGCGGTCTTTTGGATAGCCACCCCCAAAGCCGAACCGGAAAGGATATAGGAGTAACGGCCATCGATGGCCAGGGCTTTGATAAGGGTCAGGATGTCAAAGTCCTGGTAATCCTGAATCTCATCGATGAAGACGAGGGTCTCGCCGGGAAGCAGGGGCGCGTCGGCGCTGGCCTGCAGCCGTTGGAAAAAGGTTTCTTTTGAATGGCAGCCTTCGAAGATCGCGGCTCGTTCAGGATCGAGGATCCGGTTGTATTCGATGAAGGACTTAAAGCATTGCTTGCCGATCTTCTCAATGGTGTGGGTTTTGCCGGTTTGGCGGGCCCCTTTAAGCAAGGCTGGCTTGCATTTATTCCGAGCCCAGGTCCGGAGGTCGTCTTCGATAAGACGGGTCAATTCTTGGCGTTCCATGACCATATATTACATTCAAAAGTTGGAAAAATGCAAAAATCTGTCACTTTTCCAATTTTAAAAATGTCATTTTCGGTCATTTTTCCAACTTTGGTTCAATTCAACCGTAGATTTTGATGCCGGTTTTGAATATTTCCTTAGCCAACTCGAAACTGGATAAGACGCTTTCATCCCGGAGGACGTCGACCCGTTTATGGAGCGTTTGCCGTATCTGTTCCATCAAACCGGTGAGTTCAAATCCTTTTAAGGAAGAGGAGACATAGAGGTCGACATCGCTGTCGGGCTTGGCATACCCTTTGGCATAGCTGCCGAATAGATAGCAGAAGTTTATTTGGTTGGAGTACTCGTCATTGAATAGCTTGTTCAAGCGGGTCTGATCTCCTCGATCGTCCAAAGCCCTTTCTCTTCGGTGATCTCGCAATGGTCTTCTAGTTTCCTGATGAAGGCCTCTCTTTTGATCGGACTCCCATAATGGTCGTCGGTTTCATAACGGCGATAGGTCCTTAGGGGAATACCAATGGTGGTCGAGGCCGCTTCTTGGGTGAACTGGTACTTGTTCTTAGTTTCTAATAATGTCATTTGTTCTTTTCAAAGTTATAGCAGTTGGCCGCTAGAATTAATAAGGAAAGGACAAATTGGCCTATATCCTTATGGCCATGAGGACAAAAAGGTCCTCAACTCGTCCTTCCTTCGGAGTGTAGTCAGTGTAGTAACCAGTGTAGTCGCAGTGTAGTTTTCCTACACTCGGACTACACTGGACACTAGAAAAACCGCTTATCATCGATGTTTTAGATCGTTAAAACTACACTCCATTCATTTGGAACAACGGAATTGATGGGTATTTGGATAGGTCTTAGTTTAGCGAGACTGCCATGATGGTTTTGGACAATCATTCGCAGTTGGTTTCATCTAGGCTGCTTTTAGGGCGGATTAATTGATTTTCGAAGAGTTTGTCGAAGTTTTCCACTGAAGGGCAAATCAAATCCCACTTCAGTAAGGCAAAAGCAAATTTATTGTGGAGTGTAGTTAGTGTAGTTTTCCTACACTCGGACTACACTCGGCACTAGAAAAACCGCTTATTATCGATGTTTTGTGAGGACAAAACTACACTGTCTTTATTGGAACGCTGGTTTCGTTTGCCTTGAAACGAGCGGTGGAATTGTCAGCGATGGTTTCGCTGCAATAACCAAGGAGCCGTGGATCGGCGCTACAGAAGTTGCTCTAATTTGCGCGAAGTTGCTCTAAGTTGCGTTAATTTGGAAAAAAGTTGCTCTAATTTGCGCTAAGTTGCTCTAAGTTGCGTTAAATTGGCAAAAAGTTGCTCTAAAATTTGCATTAGTTGCTCTAATTTGCTTTAATATAGCTAAGGAGGACATCCGTTATGGAATCAGCTGACTTAGTTCAATTAGTAAAACATGTCCAAAAAATCCAAACTGAAACGCCTGATATTGAGGTTAAAGCCGCGAATGTTAATTGTCCAACCCGCCTGTATGACACCTTGTCTTCCTTTTCTAATCAAGACAACGGCGGAGTCATCATTTTCGGTCTTGATGAACAAAAGGGTTTTGCTGCCGTTGGGGTTTATGATCCAGCGGACCTTCAGAAAAAAGTTACCGGGCAATGCAACGAAATGCAGCCACCTGTGCGCCCGCTTTTTTCCTTCGCCGAGGTTGACGGGAAAACAATTGTCTCTGTCGAAATACCAGGAGTTGAGTTTTCCGAACGACCCGTTTTCTACCGAGGCGTTGGGCGCAACAAAGGTTCGTATATACGGGTTGGCGATTCCGATGAACATATGACTGAACTGGAAATCTATTCCTATATCAGCTTCATTAAGCATACTCACGATGATGCCAGATCCGTCCCTGGCGCTAATTTTTCAATGCTTAATCAACCTTTGTTGGACACTTTCTTGAACAAAGTCAAAATCGATCGTCCAAATTTGAGTAAAAACGTTTCCGATGATCAAATTCTCAAGTTATACTCGATTGATGTCGACAACCGACCAAGTTTAGGAGCTTTATTGGCGTTTGGCATTTACCCCCAGTCGCTTTTTCCTCAGCTTTGTCTTACCGCGGTCGTAGTTCCTGGATTGGATATGGGCGATACCGGTGAATCCGGCGAACGCTTCGTGGATAACGAGAGAATTAACGGTTCGATTGGGGATATCGTCAAAGAAACGGTAAATTTTGTTGCTCGGAATTGTCGGACCATGACCATCTTCGATGACAAAGGGCAACGTACCGACCGACTCGAATACCCGCTTACGGCTGTTCGGGAAGCGGTGCTTAATGCCTTGATACATCGTGACTATAGCACTTTCAGCGAGAATATTCCCGTCACCTTGGAAATGTATCGAGACCGGATTGAAATTCGTAATCCTGGCGGCCTTTTTGGCCGATCGAGCCTCGAAGACCTAGGAACAGCTAGGCCGCTAAGCCGCAACGCTTTATTAATTAATATGCTTGAGCCGATTTCTATATCCGAAAACCGATATTCAGGCATTCCCACCATCCGGAAAGAGATACAAAATGTCGGTGGTAAGCCACCGGTGTTCATCTCTCGTAATGGTGAGTTCAAAGTCATAATCTATAGCCCGATGGTTTCCAAGGGGGATGAATCTACTAACGAACTTGAAGATCTGGCTAAGAGCTCTTACGACATTCTAGAGTATTGCTCGACGCCTAGAAGCCGCGAGGAATTGATGAAATTCACCCATTTCAGCCGTTATTACTTAATGGAGAAAATTATCAATCCCTTGTTGGAAGCCGGTCTTTTGGCTATGACTAGGCCGGATACTCCTAAAAGCCGTTATCAGAAATACTACAAGGCCAAATAATCAGCCGAACATACGGAACAAATAGACAAAAGCCTTAGTTAGTTGCTCTAACTTGCCATTAGTTGCGCTAAGTTGCTCTAAGTTGCGTTAATTTGGCAAAAAGTTGCGCTAATCTTGAAAATAGTTGCTCTAATTTGTTTTAACTTGCCTTATTTCTCTGAGCTGACGGTTTGCATATCCACGAAGAAAAGCCTTGCCCGTTACGGCAAGGCCGGATGCAACTAATTACTTAACGTCGTAATTGACCGTCCGGGGCCAATTCGCGGTTACCACATAATCCCCGACGTCGAGGTAGGTGACGGCAGAGTCGAAGGTGGTGTAGGACAAGGGGTTGGGGTTGCTGACGGCGATCTGGGCTTCGACTTTCTGGTCGTTCCCGGTATAAACGCCGAAGGCCCCCGGGCCGGCGGTGCTTTCATAGATGATGAGAACACCGTCGATCCCAAAGCTATAGGACATGATCGAGTTGGCTTTATAACCGGATCTGGTCTTGGTTTTGATCTCCCCGTCCACGTATTGAATGCCATGGAGGAGTCCGTCATCGCCGGTATACATAAGCGAGTTTTCGGTCTTCGAGGGATAGACCCGATCGGCTTCATCTTGATAGATTCTTTGGCCATCGTGGTCATAGACGGTGAGGTGGAGTCCGTCGGAATAATAGAAGCAATCCATCGCCTTGACGTAGGTGGCGGAGATGGGCAAGACGATTTTGGGGTTCAGCTTGTCGTCGAAGATGGTATGGGTGAGTTGGTTGTAGAAGTTGCCGGAGGCCATTTCGATCATCGAGCTGAAGATCCTGGACCCGACGCCCCATTCGACGATCTTCCCATCTTTATCGATGATGACCGATTCCTCGGGACCGAGGGTCCGGTGGTCATTGATTTGCTGGATGGTGGTGATGGCGAGGTTGGGGTTCCCATCGGCGTCTTTCGCCATCATCTCCTGTTCGCCGATTAGGTAAGGCAATTCGATGGTATCATAATCCCCTTCCAGCATATTCAAGGCATAGGTCTCGAGGACGTACTTGACTCCGTTTTGGTAATAGGTGTAATCCCCTTCGTCTTCCGGCACGGCGTAGGAACGCTGGGCGAGGATGACCCCGCCGGCGATGAGGGTCGAGTCGGCGGTTAAGACGAAGGCGGGGATCCTAAAGGAGGAGACGATGTCCCCGCCCTTATCGGCGACCATCCAGAGCCCTTCAGCGTTGTAGATTCGGTAATCGGGCAAGCCGACGGCCTCCCCATCGGTGAAGCCGCCGAGTGGCTCATCCTCCCTCGCTTTCCCCGAATAGGTCTGGATCGGGGTGGAGGAAGTGTAGGTATATTCGATTTCGTTATTGGCTTGGTCGAAGATCCGAAGCTGGTTGTCCTCGGTCTCGAAGCTCGGGTTGACTGTCTCCGAATAACGGACCAATTCATTCCCGAAGCCATCGTAGATGACGGTGCCGTTCACATCGCTGAGGATGAGGAGGAAGCTGCAGAGGGAATGGGGATAGACGGCATAGGAGTCGGGGTCTTCGTTATCGGCGATCTCCCGCTTGGCCAAGACGGAGAAGAAACGGTAGTTCTCGCCATCTTGATAAACCTCAAGACCCGAGGTTTCATTCAGTTTGACGAAATTGTCAAACCATAAGGGCCGGCTGACCGTATTGACCGTCGCGGCTTCATAGGTCACTTGGGGTTCATCGACATTGGCCTTGATGATGGCGGCGAGGTCATCGCTAAAACCTAGGGGGTTGTTTGAGCAGGCGACTAAGGCGAGGAGGGGAAGGGTGAGGAGGATCTTTTGCTTCATAATGGTTGCCTCTATTGGGGGTTAAGCCCCGGTTTAAAGATATTGTAACCGAAGCAAGGGTTATCCTCTATTGCCGGTTTCGCTTGCAATACGCCGATTATCCCCCATAATGAGCCGCTGCTTTATAAGCAGCCCCCTTGTGGAGTATGATTCCGTCGATGAAGAAACACCTCGCTTTTTTATTCTTGCCCCTGCTGACGATCGGGCTTACCAGCTGCAATATCTATGACCTTTTCAACAAGGGGAAAGGCTCTTCCTTCGTCCCGCCGCTTACTAGCGACGGCCAATACGTCCTTGAGGACCCGACCCCCTTTACCTATCGTGATCTTCAGCTTTCGGCCGGAATGGATGCTTTACCCTCGACCGGGGAATACGATGTCTTGGTCCTGCCGATCGAGATGAGCGACTTCCCGTTTGAAGATGGGGCCTTAGAGGATCTCGACATCGTCTTGAATTCGGAAGACGGGACCGATTATTGGGAATCCCTCTCGAGTTTCTATTACAAATCGAGCTATGGCCAGCTTAAGGTCAACTTTGTCATCGCCGATGTTTACCAAACCGGATTGACCGCCCAGCAGGCCTATTCCCGTTATGGGACCAATACCGTCAATCCCGACAATGGCATCAGCCTCATCGATGCCGCCTTTAAGAACTATAAAGCCAACGGGGGTAAGGCCGCTAGTTTCGACGATGACTCCAATGGCTGGGTCGATGGGATCGTCGCCGTCTATTCCTGCCCTGACTCCCAATCGTATGAATATCCTTTCTACGATGCGACCAACTTCTATTGGGCCTATACCTATTGGGCCCAGCAGACTCCTTCTTACGTCAGCCCGAACTTCAATCTCTACTTCTGGCTCTCAATCGACTTCATCTATACCGAGAAAGGCCAATTGGATGCCCATACCCTGATCCATGAATTCGGCCATATGCTCGGGTTAGACGATTACTATCCTTCCTCGACTTCCAAGGCTCCCTATAACGCCTATTTCCCGGTCGGCTGGCTCGATATGATGGATGGGAACATCCTCGATCATGACGCCTTCTCGAAATTGGCCCTTGGCTGGATTAAGCCGACGGTCATCGCCGATGAGTGTACCGTCGAACTTAAACCGTTGCAGGATGGAGCTAACGCCATCGCCTTGCCCAGCGGAGCCTACAATGGCTCGGCCTTCGATGAATACCTTATCTTCGAACTCTATACCCCGACTGGCCTTAATGAACTCGACAGCACCACCCAATATAATGGGCGTCCCCTCGGGTTCCAGTCCCCGGGGGTCAAGATCCTCCATGTCGATGCCAGGGTGATGGAAATCACCATCAATTCCTCGGGCCGGGGAAGCGCCGAATACTTAGAAGGGACAACCCTCGATCCGGAGTCGACTGCTTCCTACATGCGTTATTACCAAGTGGGGGCGACTAATTCGCAGAAGGTCAATTCCTATGCCAAGGATTCCTATTCCTTGGTCTCCTTAATCGACGCCTCCTCTCCTTCGGTCAACCCTTTCTACCGGCAAGGCTATGCCGATGACGGGTCCTTGTTCCATGCCGGCGATTCCTTCTCGCTTAGCAAATATTCCGTCTACTTCCCCGAGGAGACGACCCTTAATAACGGGCAATCCCTCGATTACGAAGTCCGCATCGATTACTGCGATTACGAAAAGGCGACCTTGACCTTCACCAAACGATGAAAAAGAACCTGTTGATATTAGGGTTGGGCTTAGTTTGCCTCGCCGCCTGCACTCCGCGGACGATCCACCATTCTTCCTCGGAGGAGAAGACCCCGTCCGAACCTAATTCCCCGGACTCGTCTTTGAATGTGACCACGCCTGAGGAATCGTCTTCCTCGAGCCTCGCTCCGGTCGATGTCTTCGAACCTCAATTGGTTTTGAAATATGGCTTCCAGGATCTGAACAATAGCCAGTATGCTGACTCCTTGCCAACGACCGGCCAATACTCGATCTTGGTCCTGCCGATTGAATTCACCGATTATAAGTTCAGCGAATCGGAGTTAAGCGACCTTGATTCGACCATCAATGCCGAGAATGGGACGGCTTATTGGGAATCGCTTTCGTCATATTATTACAAGTCATCCTATGGCCAGCTGGATTTGAATTTTGTGATGGCCGATGTTTATGAGTCCGGGTATACCGCTAGAGGGGCGTATAACCAATTTGGCGCGAGTGGCCGCGATAACGGCATCACTCTTATCAACGCCGCGTTCAAGGAGTATTCCGCCACCCACGACGTCGAACGGTTCGACACCGATAATAACGGCTGGATCGATGGGGTCATCGCCGTCTATTCCTGCCATGATTATTACTCGGGAAACTTAAGTTATGATCAAACCGGTTTCTACTGGGCCTATACCTATTGGGCCCAGAATGAGCCAAACGGCCATTCCCCGACCGTCAACCTCTATTTCTGGCTCTCGATCGACTTTATCTACGAAGCCGGGGATGGCGATGCCCATACCCTGATCCACGAGTTCGGACATATGCTCGGCCTCGATGACCTTTATAGCGATTCCGCTAATGGGACGGCCTATGCCGGGGGGCTCGACATGATGGACCTCAACATCCTCGACCATGGGGCTTATGCCAAGATTTTGCTGGGCTGGCTCAAGCCTTATGTCGTGACTGAGGAGGCGACGGTAGAGATCACCCCCTCGACCTCGACCCCCTCGGCCATCATCGTCCCCTCAGCCAGTTGGAACGGCAACGCCTTTGACGAGTATATGGTCATCGAGCTTTATAGCCCGATCGGGCTAAACGAGCATGATAGTCTCTCCGCCTATCCGGGCCGGCCGCGCGGCTATTCGAAGCCCGGGGTCAAAATCAGCCATATCGACGCGAGGGTCATGGCCGTGACCTACGATGATCGGGGCTATATGGAAGACGCTTCCTATTATTACGGCGATTCGATCGACGCTAGTTCCGGCAACGTCTATTACACGGTCGGGGCCACCAATTGTCAGAAGGATTACTACCCGGCGGCCTCCTTTTATAACTTCAACACCCTAATCGACGCTTCCTCCCCTTCCCGGATCCCCTTTATTAACGGCGATTACGCCGATAACGACAGCCTATTCCACGCCGGCGATTGCTTTGATATCGATACTTACCGTAATTACTTCCCGGATAAGGGGAGATTCAATAACGGGGAGCGGTTCCCTTACCTCATCGACATCCTCTCCGTCAGCGAAAAATCGGCCGTTATTCAAATCAAGGAGGCTTAACCATGAAGAAAACGCCCTTGCTTTTATCCTTATTGCTGCTAGTCGGCTGCAAATCCACATCGAGCAGCAGCAGTTCCACATCGAGCAGCAGCAGCTCGCCGATCGAATTGAATGGCTTTCATAAAGCCGAATCGATCAATGAGAACATGACCTTGTTCGACGTCTATTCCTCCCAATCGACCCCGAACCTTCCCTCGATCGGGGAATACGATATCTTGGTCCTGCCGATCGAGATCGAGGGTTATCCTTTTGCCGATGAGGATTTGCAGACGATAGAGATCGCCACCACCGGCAGCGCCGAGCAGACCGGTTATTGGGAAACTCTCCCCTCCTATTACGAGAAATCCAGTTACGGGGCTTTGCGGATCAATTGCGAGGTCGCCCCGGTCGTCAAGATCGACAAGACCCCGCAAGAACTGCTCGATTCGACCAGCGACCCGGCCTCTTATTGCCTGAATGAGGGGCTGAACCAATATAAAGGGGACGTCAAGAAGTTCGACCATAACGGGGACGGGTTGATCGACGCCACGATTATGATTTATTCCTGCCCGGACGCCGGCCATTCGCGGGAAATCGCCTCCATCGACCCCTACGCCGATTATTTTTGGGCTTATACCTATTTCAACGGCGAGGCTTTGCCCGACGCCGATCCCGACGATCCGGTCGGCTTCTATTATTTCTGGTCCTCCCTCGATTTCTTCCAAGATGCCGGGGAAGGGAAAATCGATTGCCATACCATCATCCATGAGTTCGGGCATATCCTCGGGGCCGACGATTATTACGATGCCGATTTCGCCGTCAACGGCTACGACAATCCGGCCGGGGGATCGATCATGATGGATTGCAACGTCGGCGACATGGACATGGCCACCAAATTGCTTTATGGCTGGAGCAAGCCTTATGTGGTGAGCGAGGATTCCACCCTCACCATCAAGCCCTCCGAGAGCAGCGGGGATTGCATCCTCATCGCCGATCATTGGAATGGGACCGGGTTCGACGAATTCCTTTTGCTCGAGCTATATACCCCGACCGGGCTTAACGAGCTTGACTCCAAGCAAGCCTATCCCGATTTGGGGGCGACCCTGCCGAGCGAGGCCGGGGTTAAGCTTTGGCACGTCGATAACCGGCTGGTGTATGGCCCGGGGTTCTTGAATGGGATGAACTTCCAAGACGTCGCCTATTTGACCGATGAGGAAACCGCTTCCGGAGAATACGAGAAGTATAGCCAAATCGACGGGAGGTTTTATACCAATTGCTTAGCCATCGCCGCCTCCAATTCCGATTACGCCCGATGCGTATCCTTGCTTGGCCAAGATATCTTCTCCTTGCAGCTTATCCAAGCCGGCGGGGAGTATACTTTCGATCGGACTGACGTCAACACCGCGAACGCCGACCTTTTCCATACCGGCGATACCTTCGATATGGATGAGAGCGAGTTCTTTCCTTCCGGCAAGCTGAACAATGGGGCGAGCCTGCCCGTTTCCATCAGCTTCGATTCGGTTAGCGGAAAGGAAGCGAAGATAACCATCACCTACCATGAGTAAGAAGAAGCGCGATTCCTCGGTGTTGTTGGAGAATAGGAAAGCCCATTTCCTCTATTTTCTTAGCGACTTCATGACCGCCGGGCTCGTTTTGACCGGGACTGAGATCAAGTCGCTAAGGGCCCGGAACGCCTCGCTTTCCGATTCTTATGTCTATATCAAAAACGGCGAGGCCTATATCGCCAATATGCATATCGCCCCCTATAAGGACGGGACGGTGTATAACGTCGATCACCTTCGGGACCGGAAGCTGCTCCTCACTAAGCAAGAGATTCGCAAGCTCGACTCCCATTTGAAGGGCAGCTCGACCACCTGCGTCCCGACCAAGGTGTTTCTTAAAAACGGCTACGCCAAGGTCGAGATCGCTTTAGCCAAGGGCAAGCAAGCCCATGATAAGCGGGACTCGATCAAGAAGCGGGATGACGAACGGGCCATCAAGGCGGCCGAGAAAGAAGGACGGAAATATGATTGATTTGCAGGGTTTCAAAAACGAATCCGGCGATTTCGACAAGGCTTTGCGGAAATCCTCCCTTTTGCCCAAATGCCCGGTTATTTTAGTATCCGGCAGCTCTGGCAAATCCTTGACCATCGCTTATTTAAGCGGCATTTTGCAGGCTTTAGGCAAGAAGGTTGGGGCTTATTATAATTGCTTCGATGACAATGAGGACGATATCCGGGTCAACGGGGAAAGAGGGGTCATTGACCTCGACTATCTTTCTTTGGCTAAGAAGTATTCGTTATCGAAAGAGCAAGCGAAGTTCTTATTGGCTTTATCGGCCTATAAAGATTGCGACTATATCCTCGTTGAAGAACCGATCGGCGGGGTCTCCTCCCCCATCTATAGCGAACTCCTTGAGCCGACCTTGACTATCCTGACTTCGGTTGGCTTAGACCATGTGGAGGAATTAGGGACTACTGAAAGCAGCATCGCCTTAGACTGCGCCGCCCTGTCGGTCCCCGATTCGACTTTGCTTTCCTTTGAGCTGAACGAGCTCAACGAACCGCCGGTGAAGGAATATTGCCTCGACAACAAAGTGAAGTGGGTCAAAGCCAATACCCCTTTCCATCCCCATTACGAAGGGGAGGAACTGGTGTTCGATATCCATGCTTACCCAGGAATTCGGATCAATACCCCAGTGGCAATCGAGATGCTTGACGTCGCCTTAGCCATCGAGGCGGTCAATCAACTGGGGCTATCCTTGGATAAGGAGACCTTGCAAAAAGGGATCGGTAAGATCTCTTTGCCTAACCACCACGAGGCGAAGGGCCGTTACCTCTTCGACTGCGCGTCCTCCCCCGAGATGATCGCTGGCTTGAGCAAGAGTTATCCTTCTTTGGCTTTAGGTGAGCCCTTGTCGGTCGTTTATGCCGCGAAAAAAGGGAGCAACGTCGCCTCGATCCTCCCCTTATTGGACAATGCCTTCGATAAGGTCTATCTGACCGGTATCCCGGGCGATGATTGCTTCTGGGGTGAAGACGATTTCTTCCTCTTCACCGCCGACCATCCGTTTATCAATGATCTCGCCTCGATTGAGGGGAAGGTTTTATTCCTCGGGGATATAAGGTTCTTAGCCTATGCCAAAGAACGAGTTGAATGAACCGGAGGTCGACGAGAGCCTTTTGACCCCGGAGCAGAAAGAGGAGCTTAATTCCCATCCTTCCCGGAAGGGTTTCTTCATCTTTTGTGGGGTGCTGGTCCTTCTCATCGTCGTGTGCCTTATCGTCATCTTTGCTTTGGGTGGGCCTACAGGGGATTGAACATAAAACCTCTTTTCGCTTAGGGCCATCCCCATTAGTCGGAAAAGTTTGGACAATGTCCAAGGAAACGGGGTTGAGGAATGGCTATAGGCGAGTAGACTATTGCCGGTTGGAGGGCCGGCTATGGACGAAGAAGCTTATTCGAAGAAGATGAGCGTTGAGGACATGGAAGCCTATTTGTCCCTCGCCCTCTGCTCGACTGATAAGGAAATAAACGAAGCCTTGGCGAAAGCCAGCGAAGACAACAAGTAAGACGGCCGGTGGGCCGTTTTTTGTTGGTGGGGCTGGATTCGCTTCGGCGTTTTTCGACTAATTGGGGATGGGCTTACCTTTGGCTCGTTATCGGATAACGCCATCAATAGTATTCGTAATGGAAGTCATCAACCAAGCGATATTTATTCGCGTATGGCTTTAAGGCTTCCCTACTCATGGCTGAGAACTGGATGAGATCCTGCTTGAATTGCTGCTTTTCCTCTTTCGTTCTAAAGCCGACGCCAGTGAATTCGCGCTCGTTGTTGATGTATTGGCTATCGAATTCGCGCGATACCTTTCACATTAGGTCATCGAGTTCTTTGTTGCCTCTAAGTTCCTCCGGCAAGCCGACGTCCTCTACAATCCCGTCTTCCCCATATATCCAAACCGGTTCGCAACTGTATTCCAATAGCAATCTGATTGTTCGCATTTTTCAATCCTCCTTGAATTTTCCTGGTTTAGTCGGATTTGCTCTTAAATATAGCGCTTGTTTGAAATAACCTCTGGTTTTTGGCAATATTTAATCAATCTTCTTTCACCATCTGCCCACTTAACCAAGAAAGGAGAATCGAAAAATGACGGAAGATCAAGCTGCCGTTGACTCTACGATACTGACCAGCGACCTTAGGCGCAAGACGGTTTTCAAATCTTATACAGGAGTTTTCAAATGCGGATGCGGAATGGTTATGGATTGTTAATCTTTTGCGCATTGAATGCGCTGCCGCTAGTTGGCTGCGACACAAATTATACTTCCCCTGCTAGGCATGAGTATGTTTATTCTCCCGAAGAATACTCTAGCCAGGAAGAGTGGAAGGATTGCCGAGTGACTTTCGATTTGGTTCTCCGCGGCGATCCGGTTCTGAGGTATTGGGACCTTCCGTCGGAAACACGGGATCAAAGGCAAATCGAATGGTTGGGGCTTGAGGATAATCAGGCCGGCGACGTTGGCATGGCTTATGAAGGAGCGAATTTTCAGGAATGCCTAATCATTACTTTTCATGATCCTGGCCCGCAGCTCGATGGACCCTATATCATGCACGATGTGCAGGTCCGTTCGATGCAATTTTATGGGCTTAATGGCAATCATATGGCCATCAATCTTATTGGCGAACACGGTGA
Organism: uncultured Bacilli bacterium; assembly: GCA_944363525.1. Classification (GTDB taxonomy): domain Bacteria; phylum Bacillota_I; class Bacilli_A; order RFN20; family CAG-826; genus Alloenteromonas. The sequence goes on from CALVUF010000007.1 coordinate 76,079, forward strand.
CGATGGGATAACTATTGAGGGGCTTATCCCCGACGTCACTTTGGAATTCCAGGCCGTTTAATATTCCCTTTGGCCTTAGAGCGCTGTGAAAATCCCGTTTTGCCCCTACTAGCTTTAGGGGTGGTATAATCTGTTTATGGAAACGAAGCGCTCATTTCATGACAAGGTCATTTACCAAATCTATCCCCGTTCTTTCTGCGATTCCAATGGCGATGGGATCGGGGACATAGAAGGGATCATCTCCAAATTGGATTACCTAAAGGATCTGGGGATCGATTGCCTTTGGCTTTCCCCGATCTACAAGTCGCCCCTCATGGATATGGGGTATGACGTGGCCGATTATTATTCGATCCATCCCGATTACGGGACAATGGAGGACTTCGACCGACTTTTGGAGGAGGCGGACAAAAGGGGACTTAAAATCATCATGGACCTGGTGGTTAACCACACCTCCGATCAGCACGAATGGTTCAAGGCCAGCCGGGATCCCGCTTCCCCATATCGGGATTACTATATTTGGCGGAAGGGGAAGAAAGAGGGGGTCCCTCCCAATAACTGGACCTCGATGTTCACCGGGCCGGCTTGGACTTACGATCAAGAAAGTGGCGAATGGTATCTCCATCTTTATTCCGCCGAGCAGCCCGACCTCAATTTCCATAATGAGCGAGTGGTGGAGGAGGTCGAGAGAATCCTTCGTTTCTATTTGGACAAAGGGGTGTATGGTTTCCGTTGCGACGTCATCAACCAATGCTATAAGGAGTCGTTAAAAGACGGCAAAGGGCTCTCGCCCTCCGGAAGAGGGATGGAGCATTACCTTTGCTCGGAAGGGAACCATAAACTATTACGTCGATTCTATGACGATGTCTTCTCCCATTACGACTGCGTCGTCATCGGGGAGACTTATGCCATCGATGTTGAGAACGGGAAACGTTATCTGGATAACCACGAGCTCGACATGTTCTTCCAGTTCGACACCGCCAATTGCGATAACCTCCTTGTCCCGGTGTTCAAGAGGAAGTTCAAGCCCCGTTATCTTCGGGACGAGATCTATAAATGGCAGACTGGGGTGCCCTGGATGGCCAATTATCTTGAGAACCATGACCAACCCCGTTCAATCAACCATTATGGGGACCCAGTGAAGTTCCCGAAGGCCTCGGCTAAGGCGCTTGCAGTCCTGAACCTCACTCTTAGGGGAACTCCCTTCATCTACCAGGGGGAGGAAATTGGGATGACCAATCTGTCCCTGCAAGACCCAGAGCAAAGCCAAGACGTCAGTTGCCGGCAGGTCAATGAGATATTGAAGAAGCTGCCCTTTACTAAGAAGACTCGTTACAAACTGGCCAATCGGGTCAACCGGGACCATGCCCGGACCCCGATGCAGTGGAATGACGCGGTTTCGGCTGGTTTCTCCATTAATGAGAAGACCTGGCTCCCGGTCAATCCGAACTATAAGGTCATCAACGTGGCCGCCGAGTCCCTTGATCAGGGCTCGGTCCTAAGTTTCTATAAAGCCTTGCTGCAACTCCGGAAAAAAGACGAGGCTTTTGTCTATGGCGACTTCCGGCCGATCATGGTCCATGGGGATTTGATCGCCTATCAACGGGTCTATCAGCAGGAACGCCGTTTCATCTTGATCAACTTGACCGGGAAGGACGTCAAAATCCCCCGACATCTGATCCTCGATGGGGCGAAGCTATTGCTGTCATCGCTCCCGGTCCAAGGGTATCGGATGGGGTTCCTCTCTCCCTTTGAAGCCGATATCTTCGAGATAAAGTGATAAACAGTGATAAAGAGTGATGAAAAATTCCTGAAAAAAGGCATCGAATGGACGGTTTTTCGTTCCTCAGCCGATTAATAGGAAGGAGAATAGATAACTTACGAGTATTGCCTATGATCGATATCGTTGATTTTTCTAATTGCCCCCCTAAGTGACCGCGATCTTTCTTATGAAGGACGGTCCGGACCAAAACGAGGGATTGTTTATCGAGGGACGAAATGGATTCTCAAATTCCCTAAAAGAGGGCCTTTGATGAGAGAGGTGAATGGTCTTTCGTATGTGACGTCCCCTTTATGCGAGTTCATTGGAAGCCACGTTTTCTCGATATTGGGATACGAAGTCCAAGAAACCGTTATGGGCGTCTGCTTTGCTGACCACAAGATGATTCCTGTTTGTGCCTGCAAAGATTTTATCGGCGATGATACGAACGAATAACTGATCCACTACACCGCCTTGCGGAATGATACCAATGATGTCGTGGCGGAACGCAATGACCGAAGGTTTTTCCCGGCTTCGAATTTAAAAGAAGTCATTTTCCAATTGGGCAATAATAAGGTCCTAAAGAATTTGCCTGGCGCGAAAGAGCGGTTTTGGGACGAAGCGGTCATTGACCTGCTTATCGATAACGACAGCCGCCATGATGGCGATTGGGGCGTATTGAAATTCCGGAAAGAGAATACCTACCGAATGGCCCCGATATACGACAATGGGAATTCTTTTTACGGCAAACATACGGACTCGAAAATTGCTTCGATTTTGAGTGACGAAGAGAAGTTAATGGCGAGTTCTCTTAATGGGTTTACCGCTTACGAAAATGATAATGGCGAACGGATTCGCAACGATGCTTTCTTGGGAATCGACAACCCGGATTTGCAAGCGGCCATCGTTAGCGTTTATAAGAAATGGGTCGATAGCGAGCCGATGATTAAGGATTTCATTATGTCCATCCCGAGCGAAAGCCACGGACTATTGATCATGAGCGATTTGCGTAAGCGCTTTTACATTGAATCGATGGAGCTTCGCTTCAAACACTTATTGGAACCCCAGTATCAGAAGATAGTTGGCTGATTCTGTGATCGTCATTTAAGCCCTTGGAGTCTCCTTTTCTCCCTAATGTCAGCCTTCTTTTCAACGCCGGAAAATCTCGGGTTCAGGATTTTGGAAAAATAGCCAAAATGGGCCTCCGAAGTATTGGAAAAATAGGCGAAACGGCCCCAAAATCTATTGGAAAAATAGCCGCATCCTTGTTAAATCGGATAAAAAGACGGCTAAACATCGATATTTTCTTTAACAATCGCCCCTTCTAAGTTTTGATGACGCCCTCAAGAGAGCGATTATTGGAATTTTGCCTGATAAAACGCGAGGGCCGCCAGGGTCTTCCCGTCTTTGATGAGCCCGTCTTTTACCATTGTCTTTAAATCCGTCATCTTGATGAATCGATAATCGAGGCTCTCCCCTTCATCGAGGCGACGCTCCCCGGGCGTTAAACCTTGGGCAAGGTAAATATGGATTACCTCATCGGTATAGGCGCAGGAGGGGTACATATCGCCAAGGTGGACCCATTGGGAGGCCTGATAGCCGGTCTCCTCGGATAGTTCCCTTTTGGCGGTTTCCATCGGGTCTTCTTTTGGATCGGCTTTGCCGGCCGGAATTTCGTATATGTCATCGCCATAGGGATAACGGAATTGCTTTTCCATCAAGACCCGTCCTTCCTCGTCGATGGCTAAGATGGCGGAGGCTTCGCAATGGCGAATCACTTCTCTAATGGCTTTATGGCCGTTCTCTAATTCGACCTCGTCGACATAGAGGTGGAGCAACTTGCCGGAGAAGACATTCTTCGATTTGAGGGTCTTTTCTTTCATGTTTGAATTGTAAACCAAGATTGGGAATAGCAGGATTTAGTTTGCTTTTCCTCTGCCTCAATCTACGATCTTATGCTTCCATTTTTATTTGCTTTTTTGATTGTTACAAATATAAAAGCTCGATGAAATCCACTTTTCTAAAATTATTAGCCGTAATAAAACTACGGAACCGTAAGATATTTACATTTAAATGGCGGGGGATCACAAAATAGCCGTTATCAACACCAGTATCTTTTTCCTGATTGATTATTTTGGCAATAACTCGGGGTACTTCGATTCGCTTTTGAATCTATGAGTTTTTAAGACGTTATTGATAGGACCGTGGAAAACCACCGCCCAGCAAACCCATTAATCCCGCCTAATCACGTCATAAAGATTGCCTTGGCTCCCCTTTCAGACTTTCCCGTAGATGGCGTACCCCGCCGAATCTTAGGTCTTGTTATTCTTATTAGCCGATACAAGGAGGCGTGGCGTTCCTAATTCGCCGACTTGACTTTGATTTGGCATATTTTGCCGCCTCCATTGATATTTTTGAATATGGTCCGACATTGATTTTCATCAATCTTTAATTCCGTTTTTCGGGTCATTTCCATAAATCTAATGTTCAAAAAAATATACTTTCCCGATTTTATCGAATCTTTTTTAATCGATTTTCCTATAAAACAACCGATACTTTTGTTTTAAATCTGTTGCTTTTGGTTTCCTTTGCCCGCGCGTGTATGATTGTCGGTGCTGGAGGGAGGCATATGGAAACACATCGCACCGATAACCTTAATTGGGAAGAATACTTCATGGGCATCGCCGAGCTTTCGGCGGCTCGAAGCAAGGATCCCTCGACCCAAGTGGGAGCCTGCATCGTCGATTCGGCCAATAAGGTCGTCTCCATCGGCTATAACGGAATGCCGCGCGGCGTCGATGACGATTCCATCCCTTGGGGGCATGGGGAAGGGCTCGACTCCAAATACCTTTACGTCTGCCATGCCGAATTCAACGCCATCCTTAATACCCGCGATGGCTCGGCCTTGAATGGATGCCGGATCTACGTCACCTTGTTCCCCTGCAACGAATGCGCCAAAGCCATCGTCCAGGTCGGGATCAAGGAAGTCATCTACAAAGACGACAAGTACCACGACCACCTCGAGGAGCAAGCCTCCCGCCGGATCCTCGACATGGCTGGGGTTAAATACCGTCCCTACGTCGGGCGCGAGGTGAAGTTCGATGTTCGTTAAGCGCAACGCCTTCTATCGGATCGTCGTCATCTCGATCTGCTTTCTTTTAGTCGGGATCTCGTTGTTCATCCCCCTTGCCGGCCAAATCGAGGAAAACCCGGTTCTTTTCTATTCGGTCTTAGGGGTGTTTCTATTTTTGTATGTCGCCTGCTGCGTTGGCAATGAGCTATATATCCACTTCCATTACAAGGGGAAAGACAAGGATGAGTGAGGTTATCCTTGAGGTTAACGATTTGACCTTTGGCTATACTAGCGACGGTCAAAAAGCCCTCGATGGGCTCTCTTTTTCGATTAATAAGGGAAGTCAGGTCGCCATCATCGGCCATAACGGGTCGGGCAAGTCGACCTTAGCCAAAGCCATCATGGGTTTATTGGGATTCGATTATAACGGGACCATCAAGTTATTTGGCCAAGTGGTCGATAAGAAGAGCAAGCCGGCCCTCCGTTCGCATTTAGGCATTGTCTTTCAGAATCCCGATAACCAATTCGTCGGCAGCACCGTCGCCGATGACATCGCCTTTGGATTGGAAAATAAGCAAGTTCCTTCTTCCGAGATGGAAGGTATCATCGAGGAATATGCTGGTTTAGCTGGGATGAAGGAGTTTCTCGACCGGGAACCGACTTCCTTATCCGGCGGACAGAAGCAACGGGTCGCCATCGCCGGGGTCTTGGCCATGCAGCCGGACCTTGTCATCCTCGATGAGGCGACCGCCATGCTCGATCCGAAGGGGAAGAAAGAGATTGCCGCTTTGATCGAGAAGGTCAAGCAAGCCAAACCTGAATTGACTATTCTCTCCATCACCCATGACATCGAGGAGGCTAAATTAGCCGATGAGGTGCTGGTCCTTAACGAAGGGAAACTGATCCTTAAAGGGACCCCGGAGGAAGTATTCGCCTCCGAGACCATCCTCGCCGATTCCCATCTCGATATCCCTTTCGCCCTTTCCTTATCCCATGAGCTCAATAAACTGGGGGTTAAGGTAACTCCGACCCTTGATGAAAAAGAATTGATGGGGGAAATGCTATGCCGATAGATTTTTCCTCCGTCTGCTATACCTATTCGCCGAAGACCCCGTTGCAATACGAGGCTTTGAAGGACATCAACCTCCATATCGATGACGGGGAGTTCGTGGCCCTGGTGGGGCGGACGGGATGCGGAAAGTCGACTTTGGTGAGCCATATCAACGCTTTGCTCGTCCCTTCGAAAGGGAAGGTCAAAGTCGATGAGTTCGTCTCCTCTTCCGACAAGAAGAAGCGGAGCAAGAAGATCAGCCCCTTGCGGAAACTAGTGGGGCTGGTGTTCCAGTTCCCCGAGTATCAGCTGTTCGAGGAGACGGTTTTGAAAGACGTCAGCTTCGGGCCGAAGAATTTCGGGCGGAGCAAAGAAGAGGCGCTTGAGGATGCCAAAGAGGCGTTGTCGCTAGTAGGGCTTGGCGAATCCTTTTATGACCGTTCGCCTTTTGAACTAAGCGGAGGCGAGAAGCGAAGGGTCGCCATCGCTGGGATCCTGGCCATCCACCCTAAATACTTAGTGGTCGATGAGCCGACGGCGGGACTCGATCCTTTAGGGGCAAAAGAGATGATGGACCTCTTCGATGAGATCCATGCTAAGGGGACGACCATCATCCTCGTCACCCATGATATGTCCTTGGTCTTGAAGCATGCCGATAAGGTGTTCGTCATGAGTGAGGGCCAAATCGCTAAGACCTGCAGCCCGATCGAATTGTTCAAAGGGGACATCACCCAATATTCTTTGCAAATCCCGCCTTTCTTTGAATTCGCCAAGCAATTGAAAGCCCAAGGGATGGATATTTGCCTTGATGATTGCGTCGATATCCCTTCTTTAGCCAAGGAAATCGCGAGGTGCCAAAATGGCTAGTTTCGCGATTGGGCGTTATGTCCCTTATGATTCTTTTCTCCATAAGATGGATCCGCGGGCCAAGTTGGCGGCGACGATTTTCTTAATGGTCGCCGTCTTCCTCAATTACCCGACCTGGTCGATGCGGGCCCTGATGGGCGGGGTCCTCTTCCTCTTCCTTTGCGTTTTACTTTATTGCTCAAGGATGAGCCTAAGATCGATCCTTGGTTCCCTCCGTTCCCTCTGGTTCATGATCTTGTTTTTGCTGCTCATTTACATCCTGGTCCCCAATGGGAAGGAGCCGACTTTAGGCATCGCCTGGTCGACCGGGAGTTGGACGGTGTATTGGGATGCTTTCGCCGAGGCCTTCCGGATCATGATGCGGCTGGTCATGATGATTATGCTGACGATGGTTTTGACCGCGACCACCAAACCCTTGGATTTGACTTATGCCATCGAATGGTATTTGACTCCCTTGAAGATATTCCGCTTCCCGGCCGCCGAGATCGCGATGATCCTTTCCATCGCCTTGCGCTTCATCCCGACCTTATTGGAGGATGCCGACCGGGTCATGAAGGCCCAAGCCTCCCGGGGCGTCGACTTCAAGCATGGGCGGCTTCTCTCCCGGATCACTGGGGTCACTTCCTTGATTATCCCCCTTTTCGTCTCCTCCTTCATCCGGAGCGAGGAACTGGCCGATGCGATGGAGTGCCGGGGCTATGATCCCGAGGCCAATCGGACCCGTTATCGGAAACTTCATTTCGGATTCGGGGCTTGGATGGGGCTAGTTGTCTCGGTCTTGGTGATGGCTGGCTATATCACCGTCTCGGCGATGAACCTCGATTTCTTTGCTCTTTTGGGAGTGACGGCCTTATGAAGGTGCTGGGTTACCTTTCCTTTTTAGGACGAGCCTATTATGGGTTTCAGCGGCAGCCGAATAAGGTGACGGTCCAAGGGACGGTCGAGCAGGTCCTTTCTTCTTTGTTGGGGCAAGAGACTTTGATCAAGGGGTGCGGCCGGACCGATGCCGGGGTCAATGCCGCCTCCTATCCTTTTGCCTTTAGGGTTGAACGAAGGGTGAATTTGACCAGGCTCTGCTCTTTGCTTAATCGGCGGCTCCCGTCTGATATTTCTTGCTCGTCCTTGCTTTATGTCGATGATAGCTTCGATCCCCGTCATAGCAGCGTTAGCAAAACCTATATCTACCGTTTCTCAATCAAGAAGAAACAGGCTTTGCGATCGGATATGGTGGCATATCTAGGCGACTACGATTTCGATTTGGCGGCTTTCAAGTCGGCTTTGCGGATTTTCAAAGGGGAGCATGATTTCTCGAATTTTACGGCCAAAAAGGAAGATATCGATGGTTTTATCCGGGTTTTGCAGCTGATTGAAGTGATTTATGATGAAGAAGAAGGGCTGGGACAGGTCATTTTCCGATCCAACGGGTTCATGACCTATCAGATCCGTCTGATGGTCGGTTATGCCTTTCGGGTCGGCTTTCACCGTTCTACAATAGACGAGTTAGCCGCGGCTTTGGAAAAGAAGCCCCGGTGCGTCACCCATTATAAAGCCCAAGCCTGCGGTTTAACCTTGGAGGAGGTCACTTATGAGCGCATCCCGTTATTATGATTTCTGCTACCACACCCACACGAAGCGGTGCGGCCATGCCTATGGGGAGGATGAGGAATACGTCATCGCCGCGATCAAGAAAGGGATCAAGCGACTCGGCTTCTCCGACCACTGCATCTTTCCGGGGATGAAGGAGCCAGGGCAAAGAGGGAGCTTTGATATGCTTCCGGGCTACATCGACTCGGTCTTGACCTTGAAGGAAAAATATAAGGATCAGATTGAGATCTTTTTAGGCTTCGAAGCCGAATACCATGGGGGCAAGGACGTCCGTTACCTCTTTGATTTATTGAAAGGCCCTTTCGATTACTTCATCCAAGGCCAGCATAGCGGACGCAAAGGCGATAAGAGCGATTACTATGGCTCCTACGATACCCATACTGCCAATTCGCGTTACGTTGAAGATGTCATCGCCGGCATGAACAGCGGGCTCTACGCCTACCTCGCCCATCCGGATCTATACTTGCAATGGAATAAGGAATGGAACCAAGAGACCATCGACATGGCCTATACGATCCTCAAAGAGGCCAAGCGGCTCAACATGCCGGTCGAGCTCAACTGCGGCTTCCTCCGCCGGGATAAGGTCCATCCGCCGGTCGATGACCTCCAATGGATGCATTACCCATATCCCAAGTTCTGGGAGATCGTGAAAGAGGTCGGCAACACCGTCACCTTCGGGATCGACGCCCATTCCCCGAGCGACTTCGATCATGAGTCGGCCGATCAAGTCCTCTCAATCGCCGATAGGTGCGGCCTCACCGTCGTTGAGCCGGATATCCTTCTCCCGAAGAAAGTACTCGGTTATTTAAAGTAAAGCGAAGCCCTGGGCATTATTCCGAATTAATCAGGGATTTTGCTTTTATAATCAGATTTTCAAAAAACTTCGGGGAAAAAATTTGAAAACTAGCAAAAAATTCCCCCGAAAAAATTGAAATTTATCAAAAAATTTCGGGGAAAAATTTTGCAAAAAAGACATGTTGCTATATAATTTGGCCATGTTTAAAAGAAAAATTACCAAAGATATCGAGCGGTGGGCCAACGACAATTCCCTAAAGAAGAAAGCCTTGGTCATCAAGGGCCTTCGACAGGTTGGGAAGACCACGACCATAATGGATTATTGTCGTTCCCATTATTCCGAGATTGTCTATATTAATTTCCTTGACGATCCGGATAAGAAAGAACTTTTTGAGGGGAATTTGACCGCTGATAGTTTACTTTCTCGGCTGCGGCTCGTTTTCCCTTCGCTTCTTTTCGCTCCCGGCAAGACCGTCCTTTTCTTCGATGAGGTGCAAGAATGCCCCCGGGCCCGTTACGCGGCCAAGCCTCTGATGTTGGATGGACGTTTTGACCTCATTGAAAGCGGTTCGCTTTTGGGCCTCCGTGGGTATAATCGGCGGCCGGCCGATATTCCCGTCGGCTTCGAGCATTGTCTTACAATGACTCCGATGGATTTCGAAGAATTTCTTTGGGCCAAGGGGGTAGGAAAAGATGTAATCGAGCAAGCAAGGCAAGCGTTCTTGTCTCTAAAACCCTTGGATCGTTTTTTGAACGACGTTTTTCTTAAATACTTCCGAGAATATGCCATCGTGGGCGGGATGCCGGAAGCGGTGACCGCCTATTTAACGCAGGGGATAGTTGGTGCGCAATCGGTGCAAAATGACATTCTCGAGTCCTATAAAGACGATTATGGTAAACATCTCAATGAGGCGGGGGATAGGAGTTTAGACCGGACTCTCCTTGGACGGATATTGGATGTCTATTCCTCTATTCCCAGCCAACTAAGCAAGGAAAACAAAAAATTCGCCTATTCCCAAGTTGGGAAAGATGGTTCGGCGCGTAAATACCTCGATGCAATACTTTGGCTCGAAGAATATGGATTGATCAGTCGTTGCTTCAATCTAAAATCATTGCAGAGGCCCTTATCCGGTCAAATCGATGATTCAATTTTCAAGATTTTCTTCAACGACACAGGTTTATTTATGCGCAGCCTTGGGCTAGAGTCAGCCGCCGATTTGCTTAATGGGAATATTGGTATTTACAAAGGGTCGATATACGAAAACCTCATTGCCGATTCGCTGATCAAACATTTCAAAGATCTTTATTATTATCGAAAGAACGACTCATTGGAGATCGATTTCGTGACTTCTTGCCAATCGGAAATCACTTTATTGGAAGTCAAGACCAACGATGGTCGGGCGAAGTCGCTTAAGGAAGTGCTGACCAATAAAGCGAAGTATAATGTCACGTGCAATTACAAACTTTATAATGGTAATGTCGTTGACGGCGATCCAATAAAGCAAATCCCCTTGTACATGGTGATGTTTCTTTGATTCGACTTTTCGGCGCTAGGTAAAATCTTTGGAGTGACGTCCAACGCATCTTGAATTTCGGGGGGGGGATTTTATATCCTTTTATTTATCCATAGGGAGAAAATGCATGAAAATGAAACCCCGTCGCACCCCGTTTTACCTTTTAGCCGGAATTTTGGGCTTGGCCCTTTCCGGCTGCTCGGCTATCCCGACCGAAACCCCAGTCGACTTAGCCCCTGAGATCATCGCCTTGAACGCCTCAACCGATGACGAGGGCAAGACCACCTACACCATCACCTTCAAGGACGGGACGACCACCACCTTTACCGTCGAAAACGGCGTTGACGGGGACCCGGGGGCGGCGGGGAATGGAATCGCCTCGATCGAGAAAACCAAGACCGAGGGGCTCGTCGACACCTACACCATCACCTTCACCGACGGGACCTCGACCACCTTCACCGTCACCAACGGTTCCTCGGGGACCGTTGCCCCGGCCACCTATTCGCTTAGCTTCGACGTCAATGGGGGAACGATGCCGGCCGATTTCCTCGCCTCCGATTACCAGTCGATCGAAAAAGGGACCTCGGTCGAGCTTCCTCTCCCGACCCGGGACGGCGGGGCTTTCCTTGGGTGGTACACCGGCGTTCTCCCCACCGACGGCGTCTTCTCTTCCTCGACCCCGGTCACCCGGGACCTATCCCTCATCGCCAAATGGGTCAACTTGGCCGACCCGACCTGGGAGAGCACGCTATCGCGTCTGCAAGAAAGCGCAAAGTCGTTCTTATACACCCCCTCCGCCTCCTATATCGGGGGCGAAGTGGTCGCGGAATATAACGAGGCCATCCTGACCTATGTCGGCCGGATCGGCTTTTGCTTCGACCAGGAAGAATTCGACTTGGTGGCCGAGGACCTGGATTGGTATTACGCGATCCCGGCCTCCGATTCGATCAAGTCGATGTTCAAGTCCAACGCCTCGAGCGCTTATGACCAGTTCAGCGGCTATGAGCAATTGGTCGTTGAATTCCAAGACGAGTACGACGCCTTGTATGGGAAAATCGACGCCATGGAGACGGTTAAGGACGCGGTGAACCTCGACCATGAATTCTCCATTTTACGGAATAAGGTGGAGGATCGTCTGTTCGTCTTGCGATTGCCGGTCATCGTCGACAAGGCGCTAGAGAATTTCGAATGGATCTATTCGCAGGAGCTCTCCTTCCTCGAGGAACTGGGGATCGATTCCTATATCGAGGAAATCGAGCGATACAAACAAGCCCTTTATCAGGCGAGCAGCGAAGACGATTATAATGTCCGTTGCGACGATTTGGAGGACTATGCCCGCGACCTCTTCGATGGGGGAAAGGCCTTCGAGGGGCTAAAGGAAGAAGTCCGTTCGAGGTTGCAATCAGAGCTAGACGGCTTCGATTACCGGTCGGACTTAGCCGATAAATACGAGTATTCCCATTTATTCGACCGAGTCAACAAGTATCTCGAGTTGGTCGGCAACGCCAATGATATCAATGACGTCTACGACAGCTTCGTGAACTTCCATAGCAGTTTGGAAGAGCTCGTGAACACGCAAGAGCAATATCTTGCCGGCGAGAAAGAACAAGTTATCGCCTTGGCCTACATCGACGAGAAAATCGCCGAATTGAAAAACCTGGCTTCCGAGCTTAGCTACGATTTGACGATGAACGACTCCTTTTCCATCTTGAATACTCTCCGCGTCAAAATCGAGGAATCCTATTATCCGGGGGATTTCGAGGCGAACTACAAGTGGCAAATCGACGACGCCTTCATGTCGGTGAAAGCCGAGATCGAGACGGCGACCGCCGAAGACGCGGAGGCGCTTCTAGCGGAGAAGAAGACCGAGGCCTTGAATGAGGTCGACGCCTCGTTCGCCGCGCTTCAAGCCTATGCCGAGGAGAAGGAATACGCCGAGTTCAACGATTTGTACGGCTACTTGATCGACGATTTCCGCTCTTCGATCGAGAATGCTCCCGGTTTATACGATTTGTATAACAACCTCTATCTCATTGAGAAACAGATCGCCGAATGTTACCGCTCGATCGACTTCGAGACCGCGCCTAGGCTAACTGTCGTCGCGGTCGATCCGGTCATGGAGCCGTTTCCGATCACTTCCTTTTCGTTTTTCGAAGTAAGGGAAGGGGAATATTTCAACATAACCGACCGTTTTGGATCAGGCACCTTAGAATTCGCCGGTTATTACGCCGATCCGGAATTCACAAAGCTATTGTCCGATGAGCCGGAAATCAAAGCCGATTTCTCGATCTATGCGCCGGGAGAGACCCTCTACGCCAAATTCGTGATCGTCGACTACTATCAAGCGGCCGGCCAATTCACCACTTGGTATTTTGACATCTTCCAAGTGTTTTTGACCGATGTGTCCGTCGACGATTTCAAAGCTCGGGCGGAGGGAGTCGTCGACGAGGCCAGTTACAATGAATACATCGCTTATTGCGAGGAGTTCGTCGCGCCGCGGTTCGTCGAGTGGGCCCGCCAGACGCTAGCCCAATACGAAAGCGACCCGGATAAAGCCGAATTGGTGGCTCAGGCCGAAGCGATGCTTGAGACCTGCGATGATTTCGACGACATAAAAGCGGTCAACGAAATCATCAATCAGATCGTCGATATGTGAGGCGGAGAATATGCGCAAGAAACCGTTTTTCCTGGGCTTAAGCCTCCTCGGCTTGGCCCTTGGGTCCTGCCACCCCGCCCTCCCGTCCTCTTCCTCCTCTTCCCCCGGCTCCTCGAGCGAGACCTCGAAGGTCGAGACCTCCTCATCGGACAGCGAGCCGGTGAGCGTCGTCTCTAACGAATTGATCTCGGAAAGCGACGGGGTCCGGACGTATAAAATCGTCTTCTCCGACGGGACCGAGACCATCTACTCGGTCAAAGACGGGGCCGACGGGGCCAAAGGCCCGGACGGGACCTATATCGTCGAGGTCAAGAAGACCGGGAGCGAAGGCAACGTCGACACCTACACCATCTATTTGACCAACGGGACCACCTTCACCTTCACCGTGACCAATGGGGCCGTTTTCCCTGTCGATAAGGCGACCGTGAGTTTCGACGCCAACGGGGGAAAGGCGGCGATCGATTCCCTTGTTGTCGAGAAAGGGGACGCGATCGAGCTTCCTCTCCCTTCGCGCCAGGGCTATTCCTTCCTCGGCTGGTATGATGATGCCCGCGCCAGCGCGAATGTCTATACCAACGCCGCCCCGATCATAAGCGATTTGACTTTGGTGGCCCGCTGGGAACCGAATTACGAGGATTGGGATTTCGATCAAGCCCACTTCTTCGCCGAGTTGCAACACTCTTTCTCCGCCTATTACATAAGCCAGGGACAGATCGTGGAAAACTCTGCTCGGTTCGCTTCTTTCCTCGACAAAATGGAGTTCGCCTCCAATAACCTCGAATGCCAGGCGATCGCCGATGAATTCCATGCTTGGCTGGAGGCTTTGCCCTCAGATGAAGAGGAGAAGGCGAGCGCCTTGGCTTTCTTTGCCTCTTTCTTTTCCAAGATAGAGGAAAATAGCGAGCTTACCGCCATTTACGCGGAAAGGATCGACGTTTTGGTGTCGAACATAAATGAGGCGACGACGATCGGGGAATTGAAGGCGGCTTGCGAGGCGTTGGGAGCCGCGAGCCGTGCTATCGACAATCTTATCGATGCCAATTTGACCTTCGATGCGGGGCGCGCGTTCTACGATGCCCTCAAGGAGGCTTTCGCCTCTTTGCTTAACACCTGCGCCGACTTGCCGCTTCAATTCCATCTGAGCGAGACTTTCTCTGCCATCGAACGCGTCTTGGATTCTGGTGATTTCGAAGCCGGCCGGGTCATCGATAGCCTTCATAACGAATTCGAGCGAAGCGTCTATTCGCTTGCCGACTTCGCCCAGAAGTTGGGCAATTACCTTTGCGATTTCTTGCAACGCTATGCGATCGCGGAAGTCCCGGAGACCGAGGAGATCATAATGCCCTTCCTCGAGCAGTACCGGGACGTCTATTGTAATACTTTGGAGCAGCTGCAAGCCCATATCAATGGATTGACCGAGGAATTCCCCTCGGTTTTGGCCGAGGTCGAGCAAGCGGTGGGGGATTATCGCGATTCGCAAAAGACGGTGACGATTTGCTCGAGCTATCCCTTCGCCCCCTCCTACGGGAATTCCATCGATTTGACCCTCGGTCCCGATGAAACGGCCGATGTCTTCAAATTTGCCCAGGAATTCCCCGGCTATCAGGCGCGCGGCCTATATCTCGATCCCGAACTTACCCAGGCGTATAAGGAAGGCGAGATGACGATCGACCAAACCGCTCCCTCTATTTTATACGTCGGCTACGATTTGGTTTCCGAAGACGAGGCCTATTCCTCCGTCAAGAATTTCGGCTATGACTATTTCCCGTCGCTCGCTGATAATGGGCTTATCGAACCGACGGTCGATAGCTATTACGGGCAAGGCGTTTCGGCGGCTTGCGACGGATTGTTCCAAGCAGCGATGGAAAACGTCTCGATCCTCGAATCCTCTTTCAATGAATACTACGACGTTTTCCTTGAGGAGTCGCTCAATCGCCCATACATCGACGCTAGCGCCAAACTAGCCGAATTCCAAGGCTACATCGAAGAGCTTCGCCTCTATTACGATTCCGCTTCCTCGGATCTCGATTCCTTCAAGCAGCTTTACGCCTCCTTGATGCTTACTATCAACGAGCTTGAAGCCCTTTTCCGCTCGGAAGGCGATTCCTCCATCCAAAAAGAGGAGCTCATTCGCAATTTCGAGGAGCAATGGGAGCATGCCGTGCGCGATAACGGCTGCGACTTAAGCGGCCATTTCCAGTCGCTTCATGACCTTTTGCTGCTTTGCTACCAAAAGGCGCCCGACGAATGGACGATCGGCGAGCTTGAGATGATCGCGAAAGACTTGCTCGAGAAAATCACCTACAACGCCATCAGCTACCGCAACGCCTTTGATTCCTTCATTTATACGGTCAGCGACGTGATGAACAATCTCTATCCCGAAGGCTACCTCGACCCCTCCTGGTCGACGGCTTTGCTCGAGTCCTTGGAAGGGAAAAAGGAATCGGGGACGTTTACCCCGGAGGAAATGCTCTCGGCGTTTTTCGAGGCCTCGGAATCCTTGCTCGTCTATTACGAGGAGGAAGTCCTGCCTTGCTTCGCCGGATTCGTGATCGGGGTGTCGAGGGTGTTCCCCAGCAAAGTGATTTCGCTTTTGTCGGGGATGTCAATGGCCATCCGGTTGCCGGCTGAAGGCGATTTGGCGGACTTTCCGGAATACGCGATCCCGGGATTCAAGATCTCGGGCATCTACGCCGATCCGTTGCTTAGCGAGCAAATAAGCGACGACTCGACTTACGA
This sequence comes from uncultured Bacilli bacterium, assembly GCA_944363525.1. Taxonomy (GTDB): domain Bacteria; phylum Bacillota_I; class Bacilli_A; order RFN20; family CAG-826; genus Alloenteromonas. Next base: position 92,135 of record CALVUF010000007.1, read on the forward strand.
GCTTGGCTATTTCCCCGGCTCGGCGATCTATCTTTCCTATGAGCTGGTCGATTACGAAGCGGCCGTCCCCTATCTAAGGGAATTCGTCGTCTCGACGTTCGCCAGCGATATTTTCGATGGTGTCGTCGCCCCGGAAGAGGTCGACGAGATGGTGGCAATCATCGATGCGATCGACTCGCAGGAGGATTGTTTGGCCGCCCTCGAATCCCTCGATTCCTTCCTCGTCTCGGTAATCGGGCGGATGCTCGTGTTCCAATATCGGGGCTATGTCAAGGAAGCCGGCTACGATTTCGGCTACTCGGTCGACGAGGATGAGCTCGAAGGCTATCTAAGCCGGGTCGAAGAAAGCACGACGGTCGAGGAGATATACCAGGCGATGATGGACTTCTTTTCATGGATTTACGGCATTTACCCGGGCATGTGAGCGATACCCAGCCGCTTCCCCTTGCCCCCGACAAAGACGAATTCCCTCTTTAGGGAGAAAGGTTGCGGTGCTATATTTACGCACGGAAATAGGAGTTTCTTATGGGAAGACATTTTGAAGTCAGGGCCGCGGCCATGGCGGCGACCGCCAAAGCTAAGTCGGCCATCTACATGCGGGCCTCGAAGGAGATCTACGCCGCCGCCAAATCCGGCGAGCCCGATCCGAACTCGAACTTAGCGCTTCGAAGCGCCATCGAAAAATACCGGAAGCTGTGCCCGAAAGACGTTATCGACCGGGCGATCGAGAAAGCCAAAGGTGGCGATACGGTCGCTTACATCCCTGGCCGTTACGAATTCATGGGGCCGGGCGGCAGCAATATTATCGTCGATACCCTTACCGACAATGTCAACCGGGCCTTAGTTACCGTTCGGACCATCTGCACCCGTAAGGGAGCGAAGATGGCCTCGGTCGCCTATAACTTCGAGCATCTCGGCGTCTTGAACTTCAAAGGCGTTGAGGAAAGCGCGGTCGAGGAATGCTTAGTGCTCGGCGACGTCGATGTCCGTTCGGTCACCGTCGATGACGCCGGCGAGATCGAAGCCCGTGTCGCCACTTCCGACTTGGAGAAAGCCAAGGAATTGCTCAAAGACCTCGGGGTCACCGATTACGATCGGGCCGAGACTACGATGTATCCGAACGAATGGATCGAGGTCGATGATGAAGCCAAGGCCAAGCTCAAAGCCATGCTCGAGGAGCTCGACGAGGCCGAGGACGTTCAAGCCGTCTATACCAACGTCGACAACATCTAATCGTCTTTTGCATCAATCAGGGTCAGCGGGGCTGACTCTTTTTGTTACGATCGCATCGACGGAATCAGGTTACTTGTCCACTTGAAAAAGATTACTTGTCCACTGCTTGTCCACTGAGCAAGTTACTTCCTTTTGACCGTGAGGTATTTGACGATGGGGCTATTGGCCCGAGCGGTGGTTTTCAGATAACCTTTCTTGACCAATGGGGCAAGGCATTTGGCCGTCATGTATGAGCGCGAGGCGATTCCTAGGTGGTCCTGGATTTCCTTTCGGGTATGGGCTTCATTTTCACAGTAAGCCAATATCTCTTGGGCTTTGGGACATAGATCGCTCATTTGAATGCCGGTTCCGTCATCAAGCAGATCGAAGAGGACAATCATGAACGAACCGGATGTCGCTTCCAAGACCGGTTCTGGCGCCTTCTCATCTTTATAAGCATCGTATATTTTGGCAAAACCCGAACCGTTTTTCTCCATTAGCCCAATCGCGGTAAAGCAGCCGCATATTTTTCGATTTCGCCGAATCGATGGGACATTGTTCAAAGGATAGGATTCGGGGTCTTGAGGCAGTAGGCAGCCACCAGGCGAGGCGATGATCAACCGATCCTTGAAGATGTCGACGTCGATTTGCGTTCCTTCGATTGAATAATCGCGGTGGGCGATGGCGTTGATAAGCGCTTCCCGCAGGGCGACTTCCGGATAGGAGGCAATGTCTCGACGAGATCCGTCTTTTTGCTTGATGAGACCAGTCCGGGTGTTCCGTTTAACGAAATTCATGGCTTCAACGAAAATCACGCCCAGGGGACCATGGAATTCCTTTTTATCAATGACCTCATCCACCCCTTTGTCATACCCATCCCATAGACGGCAGGCTATGAGAGTTTCCTCGGAGTCGTAATCGTCGGCGAACATCGAAAGCCCTTCGCTGATCCGCCCGTCAGGGGCGACCACTTCTTGGTCGATTAATTCTTTTAGGCCGATTTCTTTATCGTCATCACGATATAGCTTTCCTAGTTGGATATACTGGCTAAAATCCTTTTTAGCAAAGGTTCGATCGAGAATTTGCGCATCGGTCCCAAATTTTCTTTTTCCCAAATTAAGAATTTCTGCAACAGTGGCTGGAAGAGTGGCTCCATTTTTGCGGAGATACACAACTTCGTTGAAGTCGCCTCTCCGATAAATGATTATTTGGTCAGCTGGTTCGACTTTTAGCAAAAGAATAAATCGACCGTTTCCTATTGCCTTGGTTTCGAATTCAATTGTTAAATGGGGAAAAATATGGCGGTCGTTTACTCTTAGAACTAAGTTTTTGGTTTGGTCAACTACATCGGGTTCTAAACCTACCATATTTCCGACGTTATCAAAACCAACGGCTATGGTTCCCCCAGCCATATTGGCAAAACCGACCAATGTTTTGGCCCACTTTTCAATTTTGTCTTCGTCCGGTTCCAAACGTAGTTTAAATTCGATTTGATCGTTTTCAATTTTGGTTTGTTCTAAGTCTTTGATGATTGAATCCATGACAAGATTGTAACGTATTTATCGAAAGTAATCAATAACTTGTCCACTTGAAAAAGATTACTTGTACACTGCTTGTCCACTTGGCGGTGGTCAAGTTGTTTGTCTAGGCAAGAAAGCATGTTGGTAGCAACGTTTCGGCCTTAGCAAAAAGGTTTAATCACACTCTTTAGCCTTTGATTTTATCCTTCACTCAAATACATTAGATTTAATCGGCCCAATTCAAAAAGATACAACAAATGATTTTTGTTGAATTAATACGCGCATACGCGGATAATACTAGCCGGCACTACTTTGAACGAGTAAACCCCGGTAAAGTTGAATGTTCGAAAAAAGTCGCTAACTACGACAGAAGGAGAAACAAATGCAGCGTCAAACCACGATGGCCAAGACTAGCGAAGTGAAACGCAACTGGTACCTAGTCGATGCCACTGACATCCCGCTTGGCCGCCTCGCTTCTAAGATCGCGGTCATCCTCATGGGCAAGGATAAGCCCACCTACACCCCGCACGTCGACTGTGGGGACAACATCGTCGTCATCAATGCTGGCAAGGTCAAACTCACTGGCAACGATCCCGAGCACAAGAAGAACTACTACAATGTCTCTGGCTACAACGGCGGTCTCCGGACCCGGTCGGCCGGCGTCATGCTCAAGGAATACCCGGTCGAACTCATCGAACGCTCGGTCTGGGGCATGCTTCCGAAGGGCCCGCTCGGACGGAAGATGATCAAGAAGCTTCACGTCTACGCCGATGACAAGCATGAGCAATCGGCTCAGAACCCGGTCGTCCTCGACCTTAGCAAGTAAGGAGAAAACAGATGGCTGAAAACAAATATTACGGAACCGGCCGCCGCAAATCGGCCGTGGCCCGCGTCTACGTCAGCGCTGGCAAGGGCAAGATTACCATCAACGGCAAAGACGTTAACGAATACATGCCGTTCCCGACCCTCGTCCTCAACCTCAAGCAGCCGCTCGCGCTCGTTAATGGGGAAGCCCGTTACGACGTCGAAGCGACCGTCGCCGGTGGGGGATTCACCGGGCAGGCCGAAGCGGTCCGCCTTGGCATCGCCCGCGCCCTCCTCGAAGCTGGCGAAGACCGGAAGACCCTCAAGGTCGCCGGCATGCTCACCCGCAACGCGAAGAGCAAAGAACGGAAGAAATACGGTCTTAAAGGCGCTCGTCGCGCTCCGCAGTTCTCCAAGCGTTAATCCGCTTTATCCGGAACTCTCAACCTCCCTTGGCTTGGCCGGGGAGGTTTTTTGGTTTCAGAATTCGAACTGGCTGATCCTTGTCTTTATCAGCTTTTCGAACGCGGCTTTCCCCTGATTGCTAAGCGGCGAATCCTCGATTGTCTTTGAAGCGGCCTTCAATCTATCGACCATTTGTTTAACCAAGTTGTCACTTAAACCTTTGCCGAGGCCGATATATTCCCCAAAAGCCCGGAAATCACCAGGCCGAAGATTGGTGTTTTTGCCGTTTAAGGTCAAGGCCATTTCCTTTTGCTTAGCGATTATCTCGGCGGGCAAGAGGTCATAAAAGGGGGCTAAGACGTAATGGTTGTTTGTTCTGACCAAAGAGAAGTTCTTTAAGTGCATATCGGTGTTGCCGACCATATAGGAGAACAAGATAACGAGGAAATAACGGATCGCGGCGATTTGCCCCTGCTCACTATATTTGTCGATGACCCGGCGGAATGCCCCTTCGTAGGAACCTTGGTATTTGTATTCGGTTGGGAAGAGGGATAACTGGCAGAAATCCTCCATGGCGAGCTTTTTGGCTCCATTGCGATCGATCCGTTGGCAAAGGTAGGTTAGTTCGCCGGGCTTGATTTGGACTAAGCCGTGTGGGACGACGGGCAATCCGCATTCCTCGGCCAATAACATCGTCGTCTGCTCGTATTCGGGCAATTCGGAATAGGAAGGCGACTGGGGTTTGACGATATAGCCGGGCATGGCGGAAGTCAGGGTGAATCGCGTTTTGTTTCCTTTGTCCCCTAAGCCGGCGGAGAATTTCGGCTGAATGCCGCTTAAGGAATGGCTTTGGGACAGGAAGAAGGCGATGAGCTCATCGATTTCTTTGTTCAGAAGAGAGAAATCGGGAAAAACGGCGGTATGGAAAAAGCGCTTGATGCAGGCCGGATGCCAGCCGCCTTGGTCCCGGCCTTCAATCGGTTTGCCGCAGCAAAGGCATGTCCTACTCATCTTTGACCTCGATTACCGATACATTGCCGATGGCGTCTTTTCCGAATCGCAGCAAGAGGCCCATCCGGTCTAAAGGGCTCAATCCCCATTTCCTGGTGGCGATTTCCAATAAGTAACCCTCCGGTATCAAGCCATCGAAGAAGGGGAAGAGGTAGGTCGACTCGTATTTATCTTTCGATAATGGCAGGGTCAGGCTGACTGGCTGGGCGGCGGGGCTAGAACGGTACCCCTCATCATAAACAAAGACGAAGCCGTCCTCCCCTTGAATCAGTTTGCCGGCCTTTTCATCATCGACGTAGACCCAAGCTTCCCTATTCATTCTTCATCTCCACCGGGCCGAGTCGATAGCCAAAGACCCGCAGGACATCATTGACCTTATCGAGGCGGAGGCTGCTTTTCCCGTTTTCGAGCTGGCTGATGAATTTCATGCTGACGTTGGCGTATAAGGCAAGGTCTTCCTGCTTAATGCCATTTTCCTTTCGCATATCAGCGATGAATTTCCCGAGTTCTTTGCTCATAATATTACCTATCGGTTATATATAAGCATAATTTCTAATCAATGTGAAGTTTTTATAACCTATCGGTAATATATATACGAAATTTCGAGTTTTGATCGTCCGTGTTCCTAATCGAGCCAAGCCAACTCTGGTTCGACTTCCCAGAAAGTCTTCCCGTCCCAAATTGGGGATTTGAGGAACTTTTCCCTGAGGGCCTCCTCGTTCTCATCGACTAGAAACTGTTGACTGAAATCTGCCAGATCACCGGTCTCATCAAGGATGTCTTCGTAGTACTTGTCATCTATGTTCTTCGCTCGCCACTTCATAATGCGGAGGTGCATCTCTTCCTTGTCGTTCCAGCTGTCAAGAAAATGGATGTAGCCGTGGTAATAGATGGTGGCGTCTTGATTCCACCAGCCGGTGTCGAGGAATTGGTTGAGGTCGGCGTTAATCATAAGCCGAGTCTTAGTTTAGCACGCTCCCATACCAGAATGGTTTTTATCTAATGCCGGTATATGCACTAGTAAACGTTTTGTAGACACCTAATTTATAAGTTTCAGTTCCTTCTTGACTTTTGCCTCCTTGATTATCT
>CALVUF010000008.1 GCA_944363525.1 uncultured Bacilli bacterium
GTCCTGCTAAGTGCCCTTCCGGGCGCCTCGGTGGTCGCCGTTCAGATCGAAGGCGCCCCTCACGAGTTCACCGCCCTTCCGGGCATCCAGCCTGACGTCACCGGGATCATCCTCAATCTGAAAGACCTCGTCCTCCGGATTGATGACGAATCGACCGATCTCAAGCGGATCGACGTCGACGTCACCGGCCCCTGCGTCTTAAAGGCCGGGGACCTCAAGCTCCCCGCCCTCTGCCACGTCGTCAACCCTGATCTCGAGATCGCCTCGATCAACGAGAAAGGGCACCTGGTTATGTCGATCTTCATTGGCAATGGCCGGGGCTATGTGACCAGCGAGCAGAACAAGGTCGAGCGTCATATCGATACCGTCGGCGTCATCGCCACCGATTCCAATTACTCGCCGATCGAGAAGGTCGCCTTCCACGTCGATCCGACCCGGGTCCTTCACGATACCGACTTCGATTGCCTCACCCTCGAAGTGACCACCAACGGGGCGGTCGCTCCCCATGAGGCGGTCGCGATGGCAGCCCAGCTGCTCGTCGCCCACTTCCAGCAATTCGTCGCCCTCGAAGAGAAGGTCACCAACTACAAGTTGGTCAAAGACGAGGTCAAGCCGGAAGAGAACAAATACCTCGGAATGCTGATCGAGGAACTCGACCTCAGCGTCCGCAGCAACAATTGCCTTAAGCGCGCGGGTATCTCCACCGTCAACGAACTCACCGCCAAGAGCGAGGAGGAGATGATGAAGGTCCGCAATCTCGGCAAGAAGTCGCTGAAGGAAGTTAAGGAGAAGCTCGCTAACCTCGGCCTCCACTTCCGCGATTACGTAGGAGAATAACAATGGCTGCACAAGGAAGAAAAAACGTCCACGGCAAAGCGGGTGTCCGCTTCAAGGCCGGCTATACTGCCTCAAAGAACAAATCGATGCTCCGCAATGTCGTCACCGATTTGATCCTCAACGAGGAAGTCAAAGTCACCAGCGGCGTCACCAAGGAGCTCAAGACCTTGGCTGACCGGCTCGTCACCTGGGCCAAGCGGGGCGACCTGCATGCCCGGCGGCTGGCGGCCCAAGTCGTCCGCCCGACCGTCGTCGGGAAGGATGGAAAATCCGCCCTCGACAAGCTCTTCAATGAGATTGGCCCGCGGATGAAGGACCGCAACGGCGGCTACACCAAGGCCTATAAGCTCGGGCTTCGCCGGGGCGATTCGGCTGAGGTCACCCTCGTCCGCTGGTCCGATAAATAATTATCGACGACTAAACCTGATTACCCTGCTTCGGCAGGGTTTTCTTGTTGCTTATAAGGGTTCTGCAGGGATATCAGGCCTCTTAACTATTGGATGGTTTGAGCATAAATCCCTAGACGGCCGGAGGGGGCTATCAATATAGGAAAACCTAGGGTTTTCAAAGTAAATTTTAGACCACATTTCAGTTCGAAATCTTCGAGTTTTGGGCAGAAAGAGCATTTCGAAAGTTTGGGTTTTGGGCAAAATCGGCCAAAGGAAAATGCTAGTTTTGGGCAAAAACCAGCTTTTGAAAGTATGAGTTTTTGGCACGATAGCGAAAAACTATCAAATATTGGTAAAAATCCAGCGTATTGATAGAAATGCGGTTTGGACCATTTCTTAAACTTCGGACATCCCTAGAAATTTCGGCTGATTATTCTTATCCCTGATGAGGCCATGGCCTCCGATTCCTCAGCCGACCATTATCCGTTCGCTGCGGAAGGCTTTGGCGGTGAGGAAGATGAATATCCCGGTGAAGACAAGGTTCGTCAATACCGCCATCCCGAAATAGAGCAAGGAGAAGGAAGCGGCCGTTATCATCTGCATGCAGGCGCAGGTGTTGAGGAAGGGGATGAAGGCGAAGGGGAGGGCGCTGCAATCGACGATGCTCGGGACGATGGCGGCAATCATGATGACCGCGACCCCGGGTCCAAGATAAGAAGTCGCCTCTTTAGTCGATTTCGCGAGGGCGCTTATCAAGGTGGCGGCCGAGACGAATAATAACAATAGCGATAGCACCGTCAGGAAGTAGAGGAGGTAACCTCCAAAACTAAGATTCATCGTCACATTGCCCATGATCTGAGGCGTGGCTAAGATGGTGCACAAAGCATTGAAACTGCCGGAGATTATAGCCAATAGCGACAAGGCCATCAGTTTCCCCGTCGCGAACTCGGTGGGGGTTATCGGGGTGCACAATACCGATAGCAACGTCCCTCTTTCCTTCTCCCCGGCGATGGCCTCCGGACATAAGGATAAGACCGAGGAGTATAGGAGCGAGACGGTGATCATCGGCAGGACGAAACTCATGACCGATTGCTGGAGGGCTGAGGTCTCGCCAAGATTGGTCGATTCGACTGTATAGGTTTTATAGGAATCAAGGGCCACGATTATGATGGAATAAAGATTTTCCGATTCGGCCTTGGAGGAGTTATAGAAGACTTTAGCATCCTTTAAGGTGTTATTGTCGTCGCCTTGGAAGGTCAGTTGGACCACCACATCCAATGACTGGTCCTTTAACTGCTCGTTCACCTCATCGAGTTGGGCGTCTGGATAGTAGGTGATCTCCGGGTCGGCTTGCTCGGTGAGGGCAAAGTAACCAAGAAGCGCATTCTCGAGCCCTTTATCCTTTCCATCTTCGTTGATGGCGATCTTATAGGAATAGGTTGGGTCGACGGTGGTGCTAGTCGCAAGGTTATCGATGACGTCGCCTAAAATCATATAGAAAGCGAAGATGATGATGCCAGGAAGGAAGAGGGCGCTGAGCATCCGAATATCGGTCAAAAATCTCCGCATTTCCTTGCGGAAGACCGCAAAAACGCGCTTAAAGTTCATGCTTTTTCCTCCTGATAGACCGAGAAGAAAACCTTTTCAATCCCGCCTTCTTTTTCGATATTCGCCATTGAATCCTCATAGGCTTTCGCCCCGTTGAGGATGATGAGGGCTTTATCGGCTAGCTTCTCGACGAGGGAGAAGATGTGGGTGGAGATGATGATGGCTTTGCCGTCCTCCTTTAGCTTTAGGAGGTAATTCTCGACCGCTTTCGAGGCGAGGATATCGAGGCCATTGGTCGGCTCGTCGAAGATGATTAGGTCGGGGTTATTGATGAGCGACACCGCTAGCGACACTTTCTGCTTCATGCCGGTCGAGAGCTCACCGATTTTGGTGAAGGCGAAATCCTTCACCCCGAAGAGATTGAATAGTTCCTCTTTCCGGTTATTGATGGTCTCGTCATTGAGCCCATAGAGGCGGCCCATGAAGGTGAAGGTGTAATCAGGGGTGAAGAAGTTGTTGAGCTTGAGCTCGCTGGTTAAGAACCCGATATGGGAACGGACGGAATCGGTTTTCCGGGTTATTTTCTCACCCAGTAAAGTTATCTCGCCCTCGCTGGGGGAGATGAGGCCCGAGAGCATCCTTAGGGTCGTGGTCTTGCCCGCCCCGTTGGGACCGAGCAGGGCAAAGATCTCCCCTTGGTATAACTCGAACGAAAGGTCACGGACCGCCTCAAGGTATTTGGACTCGGTCCGCCTTTCCTTTTGTTGTTTCCGCGACAATGGGAAACGCTTGCCAAGGTGACTGGCGATTAGAATTGGATCGCGATTCATTTGTTTTTCCGGTTTTCGTTCTTTTCGTCTTCCTTAACGACGTCATAGATCGAGATGACCCCAAGCATCGCTTCGTCGGGCTCCCCGTTCTCGGTGACGATGATGAGACCGAGCCGTTTGGAATCGAAGAGGTCGGAGAAGTTGCGCTCGGCGAAGGCCATCGGCTCATTCCGTCCCATGAAGAGGAAGCGTTTGCTATGGTTATCGAGGGCGAAATAGTCTTTGTATTCCCCAAGTTTGGCGGTCGGGTCGATTGGCTTCTTGTTGGCTTTGGAGAGAATTAACAGGAGCTTGCCGGCGGTGACGATGCCTTTGACCCGTTTGTTCTCGACGATCGGGACATAGGTGACCCCGTGCCGGGCGAAGTTATCGAGGGCCTTGGCCAAAGGATCGTCATAGGTATAGGTCACGACTTTCTTCGTCGCGATGTCGTAGCAGGTCTTCCGCATCTGGCAAAGGATCTGCTGGAGGTCATCACAGACTAAGGAGGAGACGGCGACCGGATACCCGCCGCCATATTCCTCATGGCTTAGGTAGTTCCGGATCTGCCGGTACTCATCGAATTGCTCGTAGTACTTTTTCTTATAGTAGGAGTAGAGCCCTTGGTCGAAATCGCGGATGGTCTCCAACTGGCGATAAAGATTGAGGAAGCGGTCGGTCGTCTCTTTGGTGTATTCCATGGTGTTCTCCCCTTGCTAATAATGATAACGATAAAGCCGGATAAAGGCTCTAAAAATTCGGGTAAAATCGTTCATTGCCGAACCATTACCGATTCGGTTTTCCTCTATTTATCGTCGATAAGCTAAATTAACTTTCCTATATCGGTAATCGATGGCCCGTTTTTGATTGAAAGCGCTTCCGCCTCTTTATAAAATAAAGCGGTTACAAGCGGTCAGCATGGAGGTTAGATATGCCAATCCGTCATGAAGTGGTGGTCGGGGTCGAAGCGATCTGCGACCAGTACGCCAATGAACCATCGCCTTTGATGATGATTCTTTCGGCTATCCAAAAGAAATACGGTTACATCCCCCTGGAAGTCCAGGAAATCGTCTCGAAGAAAACCGGGATCCCGGTCGCCGAGATTTACGGGGTCGTGACTTTCTATTCGTTCTTCTCGTTGAAACCCAAGGGCAAATACGTCCTCGGCGTCTGCTTAGGTACCGCCTGCTACGTCAAGAACTCCCAGGCCATAATCGATAAGTTCTCGGCTATGCTCGGCATCGCCCCGGGCGAAACCACCGACGACGGGCTCTTCACCATCGAAGCCGTCCGCTGCATCGGGGCCTGCGCCTTGGCCCCGGCCATGTCGATCAATGGCAAGGTCTATCCGAAGGTCACCCCGGACCAAGTCGGCAAGATCATCGACGAATACCGGAAAATGGAAGCGGAGGGCAAATAAATGGAGCGCATCGACTCAGTCAAGAAACTCGACGAAAGCATCAAGACCTGCACCGAGCAATTCGAAGCCAAGATCAAAGGGACCAACGGCAAGAGGGCGGTCGTCGTCTGCGGCGGCACCGGCTGCATCGCCAACTCCTCCGAGGACATCCAGAAAGCCCTCGAGGAGGAGATCAAGGCCCATGGATTGGAGAACAAAGTCACCGTCAACCACGTCGGCTGCTTTGGTTTCTGCTCCCAAGGCCCCTTCGTCAAGATCTTCCCCGAAGACACCCTTTATCGGGCGGTGAAGGTTTCCGACGTCAAACAGATCGTTGAGGATGACCTCATTGGCGGAAACGTCTGCGAGAACCTCCTCTACGTCGACCCGGTCACCCACGAGAAGGTGGTCCGGCAAGACGACATCAACTTCTACAAGAAACAAGTCCGGGTCGCCCTCCATGGCTGCTCGCTCATTAACCCTGACCTCCTTGAGGAATCCTTGGGCTACGATGGCTTCAAGGCCTTGAAGAAGGTCTTAACCGAGATGACTCCTCAGCAAGTCATCGACGAGATCCTCGCCTCCGGTTTACGTGGCCGCGGCGGGGCTGGCTTCCCGACCGGAAGGAAATGGCAATTCGCCGCCAACGTGCAAGCCGATCAGAAATACATCGTCTGCAACGGCGATGAAGGCGACCCCGGCGCCTTCATGGATCGCTCGATCCTCGAGGGCAACCCCTTTGAGGTCATCGAGGGGATGATGATCGCCGGCTATGCCTTCGGCGCCTCCAAAGGCTACTTCTACGTCCGGGCCGAATACCCGGTCGCGGTTGAGCGGCTCCAACGGGCGATTGAAGACATGGAGCAAGTCGGATTGCTCGGCGATCATATCCTCGGAACCGATTTTTCCTTCCACGCCTATCTCCGTTTAGGGGCCGGCGCCTTCGTCTGCGGCGAAGAGACCGCCCTGCTTAACTCCATCGAAGGGAAGCGGGGCATGCCCCGTCCCCGTCCGCCTTTCCCGGCCATCAAAGGGCTTTGGGGCAAGCCGACCTGCGTCAATAACGTTGAGACCTTAGCCACCGTCCCCTACATCATCCGGGTCGGGGCGGCTGAATATGCCAAAATGGGCACCGAGAAGAGCAAAGGCACCAAAGTCTTCGCCCTCGGTGGCAAGATCAATAACGTCGGCTTAGTTGAAGTTCCGATGGGCACCACCCTCCGGACTCTTATCTTCGACATCGGCGGCGGCATCCCCGGCGGGAAGAAATTCAAAGCCATCCAGACTGGCGGTCCCTCGGGCGGCTGCTTGACCGAGAAAGACCTCGATACCCCGATTGACTATGACTCTTTAGTCGCCAAAGGCTCGATGATGGGCAGCGGCGGCGCCATCGTCATGGACGAGGACAACTGCATGGTCGACGTCGCTCACTTCTACATGGACTTCATCTGCAATGAGTCCTGCGGGAAGTGCTCCCATTGCCGGATCGGCACCAAGCGGCTCTTCGAGATGCTGACCAAGGTCACCAATGGCACCGCGACCACCAAGACCTTAGACGATATGAAATATCTGGCCACCGTCATCAAAAACGGTGCCCTCTGCGCCCTCGGCCAGACCGCGGCCAACCCGATTCTCTCGACCATGGCCAATTTCCCTGAGGAATACGAAGCCCACGTCGTCGACAAGAAGTGCCCGGCCCACGTCTGCAAGAAGTTGATGCGTTACGTCATCGACCCGAATCTTTGCAAGAAGTGCTCGCTTTGCGCCCGGAATTGCCCGGTGAACTGCATCCATGGCGTCGTCGGCAAAGAACCATACGTCATCGATCAGAGCAAGTGCATCAAGTGCGGTTCCTGCTTAGCCGGCTGCCGCTTCCACGCCATCATCAAGGAATAAGGAGGGCGGAAGACAATGGAAAACAAAGAAATCACCATCAAGATCGAAGGACGGGAATATTCCGTCCCCGCCAACCTCACCATCCTTGAGGCCGCTCGGAAGCTTGGCTACAACATCCCGACCCTTTGCTACTGGAACCATGGGCATAATTCCCTCGCTTCCTGCCGGGTCTGCTTGGTCGAACTGAAATCGTCCCGCGGGTCGCGGCTCGTTGCCTCCTGCGTCTACCCGGTCTCCGAATGCGACGCCAGCAAGGGGTTCGAGATCAAAATCTCCTCCCCGATGGCCATCGACGCCCGCCGGACCTCGGTCGAACTCCTCCTCTCCAACCATTCCAAAGACTGCCAAACCTGCGTCAAGAACGGCCAGTGCGAATTGCTTCACGTCGCCAATTTGACCGGCGCCCGTTCGGGCCAGTTCTTAGGCGAAGTCACCAAGTCGACTTATGACAACGTCGCCCCCGGCATCGTCCGCGATACCTCGAAGTGCATCCTCTGCGGCCGTTGCATCGAAAAGTGCAAAGAGGCCCAGGGCATCGGGATCCTCGGTTTTGAGCAGCGGGGGTTCAATACCATCGTTGGCCCGGCCGAGAACCGGTCCTTCGCCGACGTCCCCTGCTTACAGTGCGGCCAGTGCATCGAAGTTTGCCCGACCGGGGCCCTCGCCGAGAAACGGGAGATCGATAAGGTCGACCAGGCGATGCACGAAGGCAAATACGTCATCGTCCAGACCGCGCCAGCGGTTCGGGCGGCCATCGCCGAGGAATTCGGCCATGCCATCGGGGAACAGAACGGGACCGGCAAGATGGTCGCCGCCCTCCATCGCTTAGGCTTCTACCGGGTCTTCGACACCAACTTCGGGGCCGACCTCACCATCATGGAAGAGGCTCAGGAATTGATCAACCGGATCAAGAACAAGGAGATCCTCCCTCAGATCACCTCCTGCTCGCCGGGCTGGATCAACTACATGGAGTATTTCTACCCCGATCTGATCCCCCATATCTCGACCTGCAAATCCCCGCATGAGATGGAAGGGGCCATCATCAAGAGCTACTTCGCTTCGGTCCATGGGCTGAAGCCGGAGGATATCTACGTCGTCTCGATCATGCCCTGCACCGCCAAGAAGTACGAGGCCAAGCGGCCTCAGAACGCGGCGGTCAATGGGTTGCCCGACGTCGACGCCGTCTTGACCACCCGCGAATTGGCGGTCCTAATCCGCCGAGCCGGCCTGCTCTGGGACGAACTCCCAGAGGAGGACTTCGATCATGACTTATTGGGTGAATACACCGGGGCCGGGGTTATCTTCGGCGTCACCGGCGGGGTCATGGAGGCGGCCTTAAGGACCGCTTACCACACCTTGACCGGCAAGGAATACGACAAGATCGAGTTCCTCGCCGTCCGAGGCCAGGAATCGGTCAAGGAAGCGGAAGTCGACATCGCTGGTACCAAACTCAAAGTCGCCGTCGCTTCCGGCATGAAAGCCGCCAAACCCTTGCTCGATGAGATCCGGGATGGGAAATCCCCCTATGCCTTCATTGAGATCATGGGCTGCCCGGGCGGCTGCATCAATGGCGGCGGCCAACCTTTCGTCAAGCCGAACCTCATTCCGAACCAAGGGGCTGACATCCTCGATAAGTATCGGGAAAAACGGGCGGCCATCCTCTATTCGATCGATGAGAAGAAGGCCATCCGGCAATCCCATAACAACCCCGATATCATCAAGCTGTACAAGGATTACCTGGGCTCGCCTTGCGGCGGGGTGGCGGAGGAATTGCTCCATACCCACTACGTCGACAATCGGGCTTGCTTCCCCGAGCGGAAAAAGTAGTCTATGATTAGGGCCGGCCGATCCGGCCCTTTCATTTATGTACGAAACTTTCATCTTCGATTTGGACGGGACCTTGCTCCAAACCCTGCCCGATATCCGTTTAGCCGTCAACGAGGCTTTAAAGCGGTGCGGTTACTCCTATTCCTTCTCCTTGAAGGAAGCCCGGGCTTTGATCGGCAATGGGGCCGATATGCTGGTCAAGCGGGCCTTGAAGGAAAAAGGCGATGACCCGGAGGCCTTCGCTGAGCTTAAAGCCGCCTATATGCCTTTATACCGCGATTACCAGAACCTTCACGCCAAGCCCTTTAATGGGATGAAGGAGGTACTGACCTTTCTTAAGGAAAGGGGGCTACGGCTTTTCGTGGCCACCAATAAGCCCAATGCCTTGGCCCAGTTCATCGTTGAGGACCACTTCGGGAAGGGGCTATTCACCGCGATTGAGGGGCACGAGGAAGGGGAACCGGTCAAACCCGATCCCTTAATCGTCAACCGGTTCGTCGAGAAATACGGAATCGATAAATCGAAGAGTCTATTCATCGGCGATTCCTACGTCGATGTCGATACGGCCCAAAACGCCGGGGTCAAATCATGTTTGGTCACCTGGGGTTATGGTTTTTATAAGAAAGCTTTGCTCGAGAGGGCTGATTACGTCATCTCCAAGCCGAAGCAATTGGCCGCCTTGGCCTTTGGGAGGGAAGCATGAATATCCGTCTATACAATTCCTATGGCAATAAGATCGAGGACTTCGTCCCGGTCAAAGAAGGGGAGGTCGCGATCTACGTCTGCGGCCCGACCGTCTATAATCATCCCCATATCGGGAACTTGCGGCCAGCCATCGTCTTCGACGTCTGGCGCCGGCTTTTTCAATACGCTGGATATAAGGTGACCTATGTCTCCAACTACACTGACGTCGATGACAAGATCATCAAAAGGGCTCAGGAGCTCGGCATCAGCGAAAAGGCTTTGACCACCGAGATCATCGGGGAATACCGCAAACTCATCGATGAGATTGGCTCCTTGCAGCCGGATTTCACCCCGACCCCGACCGAATACATGGGGAAGATCATCGATTACATCGCCGATTTGGTCGCCTCGGGCCATGCTTATGTCTCCAATGGCGATGTCTACTTCCGGGTCTCCTCCGTCGACCATTATGGCGAATTGAGCGGGAACTCAGTCGACTCGCTCATCTCCGGGGCTCGGATCGAGGTCAACTCCCAGAAGGAATCGCCTTTGGATTTCGCCTTGTGGAAGAAGACCGAGGAAGGGATCCGCTTCGAAAGCCCTTGGGGGTTAGGCCGGCCCGGCTGGCATAGCGAATGCTGCGTCATGATCGATTCGCTTTTTAGAGACAGGAATGGCTATATCGACATCCATGGCGGCGGCTTTGATCTGAAGTTCCCCCATCATGAAAACGAGATTGCCCAATCGCGGGCTCATAACGGGAATGGGTTAGCCAAATATTGGCTCCATAATGGCTTTATCAATATCGACTCGGAGAAGATGTCGAAGTCGCTTGGCAATGTCTTATTGGCCAAAGACGTCATCGCCGAATTCGGGGCGATGCCGTTCCGCTTAATGGTCTTAAGCGCCCATTACCGAGCCCCCCTTAATTTCACCCCCGAGACGATGCAGGAAGCCAGCAAAAACTACGCAAAACTGGCTTCGGCTTATCGGACTTTGGCTATTACTTTGCAATCAAAAGGAATTGATGACCTTGAGAACTGCGACGATTTTTCGGATCAGGAGTTCCTCTCGGCTTTAGCCGATGACCTTAACACCCCCAACGCCTTGACCGTCATGTATGCGAAAATCAAGCAAACCAATCTAGACCTGCGGAGCTCGGCTACCCCGATCGCTGAACTGCAAGAGGATTTTTCTGCGCTTCGGTTCTATTCACATCTATTAGGGCTTAATGTAAAATATCCTCATCTCGGAGAACAGGGGAAGCAGCTGTACTCCGCTTATTACGCCGCCAAAGAGAAGAAAGACTATCCGACGGTCGACGGAATAAGGAAGCAGCTGATGGACCTTGGCCTCTGGATGATTTGACGCTAGATGACCAACATTGACGAAATCATAATCCGCTGGTTCAACACCGACTTCGGGACCAGCTTCTCCGGCGGGATGGTAGGGAACATCCTTTTGATCTTCCTTTGCCTATTGGCTACGGTCTTATTCGCCGGCCTCATCGGCTTCGAACGGGAATATTACGGCCATGCCGCCGGCTTAAGGACCCATTTGCTTATCGCCTTGGGCTCCTGCCTTATCATGATCATCTCGATCTATGGCTTCGCTTATTGGGACGATACCATCCATACCACCCGCGACCCGGCCCGCTTGGCCGCCCAGATCATCCCAGGCATCGGCTTTTTAGGCGCCGGAACCATCGTCAAAAACGGGGTCTCGGTTCGGGGGCTCACCACCGCGACCACCCTCTGGGTCTCGATGGCCATCGGGGTCGCCTGCGGCACCGGTTGCTTCGTAATCGCCACCATCGCGACCGCCATTTGCTTAGCGGTCTTGGTCTGCCTAAGGAAGTTCGAGGTGTTCGCCTCGCGGAAGAACCCGATTGTCTTAATGGTCGTCCCGAGCGACGCCCCGGTCATGAAGGACGTGCTTTTGATCGCTAATCGTTACGGGATTGCCATCCGCGACTCCTCCTCCGAGCTCATCACCTACCAAGACCATTCGGCCATCCGGACGGTTTTGCATTTGGCTTATGCCTCCTCCTCAACCGTCTCGGCCTTCGCCGATGAGCTCAGGATGTCGATCAAGCCCTTTGACCTCCGGGTCTCGACCGAATTCTAGAAAGGTATTGTCAACGGCAAATCATGAGTATAATTATTTACGGCAAGAACGCCGTCCGGGAAGCGGTCGCCTCCGAAAGAGCCTTGAAGCTTAAGATAGTGGCTAAGCAAGGCAAGGATCCGATCGTCGCCTTAGCCCGGAAAAGTTCGATACCAGTCGAATTCGCCTCAGTTGACGAATTGACTCGGATGACCAGAAATCCCTCCCATCAGGGGTTTGCGGCCATCTGTCCTGACTTCGAGACCGTCGATTTCGAGGAGTTTTTGCATCTTAGCAAGAAAGAACCCCTCCTCTTGATGCTCGATGGCATCGAAGACCCCCATAACCTCGGCGCGATTTTGCGGAGCGCCGATGCCTTTGGCGTCGATGGCATCATCATGAAAGAGAGGGGCAACGCGCCGCTGAATGCGACGGTGGCCAAGATCTCGACCGGAGCCATCAATTACGTCAAGGTCGCTTTGGTCACCAATTTGAGCGTCGCCTTGAAGAAGCTGCAGGAAAATGGCTTCTGGGCGGTGGCGAGCGATGGGGAAGCGAAACAGAGCTACGATGCGGTCGATTACCACTGTCCCATCGTCTTGCTCGTCGGCAGCGAAGGCTTCGGCCTTTCCCGGCTCCTGCTCGAGCGGAGCGACTTCATCGTCAAGATACCAATGGTGGGGCATGTCAATTCGCTTAACGCCTCGGTGGCGACTGGTATCCTGCTTTCCCAAATTTCCTTGGCCCGGACCCGTTAACTTGCCCTCTTAGGAGGTCAAGTCGATGTTTATTCAGACTGACTACACGGAGCTGAAGGACGAGGAGTTGCTCCTGAAGTTCCGCTTAGGGGACGCGGTGGCGCGGAATGAGCTGTCGGTTCGCTATTTCCGTTCCCGCCGTTTCCATCTCACCCGAGCTTGCCCGGAATTCGCCGATCTGCTCGACGATTGGACGTATAATGAGGTCTTCTTCCGGAGCTATCTTTTGGCTGAGAGCACTTTCCGGCTCGGCGAGTGGCGCTTCATCGCCTATTTCCAGTTCATCCTCCACCGGGAAGCCAGCCGGGAGGCCAAGCGGATCTTGACCGAAAGGGAGAACCTTCCCTGCTTTTCCCTCGATGCCGTCGATCCGGAGACCAACGATTCCTATCTCCATGAATTGATCCCCGATAATCGGCCCCTCAATGATCCGAAGGCTTTCTGCGCCTATGCCGATGCTTTGGCCAAACTCGGCAAGTTGCCGCAACACCTGAAACCGGATGACATCGAGGTGGTGCGCCGGTTGGCCGAAGGGTATTCGGTGGAGGAGGTATCGGAGCAAATGGCTATCCGCCCTTCCAATACCCGGATGATGGCTTATCGGTTTCGGAAATGGGCCAAAGGGGTCATCAAATCGCTGGGGGAAGTGAGCGAGGCCGAGCGGCTCCTCCGGAAGCTGCAGACGAGTTGATTTGACAAGGCGGCAATAAAGGCGTAGCCTTTGCATGCTGAAAGGATTAGGATTATGGCAAGGGTAAAGGTCTTTTTGGTTTGCACCGAGTGCTTGAACCGGAACTACACCGTCTCCAAGCGCAAGGACGATCCCGAACGGCTGACCCTGAGCAAATTCTGCCCCCATTGCGGGAAGCACACCCTCCACAAGGAGAGCAAGTAGCGAAAGGAGTCTAATATGGGCCCAGTGAAGTACACCAAAGAAGTCATCAAGGAAGGCAAGCGGATCCGCTGGCCGAAGCGCGATGTGCTCGTTCCGACCCTCATCGTCGTCATCTGCATCGTGGCCTTCGCCGCGATCTTCCTCTCGCTCGAGGACTTGACCGCTGGTTCGCTAATCCAGCAATTGAAGGATGCATTCGGAGGTAAATAAAGATGGCCGCACCCCAAATAGCCGATAAGCAGTGGTACATCGTCACTGCCTACGCCAACAGCGAAGACCGCGTCGCCGAGAATCTTCGCCGCCGTATCGTCACGATGAATCAGGAAGACAAGATCTTCCGCGTCTGCGTCTGCAACCAGGAGGTCCCGGAACTCAAAGACGGCCTCCCGACTGGCAAGACCAAGATCAAGAACCTTTATCCGGGCTATCTCTTCGTCGAGATGATCATGGATGACAACGCTTGGTACGTCGTCCGTAACACCCCGGGCGTCACCGGCATCGCCGGTTCCTCCGGCGGCGGCCAAAAGCCGACCCCGGTCCCAAGAGACGAAATGGAACCGGTCCTCAAGCGGATGGGCATCATCGATCAGTCGATGTATGACCGTTACTCGGTCGGCGATCGGGTCCGGGTTATCCATGGCCCGTTGGAAGGGACCGAAGGCGTCATCGACGAGCTCGATAAGACCACCGGCCACATGCGGGTCAACACCGTCTTCTTCGGTCGGACCACTCCGGTCGAGGTCGAGTTCTCGGAAGTCGAGAAGATCTAAGATAAGTAAAATCCCCAACGGAATGACCGCTGGGGATTTTTCGTTTTTCAGTCGTTATTCTCTTTCCGAATCCGTTCCATCGCTTCCTCGACTCCTAAGAAGTAGGGGGCGCTAGGCAAGGCGAGGAAAGCGTTATGGAGTATTTCCCGGTAGAGGCGGCCGAACTCCTCGGTGATAACGAGGAAGATCAGCTCGGCGATCCGCATCGGGTGAACTTCCGGGCATTCCTCGACAACGAGGTTCGTCAGCATGTCGGAATAGACCACGACCAACTTGCCGGCATTGTCGGCATAGCATTTGACGACCGAGTCCTCGGTCTTGGCGACGAAGCGGATGTAATCGCGGATCGGGCTTTTGCCTAGGGAGAAGTCATCCCCGGACATGAAGACCCGCATCTCGGTGGCTTTGTCCATCAAGTGGGTGGGGTTATAGATTTTGCCGAGGTCGGAGGCCACGAGGACCGATAATTCCGCCCCAACGTCTTCTTTGGCATAGAGGTTATCGAGGAGGAAGCAGGCGGCGGCCGTCATCTCCTTGGCCTCGAGGTTGCCACGTTCGGTTATTTTGATGTTGAGCCAGCTATGGAGGACATAGTGGAAGGCGTCTAAGAGTTGCTCGTAAGCGTTGATGGCGTTTTTCATATCGTGGGCAAGTATACCTTAAAGCGGTATCATAGTCGCGTGATTTTCCTCTTTTGCTCGGATTTGCATGGGTCCTTGTTAGGGGCTCAAAGGCTATTGGAAGCCTGTAAACGGCACCATCCGGATATGGTGTTTATCCTTGGGGATATCCTCCATGGATCCTTTGACGATAAGGATGAGTTCTGCGACACCTTAACCGCGACTGGGTGCCCCATAATGGCGGTCCGGGGCAATTGCGATTACGCCTCCGACGAATCGAGACTTGGCTTTCCCTTGCCCGAATCCTTGACCCTGCCTTTGTTTCATAAAACCTTCTTCCTGACCCATTATCCCGTGCGGGGGAGGGTGAACGCTGACGTGGTGCTGCATGGCCATACCCATGTCAAAGGAATTGGGAAAATCGGCGATACTTTGATTGTCTGCCCGGGTTCGATTGCCAAGCCACGCGATGGCGAGGCGGGCTATGGGGTTATTAACGAAGAGGGTATTAATCTATATTCGGCCGAGGATTTCCGGGAGCTGGAAACGGCGCAGTTTTAGGCTAAAGCCTGCAGAAACCGGACTTTCGAAACGATTTTGTGGCTCATTTAAATGTTATTCGCAGAATTTTCGATCGCTTTGGAATTTCGGGTATAAAATATTCTGGTATGGATAAACGCCTGCTGTCCTTGGCTTTGCTTCCTTTATTGCTAGGGGGCTGCGAAGCGGCTCAATCGAGCGCGGAGGGTTTTCTTTTGACGGTTGAGGATAACTTCGGTTTCCTGACTTCGGATATCGAAGGGAAATATCCAGCCGGGCAGGAAATAATCTTTGAGTTGGATGCCGATAGGTCCGATCGACCCGGGGCGCTGCTTAATGGGCAGGTGGAAATCGAGCAGGCCGAGGTGGAAGGTGAAGAAGGCTATTTCTTTTCTTTCGTTATGCCTGAACAATCGAGTCGGCTTCAGATAACCAGCCATGACCTCTTCGGCCACGACTGTGGGCTTGGTCACCATGTATTTGGCAACGGGTACCTCGATTCGAGCCGCGACCGGATGGCTTGGCGGTGCCTTGAATGCGGTTACCGGACCTTTGACGAGAAGGTTGCGACCAATGCCTATAAGTTCGGCATCGGGATTGAGAATGTTAGCCAAATCTATGAGTATGGCAAAGATGAAGTGGCCGAATTGACTTTAGGGGAGGAATATTCGCTTCGGATCAACTTCCCGATCCTTGATTATGAAGAGGATATCGATCAGGACATCATCATTACGGCCGATGAATCCCTTTCGGTATACCATTATATTAATGTCGACTCCCAGTTCGCCGTGGTTTATAAGTTGGTTCCTTTAACCAGCGGCTCGTCCGGGATACAGATTACCATTAAGGACAAGACCTACGATTTAGCCATTCAGGTCACTGATTCTTCATCTGAAGTTCTCGATAGGCCCGAATCGATCGAAGAAGTCGCGGCTTATCCGGAATTCAAAAAGACCATTGATAGCCTGACCTATTATGAATATGACCCATCTTTGTTCCTTGGGTTGAGCCCTGGCAACGAACTAAACGGCTATAGCGTCAAGTCGATTTATGATATCGTGAACGAGGATTCCTACGATACCTCTTATCTATCTTATTTATCGGATTCGGTCTATTACCTCAGCTATTTCCCCTATGTGGAAGATAACCCAGTCAGCGATTATCGTTTTGAGGTCCTTTACGATCGGGCGACCGCTTCATCCCCTGGTTCGGAAGCTAAAGAACTAGCCTGTTATAGTCTTTTTTACCATACAATCGATGCCGATCATTCGGGAGCGAAGGACCCATTTGATTCTTTGACCTTCACCTGCGTGAACCTCAATTATCAACCGGCGAGTGAGCGCTTCTCGGAACTATTGAACAATATCCGGCTCGATGGGACGGTGGTCTTATATCGAACCCATCCAGAGTACTTCTTTGAATATGAAGTCGGCGAAAGAAGCCTGTTCCTTTATCGGACCTTATCCTCCATCGGGGCGATTTTTAAATTTGGGAATTATCTTTATGCTGTTCGCGCTTCCTACGTTGACCGTTAGTTCACCTTTATGAACGATTTTTCATATTCCTTCTTGCTTATATGAGTCAATGTTCATATAGTATCCTCGAAATATGAATCCTAGTTCATATTAGGAGGTAGGGATATGGCCAATATGCCGAATGATGAAATCATCGATAAGATGGAAAGCCTGCTCAACGTCGCCAGCGACTTCACCCGTCTGAAGATTATGTATGCCTTAAGCGAAGGCGAGAAGAACGTCTCGGAGATCGTGACGGAAGTGGGGGCCTCCCAATCGCTTATCTCCCACCAGCTGCAAACCTTAAGGAAAGCCAATCTGGTCTGGACCAGACGGCAAGGGACTTCGGTCTATTACTCCTTGGCCGACGAGCACGTAGTCAAACTGCTCGATTTGGTGTGCGAGCACGTCTGTGAGGAATAGATCATGGAAGAGAATCGAAAGAAGGAAATAATCTTTTTATTGTCGCGGGCTTTGCTGTCCATTGTCCTGCTGCTTTTAGGCGTTCTCTACCTCAATGAGGAGAACTTCCCCTTCTACGTTAATTTGATCGTCATGTTGGCGAGTTATTTCGTCATCGCCTATGACGTCATCATCAAGGCCTTTAAGGAAATCGTCTTTGAGCATAACCCTTTCAATGAATGCACCTTGATGGTGGTGGCTTCAATCGGGGCTTTTGCCCTCCGGGCCTTTGGGCCGGAGTACAACGAATACGTCGAAGGGGTTTTGGTCATTCTCCTTTATCAGATTGGTGAATTCTTCGAAGACCTCGCCGAGGACAAATCCAAGGAAGCCATCACCAAAGCCATCGACTTACGGCAGGAGAAAGCCAAAGTCCGGCAAGAGGGCAAGATCATCGAGAAAGAAGCGGTCGACATCGTCCCCGGCGACCTGGTCTTGATCGGGGCCGGGGACAAAGTCCTCTGCGACGGATTAGTTAAACTTGGCGAAGGGGAAGTCGACGAATCGTCCTTGACCGGGGAATTCGTCCCGGTCGCCAAAAAAGAAGGCGATCCCGTCTCAAGCGGTACCCTC
Organism: uncultured Bacilli bacterium; assembly: GCA_944363525.1. Lineage (GTDB taxonomy): Bacteria > Bacillota_I > Bacilli_A > RFN20 > CAG-826 > Alloenteromonas. Next base: position 17,628 of record CALVUF010000008.1, read on the forward strand.
CTGTCCAAAGGTTCCTTAGAGGTTGAAGCGACCAAGGCCTATGCCGATTCGACCGTCGCCAAACTTTTGGGTTTGGTCGAGAACTCGGCCGAGAAGAAAAGCAAGGTAACTCGCTTCATCAGCAAGTTCGCCAAGTATTACACCCCGATCGTCATGGGGGTGGCCCTGCTGGTTATGGTGATTCCGCCTCTTTTCATTGGCATTAACGATGGGGCGACCTGGGTCGCCTGGATCCGGACTGCCTTATCCTTCTTAGTCGTCTCCTGCCCTTGCGCGGTCGTCATCTCGGTTCCCTTGGCTTATTTCTCGGGGCTGGGTTTAGCTTCCAAATCGGGAATCTTAGTCAAGGGGGCTGCCTATTTCGACCAACTGAATGAACTGAAAACCATGGCCTTTGACAAGACTGGTACCTTGACCGAAGGGAAGTTCGAGGTGCTGGAAGTCCATCCGGAAGGGATATCGGAAGCGGAGTTCTTCGAATACGCCGCGGCGGCCGAAGCCACCTCCAACCATCCGGTCGCCTCGTGCCTTAAATCCCTTAGCGCCATCGACCAGTCCTTAGTCAACGGGATGGAGGACCTTGCCGGGCAAGGGGTTAAGGCCAATTACAAAGGCCATGCCCTCTTCTGTGGGAAGACGGAAAGCGCCAGGAAAATATCCGCCCAAGGGACAGTGGTAGGGCTAACAATAGATGGTAAAGATGCCGGTTACTGCATCCTCGGCGACCGGGTTAAACCCAACTCTCCCTCGACCATTAAGGGATTGAATTCCCGAGGTATTGAGACCGTCTTGCTGTCCGGCGATAAGCAAGCCAATGCCGTCGCGATTGGGGAGCAATTGGGTTTCCAACAAATTCATGGCGAGCTTAAACCGGAAGAGAAAGTCGCCTCTTTGGATTCGTTGATCAAGGCTTCGACCGGCCGGGTCGGTTACGTCGGTGATGGCATCAACGACGCCGCCTCGATCGCCTTAAGCGACGTCGGCATCGCCATGGGCGGCTTAGGTTCGGATGCGGCGGTGGCCAACGCCGACTGCGTCATCCTCAATGACGACCCAAAGAAGATCCTGACCTTATTGAAGGTAGCCAAGAAGACCAAGAACCGGGCCGGGTTCAACATCGCTGTGTCCCTGGTGGTTAAAATCGCGGTCATGATCGTATCCATCATCGCTTCGGCCACCGCCCTGTTCACCTTGCCTTTATGGGTGGCGGTGCTGGCCGATTCGGGCTTGGCGTTATTGATGATCTTGTCTTCGCTTTTGCTCGGTCTAGAAAAAGCGAACTAGTAATAATAGTCTGTCAATAAAACATCATGACAGGCAAAAAGTGTGAAATGAAAACGCCTAAAAGTGTGAAATGAAAACGCCTAAAAGTATGAAATGAAAAAGCCTAAATGTGTGAAATGGCATTGAAAACATCTGATGAATACGTTAATATTTCTACATGGTAAATGAAAATCTTTATTTGCCTCGGATAATTGATTCCGAGATAGAAAATGCCCTGAAATACAAACCGGCAATTTATGTCAAGGGTTTAAAGTTCATCGGAAAAACGACGACCTGTCGCAAATATGCCAAGACGGTTTATCGTCTAGGGTCCTCGCGACAGCTCGACAATTTGATTCTGGGGCTCCACGCCGATTCTTCGTTCATCTTTGGCAAGGAAAAGCCTATCCTCTTTGACGAATGGCAGAACTACCCTGACATTTGGAACGAAATCAAAGAACAGATCGACGATTCGTTCAATGCCCCTGGTCAATACCTGCTGACTGGATCGACCATACCTCACCCCAAAAAGGACGGCGTTGATATTGCTCCGATTCGCCATTCCGGGACTGGGCGGTTTGTCGAATTCTTGATGAGACCGTTATCGCTATTTGAATCTAAGGAGTCGAACGGGAAAATCTCCTTAAAGCGTTTATTCGAACCGGGATATTCGGTTACCGGCTTAGATTCTACCTTATCCCATCGCGATTTGGTTTTCGCCACCGTTCGCGGCGGTTTCCCCGCCTCTATTGGCTTGCCGCCTGATGAGGCGGTGAAAATACCTAAAGATTATTTGGATGGAGTGGTGGAACACGATATCAAGGACTTCGATGGGGTGGAACGCGATCCGGTTTTGGCCCGACGGTTTTTGACGGTTTATGCCAAGAACATATGCTCTTTGACGAAGAACCGGAAAATATTTGCCGATACCAATGGCGCAGATTTCGATTTGTCCGATCGGACTTTGTACTCTTACAAAGAAGTTCTCCAAAACCTTTTCGTTCTCGAGGATGTTCCGCCTTGGAGTCCGAAATTCAAATCGAAGGTCAATATGCAAACGGCGATTAAAAAGGACTTCTGCGATCCTTCATTAGCTATCGCGGCATTGAATCTTAATGTGGATTTCCTGCTGGATAACAATTTGGATTATGGCTTCTTTTTCGAATCCTTGGTTATCCGGGATTTGCGGGTTTATTCATCAGCATTTGGCGGAAAAATCTTCTATTACCGCGATCGAATTGGACTAGAATGCGATGCAGTTTTGGTTTTAAAAGACGGGCGATATGCGTTGATTGAGGTAAAACTAACAGATTTTCAAGCGAAAGAAGCCAGCAAACATTTGCTGGAGATCAAAAGAGAAATCGAGGAATACAATGCCACGGTGTCTGATCCTTATATGAAGATGGCTTTGCCTTCCGCTTTGATCTGTATCGTCGGCAATAACCACGCCTATACTTTGCCCGAAGGCATTCACATTGTGCCGATTGGCTCACTTCGAGATTGAATTTGATTAATTTGCTTGTTGTTTCTATTGTCGATTAATAATGGTGCCTGCGCCTAACGTTTTTTGATGTTTTATCGATCTGGCCGCTGATATTTCAAAAGCAAATCTTATGAATCTATTTGGTTTTTACAACCAGCTTATCGTCATCCGAAAACAAGCCTATAAAATTTCTTTTGCGTAATGATTCCCACGCGCATATACTATGCAAGCGCGTTATACGTAACGCGTAATGCGTGGGAGGGCTAGACGAAGCCCGCTGAACCACTGCATGCAAATCTACCACAAAGGAGAGAAACATGAGCAAGAAAATCGTCAAAGTCGTCAAGATGGAGCTCCCTGGCGGGGAAGCCCATCCGGGCCCGAAGCTCGCTTCCGCGGGCGTCGTCATGAACAAGTTCTGCACCGACTTCAATGCCAAGACCGGCGACCGTCGGGGCGAAACCGTTCCGGTCATCATCACCGCCTACGAGGACAAGTCCTACGACTTCGTCATCAAGACCAGCCCGGTCGCTGAGCGGATCCTCAAAGCCGCCGGCATCAAGAAAGGGTCTGGCAACGCCAAGACCATCGTTGGCCACATCAGCGAAGCGCAACTCGAAGAGATCGCCAAGTACAAGCTGCCCGACTTCAACACCGAGGACATCGAGGCCGCGAAGAAAATCGTCGAAGGCACCTGCAAGCAAATGGGGATCGCCATCGACCGCTAAGGAGAGCCAAGATGAAAAAATTCAGCAAGAAATACCAGGCGGCCGCCAAAAAGATCGAAGCCGGCAAAGTCTATGAATTAGCCGAGGCCGTCAAGTTGGTCAAGGAAACCTCGACCACCAAGTTCGACGCCTCCGTCGACATCAGCTTCAACCTCAATGTCAATCCGACACTCGCCGATCAATTGATTCGCGGGACCATCACCCTTCCTCATGGCAACGGCAAGACCAAACGGGTCCTCGTCGTCACCAACACCAAAGCCGATGAGGCCAAGGAAGCCGGGGCGGACTTCGTTGGGGGCAAGGATATCCTCGAGAAGATCCAGCGCGAGAACTGGTTCGGGTTCGACGTCATCGTCGCGACCCCGGACATGATGGGCGAACTTGGAAAGATGGGTCGCGTCCTCGGTCCGAAAGGCTTAATGCCGAACCCCAAGACCGGCACCGTCACCATGGACGTCAAGACCGCCGTCACCGAGATCAAGAAAGGCAAAATCGCCTACCGCGTCGACCGCGATGGCAACCTCTCGATGCCGATCGCCAAGGTCTCCTTCTCCGACGCTGATTTGATGGATAACCTCGTCGCCGTCACCGACCACATCGCCAAATCCCGCCCGAGCACCGTCAAGGGCACCTTCATCCTCACCGCCGCCATCTCCACCACCATGGGTCCGGCGGTCGCGATCACCTTCCCGGGTCGCAACTAATCACTTGGTGAATCGCTTCGTATACCTAAGATAGCCGGGGGCACGTGCCTCAAAACTCCACCCTGCTGAGGTTGTAGACTCAATTCACAATAACCCACTAGTTATATTGAAGCTTCACATACATCAACGAAAGGAGGTAGAAACATGAATCAGAAAGCCCTGCAAGCCAAGAAAGACGCGGTCGCCGCGATCAAAGATTCGCTTAGCAAATCCGCTTCCTTCACCGTCGTGTCCTACCAGGGGCTCACCGTCGCTGAGATGCAAGAGCTGCGCCGGACCCTCGAAGGGGCTGGGGCGACCATCACCGTTTACAAAAACACCATGGTCCGCCGCGCCCTCGCTGAGGCCAACCAGCCGGATCTCGGCGAATTGCTCGAAGGCCCGAATGGGTTCGTCTTCTCGGAAGACCTCTCCAAAGGCCCGAAGGCCCTGACCAAATTCGCCCGCTTCCACGAGCACCTCGTCATCAAAGGCGGCCTCGCCGAAGGACAGGTCCTGGATGCGGCCAAGGTCAAGGAGATCAGCAAGCTCCCGGACAAGAACGGCATGCTCGCCATGTTCCTATCGTGCTTGAATGCACCGCTCACCAGCTTCGCCGCCGCCGTCAAGGCGATCGCGGACAAAGGCGCCCCCGCCACCGAAGGCGCCAACTAATGGAGGAAAACCACAATGGCTAAATTAACCAAAGAAGAAATCATCGCCTCTTTGAAGGAGTACACGGTCCTCGAGCTCAATGACCTCGTCAAGGCCGTCGAAGAGGAATTCGGCGTCACCGCCGCCGCCCCGGTCGCGGCCGCCGCCCCGGCTGAGGAAGAAGGCCCGGTCGCCAAAGGACCGACCGAAGTCTCCCTCATCCTCAAAGGGCTCGGCACCGGCTCCAAGGTTGCCATCATCAAAGCCGTCCAGGCCATCACCGGCCTCGGCCTCATGGATGCCAAGAAACTCGTCGATGGCATCCCGGCTCCGGTCAAGGAGCACATCAGCCCGGTCGAAGCCGAGGAGCACAAGAAAGCCCTCGTCGCCGCTGGCGCCGAAGTCGAGATCAAGTAATCTCGCCCAACAACACTCAATGCCCGCCCCAGGTGTCAAAGCCTGGGGTGGGTTATTGCGCTTCCAAGGGGGATAGCCAATGCCGCAATACTTCGATAACGTCGAATCCCTGAAACATCAGGAAACGACGTACAAAGTAACGTTCCTCGGCCAGGAATTCCTCTTCCATAGCGATGCCGGGGTCTTCTCGAAAGATGGCCTTGACGATGGTAGCAGACTGCTGCTTGAAACCATAGTCAAGACCGATCTTGGGGATAACATCCTCGATCTCGGCTGCGGGATTGGGCCGATCGGCCTGATCCTCGCCTCCTTCCAGCCCAATTGCCACGTCACCTTAGCCGACGTGAACAAACGGGCGCTGGAATTGGCTCGCCTCAACGCGGAATCCTTCGGTTTATCGAATCGGGTTTCCATCGTTGAGTCCGACGTCTATTCCGCCATTCAGACGACTTTCTCGAGTATCGTCACCAACCCACCCATCCGGGCGGGGAAGAAAGTCACCTACGCGATGTACGCGGGCGCGCTCGGCCATCTTAATGAAGGTGGCCGGTTGATCCTAGTCATCCGCAACAAGCAAGGCGCTGAGTCTTGCCAAGCCTACCTGGAAACCCTCTTTCCGAAAGTCGAGGTCGCCAGGCAGAAAAAAGGATATCGCATCCTCATCGCGACCAAGTAAGGAGTCCACAATGCCCGAACAAGACAACATCATCCCGTTCACCCATTACGCTGGCCCGGATGGCAAAGACTACCCGGTCGGCATCAATGGCCGGATCAACTTCTCGAAGATCTCCGGCCACCTCGATCTCCCCAACCTCGTCGAAATCCAGACCGATTCCTATCAATGGCTTATTGATAAGGGCATCGACGAAGTGTTCAAGGAGATTTTCCCAATCCAATCCAACTCCGGCAACATCACCGTTGACTATGTCGGCTGCCGCCTCGAGGAACCGAAGCAGACCCCAGCCGAGTGCCGGGAGCACTCCAGCGATTATTCAAGCAAGCTGAAGGTCACTCTCCGCCTCATTTTCAACGACACCAAGGAAATCAAGGAAGCCGAGCTCTACATGGGCGACCTTCCGAAGATGACCGAATCCGGCACCTTCATCATCAATGGGGCGGTCCGGGCGGTCATTTCTCAGATCGTCCGCTCGCCGGGTTCCTACTTCAAAGAGGAATTCGATAGCGGCGACGCCGGCCATGTTTACTTTGGCGAAATCACCCCGAACCGGGGCACCTGGCTCCAGTTCGAGACCGATTCCAAGCTCGTTCCCTACGTCCGGATCGATCGGCAACGGAAAATGCCGGCGACCGAATTCTTCAAGGCCTTAGGCTTCGACGGGGCCGACCAGCTGAAGAACCTCTTCGGCGAATCGAAGGCCCTCGACAACTCCTTGGCCAAGGAATCATTCGCCAAAGCCACCGACGCCCTCTCCGACATCTTCTCCAAATTGAAGCCGGGCGAGCCGCAGACCAACGAAGGCAACATCGCTTTCATCCACAACAAATTCTTCAACGACAAGCAATACGACCTCGGCCGGGCTGGGCGTTTCAAATACACCCAGAAGCTCGGGCTCTACGAACGGCTTCCGGGCCGGGTCTTGGCCCAAGACCTTAAAGGGTTCGACGACAACGGCGAAGAAGTCACCTTGTTCAAGAAAGACCACAAGCTGACCGCTGAGGAAGTCGAGCACCTCCGGGACATCGAGTTCTTCGAGAACGGGGCTTGCCAATACACCCTCGAGCCGAATCCGAACATCGGCCTCGATCCGGACCACCGGACCGTCAACATCGTCAAGGTCTATGCCCATGACAATCCGGTTGAGCACGTCTGCACGATGATCGGGACCGACACCAACTTAACCATCTCCCGGGTCACCATCCCCGATATGGTCGCCTGCTTCTCCTATTTCCTCAACGTCATGGACGGCTTAGGCAATACCGATGACATCGACCATTTGGGCAACCGTCGGGTCCGCTGCGTCGGTGAGCTGCTCCAGAATCAGTTCCGGGTCGGCCTCGCCAAGATGGTCAAGACCATCCAGCAGAAACTGACCGTTACCGATTTGAACTTCACCCTTCAATCGGTCGTTAATGTCCGGCCGCTTCGCTCGGCGATCCGCGAGTTCTTCTCGACCTCGAACCTGTCCCAATTCATGGACCAGGTCAACCCGCTCGCCGAACTCACCAACAAGCGCCGTATCTCGGCCTTAGGCCCGGGCGGCTTAACCCGCGACCGCGCCTCGATCGAAGTCCGCGACGTCCATTACACCCATTATGGCCGCCTCTGCCCGATCGAATCCCCAGAAGGTCAGAACATCGGCCTTATCAACTATCTTTGCTCCTACGCCAAAGTCGATGAGCACGGGTTCATCAAGACCCCCTACCGGGTCGTCTACCACGTCGGCAACAAAGCCTACGTCTCCGATTCCAAATGCGGCTGCCACTATCTGACCGCCGATGACGAACGGGGTCTTTATATCGCTGAAGCCAACGTCTCGCTTGGCGAACCGGTCTTAGCCTCCTCCGTCGGCATCGAAGACGCCGAGAAGGATGAGATGGTCAAGGAAATCCTCGACAACGAATTGACCGTCCGTCACGACGAAGACAACCTGATGGTCGGCAAAGACAAGATCAACTACGTCGACGTCTCGCCGAAGCAGATCGTCTCTATCGGCGCCGCCTCGATTCCGTTCTTAGCCCACGATGACGCCACCCGGGCCTTGATGGGCGCCAACATGCAACGGCAGGCGATTCCTCTGCTCCGCCCCTCGATCCCCTATGTCGGGACCGGTATGGAAGCGGTCATCGCCAAAGACTCCGGCGAAGCGGTGGTCGCCGCCAAAGACGGCACCGTCACCTACGTCGACTCCGCCACCATCGTGACCCAGTCCCTCAATGAGGACCCGGTCACTTACCGGCTGGAGAAATTCCAATCCTCCAACCAGGATACTTGCTTCAACCAGATCTCCATCGTCAAAGTCGGCGATGCGGTCAAAAAGGGCCAGATCATCGCCGATGGCCCGGCCATGCGGGGCGGGGAACTGTCCCTTGGCCAAAACGTCTTAGTCGCCTACATGACCTGGAACGGCTTCAACTACGAAGACGCGGTCATCATGAGCGAAAGAATGGTTAAGGAAGACACCTTCACCTCGGTCCATATCTCCCATTACGACTGCGAATGCCACATCGGCAAGCTCGGCAACGACGAGATCACCCGCGATATCCCCAACGTCGGGGAAGAAGCCAAGGCTTTCCTCGATGAACGGGGCATCATCATCCCCGGCGCCGAGGTTAAGGAAGGCGATATCCTCGTCGGCAAAGTCGCCCCGAAGGGCCAGACCGAGCCGACCCCGGAAGAGAAACTCCTCATGGCCATCTTCGCCGAGAAGACGAAGGAGGGCAAAGACGAGTCCAAGCGCGTCCCCCATGGCGGGGCTGGCATCGTCCATGCCGTCAAGATCTTCTCCCGGAAAAACGGCGACACCTTGCCGGCCGGCGTTTCCGAGATGGTTCGGGTCTACATCGTCCAGAAGCGGAAGATCTCCGAGGGCGATAAGATGTCGGGCCGCCACGGGAACAAAGGCGTCATCTCCAAAATCCTCCCGGTCGAGGATATGCCGTTCTTAGCCGATGGCACCCCGATCGACATCCTCCTCTCGCCGATGGGCGTTCCCTCCCGTATGAACATCGGCCAAATCCTCGAGATCCATTTAGGCTTGGCTTGCCGCAAGCTGCACATGCGGGTCGCGACCCCGGCCTTCGATGGCGTCTCGAATGAGGAATTAGCCGACATCATGAAGAAAGCCGGGCTGGCCGAAGATGGCAAGACCGTCCTCTACGATGGCCGCACGGGCGAGCCGTTCGCCGAACGGATCTCGGTCGGCGTCCAATACATGATCAAGCTGAACCACATGGTCATCGATAAACTCCACGCCAGGGCGACCGGGCCTTATGCCCTCGTCACCCAGCAGCCGTTAGGCGGCAAAGCCCAAAACGGCGGCCAACGGTTCGGCGAAATGGAAGTCTGGGCCCTCGAAGCCTATGGCGCGGCCCATACCCTCCAGGAAATGCTCACCATCAAATCCGACGACCGGGTTGGCCGGCGGAAGACCTACGAATCGATCATCAAGGGCAACCCCATCCCGACCCCGGGCATGCCGGAAGCCTTCCGTGTCCTCACCAAGGAGCTCATGGGGCTCGGCCTCGACGTCAAGCTCTTCGATAAGGGCGGCAAATTGATCGATATGGACGTCCTAGTCCGGAACAACATCGAGCTCGAGCGGCGGACCAATTCCTCCATCCGGAAGACCATGTCCCCGAGCGAACCCGAACTCGACCCGACCGCGACCGTCGCCATCCCGCGTGATGACATGCCGGCCTTCTCCGAGGAAAGCCTCGCCGAAGAAGGGCTCTCCATCACCAGCGGCAATGGCGGCGACAACGAATAAGGAGGCGAATAACAATGGCTGACAAAGAAAAAGACACGATTCAACCCTTTGACATCAACGACCTTTCGGCCGTTCAGATCGGGCTCGCCTCCCCGGAGACCATCCGGAGCTGGAGCCATGGCGAGGTCACCCGCGCCGAAACCATCAACTATCGGAGCCAAAAGCCCGAGAAAGGCGGTTTGTTCTGCGAGAAGATCTTCGGCCCGGCCAAAGACTACGAATGCAACTGCGGCAAATACAAGAAAGTCCGCTTCAAGGGCATCACCTGCGAAAAGTGCGGCGTTGAGGTCATCTCCAAGGAGTGGCGGCGGGAACGGATGGGCCACATCGAGCTCGTCTCCCCTTGCTCCCATATCTGGTATCTGAAGTCCATCCCCTCGCGGATGGCTCTCGTCCTCGACATCCCGCCGAAGCAGCTCGAAGACATCATCTACTTCAATGCTTGGGTCTGCCTCAACAAAGGCACCTCGATCCTCAACGAGAAGGAATACCTCGACGAATCGACCGCCCGCGCCCGTTTCCCGGAAGTCATCGAAGACATCCTCAAACGGCAGCCCGGCGACGTCGATGGCGATGGCAAGCCTTTGCCTTACATCGAACCCGGCTCGGCCGAGGAAGAACGGGCCAAAGACTTGATCCGCCGCTTCCCGGACCGGAAGGAATCCTTCCTCTTTTATCCCGGCGCCGCCTTCATCGGCAAATACACCGGGGCCGAGTTCGGCCAAGGGGCTGAAGCCATCAAGCGCCTCCTCCACGAGACCGACCTCGACAAGGAATTCCAGCTCCTCACCGAGGAGATGAAGTCCGCCACCTCGGTTCAGGCCCGGACCAAAATCTCCAAGCGGCTCGAAGTCATCCAGGCTTTCCGCGACTCCGGCCAGAAGCCGGAATGGATGATCCTCGACGTCATCCCGGTCATCCCGCCCGATCTCCGGCCGATGATCCAACTCGAAGGCGGCCGTTCGGCCACCTCCGACGTCAATGACTTGTATCGTCGGGTCATCTCCCGTAACTCCCGTTTGAAGAAGCTGATCGACGCCAACGCGCCGGCGGTCATCATGGTCAACGAGAAGCGTATGCTTCAGGAAGCGGTCGACGCCTTAATCGACAACGGCCGCCGGACCAAAGCCGTCACCGGGACCAACAACCGGAAGCTCAAGTCCCTTTCGATGGGGCTGCGGGGCAAGCCGGGCCGGTTCCGTCAGAACTTACTCGGCAAACGGGTCGACTACTCCGCCCGTTCGGTCATCGCCGTCGGACCGGACTTAAAGATGTATCAATGCGGCATCCCGAAGGAGATGGCGGTCCAATTGCTCCGCCCCTTCATCGCCGCTGAACTTATCCATAGCGGCCTCGTCACCGCCCATAAGGCGGCTGACCGCTATATCGACCGTTATGACCCGGAGGTCTTAACCATCGTTGAGCGGATCATCTCCGAACACCCGGTCCTCCTGAACCGGGCCCCGACCCTCCACCGTCTTTCGATCCAGGCCTTCCAGCCCAAGCTCGTCGAAGGGAAAGCCATCCGGCTCCACCCCCTCGTCTGCCCGGGCTTCAACGCCGACTTCGACGGCGACCAAATGGCCGTCCATGTCCCGCTTGGCAAAGCCGCCCAGCAGGAAGCGGTCGAGTTGATGCTGGCTTCCAACAACATCCTCTCGCCCAAAGACGGCAAAGCCATCGTCATCCCGTCCCAGGATATGATCCTTGGCAACTTCCACCTCACCACCGAGGAAAGCCAAGCCGACTTCCAGTCCCGGATCGATGAACTCCAGGCTAAACTCGATAAGGAAGAGAAAGACCACGTCGGGCTTATTGAGCATGACGCCGTCTTGAAGATGATCGAGGACAACAAGCGTTACCTCGCCGCCGAAGGCAAGGTGTTCGCCACCACCGACGAAGTGGTCTTGGCCTATGAGAACCATGAGGTCTCCCTCCACAACCGGATCGCCATCCCGGCCCGTTCGATCCATAAAGACGAAGGGACCGGCATGCCTATGGGCGTCAAGGACAAGTACCTCATCACCTCGGTCGGGAAGATCATCTTCAACAACGTCTTCCCCGACGATTTCCCCTATCTTAACGACAAGCCCGGGGCCTCCGAAGAGGAGATGCTCTCCTGGTTTGTTTCCCCCGAAGACGTGGCTAAGGCCTTAGGCGATAAGCTTGATTTTTCGCCTTCTGCCCCCTCGCCTTTATCCCAATACATCGCGACCTTGCCCTTAAAGAACGCCATCGGCAAAAAGCAGCTTGGCCCGATCATCGACATGGTCTTCTCCCGTTATGGGGCCTCCAAGACCTCGGCCGTCCTCGACAAGATCAAGGACCAAGGGTTCTACTACTCGATGGTCAGCTCGGTCACCGTCGCCATCTCCGACATCAAGGACATCGACGGGAAGTACCCGTTGGTGCAAGAGGGCTACAAGAATGTCGACGAGACCAACCAGTTCTACGAAGACGGCTACCTCACCGACGTCGAGCGGCACCGCCGGATCGTCGACATCTGGAAGAAGATCACCGACCAGATCGCCGATAAGATCAAAGACGCGATGAAAGCCGATAAGCGGAACCCGCTTATCATCATGGCCGACTCCGGTTCCCGTGGCTCGGTCGACAACTTCAAGCAGCTGATCGGCATGAAGGGGCTCGTCGCCAACCCGAAGAACGTCGAAATCGAGCTCCCGATCGTCTCCTCCTACCGCGAGGGCATGAAGGTCAGCGAGTTCTTCATCAACACCCACGGCGCCCGGAAGGGTTCGGCCGATACCGCCCTTAAGACCGCCGACTCGGGCTACCTCACCCGCCGGCTCGTCGACGTCGCCCAAGACGTCATCGTCCGGGAAGAGGATTGCCATTGCGACCATGGCTTCAAGGTAAGGGAGATTCGCGACACCAGCCGCGACACCGTCATCATGAAGCTTAGCGACCGTATAGCCGGACGCTTCGCGATGCATGACATCGTCAATCCGTCCACCGGGGAAGTCATCGTCCCCGAGAATACCCTCATCAGCGATGAGCAGGCCAAAGCCGTCGAGGCGGCTGGCATCAACGAAGTCGAGATTCGCTCGGTCTTCACCTGCCAGACCAAAGACGGGGTCTGCCGGCACTGCTACGGCCTCAACCGGGCGACCGGGAAACTGGTCGAAAAGGGCGAGGCGGTCGGCATCATGGCCGCCCAGTCCATCGGCGAGCCGGGCACCCAGCTCACCATGCGGGTCTTCCATACCGGCGGTATGGCCGGCTCTGACATCACCCAGGGTCTCCCCCGGGTCCAGGAGTTGGTCGAAGCCCGGAACCCGAAGGGCGAAGCCACCATCTCCGAGATCGAAGGGACCGTCACCGACATCAAGCCGAGCGGCGAGAAGTTCCTCGTCACCGTCACCAACGACAACGAAACCAAGGAATATGAGACCGCTTCCGCGGCCCACCTCCGGGTCAAGGAAGGCGAGCATATCGAAGCCGGGGCCAAGATCACCGACGGGGCCATCAACCCGAAGGAATTGCTCAAGGTCGCCGGGGTCGAGAAACTCGAGGTATATCTCATCAAGGAAATCCAGAAGGTCTATGCCGCCCAAGGCATCGGGATCGACTGCAAGCATTTGGAGATCATCATCCGCCAGATGCTCCGCAAGGTCGTCATCCGCGATGGCGGCGATACCGGCTTCCTCCCGGGTTCCCGCGTCTCGGTCGAGAAGTTCACCGAGGTCAATACCAAGACCTTGATGGAAGGGAAGCATCCGGCCGTCTGCACTCCGTTGGTCCTTGGCATCACCAAGGCCGCCTTGGAGACCGAGTCCTTCCTCTCGGCCGCCTCCTTCCAGGAGACGACTCGCGTCCTCACCGACGCCGCCATCAAGGGCAAGATCGATCCGCTCCACGGGTTGAAGGAGAACGTCATCACCGGGAAGCTCATCCCGGCTGGTACTGGTCTCCGGACTCCGGAAGAGGAAGCGAAGGCCCTCGAAGGGTTCACCGTCCGGGACGCCATGGCCAAAGTCAAAGCCCAGTACATCGAGAAACACGATCGTCCGGATTCGGTTGACTAAGGCAATTAACAACAATGGGGCTGCTGCGGCAGCCCTTTTGCTTTTATATGGGTTTTGCAGGCTTTTTCCCTTTCCTCCCCTTTTTGCGGGCTTTCCTCTTGATTTGCAAGCCTTTTCGATTTTGCCTAAGGGAGTATAATCGGCATGCTTAAAAGGAGGGCGACGATGAAAGGATGGAAAACGGTTGTAAGCCTGCTATCCGTTTCCTTTCTTTGCGGCTGCTCGCCAAAGGAAGCCACCTATACCAAGTTCACGGCCGAATTGACTGATCCATCCTTTGAGGCGATTCAAGGGGAGGGGTACTATCGGCCTGCGAATTGGAAAACCCTAGTTGGCAAAGAGGAAGAGTATCCGGTAAATGACCGGCAGGAGGCGATGAGCCACTTCGCCCCGTATGGGGAAAAATCATATTGCCTTCCAAGCGTGGGGGAAGTGCCGGTCGCCTTGATCCCGGTCGGCTTTGAGGGATCTTCCTCTTTGGACTTAACTAGGATTAAGGCCGCCTTCATGGGGGAATCAAGCGACACCGTCTATCATTCGGTCCGAAGCTACTATTGGTATTGTTCGGGCGGGCGGCTGCTTTTGGATTTCGAGATCGCCGATTCTTTCTTCCCTTGCCCCTATACCGTCGAGGAGCTCGCCAATCAGGCCGGCTCGGGGGCCAAGTCGACTTTGACCGCGATTTATCGGAAGGCGATGGAATGGCTGGAGGAGAATTACAATTCGGCTTATATCCGATTGAAGGACTTCTATAAAGAGAGTCCGATTCCGGTCTATTTCCTTTACGACTCCCCTTATGCCGGGATGGCGGGGGTCTCGGCATCGACCAATTCGATGCTCTGGGCCTTCTCGATCAACGCCCCGGCCCCGATCTCCTGGTCCTCGATCTACATGACCGGGGAGGATACCCTGCCCGATGCCCATACCTTCATCCATGAGACCGGCCACCTTTTGGGGTTGGAGGACTATTATGACACGATCGACGGGTCGCTCCGCCGGTCGCCTTTAGGGCGGATGGATATGATGGATTGCTCGGTCGGGGACCAGAACTCTTTTTCGAAATTATTGCTCAACTGGTCCCGTCCTTATGTCGTGACCGGCGACTGTGAGATCACGATCCGCCAATCGACTTATAACAACGACTGCATCCTCCTTTGCCCCGATTGGAACGGGACCCCGTATGACGAGTATATCTTGATCGAGCTTTATACCCCGGGCTTATTGAACGGGAAAGACGCCTCTGACCAACGGGCCTTAAGCGCGCGGTTGCCGGAGAAGCCAGGGGTCAAGGTCTATCGGGTCAATTCCGAGCTCGGGGTTTATTACAATACCCGTCTGATTGGCCCGTTCCGGGCAGACTCAGTGGTCGGGGAAGGCGAAGGGCTGAACTATTGCTGCGACAACACCTTGACCGCCCCTTACCTCATCCAACTGCTCGACAAAAGCAGCGGGTCGGCCGAGTTAGCCGATTATTATGTCGCGAGCGATTCGCAAAAAACCTTTGAGGAGAACGGGGCGACCCGGGTAACCTCCGAGGCCCTCTTCTATCAAGGGGAAGGGATCAAGGGTGGCCAATTTGCCGATTTGGGCTTTACCTTCGGCGATTTAGGGTTTGAGTTTGAGATCACCTATCTTTCCGGGACCGAGGCGACGATTGAGTTCACCCAAAAACGTTAATCATTTCTACTCGTTGTTTTGCCCCTCATTAACGATCTTTTCAGACATATCAACATGCCGGAAGAATTAGGTCTACAAGTTTTAACTGCCTACTTTTTGGGAAAAATGGGCAATTAAAAATGGTTTATGGTGCGTTTTAGACATACGAATCATCGATTTGGAAGGCAGGGAAGGTTATCGCCGCCTCGATTGTCTATTAATCTTAACGAAGAGCCGTCTTTCTTAAAAAGAAAGTCTATGAAAATGCGGCGAATTCCTATTTTAGTAACAAGTTGGCCTTAGATGAGTTGGTCAAAGAAGAGCGGATTGTCACTGTTCGCACCGGTAAGTACATTAGTTATTTCAAGAGGGTGCTCAAAAGGAATTGGTTGCTTTGCTTTGATAGACACACGTTGCTAATTATTCTTATAAAGGATAAATATCTCTTGGTTTGACCGACAACCGCAGGATTATCTGACGTATAATTAATGCGCAGAAAAGGAGGCATATGAAACGGAAAACGGTAAATTGCTTGGCGCTGTTGCTGCCGACACTTCTTGCTGTCGGCTGCGATGCTGCGGAATCTTCGCCTGACGATTCAACTATTAACGCAGGAGCCTCTTTTGTTGACGGGAGCGACTTGATTAGCCCTATGACGGGGATCGGGTATACGGTAGAGGCTAACCAACCCTTAGTAGCGAGCTTTACTGTTTATGTCGGGGCTATGCCTGGTTTTGCCAATATCTGGGCTAAGTATCTCGCTGAATGCAATCCAGGATTTGATAAGTTCGCCATTCATCGAATTATCGAGAACGATACGGAGCAGCTCGTCGCAGAAAAATATATTGTGCTGGATGATTTTCCTAATGATAAAAAATACCCAATGCATTATGAATCCCTGGAAGATGGTAGTCAGCAGACATTTATTTATTATGATTGGTTTACCGCCGATATATATGATTTTGATTCCATTGATATTGAGATGGGCTACATTTACTACACTCTTAGTTATTATGATGGTGTGAACGATCAGCCATTTTATGGTTCTGCGGTTGGCTTCGGAACTTATGGCGGGCGGAAGGTCAAATTTCAAAAGCAAGGAGACCGAGTTATTTTCAGGCTTTGACCTAGATTTCGGCGATATCTCCAACCTAAAAATGTTTCCGCCCTTATCGGTTTTGGCAGCCTAAACACCGTTATTCCAAAACGGTCTATTACCCTCGTGAAGAAAGTTGTTGACTGGCGGTGTTTTGGAAGTCTACAATTCCGCCCGGACGCGAAGTAGGGCATAGTTTACCCTAGTTCGGACCCCTGGCGTTGATACGCCGGGATACGTGTGAAAGAAAATTAAGGAGAAATCACGCAAAATGCCAACCATCAATCAGTTAGTTCGGCAGGGCCGCGTCTCCGCCGTCAAGAAGTCCAAATCCCCGGCTCTCGGGAAAAGATGGAACTCGTTGACCAAACGGAGCAGCAACCAGCCCTCCGCCCAGAAGCGGGGCGTCTGCACCCGTGTCGGCACCATGACCCCGAAGAAACCGAACTCGGCTCTTCGGAAGTACGCCCGTGTCCGCTTAAGCAACGGCTATGAAGTCACCGCCTACATCGGCGGGGAAGGGCACAACCTCCAGGAGCACTCGACCGTCATGATCCGTGGCGGCCGTGTCAAAGACCTCCCGGGTGTCCGTTACCACATCATCCGTGGCTGCCTCGACTGCGCCGGCATCGAAGCCCGTCGCCAAGGCCGCTCCCTCTACGGCACCAAGAAGCCGAAGGAATCGAAGTAAGGAGATAATTAACCATGCCAAGAAAAGGTACTGTCGAAAAACGGGACGTTCTGCCCGATCCGGTTTATAACTCCAAACTCGTCACCCGCCTCATCAACCGGGTTATGTACGATGGCAAGCGCGGCACCGCCCAAACCATCATCTACAAAGCCTTCAAGCAGATCGAGGAAAAGACCGGCAAGCCGGCGATCGACGTCTTCGCGACCGCCATCAACAACATCATGCCGGAAGTCGAACTCAAAGTCCGCCGCATCGGCGCCGCCAACTACCAGGTCCCGGTCGAGGTTTCCCCCGAACGGAAACAGACCCTCGGCCTCCGTTGGCTCGTGACCTATGCCCGTCTCCGTGGCGAAAAGACCATGGAAAACAAACTCGCCGCCGAGATCATCGATGCCGCCAACGGCACCGGCGCCTCGGTCAAGAAGAAGGAAGACGTCCACAAAATGGCCGAAGCCAACAAGGCCTACGCCCATTACCGCTGGTAAACGAATAGGATAAGATCTATGGCTGACGAAAACATCATTACCGAAACCGAATCCTACGACCTTCCCCATACCCGCAACATCGGCATCATGGCCCACATCGATGCCGGCAAGACCACGACCACCGAGCGTATCCTCTATTACACTGGCCGGACCCACAAGATCGGCGAAGTCCACGAAGGCACCGCCACCATGGACTGGATGGAAGAGGAGCAGGAGCGGGGCATCACCATCACCTCCTCGGCCACCACTTGCTTCTGGAAGGGGAACCGGTTCAACATCATCGACACTCCGGGGCACGTCGACTTCACCGTTGAGGTCGAGCGTTCCCTCCGCGTCCTTGACGGCGCCGTCACCGTCCTCGATTCGAAAAACGGCGTCGAGCCGCAAACCGAGACCGTCTGGCGCCAAGGCACCAAGTACAACGTCCCGCGGATCGTCTTCTGCAACAAGATGGACGCCACCGGGGCCGACTTCGATATGTGCGTCGCCTCCCTCCACGAGAGGCTAGCCGCCAACGCCGCCGCCATCCAATGCCCGATCGGCCGCGAATCGAACTTCAAAGGCTGCATCGACATCATCGAGAAGAAAGCCTACGTCTACGGGGACGACAAAAAGGACGCCCCGACCGTCACCGACATCCCGGCCGAATACCAAGCCAAGGTCGATGAATACCGCTCGATCCTGCTTGAGAAGCTCGCCGCCTTCGACGATGACCTCATGATGATGGTCTTAGAGGGCGACGACGTCCCGGCCGAACTCATCAAGAAAACCATCCGCAAGGCCGTTCTGACCGGTGAATTCTTCCCGGTTCTCTGCGGCTCGGCCTACAAGAACAAGTGCATCCAGCCGCTTCTTGACGCCGTCGTCGATTACCTCCCCTCCCCGCTCGACATCCCGGGCGAGAAAGGGAACCTCAACGGCGAAGATTACGTCTGCGAAGCGACCGATGACAAGCCCTTCGTCGGCTTGGCCTTCAAGATCGCGACCGACCCCTTCATCGGCCGGTTAGCCTACGTCCGCGTCTATCAAGGCGTCCTCAAGAGCGGTTCCTATGTCTACAACTCCTCCCACGGGAGCAAGGAACGGATTGCCCGCTTGGTCTTGATGCACGCCAACCACCGTCAGGAAGTGGAAATGCTCCACGCTGGCGAAATTGGGGCCATCGTCGGCCTCAAGTCGACCACCACCGGCGACACCCTCTGCACTGAGGATGAACCGGTCGTCCTCGAAAACCTCGTCTTCCCCGAACCGGTCTTGGAAGAAGCCATTGAGCCGAAGACCAAAGCCGACCAGGAGAAGATGTCGGTCGCCCTCACCAAACTCGCGGAGGAAGATCCGACCTTCCGTGTCCATACCGATCAGGATTCCGGCCAGACCATCATCGCCGGCGTCGGCGAGCTCCAGCTCGAAATCCTCGTTGAGCGGATGCGCCGTGAATTCAAGGTCGAGGTCAACGTCGGGGCCCCGCAGGTCAACTACCGCGAGACCATCCGCAAGACCGGTGAAGCCGAAGGCCGTTACGTCAAGCAGACCGGCGGCCACGGCCAATACGGCGACGTTTGGATCCGCTTCGAACCGAACCCCGGCAAAGGCTTCGAATTCGTCGATGCCATCGTCGGCGGCGCCGTTCCGAAGGAATTCATCAAACCGACTCAGCAAGGCTTGGAAGACGCCCTTACCCGCGGCGTCATCGCCGGCTACCCGCTAATCGACGTCAAGGCCACCCTCTTTGACGGGTCATACCACGATGTCGACTCCTCAGAAGCCGCCTATAAGATCGCCGCTTCGATGGCCCTTAAGGCCGCCGCGCCAAAGTGCGACCCGGTCCTCCTTGAACCGATCATGAAGGTCGAGATCACCGTCCCGGAGCAATACTACGGCGACGTCATCGGCGACATTGCTCGTCGGCGGGGCAACATGACTGGGGAAACCCAGCGGGGCAACGCCAAGCAGATCGACGCCGAGATCCCGCTGGCCGAGATGTTCGGCTACGTCACCGACCTTCGCTCGTTGACCCAAGGCCGCGGCAACTTCACGATGACCTTCGACCACTATGGCGAATGCCCGCGCTTCATCCAAGACGCGGTCGTGAAGAAAGCTTCCGGCAAATAAGCAATACTGATAAGTATTGTAAAGAAAATCCGCTTGTCTTATCATTAGAAAGCCAGAAAGTCTCAAACCATTTTTGGAGGAAATAACAAATGGCAAAAGAAAAATTCAACCGTGACCGTGTCCACGTCAACGTTGGCACCATCGGCCACGTCGACCACGGCAAGACCACCCTCACCGCCGCGATCACCCACGTCCTCTCGATGAAGGGTCTCGCCAAGGACATGGCTTATGCCGCCATCGATGCCACCCCGGAAGAACGGGCCCGTGGTATCACCATCAACTCGGCTCACATCGAGTACGAGACCGAAAAGCGTCACTATGCCCACGTCGACTGCCCGGGGCACGCTGACTACGTCAAGAACATGATCACCGGCGCCGCCCAGATGGACGCCGCGATCCTTGTCGTCGCCGCCACCGATGGCGTCATGCCGCAAACCCGCGAGCACGTCCTGCTTGCCCGCCAAGTCGGTGTCCCGCAGATCATCGTCTTCCTCAACAAGTGCGATATGGTCGATGACCCCGAACTCGTCGACCTCGTCGAGATGGACGTCCGCGATCTCCTCAACAAGTACGAGTTCCCGGGCGACGAAGTCCCCGTCATCAAAGGCTCGGCCCTCAAAGCCGGCCAGGCGACCTCGCTCGACGATCCGGCCTGCAAGCCGATCCTAGAGCTCCTCGATGCCCTTGACACCTACATCCCGGATCCGGCCCGCGACAACGAGAAGCCGTTCCTTCTCCCGATCGAAGACGTCATGACCATCTCCGGCCGTGGCACCGTCGTCACCGGCCGTGTCGAGCGTGGTATCATCAAGCTCAACGACGAAGCCGAAATCGTCGGTATCCGCCCGACCCAGAAGACCGTCGTCACCGGCCTTGAGATGTTCCGCAAGACCCTTGACTTCGCCCAGGGCGGCGATAACGTCGGCGCCCTCCTCCGTGGCATCACCCACGACCAGGTCGAGCGTGGCCAAGTCCTTGCCAAGCCGGGCTCCATCGTCCCGCACGACAAGTTCACCGCCACCACCTACATCCTCACCAAAGAGGAAGGTGGCCGTCACACTCACTTCCTCAACGGCTATCGTCCGCAGTTCTTCTTCCGGACGACTGACATCACCGGCACCATCACCCTCCCCGCGGGGACCGATATGGTCATGCCGGGCGACCACGTCACCTTCACCGTCGAGCTCATCCACCCGATCGCCATGGAGAAAGGCACCAAGTTCTCCATCCGCGAAGGTGGCCGCACCGTCGGCGCTGGCACCGTCGCCGAGATCCTTCACTGATAGGATTTAGCCAAATTAGCCCTCTGCTTCGGTAGGGGGCTTTTCTTGTGCTACAATCGCCTGGCTATGGACAAAGACCTGGGATTTAAAGGGTATGGGACCCGCTGCTTCCCCTTCCTGCTTGACGCCGCGATATCGGTGCTGCTCTCGATCGTTTTGTATTTCACCTTGGGGAAGTATGGAATCGCCGGGCCGCTGGAATATGAAACGAAGTATGAACATCTGATGGGTTTAGTCTATGATTCGGGGTTAGTCGATGAGGCTGGCTCGGCTTTCTATTTCGAGGCGATCGATGATGAAGGGAAGCTGGGGGCGGACTTTTATGGCTCAATCGTCTGGAACTATTATTTCGTGTCGATTCCAGGCGACCCCGATCTTTCCTTTTCCGAAAACGATAGCTTTGCCGGAAACGAAAGCGATGCCCAAGCGGTGGGGCGGTGGATCTATGAGCGCGTCTACGGCTATGACGGCTCTTCGATCAATCCGTATTTTGCTTTTACTTCCTTTACTGAGGCACCTACTTATTCCTCAGATATTCAGGCCAAGTTAGCCGATCCGGAGACCAAGGAAGAGACGGCGGAAGAGCTACTGGCTTTCTATTATCGAATCGAGGAGAAGGCGGCCGCCGGGGCCTATGTCGACGCCTTCTACCATTTCAGCGCCCAGCCGGTTTACCTATCGCTGTATTCGGAATGTTCGTCGATCCTTTACTACGAATCGCTGCCATCGTATTTGGTACCGCCGTTGCTGGTATTCGGGTTGGTTCCTTTATTCTTCCATGGACGGACTATTGGGAAGCTGATTTTCCATCTTTATTTGGTCGATAAGGAGGGGAAGAAAGCCAGGTGGCATCAGGGGTTACGCCATTACGGGATCCTCATGATCGTGTTCATGCTGCCGAGCCTCCCGGTCAATGGATCATTCATGATACTTCTATCGGGATTCCTCCTATTGATTGATTTCATCGTTTTGCTCATGAGCAAGCGGAAGCAAAGCCTCCACGATATGCTTTCCTCCACCCTGGTTTACGGGCTCATCAGCCCAACGTATAGCCAAGAAAACCACGATGTCATCGAAGAAAATGGGGAGATAACCAAGGAGTGAAAATTGCCTATTGTACCCTAAAAGGGGTAGGGGTATACTTGTTGAGCGCAAAATAGCGCCACTGGACCGTTAGCTCAGTTGGTAGAGCAGCTGACTCTTAATCAGCGGGTCGCGGGTTCGAGTCCCTCACGGTCCACCAGATTCGAACGAATAAGCCTGCCGGTCGGCAGGCGTTTTTCTTATCATCTTCAGCCTGGATGATAAGATAAGTGATAAGATAAACGACGTCGATAAAGCCATTCTCCGAGCCCTTCGACAAGATAAATATTTAAATTTGCTTTCGTTGGCGTCCTTAACTGGCGTTTCCACCGTGACCGTTTATAGGCATTTAACATCGCTGGTGAATAAAGGAATGGTCAGACGGGTCGGTTCAAGGAAAAACGGCTTTTGGGAAGTGGTTTAACCCTTAAAGGCTCAAGGGGTGGAGAGGAAAGGTTTTACAAAGATTGCGTTCTTTTCCCCTAAGCCTTTGGCTACAATAACCCGGTGAACAAAGTCATCGAGATCACCGACCTGCATAAAAGCTATGGGGATAAGACCGCCGTTGATGGCCTTTCGTTTTCGGTTCGCGAAGGCGAACTATTCGCCTTCCTCGGCGTCAATGGAGCTGGCAAATCCACCACCATCAATATTTTGGTTGGCGTTTTGCGCCCTGATTCGGGATCGGTTATCGTTTTGGGCCATCCCGTCGCCGATAAGATGGCCATACTTCCCTCAATCGGGATAGTCTTCCAACAATCGGTCCTCGATAAAAGGCTCTCGGTTTACGACAATATTTACTATCGGGCCCTGCTATATGGTTTAAGCCGCGACGAATTCGCGCAAAACCTAGATTTCCTTTCGTCGAGGCTGGAATTGCGGGATATTTTGAAGAGGCCTTTAGGCAAATTAAGCGGCGGGCAGCGGCGGAAAGTCGATTTGGTCAGGGCCTTGATCCACCAGCCGAAGATCCTGATTTTAGATGAGCCGACGACGGGGCTTGATCCCTTGACCCGGAAATTAGTTTGGGGATTGCTCGAGGACCTCCGGAAAAAGGAAAAGCTGACCGTTATCCTCACCACCCATTACATGGAAGAGGCCTCGATCGCCGATTACGTCGCCCTCATCGACCAAGGGAAGATGGTGGCCGAAGGGACGCCGATCGAGTTGAAGGAACGCTATGCCGGGGATTTCCTCCGGGCTTATCGTTATCAGGCGGATTTCCTGAGCCTATTGGGAGAGCAGCGGATCGAATACAAAAAGATAAAACAAGGAATCGAGATAAAGTTCCGCAACACCAAAATGGCGATGAATTTCCTCACCAAACATTCGGACTACATCGAGGATGCCGAGATCGTCAAAGGGACGATGGACGATGTTTTCCTTTGCGTTACCGGGAAGGAGCTAAGCGAGCAATGAAACGGGCTGTCCAATCCTTTTCCGCCTTATTCCGGCGGAATCTCAAATTGTATTTCAAAGACCCGATGACCTTTTTCGTCTCCCTCATCACCCCGATCATCCTCTTAGTCCTCTTCATTACTTTCCTCCGTTCGAACTACGAGCAAACGATTTTGCGCATCATCGGGGATTTCACCATCGAGAAAAAACTATTGGATGGGTTCACCGGCGGCTGGCTCTTCTCTTCGGTCTTAGCGACCTCCTGCATCACCGTCAGTTTCTGCTCCGGGGTCATGATCGTCGATAAGATCAACAACGCCGATACCGATTTCTTGGTCACCCCGGTCCCCCGTTACCTCCTCCAATTAAGCTATTGCCTAGCGAATCTGGTGTCGACGCTCATCGTTTGCTTCGCCTTGCTTAGTATCGGGCTCATATATTTAGCGATCGTCGGCTTTTACTTGACCTTGGCCGATGTTTTATTGGTTATCGTCGATGTCTTGTTGACGAGCGCCTTCGCCTCGATGCTCGCCAACTTGATTTGGAGTTTCACCCGAAGCCAAGGGGTCAATTCGGGAATCTGCACTTTGGTCTCGGCATTATATGGCTTCATCTGCGGGGCTTATATGCCGATCGCCTCGATGGGGGAGGGGGTGCAGAACTTCACCGCCCTTTTGCCCGGGACTTATTCGACCGTCTTGTTCCGCCGTTATTTTCTTGAGGGGGCTTTGAAGGAGATGGAGGGGAGCCTACCGCTTCCTTTAGTCGAGGGGATCCGCGATGGCTTTGACGTGAACTTCTATTTCTTTGGGATGGAGGTGCCGATGTATGCGAGTTATCTAATCGTCGCCGGGGCGGCGATTTTGATGCTGCTTTTGTTTGTGTTGGTATCGATTCTGCAAGGACGGAGGACGAGGAAATGAAAATCGAAATCAAACCGATCGGGGAAGCGGATCTCCCACGGATCGAGGAGATATTCACCCGTTCCGTCCTTTTGGCGACGACGAAGGAATATGACGAAACTGAGCGAAGGGCCTGGGTTGGTAATCATGACTTATCCTGGTGGCGGGAATCTTTTGTCGAGAAAAAGACCGCCGCGGCCTGGGTTAATGGCCAGCTCGCCGGCTTTGGTGACGCCAAGGGCTCCTATATTGACCGGCTTTACGTCGATCCCGATTATCTTCATCGGGGCGTCGGGAAAGCGGTGCTCGAATATTTGGAGGCGGGGCAACCGTTGCCCTATGAGGTTTACGCCTCGAAGACCGCCCGATCCTTTTTCGAATCCCAAGGTTATGAGGTCGCAAAAGAAAACATCGTTGAACGATCCGGCGTTATTCTTCTCAACTACTTTATGCGTAAACATCGGGATTGACGTGTATAATATGTCCATGGCTAAGCCCAGCAAGAACACGATTCGGCGCATTATCAGCGCACTCGCGGGGACCCGACGGAAAGTCGTGACCCTGTATGACCTTTCGAATCTGATCGGGGTCTATCCCGATGTCTTGGGCGATACCTTGGCTTATTTCTACCCCCTTATCCGCCTCGATCCCGATTACAACATTCGCGATTTAGGCGAGAAGTTCCGCGAATACCTCGCCACCCCGTTGGAGCCGAATAAAAAGAAAGCGGTGGTGCCAAGAAAAGACACCGTCGCCTCAGCCGAGCTCAAAGGCTATTCGTCGACGATGGACTACATCTACAAGAAACTCACCAGCGTCTCCGGCTTAATCGATACCTCAATCGTCCTAACCGACCATGATCTCCGCTTGATGAAGAAGCTCATCGAGCGGGACCGACGGAGGCTGAAGAAAAACAAGGGTAGCAAATAGGCTCGTCAACTGTTAAGTAAAATTAACCTCTAGCCCCTTTAGGGGCTTTTGCTTTTTTTCGTTGAGAGTGGCCCCTATTCGCCCTATACTTTAACGGCAAGGAGATTTCATAACCAAAATGGCAGAAATCAAAAAAACAATGAAATCCGTCGACGGCAATACCGCGGCCGCGATGGAGAGCTACTACTTCACCGAAGTAGCGGCGATTTACCCGATCACCCCGTCATCCCCGATGGCGGAGCTCGTTGACGCCAAATCGGCCAAAGGCGACAAGAACTTCTTCGGCGCCCCGGTCAAAGTCGTCGAGATGCAGTCGGAAGCCGGCGCTTCCGGCGCGGTCCACGGGGCTTTGCAAGGCGGGTCGCTCTCGACCACCTTCACCGCCTCCCAAGGCTTGCTCTTAATGATCCCGAACATCTACAAGTGGGTCGGTGAGCTCCTCCCGGCGGTCCTCCACGTCGCCGCCCGTTCCTTGGCTACCCGCGCCCTCTCGATCTTCGGCGATCACCAAGACATCTACGCCGTCCGGCAGACCGGCATCACCATGATCTGCTCCTCCTCGGTCCAAGAGATCGCCGACCTCACCCCGGTCGCCCATCTCACCGCGATCGATTCGAGCGTCCCGGTCCTTCATTATTTCGATGGCTTCCGGACTTCCCACGAAGTCCAAAACGTTGAATTCGTCGATGAGGAAGAGTGGAAGAAACTCCTCCCGATGGATAAGGTCGAGGAATTCCGCGCCCGGGCCCTCAACCCCCATACCCACGCCGTCACCCGCGGCGGGGCGGAAAATGACGATATCTATTTCCAGGCCCGCGAAGCCCAGAATACCCACTTCGACCACGTCATCGAAGTCGCGAAGAAATACTTCGCTGAAGCCTCCCGCCTCACCGGAAGGACCTACGCTCCGTTCGTCTACTATGGCGACAAGGAAGCGACCAAGGTCATCATCGCCATGGGCTCGGTCACCGAGACCGCGATGGAAGTCGTCGATGAGCTCAACAAGCGGGGCGAGAAGGTCGGCTTAGTCAAAGTTCACCTCTACCGGCCGTTCTCGGCCAAGCTCCTCTCCGAAGCGATCCCCGCCTCGGTCAAGAAGATCGCCGTCCTCGACCGGACCAAAGAGACCGGGGCGATGGGCGAGCCGCTTTACCTCGACGTCATCGCCGCCATGGCTTCGGTCGGCCGGAAGTTCGATTGCATCCTCGGCGGGCGTTATGGCCTCTCCTCCAAGGACACCCAGCCCAAGGACGTGAAGTCGGTCTATGACTTCCTCGACGCCGAGAAGAACTGGAATGGTTTCACCGTCGGCATCAAAGACGACGTCACCCATCTCTCGATCCCGGTCGATGAGGAGTTCGTCATCCCGCATTCCTACACCTCCTGCCTCTTCTATGGCTTAGGGAGCGATGGCACCGTCTCGGCCAACAAGAGCTCGGTCAAGATCATCGGCGACGCCACCCATCAATACGCCCAGGCCTATTTCCAATACGACTCTCGGAAAGCCGGCGGCACCACCCGGAGCCACCTCCGCTTCGGCAAGGAGCCGATCCATTCCGAATACTACGTCAAGAACGCCGATTTCATCTCCTGCTCGCTTGACACCTATATCTTCAAGTTTGACATCATCTCCAACCTCAAAGAGGGCGGCACCTTCTTACTCAACACCAACATGGACGATGAGACCCTCATCAAGTCGATGCCGAACCGGATGAAGCACCTTCTCGCCAAGAAACACGCGAAGTTCTACGTTATCGACGCCAACAAGCTGGCGGCTGAATGCCATATGGGGCGGCATACCAATACCACCCTCCAGGCCGCCTTCTTCAAGCTCTCGCCTTCGATCATGGATTACTCGGAAGCCGAGAAGTGGATGAAGAAGTTCGCTGAGAAGTCCTATGCCAAGAAGGGCATGGACATCGTCAAGAACAACTGGGATGCCATCGACGCCGGCCCGAAGGGGCTCCGCGAGATCAAGGTCGATCCGGAATGGATCAACCTCCCGTACCAGAAAGTCGCGACCGCCGACACCGGCGACACCTACTATGACGAATACGTCGAAGTCATCGATCGGCTCGATGGCGATGAGCTCCCGACCTCGGCTTTCACCAAGCACGAATTGCTCGATGGGACGATGAACGAGAACATCACCTTCCGTCAGAAACGGGCCATCGCCGACCGCGTCCCGGTCTGGGATCCGACTTACTGCATCCAGTGCAACCAGTGCGCCTTCGTCTGCCCGCACGCCACCATCCGTCCGTACCTTCTTAACGAAGAGGAAGTCAATAACGCCCCGGATATCGTCAAAGCCGGCCTCAAACCGGCCCTCGGGACCAAGGACAAAACCCTGAAGTTCCGGATCCAGGTCTCGACCGAGAACTGCATCGGCTGCGGCCTCTGCGTCTCCGAATGTATGGCCAACGCGACCGCCAAGCGGATGGGCAATGACCATTACGCCTTAAAGATGGTCGACGCCCACGGCCAGGCCGAACAGCAAAAGGGTGCTGATTACCTCTACTACCACTGCAGCGAGAAGAAGGGCGAAGTGAGCGACGCTACCGTCAAGGGGCTCGGCTTCAAGAAGCCTTACATGGAAGTCTCGGGTGCCTGCGCCGGCTGCGGCGAAGCCCCGTACTACCGGATCGTCTCCCAGCTGTTTGGCAAGGATATGCTGGTCGCTAACGCCACTGGCTGCTCCTCCATCTACTGCGGCTCGACCCCGCTGACCCCCTTCGTCAATGACAACGGCAAGGATGGTCCGGCTTGGGCCAACTCCTTATTCGAGGACAACGCCGAATACGGCTTCGGCATGCGGATCGCGACCGATCAGAAGCTCGCCCGCATCGCCGATATCCTGACCGCGGCCAAAGCCTCTGACAAAGTCAGCGATGAACTGAAATCGGTCATCGACGATTACCTTAGCCACGTCAAAGACCGCGAATACGTCCGCGGTATCGTCCCGACCCTTATGAAGCTGGTCGACGAATCGAAGGACGAAGCGGTCAAGGAAGTCAAGCTCTATGAGCGCGACCTCATCGACAAGTCGGTTTGGATCGTCGGCGGCGACGGCTGGTCCTACGATATCGGCTATGGCGGACTTGACCATGTCTTGGCCAATGAAGCCGACGTCAATGTCTTGGTCCTCGACACCGAAGTTTATTCCAACACCGGCGGCCAGGCCTCGAAGTCCTCGCAGACCGGCTCGATCAACAAGTTCACCGCCTCCGGCAAGAAGGAAGCGAAGAAGAACTTGGCCCTCATGGCCATGGCCTATGGCCACGTCTATGTCGCCCAGATCGCCCTTGGCGCCAACCCGGCCAAAGCCATCCAGGCCTTGAAGGAAGCCGAATCCTATGACGGCCCGTCCTTGGTCATCTGCTATTGCCCCTGCGCCGAGCAGCACATCAAAGGCGGCCTCGTCAACTCGATCTCCGAGGAGAAGAAAGCCGTCGAATGCGGTTACTTCACCACCTTCCGTTATGATCCGCGGCTCAAGGCCGAAGGCAAGAGCCCGCTGACCTTCGACTGCAAGGAACCGGATTTCTCCAAGCTCCGCGACTTCATCATGCAGGAGACCCGCTTCAGCCAGCTCCCGATCGTCAACCCCGAGCATGCCGAAGAACTCCTTACCAAGTGCGAGAAGTACGCTGAGCAGCGTTACCGCGACATCAAGAAGTTCGGCGAATAACTTCCTTCGCTGAATTCCTAGCCCGTCCATCGCGACGGGCTTTTTTCGTAGTATACTGCTATGGATGAATCGGCAATTGTTTGGGAAATCCATACTCTCCGGTTGTTTCCGCTGGACGTTTGGCTTATTGGTCTTGATATCCTTTGGTTTTTCCTTCGCCCATCTTATCCTTTATCGCTGGCATGCGGATGGCTTGCGGCGGACGGAGTATTTCCATGTCCTTAACTATCTTTCTGACGATGGTTCCTATCAAATCGATATCGAAGGGCATGCCCCTTATCGAGGAGAGGGCGGAACCCCTTTCTTGGATATCCTAAAAGAAGCGAAACCGGTCGAAGGGAAGGATGACTATTGCGCTGACTTCGATTCCAATCCGGAAGGATGCCTTCCGCTCGCTTCGGAGGCTGGGGTGACGGGAATCACCTTTGGCTATGATTCCGATTCATCGGATTATTCCCTATCCTTGTCTTTGCCCAATAGCGTCTATATCTATGGTGGCTTTGGCAATCCATCCCGTTTTTATACGATTGAGCCTGAGCTGGTCGAGCGGTGTTTTGATCTAGCCGATGAGATCGTGTGGGCGAATCAGGCCATATAGACTCGATTTTTGGAAAACTACGCTTTTTAGCCTTTCAAAGTATTGGAAAACTACGGTTTTTGGTGGTTTTAATCATTGGAAAACTTCAGTGTGGTTATTTTCAATATTGAAAATAGAGGAAGTAGACTTTATAAATTCAATGGTGAATAACTATGTTCCGAAGGAAGATTTCTGAGTCAATCAAGGAAAACTTAATGGATCCCGATTCCATGATCCTGCTGCTTAATGGGGCTAAGGAAATCGGGAAGACTTTGGTTTGCCGCGAGGTCGGAAGGTCGCTGTTTCCTCATTTCGTCGAGGTCAATCTCCAAGACGATTATCACGGCGAGAAGAATTTCGCGCTTGTTCATGATATCCGCGAGTTCTATTTCCGGCTCACGGCATTGTATGGTCCCTCCTTAGGTTCTTACGATGATACCCTGATTTTCCTCGATGAAATCCAGGTCTATCCTCATTTTATATCGATGCTTAAGCCTTTACGTGCTGACCGGCGGTTCCGCTTTATCTGCGCTGGGTCGTCATTAGGAATCGCGACGCGGTCAACGTTTATTCCGATGGGGTCGATTCAGCCCCTTTCGATGCGGCCGATGGATTTCGAAGAGTTCCTCTGGGCCCGTGGGGCAGGGCAAGAAAGCATTGATTCTTTACGGGAGAACTTTGCCCAAAGGAAGCCCCTCAGCCAATCGTCCCACGAATTTTTCTTTAAGGCTTTCAAGGAATACTTACTTTGCGGCGTGCTCCCTGATACGGTCAAGGCCTTTTTGGAAGAAGGCGACGTTTACAAAACGCGGGATATCCAGTCATCCATCTATGAATCGTATAAGGGCGATATGTCCCGTTATGATCAAGAACATTCCTTGAAGACCCGCAGGATATACGACTCTTTGCTTTCCTATACTCAGAATAAGGTTAAGCGGCTTCGGGCCAAGCAAATTGAAGGCGATGTGCGGGCCACCCTGGTCAAATATGAGAATGAGATCGATTATTTGATTGATTCTGGAAGTGCGCTTCCGGCGAATGCGGTTTCTAGTTTTCACTTCCCTCTTGGCGAATGGAGCGTCAAGGACTTGATGAAGCTATATTACAACGATGTCGGCATTCTGACTTATTTGCTCTTCAAGAACAACGTTAAGCCTTTTCTGGGCGACGTCCCAGCGATAAATCTCGGATCGGTCTATGAGACGGTGGTGGCCCAGGAACTCATTGCCCATGGTCACCAGTTGTTTTACTTTGATTCAAAGAAGGTGGGGGAAGTCGATTATTTGGTCAATGATTATGACTCGCTTTCGATCTTACCGATCGAGGTCAAATCCGGTCGGACGGGGTATGAGTATCGGGCATTGCCGAAGCTCGTTGATCCGAAAGGCAATTATCGGTTAGGCCAGGGAATGGTGCTGCAAAACGCCAATCGGTTGGTTTTTGCGGACAATATACTGACCGCCCCAATCTATATGGTCATGTTCATTTAGGTATTGCGGCCTTTTTGCGGTTTCCTGGCTTCGAAGCTCCGAACCTTTCGATTTATCTGTTTAGCGGGGCAAAAACGACCAAAAAAAGCGCCCTTTTCTGAGCGCTTCATCTATCGAACTGGTCGGAACGACGGGATTCGAACCCGTGACCCCTACCACCCCAAGGTAGTGCACTACCAAGCTGTGCTACGTCCCGGCAACGCGTATTATACTCAAACCCACCCGGTTTGCTATATTTTTCGTCCTGTGTTCGGCACTTCCGAAAGCCATCGCCGTTGGACATTCGACCAACAGGCATTGAGTCCCAGACGGTTAGATCTAAAAATGTCCCCGTTTCCCATCAAGAAACGAAAGGACGCGAAATATGGTAACACGACCCTACCATCGGTTCACCTTCGAGCAAAGGAAGGTGATCCAAATTGGCGTCGCCCACCGGCAGAAGGCGACTGAAATCGCCTTCACCCTCAACGTCAACTCGACCTTCGCTCCTTAAAGATACGGTGAGGGGGCGGAGTCCTTTTGGCAGCTGAGCAGCGGGATCTTTTTAAGGAAGAAGGACCTCCGCCTGGGGTCGTCGACTCCGACGAGGCGACGGTCCGCGCGGCCGAGAAGGTCATCCAGGACGGCTTCGCCAAGAAGAAGTTCATCTTCAAGTTGCCCCCGATGGCTGAGTCGGCTTCTGGAAGTCCCGCTCCGACTTCCAACTATATCTTATTTGGCTTATCGAACGTGGTTTTTGAAAAATGCATTAACTAGTCAAACTCTCGTGTTCGTTCTAAGGGCCTGGGGAGGAAATGGTTTATTTCGTCTCTTTCTAATGATTGGGTCGACGGATGGTTAAAGGCCAGTTTGGTGATGTGCCAAAACATATCTTTTGTTTGGCCTTCACCATTATTATTCTGTGCCATCTGCTTCGGGTGCGCCTGCCTTGGAAGGCGGAATCACTCAACGCAAAATCTACATTCAATTCGAGACGACTGATGGACAGGTGCTTATTGATTAATATTCCCAAGGGCCTATATTTTTAATATGGCAAAAGAAGAATCACTGGATGCGGTGCTTCGCCCTTATGAACGCGAGCTGGCTTGGATCCATTATTTTCAAAGCCACAAAAATCTATTTCTAAAAATCGGCCTCGATGCTGGTTTAACTATAGACGACGCCGAAGATGCTGCCATGGAGGGAGTATTGGCTTTGTTGGAAAAGGACCCCGGAAGCGTGACCAATCCAACTCAGTTTATTGCTGGGGTTATCAAACATAAAGCCGCCGATCATTTTCGCAAATTATCTTGCGAGGATTGCGATTCTAATTTGATCGATGCTTCCGTCGATACGGAAATTTCCGTAGCCGAAGAAGTCTCGATTCGGCAATTCCTCGGTTTGATGAAAGAAGTTGTCGGCGAGGAGGGTTATTCCGTTCTTTTTGATAAGTATGGACTAGGGATGACCTTAAATGAAATCGCTAAGAAACAAAAACTTACGGTAAATCAGGTTTTTTATCGCCTAAAGGGAGCGTCTAAGCAAGTAAAAAAGGCAATAAAAGGGGATTTTGCTTTCAAGCAATAAGGTTTCACTGGACGCGCGATTCAAAATCCCGGCCCTGGAACCTTTTATGGCTTAGTTTCTTAATTCGGATAGGGCAAAGCTATAATTGTCTTTTTAAAACATTTTTAATAAAAAAACGCAATCTCCTCGACTAATAATTGAAGGAGCAAAAATGATCAAGCATATTGTTTTGGGCCTAATGGTAATAACGCTAGCGATGACAGGAATGAACGCTGCCGGAACTTGCCCCGGGGATGACGACGAAGTAGATGGGTCGGGCATCGGACGTGCTTCGCTAAGCAAAAAAGACCGTGAGGGAAAAACCGGCGTTGATAATTATAAGTATTTTCTCGACACGGAAGGGGAATTCGTTGGCGATAACGACGACGAATTTGAATATAGCGAAGGCAAAGCTAAGGTTTCTTTTGTTGATGGGCAATTCGAATATGTCGAGGTTAACAATCTCAATTCACATGACGGAATCGCTACTTATTCCAACGGAGGCAATGATTCCTACGAGAATAATGACGACTTTCAAAATGCCAGTCTTCTCCGGCGAGCTTCCGCCGGCCCCTTGCCTGGCCAGGGTTTTGTCTCGACGGAAGTGCACGGGACGATAAACCAAAAGAAGTCCGGCTGGTTCAAAAAATACGTCGATAAGGATTTTTATGCTTATGACGTCACATGCGCCGGCAATTTGCTAATTACTTTAAGCGTTCCGCAAAATTTGGATCTCGATTTGCGGCTATATAAATTGAGCAATACTTTAGACGCCTCTTACAAGGAATTGGATTTTAATGAAACTTACGGGCTTCTAGGGACCAGCAACAAAGGCCAGGGCGTTACGGAATCACTAAGTGTTAATTGCGTTCCTGGTACATATTATATTGTTGTATATTCTTTTAATGACAAAACCTATAGCGATATTGATAAGTACACATTAACTATCGTTGAAGAGGCGAATTTATCTTCGTATTCCATTCCAGAAGCGATGAATAAAGGTGATTTAGGAGCAATTTGGGTTAGTGATTATTCTCCGGCCGGGATTAATCCTGCGACCACCCTGAATCCCGATGAAAACTATTTAAAATTATCGAATATCAGCGAATATCCTTTGCTTGACAGCATCTCTTCGATTTATGACGGGGCTAACTCTTTAACTTATGCCGTCGTATACGTCTGGGACAACTACTTAAGAGAAATTTTATGGGGGTATTATGAAGCCTTGCTGCAGTCGTTTTTAAAAACTTATTGCGACGAATTTAATAACATCATTGAACCTGCTAGCAAGTTAGAAAACACCTCTTTGATCCTTGACGGTGTAGAGGCGGGCCTATCTTGGGCCGCGGTGGGGCCAACGTTCGTCAGTGTTTTACCGCTCGGTTTTGTCTCTAAGGCCGCTGGATTTATTAGCGCGGCATTGACGGCGGGAGCAGTAATAACCCATTTCATCAACTCAATAATTAAAGAGTACTGCGAGCTTACGACTTTCAAATCCTCGCTTTCGCAAATAAAGGACTTCTTGACCGGAATTACTGCGGCGCTTGAAACGACTGAAAACAACAAAAATAACGAGATAGTCATGATAAAGTTCGGATATCGCTTCGTAACGGAAAAGGAAGGAACGTATTTAGACTGGTCGCCGCTGTATGTCCCAGGGCAGCAGAATTTGTTCCGCAATACCTATATAAGTCGCACGCGGTCCGATTCCCCATTTACTGGTACAATAAAACCTATCAAAGACATTTAAGGAGTCGAATATGGAAAATACTGAGGCCATTTTCTCTGGAACATGGAAGGATGATAACCATCGAGCGGCCATTAACGCCTTCTTTTATGAGCATATTTTTGCTCGGGCTTGGATCCCATTGGTATTCTTTATTCTAACCGTTTTCGTCAGTTCAGGATTGATGGCGATTAACGAATGGTATTTAAACCCTATTTTTTGGGCGGTAACTGGTGTGGAATGGGGGGCCGAACTGATTTTTATACACGTTATTCTTTTTTATCATCGACGCTATTTGGCTTGTCCAAAAGGAACGGAATATTCGGTGTTTGTCGATAAGGCAAATAAGGAGCCGATCCTTATGCTTAAAACGGATTCGGTTACTCGCTCGCTGTTTATTCGGAGAGTGTTTGTCACGCAGTCCTTCATTTATGTCGGGCAAAGCTGGTGCAATTATGTTGTTTTGCCCAACAACGCGGTTTTAACAAAGTTTTTTGCCGAAAATTTCCTTGATAAATTCAATGTCCCTTTTCGAAGCTGCATGGGATATCCGTGCTCCAGTCGCCGAATCGATGGTCGATAAATAGCGGCACGGTTCTTTCCGGTGATTGCTGATGCGCCTATTGGCTCAGACCCCGCTCGTTTTCTTGGCCCCCTCTTTTCAGGCTATAGAGTAATCGCATGGAAGACGAACGAAAGGCCAAAGTCTTCTTGAGCCGCTGCCTATACGACCTTCGTTGGAAAGATTATTTTCAAAAGAACGAACACCTATTCATCAAGATTGGACTGGACTTAGGCTTGGGTTTCGAGGAAGCGCAAGACGCCATGATGGATGGTGTTTTGGCTTTTTTGGAAAAGAAAGACGGGAACGTGGCCAACCCGACCCAATTCATCATCGGGGTCATCAAGCATAAAGCCTCCGATCGGTTCCGTTCGCTTAAGCATGAGGAAGCCGATTCGGAGCTAATCGATATCGCCCCGAGCCGCGACATCCCCTTAACCGAAAAAGTGTCGATTAAGCAGTTCCTTGATGTCTCGGAAAAACGGATGCCGGCTGAGGAATACTTCATTCTTTTCGATAAATACGGCAACGACCTGACTTTAAAGCAAATCGGTGAACGGCGTCATCTAACCATCGACCAAGTGTTTTATCGGCTGGCTTCGGCTTTGGCCAAGGCTAAGGCCATCGTTCGAGATAGCTCGTCCGCTGAATAGAAGCCTCATCTATTGGCTATTGAAAAGCGGGCCGGCTGCTTTTAGATTTACCCTTGAGGTACTGATATGAAAAGCAAAGTCTATTTCACTTCCTTCCGGGTCCATGTGGGCGAATCCCAAACCCATAAACTCCAACGGCTGATGGACAAAGCCGGCTTCAAGGAGATGAATCTCGAGGGGAAGTTCGTTGCCATTAAGATGCATTTCGGCGAGTGGGGCAATTTGACCTTCCTCCGTCCTAACTGGGCGAGAGCCGTCGCCGATAAAGTCAAGGAACAGGGCGGGCGCCCATTCTTAACCGACTGCAATACCCTTTATCCCGGTTATCGGAAAAACGCCCTCGACCATTTGACCTGCGCGGAGATGAACGGCTTCTCGACCGTTTCGACCGGCTGCCACCTCATCATCGGCGATGGATTAAAAGGGACCGACGAGGTCGATGTTCCCATAAAAGGCGGCGAGCTTTTGACCGAGGCCCACATCGGACGGGCCATCATGGATGCCGACGTCTTCATCTCCTTGACCCACTTCAAAGGGCATGAGGAAACCGGCTTCGGTGGAGCGATCAAAAACATCGGGATGGGGTGCGGCTCCAGAGCCGGCAAAATGGCTCAGCATAACGATGGGAAACCCATCGTCGACGAGTCGAAATGCCGTAATTGCCACGCCTGCGGCCGGGAATGCGGCAGCGACGCCATCGGTTATGCTTCCGGCAAAGCCCATATCGATCAGGAATTATGCAAAGGCTGCGGCCGCTGCATCGGGGCCTGCCCTTTCGATGCCATCTCGCCCCAAGACGGGTCGAGCAATACCAAACTCGGGATGAAGATCGCCGAATACGCCAAAGCCGTCGTCGATGGGCGGCCTTGCTTCCATATCGCCCTGATCCAAGACGTCTCCCCCAACTGCGATTGCCACGGGGAGAACGACGCCCCGATCCTCCCCGACATCGGGATGCTTTGCTCCTTCGACCCGGTCGCCCTCGACCAAGCCTGCGTCGACCTTTGCAATAAGGCCAAGCCATTCGAGAACAGCCAGCTCGGCGAGGCCATCAAAGAGCATGGCGAGACCGGTAACCACTTCCACGATTCCAACCCCCGGACCGACAGCGAATCCGCCCTCGCCCACGGGGAGAAGATTGGCTTAGGCTCAAGGGATTACGAATTGATAATCATGAAATAGAGGCGAACTTCCCGCCTCTTTTTCCTTTGCGAAGCAAAGAGGCATAGCTTTTCGCCTCCCTAGTGTATAATCAAGCGCGCTATGGAAAAGACGCAACGGAGCTCAAAGGATTGGATCATCGTCAAAGGGGCGCGGGAGAACAACCTGCGCGATATCGACGTCGAGATCCCCAAGGGCTCTTTGACCGTCTTCACCGGGGTGTCGGGGTCGGGGAAATCGACCTTGGCCTTCGACACCATCTTCTCCGAGGGCCAGCGGCGCTACGTCGAATCGCTCTCTTCCTACGCTCGGCAGTTTTTAGGCGGCTTCGAGAAACCCGACGTCGACTCGATCGAAGGGCTTTCGCCGGCCATCTCCATCGATCAGAAATCGACTTCCCATAACCCGCGCTCGACCGTCGGGACCGTCACCGAGATTTACGATTATCTCCGTCTGCTCTACGCCCGGGTCGGGACCCCATATTGCCCAACCCACCATACCCCGATCCATTCCTTCTCGCCCATCGCCATGGCCAATATTGTCATGGACTATCCGGAAGGGACCAGATTGCAGATCCTTTCCCCGGTCGTTCGGCACGAGAAAGGGACCCACGCCGAGACGCTTGATAAACTTAAGAAACAAGGGTTCTTCCGGGTCCGGGTCGATGGCAACACCGGCTTAATCGAGGAAGTGCCGGCCTTAGACAAGAACAAGCGGCACGATATCGATATCGTCATTGACCGGCTCATTATCAAAGAGGGGATCCGCGAACGGGTCATCGAGGATATCGAATTGGCGCTCGATTGGGCGAAAGGGTATTTGATCATCTTGACTCCGGAAGGAGAAAGGCTTCTATCGAGCAAACATTGCTGCCCCGAATGCGGCTTCTCGATTCCTTCCTTAGAACCCCGCCTATTCTCCTTCAATGCCCCGTTAGGCTATTGCCCGGAATGCAAAGGGCTCGGCATCAAGCGGGAGGTCTCCTTGGACTTATTGATCCCCGATCCTTCGAAGTCGATTAAGCAAGGGGCGATCAAATATCTAGCCAACATCGTCGGGACGACCAATATCGAGTGGAAAGAATTCGAGTATTTATGCGAGGTCTATCAAATCCCCCTCGACGTCCCCTTTGAGCAATTGAGCAAAAAGCAAAAGGACATCATCCTCTATGGCTCCCCCGACCACCTCGATTACGTCTTGACCAGCTCCAGCGGCAACAAGATGAACCGCCATGGGCGGATCGAGGGGATCAAGACCCGGATCGAACGGCTCTACCGCGAGACCAGCTCCGACTGGATGAGGCAATACTACGAATCGTTCATGCGCGATTCGATCTGCACCGCCTGCCAGGGGGCAAGACTTAACGAAGCCGCCCTTTCGGTCAAAGTCAATGGGCTCAATATCTACGAGGCGACCTGCCTCCCCCTCGACCGTTTCCTAGTCTGGGTCGACGCCGTCGCCGCGGGCTTAGAGGAAGGGCAGAAGCAAGTGGCGTCCCTCATCATCAAGGAACTCCGGAACCGGGCCCAGTTCTTAGTTGACGTCGGGCTCGAATATTTGACTTTATCGCGTTATGCCATGACCTTATCGGGCGGGGAAAGCCAACGGATTCGCTTAGCCACCCAGATCGGTTCCCGGTTATCGGGCGTCTTATACGTCCTCGACGAACCTTCAATCGGCTTGCACCAAAGAGACAACGACAAGCTCATCGCCACCTTGAAGGAGATGCGCGATCTCGGCAATACCTTGATCGTGGTCGAGCACGACGAGGATACGATGCGCTCTGCCGACTACATCGTCGACGTCGGGCCCGGCGCCGGGATCCATGGGGGCAACGTCGTCTATGAAGGCGACGTCAAGGGCTTATTGGAATGCCCCGATTCCATCACCGGGGCCTACCTATCGGGCCGGAAGAAGATCGAAATCCCCGCAAAAAGGCGGAAAGGCAACGGGAAATGGCTTAGACTCAAAGGAGCCAGCTGCCATAACCTCAAGGACATCGACGTCGGCTTCCCCCTCGGATGCTTAGTCTTAGTGACCGGGGTTTCCGGCTCTGGCAAGTCGTCTTTGGTCAACGAGACTTTAGTCCGGGCCCTCGACAAAGCCATCAACGGGAAGAAAGACCCCGAGCCGATATTATTAAAGAAAATAAGTGGGATCGAGAACGTCGACAAACTCGTCTCCATCACCCAGGAGCCGATCGGAAGAACCCCTCGGTCGAATCCCGCCACCTACACCGGGGTCTTCGATGATATCCGGGCTTTGTTCGCCGAGACCAGCGAAGCCCGGGCTAGGGGATTCGACAAGGGCCGTTTCTCCTTCAACGTCCCCGGTGGGCGGTGCGAGAAATGCCAAGGGGCCGGGGTCACCCGGATCCCGATGTCCTTCCTTCCCGATGTCTATGTCAAATGCGACGAATGCGAAGGGAAGCGGTATAACGAGGACACCCTCCGATGCTATTACAAAGGCAAGAACATCCACGATGTCTTGGAGATGCGGATCGAAGAGGCCATCCCCTTCTTCGAGAATCGGCCGAAGATCCTCAATAAGATCAAGACCTTAGCCGACGTTGGGCTTGGCTATATCAAGCTCGGCCAGCCGGCGACCGAGTTGTCGGGCGGCGAGGCGCAGCGGGTGAAGCTCGCGACCGAACTGCAGCGGAAGATGACCGGCAAGACCGTCTACGTCTTAGATGAGCCGACCACCGGCCTCCATAGCGATGACGTCGCCAAACTCATCGACGTCTTGCAGCGGATCGTCGACCATGGCGACACCGTCATTGTCATCGAGCATAACCTCGATTTGGTCAAAGTCGCCGACTATATCATCGATCTCGGCCCCTTAGGCGGGGATAAAGGCGGGGCGGTGGTGGCCACCGGGACCCCGGAAGAAGTGGCGGCCAACCCCAATAGCTATACCGGGCAATACTTGGCCAAGATCTTAGACAAGGATAAATAGAACAGGAGAAGTTGAATCATGGGCATCGCGTTATTGGTTATCGGCCTCTTGGCCTTCGCCGGAGGGGTTACCCTCCTGGTCTTCCCTCTGCACGGGTTCGTCAAAAGCCTCGTCAAGAATGTTTTCGACAAGAAGGATTGGCTTTTCATCGGCTTAGGCTTCCTTTGCCTCTTGCTTTCCGGCGGATTACTGGCGGGGGCGATGATGAGCTTAGGGGCGTGGCCTATCAAAGGCGGGGACGCGGCGATGGCCATCATCGGCTTGGCTTTGTTCTTCTTCTGCTTCCCCCTGCTTTGGTGCGCCTTCTACCTTCGTTATTGGAAGACGGACATGAACTCTGATTTGTTGAAGTGGGTCCGCCTCACGATCTACGTCACCATCCCCCTCTCCCTCTGCGTGTTTCTACTATTTACCGAGGGTATTGCGCCGTATTTGAGCTATCCCTTGGTCTCGGGATTCGTCATTGACGGCAATGGTTTCCATTGGGCCCATGCCGGCGAGTCATTCTCTGGCGGCCTTCACGTCGCTTGGTATGGGGTCATCATGATCTGCGGGGCCCTGATCTCCTATTTCGTCTCCGACCATCAGTTCTATAAGAAATACCATAAGCATGGCTTGCTCGACGGGACCTTGATCGTCGGCTTCCTAGCCGGGGTCATCGGGGCCCGGATCTGGTATGTGGTCGGCAACTGGCATGGCGATGGGGCCGGGGGCCCGAACTTCTCCCAACTGGTCGCCAACGGTTATTGGTATGAGATATTCGCTATTTGGGAAGGCGGCCTCACCATCATCGGCGGGGCGGTGGCCGGCATCATCTGCGGCGCCCTCTTCCTCTATTTCACCAAGAAGGAAGTCGATATCCGCTGGGCCATCGATACCGTGGTCCCGACTATCCTTTTGGCCCAGGCCTTAGGAAGATGGGGCAACTACTTCAACTGCGAGGTCTATGGGGCCTCGACCAGCATGGATGCCTGGTCATTCCTCCCCTCAATCATCCTCAATCAGATGCATATTGCCAATTCCGGCTACCCGATGGCCGAAGGGATGATGCACGTGCCTTTGTTCTTAATCGAATCCTTAGTCAACATCGGCGGCTATTTCATACTCGCCTATGGGGTCCCGGCGATCTGGCGGAAGTATCGGCCCGCCGGGAGCCTATGCGGCTGTTATATGATTTGGTACGGGATCGTCCGGATGATCATGGAGCCGCTTCGGGATCCGAGCTTCAACATGGGGGCTGATGGCCAATGGTCGTTCTGGAATTCGCTTGGCTATATCGCCATCGGGATTGGGGTCATCGGGGCCTTCGCCCTCTTCGACTTCATCAAGGCCAAGAAAACCTCAAAGGAGGCCAAGTAAATGGAAACCTATGACGTCGCCATCGTCGGGGCCGGGATGGCGGGGATTTCGGCCGCCATCTATTTGAAAAGGTCGTCTTTGTCCTTCACGCTTATCGAACGTAACGCCCCCGGGGGCAAGCTCAACGTCATCCACCGGATCGATAATTATCCGGGGACGCCATCGATCTCGGGAATCGAATTGTCTTTGGCTTTGCAGAAGCAATTGAGCGAGCTCGGCGGGAAGATCAGCTACGGCAACATCGTCGAGGCCAAGAAAGCCGAGGAAGGCTTCATCCTCCGTTTCGATAACGGGAAGGAAATCGGCTGCTTGGCCATCATCGCCGCCTCGGGGTCAAGCGAGAAGAAACTCGGGGTCCCGGGCGAGAAGGAGCTTTTCGGCAAAGGCATCAGCTACTGCGCCACCTGCGATGGGGCGTTCTTCCGGAATAAACCGGTTTTGGTCTATGGCTATAAGGACTTCGCGGCCGAGGACGCTTTGTATTTGGCCTCCCTTTGCTCGAAGGTCTATTTCCTCTATCCCCAGCCGATCGAGGCGACCGATGCCCACTTAGAGCAATTGAAATCATTGCCTAACGTCGAGCTTGCGGAGGGCCGGATCGAGCGGTTTGAAGGGGAGGGGCACCTTGAACGGGTCGTTCTTTCCGACAAACGGATCATCGAGGCTAACGGGGCTTTCCCTTTATTCGAGCAGCAATCGGGCTCTTCCTTCCTTTGGCCTTTAGGGGTTAAGACCAATAACGGCTTCTTAGTGACTGATTCGAACATGGAGACCAACGTCAAAAACGTCTATGCCTGCGGCGACATCGTCGACAAGAAGCTCCGTCAATTGGTTAACGCCGCCAGCGAAGGGGCCTTGGCCGCCGTCGGGGTCATCGCCAACCTCAAGAAAAAGAAAGTATAATAAAACCGCTTATGAACAACGTCGTCTTGCTTTCCGGCGTCTCGGGCGCGGGCAAATCGACCATCTCCCATGCTTTCGAGGAGATGGGGTATCGGCTGGTGGAGAATGTGCCGAACGTGGTTTTGCCGGCCCTTTGCGAGGAAATAGCCAATAACGACGCCTATAAGGACACGGTCTTGATCGTCGAGCTCCGCCATGCCCGGCGGGCTAATGAGATCCTCAAGCAGGCTAACGGGCTTCACGTCAGCTTCCTCCTCCTCGACTGCGCCACCCCCGAGCTTTTGACCCGTTATCGATTGACCCGGCACGTCCATCCATTGCAAGCCAAAGGGTATCCGCTGGAGGAATGCCTCCGGCTCGATGAACAGAGCATGAAGGAGGTCCGGCCTTACGCCGACCTTTACGTCGATACCACCGGACTTTCAGCTCAGGAACTTCGGAAACTAGCCTTCGCCCATTACCAAGGGAACGAGGGGACGATGGTCATCACCTTCTCTTCCTTTGGCTATAAATACGGGATCCCCCAGGACGCCGAGATCATCTTCGATTGCCGAAACGTCCCCAATCCTTTCTGGGATCCCTCTTTGCGCGACCAGACCGGTTTAGACCAAGGGGTCATCGATTTCCTCGCCTCCAAACCCGAATGCGATGAACTATTCGACCATATGGTCGCCTATTTGGATTACTTCCTTTCCCATGCTCGGGAGGACGGAAGAAATTACATCAACGTCGATTTGGGCTGCTCGGGTGGCCAGCACCGCTCGGTCTATTTCGCCCAGCGGCTCTACGACCATTACAAGGGTCAGTATCTCTGCTTTGTCTCCCACCGCGAGATGCGGCGTTATCGGAGGGGGTAATTAAAATTGGCGTCTAGTTTTTCCTTCGCCCTGAAGGTCAAGGAGGAGATCGCGACCCTGCCGATCGAGGACGCGGCCTTAAGGCCGTTGCTTTCCGCCTTCCTCAAATGCAATGGTTCGATCAGGCTGGGGGAGCGGGTCCTAGACCTTTGCACCGAATCCTCAAAGATCGCCAAGTTGCTTTACCGGGGCTTATCCTCGATTTATGGGGTCCCGGTCCGTTTTGCCTATTCTAAGCAGATGCGGCTTCGGAAAGCGGTTCAATACCATGTCCTTTGCTCCGAGGTCGATTACATCCTTTCCGACCTTGAGGTGGATTTATTGTCCCCGGCTTTGCCGAAGTCGCTTTTGGGTAACGAACAGGATGAGCAAAGCTATTTGGCCGGGGCGTTTTTGGCCAAAGGATCGGTCAACGACCCCCATTCCTCCAATTACCATCTGGAGATCGCCTGCGAGGACGAAGGTTATGCCAAAGCCATCGCCAAGCTTATCAATAAATCCCGTTCTTTCCCCTTTAACGCCAAGGTGGCTAAGCGCCGGAACCAATTCATCGCCTACTTGAAGCGGAGCGAGCAGATCAGCGCCTTCCTCACTTACATCGGGGCCACCGCCTCATGTTTGGAGTTCGAGAACATCCGGATCGATAGGGATTTTTCTAATGTCGGTAATC
The DNA here is from genome assembly GCA_944363525.1 of uncultured Bacilli bacterium. Taxonomy (GTDB): domain Bacteria; phylum Bacillota_I; class Bacilli_A; order RFN20; family CAG-826; genus Alloenteromonas. The sequence continues at coordinate 61,135 of CALVUF010000008.1, forward strand.
GATTCAACAACCTCGATGCCGCGAACATGGAGAAGACCGTCTCGGCCGCCGCTCGGCAGCTAAAGGAGATTGCTTTCTTTAAAAAAGGCAACGCTTTCCCTGAGATTTATTCTGAGAAACTCAAGGCGCTTATGCGGATAAGGGAGGTTAATCCCGACGCCTCCTTGGCCGAGTTGGCCAGTCTTTTGAGCGAGGAACTTTCCTGCTCAATCAGCAAAAGCAACATCAACCATTTATTCCGGAAACTGCATGAGGAGTATTCGATCAAGCATGGCCCTGACCCCGAAGAAAAGAGCTGAGGCCAAGCGGGCCGACGCCGAGGCCTTATTGAGCTTTGGCCTTCGTTTAAAGGAACTTCGGGAGCAGCGGGGCTTAACCCAGCTTTCTTTATCCTTCTTTTGCCAAGTGAGCCCTCATTATCTAAGCGACTTAGAGAACGGAAGACGGAACCCGAGCTTCGTCATCCTCCGCCGGTTGGCCGCCGCCTTCGAATTGAGTTTATCTGAGTTATTGGATTACTGAAAAGTAACAAAAACGAACAAAAAGGAACGATTGTGTTTTACTTTCAAAGGGGCTGAATTGCTATAATTCGGCTTGCCACCAGGAGGAATAAAATGGCTAATCGTTTCTGTTTAAACCCCGTTTCCTATCACGGATATGGGGCGATCGATTCGATCGTGACCGAGATCGAATCCCATCATTTCAAGAAAGGTCTGCTCTGCACCGATCCGGGGCTCATCAAGTTCAAGGTCGTCGATAACGTCACCCGCTTGCTCGACGCCGCCGGCTTAGCCTACGAGATCTATGACGGCATCAAGCCGAATCCGACCATCGAGAACGTCCAGGAAGGGGTCGAGGCCTTCAAGAAGGCCGGGGCTGACTACCTCATCGCCATCGGCGGCGGTTCGGCCATGGACACCGCCAAGGCCATCGGCATCATCGCCACCAACCCGGAATTCGCCGACGTCCGGAGCTTAGAAGGGGTCGCCCCGACTAAGAACCCCTGCGCCCCGATCCTCGCCATCCCGACCACCGCCGGGACCGCGGCCGAAGTCACCATCAACTACGTCATCACCGACGTCGAGAAATCCCGCAAGTTCGTCTGCGTCGATCCCCATGACATGCCGATCGTCGCCTTCATTGACCCGACCATGATGTCCTCGATGCCGAAGGGGCTCACCGCCTCGACCGGGATGGATGCCTTGACCCATGCCATCGAAGGGCTCATCACCAAAGGGGCCTGGGAGCTCTCCGATTGCCTCCACCTCGAAGCCATCAAGCTCATCTCCCATAACCTCCGCTCGGCCTACGCCGGGGAGAAAGAAGGAAGAGAAGGGATGGCCCTTGGCCAATACGTCGCCGGCATGGGCTTCTCCAACGTTGGGCTCGGCATCGTCCACTCGATGGCCCATCCGTTGTCCGCTTTATACGACACCCCGCACGGGGTCGCCTGCTCGATCCTCCTCCCGACCGGGATGAAGTTCAATGCCGAATACACCGGGACGAAGTATCGCGAACTCGCCCGGGCCATGGGGGTCGAAGGGGTCGACTCGATGAGCGTCGAGGAATACCGGGCAGCGGCGATCGAAGCCGTCTCCAAACTTTCCCAAGACGTCGGCATCCCGACCAATCTCAAGGGCATCGTCAAAGAAGAGGACCTTTCTTTCCTCGCCGATTCGGCTTTGGCCGACGCCTGCATGGGCGGCAACCCGATCGCCCCGACCAAGGAGCAGGTCATCGCCCTCTATAAGTCGTTGATGTAATTCGCCTCGAATCGCCCGTCGGTTAGTTCCGGCGGGCTTTTCTTATGCCTAAAACCGCGCAGAACGAAGAGAAGGCCGCAAAAGTTCAGGAAAATTGCGTCGATACCCCTGTCAGTCGTTTTTTTGCACTTTACTTATCAGTAAAACCTAGGGTTGGCCATTTCCTATTTTTGACATAAGCAGCAAGAAATGCATGTGCTTTTTTGTCAAAAACGTTCAATTGATAATGAAGGATATTCGATATTCAGCGTTCTTTTGACTTACATTGTTCATAGAAGATTAGCATCGAGATTTCGACAGGTTTTTATGACCGTGATTATAGTCTGCTTGACTAGCCTCGGGGATTGAAGAGGCAGAAATAGACGCAGTTGAAGGAATTGAAGGCGGCGGGGTTGATCCCATAGACGGTCATCCCGTCTTCGAGGATTTTGACTCCTTCATCATATCCTTGCCAATCGTCTAGGTAGATTGTCTCAGGCAAGCCATAGATTGTTTTCTCGTCGTTTTCGTATAAGTCTGTGTCCTTGACGGTGAATTCGAAGACCCGGGCTTCATAGACCTCGACCCCGGTTATCGTGGCTTGGCTGAGGTCGGCGGTCGCGGGCCAGGTCTCGCGGATTTTGATTTCCCCCTGGTAATTGATCCGAACCGAGTCCCCGGGAATCAAGGGAGAGTGACCGTACTCGGTCACATCGACAAAGGGCTGGATTTCGTTATCGAAAAGCCAAGGGAAGCCGGCGTCGATGCTTTCCTTCGACGTCGTGACCGCATAATCCAGGTAATGGCCGGGCTGACTATTGCTTGGGGATTCTCCGCTGGGTTGGTTTTCACTTGGGGATTCCCCGCTAGGCTGGCCGGGTGAAGTCAAGTCGGCGGTGCAGCCGGTTAAGGCCAATAGCAACGAGAATAGGGAAAGAGGGTTCCGCATATATCTATGATTGTATACGCCCGAGGATAAAGCAAGGTTTCCTCCGCTTGAGGATTGAGGGAATCCGCCTTATTTTGATTGCCCGGAACACCGCCGAATTGCCCCTTTACCATAAGGTAAACAACCGGTAAAACGCTTTTTGATTTATCCTCTTTTCTTGCCTGTTGCCCCTTTGTATAATGTGCGTGCAGTTTAAATAAGGAGGGACAAGAAAAATATGTCCATCAAACTAGCAATCAACGGATTCGGGCGCATTGGCCGCCTCGCTTTCCGCCGGGCCTACGAAGTCGGCGGTTTCGAAGTCGTCGCCATCAACGACTTGGTCGACGCGAAGACCCTCGCCTATCTTCTCAAGTACGACACCACCCAGGGTTCGTGGCACACCGATGAGATCGAAGCCGACGTCAAGAAAGACGAAGCCGGCAACATCATCGAGAACTACATCGTCTTCAAGGGCCACAAGATCCCGGTCCTCGGCAAGAAGGATCCCCATGATTTGAAGTGGGGCGAATACGGCGTCGACATCGTCCTCGAATGCACCGGCCGCCTCAAGAGCAAAGAAGATGGCCAAGTCCATCTCGACAACGGTGCCAAGGGCGTCATCATCTCGGCCCCGTCCTCCTCGAAGGACATCCCGACCTTCGTCTATGGCGTCAACACCGACAAGCTCACCAAGGACATGAAAGTCATCTCCGGCGGCTCCTGCACCACCAACTGCCTCGCCCCGGTTATGGATGTCCTCGACAAGAAGTATCACGTCTCCGGCGGCTTCATGACCACCGTCCACGCCTATACCAATGACCAGACCATCCTTGACCTCGCCAAGGGCAACCTCCGTCGTGGCCGGGCGGCCGCGGCCAACATCGTCCCGACCACCACTGGTGCGGCCAAGGCGATCAAGGCCGTCATCCCCTCGCTCGATGGCAAGCTCATGGGCGGCGCGATCCGGGTCCCGGTTCCGGCTGGCTCGCTCGTCGACCTCTCGCTCGTCCTCGATGATGAAGACATCACCAAAGACGGCATCAACGCCGCTTTGAAGGAAGCTTCCGAAGGCTATCTCAAGAACGTCCTCGGCTACACCGAAGACGAGATCGTCTCCTCCGATATCATCGGCTCGACCTATGGCTCGATCTTCGATGCCACCCAGACCGTCGTCTTCACCGACAAGGCTGGCCTCCATCACGTCAAGGTCGTCTCCTGGTACGACAACGAGAACTCCTTCACCTGCCAATATGTCCGCCTCGCTGGCGAATATGGCAAAGTCCTCGGCTGCAAGTAATCAGCGGATCTAAACCAATCAAGGCTCCTGGGCAACCGGGAGCCTTTTTGCTGACGAAAAACGTTTGCCGTCGTTCAGATATGCTATAATCCATTTGTCTAAAAGAGGAACCGATGCCGGCCCTTAGTCTAGGTCGTGTTTCTTCATTCCTATTCCTAAGCGGAGGTGGGCGTATGGCCAAATTCAAAAAGTTGCTGGCATTCATTACGTTGACATTAGGTTTGTTGAGTTGCCATGCCAATTCGGCTTCCTCTGACTCCTTGCCTCCGGAATACGAAGGGGACATCGAGTTCTCGCTCCCGGTTGAGCCGGGGCAGGTGTCGAAATGGAACACAACTTTTTCGGTCCGGACCTCCTATTTCGTGACCTGCGATATTCCCTCCGGTTACCGGTTGCCTGATGATTTATATTGGGAGTACGAGCCCGGCTATCTTCATGTTTACGGTGATTACCCCTTTAGTCTTTATAATTTTGTTCCACCGCATCAAGCCATTGGACACGAAATCCCCATCAGCGTATTCAGTATCTTTTTCATATACCCAGGCGAGACGACCATCGCCTTGAAGCAGGGCGAGGAAACCCTTTTTTCCCTTGATGTCCGAATCATTGACGGAACAGTGAAGCCCCTCGGATTTGAAGAGTCCTTGATTTACGATTATGGCGAAGATGATGATTACATGCTGTTGACCTCGCCGGGCCAATACGAGAAATACTTACTGCCCAGTTTTGCGCGGGACGATGATTACTTTCAAAATAACTTATTGCTTTTCTTTAAGACCGATTGGACTTATTCACTGGGTTACCCATTCATCATCGGCGATAATTTCTATTTTCATTGCCTGCTTCCCGACTATCGCCAAGACCCGTACTTTCAATATCGCGTAGATTATTATGTAATGGGGATGCCCAAGTCATATTTTCAGAATCCGCTTATCCATTACTCTCCATCAACAAAATTCATTCCAAATCTCCTAAACGAATTGAATTAGACCATTTTGCCGTTTTCCCCGTTTCTATTTTCCTCACCCTTTTAGGGTGTTAAGATATTGACCGCAAGGAGATACATACCAATGCTTCAAACCATCGAATCCCTCAAGGACCTCCAGGGAAAGAAGGTCCTAGTCCGCGTCGATTTCAACGTCCCGCAGAAAGGCGGCGTCATCCGTGACGACAACCGCATCCGCGCCGCTTTGCCGACCATCAACTATTTGACCGGCAAAGGGGCGAAGGTCATCCTCATGTCCCATCTTGGTAAGATCAAATGGAAAGAACCCGATCCGGCCAAGATCGAGGAGATGAAGAAAGCCAACGACATGGCTTGCGTCGCCACCCGCTTAGGCGAACTCGTCACCACCAAAGTCCATTTCTGCCCGGCGACCCACGGCGAAGAACTCGCCAAAGCCGTCGCTGATCTCAAAGACGGCGAGATCCTCCTCATGCAGAACACCCGTTATGAGAAGGGTGAAGAGAAGAACAACCCCGATTTAGCCAAGGAATGGGCAGCGCTCGCCGATGTCTATGTCCTCGATGCTTTCGGCTCGGCCCACCGGGCCCATGCCTCGACCGTCGGCGTCCCGACCATCCTCAAGCAGGAGGGCAAGCCGGTCGCCGAAGGCTATTTGATGGTCAAGGAAGTCGATAACCTCACCCGCTGCGTCGAGGTCGCCGATTCCGATCGCCCCTACGTCGCCATCCTCGGCGGGTTCAAGGTCTCGGATAAGATCAAAGTCATCGATTCCTTACTCAAGAAATGCGACAAGATCATCATCGGCGGGGCCATGGCCTACACCTTCAAGAAGGCGATGGGCGAAGCCATCGGCCACTCCCCGTGCGAAGAGGATCAGCTCGACTATGCCAAGAAGTGCTTAGAGGAAGCCCATGGCCGCATCCTCTTACCGGTCGACTCCATCGTCACCGATTCCTTCGAGCCGAGCGAAACCCGGACCATCAAGGAATGCGAAGGCGGGATCCCCGACGGGTTCCAGGGCGTCGATATCGGCCCCAAGACCCGCGAGCTCTACAAGAAAGCCATCCTCGAAGCCAAGATGGTGTTCTGGAATGGCCCGATGGGCGTCTTCGAACAGAAGGAATTCCAGGCTGGCACCTTAGCCATCTGCGAAGCCATCCGCGAACTCAAGGGCCAAGCCTTCACCGTCTGCGGCGGCGGCGATTCGGCCTCAGCCGTCAAGCAGTTCGGCTATAAGGACGACTTCTCCCACGTCTCCACCGGCGGCGGCGCTTCCCTCGAGATGATCGAGAACGACGGCCACCTCCCTGGCGTCGACGTCTTACGGTAACTAACGATGCGGACCAAGTTGCTATTCGGCAACTGGAAGATGAACAAAACCCCCTCCGAGGCGAAGGAATTCGCCTTGGGGGCGGGTCAAATCGCTTCCCTTGCCAAGGAACATAACATCGAGATCGGGGTCGCCCCGACCTATGTCTGCCTCCAGACCGTCAAAGAGCACATTGACCCCTCGATCAAAGTCGCGGCCCAAAACTGCTCCGAATTCGACCATGGCGCCTATACCGGCGAAGTGGCCTTGAACATGCTTTCGGAAATCGGCATCGACTGGGTCATCATCGGCCATTCCGAACGCCGGACTTACAATGGCGAGACCAGCGAGCACTGCAACGCCAAGATCAAAGCCATTTTGGCTGCCAATATGACCCCGCTTTATTGCTGCGGGGAATCGCTACAGACCTTCGAAGCTGGAAAGACCGACGAATTCGTCGCCGAGCAAATCAAAGTCGGCTTTGCCGGACTCTCGGCTGACCAAGCGAAGAAAGTCGTCATCGCCTATGAGCCGATCTGGGCGATTGGGACCGGCAAAAACGCCACCAAGGAAATCGCCGAGAAGACCATCAAGGCCATCCGTGATTTGCTTTCTTCTTTATACGATAAGGAAACGGCTGACTCCATCCGCATCCTCTATGGCGGCTCGGTCAAGCCGAATAACATCGCCGAATACATGAGCGAACCCGACATCGACGGGGCCCTCGTCGGCGGCGCTTCCTTGACCCTCGATTCCTACTTGGGTCTATTGAAAGGATTAATCGGATAAAATGGCGTTTTCGACTTACGACTACCAAGCCCCGAACCCGGAACAACAATTCCAGGCTCCGGCCCCGGAACTGACCAACGTCTCCAAAAAGCTCGGCAAAGCCTATCTCTACATGGCTTTGGGGCTTCTGGTCACCGCGGTTTGCTCCTTCCTCTTCGCTTTGGGGCTGGCTTATTGGATGCAAGCTGCCCCCGATTCGAGCGCCCCGATGGTCACCTATTTGATCCTTTCGGTCGTGACCTTGGTGGTGATGCTCGTCGTCCCGTTCTCGATGCTGAGGAAAGTCGGGACCAACCGGTCGCTTTGGCCGGGATTCATCACCTACTCGGTGGCGATGGGGGTTTGCCTTTCCTCCTTCATTTTGCTTGGCGTCGACTTCTACATCTTCGGCGAGGCCTTCCTTATCTCGGCTTTAGCCTTCGGGGCGGTCGGGCTTTGGGGCTACTACTCGAAAAAAGACCTCAACCGGATGTGGATGGTATTAGGGGTAGCCGGAATCTTGGTCCTTATCGGGACCTTGGTGTCCTTGCTGATGGTTTTCTTTGCCCCCGGGGCGAGCGTTTTGCTCTCGCTTATCTGCATGGTGGCCATCCTCATCATCTCGCTTGTCGTCGCCGCGATCGACGCCTACAACATCAAGAAGATCCTGACCCAAGGGCAGGGGAGCGACAACATCGTCCTCTACTGCGCCTTCACAATGTACAACGACTTCATCATGATCTTTATCCGGGTCTTGTACCTGCTTATCATCTTCTCTTCCCGAAATAGGAATTGATCACCCGCCGGCTTCGGCCGGCTTTTCTTGTTCTATGCGCCCTTTATTCTCCCTTATCATACCTTGCTTCGAGGCCGATAGGACCTTGCCTCGGCTTTTGGAATCCCTGAAATCGCAAAAAGGCGGGGTTAGCTTCGAGGCCATCTTCGTGGTCGAGCCTGGTCGGGGGGAGGATTTGGCCTTATTGGAGGAAGAGGCGAAGAAGGATTCGAAAATCCGGGTCAAGACCAACCTTGAAAGGCTTGGCCCGATGCGGAGCCGGGAGGCGGGCCTCCGGCTCGCCCAGGGGGAGTACATCGCCTTCGCCGATGCCGACGATAGCCTTTCGCCTTACTTTTTCCAGAAGATGAAGGAAGGGTTCGATTCGGGGGCGGAGGTGGTGGATTGCTCTTTTGCCTTGCTGCGGGGTGGGAAGGTGAGGAAAGACCGCTTCGCCCACAAAAAGAAGGAACTTCTAAGCGGGGTGGAAGCGGCGAGGCGGCTGCTTTTCGATTGCTCGCTCCGAGGCTTTTTGTGGAGCAAGGCCTTCAAACGGAATCTATTGCTTTCCGTCCCCTCGATCGTCTTAACCGGGCGATTCGAGGACCTGCCTTTCTCCTTCCCCTTCTTGCTGCGGGCCCAGCAGGTCGCCTTATTGCCCGATGTCCTTTATATATATAGTAAGGATGGGAAAGGGGAGACCGAGCGCGACCCCTTGTCGCGGGCGAATGAGCATCTGGCGGCTTTCGCCTCGATCCGCCATTACGTCGATCTCTATGCTCCGGAGTTCCTGCCCTGCTTCCTTAGCTCCAAGCTGCGTTCGCGCCTTTCCCTTTCCTATGATTTGTATCTTGGGGCCAAAGCCGGGGCCAGCCGCGACAGCCGGATTGAGTCGCGGGCCTCGTTCCGCCTAATTTACGGGGATGGGCTTTTGCCATTGGAAGGGCGGGGCTATTCCCCTTACCTCCTCAATTCGATTCCCTACCTTTCCCTGGCCAATCGGATAAAAGAAGGGATGCAGATGACGATATAGGGGGTATAATCTAACAAAGGAGAAACAGCTATGGCTAAATTCTACAAATGCGACGAATGCGGTTCCATCGTCTTGAAGCTCAACAACCTCGGCCCGGTCCCGGTTTGCTGCGGGCAGAGCATGCGGGAGCTTCCCGCCAACTCGACCGACGCCGCCACCGAGAAGCACGTCCCGGTCGTTAAGGAGGAGGGCAACACGGTGGAGATCGTGGTCGGCTCGGCCCCCCACCCGATGGCCGAGGACCATTACATCGAATGGATCTACCTGCTGACCGACAAAGGGGCCAAGATCCATTACCTTCATCCCGGGGAGGCTCCGGCTTGCCGGTTCGCCTTGACCGATGACGAGGTGGCGATCGCGGCCTATGCTTACTGCAATAAGCATGGCCTTTGGAAAGCCGACATCGAGTAAAAACCGCCCTCAAAGAGCCGTCTAGTCACCCCTAGGCGGCTTTTTCTGTTAAAAACAAAGAAAAACATTCGATGGAATCGAGGCTTTTCGGAAAAAATGCAAAATTAATCAAAAAGTTGTTGACGCCTCCATCGAAAAGGGTAAAATAGGCAACGTTCGCAACCCGGAGGGTACGATGGGACGAACGGAAGAAAAGGCCGATGGCAAGCCGAAAAGCTGGCCAAAAGGCTTGAGGGAAAAATCTCAAAAAGATAAAAATTCCCCTTGACTTCCATCTCGAAAGAGAATATCGTATCCAAGCACACAACTTCCCGAGAGGGAACGGCGAGAGCCCGGTGTGCTGCTGATCTTTGAAAACTAGACAGATAAGACAACAAACACTTAACGTCGATTCCTTATTTAAATAAGTAATCAAACGAAACCAGATAATTCAAATTGAACTAGATCAAATTATAACTTTATTGAGAGTTTGATCCTGGCTCAGGATGAACGCTGGCGGCGTGCCTAATACATGCAAGTCGAGCGGGGGGAGCAATCCCCTAGCGGCGAACGGGTGAGTAACACGTAGGTAACCTGCCTTTGAGTTTGGGATACCCAGGCGAAAGCTTGGCTAATACCGGATAATGGCGCGCGGCGCATGCCGTGCGTATGAAAGACGCTTCACGGCGTCGCTCTTAGATGGACCTGCGGCACATTAGCTTGTTGGTGAGATAACAGCCCACCAAGGCGAGGATGTGTAGCCGACCTGAGAGGGTGACCGGCCACAATGGGACTGAGACACGGCCCATACTCCTACGGGAGGCAGCAGTAGGGAGTTTTCGGCAATGGGCGAAAGCCTGACCGAGCAACGCCGCGTGAGTGATGAAGGTCCTCTGGATTGTAAAGCTCTGTTACGAGGGACGAACGGCCGCTTCAGGAAATGGGAGCGGTTTGACGGTACCTCGCCAGAAAGTGACGGCTAACTACGTGCCAGCAGCCGCGGTAATACGTAGGTCACGAGCGTTATCCGGAATTATTGGGCGTAAAGAGTGAGCAGGCGGCACGGAAAGTCTGAGGTGAAAGCGTGGGGCTTAACCCCATACAGCCTTGGAAACTTCCGAGCTAGAGTGCGTGAGAGGTAAGCGGAACTCCATGTGTAGCGGTGAAATGCGTAGATATATGGAAGAACACCAGTGGCGAAGGCGGCTTACCAGCACTGCACTGACGCTCAGTCACGAAAGCGTGGGGAGCAAATAGGATTAGATACCCTAGTAGTCCACGCCGTAAACGATGATGACTAACTATTCCCGTTAGGGAGTGGTGAAGCTAACGCATTAAGTCATCCGCCTGGGAAGTACGGTCGCAAGACTGAAACTTAAAGGAATTGACGGGACCCCGCACAAGTAGTGGAGCATGTGGTTTAATTCGACGCTACGCGGAAAACCTTACCAGAACTTGACATGGAGCCCAAGGCCCTGGAATCAGGGAGATATACGGACTCACACAGGTGGTGCATGGTTGTCGTCAGCTCGTGTCGTGAGATGTTGGGTTAAGTCCCGCAACGAGCGCAACCCTTGTCGCTAGTTACCATCATTCAGTTGGGTACCCTAGCGAGACTGCCGATGTAAATCGGAGGAAGGTGGGGATGACGTCAAATCAGCATGCCCCTTATGTTCTGGGCTACACACGTGCTACAATGGCCGTTACAAAGAGTTCCGATCCCGCGAGGGGGAGGCAATCCCATAAAGGCGGTCTCAGTTCAGACTGGAGTCTGCAATTCGACTCCACGAAGGCGGAATTACTAGTAATCGCGGATCAGCATGCCGCGGTGAATACGTTCCCGGGGTTTGTACACACCGCCCGTCAAACCATGAGAGGTGGCAATGCTTGAAGCCGGTGTCCCAACCGCAAGGGGGGAGCCGTCTAGGGCAGGGCCGCTGATTGGGGTTAAGTCGTAACAAGGTATCCCTACGGGAACGTGGGGATGGATCACCTCCTTTCTAAGGAGAAAGTTGTCTGACTCATAGCGAGTTCAGGCAGTACATTTATTTACCTAACCGATTTAGTCGATACAATCTGGTTTAAGTGGTTGTCCGCTTCTGTCTAGTTTTGAGAGATTAGCTTCTCTCAGCTTATTGTTCTTTGAAAACCGGATATTACATAACATGTTCTTTCTGTTGTAGTTGTGAGTAAGGGCTGGTTTTACCAGAGTTATTACTTACAAGGACAATACGAGATCTATAAGATCGAAACAAGTAACAATTACTAACAAGCTGATTTAACTTACGAAGTTAAGTTAATGAAGGCGTACAGTGGATGCCTTGGCACTAGAAGACGATGAAGGACGCGACTACCTGCGATAAGCGGCGGCGAGCTGGATGTGAGCTTTGACCCGTCGATCTCCGAATGGGGAAACCCGGCTGGATTTACCTCCAGTCACCCTCGGTTTTGCCGAGTGGGGGGACACCTGGGGAATTGAAACATCTTAGTACCCAGAGGAAAAGAAAGATTTGATCGATTCCGTCAGTAGCGGCGAGCGAAAGCGGAACAGCCCAAACCACCTTCGGGTGGGGTTCGGACCACGTTATGGGACGGCGTGTCGGTAGCTGAACGGCCTGGGAAGGCCGGCCATAGAGGGTGATAGCCCTGTAAGCGACATCGACCCGCGCCCTAGTGGTATCCAAAGTACGACGGGACACGTGTAATCCTGTCGGAATGTGTGCAGACCATTGCATAAGGCTAAATACTAACTAGTGACCGATAGTGTACCAGTACCGTGAGGGAAAGGTGAAAAGAACCCCGGGAGGGGAGTGAAAAGAATCTGAAACTGTATGCTTACAATAAGTCAAAGGGCGTTAATGCCTGATGACGTGCCTATTGAAGAATGAGCCGGCGAGTTACGTTCACATGCAAGGTTAAGCCGAAGAGGCGGAGCCATAGCGAAAGCAAGTCTTAACTGGGCGTGAGTATGTGTGCGTAGACCCGAAACCCGACGATCTATCCATGGCCAGGATGAAAGTGGAGTAAAATCCACCGGAGGTCCGAACCGACGTTCGTTGCAATGCCCGCGGATGAGCTGTGGATAGGGGAGAAATTCCAATCGAGTTGGGAGATAGCTGGTTCTCCTCGAAATAGCTTTAGGGCTAGCGTTTGGCGTGCCGCCTGAAGGTAGAGCACTGAATGTCTGATGGCCGCATTTAGCGGTACTGAATACAATCAAACTCCGAATTGCAGGTTGGCTTAGCCAGGCAGTCAGACTGTGGGAGATAAGTTCCACGGTCAAAAGGGAAACAGCCCAGACCGTCGATTAAGGTCCCTAAATTCATGCTAAGTGTTAAAGGAAGTGGAGACGCTTAAACAACTAGGATGTTGGCTCAGAAGCAGCCACCATTCAAAGAGTGCGTAACAGCTCACTAGTCGAGTATCTCTGCACCGAAGATTTACCGGGGCTTAAGCATGGTACCGAATTCACGGATTCTAGAGCAATCTAGAGTGGTAGAGGAGCGTTCTGCGCGGGGCGAAGCCGTACCGGAAGGAGCGGTGGACTGCGCAGAAGTGAGTATGCCGGCGTTAGTAACGATAAGAGGTGAGAATCCTCTTCACCATTAGACTAAGGTTTCCTGGGCAAGGGTCGTCCTCCCAGGGTTAGTCGGGTCCTAAGGCGAGGCCGAACGGCGTAGTCGATGGACAGCAGGTTGATATTCCTGCACCGGTGTGCATGCGATGTAGTGACAGATTCGGATAACGGATCCCCCTTATTGGATTGGGGGCCAAGGAGTGTGGCTGGCGCGTAGGCAAATCCGCGCGTCAATGCGAGCTCTGAGCGCGAGCGAATGGGCAACCTAGTAGCGAAGTCCGCGATGCCGGGTCTCGAGAAAAACTGCTAGCTTAAGTGCACATGGCCCGTACCGAGAACGGACACACGTGGTCAAGGAGAGTATCCTAAGGTGAGCGAGTGAACTGTTGTTAAGGAACTCTGCAAAATTGCTTCGTAACTTCGGAAGAAGAAGCGCCTCCGCGAGGGGGCCGCAGTGAAGAGGCCCAAGTAACTGTTTATCAAAAACACAGCTTTATGCTAAGCCGTAAGGCGATGTATATGAGGTGATGCCTGCCCAGTGCTGGAAGGTTAAAAGGAGGAGTTAGCCGCAAGGCGAAGCCCTGAATTGAAGCCCCAGTGAACGGCGGCCGTAACTATAACGGTCCTAAGGTAGCGAAATTCCTTGTCAGGTAAGTTCTGACGCGCATGAATGGTATAATAATTTGGGCGCTGTCTCGACAGCAGACTCGGTGAAATCTTATTACCTGTGAAGATGCAGGTTACCCGCGACTAGACGGAAAGACCCCATGGAGCTTTACTATAACTTACTATTGAGTAAGTGACTCTCATGCGCAGCATAGGTGGGACGCGGTGATATCGGGGCTTTGGCCTCGGTGGAGCGGTCGGTGAGATACCACTCTTGAGGGTTGCTTATTCTAACGTATGCCTTCACACGGCAGCGGACAGTGGTAGGCGGGTAGTTTGACTGGGGCGGTCGCCTCCCAAAAGGTAACGGAGGCGCTCCAAGGTACCCTCAGCACGGTCGGAAATCGTGCCTCGAGTGCAATGGCATAAGGGTGCTTGACTGCGAGACCTACAAGTCGAGCAGGGACGAAAGTCGGACATAGTGATCTTGCGGTTTCGAATGGAAGAGCCGTAACTTAACGGATAAAAGCTACCCTGGGGATAACAGGCTGATCTGGTCCAAGAGTTCACATCGACGACCAGGTTTGGCACCTCGATGTCGGCCCATCACATCCTGGAGGGGAAGTACCTTCCAAGGGTTTGGCTGTTCGCCAATTAAAGTGGTACGCGAGCTGGGTTCAAAACGTCGTGAGACAGTTTGGTCCCTATCTGTCGTGGGCGTAGGAAGTTTGAGTGGAGTAGTCCCTAGTACGAGAGGACCGGGATTAACAGAGCACTGGTATACCAGTTGTCACGCCAGTGGCATGGCTGGGTAGCTACCTCTGGAATGGATAAACGCTGAAAGCATCTAAGCGTGAAACCAACCACAAGATGAGACTTCCCATTCGTAAGAAGTAAGGGCCCTCCAATGTCAGGAGGTTGATAGGTCAGAAGTGTAAGCACGGTAACGTGTTCAGCTGACTGATACTAATAGCCCGAGGACTTAATTTCACTAATTATTTCTTAAACGAAATATGAGTAAGCTAAGTCGGCGCGAAAGTAAATTGCAATTGTGAAGAACGGTTATTCGGTTAGTATCCGGTTTTCAGAGAACAGTTGAGTTCTCTCTAAGAAAAAGTCTGGTGGCGATGGCACGGTGGGCACACCTGTTCCCATCCCGAACACAGAAGTTAAGCACCGCAGTGGCGA
>CALVUF010000009.1 GCA_944363525.1 uncultured Bacilli bacterium
GGGTATCGTTTCTCTAGTAAGGGTATCATTTCGCTAGTAGGGGTCGCGTATTGTATTAAAGCGATAGCACAAAGACAAGCAAAACCTTTGGTCCGGTGCTAGCACATCGGGCCTTTTCTTATCCCCTCAACCTTATATAATCCACAATGATCCCCAACTTCTAAGATCATCCTGGCGATTTGCGATCCGCCAAATTGTCGGAATCCGGCGTTTTATCTGTGATTTTGGGTTTTTCTAGTTTTCCTATTTACTCTGTTTTTCGGCTTAGAACCAAAGCGGAGATTAGATAGGCGAGGAGGGCGGCGCAGCTGATGGAGGTCATGATTATTCCTGACAGTAGGTAATCCCCGCCGGATAAGATGAAGGCGATGCCGATGGTCAGGGTTATTTCAGCGATGCCGAGCAATACGATCAAGGTTATCTGAATCGCCTGCTAATGCTTTTTGCCTTTCCCGAAATACCTCCCGAGCGCGAAGATCGGTTTGAGCAAGATTTCCATTAAGACTTCCATATCCTTGTTGCTACCACATTTTGAACGTATTCGGCTTTGAGGCCAAGGCAATTTAAGCCTGATCCCTTGCCTCCTTGGATTGGCAAGAGTCGATTCCCCTTTGATTTCCATCCAAACAAATTAGGTTCAGGGGGACAGACCCTTTGAAAGGAATGCAATTGCATCGTCGCTCCCGCGGAAGCCAATTGCCGTAGCGAAAGCGAGCAATGGAGGCGTGAGCATATGAAAGCAGTGGTTATTTTCGTGGTCTTTTTGATCTTGGATATTGTTTTGGATGTGGTGTTCTCGAACATCAACGGAGGCCTGCCTTTAGTCGAATATTACGTGGTCGCCATCTTTTTGGAGATTGATTTTTTTCGGCAGTTGGATTATCTACGATATTTCCAAGCTTGGGGAAACCATCGCTAATAGTTCGACGATCCGCTTTAAAGGTTTAACAAGAGGGGAGGTATTTCCTGATCTTCACTGTTACTTTACAACTGGTTTCTAACGATGGTAATGTAATAGTGCAAGGATAAAGTAACTTATGGACGAGCAACTGGCTTATCTGAACAAGACGTTAGGGATCAATGCCGAATATCTGAACGAAGATTTTTCTTTCTTGCCAAGTTATCTGACCTCCCGTTTTCGCCTTCAAGCTGCTCGATTAGGTCAAACGGCCGTCGTGCTGATGAAGCCCCTAACGCCGATCGACAATTTCGCACAAATGAAAACGCAGGCGCGAAGGCTTACGGAATTGTGCGGCCGTGAGGTGGTGTTGGTTTTCGATAGTCTCCCTTTTCGCTCGAAGGAGTATCTATTGAGGAATCGAATTCCCTTTTTAGTCGGTAAGAAGCAAATCTATTTGCCGTTCCTAGGCACTTATTTACAGCAAAAAGGCGATGCCGAAATACCTATAGGTGACAAAGTGCTGCCTTCGGCTCAACTGGTTCTTTTACATTTCCTTTATGGTGGGGTTAGGCCTCTAAAAGCCGTTTCCGCTAGTCGTAATCTTGGTTTGACCCCAGCTTCGATTTCTCGGGCCTTCGCCCAGCTTGGAACGCTAAAACTAGGGACGATCCGACAAGATGGTCCGAATCATTTCTTGTTTTATGATGGCCAACCATCGGAATTATTCCAGAAGGCTAAGGACTATTTGGCGAATCCAGTCAAAAGGACGATTTATGTCCCGAAGGAGTTTTTGAAAGAGGGCCTGCCTCTAAGCGGATTATCCGGCTTGTCGGGAATGACTATGCTCGGCGAGCCGACCTGGCAGTGTTATGCCACCGACCGGATCGCGGATTTGCTGCCTTTCTCCTCTTCAACCCTCCTTGATCCTGACTCCTGGGTAGCGGTGGAGAAGTGGCGTTATGACCCGAAAGCCTTGGGCAAAGGAAAAACGGTCGATCCGTTATCCTTGGCTTTATCATTGAAGGATAGCCAAGACGAAAGGGTCCAAATGGCGGTTGAGCATTTGCTAAGCGATTTATGGAAGCATTTAGATGGTAAAAGGGATTGACCCGATTTTCGTTGCCGCATAAATCGTCAATCACCAGTAATTGTTAATTAACTTAGTTAAGTCGCGCAGACCGGTATCTATAGGCTGGATGTTTCGAAGAATCGGTTAGTCTAGAGGCTTCAACTATCATTGTTTGCTCTTCTAAATACGGTTCAATTGCATTTATGGGAGTAAAAATACGGGCTTTCATTCTTGAGAATAACCAAGCCAATGCAAATAAGATAGATATTATCGAACGAATTCAAAATATGATATTTGACATATCTTAAATTTGTCTGGGTATTGCTTAAGTCTTATGACATCCGAAAGCGCTCTAGAAATTCCCAATCATTTTTAGCCTGGATTAAAAAGGACGACCTTATATAGGCTTCGCTTAATCATTGGCATTGGCTCCCTCTTCTTGTTAATAACGAATTGCTGCCTCTTAAGTGCCTACAGCGGATTATTCGAACGGAATAAAGAATATTCGACGTCTTAATATCCATGCAAAGACTTGAAAGATGTTGTTGTTTGGAGACTCTCCATTTTCCGATTGAAGAATGTCTTTAATCGAAGCCCACTTATTTACCTAATCGCCGATAGGCATTTAAGCGCTCTTTGATTTCTTCTTCGTAAGCTTGCTTTACTTCCTTTTCGGTGGCGGTTATCGGCTGTTCATCGTTACCAATCGTGACTTCGAAAAGGAACTTCTGCTTTTGCATTGATTGCCTTAAGAGGCGATGAACGCGGGCGAAAGGCTTAAATCCAACTTGTTGAAGAGTTCCTCGGCCCGCTCTTTCTATTCTTTATCCACCTGCAAGGTGATATCAATCGCGTCCATTGATTTGCCTCCGGGTAACGCATAGACCAATTCTGTTCGATTGTGTATCCCGATGCCGGTTAACTGAATCTATCGATCACCGTTTCATTGCCGGTAAAAATGATAGCCTTTAATCCAGCTTTCTTCGCCCCTTCGATGTTCTTTGATTGGTCATCGATCATATAGGCTTCTTCGAATTGGCCGTGTTTCTGGCAACGTTCTGACGCCAACTTATAGATAGCCGGGTCCGGCTTGATTAGTCTTTCCTTGTAAGACAAGACGATTTCGTCGAAGTAATCGTGGAGGTCGATGGAAGAATAGACTTCGTCGATCAATCCCTCGCAGCAATTGCTAAGGAGGCAGAATAGGTATTCCCCTTGGCCTTTCCGTTCCTTGATCCAGTTCAGCAAGGGAAGGTTTAGGCGGTAGTAAGAACGGAATTCCCTCCTGACCTCATCTAAATCCATCTTAAGGTCGTTGGATATCATAGCGAGGATTTCCCGATAGGTGTAAATCCCGGCGTCGCCCGGTTGGAAGTAATGGTTCTTTAGCTTCATCGCCTCTTCTTCGGGAAAATGGTTTCGGAAGAAGCGGGGCGCGATCTCGCTGGCCAGGACCCCGAAGGAATCGAATGTCAATAAGGTGCTCATGCCGGTATCTTAAACCAAACTTGAGCCTGGGGAATCATTTGGATAGATCGGTGGGATATCGCCAAACAATGGACTTCACCGTCTAGACTATGGATATGACTTATTCTAAGAGAACCGAAAAGACGATTGATCAAATCAAAAAGCTCTTCCGTCTTGAGCCCGATTGCCCCCTCGAAGATATCATTCAATCTTTGGAGGTGACGTTAGAACTGGCGAAGGCCACCTCGACTGAGGACGAGGATTTTAGCCAGGACTGCCAAGTGGCACTTACCGAGCTTAAATCGAAATAGATACGGGCCTTTTGCAAAGATTTTAAGTTTGAGAAACGCTGGCAAATCCGCTAGTTTTCCTGCTTCTTCTCCAAATTGGAGAAGACGGGGTCCGGTTTCTCATTTCCTTTATTTGACTTGCCCTCTATAATGCGTTTCGCATGCTTTTCCTTCTCTTATTCGCCGTCCCCCTCCTGGCCTTCGCTCTCCAGGCCGGCATCGGGGTGCTTTGGCGTTTGAAGAAGAAAAGTCCGCTTTATGGGAAGGCCGATTGGCTTAATTTCCTCCTCGATTATGGAATCAGCATCGGGTTAGGGCTGATCCCGACCATCCTGGCCTTTTGCCTGTTCCCACGGATCAGCCTTTGGGGCTATTCGTTCTTTTATCTTGTCCTAGCGGGCTTGGTGATGCTTTTCGCTCCCCACCGGCTTATCCGAAAGGCGGGCTGGGAGAAAGATCGAGTCCGGGCCCGTTATCTTTCTTTGGCCTTATTTGGCTTCTCCTTGCTAGAACTATTCGCCTTCAATGCCCAAAGTTATCGGAAAGGGGAGGTCGTTATTGGGCAAGGAAGTGAGATCGCCAACGCTATCGATTACCATGGCAATCTTGGCGAAAGCGAAGAGGGTTTCTTGATTGAAGACGGGGATTACTTCATCGTGACCAAAGAGAAGGGCTGGGACTGGAACATCGCTTTCGAGTTCGCCGACGCCCCTAATAACACTTATTACTTCCACTTGACCTATTCCGATGACGGGAAGGAATTCGTCAATGAGTGGACCTTCCAGGTCAATCCGGCCGACGATGATTCCTGCGTGCTTGGCTTAGCCGGCGATTCCCCTTATATCAAAGTCGAGGTCGAATCCGATGACTCCCGGGTCCATATCGAGGATTCCCTCAACTTGGTCGGGATTTACGTTAACCGTTCCTTGAAGGCCGACTTCAACTTGGTCCGCTTCGGGGCGATCGCCGCTTTGGTGTGTTTCGTTTTCTACCTTTTCCCCATCTGCCGGCATTATGGGGCCTTTGAGGGGAATAAGGTTCGTTCGGCTTATGTCGGGGCTTTTGCCTTGACGGTGACCGCTTTGCTGGTCTTCATCGTCATCAGCCTCACCAACGTCGATTACTTCTACACGCAGTATCCAGTCGACGCGGCGACCCTGAATAACGACCACCTGACTAGCGTTTACTACCGCCTTTTCGACGCCTTCCATAAAGGGCAGGTCAGCCTCGATATCGAGGTCGATCCCTTGTTGGCGACCCTGGACAATCCGTGGTCCCCAAGCGAATGGCATCGAGTGGGGGCGGCGGTCCATTGGGACCACGCTTATTTCGATGGGAAGTACTATGCCTATTATGGGCCCGCCCCGGTTTTCTTATTGATGTACCCGGTCTATTGGCTAAGCGGGGGCAAGTACCTGCCGGGCTTATTGTTCATGCAGATCGTCCCGACGCTGGTCTTGCTCGGGGTTTTCTTCCTATTGCTCATTGAGCTTTCAATCTTCCTCAATGGCCGGGTCAATTATTTGATGGTCGGGATGCTTTTCATCCTTGGCATCTTCACCTCGATGAGCCTGGCCAACGTCACCTATAAGGAAGGCGGGTATCACGAGGGCATCTACCATACCCCGATCGTCTTTGGGCTGGTGTTCCTCTCCCTTTTCCTGTTGTTCAGCTTCCTCGCTTATCGGAAAGCTGAGTTCCGGATGCTCTATTTCGCTTTGGCTTGCTTTTGCTTCGTCGGGATGATGGCTTCCCGCCCGAGCTTGGTGTTCGCGATCTTGTTGGCTTTGCCTTTGTATATCAGCTTGATGGTGAAGGAACGAAAGCGCGAGGGGAAACTCTGGCTTTCCTTTGTTCCCGGATTAGCCATCATCCTCATCGGCGGGGCCTTATTGGCTTATTACAACTACATCCGGTTCGACTCGATCCTCGAGTTCGGGCAATCGTACCAGATGAACTACGATCAGACCGAATTGGATTATGCGGCCAATAAGCTTTTCCCCTCGATCCTCCATTTCCTGGTACAGCCTGGGAAATTCTATGATCAGTTCCCCTTCGTTTCCTGCTCGGTCATCCGTTATACCTTCGAGGATTGTCCCTATGTCCAAGGGTATTACGGGGTGTTCATGGTGCCGTTCTTCCTACTTCTTTTGATCTCCGGCTTCGCGGTCGGGAAGAACGAAGGCTGGGTGAAGCGGGTGTTCCTGTTTGCCTTCCCGGTCTTGCTATTCATCTTAGCCTTCACCACCTATTCGAAAGCCGGCGTCTGCGCCCGTTATTTGATTGAGTTCTATTATTTAGCGACCCTTGGCTCGGCCGGGACTTGGCTGAAGTTATTGGACCGGTCGAAAGACTCGACGGTTCAGCCTTATACCCTCTCCATCGGCTTCTTCGCCTTATACCTTTCCTCCTTCCTCGGGCTTTGCCTCCTCTTTGATACCTTCGATGGTTGGCTGCTCGGCGATGCCTATGGTTTGCCTGGTTACATAAAGGAAGCTTTCTTCAAGCTCAACTGCGTCTTATGAATAACATCGCGATCCTGATTCCCTGCTATAACGAGGAGAAGACCCTCGCCCAGGTCTTGGATAACGCCAAGAAGGCGTTCCCCGAGGCCGCGGTTTATGTTTTTGACAACAACTCAACCGATTCCAGCGCCTTAATCGCCCGTGAGCACGGGGCTTTCGTCATCCCGGTTAAGGAGCAGGGGAAGGGCAATGTGGTGAAGCAGATGTTCGCCTCCATTGACTGCGACTGCGCCATCATGGTCGACGCCGACGCGACCTATGACCTCTTCGATGCCAAAAAGATGGCGGCGATGGTCTTGCAAGGGGAGGCGGATATGGTGCTCGGCGACCGGTTATCGGGCGAATACTTCCAAGAGAACAAACGCCCCTTCCATAACTTCGGCAACAGCTTAGTCCGGTTCCTCATCAATAAGCTGTTCAACGGCCATATCGATGATGCCATGACCGGCCTCCGGGCTTTCTCGCCCTCTTTCATGAAAGCCTTCGTCCCCCGTTCGCCTGGTTTCCAGATTGAGACCGAGATGGACATCTTCGCCTTATCCCATGGATTTAAGATCGCCTCGATCCAAGCCCATTATCAGGATCGTCCCGTTGATTCTCCATCGAAACTCAATACCTATCGCGATGGGGCGAGGGTCTTGAAATTAATCTTTGCCTCGTTCTTCCGGCTTCGTCCCTTTCTGGCCTTCGCTTGGCTTTCGCTGCCGTTCTTCCTCTTGGCGATTGAGTTAGGGATTTATCCCTTGCGTCAAGCGATTGACGGGGAAGCGGTCAACCTCGGCTTAGGCTATTCGTCTTTGGCGTCGCTTGTTATTGCCGTTGCCTTGGCTTTGACGGGATTGATTCTTTGGCTGGCTAAGAAAAATCCTCGGTCGCCCGAGGATTAGATGGCTTTGATCCAGATGGGGCTGGTCCAGCCGAAACGCCCGTCTTCGAACTCCACCCGGAGGTAGTAGCAATCTTCTTCCTTTTCGACCCGATAATCGAAGAAGAAGAGCTCATTCTTTTTAAATAAGCAGTAATTGCGGAGATTTTTAACAATGCTGACTTGTTTGACCGGCGAATCGCATTCGATATGGAAGTAGATTTCCCGGTCGGTGTCTTTAGGCAAAGCGAATTGCTCACCCATGTAATGCTCATTGATTCGGAAGTCGATTTTCATCCGTCCCCCCATGAAGGCGAAGGTCCGTTTGGCCTTGATGGCCTCGAAGATGGCTTCGTTGGTGTTCTCTTTGGCATAGACCCCGGTTAAGCCCGGATAGTTATGGGGATAGGGAGCACCGGTGATGGTCCCGTTTTGGCAGAAGTGGTCGTCGGAGCCGGCGATGCAACCCATATGGGCCCCTTTTCGGAGGGCATCTTGCCAATAACCTCCTTCGATCAAGGCGTCGAGGTCATTCGCCGGATTGCCGAAGTATTCGGTCGCGTCGCCCCGGGAATAGATTTCGATCATTGGGGGAATTAAGTCGACCGGGATGGTATTGAAGTCGGCTCCGGCGGATAGGTAGTAAGTGTCGTGGGGAATGACGATGATGTCTGGCTTTTGCAAGAGAGTTCGCAACTCAGACTCAGTGATTTCCCCATCGTGGACCCCACGGTACATCTCCCCCTCGTATCCTTTGTAATAAAGGATCATGTTGTTGTAGTAGGGGTAGGAATCGCGTTCGTAGGCTAACAGGGTAGTGAACTTGCCTGGCTCGTTGTATTCCCGACATTTGCTTTTGATGATATCCCATTTGCTGGGGGAACCGACCCAAAGTTCCTTCCGCCCGACCCCGCCGTGATCGTGGTCGGAGATGGCGGCGAAATCGACTTTGGCTTCGTCGCGGAGATGGCGGAAGTAGGAGTCGATGTCAGGATTGCCGTCGCTTAGGTTGGTATGGCCATGCATCTCCCCGATATAAAGATTGTATTCTGGCTTATCGGGATAATAGGCCCTTTCGGCATCGATCAATTCCTGATAAAGGGCTTTGGCATCCCCTTCCCCGGAATAGACGGCGTCGGTGAAACGTCGGCAGCGGCCCGGGGTATCGATTCCACGGGCTTTCTTTTTGTCTGGATGATTCATAGGTTCTCTTCCTCCTCGCCATAGAACATTTCGTTCTCTTTGCCGTTTTTGTTCTTTCTTTTGATCATGTGGTAATTCTCGTCGGTCATTTTCTCCGTCCGGTATTTAAGTGGGGTTAAGCCGGTTTTCTCTTTGAAGACCTTGACGAAATGGGCCGAATCGGTGAAGCCGCAAACTTTGGCGATGACGTAGATCGGCTCATTGGTGGTCGAAAGCATTTCACTGGCTTTGTTGATCCGGGCTTGCCGGAGGTATTCGAAGGGGGTGGTCTTGAACAAGAGCTTGAATTTATTGATGTAGCTGGTTCGGCTTTCGATGGCGACGGCTGAGAGATCATCGAGGCCTAACGGCTCACCAATGTGCTCGAGCAGGTAATTGACCGAGCGGACGATGTTGGCGTATCCTCTTTTGGCGGAGAAATGGTCGGTGCTCCGATAGATCCTCTCATAAAGATAAGAAAGATCGCAAAGGAGCACTAGGGCATATTCATCGAATAGCACCGGACTGCGGTTCCCTTTTGCCAAGTGCACAAGCCGGCGAAAAATAGGCATTTTCTCGCTTAATTGACTTGGTGTTAACTCCAAGAAAAAGGAAGCGAGGTCGGTTCGAGTCCTAAGTTCCGGCTCGGTCTCGAATAGGAGGCGGTAACCGGGGAAAGAATTCAGTTTATATAGGTTCTTGGTCAAGAACTTCTCTTCGATTAACAGATGGAAGATCCGGGCTTTGTTATCGACCGCCCAATAGCCATGCTCGACGTGGGGCGGGATGACGAAGACGGCGCCGGCGCTGAAAGGGAAGGAGTTGTCGGCGATGTAGTGACGGCCGCTGCCCTCGCAGACGATGTTGAGCTCAAAGAAATCATGGGAATGCATGAGCAGCGGGAACTCGTCATCATGGAAATAAGAAAGGCGGTTGCGCAGGTTGAACCGCGGATCGTCGAGGTTGAATTGGGATACCTTGGGGTGTTTCTCCAATTTAGCAGGATATTGTTGTTCCATCGCGACAATATTTTACGGCAATTCCATTGTATTAAAGTCAACGTTTGCAACCGGAAATACAATAAAGGTGGGAAAAAGTTATATTTCACTCAAAGTATAATTTTGCCGTCGATAAAAACCATATCAGGAGGACGCTATGCCAAAGAAAAGGTTGCCAATCATTATCGCCGGGACGCTTCTGGTAGCGCTTACATTGCCCAGTTGCTCATCCACGCGGATGGTCAAGATGTCGTATTACGACGAAACGACTTATGAAAAGGAGGGCGAGGGCAGCCTCTATAACCAGAACCTGTTCTATCGGAATGATCGTTCAATCGATATCGCCGACCCCAGCGTCCTTTATGTCTCTGACCCCAACGATCCCGATTATGGATCCTATTTCTTATATGGGACCAATTCGACCTCGGGCTTCTTCGCCTATAAGAGCACCGACCTTTTCCATTGGGATGGGATCGGCTATGCCCTATGGTATGAAGACGCCGATTCGCTTGGCGGTCGGGCCTTACAGCAAGATTGCTGGGCGCCGGAAGTGATTTATGATCAAGCCGCTGGCAAGTATTACATGTTTTTCTCCGCCACCCCTCGCGGCAGCGAATACGCCAATATGGGTTATGTGGCGGAAGCTACTTCCCCCCGCGGCCCGTTCCAGCTCATTGATAACGTCGATAAATACTCAACCGTAGAGGGCACGGCCTTGAAAGACATCGCCGACCTTGATGCCGACAACAATCTTTTCTTCCAACGTTTCCTGGCCTTCGACCCGAGCAAATTGAACGCTAAGGCGGCGGAATTAGGGATCGCCGAGGAAGGGGTTGATCTCCTCCGGGTCCTGGATTTCCATCCTTTCGTCGATTCGAAAGGGAACAAGTACCTTTATTTCACCGTCCTCCATAATTCCTACATCGTGGGGATGAAAATGAACGGGTGGCTCGATCCGGATTATTCCTCGCTCACCATCTTAGCTAGACCGGGTTTTGCCTCCCCCTCTTCGACGAAGAAGGACGTGGCTTATGAGCCGACTTCCAACCGAATCAATGAAGGCGGCTATGTCACTGAGCACGATGGCAAGTACTACCTTACTTTCTCCATCAATTCCTCGTCCGATAAATCCTATTCGGTCGTTCAGGCTATCGCCGATAACCCCCTTGGGCCGTACCGCAAATTGACGGAGGCGGAAGGGGCGGTGCTTCTTTCCGCCGACTCCTCGATGCGGGACGACGTCTCCGGGACCGGCCATCATTGCTTAGTCAATATGGATGGTAAGGATTACATCATCTATCACGCCCATAACTCGGTCGAGAACGGCGGCAACTCCCGCCACCTCGCCATCGACGAGGTCAAGTGGGTCGATGTCAATTCGACCGCGGGGCAACTGGAGGTGATGTACGCCAACGGGCCGACCACCTCAATCGAACCTTTGCCGGCTAAGGTCTCGGGCTATGAAAACTTAGCCGAGGAAGCGACTTTCACCGCCACTAACCTCGAGTCCGGCAGCGATATTGGCGCCTTAAACGACGGCTTGCTTTCAATCAATCGCTTCGCCAATTACGAGTTTAACCAGACTTATGTCAAAGAGGAGGCCTTCATTGCCGAGACCAACATTGAGATCGACTTAGGCGAACCCCACGAGGTCAAAGCCATCATGGTCTACAACTCGAAGAACATGGAATCGGCTTTCTACGATATTAAGCGAATTGAGTTCGATTGCCTAGCTGACGATGGGTCGACCTATACCAAATACATCGACAACCTGAAGTTCGATTGGACCGCCTATACCTCGAGCGACGACATCGACGTCATTCGGCCTTCCGGGTCGGCCATCGCCGAGTTCGACGAGATCAAATGTCAGAACATCCGGCTGACCATCGCCCCGGCGAGTCTGGATCAAATCGCGGTCCATGGGCTCAATGATATGCCCGAACTGTCCCTTTCGGAGATCCGGGTCTTAGGCAAATAGGAGGCAAAAACCATGGCCAATCGCAAACGTTTATTCCAATTCCTACCAGTCCTCTCGGCCGGCTGCCTGTTGGCGGCTTGCAACAACTACGTCTATGAAGATGATAGCCAGTCCTATACCTTCGCCAACCCCGAGCCCTATCTTCCGGCCACTGACCAAGGCATCGCCATCGATGGGGATTTGACCGACTCCGCCTATTCCTCGACTCGGTATCTGATTAATCGATATCGCAACGCCAACGAGGAAGTAACGGTCAAGATGGGAACCCATTTCGGAGAAAACGGGGTCTATTTCCTCTTCGACGTCGATGACCCGGCCGTCTTCGTTAGCCCCGATCGGAGCGGTTCCTGGAACTCTGGCATCGAGCTCTATCTCGCCCCGGCTGATTCGACCGATATCGAGAGCGAAGGCTGGGAGATCGACTTCACCCCGGGCCTTGATCTTGTCACCACTAGATTACGAAGGGGTGGCCTCTTCTCGCCGATGCTCCAAGCCAAAGAAGACACCCCGTATATGCGTTCGAAAGGCAAAAACGGCGATGTCGGCGAAAGCGGGGCGACCGGCTATACCATCGAGGCTTTCTTCCCGTATGGCTTCTTTGGGGAGGAGAAGATCGATTCCCTCGAACTCTGCCCGACTTTATTGCGGACTTATAACGATGAGGAAAACGTCCGGCTTTGGTACAACTTCGGGCAAGAATACAAATCTGGTTATTCTTTCTCCAATCCTTCCACCTGGTGGACTTTCAACGAATTCGGGATGGAAGCCCATTTGCTCAATTTCACCGACGATGGGCACGGCTCGATCGAAAGCGAGCGGAACTACGCCGAGGATGGCGACTCGGTCGAGATCGCCTTACTCCCCAACGCCGGTTATCGCCTCTCTTCCATCATGGCCGGAGAAACCGACTTGACGAGCCAAGCCTACGTTGAGGATGGGAAACTTAAGGTCACCATCCCCTCCATTACTTCCGACATGGAGGTCAAGGCCAATTTCATCCAATTGAGCCAAACCACCCATAAGATATCCGGCAACGTCAATTACTTCGGGGAGAAGATCCCCTTTGGAAGAATTGGCGAACTTAGCCTCTCGGCGTGCTGCGGTGGCGCTTTCTATGACATATCCATCAACGCCGACGGGACCTATTCCGCCGATTTGCCGGAAGGCACTTACTTCTTAACCCTCTCCCGGGTTGGGGCCGGGAGTCTCGTCTCGACCGCTGGTAATCTGACCGGCGACGCGACCTTCGACCTCAATATCGAATCGACCCTCGACGCCTCAGTCTTCCTCGGCAAGCCCGATTTCACCAAGGAATTTGCCTCGGTCACCGGTCAGACCAATGGGATGATCTATGATACTAAGGATAACGGCAGTCTTTATCCCAACCACTCGGTCATCGAGAGTTCTTTTTATGCCTCCAAGATCAAGGAGATTACCGCCGATAACATCAAGTTCGGCTTTCGGGTCTATTTGAAGAACGCCATGGGTACCGGGGACTTCTCAGTCGCCGACGTCGCCATCGGCAAAACCGGGGACGCTTGGTACTTGGATGCCGGTTACGACTTAGCGAGCAACGCCGTCCGGGCCTATAAGCTCAGCGATTACCAAATTGACTTGGTGAGCAAAGGCGAGTTCACTGTCCTCCTGGTCAAGGAAGGAGCGACCCATCGTCTTTACGCCAAGACCGAGGAAGGATATGAATCGGCCGCCGTCTATGTCGACGATGATCCGACCCTCGTCTCCTTCTCGACTATCGATTTGTTGGCTTTGCATACGACCGCGAAAAACGCCGTTGGGGAATTTGGGATGAAAGGGACCAAAGTCTATTGCCAATACGCCGAAGGGATCGGCGCGGGCGACGCCCCCTTGGTCAAAGCGTTGACCAATAAGGCGGTTTATCTCCGTCCCTCCATCGATTGCCCCTTAGCCACGATCTCCGGCCTCGCGGAATCCTATAAACCAGGGGAGACCATCAGCTTCAGCCTAACTCCGGACCGCTTATCGGAAATCACCTCGGTCACGGTGAACGGAACCGCGGTTTCCCCGCAAAACGGAACCTATTCTTACGAATTGCCGATTTCGGCCAACGAGATAAAAATCGCGGTCGTCTCCGCGGCTAAAGCCGTCATCCACCCAGGGCATGACTTAAGCAAAGAGTTTGCTGCGGTCGCTAGCGGCGCCACCAGCCACGGTGTCCTCTATAACTACGACACCGATGCCGCCTCAACCTTCGCCGATCCTTCGCTAATCGAGGCGACCTTCACCGCGCCTTCCCTTAAGGAAATCACCCAGAACGGGGTTCGGTTCGGGATGCGGATCTATTCCAAACAGGTCGACGATTTGACCAACACCGGCTTCATCGACGTGGTGGTGGCCAATGAGAATAACAAATGGTATCTTGACATCGGCCTCGACTTGGTTAACGACAAGTTGAAGCCCGAAACTAAATATGAGCTTAGCCAAACCCAGATCGAGGCCATCGCCGGGGAAGGGATGAAAATCTACCTTGCCCACGAGGACAACCAGTATCGCCTCTATGCGGAAAACGGCGCCGATCAATTCCAGTTCGTTGAGAACTACATCGATGCCGATGCCAAACGGACCAGTTACGCCACCATCGACCTCATCACCAATCCGGTGACCGCCGCTAGCCGAGGCAAAGGCAACTTCGGATTGAAGGGCTTCAACGTCTATTCCGACTTCGATGAATCCTTGACCGATTCGGGACTCCTTAGTCTAGTCGAGGAAAAAGACATCTCGGTTGTATATCCGGTCACCATCGATTCCTCAGTCGCGACCGTTAATGGGCTCAAAAGCGGAGGCTATGCCCCGGGGGAGGAGATGAGTTTCACCCTCACCCCCAATCGCTTCGCCACCGTTACTGAAGTCAAGGCCGGCGGGAGCGTCCTTACTCCCGACGATGATGGCTACCATTACACCATCCCCTCCAATGTTGAAGGCCCGATCAGCCTAGAGGTCAAAGGAAAGACAACCATGAACGTCTACGCTGGGCAAGGCGATTTCACCAAAGCCTTCGCCGAGGTGACCGCTTCGCCTTCAACCAGCGTGGGGCAAAACAACGTCCAAGGGTCGGTCTATTCCTGCGGTGCTCACGCCAATTACCTGCCTTCGCCGATGATCGTCGAGGCCAAGCTCGGCTTAGATGGGCTCGAGGAAATCACCCAAAACGGGACCCGGATGGGTTTACGGATCTATAACCGGACCGAAGGGTCAACTAGCAATGCCTATCTATATGACGCCATCGTTGCTAAACAAAACGACGTCTGGGTCCTTGATATGGCCGCCGCGGCCTCTATCGATGACCACACCCCCTCGACCGCTTATCAGCTTTCCGAAGCGCAGCAAGCGGCCTTGAAAGAAGGAACCCTCACCGTCTATCTAGTCAATAATGGGACTACTTACTCCCTTTACGCCTTCGATGGGGGAACCTTGGAACTGGTTAGGACCTTGACGGCGAGCGCCGGTTCCTCAATCAGCGCCCTCGACTGTGTCGTCAATAGCGGTGCCACCGCCTTAGAACGCTCGAAAGGCAACTTCGCCATCAAGGATTTGACGGCCTATGCCGATTACGACCCGAGTTGGACGGCGGAACAAGCGATTCAACACATCATCGATAACCAATAAAGGAGAAAAAAGGTGGCAGAAGTAATACTGAAGAACATCTGCAAGGTCTACGAAGGCCAAGAACGGAAAAAACGCGGTTTCTTGGCGGTTAAGGACCTCTCAATCGACATCCATGACGAGGAGTTCATCGTCTTCGTCGGCCCCTCCGGCTGTGGCAAGTCCACGACCCTCCGGATGGTCGCGGGGCTGGAGGACATCTCCTCCGGCGACCTCTACATCGACGGGGTCTACGTCAATGACGTCCCGGCTAAGGATCGGAACATCGCGATGGTGTTCCAAAACTACGCCCTCTATCCCCATATGACGGCGTATAAGAACATCTCCTTCGGTTTGACCTTGCAACGGCTTGAGGTCCCGACCTATGAAGAGTGTGCGGAAGTCGAGAAAGGGGTGGCCCAAATAAAGGGTGACCGCCGCTCGATGGATATCCTCAACAAAAAGATCGTCGCCACCGAGCGCCGACTCGAGGCAATTGACCGGCAGTCAGGGACTTACGGGAAAGCGCTTGAGGAGATCGCCGAGAAACTCCGGCACGTCAAAGACACGGCCAATGACCTGAATTCCTTAAGGGAAAAGACCGCCAAGCTGGAGCAGCGCTCCGTCGCCCTCCATCAAGCCATTGAGCGGAATTCCCTTGAGATGGGCAAACTCCAGACCGACGTCGCCTCCGATAAGCAGTGCATCGCCACCTTGGCGGAGAAAATCGAGAAAACCGAACAATCGTTATTGCCCTATCAAAAGAAGGCGATTGATTCCAAGCAAATCAAAAAACTCCGTCAAAGCCAACTCTATTATCAGAAATTGGCGGTCGGGGATGAGAAGATCCGAACCCAGGACGAGGCCGAATTA
Source organism: uncultured Bacilli bacterium (assembly GCA_944363525.1). Classification (GTDB taxonomy): domain Bacteria; phylum Bacillota_I; class Bacilli_A; order RFN20; family CAG-826; genus Alloenteromonas. The sequence continues at coordinate 15,770 of CALVUF010000009.1, forward strand.
GCCAAGTTGAAAGAGGAGCTCGCTAAGCTTGGCGATCCGAGTGGCAATGGGGCGGTAGCTTCCCAAAAAGAATGGACCGAGGAGATGATCGGACGTTATGAATCCGAACTCGACATCCTCGCCAAGCGGAAGCAATCGATCGAATCGAACCTCAATAGGATTTCGGAACGGATCGCCTATTTGGAGAAAGAACCCCAACCGGTCTTCCATAAACGGCGTTACAGCAAAGCCGAAATCAATACCAAGGTCATGCAGGCGGCTGAGATCCTCGATATTAAGAAGATCCTCTACCGCAAGCCGCGGGAGATGTCGGGCGGCCAACGGCAACGGGTGGCCCTCGGTCGGGCTATCGTCCGGGAACCGAAGGTCTTCCTCCTCGACGAGCCATTATCGAACCTCGACGCCAAACTCCGGACTTCGATGCGGTCGGAGATCGTCAAGCTCCATAAACGGCTCAAGACCACCTTCATCTACGTCACCCACGACCAGACCGAGGCCATGACTATGGGGACTCGGATCGTCGTCATGAAAGACGGGGTCGTTCAGCAGATCGACACCCCGGTCAATCTCTTCGACCATCCGGCCAACCTCTTCGTCGCCGGCTTCATCGGCACCCCGCGGATGAATATCTTCGACGCCAAACTCACCATCAAATCCAACAAGGCCACCTTCCTCTTCGCCGGCGGCTCGAAGCAAAGTTACCCCCTCTCTTCATTGAAGAAGATCAAGGAGGCTTATGCCGATGGGAAGGAACATGCGGTCAAAGTTGGCATCCGGGCCGAGAACCTGCTGCTGGAAGAAACGGGGAAAGGCATTCCTTGTTCGGTCACCAACATCGAACTCCTTGGCAACGAGACCAACGTCTACGCCACCTCCCCCTCGGGAGAGGACATCATCCTCAAGCTGGGTTATCGCCCCGACATCAAAGTCGGCGATTCCATCGCCATCGGGCTCGATGAGGCCAAGATCTACCTCTTCGACGCCGAATCGAGTGAAACGATCAACGAATAGAAGGGAAAAACTATGAAGAAATCAATCATCCTCCCCGGCCTACTGGCTTTAGTCGGGGCCTTAACCGCCTGCGGTCCGTCTGATGACTCAATCCCCGAGGGGGCCGAGCGGATCACGTTCTGGGGGACCGTCGACCAGTACAACTCCGAAGGCTATGAGGCGGCGGTCGAAGCCTATAACGCCGGCCAAGGGCTCAAAGACGGGGTCTACGTCAAATTCTCGCCCAAAAGCGACCTCTCGAACAACCACATCAGCTTCTGCAAATCCGCGGTCGGGACCGTCGATATCCTCGGGGTCAATGACCGGTATATGTTCAATAACGCCGCCCAGGGGTTCTACACCAACCTCCAAACCTATGCCGACGACGAATCGACTTATACCAAAGACGCCAATGGGAACGCCTATTTCGATGAGGATAACTATTCGACTGGCAACATCGACCGGTTCCGCTTCAACGCCGACACCAAAGAGGCGGGGGCGGGTGAGGACCTCTATGCTTTGCCATTGCTAAGCAACGCCTCAGTCCTTTATTACAACCAAAGCTATTTCGAGGCCAATAACATCAACATCATCTCAGTCGCCGAGGATGACTTAGAGGCCTATAACGCCGCCAATTCGTCTTCCTTCGCGCCTCGGGGCTATGCCGAATACACGGTTGAGGCCAGCCCGAAAGCCGGTCTTAAAACCTCGAAGAACCTTCAGGGCGAGGATGTGGTCAAGGTTTTCAACAACCTCATCCCGATGAGTTTCCTCGAACTCAATACCTTAAGCAAATACTTCACCCGTTCCTATAACGCCAGCTCGCCTTCTTTATACGGCGTGCTCAACGAATGGTGGTTCTCCCATGGCTGGGCGGTTGGTGGCGACTGCGTCAAATACGACGAAGCCCTTGGCCAATATAAGTTCACCTTGGGCGATAAGGACCCCAATTACCTGGTCGTTAACGACGTGACCATCAATAACCATGCCTATAAAGCCGGGGATATCCTGACTTATCGGGACCGGAACTATGTCCTTGATAATGGGACTAGCGACATCACCGGCCGCCTCTATGAATTGCCGTCCCAGTATGAGCAATTCCGTGAGTTCTGCGCCCTTTCCCAAACCAAAGATGTACCAGTCGATGCCGATTTTGTCGGCTATGGCATCTCCCCGTCGCCGGCGACTCTCAACAACAATTCCAAAATCACCTATTTCACTTCCGGTGAGGTGGCGATGTTAGTCGAAGGGGCCAACGCCATGGACACCATCTACACCTCCTTGGTCAACAAGACCAAATGGGATGCGGCGGTCATGTATAGCTATCGCGAGTTCGAAGGGGAAGACCCCGATCCGACCGGGACTTTGAAGGTCATCGGGAAGAACTACCAAGACGGCGGCGTCTTCACCGGCGCGGTCAAGGAAGTCAACGGGACCCCGATCGTCGGCAAGCTCTCTGGCTCCTCCATCAACCTCGGCTGGGCGATTCCGGCCAACTCGTCCCATAAAGACGCGGCTTGGAAATTCCTTCAATTCCTGACCTCGAAGGAAGGACAATCCTACTTCGCCGGGGTCGATGCCGGCATCCCGACTAATAGCGAATTCGCCCTAAGCGCCGAGTTCACCGGCAAGGAAAACAAGAAATGCGCCAATTACGAAGCCATCTCGATTATGTCGGAAGCTTGCGAGATCGGCGACTGGTCCTACTTCGAAGACGGGGAATGGATCAATGTCTGGGCCGATGAGCTCAATACTGATGTTCGTAACGGTGAGATCACCCTCGAGCAGTTCTTCGCCAATCAGCAGCAACGGACCGATGAGATTCTCGCCGGCTACGACTTCAAGCTCCACGGGAAGGAATGATGAAACGCTTCGCCTCCGCCGTCTCCTTGGATTTGCCGCGGAAAAAGAAGTTCAGCTACGAGAAGGCCTTCGCTTACACCTGCGTCGCCATCCCGCTTATCGGGTTCCTGCTCTTCTCCCTCTTTCCCTTGGCCATCTCTTTTATCTCGATGTTCAACTCGATGGAGTATTACGACCTCGAGTCGATGAGTTGGAACAGTTTTGAGAACTTCAAGGTCGTCCTAAGCGACGCCACCTTCTACAAATCCATCGCCGTGACCTTGCTACTGGCCTGCAGCCAGTTCATCTCCCTCTTCATCGCCCTCTTTATCTCCTTCTTGCTCTCGAAGAAGCCGAAGGGGCGGAAGATCTTCCAAATCATCTTCTTCATCCCCTATATCTGCTCTAGCGTCGCCACCGCCTATATGTGGATGACGATGTTCGACCCTAATTACGGGATCATCAATTCCTTCCTCGTCTCGCTGTTCGGAGAAGGGGCGCGGGTCTCTTGGACCAGCGATCCGGTGGCTTATGTGGCCGCCATCATGATCACCACCATTTGGCAGGCGCCAGGCTATGGCATCGTCATGTATAAGGCCGCCTTCGACGCGGTCAACCCCTCGCTTTATGAAGCCAGCGATATCGATGGAGCTTCGGCTTGGAAAAAATTCTGGCACATCTCCTTCCCCTCGATCGCCCCGACTACTTTCTTCTTATTGATGGCGGGGATCATCGCCGGGCTTCAGACCTTCGACATTGCTAAACTCTTCGCCTCGTGGTCGAGTTCGGCTTGGACCGGGACTGCCGGCCCGGGCGACATCGGCTTGACCACCGTCTTCTACATCTACAAAGAAGGGACCCTCTACTTCAACATCCCGGCCGCCTCAGTCGCCTCTTGGGCCCTCTTCCTCATCATCCTCGCCTTGTCGCTTATCAATTACCGGTTACGAAAGAAGTGGGTTAACGTATGAAGCCATTCATCTCGACAATCGATCGTTCGATCCATTCCGTCTCCCCTCGGGTCCCGACTTTCGAGGAAGTCCGGGAACGGCGAAGAAGAAAGACGACCAATTTGGTCGGTAAGATCGTCGTATTCGCGATTCTGCTTTTCTATGCCGTCTGCTTATTGCTCCCCTTCTACGTCCTCTTCGTGACCGCCATCACGCCCTATCAGGAATTGATGGGGTCGATGACCTTCATCTGGTGGCCGGAGGAAGTGAGTTTCGAATCGTTCCTCCCCTTTGTCACCACCGATAACTTGTTAGCCGATGACATCGGCATCCCGATCCTTCACGGCTTCTTCAACACCTTATGGTCGACCTTATTGACCACCACGGTGTCGCTATTCGTCTCCGGGCTCGCGGCCTATTGTTATTCCAAGATCCGCTTCAAGGGTAAGGAAGCCATCTTCATGCTGGAGCTCGCGACCATGATGATCCCGATGACCACCATGACCATCCCTTCGCTTCTTTATTATGAATCGCTGGGTTGGACCCATTCCTGGCTCCCAATCATCATCCCTGGTCTCTTCGGTGGGGCGACGACCATCTTCTTCCTCCGTTCCTACATGGCCTCAATTCCCGATGAGACCATCGAGGCGGCAAAGATCGATCGGTTGGGCCCCATGCGCATCTTCCTCCAGATCGTCCTGCCACAGGCCTTCCCCGCCTTCATCGCCCAGTTCATCTTCGGCTTCGTCGGCGGTTACAACAACTACATGGGCCCGTTGCTCTATCTAAGCGACGATCCCAAGAACTACACCCTCCAACTCGTCGTCACCGAACTCCGCATCTTCTATGGCCAGCAAGGTCAAGTGTGCGCTTCCTGTCTTATCGCCTTGATCCCCTTGATCATCGTCTACATCATCTTCCAGCGATTCTTCATCGAGGGTATCTCGGTCGGCGGCGGGAAAGAATAAACCTATGAAGCAACCCGTCCTCGACAGCGTCTACCAGTTCAATCCCGCTTTTTCCGTCAGTAAGCGGATCGTGGCTTATCTTATCGACAGCCTCTGCTTGCTTTTGCTTAGTTTGTTGCTGTTTTTATGCCTCGATCCTCTGTTTTCTAGAAGCGGATTGGTCGAGGCGACCGAAGGGCGGATTGCTTCTTATTCGTCGCAGATCGAGCGGACCTTCGTCGACGCCTCTTTGCTCCAATACGAGGGAGAGGCGGTCGAGGACGATGCCAAAGTCGGGGAGGACTTTGTCTATTCCTTAGTCCTCACTGCCTTAGATGGGGAAGTGGGTGACCTCAGCCAATACGAAGGCGAATACATCTATTCGGATTTGGATGAGAATCCTCAATCGATCCTCTATTACTACTCGGTCTATAAAGTTGAGCATGCGGTGGATTTTGATTCTTCGTCCTTCGGTTTATCTTACCTAGCGGAGCGGTTCGGCCATGCGGAATGGTTTGTCGAATTCCCGTTATTGAAAAAGGAAGTCGCGACCGTTCTCGATGGCTTGATCTCCAACCATGACTCGAAAGGGGAATATGAAGGGCAAGGGGTTAATGCCATCTATTCTTCGTTGCATTCTTCATTCGTTTCCTGCCTGCAGGAAGCAAGGGAGGATTTAACCGAACATTACGCTCCCTTGGTCGAACTTTATTCTTTGTTCGAAGAAGGGCGGGCGAGCCTAGTCCGAATCAAAATCGGCGAATTGGTTTTAGCCTTTGGCCTTTCTTGCCTAGTTTATTTCCTTCTCTTGCCTTTGCTTTGCCAAGGGCGGACCCTCTCATTGCTTTTGCTTTCTGGGTTCTGCTTAAGCGGGGCGGGCATCAAGGTTCGTTGGTATCAATTACTCGGCCGGGCGGCTTTTGGTTTCTTTAGCTGCTTCGCCAATTTGGCTTTGCTCATCCTCTTGCTTTATGGGCAATACGCCGCCTACTTCCTTCAAGTCCGATTGCTGGGTCCTATCCAATTCTATGTGATTGATATTTTCGCTTTGTTGATACCGCTTTGCTCATTGCTGTTGCTGCTATTCGACAAGCCGAAGCGACGTTCTCTAACCGATATATGCACCTATACCACCATTAAGGAAAAAGAGGTCAATTGATTATGAATTACCAAGCTGTTATCTTCGATTTGGACGGGGTCATTGTCTCGACTGACCGTTTCCATTACCGGGCCTGGAAGGCCTTGGCCGACGAACTCAGAATTTATTTCGACGAGCAGATCAACGAACGGCTCCGCGGGGTTTCCCGGATGGATAGCCTCGAGATCGTCTTGGAGAAAAGCCCGTTGAAGTATACCGAAAACGAAAAACTAGCCTTGGCCGAAGAGAAGAACGAGCTCTATCGGCAATACCTCCAGGAACTAACGCCGGCCGATCTTGATCCAACGGTTAAGGAAACCTTGGATTGCCTCCGGGAACGGGGATTTAAGCTGGCTATTGGCTCCTCGTCGAAGAACACCGGCTTTATCCTTTCTCGGCTTGGCCTTGATCATTATTTCGATGTCGTCGTCGATGGGAACGACATATCGAAGAGCAAGCCCGACCCCGAAGTGTTTTTATTGGCAGCCCAAAGGTTAGGAGTTCCGGCTGAGCGGTGCCTGGTAGTTGAAGACGCCGAAGCCGGGATCAAGGCTGCCTATGCCGCGAAAATGGGGGCGGCCGCCATCGGCTATGCCGCGAGTCTTCATATCGCCGATTATGATTTGCCTGAATTTGCTGATTTAACCCGGTTGCTTTTTCGTCCCAATTGCCGGGTTAAGAAATTGAAACTAAAGGGTATCCTCGATGATTCGGTTGATTTCGTTTTGAATACTCAACTGAAAAACCGCGCGTATTGGCATAAGTTCTGCGAGGTTTTCTCAACTAAAGAGGATCAAGCGGATGAGGGATGGCGGTGCGAGTATTTTGGGAAATTGATGCGCGGCTCCTGCCTAGTTTACGCCTATCATCCTGATCCGGAACTTTACGATATCTTGACTGAGGCCGCAAAAGACCTTTTGTCGCGCCAAGAGCCCTCGGGCCGGATTTCTTCCTATCCCGAAGACGACGAATTGAAAGGCTGGGATGTCTGGGGACGGAAATACGTCCTGACCGGCTTACTTCATTATTACGATATCTGCCATGATCCTGAACTTAAGAAACAAGTGATGGGGGCTTGCCGCCGTCACGTCGATCAGATGATTATGACCATCGGGGAAGGGGAAGGAAAGAAACCCATCACCATGACTTCCGATTGGTGGAAAGGGGTCAATAGTTGCTCGATACTTGAATCAATCGTTGAACTGTATCGGCGGACAGGCGAGCGGCGTTATTGGGATTTCGCTACCTATATCATCAATAGCGGCGGCGCCAACGGGGCGAACCTGATCGAGTTGGCCTTAGCCAATAAGGAATGCCCTTATCAATACCCGGTGGTAAAGGCTTATGAAGTCATGTCCTTCTTTGAAGGGGCTTTGGCTTATTACGAGGTGAGCGGCGAAGCCCGTTATCTGCAGGCAGTCAAGAATTTCACCGAAGCCATCATGAAGACCGATATCACCCTCATCGGCTGCGCCGGCTGCACCAATGAGCTTTTCGATGGATCGCGGAACAAGCAGACCGAATATAGCTCGGTCATCATGCAGGAAACCTGCGTCGGTGTCACTTGGATGCGGCTGAATGCCCGCCTATATTGTTTGACTAACGACCCGAAATATCTCAACCGGATCGAATTGACTGGCTATAACGATTTACTGGGGGCCTTGAACCTTGAAGGCAACGATCAATATAGTTTCGAGCTCCAGCAATATATGCCGGGGATGGCCTTTGATTCCTATTCCCCGTTGTATATGAATTCCCGGGGCCGGGGGATCGGTGGATTCAAGACTTTTGCTTCCGGCGGCCATTATGGCTGCTGCATCGCCATCGGGGCGGCCGGTTTGGCTTTGATGCCGCTGCTTTCATATTTGGATCAGAATGGGACCTGCGTGGTCAATTATTTTCTCCCCGGGGAGTTTGCGATCGGTGATGAGCAATTCAAGGTAGTCACCGAGTTCCCCCGGGTTTTGAAAGGCCGGATCGAATTTAAGGGAACCCGGAAATTCCGCTTCCGGATTCCGGAATGGAGTCGGGGACTGAAGTTAAATGGGCAGGAGTTCCAGACGGTCGGATATGTCGATTTCACCGCGACCGATGGGCTGGAAGTCGAATTCATCGCTGGGTTCCGCCATTACGAGTTGAATGGAAAACTGGCTTTCTCCTTCGGTCCCTTGGTTTTAGCCTCTGACCAATTGAAAGTCGATTACGCGATTGAGAAGCCGATTCCTCGTTCGGCGATTGAGAAGTCGAATTTCACTTTGTTGCCGCCGGAAAAGGGCGAGCAGGTCCGCCTCTTGCTTCACTCCGTCAATGGCGACTTCCTTTTGACCGATTACCAGTCCTGCGGCAAGAAATGGCTGGAGAAAAACGCCATCATCACCGTCTGGCATAACGAGGTCGATCGGTGATGGAAGAGCTAAGCTACGCCGAACGGGTCCGCCTTTTGCTGGCGGGCTCTTTTTGGGGCAATGACGATTTAGGCGGAAAGGTCTATGCCTTTTCCGTCTCCGATGGGCCGTTGGGCCTAAGGACGGCCCGGAGCAAAGACGATGGCGGGGCCGCCGGAGTCTATCCGAGCGTCGCTTATCCCTGCGCCGCGGTTTTATCTTCGACCTGGGATTTGCCTCTGGCCGAGGAAGTCGGCAAGTGTTTGGCTTACGATGCCATCGACAAAGGGGTCGATATCATCCTTGGCCCAGGGCTCAATATCAAGCGGCTGCCGATCGCCGGACGGAATTTCGAATACTTCTCCGAGGACCCGTTGCTATCCGGTCTATTCGCCAAGCATTATGTCTTAGGCGTCCAATCCCAACATGTCGGGGCGACCATCAAGCATTACTGCGCGAACAATCTCGAATATTCTCGTCACTACGCCTCCTCCGAGATTGACGATAAGACTTTACACGAAATATACCTGCGAGGGTTTTTCATCGCCTTGGAAGCAGAGCCCTCCATGGTCATGACTTCCTATAACCTAGTCAACGGGGTCCGGATGTCGGAGAACGGCCGACTGATCAACGAACTTCGTGAGCAGGGCTTCAAGGGCGTCATCGTCACCGATTGGGAAGCATGCAAGGACGCGAAGAAGACGATTAAATCGGGGACCGATATGATCTTCCCCTTCAATCCGGAACGGAAGAAAGAGATTGAGGCCATCATCGCTGGTCACTTGGTCGATGAAGGCTTGGTAAATGAAAGCTCGGAACGGGTCTTGGGTTTGGCTGAGTTTTGCCAAAACAATAAAACCTTGCAAAAGGCCGTTTATCCGGTGGAAAAGCGTTCGGGAATCGCTTTGAAAGTAGCTGAAAAAGGGATGGTTTTGCTGAAGAACAACGGGGTTTTGCCGTTAAAAAAGGATTGCAAGGTTCTTTTCACCGGTTCCCCTTGCCGCGATTATTATCGGGGCGAAGGGTCAAGCCGGGTCGAAAGCGATCGCCCCTTCCTTGGCTTAGACGAAGCCTATGCCCAACTAGGTGGGAAAGGCGAATACCTTCGCTCCACCTATTTCGAATTGATGAGCCCCTGGATGAATCGGTTGGCGGCGCCCAATATCTCGGAAGTGGCGAAAGCCGCCGAAGGGTATGAGGTGACCGTCATCGCCGTCGGGGATGAGCCGGGGGTCGAAAGCGAGTTCTATGACCGCGAATCGATTAAACTTTCCGCTTGCCAAGAGCAGATGATCATCGATGTGGCTAAGCATGCCCATAAGACCGTGGTGCTGGTGTACGCCGGTTCGGCCATTGACATGAGCGGCTGGATCGATGCGGCCGATGCCGTTCTCTTCGTTGGCTTCGCCGGTGAAAGGGCCAATGAGGCGGCGGCGAGGATCTTGCTTGGCTTGACTAACCCGAGCGGTCATCTAACCGAGACCTTTCCTTTGAACCTTACTGATGTCCCAGCCTACCAAAGCCCTCGTGATTCCTTTCATATCCAATATGCCGAGCAGGAGAAGGTCGGTTACCGTTATTTCCAAGGGGGAAGGCCGGTGCTATTTCCCTTTGGCTATGGCTTGTCCTATTCCGAATTCCTTTACTCGGATTTAACCATCCAAAGCGATTCTAAGAACCTTATCGCCCGCTTCAGCGTTCGGAACCTCTCCAACGTTCCGGGGACGGCCGTTCCTCAGCTGTATGTCCGTTCGCCGAAGGGCGAGGCCTATGAACTGAAGGGGTTCGCCCGGGTGGAACTAGAAGGCGGGGAGCAAAAGAAGGCCACGACCGTCGTCCCTTGGCGTTATCTCACCCGTTTTCATGATGGGGCTTGGGTTAAGGAAAAGGGAACCTATAGACTATACATTGGGTCGCACGTTGATGACATGGCTTTGATGGCAAGTTTTGAAGAAGGAGAATGAACATGATCCTGTCCGATCGATTCTTTTACCTGGACGAAGACTACTGCACGTTGGAAAAGCCGCTGGGCTCACCGATTTTCCGGCATGTTTTTGAACTAGACCATCTTCCGGCTTCCTTCGAAATCACCGTTTGCGGCCTTGGCGTCTATGAGCTTTACCTTAACGGCGAGCGGGTCAGCAAAGGGTATCTTTCCCCTTATCGGAATAACCCCAACCATTTCCTTTATTACGATCTTTATGAGTTGGCTCCCAAACTTCGTCCCGGGAAAAACGTCATCGCCATCGAACTAGGTAACGGGATATTGTCCAGCGAGTCCCCGGTTTGGGGCGGGGATTCCTGCTCCTGGCGGGGCGCGCCGCGATTTGCCTTAACGGCCGAAGCCGAGGGGAAAGTTCTTTTTGACGGTTCGGCGTTTTTGGCTACCCGGGGAGAAGTGATTTTCAACGATTGGCATTGCAGCGAGCATATTGATCTCCGGTTACGGCAAAAAGGCTGGAAGGAAGTCGAATTCGATGATTCACGTTGGGTTAAAGTTAAGCCTGCTCCTTTGCTTCCGGGTGAGAGAAAATTATGCGAAGCCCGCCCCGTCCGGAGTTATCGCGAGCTAAGGCCTCTAACCTATTGGAAGGGTGACCGAGGATTCATTTACGATTTCGGACTCTCGGGGGCCGGCACTTACCGATTGAAGGTCAAAGGGAAGCCCAGCCAACGGCTTGACCTTTATTTCAATGACTGTGTAATCGAAGGGAAGCATATAAGCAATAAAAACCTTTATTGCTGGGCTTTGACCGACAAAATGGCGGCTGAGGCGCAGCATGATGTGTTGATCTTAACCGGCGAGGTCGACGAAGTGGAGCCTCGTTTCACCTTCAAAGGGTTCCGTTATCTCGAGATCGTCGGCCTAAGCGAAGAACAGGCCGCCTCGTTGGAACTTACCTTCATCATGTTCTCTTCGGCGGGGGTTGCCGGAGACATAAGCACCGACAACGAGACTATCAACAGTCTGCAAGCTTGCGTCCTCCAAAGCGACCGTTCCAACTTCGTCCATTATCCGCTCGATTGCCCTCAACGGGAGAAAAACGGCTGGACCGGGGATGCGGCTTTATCGGCCGAGCAGTTCCTCCTGAACCTCGATTGCATCCCTAACCTCCTTGTCTGGCTCGAGAACGTCGCCAAAGCTCAGAAAGATAATGGCCAGATTCCCGGGATCGTCCCTACGGATAAATGGGGATATGAATGGGGCAATGGACCTGGCTGGGACCTGGTCTTGTTTGAACTCCCTTACCGGATCTACCTTTATACCGGCGATACCCAAGCGATCGAGATTTGCTTGGAGGCGATGAAGAAGTATCTTGCCTATATGGTCACCCATCGTGATGACCGGGGGATGTATGCCTATGGGCTCGAGGACTGGCTCCCGATCAATACCCATACCCCGTTGGAAGTGACCGATACCTTGCTTTGCTATCAAATCGCCCAGACGGCGGGATACTGCTTTAAGGCGGTCGGGGAGCAGAAAGAAGCGATTAGGGCTTTTGAATTGGCGAAAGAGATTCGCTCAGATTTCCGGCGCGTCGTTTTGCGCCCCGATAACGACGATGGCCCATGGGGTGAATACAACACCGTCACCACTCATGCCATGGCCATTGCTCTTGGCATGTATGATGAGGATGAACTGCCCTTAGGGATCTATCGTTTCCGGAACCGGCTCCATCAAGTCGGGGACCGACTGGATTTCGGGGCCATCGGCAACCGTTATTTCTTCCGGGCCGCCGCCGATTGCTTCGGAATCGATTATGCCCTCAAGACGATGGTTGGGGATGAATACCCTTCCTATAAACGGAGCTTGGATAACGGGGCGACCACCCTTTGGGAGGGGCTGATGTATTTCGATGACGATATGGCCCACGTTCCGGAACATATGGTCAATGGCTCTTGGTCATTCAACCATCATTTCCTCGGCGATATCTCCAGCGTCTTTTATCGTTACCTGGCTGGCATTCGGGTCGAGGGCTCTTTAGAGGTCGTTTTCTCCCCGGATTTCGCCGCTTCCGTCCATTCCGTCTCCGCTTATCACGAATTCCCTGTCGGCCGGCTGGAAGTCAAAATCAAGCACGACGGGAACGAGGCGACGGCTACGGTTTTATTCCCTTCTGGCTTGAAAGGCCAAGTGAAAGCCCCCAAGGGGTATGGGGCGGATAAGGAGGCTTTGGCCCCGGGGATGAACATCATTCGGTTCTGGAAGCATGACCATGAATAAACCTGAGCTTATCCGTCAATACCTTTTAGGGCATCTTAAAGACACTTTCCACGAGGCGGTCGGTTTTCTAAGCGAGCCTTTCTTAGTTCCGGGCGCGGGCTATCCCGATGAACTGTGGGGATGGGATGCCTATTGGGTGGGGCACGTCTTGCTTCATGCTCTGTCTCGTTACGAAAAGGCTGAACTGCAAGAGGTCGGAATCAGCGCAGAAGAAGCAATTGCCCATATCCAAGGGACGGTTAAAAACTTCCTAAACGCCCAAGATCCGCAGGGTTTTATTCCGCCGATGCTGTCTAATCAAGGCTTTTTTGCTGGCTTTTTCAAGAATCTGGCGTCCAATGGGACTCGGATGAATCAGCATTTGCCGTTTTTAGCCCAATTAGCTAAGGAATGCAGCCTTTTCCTCGATGATTACCGCTGGTTCGACGCCGATCGGCTGATTGCCTATTTAGACTATTACGAAACCCATCAGCATCATGATTTGACCGGGCTTTACTACTGGCATAACGATCTATTGATCGGAATCGACAACAATCCGACGGTTTTTGGCCGGCCGGACGAGTCGAGCGCCGATATCTTCCTAAATTGTTTCCTCTACCTCGAATTGCTAAGTCTTTCCGATATCTTGGATAAACTCGGCGATGGCCGTTCATCTATATATAAACAACGGGCTGATCGCTTAGGCAAGGCCATCAACTCAATCATGTACGACGAACATGAGGGGCTTTATTTCTCCCAGGACCTGCTTCTTAGCCATACGCTCAAAGAGGTCGGGGGCATCGTCTTCCATTCGGCGATGCCGGCTTCATGGGGTTGTTTGCCGATTAAAATCCGCTTCTTCGGCTGCTTCCTCCCCCTTTATTGCGGGCTTGTCCCCCCTAACCGTTTAGGCCGGATGCTTAAGCACCTTGAGGGCGATGATTTCCTGGGGCAATATGGACTTAGGACTTTGGCGAAGACCGAGCGGATGTATTCGCTTTTCGATTCCCCTGGCAATCCCTCCAATTGGCTGGGACCCAGTTGGACGGTGGCGACTTATCTAGTGTACAAAGGGCTGCGGAAGGCCGGAGCCAACGATCTAGCCAATTGCCTTCGGGGCAAAACGATCGACCTCCTTGGCAATTGTTTAGAAAAATTTGGCTCGTTTTATGAATCCTATGACCCCGATGACGGCCATCCGTTCCGCCATCCGGGATTCCTAAGCTTCAATACCTTAGCCTTGGAGATGATCGACGATGAATAAGGATATCTTTGCCAATGACGTTCCGGCCTTCGGACAGGTGAAGGCGGGCGAGCCGTCCTTCCGGCTTATCTCCAAAGAGCCGGTGTTCAAATTGGCAATCTTGGGCAATTCGATCACTTACCATGAGCCGAACCCTTCTTTGGGCTGGTATGGCCAATATGGCATGGCCGCTTCCAAAGCGGAGAACGATTACGTTCACGTCCTGCTGTCTAAACTTTCGGAAGCGGGCCGTCCAGCCGATTGCCTAATTGCCAACTTAGCCGAATGGGAACGGACCATGAATGACGAGTGGCTCAAGCGACATCACCCGACTTTATTGGCTTTCGATCCTGATGTTGTGGTTATGAGGCTTGGAGAAAACGCTGACCACCGGGGTAAGGAAAAAGAGTTCGAGGAAGCCTATCAAAGATTGATTGGTCATTTCGCAAGGGCGAAAGTTATTTTGACCGATCTCTTCTGGGAATATGCCCCCTTCGATGATTTCCTGGCTTCCTTAGCCAAGGAAAAGGGCTATCCCCTCGTCATTCTCCATGACCTAGGGGATGATTCAAAGATGAAAGCGGGCTCCCGATTCGCCAACCCGGGGGTCGCTCTCCATCCGGGCGATTCGGGGATGGCGACTATCGCTGAACGGATTTTTCACGTCCTCTCTCCCCTTATCTAATCCAACTGGTTACGGCCAAATAAAAACTGGCCGTTTTTTTGACGGCCAGTAAAAGGAAATCGGTTCCTTTATTTTTGGGTTTTCTTCTTCCGGAAGAAGAGCAAGGCCCCGCCGGCGATCCCCACTCCGAGCAAGGAGAAGAGGACGATGTACATTGGGGCGTTCTCTTCGGCGCCGATTAGGTTGGCCCCGTTAACGGTCGTCGGCATGTTGGCGATGAGATATTCCATCGTCTCGCCGACGGTGATGTCGATGTCGACGTATTTCCCTTCGGTCGTGAATTTGTCTTTGGCGTTGATGTCCTTTAAGTCATCGACCAGGTATGAGGCTTCGCCGAGGTCGTTGTAATAGGCGACGACGTCGTTGATCCGTTCATCATCGAAGATGCCGCAGATGTCGCCTTTGTCGTCGCGGAGTTCGTCGAAGTAGTTGAGGAAGGCCATCGCTTTGCCTTTTTCCTCTGCCAAGGTGGCAACCCCTTCGTTGGTATAGACGTCTTTAGTGGCATCTAAGGTGATGGGGGCGGTTTTGTCAGTTCCATCTTCGTTACAGAAGGAGACGGTGGTGGCGGTAGTGGGGATGTCGACGGAGTAGACGCCCTCGCCGAGCCGCAGGAGCTCGTTATCGGTCATTTCGCCGGCTAAGTTGGTATAGATGGTCGGCGTGCCGATGGAGTAGTTGCCTTCGAGGCGGGGAGTGGTCCCATCGATGATGGTGACGATCCATCCATTGATGATGACGTCGACTGAATAGAGCCCGGGATTGGCTTTCGTTTCTCCCCAGTTCTTGGTGTAGGTCTCATATAGCTTGTAGTCTTCGTCAATCCCGGCGTAGAGCTTGTATTCGTTGTCGTGATTCACGACCGCGATGGTGAAGGTGCCGTTCTTGATGGCGGTCATGTCATCGGCGGAGAGTTTATTGGCTTCTTCTTGCCGCAATTCACCGCCTTCATTCCCCGCACCATCACCGATATCCAAGTACCAGTTGGTCTGTTTGCCAATGACGACATCGGTTAGATACTCGCCATTGCCATTATCGGAGTTTTTGCCGTATAGGCGAATGCCAATGCGGGGTCCGTTACCGCCGGTGCCGGTGTTTAGCGCGCTGGCGGAGAGGGTGAATTTCAAAACCGAATCCTCGGTAACCTCGTGGCCGCTATTGCGGTAGGTGACAACCTCAGGCTTGCGGACGTTGGCGCTGTTTTTATCGTCAACAACGGGTTTGGTCTGAGTCCCATTAGCCCAAGCTGTCCTGATGTCATCAAAGGATTCGGTAAAGGTCGCTGAGCCAATGGTGTCATAGGTCTTGTAATGCCTTTCCAACTTGGTCATGGCCACCGGTTTGCCTTCGCCGATGATGACGTGGTCATAGTTGCCTTCGTAGTAGATGGTCTTGGTTGTTTCACCTTCGGCCATTTTCGCCGCGATCGGAGCCTCGATGGCAGCCACTTCAGTGGAATTGACGTTTAATCCAGCGGTCAATCCCATGGCGGCGATCCCCAAGGTCCCAATGATGAATTTGATTTGATTCTTCATGTGGTTTGAATCTCCCTCTATGTTCGAAAATTATAGGTTGTAAGCGCTTACAAGGCATTGTCAGCGGAGAACATAAAATTGTATATACGAATAACTTTCATTCGATGAATGGCTGGTTTTGCCTGTGAACATCTGCGGATAATGACTAGTTAACGCACATTTTACGGATCTTGGACAATTATCGTTTTGGACTAAGTTTGGTCAGGAATACAATTCTTCCGGAGGAATATTATACGAAAACTCTTTCCCTTCCTTGCCTGCCTCTCGTTGTTACTAATCGGCTGCGGGCCTCCTATTCCTTCCTCTTCTATATCGGAAGAAATACCATCGGATATCAGCCAAACGACCCCGAGCGAGGTGTCGACCCCGGTGACGAAGCCGGTTATAACTTTGAGCATCAACGCCAGCCCGAGCGAAGTGGAAGTTGGTAAAACTTTGGCTTTGACCGTGACCGTGACCGGGGCCAATCAAACTCCTGCTTGGTCAATCAGCGAGAAGAACCCTTCCAACATGGATGCTTCCATTAATCAGAATGGCGTTTTATCCGCTGGGACTATCGCCGGAACCTTAAAGGTTAAAGCCAGCATCGAAGGGATAAGCGATGAAATAACCATCACCGTTAAAGAAGCCCCAGTGACGGTTAAAATCACCAATATTAACAAAGAAGTGGAACGGGGCCAGACGTTACAAATGAGTGCGACTAGCAGCAATGATGAACCTATCAGCTGGTCGATCATCGATAAGGATCCAGCGACGGTGGAGGCGAGTATCGACCCGATTAATGGTTTGCTGACCGCCGGCAACGTCAACGGGACGGTGACGGTTCAAGCTGAAGTGGGGTCAGCGAAGGATACGGCAATCATTCAGATCGTCGATCCGACGCCGCATTTGATGGAGAAAGCCAAACTGGGTTATTCCGATCCTTTGACGGGGTTAGGTTATTACCTGGGGGAAGAGGTTTATCGGGATGGATTGGAGGCGACCAGCAATTTCGTTAAGGGGGTCGACGTTTATGCCTATTCGCTTGGCGATCGTTATTATCTAATGGTCGGTACTGCTAACTATCTTTCGATCGTCGATGAGGTTTTTACATTTAGCAGCGAGGTTTTCTATTGGGACTACGATGAAGAGGCCGAGGCGTATTATGCCGAGGGGCTTTACCTTGTGGCCCAGCCTAGTGGCGATATATTCAGCTTAGCCAGCGAAGATCAATTAGGTTCCTCGGTCATCCCTTTCTTCACCAACACCGAGATCGAACGGGTCTATGTCCCTTACCTAGTGATTATCAATGACTCGACCTTATTCCTTGAGGCTTTTGAGTCGCAGCAGCTTTACACCCATTTCGATTTGCTCGAAGGCCCGGTCAGTTTTGCTTCGAGCGATGAATCGGTGGCCAAAGTCTCCTCAACCGGCTTAGTCGAATGGGTGGGGCCGGGACAAGCCGTCATCACCGCCTCCATCGGCAACTATCAGGATACCTGCACAGTTGAATGCGAAGAGGCCGTCCCCTCATTGGAATGGATATATCCGGGGACCGATTATATCGCCGAAGGACAGACCCTCCCGATGAAGGCGATTTCCAGCTCCGACGCCCCGATTATCTATTCGGTCGATGACGAAAGCAAAGCCAGCATCGATGAAGAGGGGAATCTGACTGCCATTCAATCCTATTTGTCGGTGACGGTCACGGCGACCTTGCAGACCGATGAGCCAATCTCCATCTCCAAAACCATCAAGCTTACATGGGCGTCCGAGAGTTACGTCGATATCCTGCTAGAGGATTTATCGACCATGACCATCGGGGAGAAGGTCACCGTCCCCTATCGGACCTACAACGTCACCAATTTCGATATCAAAGGGGACTCGGGCGGCTTCCGGACCTGGGCTGATTTCGTCGTTGAACCAATTAGGGTGGGCCAATACGATATCTCCGCCTCCGGTTACGACATCGACTATCCCGAATCGATCCGGATCAAAATCCAGAATCCGGTTTATGACCTTGAATTATCCGGGGTCAAGTTGGCGGTCCACGATAAGGACAACGCCACCGCCCATTACCTCCTGTATTACAAATGGAACGATACCCCGGGGTATTTGGACTCGGTTTCCGAATACATCGGTTCGGACTATGTGAACCTCTATTCCGACAACGGGGTCTATTATCTGAAGAACACCAACGTCAACGCCGGTTATCTTAGACTTAATGGCGATGGCGAACTCGATTACCTCGAGGATCCTTATCCCTTCGCCTATGATCTCGAAACAGGGCTTCTCACCCTTGATGACAAGGCAGGGAACACCCATTTCCTGGGGATGGAAGTAGGGAAAGACCTCTTCGGGGCCTATCCGTTATCGAAGCTTAACGATTCCTCAATCCTCCCGGCTTTCCTTATCGACCAAGCCATCGTCGCCTAAGCGGTCGAACAACTAATGTTGGGATTAAGCAAACGTTGTTCGAAATTAACAAAGCAGTTTTTCGTATTGTGTGTATGATAGAGGCCTAAGAGGTATCCACCCATGGACAACATCCCCCATATCAAGATCGGCGTCGTCGCCGTCTCCCGCGATTGCTTCCCGGCTTCTTTAGCTAGGACTCGGCTCGAGGCTTTAAAACAAGCCTGCGCCGGTCAATTGAAAGACGAAGATGTCTATTTTTGCCCGACCATCATCGTCGAAAGCGAGTCGGATATGCTTTCGGCCTATAGCCAGTGCCTTAAAGCCGGCTGCAACGCCTTATGCGTCTATCTCGGCAACTTCGGGCCGGAGATCGCCGAGGCCTTGTTGGCTAAGCATTGGGCTGAGTTCCCCGGGGGACCGGTCATGGTGATGGCGGCCGCCGAGGAAGAGAACAACGATCTCCATGACCAGCGGGGCGATGCCTACTGCGGCCTCCTCAACGCTTCCTACAACCTGAATATTCGTGGTGTTAAGGCCTATATCCCCGCCTCCCCGGTCGTCTTGCCAGAAGAAGGGGCGAAAGAATTAGCCTATTTCCATAAGATCGCCAAGGTCATCTATGGGCTCAAGCACCTCAAGCTTATTTCCTTCGGCCCCCGCCCGAATAACTTTCTAGCCTGCAATGCGCCCATCAAAGGGTTCTTCGACCTCGGGATCGAGGTGGAGGAGAATAGCGAGCTCGACCTCTTTAAATCCTATAAGGAACATCAGTTGGATTCCCGGATTCCTTTGGTCATTGAGGAAATGAAAAAGGAACTGGGGGAAGGCAATTACCTCGAATCGGTCCTTCCGAAACTCGCCCAATACGAATTGACTTTGCTTGATTGGGCCAAGAGCCATAAAGGGGAACGGGATTACGTCGTCTTGTCGACCAAATGCTGGCCGGCTTTCCAAACCGAATTCGGTTTCGTGCCGTGCTATGTCAATTCGCGGTTAGCCGGAAAAGGCTATCCCGTCTCTTGCGAAGTCGACCTGTATGGGGCCCTAAGCGAATGGATCGGGATGGTCCTAACTGAGGACATTCCGACCTTGCTCGATATCAATAACACCGTCCCCTCGTCGATTTATGAATCGGATATCAAGGGGAAATTCCCCTATAAGCCGAGCGACCTCTTCATGGGTTTCCACTGCGGCAACACCTGTTCTTCCAAGCTCTGCCATCCCCATATGGCCAATCAGCGGATTATGGCCCGGACTTTGCCGGAGGAAGTGACCAACGGGACCATCGAAGGGAATATCGTCCCGGGGAAGGTGACGATATTCCGCCTCCAAGGCCATGCGGATGCTAGCCTAGGTTCTTACGTGGCCGAAGGGGAAGTGCTCCCGGTGGCTACCCGTTCCTTTGGCTCGATCGGGATCTTCGCCATCCAGGGAATGGGGCGGTTCTACCGTTATGAACTCATTGAAAAACATTTCCCCCATCATGCGGCGGTGGCCTTCGACCATATCGGGAAAGAGCTCTATGACGTCCTTGCCTATTTAGGAATAAATCCCATCGGTTATAATCATGGGCCGAACGACCGTTATCCTGAGGAAAACCCTTTCGCTAAATGAACACCTACATCGGCATCGATCTCGGCACCAGCGGAATGAAGCTCCTCCTCGTCGATGAGACGGGGCGGGTTTTGTCGCGGGCTAAAGAACCCTATGCCGTTTCCTCCCCGGAGCCCTATGCTTCTGAGCAGGATCCCGCTGATTGGGAAGAGGCCCTTTGGAATGGGCTGGAAGCCTTATTGGATAATCAGGATCCGAGTACCGTCAAAGCTATTTCCTTCTCCGGCCAGATGCATGGGGTGGTGGCGCTTGATGAGGATTATAGGCCCTTAGGGCCCGCTTGGCTTTGGAACGATGGGAGGGCCAAGGACGTCTCGGCCAATATCAACGCTCGGGATCATGACTTAGTGGTCAAGGAAACCGGGAACATCTCCTATCCCGGCTTCAGCCTCCCTAAAATCGTCTATCACCGGAAGATCGATCATGAATGGTGGGACGCGGTCCGCCATATCCTTTTGCCGAAGGATTACCTATCCTTCCTTTTGACCCATCGATTGGGAAGCGAGTATTCCGATGCCTCGGGGACGTTGCTTTTCAATCCTCGGACCCGTAATTACTCTCGGCCGTTGCTTAAACTTTTCAAGCTCGACGCCGATTTGTTTCCGCCTCTTTACCCTTCGACTTATTGCCTTGGTTACGTCAAAGAGGACATCGCCACCCGTTATGGGCTCAATGAGGACGTCAAAGTCATCATGGGAGCGGCTGACAATATCGCCGCGGCCATCGGGATCGGGGTGACCAAGGAGAAGATGGTCGGGATCAGCCTTGGGACCTCGGGGACGGTTTTCTCCCCCGTTAACCGGATCCCAACCCATAATGATTCGATGCATTTATTCGCTTTCCCTGACCCAGCGTATTTACGGCTCGGATGTATGCTTTCCTCGGCTTCTTGCTTAGCCTGGTGGGCTAACCTCACCAAAGAAAAGGATATCGGGGCCTTACTCGATTCGCTGGAGCCCTTGCTTGGGAATAATTTAGTGTACTTCCTGCCTTATCTAAATGGGGAACGTTGCCCCCATAATGACCCGGAGGCCAGTGGGGCCTTCTTAGGCTTACGGATGCAAAACGACGAAAAAGACCTCGCTTTTGCGGTCATTGAGGGGGTTTGTTTTGGAATCAAGGAAATGATTGAAACCGGCAAATTGATCTCATCTTTGCCTTTTATCCTAACCGGCGGCGGGGCCAAATCTTCGTTGTGGGCGAAACTATTGGCCACTGTCCTTGACCATGACTTAGCCATCCCCTCCATCGATGAAGGGCCGGGGTATGGGGCCGCCATCATCGCCTATAGCGGGCATACCGGCGAATCGCTTTCCTCCATCTCCAAACGGTTTAATCAAAAGCGGACCTTGGTGAAGCCGATTGAGGAACTGGTTCCCTATTACAAGAAACGTTATCAAAGTTATTTGAAACTGTATCCCATTGAACGGCGATTATTCGAATAACCTCTTAGACGCTTTCCTATTATTGTTTTATTTGCCTATTCGTTTTTGCTCTGCCTAGCGAAGCAAGCGACTTCTTAAAAGAATATTCAATACCCGATGCGATTCTGATTAATTAGGCATCTCCGTTTTTGACGATCTTTCCGACCGAATCGATAGAATTTGACGTCGGTTGCTTCTCTAATTCATCGATATGGTCGGCATCGGAATAGGAAACGACGAGCCTATCTAAGACCTCGTCGTCTGCGTAATGCGAAAAAGCCGATTCGACGGCCGAGGCAGCGGTACTGGCGCCCTGTCGATTAAGACCCATAACCCCCGTATTCGATGAGGCTCGAATCCCCAAACGCCCTTTCGTCCCAATCGAATAGATGAGGCAGCATTCCGCTGGAACGGGATTCGGGGTGGTTGGGCTGCTTGAGGCGGAGCCCCTGCTTGAAGAGGCGGAGGAGAAACCATCTTCCTTCTCGGTCACAGCGGGCGCACCGCGGGAGAGAGGGAGAGGCGGGATTGCAGGAGATAAGCAGGATGGCATATTCCGATTAAGGTTTTCTTCCGATGGGCCCGCTATACCACCCTTAAGGGCGGGATGCCCCTATTTCCTCTTGCCCTTAGGGCAAAGGGAAAGGACAATATGGGGCGGAGGACCGTTATTATGTCCAGTTTCAAAGATTTGCGCATCGTCGATAATTTCTATCAATCGAGCGCCTATTACCCGATGCCGACCATCCTCATCTCGACCCTTGACGATGAGGGGAACACCAACCTCGGGGCCTATTCACTTTGCTTCCCCTATTACATCGCCGGGAAGGAATATTACGCGATGATTCTCGAAGCCCGTAATTCTTCGAATACCGCGCAGAACCTTCTTAAAAGAGGCAAATGCGCCCTCAATTTCTTAGAGGATTCCTATAAGGATTTCGAAACCACCGTCAAACTTGGCTTCCCGGGTATGACGACTAAGGAGAAGATGGCAAACTGTCCCTTAGAACTAGAAAAAGGATTAGCCGAAGGAGATGATCGGCCCTTAGTCATCAAGAAGGCCTATCAGGTGTTCGAATGCACCTGGGACGATAGTTTAGAGAATGCCTATGAAGACAAAGCCAAGGTGGGGCAATTAGATGGGGTTGAAGGGCCCTATCGGAACTTCAATGGCATCACCTCGAAGTTTGGCTGCCACTTTATCCTCAAGATCGACAAGATACTGATGAAGGATAAGTACTACCAAGCCATCGTCAACGGGGTGAAAGCTAAGGACTTCCCGAATGTCCCGATTGATTTCGGGTATCGCGATTCGACTTATTTCTGGTACACCAAATTCAAGAAGGCTCTCAAATGCCCGATCCCCGAGATCAACTCCAATAACCTCGGTGGGGTCCGTTTCGCCGCCGATCGGATCGACCCGAATGTCCACTTCACCGACGAAGCCTGCGCGATGTTGGTCAAGGTGCCTCGAGTTTTCTTAAAAGTCGTCCTCAATGGCTGCGTCAAATACGCGAAAGAACATAAGATTTCCGTCATCGACGAAAAGGTCATGAATGAGATCAACGATAAACGGAAGGCGGAGAAGAAACGGTGAATCGATCCTACTTAGACGCCTATGACGTCTTTTGCCATCGGATTGTCCGGGGTTATATCGGCTTATCCAAGACCTCGCCTTTCGATCGGCTTGAGCCCGTCGATGACGATCCCGAGCATCCTTTGTTGAACCATCGTTATATTTTGCCGTGGTTAGATGATTATTTAGCCGGCAAAATCAGCGATCGGGATTTCCACGTCTTCCTCTATTTCCTTTTCGCTTTGATGGATGCCAACCGGTCGGCCGCTGGCTTTGATTACGTGACTCGGGTCGCTTGCTTAGTTGCGATGAAGCGCCATCCGGTCGGTGATCACGACAAGAAGAGCTATACCGCCTTTGCCAAGTGCCTAAAGAAAGAATTGGGGCGACTTTTGACTGAGCGACATAAACCCGCGAAGAAACGGCGCTTCGACCGCGATGAACTCGAGGCTTTGACCACCGTCGTCTTAGCCCGGCCAAGCCCTGACGATTTATCGGCGGAGGAAAAAGAACTCTATATCGCCGCCATCGAAAAAATGGTGGCTTTCGGTTCGGGGTGGGCCGCCAATATCCTCGGCGGGAACTATTATGGCTTCCCTGACCAAACGCCGAACGAGTTTGGCATCAAACCCGATTTCAGCTTGGCTAAGAAATACTATAAGCTTGGGGCCAAGCTCGGTTTTGGTCCCGCCATGTTGAACCTTGGCTATATTTACTACTATGGGCGGTGTGGGAAACCCGATTACGCCGCGGCCTATAAAACGTTCAACGAGGCCCTGATTAAAGGCGAGGCCGAAGCCGCCTATAAGCTGTCGGATTTCTATTCCTCGGGCAAGTTCGTCCGGAAAGACAAAGCGATGGCCCGCCATATCCTGGTCAAGTATTATCCCTTAGTGTTCTCCACCATGGATTACCCATCGATCGGGGCTTTTGCTTATCGGCTGGCTCAACTCGACTCGGCGACCAATTACGGCGCGCTTAGCAACCTTTTCCTTGGGATGAAGGTATACGAGCAACGGGCCGAGAAACACTATAACTATGGCGACGTTAAGGTCTATAAGGACCTCAAAGCCGATTACGATGTCAAGCGGATCGGGGCCAGCTGCGTCCTTAATCGGCCCTTCGTCTTGCCATACCAATTATCCAACGAGGAATTATGCGGTTGCTTTGGCGAGTATAGCCCTTTCTGGGCCCAATTTCGTGGCAGTTCCCGTTTGCGGGTCCTCTTCAAAGGGAAAAAGGGCAGCCAAACCGGGATCATGACCATCTCCGATCTTGATCGGGAGCCCTCCATTTATCTTCCTTTGCTTGGCGCGGATAAACTGATCGTCGCCCATAAGGTCTGCTTCCAGTTGACCCTTCGGGAACGGTTAGAGGAAGACTATGACGATTGCGTTGATTTCGATTGCCGGAGTTCCGACCTCTGCCTTTATCTTCATCGCCAGCCGTATCACTTGGATTCGGCTTTGCTATTAGCCTATGACGGCGGGCCTTCCGATCAAGGGGCGGCCTATGGCGTCAGCCTCTCCGACCCCTGGCTCGACCAATACTCAATGCCGAGCCGATTGGGCCGGTGGTACCAAGAGGCCTTTGACCGCGAACCGGTCGAGCAATTGACTAACCTTACTTACGAAGGGACCCAAAGCTATGCCAATTCGATTGGGGAGTTCTCCTTCTATACCTCCTTCGACGATGAGGGGAATTCGGTCTTTGGCTTTGAATTCAGCTCCAACGTGCTGAAACGCGACTTCACCGAATATTCCTTCAAGGACAAGAACGCTTTGGAGGAGTTCAAACGCTATGTGGTCTCTCACCTCGGGGTCCTGCTCGATATCGGGCTACCGAAGCGGATTTGCCGCGACCTAATAAGCGAGATCGAAGCCAAATACCTTTCCTTGGTTCGGCCGTCTTTGCTGGCTTAAAAACCACGTAAATTAGTTCTTAAACCCGTAAATCCCAGTTTATTTGCTTGATTTCACGTCGAGTATTTTGTCGACGATCAATCGGGTGCCGGTGTCGACGGCTTGGTAACGGGACAGGAGTTCTTTTTGCTTGGGGGTCAAATCGGTCGATGATTGCTCGGCGATTCCTAATAGATAGGGCAAGGATAGGCTTAACGCCTCGGCGAAGCGTTGAAGTTCGTTTAGCCGGGGAAAAGGATGGCCGTTCAATAGGCGGCATAACTTATATTGGGGCAACCCCATCCGCCTCGCTAATTCGGCCTGGGTCAGGTTTTGCCCTTCGATGGCTTCCTTTATCCTTACGAGGACCGCTTGCTCAGTTCCGTCCATAACCTGATATATTATACCGTCTTGACTTCCTTTCCTCGTCGGCGAACAATTTTCCCATGGACCTAAATCAATTCAAATTGCGTCCCGGCGAGAAGCCGATGGACGTCTTGAAGCCCGACTGCGGCTTCCTCTCCATCTTCAAGAAAGTTGGGGTCATCGGCGACTCCCTCTCCTCGGGCGAATCCGAATCCAACGAAACGGGGAAAACCGGCTACCACGATTTCTATGAGTATTCCTGGCCGGCTTACCTCGCCCACGTCACCGGGTCGGAATACCATAACTATTCGCGCGGCGGCATGACGGCCGAGGAATTCTACAACCGCTGGGCCGACCAATTCGGCTACTGGGAAAAACGGCAGGCCTATTTCGTCTTCTTAGGGAGCAATGATCTCTTCACCTTCCCCCGGCCGGTCGGGAAAGCCGAGGACGTCGATGTCCTCCATCCGGAGAATAACGATGAGACCTATATCGGCTATATGGGCCGGATCCTCTCCAAATGCAAAAAGATGGAACCCGATGCCTTCCTTTTCGTCTCCGGTCCGCTTAAAAAAGACGATGTCGATCGCGATAAGGTTTGCGATGAGGCTTATGTTGAACTACGGAAGCTTTGCGCCCAATACACCCGTTGCTATTTCTTAGAACTATCCAAATACGGGCTGGTCTATAACGAGGAATTGAAAAAGGATTTCATCATGGGCGGCCATCCGAATCCGATGGGCTATATCGCCCTCGCTTTATGCATCGGGAATTACGTCGACTATATCATCAGAAGCGACTTCCACGCCTTCCAGGAAGTGGCGTTGATCGGCACCCCTTATAAGTTCTGATCGGTTTTCTTCCGTTCAACTCTAACCAATAGATAAGCCCCGACTAAGCCGAGGATGAATAAGCCGATCCCCAAGCTTAGGTCGACGATGGTTTTGGTCTGGCTGAAATCAAAATTGTGATAGATCTCCATCATGTCGGAATTGAAGAACATGGTGACGATCGAGCCTAAGGAAAGGCCGGCGATGCAATAAAAGCAATTGCCGTGGAACTTTTCGAGTAATCCCGATAAAAGCTTCGAAACCGAGACTAAGCCGATCAATAAGCCGACGGCTAAGCAGCCATAGACCAAGAAGACCATCGGGTTTTCCTTCCAATAGGTCAAGGAGACCGAATCCAAAAGCTTCGAAAAGCAGCCGACCATCATGAGGACCGCGGTGGCGCTTAAGCCCGGGACCAATTGGGTGATGGCGACCACGAATCCCAAGAGGATAAAGATGAGGTAATGGTACCAGCTGAGCTGATCGAGTTCCGGGAAGCCGCCGGAGACGAAGATCGAGATGCAGGCGAAGGCGATCGGCAACCCCAAACCTAAGATAAAGAGAATGATTCTAAGGGTATTGGGCTTCTCGCCTTTCAGTTGGTCGGTGACGGCGGGATAAGCCCCGACCATCAGCCCGGCGAAGCAGGCGACGATGGCGAAAGGGATGAAATTCAGCAATTGCTGAACCCCGAGGAAGCCGAGCACTAAGCCGATGACCGCCCCGATGAGGATCGGGAGGAGGAAGAGAGCGCAGACCTTGAATTTCTTAAGGATATTGCCGATGGCGAAAAGCAGCTTCTCATACAGGTGGAAGATGATGGCGACCGCCGAGCCGGAGATCCCGGGGACGATGATGGCGAGGCCGATGAAGAAGCCGAGCAGTCCGCCCTTGGCGAGGTCCTTTTTGCTTTGATATTTCAGCGATTGGTTATCGAGGTTACTTTCCATACGCCGGCTATGATACTAGCCCGGGGAATATATGGCAAAAATTTAAAGTATTTGTTAATATTAATGGGAACAGGAGGTGGTCCGATGAATAAATGCTTAAAACAAAATACTCGGCTTGCCGCCTCGCTCCTTTCCGAAGGCCACCCGTTGGTGTTCGGTTACCTTTTTGCCGCCACCGTCCCCTTCTAACTTTCTGACTTGGGGCCGGTTGGCCCCTTCTGTCGGAGGTTAGTTATGGAAAGAAACGCTTTATTCGAGTCGCCGCGCATCGGTCGACTCTTCTTCAAAATCGCCATCCCCGGCTCGATCGGGATGTTGGCTTCGGCCATTTATCAGTTAGTCGATGGTATGTTCATCAACTTATTCTTAGGCGAGTTGGCTTTTACCGCGGTCAACTTGGCTTTCCCTTTCGTCATCGCCGCCTATGCCGTCTCCGATTTGGTCGGGGTCGGTTCTTCGGTCGTCATCTCGATCCGCTTAGGGCAAAAACGGAATGAGGATGCCAATAAGATATTCTCTTCGGCCGTCTTGATAATCTTGTTAGCCGACACCTTGATGATGGCTTTTCTCTTCCTCCTTTGCCGTTTCGTCTTTAGTTGGTTAGGGGCGGAGCCGGCGGTCGCCGAACTAGCCTTTCAATATTGCATTCCTTATTTTGCCTTCCTCCCTTTATCGGGCTTCCTCTTCTCTTTCGATAACTTCCTTCGGATATCGGGGAAGGTGAAGTACTCGATGGTGGTCAATATCCTCTCTTCCTTCGCCGTCATTGGTTTGGAAGCTTGCTTCTTGGGGGCGTTCAAGTTGCCAATCTGGGGCGCGTCCTTGGCCACCTGCATCTCCTTTGGCATCTTCACCTTGGTCTCGATCTATCCTTTCGTCCGCGGGAAGTGCTTGCTTAAGTTCACCAAGCCCCATCTTAGCCGGGAGGAGTTCGCCTTCATCCTTAAGTCGGGGGCCCCGGCTTTCTTATCGAATTTAGCCGGGAGGTTGACCGCGATCGTCTTGAATAAACTTTTATTGGATCAAGGAGGCAATGCCGCCGTCTCGGTCTATGGGGCGCTTATGTATATCGACGGATTCGTCTATCCCCTTCTCTATGGGATGACCGATTCCTTGCAGCCGGCCCTTGGCTATAACCATGGGGCGGGGCGAAGCGACCGGGTGAAGAAGCTGCAAAATTACGTCTTTGCTTCCTCTTTCATCCTTTGCTTCCTCGTCTTCCTTTGCTTTACGACCATGCCGGGTTATATCACGTATCCTTTCTTATCCAATGCCGATGAGGCGACTTTAGAATTGGCTAAGCAAGCGGCCTTCATTTTCGGCTTCCTCTATTTGGTTCGGAGCTTCCCTTACGCCATCTCCAATCTCTTCCAAGCTATCGGCCGCCCTTTGCCCTCGATCATCATGACCTTCTGCCTTTCCCTCGTCTTCCCTTTACTCCTCTGCGGGGCTTTCTATTTCCTCGGCCTAACCGGCATTTGGCTCAATAGCCCAGTTACTTACCTATTAGGCTCGATCCTTGTCTTTGCCTTCTTCTATTTCTTTTTGCTCCGAGGCAAAGAGGGTACAATCGAGTCTAAGGAGAAAGACGCGGAATGAAAGTACTCTTCATCGGGGCCGGACGCTGGGGCTTGGCCTTAGCTTCGGTTTTAGGGAATAACGGCCATGAGGTCTTATTGTTAAGTCGGGACATTGAAGAAGGGGAAGCTTTAAATAAGACTGGCATCCATCCTTTCTTCCCGGATTATAAGTTTCCTTCAAGCGTCAAGACGACTTCCGATGAAGCGGAGGCGGCCGCCTATTCGGAGGTGGCGGTCCTCTCGCTTCCGGTCCAAGTGAGCTTCGATTACCTTGCAAAACGCCCTTCTTTAATTGAAAACAAGCAAGTCTTATTAACCGGCAAAGGGATGGTGGGGGAGAAGATCTTAACCGAAGTCTTAGCCCCTTTGATCGATATATCTCAACTCGCCGTCTTAAGCGGTCCTTCGTTTGCTAGCGAAGTCATCAAAAAGAAACCGACCTGTGTGAGCATCGGGGCGAAGGGAGAAAAACTCGCCATCTTCTTCCAAGAACTTTTCTCCTGTTCTTACTTCCGAAGCTATGTGTCCCTCGATTTATCCGGGCTCGAGTTATGCGGGGCGCTAAAAAACGTCTATGCCCTCGGGGCCGGGATGATCGATAAGGTGGTCGATTCGGCCAATACCAGGGCTGCCTATTTGACTAGGGCCCTCCATGAATTATCGCGTCTGGTCTTAGCGCGTGGCGGGGAACGCTCAACGGTCTATGGCTTATCGGGGGTCGGCGATCTTTTCATGACCTGCACTTCCCCTTTGTCCCGTAATTATCAATTTGGCTATCACTTCGGGGAAAAGGGCTATCAGACCAACGGGGTGGCCGAAGGGGTCTATACCCTCGATTCGCTTATTTCCTCGATCCCCAATCTAAAGGAAATCCTCCCCATCGCCTATACGATTGGCGAAGTGGTGGAAGGACGGCTCAACTTCCAAGAAGCCATCGAGGCTTTGATGGGGCGGAAGCTTAAGAAGGAAATCGATTAGATAAGGCCCATGGCTTGAGCTTGCTTTTTGACCGCTTCGGCGATGGCAACGGGCTCCTTTTCGTTTAAGCAGGTCTTTTCCATTGGACAGAGGTCGGTTTGGGCCCGATTCATTATTTTTTCGGTTAAGACCTCGTAACGGACCTGGATCCCGTTTTCTTCTAATAATTGCTTGGCTCCGAAGCTTAAAAGGTGGGCGGTTACTTCCTTGATCCCGCCTAAAACGCAGAGTGCGGCCGCCGCCTTGCCGATGACCTTATCGTAGAGGCTTGCCCCCTTCATCGATTCCACGTTAAAGAGGTATATATTGAGTAAGGGCCCAATCCCCCTTCCTCTCTTCTCAATCGTTCGCCCATCGGGGCGGAGCAAAGTCAAATGATCCAATTCCATGGGCACAATATGAACCGAAAATATTTGTTGTGCAAGCGAAGAAAGAAAGCATATAATAGCCGAGCCGCGATAGCGGCGAACCTGTTGGGTACGGGACTTTAGCTCAGTTGGGAGAGCGCGTGCTTTGCAAGCATGAGGTCGTCGGTTCGAGCCCGATAAGTTCCACCAGAAATGGCTGTGTAGCCCAGTTGGTTAGAGCAACCGGCTCATACCCGGTATGTCGAGGGTTCGAGTCCCCCCACAGCCACCATTGATAATCGATGCCCTTCGGGGCATTTTTTTCGTCTTTATTTCTTCCTCGGTTCGATGATTCGAACCGTTTGGGGATTGGCTTTCTTTTCGTCTTCGGCAAGGATTCCGGCCCCGATGATATCGGCTAGATAGATGAATTGGCTGATGGCGACCCCGAGGTAGATGATTTTCCTTGTCTTGAAGAAGCGATCGATCGTGTAAACGATGTTTGGCGTCCCTTCGATGAGCAGGAAGAGATAAGTGGTGCTTAGCGAGACCGCCCAGACGACGGGGGCGACGAGGATTAAGAAGACATTGAGGGTCCCGAGCCAGAAGACGGCCCAGAAGAGGAAGTTGACGATGAAGAATGGCATTAATCCAAGCTTCATCCGGAAACTCATCGCCGAGGGGAAGCGCGGGGTCATCTCGCCTTTAAGCTGAATCGCGAAGACGAGGTTAAGGAAACCGAGAATCAAAACCAAACCGATGATGGCTAGGGCGCAGAGCAAGAGACCTTGAAGGATGGCGGTGCTTTGCTCGCTTTCCTCCGGGTTTAGTCCGGCGTAGGCTAAAACCGCGATTAGCAACGCAGCATAGACATAAAGGAAGGCAAAATTGAGCCAGGAAATCGCTTTGATTCGTTTCATTTAGCTTACCCCCACGAGGCTGGGCCTCGTTTTCATGAACGGCTTTGGTTTATCGACCTGATTATCTTAGGAGGGACCTCCCCTTTTTTCAATCGCCATTCCCTATTCAGGCCGAAAGCCAAATAGGCTAGGATAAATCCATGGGTAAGAAACTGGAGGAGATGAGCTTAGAGTCATTATGGCATCTTTTCCCGATTGAGCTTGTCCCTCATCAAGATGAATGGGAGACGAACTATCAGAAAGAGGCGGCTTTTCTTCGTTCCCATTTGCCTTCATCGGCTCGGATCAGCCATATCGGTAGCACCGCCATCCCCGACATCAGGGCCAAAGACATTGTCGATATCCTGCTAGAGACAAAGGATGAGGACTGCGCCATCTGCTTAAAAGCCATCCCCTCGCTAGGATATTTGTTGATGAACGAATCCCCTTCCAGAGCTTCCTTCAACAAAGGCTATACTGAAGATGGGTACAAACCGCCGGTGTTCCATCTGCATTTAAGACGGTGGGGCGATAACGATGAACTCTACTTCCGGGACTATATATTGGAACATCCTCTAGTGGCCAAAGAGTACGAACAATTAAAACTTCGTCTGGCTGAGCCTTTTCGTTATAACCGGGATGGCTATACCGAGGCGAAGGGCGAGTTCGTGAAAAGAATTACCGAGTTAGCCAAGAAAGAATACGGCCCTCGCTATGCCAAATAGGCGATTTCCCTTGGTTGAGCGCCGCTTTCCTTTAACTTCCCATCGGGATATGTATAATAGACGAGCCGCTTTAGCGGCCTGGTCCATTAGCTCAGCCGGTTAGAGCGAGCGCCTTATAAGCGCTAGGTCCGGTGTTCAAGCCACCGATGGACCACCAATAGACGGAGGCGTACCCAAGCGGCTGAAGGGGTCGGTCTTGAAAACCGATAGTGGGGTTCCACCCCAGCCAGAGTTCGAATCTCTGCGCCTCCGCCATCAAGCTAGCATAGGATTGATACGAAGCGTGTCAGTCCTTTTTTCTTTGTTTCCCGATGAAATTGGCCTTTTTGGCCATTGACACGCCGTTTTCGGCAAGATGATTTTAGTTAGGCCAGTTCTTTGGAATGGCGAAATCCCCCCACGATGAAACCCCCAACACGATTTGACCGTGGTTCGAGCCCTCACCGCACGATTATTTGGGGATGGATGATTATAGTAAGTTTTGTAAGATGCGTTGTTTTCTGCTGGGATAGGAAGCTGACTGATATTTCGTAATTTCAGGATGCTTCTTCAAGTTGAAGGAAGAACAAGAAGGGTTGCATAATGCCCATGTGTATAATATGCAAAATCTTATACTATAATAATTAAACCGGAATGATGCTGCTTGTTCATCGATAGCAAGAGCGTATCCTTAAGCTGCATTGTTCTACAAAAATATTTGTTAGGTAAAACTTGTGAAAAACAAAGAAATCGAGGATATATTAGCTGTCGCAAATAAACAACTCGGTTCACTCACCGGGAAGTCTTTAGATTTGATTGAAGTTTCAAAAGCAAAATCCGTGGAATATGGGGCTGAATTGGCTAAAGTCATTTCGAAATTGTCACCCCTTTTAGGAAACTTAATTGAATACTCAACGATTGATGCTCTAAACAAAGTTGGCTGGCATCACAATGGGCGTTGGATAAGACAAGACCCTGGATTTCCAGATGCTCAGTTTTCCTCTGACCAGGAAGGTATCAAGCCTGGCATCGAAATTAAAGCTTGGTTTCCTTTTTCGACGGAAATGACCGCCAGATTCAGAGATAGTCAGAAGATTTTTAGAAACAATCACATTGAGGTAGCCATTATTGTTTGGGTTCCCGAAAAAATTTTGTGGGGAAAGCCAAGAATCATTGATTCCCTTATTGTTCGTGCTTCAACGGTAGCAAAAGCAAGAGATGACCATTATTTTGACCCTCCTAACTATTTAGTGCTAGAACCGGAAGACACTTCGGAAAGAACTGCTAATCTTAGGCAAACTAATACCAATGGTTATGTTTACCAACGAGATAAAGGAAGATTCGAGGAAGCCGTTGCAGAAGCACACAAGCTTGGGCTTTATAAAGGTAAATACTCATCCACCCCTTTCTTTCAAGACAAAATTCGAGTTCTATTCAATAAATTTCCTTATCGACTAGACACCAATTATGCAAAGATTGATCGAATTGAGCACCCAGAGATAGAAAATTTTAAGGAAAAAATCAATTCGACTTATTATTTAGGGAAGACCATTCGCGAATGGACGAAGGGACTCTTTGGAAAAGAAGCCAGTTATGATGTCCTTACCTATTTGTTTAATTCGTTCGATTCTGACTAACGCAGTCTTGACATTTCTTCATTAAGCCGTTTTTCGGCTATATCGAAAATTGATTTGTTAACTTCTGCGGTGTAGCAATCCCGCTTTAGACGATGACAGGCAATAGCTGTTGTTGCAAGTCCTGCAAAAGGATCCCAAACTACATCGCCAGATTCGCTTGAAACTTCAATGAGCATTTCAATAAGAGAAAGAGGTTTCTGGTTTAAGTGGACCGATTTCGTTCCTGATTTGAGACGCTCACCATTCATTAATTGTGATTGCTGCCAAACGTTAGTCCAGCCAAATGGGCACTTAAAAACGGGTCGTAGTTGATTCCATTCATCTTCCGTGACTGGCGAAACTCCATTAAGGCTGAAATATGGGCGACCTTCACTTTTGCCGTGCTCGTTGGCATATTGGACAATCTTCATAAAATTTTGGGTGGTAGGCATATACCATAAGCGCTTTTCTTTTGTGAAATATTTGCGTGTTGCGGCATCTTTAACTCCGCACGCTTCATTGGTCAGCCGAAAGGAGAGTCCGGTCCTTTTCCACTCAGAAATTAGCCAATTCATCATTGTGTCCGATTCATTATTCGCTGTTTTGAAAGTCGGCTTTAAGACGTATTGGACACAAACTTCAGTGACAATTGGAAATTTTGATAGAGTCTTCGTATTCACATTGCCGGCCACGTGAGATTTCCCTTTGTCCCAAATACAGCAACATTTATATTCCCATCCGTACTTTTCTAAAACGGGATGGACTAACGCCCATCCTATTTCAGTATTCCAAAACCAAAGAGTAGTTCTAGGCGTGCAATTCAACGTCATATTTTTTATGTGATTATCGTAGAATCTCGGTAGCTCAGACGGAGAAAAAGGATCGCCAGGGAAACCGCCGACGCCATAAGGGCCATCCATTATTATTGCTGTTGGAGATGGCCACTTGGAATATAAATTTAAGGAATCTTCGTTTAAAAACGAAATCATAATCTAACCTCTTAACATTTATACCATAAAATCGAAGAAATAGCAGGATTTATCTTGAATAGTACTGTCTTCGCAAACCATCGGATTTATTCATTTTTACTTCAAAAATATACCATGCAGAAATGCTGGAGTAATAGAAACCCCAGCGGAAGCGAATCGAGTCCTTCCTCGGCGGAATGAGAAGGTCGCCCAAGACGATTGACAGATGAGGCGAGGGCATATGGCTGCTGGCCGTGGATGCGGTGAGGATACGCGGAGACGGGATGGCCGAGTTCGTCTTCAGGGACGGGACAACCGTGGCCGAGAAACTGGGATAGAAATCCGTTGCAGAACGCCGACATCGGGATTTTTTGGGACTCCGTTGGGGACCTCTTTTTTTGCATTGCGAAGAAGGCGAATGATAAAATAAACTTATGAACTTACTTTCAAGAATCCCTGTTGACTATCCGAACGCGGACAAGTTCAAGGCCGCTTTCCTCGCCTTGGCGCGCTTCGTCATCAAAAATGGGTGGGGAGGAGCCTGCCACGCCACCTCCGCCATCCTCTATGCCATCGCCAGGCGGCTTGGCATAAAGGCGATCCCTTGCATAGGAGAGGCCTTCGAGGGGACGGCACCGTTCGACCATTCCTGGCTGGAGATCGACGGCAAGCCGTATGATGTCGCGATAGCCGTGCCCCTGAACCCCGAGTGCGCCTGCGCCCCCGTGTTCGCCGGCATTGATGTCTCCGCCATGCGGCCGGCGTTCATCGAGTACGGAATCTACCATTCCGGGTTAGGAAATCCGGCAGACGTCATAAGCGAAATGGACCTGCTCGACTACTTCAGGGGCTGTCCTTCCCCCGATCTGTTTCGGCTTACCAGGAGCCTTTGCGAGGCGATTGGTTTCCCCATCGACGGCGCATGGCTCGAAAAGAACCTTGCGGGCATCAAGAGGAGGTACGTGCGAGTCGAGGGGTGATGGGGTTCCAAAGCAGCACGATTTGGAAGAAGGGGTTGCATTCTGAGTGCTGAAGTATGCTGTCGAGGAGGAACCACCGCACGATTTGTATCAATTTCATTCTTTCTTGCCATCTTATAACTAACATTTTGATACAAAGCAAAGGTATCAAAGTGAACGATATTTGCTCGAGAAATCGGGCATTTTTTCATTTTAGGCGCTTTGCTAGTAGATAAATTTAGGTTCGAACCTTAGGAGAATCAGTACCAGTAAACGAAAAACTTTCCGAGATTTTTGCCCAGTTGAGGATAAGCGATAAATCTGGTAGAGGTGTGCCAAAAATCGTTGAAACCTACACTAGAAATGCTTTTCAGTTTAGAGATAATTCGATTGTAGTAACAATTCCTTTCAATTCGATTAAAAAAGTTGGTGATAAAATTGGTAATAACATTGGTGATAAACCTGTTATTACAAGAAAGCATGGATTAAATTTGACTAGAGAAAGAATACTTTCTGAAATGAGACATAATCCTAACATTACCAAGTCTGAACTGGTCATTTTAATTGGAATCAGTGATACAGCAATCGATAACAACGTTAGATATTTAAGAAATAACGGATATATAAAGCGTATTGGTGAAAATAAAAATGGTTATTGGGAGGTTATTAAACAATAATGTCCAAAATGATTGCATATTGTGGTATAGATTGCAGCAAATGTGATGCTTATATCGCTACAATTACGAATGATAGTGAGTTAAAGACAAAAACAGCAAAAGATTGGTCTAAACTAAACAACGCAACAATTCTTCCTAACCACATTAATTGTAACGGATGCAGAAAAGACGGTGCAAAAACGATATTTTGTTCAAATTTATGTCCTATAAGAAAATGTGCTATAAAGAATTCTGTTGACAATTGCACTCAATGTAAGAAATACAATGATTGCGACACTATCCAAACATTTTTAAAAACAAACCATTCTATAATTAATCATTAAATGTTTACTAATACCTTCATCGGTATCGTTTTTCTAGTAAGCGTATCATTTTGCTAGTAGGGGTATCGTTTTGTATTTAAGCGATAGCACAAAGACAGTTAGTTAGCCTAGGATTGACGCGTCTAGCGTCAGTCCTATTTTCTTTCGTTTGGGCAGGGTTCGGCGCCGCCATATTTGGGGGTCTATCAAGAGTTTGTGGTCTATAGCATCCAAGGGAAGAACCCTTTAGCATTTATAACTCGTTATAACTCACTATAACTTTTGAAATTCGTTATAACCCACTATAACTCGCTATAACTTTTGGGGCCGTTTGGCGTTCTGGTTTAATCCCTTTATTTGGTCTTCAGAAAGACATCGAACCGGGGCAGGGCGAATTGGATATAGCCATAGCTGGGAGAGTAGAGGATCCCCTCTTTGATGAGGTCGTCGCGGTAACTGCTTAAATATGACACGGATTTGTCAAGCTTTTCGCTTAGTTCCGATGTCTTGATCGGGCGATCGCTTTCCATGGCCTTGAGGATGTTTTTGGCCATCGGGCTTATTTCGGAATAGAGTTTCTCGTAGACGAATTCATCTAGTTGTTGGTCGAATGCCAAAAACACGTCTTGGTCTGCTTTGACTTTACCCATTTCGAATAGATAATAACCGAGCACTTGGTAAGCGTAGGCGTATCCTTTCGTGATTTTAGCCAAGGATAAAGAGGTCTCTTCATCCACTTTAAGAAGGTCCATATATTTTGCGGCGACGGAACCGATTGGCAAGGGGCCGATGGCAATCCGCGGCGCTCGGTAGAGGAAAGTGAGCGATTTGTTGTTTCGCAATCGCGAGATATTCTCATAAAGCCCGGTCATCAACAAACGCAGGCGGTAGCCTTCGCCTAATAATGAGGCATAACCTTGAACGAAGTATTTCATGGCGTTGCTGTTATCCACCTCGTCGATGATAACCAACACTTTTTTGCCCTTTTTCTCCAAGTAAGCAAGCAATCTCTTTAAAAGCGTCATGACGTCGGATATTGGCTCTTTGCCTTGCAGGCTGATGCCGAATCCTTTGAAAGAGACCGAGAATTCGCCCTTAAGGAAGAGATGCCGAAGTTTGGCTTGGGAATAGATCTCGGCTGCGACCGCCTCCAAAATGTGGTTTTTCGGGCCGATGTTGGCGACAATCCAGTCGTCTTTGGCTCGTAGTTCATTGGCGATCGAGTACATGAAAACCGATTTGCCACTGCCACGAACACCGGTCAGTACGTAGACATAGTTTGCGGGGGCGTCGGTTGAAAAATCTTCGATGATTTGAGATCTATCCCGTAATCTATCGATAAAATTCGCAGGTTTCATTCCGAACGTTAAAGAAAAAGGGTTTTTCATACTTGTTCCTCCTCACGTATTCTAACACATTATAACTTTTAAAACCAACATAACTTATTATAACTTACTATAACCTGTTATAACTTTCAAAAATCATTATAACCTATCATAACTTTCCATAACTTTCTTGGGCGGTTGACTTAACTGAGCGTATCTGTGTTATCGATGATTTCCTGCACCGCATCGAGATTATTGAGCTTCGCCCCTGGTGCGGGAGAAATGGCCACCTTTAGCGAATCGTTTAAGGATAAATCGAACTTTTTACCCCCTCTTCTATAGCCTTGTTTGCTTAATAGATAGATGAAGGCTGGCATCCCCTTTGAGGGATTCTTTGAGTAAATAAGGCCGTAGGGCATCTGATATTTCCAAGCGACGGGCCGGCTGACCGCGCTTGACCGGGACACCTTGGTGGTGCCGGTTTGGGCGCTTTAGAAATATAGTTTTCCTTTATTTTGAACTGTTCAGCCCGAAACGAAGCCGATTGTAATGCTTGAAGCCTTCGCTGAAATGGTATTGATCGTCTAATTGATAGCAGTAATCCAAATATTCCCGGCCCTTTGCGTGAAACTTATCTTGGTGGTCCCCTGTCGTTAAAACCAGCAGGTTGTTGTGCATGTCGAGAATCTTGACCAGGCTGGCGTTAGGGTCTTGCTTGACCCTTTTGATGTACGCCTCATAGCCTTCCCCTTTTCGATGGGTCAATAGTTCCAACGGTTTGGCGATGTGTTTGCAAAAATATACTTTTAAATTGGATTTTGCGAAGATATCGGCGACGTCATCAAAGGTGATGTCGGTATCCTCGACTACATCGTGAAGCCAGCAAAGAGGCAAAATCCCGGCGAAGGGGATTTTGGTTTTGGCTAAGGCCTCTCGGTCAAATGGAGTTTGGCTTGCCCTTTCCAAACCAACCAGGTGTTGGAACGTCTCGGCGCAGCGAAGGGGATGGTAATAGTAAGGCTCACCATTGGGCCGATGCTGATTATGATGAGCTTTGATGGCGATTTTGATCGATAGGGCTAAAGCCGTGCGCTCTGGATTGTCTATCTCGTCGGGGATGTATTTCGTAGCCTTGTCGAGGCTCAAGGATTCTAGTTCGTTCATTGTCTTTTTCCTCTCGTTCATAAGGTTAATGGATAATTTGCGGTTGCGGTCAAACGCCATTTGACATTGTGCTAGAATCGTTTCATGGATTTGGCGGACTACATTGCTTTTCATAAGGAAAACAAGGAGAAAAGCTGCGATTTGGTCGAGTATTTATATTATCTAATGGATAATCACGGTTTGAGCGCTCCCGAACTTTATAATAAAGCCAATCTTAGCCGGCAGCTTTATTCCAGCATCATTTCAGGGAAATCCAAACCGAGCCTTCCGACTTTGATCAAAATCGCCTTCGCCCTTCGTCTTAATACCCATGAATGCAAGTTGCTGCTGAAAAAGACCTCTTATACCCTTTCCTCCTCTTCGACGTATTCGCTCATTGTCCGTTATTGCATTGAAAACGGCATTTATGATCTAAACGCTTTGAATCGTTACCTTTCAGCTTATGGGTATGAAGATAGGCTTATTTACTGATTGTTACGTGATTCCTTTATTTTGCTTTCCTTCCTTATAGAAAAAGCCACCCGACCCCTTAAACTGGACCCCGTAATTCGGACAGTCTAGAAAAAACCGTGGCCAAAAGATTGCCTCCGATTACAATGTGATTGGAGGTTTTCTTATGTCCAGAAAATCGTATTCCCCCGAGGAGATTTCGCTCATTTCCTCATGCCCCTACGTGAAATCGGCGACCCCCAAGACGGTCAGGTACACCGCCGAGTTCATGGGTATTTTCCGGGAGGAAACCTTGGCCGGGAAATACGGAGGCGACGTATTCCGGGACCACGGCCTGCCGATCGATGCCATAGGATGGCAATCCATTCGGCAGACGATGAAGAACTGGAACCTGAAGATCTCGCGCGGGCAGGTCCTCACCGACAAAACCGGCCGGCCAAGGACGCGGGATCTGACCCAGGAGGAGATAATCGTATCCTCAAATTAAATTATGCGTCCGATAAAATCGGGCTTTTTTGGATGTAGGCAAAATTAAAACAGGAGTTTTCCTGCGCACGGCAGGCAAACTCCTGCGGCGAAAAGTCAGAACCTAAGCTCTTCCGGGACCTTGTCCGACCAAGGCA